>CBDFFW010000001.1:0-1794760 GCA_965246945.1 Alphaproteobacteria bacterium
TGGCACAATATGCGGATGACGGCGGACACCGTGCCGGATATTCAAAAATCGCAAGACTTTCTGGAACAAGATTTAAGTGCCTGCACTTTAGAAGTACGGGACCGCACCCGTTGGATTGATGCCAATGATCCGGTTTCCACCAAAGACGGCCATGTGGTGGATGAAAAAGGCACACCGCGTGAATACAGCGATCTGCCGAATGTGTATGAGCTCAGCCAATGCATGGAAAAACGCGGCTGGGTGAAACTGCAACATTACTATACCATTCCCTATTAGGGCGCGAAGGTTGCCAAATGTCGCGTATCGTTGGATTGGTTTTAGCGGGATTGTTGTTGGCGTTGCCGGTTTATGCGTCAGCAGCTGAAGATAAAAGCACGCCCGTAGAAACTACGAAAGACGAAGCCGCGCCGAAAGAAAAAGATGGCGTGGAAGCACCCAATAATGTGTTGCCACTGCCACGCTTTGCAAGTTTGCGTAGCAATAAAGTGTTTAGCCGCGCGGGCCCGGGCAAGCGTTATCCGATTGAATGGGAATATCATTTAAAAGGTGCACCGGTGGAAATTGTGGCCGAGTTTGATTATTGGCGGCGCATTAAAGATTGGCAGGGCAGCCTATCTTGGGTGCATAAATCCATGTTGATTGGCCGGCGCGGAGTTTATGTAACACATGATACCTTGCTGCGGCGCGGCGAAACCAGCGAGAGCGGCGGTATTGCCAAAGTTAAAAAAGGCGCGTTTGGCCAATTGGTGGCATGCCAAGCGCACGCTTGTGAAATTGATTTTAGTATCCGCCAAGGCTGGCTACCCCGTAGCGTGATTTGGGGCGTGTATGATAAAGAACTGATTAAATAGTAAGCAAACGACCTCATCCTGAATAGAATGCGATACGCGGCGATGCCGCTACTCAGGATGAGGCCATAAGAATTTTAACTTCAGTTTACTGATCTTTAAACACGGCTGCGCGTTTTTCCGTAAACGCGGCCATGCCTTCTTTTTGATCTTCCAGTGCAAAAGTGCTGTAAAATAAACGGCGTTCGAATTTCACACCGTCACACAGCGTATGATTGAAGGCTGCATTCACGGCTTCTTTGGC
Organism: Alphaproteobacteria bacterium; assembly: GCA_965246945.1. GTDB lineage: Bacteria > Pseudomonadota > Alphaproteobacteria > UBA11073 > UBA11073 > CBDFFW01. Next base: position 1,093 of record CBDFFW010000001.1, read on the forward strand.
CAACATCACAGCCGGTGCCGAGAAAGTCGCAATTTTATTGGCCATTTCCAATGCCGCCGTTTGCAATTCTGCTAATGGCACCACTTTGGCCACCAAGCCTGCTACTTCCGCTTCATCTGCTTTCATCATGCGGCCGGTTAAAATCATTTCCATGGCTTTGGCTTTGCCAATGGCACGGGTTAAACGTTGGGTGCCGCCAGCGCCTGGGATGATCCCCAAGGAAATTTCGGGCTGGCCGAATTTGGCATTATCAGCGGCAATAATAATATCGCACATCATGGCCAATTCGCAGCCACCACCTAAAGCAAAACCAGAAACCGCAGCAATGGTCGGTTTGCGGAATTTAGTGAGGCGTTCCCAGGTTTTCGTGATAAAATCTGATTTGTAAGCGGAAGCAAAACTGTTCCCCGCCATTTCTTTAATATCCGCGCCGGCGGCAAATGCTTTTTCGCTGCCGGTGATCAGTACCACACGAACATCATCATTGGTTTCCGCACTTTCCAGCACTTCATTAAGTTCAGTGAGCAAACTGGTCGCCAGTGCATTCATGGCCGCCGGGCGGTTTAACTGCACCACCAATACTTTGTCTTTTTGCTCAACAATAATGTTCTCATAGGTCATTTCGAGATTCTCCTGTTGCCAAGATACTGCCAAGCCAAGCCTTAACAAGGCGTTAATACAGCTCATTATGTAAGTATTTCTTTAAGATGTGGCTTATGCTATGGCTAGGGCATGGCTTTAACGGAAACAGATATTGCAGAAATTAAGTTATTTTTGATTGGCGCAGTCACGTCGTCAACAATTAATGGTGCGTTTGAAGTTGGTAAGATCGCCCGTAATGGTCAAAATTTGCAGGATATTTTGCCGCAAAATCCAGCAGCGTGGGCCGATGCCATTTATGCCACCACGGCTACTGCTTTTGGTGGTGGTAACATGGCTTATTCTGGGGCTGAATATGTTGAAATGTTAGCAACACCGTCTGGTCCGATGCGCGAATTGCATAAACAAAAATGCATAGAATATGGTTTGCTGGGTATCAGTTGTCACTTGCTAGCTGCTGTTAGTAATAGTCAGCAAGTTATGCAAACTGCACATGCAAAATACGATGCATTGCCAAGCGGTAAACGGCGTGCCGGCACCACGGTTGCAGCAATTGCCGCAGCAGGTATTTTAGCTGCTGGCATTAAACAGCGGGCAAGCGGTTTAAAATATCCAGATAAAAGCTTGGGAAAAAGGCAAGCTTTTCAAAAAAGCACTCCGATGCTTGCGATTGGCCTAGTCGGACTTGCAACCGCAGCATTATTTGGGGCAACCGTGAACAAATCTAGCCGGCCGCCTGGAACAACGCTTTAAATTGTTTTTAAAGCATAGCCTTGCGGTGTAGTAACCAGTAACTGAGGCGTTTCAGGATTGGTTTCTAGTTTTTGCCGTAAACGCCAGATGAGAGTTTCTACAGTGTGGGTTTGTACATCGGCATGATATTCCCATACTTTTTCCACCAATTCTTCGCGCGTGACCGGCCGTTGGGCCTGGTATAAATAAAGTAATGTGGCTTGTTCTTTATCAGTGAGGCGTATAATTTCGCCAGCCCGCACCAACAGCATTTGATCTGGATCAAACATAAGATTTTGCGTCAATTGAATGGGTGCTAGGACTGCAGGTATAGCATGTTGATTAGCCAAATAATCGAGCACGGCACCCCAGCGCAACGGTGCCGACCACGTTTGCAGCAGATTAGCAGCTTTATGCAATTGAAGCTCTGGCCAATTATTATTGCTGGCAAAGACAACATGATAATCATCTGCCAGTTTAGTAAATGGATAAAGCGCCAATTGCTGGGCCAGCAAATCTGTCATTTATCTATTAAGCAGAAACTGGCGGTTGGGGCTACCGCCAAATTACACTTTTCGGCATCGTATATTTATGCCGCAAGTTACGCTTAAGCGAAAATGTGCGCATAAGTTACGCCGCTTCTGCAAATAAATCAGATGGATTTTTGACCAGGCGGTTGAGCGCCGTGCGCATTTTTTCCATGGCCCGTTGCTCCAACTGGCGCACGCGTTCTTTTGAAACACCCATTTTTGCGCCCAAGGCTTCCAAAGTAATGCCATCTTCAGTTAACCGGCGGGCCGCGATGATTTGCTGTTCACGCGGGGAAAGTGAATCCATCGCCTGCGCGATTAGTTTTTGCTGCCGGCGCTGATCGGTTAGTTCAATTACCATCGCTTCGGGGGAAGCTGCGGCATCGGCGACAAAATCTTGCAATTCGCTATCGCCATCTTCGCCCACGGTGATATTCAATGATTGATCGCCGCCGCCGAGACGGGCAGACATTTCCTGGACCTCATTTAACGGCACGCCCAAAGCTTTAGCGACAGCTTCGCTCACCGTTTCATCAATCTTCGTGTCCACTTTGCGTTCCAACAAACCTTGAATGCGGCGTAAATTGAAAAATAGCGATTTCTGACTGGCCGTTGTACCGGTGCGCACGATTGACCAGTTGCGTAGCACAAAATCTTGGATGTAAGAACGGATCCACCAAGATGCATAAGTTGAAAAGCGCAATTCACGTGCTGGTTCAAACCGGTCAGCAGCTTTTAGTAAACCCAGAGTACCTTCCTGAATAAGATCGCTATTGGCCAAACCGTAATGTTTAAAACGGGCAGCAATAGCCACCACTAAACGCAGGTAAGATTGGATCAATTCGTTTAACGCGCGCTGGTCCTTTTTATCACGCCACAAAGTCGCCAAAGCTAATTCATGGTCTTTTTCCAGCACAGGGGCTTGCATGGCGGTGCGAATAAATTGCGTTTGCGCTTTTTTAGATTGGGTGTCTTCAATGTTTTGCATATCCACAATACGAGGCTACAACACCGGCGGATCACAATTTATATAAATTTTATCAGTGCTTTATGGATAATTTATAAGTATTACCAGGCTGAGCACAAAGACTGCACACGGGCGTATTCACTTGGCGTATCCACATTGGTCTGCAAAGTTTCCCGTTCAGCCGACAAGGTTTTCATGACATTGTCTAAGGTTTTACCGAGCATGGCCTGCATGCGTTTGCTCATTTCCTGAGTGGCAGTAGTGGGCACAGGATTGGCGGATAATAAACCCTGGGCTGAACTGGCCAACGTGTTTTGAAAAATCGGAATATATTTGCGGATGGCATTTTGATCCGTTGCGACATGCTTACCTTCATGTTGCAAGACCGCTTTGAAATTGCAGCTGCCTCGCTGATATTCATTGGCAATCAAGATGGTGGGTTGGTATTTGATGGAGACCACGATTTTACTGGGGCGGATGCAGGTAGCGCCGCCTTGGCTTTCCGTGGCGAATTCCATCTGCATTTGGGAATTGATTAGCCCTTCGGTTAAACCCCCAACCTCCCCGCCGCTGCCATGAATGGCGCTGGAAGCAGCCAATAAACCACTGGCACGCGCGTTCAATTGGGCTTGGGTAATGGTGATATTATATTGAATGGGATCTTGCTTGGCGATCACCTGAATTTGCGGTGGCACATTGGTGGCGCAGGCCAATGCCCAGGCCTGCGGGGCCCAGAACAGCGCTATTAAGGCGAACAAGCCCAAATTGATTCGAAAACGCACAGCCTCATTATATAGGGCAAGTTTGACGAAAATCTTAAGAATTTGCGCTTAAAGTCATGGCCAGCACAATTTGCACCAGTTTCACCAGCAGGAAAATCCGCCAGGTATCACCATTGCCTATATTAAACACATACTTAATTTGCCGCCATTCCAGATTAATCAGGGCAATCGACAAGGTAGCCATAATAGCCATGGCCCAAAAACCCACCCCCGCTAAACTGGCAAAAAACATCGCAATTGGTAGCAACATGCTTTGCCATAAATACATATAATTGGCCGTAATCACATATGCCCGCAATTCGGACACATTGCGGCGCGCTGGGGAAATGGCATAAACCAATAAATAACTCGCCAGCAACATAATCGCCTGAATAATGAATTGTTTGGCAATCATCACCGGCATGGAAGCGCTAAGATCCACATCCAAGCCCACCAAAAAGCTGCGGGCGACGATGGGAAACACAAAGCCCATTGGGAACCACACCAAAGGTCCAACTACTGAAAAAATTAATGCCGGCAGGCTTATATTCAGCTGATCCCGCGCAGCGCGATTGCCCATCAGCAATGACAGCGTTAGCCAGCTGTTATGGCGGCTTAATCCGGTAATGTCGTGAGCAGGGCTGATAACCGTCATATTTATCTTATAAAGCGATTTACGTGCAAAGCTCAATAAAGCGCTGATAGATTTGTGTCAGCTGCTGCAAATCGGCAATGGGCGCATGTTCATCGACCTGATGGGCGGTGCCGTTTAGCAACCCGAATTCCATGACCGGACAATAAGCCTGAATAAACCGCGCATCAGATGTCCCGCCACCACAATCCAATTGCGGTATTAGACCAGTTATTTCTTGGATCGCCCGACTAAGCGTTTCGGTCAGTTTGCCTGGCTGGGTGATAAAGGCAGGCGCATTTTGATAGGTGGAGATTTTAATCGCGGCATTTGGATATAGTTCTTTGGCTGCGGCAGCTGCCATTTGCAGCCAGCTTTGCAATGCAGTTTCGTTATAACTGGGATTGAATCGCACATTACCTTCGGCGGCACAGCTTGCTGGCACTAGATTGCGCGCGGTTTCACCCAATGTTTCAATTCTGGTAATTTGCCAGCTGCTGATGGGGAAGTGATCAGCCGGTTGATCCAGCGGATGCTGCCGCAGATATTCCAAAAAATACGCTAACACCGCATGCGGATTTAAGGTGCGTTCTGGATAGGCGGCATGCCCTTGCTGGCCGTGGATATTGATGTTGAAGTTGCAACTGCCACGCCGGCCGATGCGAATGGTATCGCCCAATTGTTTGGTGCAGCTCGGTTCTGCCACCAGACAAAAATCGGGTAATTGCTGGCGTGTTTTCAGCCACTTTAACATCGGCGCAGTGCCGTTTAGGGCAGTGGCTTCTTCATCGCCGGTAATGAGAAAAGAGATGGTACCAGGATAATCCGGTTGCTCAGTGAAAATAGTATTAGCGGCGGCAATAAAAGCGCCAATGCAGCCTTTCATATCCACCATGCCGCGGCCAAATAAAATGCCGTTTTCGATGGTGCCCGCGAACGGCGGATGCTGCCAGGCCTCACGGTCACCGGCGGGCACCACATCCACATGGCCGGCAAAACACAGATGTTTACCTGTTTTCTTACCCCGCCAAGCAAACAAATTTTCAACCGGCACATGGTGATACTGATTGATTTTCACGCGTTCAACTTGCCAGCCCTGGCCTTGCAAATAGCCGCTTAACCAATCGAAAATGGGTGGGCTGGCGGGGGTAACACTTTCAAAACCCAATAAGCGCTGGGTTAACTCAACAACATCAAAAGACATTTGATTAAATTAGCGCACTGTTTAGCCAATGTAATTCACTATGCGTAAAATTTAACTTCTTTTAATTTAAGGCTTGCGCAAAATGGACATGTTGGTCTGCTGCCGCAAACGTTGATCAATATGCCGGCCTTGGAACAGTGTAATGCCAATTTTTTGGCCAGCTTCAATGGCAGAATTATCATCGCAGCGGCATAAAATGACGCGGGCTTTTTCATCGCCATCATCCTGCAGGCCCAAATTTTCACTTAATTGCTCAGTGCCAATGGTAACCAGTTCAGGCGACCAGTGAATTTTCACGAAATCAAAACCCATTTTTTTACGGTCGATAAATGGTGCTGTTAAATGGGTTAAGCCGTCCAAACAAATTTTATAACCGCGTTCCATCAAATAATCGCGGGCAAATAAATAGGCCCCCATATCGGCGAAAATATCGGTCATATGCATTTCAATCACCAACCGGCCCCGCAAATTGGTGCTGACATTTTGATCGAATTGCTGAAATTCTTCCGATAACACGGTGCTGATATTGCTGTTAAAACTGAATGCCCGTTTGGAAGATTCTCCTTCCGCGCTTAAATAGCTCAGCATGCGGCGGTCTAAAATGGTGGTGAGATATTGGAATAGCCAGCGATTGCCCTGCAAATCGATATTGGGGGTAATAGCCGCACTCAGCTCATTAATCGCCACGTAAAGTTCAAAAAACATTGGGCTGAATTTGCCTTTGGGGTCCAACGCACAAATCGGCTGGTTGCGGATTAAATTGGTTAAATTGGTTTGATTGAGCTGTTCTTCCAACCAGCCCAGTTGATCGGGGTTGATTGGCACCTTCTGCGTAACCGCGCTTTTATCCAAATCTGCCGGAAAACCGGTTTGACTGCTGTGGTAAAGTTTTTGGGCAAAATCGTACAGTCCTTGGAAATCTTTTTCTAAACCATACCAGGTGCAAAAATTATTGCCTTCAACCAGTTCACTCTGACTGAAAACCAGCGGATCATTGCTGAAAGTGTAACGCAGTTTCATCAATGCTTCATCGACCGTATGGCGGGCCTGCAATTTGCCGACATAGACCAAATCCTTGTTACGCATGCTGAACACACGCCCTTCAGTTTGTTCCAGCAATCGTTCAAAATTGTTTTGGGCAATCCGCAAATGGTGCGGCCGCTGGTTATAGGGCTGCAGCCTTGATAGATGGCATACAACCGCAAACCGTCCCTCCCGCCGCGCCGATAAGCGCTCGAGATATTCCACCAGTTGAAATTCTGGCGTTTGATGGTGCGGCATTTGTGTTGCCATAATCTAAGTTTAGCGGCGCAATCCTTACTTAATTATTAACCGAAACGCACGGCATGGCGCAATTCGTTTTGTTATCCGATATTATTTTAAGATGAGTCGTTTTGCCTGGTTAAGCACCCTTACCCAACGCCGCATTTTATGTATCGGCGATGTGATGTTTGACCGTTTTACTTACGGCGATGTGGAGCGTATTTCGCCGGAAGCACCAATCCCCGTGATGAAAATCCAGCGCGAAGTGGAAATGCTGGGCGGCGTAGGCAATGTGGCCGCCAATATCATTTCCTTGGGCGGCAAAGCCATTGTGCTGAGCGTAATCGGGGATGATGCCATTGGGCAAAAAACCCAGGAAATGGCCTTGAGCCATTTTGGTGAACCTTTATTGGTGGAGGCTGGCTGGCAAACCACGATCAAACAACGCTTTATCGCGCGCGGCCAGCAAATGCTGCGTGCCGATACCGAAACCATTCGCCCGATTAGCAAGGAAAGCAGTAGAAAACTATATGAACAGGCTTTGGGTTTAATGCCCGCTTGTGATGCCGTAATTTTATCCGATTATTTGAAAGGCGTTTTAACGCCGCAGCTGATTGCACAAATTATTGCCGCCGCCAACCAGGCGGGTAAAACGATATTGGTTGATCCCAAAGATAAAGATTTAAGCAAATATCGCGGTGCCACCATTTTAAAACCCAATCAAGCTGAATTAGGCGTGCTGAGCGGCAAAAAGCTGAGCGACGATAACAGCGTGGTACTGGCCGCGCGCGACGTATTGCAGCGGGGTGAAATTACCGCTATGGTCGTCACGCGCAGTGCGCATGGCATGTTGATTGTGACGCGTGATGGTCAGACATCGACCTTGCCAACCCAGGCACGCGCAGTTGCCGATGTCTCAGGCGCTGGGGATACCGTGTTGGCCGCACTGGCTTTGGGCGTAAGTTCTGGTGTGCCATTGGCAGAAGCGGCCGCGCTGGCCAATATCGCCGCCGGAATTGTGGTTGGCAAATTGGGCACCGCGACGGCCAGCTTGGCCGAGATTGATCAAGCGTTGCGGCAAGATCCCGCCTTAGCGATTAACGATAAAGTATTAACCACAGCACAATTGCCGCAGCAAATTCAGCGCTGGCGCGAATTGAATTTAAAAATTGGCTTTACCAATGGCGTGTTTGATTTAATTCATCCTGGCCATTTATCATCCCTGAATTTTGCCCGCGCGCATTGTGATATTTTGGTGGTAGGCGTGAATTCGGATGCCAGCGTGAAACGGCTGAAAGGGCCGGACCGGCCCATTCAAAATGAACAAATTCGCGCTTATATGCTGGCCGCGCTGGCGGCGGTGGATGCTGCCGTAATATTTGATGACGACACACCGGAAGCACTCATTAAAAAAATCCAGCCAGACATATTGGTGAAGGGCGGCGATTATGATCCCACCACAGTGGTGGGTGCCGATATTGTACAGGCGCGGGGCGGTAAAGTATTGATCGCACCACGGGTCGGTGATTTCAGCACCACCCAAACCATTGGTAAATTGCAGGGAAATTAGCTACAGTGGTCTTTATTTACACATTATTAATGTAACTGGCTTTTGATAGGCTTAAGTGGAGCGGTACGAATGGTCAGCTGGAAAGATGAAGAAGAAGACAACGCTTGGCCGACGCTGACCAGCAAGGACGAAAAAATTTCGTTATTCAATGCTTTTCTCATCGGTTTGGATGAACGGTTGGAACATGTGCCGAATGAAAACGAACAGAACAAACTTTATACCTTTGCCCCCAGTTTTGCGCACTTATTGGTGAAATGCGCGGTTAAATGGGAAGAAGATCATTTTTCGCTGATGATTGCCAAACCGCGCGATAAAGATAAAAAACCGATTGTGCGCTTGATTGGCCCCCAAGCTAAAAAAATTCGCCTGCATGGCAAAAATGATATTTTCGTTTATGGCCGCGCCTTCCTGGATATTTTGGAAGAAAACAAAAACAAACTAATCCATGAATTGGGCGAATATTTAAACGATGATGAATACGCCGCCATTCAATTGATTTGCCGCCCCCTGGAAAGCGCGATCGCTTTGGCGGTTGAAGCTGTTTATGACGGCTTCCGCATGTTATTGCCGGAAATGAGCAAATATGGTGATAAAGGTGGGGCTGGCACCGCCGATCGCCGTCAGTTAAAAGCCAATAATAGCTTAAGCATGAAAGCTGGGATGTAATTAAATGCTGGGCGGGAAATTAGGGCACCTAAATTTATTGGTGCTGTAATCATAAATTTTTTCTTTTCCATCTATTTGCGTAAAACCGATCAAGTTAGTTATGTGAAAGATATTTACAAAAGCAGATTTTCTTCTGACTGCGAACGCCAATCTTAATATGCCAACTTCATCATTATAGGCTTGCACGGCATATATTTTAGTGGTTCCAAGAGTTACAGTTTTAGGACGTTCGGGGATACCCCCAAATGCGCCTGCGGCGATAATTTTAGAATTATTAAATTGATCAAACAGGTCTTGTGGAAAAGTTATACTGCCATTTTCTGGATTAAATTCCAACCCCCAAGGACTTAAATCACTTGTATGGCAACCCAAGGGTTGGCCATTGCTTTTTAACTCTGCGATGACCGCTTCAGCCAGTTGTAATGCCGCTTCTTTTTGTAAACTTTGGCTTATACTCATTTAAAATTAATAGCTTCTGAAAATTATTAACGCAATATTTGCATATTCGTTAACTGGATCAAAACTTCCTGCCACTGTTCTAGCGTTTGTGACAATTGCACGGTTAGTCTTAAGCGCGCGGTATTTAGAGGAACGGTGGGCGGGCGGATCGCCCGAATATCATAACCTTGGGCCTGTAATTTTTCGGCTGCGGCCACGGCATTTTCATCATTGCCCAAAATTATAGGTATAATTGGCGAAATAATTTGATTGCCCAACAAGGAAGCAACAGTAGTCATCAACCGCTGATATTCGCTGCGTCGCTGCTGTTCGTCCGCGATAATTTGCAAAGCGGTTTGAAAAGCGAGTGCCTGCAACGGCCAAGGCGCAGTTGAAAAAATAAAGGGCCGCGCGAAATTAATTAGCTGATTCTTGATATTTTGCGAACAGCAAATCACCGCTCCGGAAACACCCAAGGCTTTGCCGCCCATGTATAAAGTGATCAGATTTTCGCGCGGCAAATCCTCCGTTAAGCCTTTGCCATTATTCCCAAAGATCCCGACTGCATGCGCTTCATCAACAATTAATGTGGCTTGGTATTTTTTGGATAGTGTAAAAATTTCGGCCAGCGGTGCGCGATCACCATCCATACTGTAAAGACTTTCTACCACAATATAAGCGCGCTGTTTAGCTTCAGCAGTACGCTGTAAAGCAGCTTCAAATGCCACTAAATTATTATGTGGAATTTTAATGCGTTTGGCATGGCTGGCATGAATGCCTTCATGGATGGAGGCATGCACACGTTCATCGTAAATGATCACTTCACCCCGTTGTGGCAAGGTGGAGAGCAATAAATAATTAGCCTTAAAACCACTTTCAACAAACAATGCCGCTTCGCTGTTAAAATAATCTGCACAAAATGCTTCGCATTCAATAATTGTATCCTGATTACCACGGATCAGCCGCGCACCAGCCGCACCCAACGGCATGCCGTTTTGCAATGCTTGAATAACCGTTTCTTTTAAACGCGGATGCTGGCTTAATCCCAGATAATCATTGCCGCAAAAATCTATGCCGATATTTGGGCGTAGTTTTCGCTGCGCACTCTTTGGCAAATCGCTCAGCTTTTGCTGCAAGCTACCCATTTAAAAGTTTAAGCGCGGCTTGGTGGATTTCGGTGTTGCAGCAAGCCAGCACATCAGCTTGCGGGCGACCATTCAGGCTGTTGCCCTGCCAATCGGTGACGATGCCGCCTGCGGCTTCGATGATCGGAATGATGCCAGCATAATCGTGCAGTTTTAAATCCGCTTCGGCGATCACTTCGACATAACCATTGGCCAATAGCGCATAACCATAAGCATTGCCGCCCATCACCATTGTGCGGCATGCTTTGTATAACCGGTCATGGCCAGCTAAATGATGCGGTTTATGACGCATATTGTGTGTACAACCAAAAATACTGTCTTTAAGTTCTGTTTTGGTACTGGTTTTAATGGGGCGGCAGTTGAACCAGCTACCTTCGCCAACCACACCCATCCAACGTTCATTGGTGATCGGTTGATCGACAATGCCCAGCAGCGGCACATCGTTATAAGTAAGCCCTAGAATGGAACCGAAACTGAGGCTACCAGTCGCAAAGGCGACCGTGCCATCAACCGGATCAAGCACCCATTGCCAGCCGTTTTTGCTTTCCTTCACGCCGTATTCTTCGCCCCAAATGCCGTCATTAGGCCGCGCCGCTTCGATCATTCTGCGGATAACTTCTTCGGCACCGCGATCGGCCAGCGTGACCAAGGTTGCGTCTTCTTTGGCTTCCACACCCATATGCGTTTGACGAAAATAGCGGCGGATGACACCGCCGCCGGCATCAACCATATCATGTGCGAGCGCGATAATTTCAGAGGTAACTTTACTCATACATAAGCCTCTTGTTGTAAACCGGTGATCTCGGGCAGCCCGAGCATGACATTCATATTTTGAATGGCCTGCGATGAGGCGCCTTTACTCAAATTATCAATCACGCTGACCAGGATTAAGCGGCCTGCAACGCGATCCGCATGTACGGAAATTTGGCAATGATTGGTGCCAGCCACATTTTGGGTGCGGGCGGTTTCGCCTAGCTGCAGTACTTGGACAAATGCTTCATTCGCATACCGTGCGGACAACGCAGCATGGGCCACTTCAGCTGTTTGGCCATTTTGCAATTGCACATAAATTGTGGCGCACATGCCGCGCTTTATGGGCACGAGATGCGGGGTGAAAGTTACAGTCACCGCAACATTCGCCGCGACTGCCAATTCCTGTTCAATTTCCGGCGCATGCCGGTGATTGGCAATGCCGTATGGATAAAAACCTTCGGCCACTTCGGTAAATAGTAAATTTTGTTTGGCGCTACGGCCCGCACCAGAAACGCCCGATTTAGCATCGATAATGATATTGTCGGTATTAATAATTTGCTGCTCCAATAACGGCAAAAGTGGCAATAGGCTAGCTGTAGGATAGCAACCCGGATTGGCAATCAGCCGTGCCGTTTTCACTTTATCCCGGGCAAATTCGGTGAGGCCGTAAACGGCATCTTGTTGTAGATTAAGTGCCTGATGCGGATGGCCGTACCATTTGGCGTATTCGTTGGCATCGCGCAAACGGAAATCGGCGGAGAGATCGATGATTTTTAAATGCGTTGGTAATTTGGCAATCACGGCTTGCGTGGTGCCATGGGGTAAGCCACAAAAAACAAGATCTATATTCGTATAATCGATTGCATCTAAATTTACCAAATCCGGCAAATTTAACCGTGCATATTGCGGCCAGACTGAGGCGACCGTTTTACCGGCATTGCTTTCCGCAGCCAGCGCCACCAGTTCGACATGCGGATGATGCGCCAGCCAGCGGATGAGTTCGCCACCCGTATAACCGCTTGCCCCTAAAATCGCGACCCGTGTTTTCATATGCCGCTATTCAACAGGGATTAGCGTGCCAGCGCCAATATTTTATGTAAATTGGCATAAGACAATGGCTTGCGCAGCCAGGCCTTCACCGCGGCCGATCGGGCCCATTTGTTCGCCCGTTTTGGCTTTGATATTCACTTGGCTTGCGGGCACTTCGAGCAAACCGGCAATATGGGCCTGGATTGGCGCGCGATAGGGACCGATTTTCGGTGCTTCGGCGAGCAACGTTAAATCAGCATTCACAATGGTACCACCGCGCGCTTTTAGAAGATTGATGGCGTGGTGCACAAACTGATCGCTGTTGGCATTTTGCCATTGCGGGTCGGCGGGTGGAAAATGCTGGCCGATATCGCCGGCGCCAATAGCACCTAAAATTGCATCGGTTAGCGCGTCTAAAAACACATCGCCATCCGAATGCGCATCGACGCCATGGGTATGCGGAAGGCGCACCCCGCCGAGCATGATATGATCGCCCGCTTTAAAGCGGTGGATATCATAACCTTGGCCGATGCAGAAATTGGGGGCAGTTGCAGTCATCTTCACAGCCAGTTCGTAATCTTGTTGGGTGGTGATTTTAAAATTATGACGGTCGCCCAAGATAGTGCGCACGGGTAGTTCCGCATTTTCAAATAAACCGGCATCATCGGTCACGCTTAGTTCTTCATTGATGCGGTGCAATTCGTAAATGGTGTTGAACGGGAATGCTTGCGGGGTTTGCACGCCGACTAAATATTGCCGGTCAATGGTGGCTAAAATTTTATCGCCTTCGATTTCTTTTAAAGTGTCGACCAGTGAAATGGCGGGCACCACGCCATGCGTACCAAGTGCGGCAATGACGCGGTCGATTAATGCATGACTGGTGAAAGGGCGGGCACCATCGGCGATCAAGACATAATCCGGCGCTGCGGCTACCAATGCTTCTAAACCGGCCAGCACGGATTGGGCGCGTTGCGGGCCGCCCGCCACAAATGGCAATAATTTTGGATCAACCGGCAATTGCGCCAGCTGTTCCACATGCGTTGGGTTGATGACTAACTGCACCACATCGATTTTCGGATGACTAAGATATTGCTGAATGGTTTGCCCTAAAACGGTGGTGCTGCCCAGCGGCATAAACAATTTCGGCGCAGCGCCGCCAAAACGCGTGCTGTTGCCCGCGGCTATAATTAATGCTGCAATCTTCACCGCTTCATTCTTTAAACAAAACTGGTCGCATACGCCAGTTTCAGCTTTAATGCTGGCTGTGTTATCCCCCAGCCTTAAAACCGCACGCCGGTGGTTAAATCAATCGCCCCTTTTTCAGCAAGGGTTTACGACCTGGGCTTTGGTCGTCACCGCATTATTGGCGGGCGCGTTGACCATGAGCGTGTTGCTGGGCCAGCGCGCGTTGCATGATCCGCAATTAATTTACTGGTTATTATTTGCCGATGTGACGTTGCTGTTGATTTTTGGCAGCCGCATTATCCGGCATATTGTGCTGATTGTTTATCAGCGGCGGCAATTGATTGCGGGGGCGCAATTGCATGCGCAATTGATCCGTATTTTTAGCCTGTTGGCCTTGGTCCCCGCTTTGGTGATGGGCTTGTGCGCGGCCATTTTTATCACCGTGGTGGTGCAGCAATGGTTTGGGCCGAAGGTGAAAGAAGCGATTGATAGCGCGCAATCGGTGGCTGAAGCGTATTTGACCGAACACCAACAAACCATTCGCGCCGATTTATTGGCGATGGCTACGGATTTAACCCGTATTTCACCGCAGTTTTTTAGCAATCCCGCTGATTTTGAAAAAGCGATGCGCACGCAAGTGCTGCTGCGCAATCTACGCGAGGCTTATATTTTTGACAGTAAAGGCCGCGTGTTGATGCGCGCCGGTTTTCGTTTTTGGCAGCAGGCGAGCGATTTTGATGATGCCTCGGTCGCTCGCGCGCGGGAAGGCGAGGTGGTGATCCACACCGATGACAGCACCAACCAAGTTTATGCCCTAACCCGCCTTTATGGTTTTGGCGAAATGTATTTGGCGGCCAGCCGCGGGGTGGATGCACAGGTGTTGGAGTATACCACCCGGACGGAACAAGCGGCCAATGCTTATCATGAATTGGAAGGCCGGCGGGCGGGGTTACAAAAAACCTTAACCCTAGTCTTTGTGGTGGTTACTTTATTATTGGTTCTCGCTGCGGTGGGGGCCGGTTTGTGGTTTGCCGAACGGTTGGTGCAGCCATTAGTAACTTTGTTAGCAGCCGCTGAAAAAGTGCGTGGCGGCGATTTAACCGTGCGCGTGAAAGAAGCCAGCCAGTTTGCTGAAATCAATGAATTACAACGCGCCTTTAACCGGATGACGGGGCAATTGGGGCAAATCCACAATTTGGAACGGCAAGCGGCTTGGTCAGATGTCGCCAAACGCATTGCGCATGAAATTAAAAATCCGCTAACCCCGATTATGTTGGCCGCCGAACGATTGCGCCGCAAATATGGCAAAGAAGTACAAACCGATCCTGAGGTGTTTGCCACTTGCATCGAAACCATTATCCGGCAGGTGAGTCATGTGGGCCGGATGGTGAATGATTTTGCGCAGTTCGCGCGGCTGCCACAGCCACAATTGTACTTAGATAATCTGGTGCCATTAGGCCAGCAAGCGATTGCCCTGCAGCGGGAAGCCCAGCGCCATATTCAATATACTTTAAGTGCGCCAGAAGAATTAGTTGCACCAAGTGATGCCGGTTTGATTGGCCAGGCACTAACCAACTTGCTGCAAAATGCTGCGAATGCATTAAATGAACGGCCATTAGAAGTTCACGAAACACAGCCTGGCATGATTACCATGCGCCTGCGCCGCGAAGAGCAGTATGCGATTATTGAAGTGATCGATAATGGGCCAGGCTGGCCAGATGATACACAGGAACGCTTGTTAGAGCCCTATGTTACTACCCGCGAAAACGGTAGTGGCATTGGCCTGGCGATGGTCCGCAAAATTACCGAAGACCATGGCGGCAAGGTCGTTTTAACCCAACGCAATGATGGCGCTGTCGGTGCAGTTGTGCAATTATGGCTCCCACTATAAAGATAACTGAGACATGGAAACCAAACATAGCATGCCCGCCGATATTTTAATTGTGGATGATGAACGCGATATTCGCACGCAACTGGCGGGCATTTTAAGCGACGAAGGTTATAGCACGCGCGCGGTTGGCACTGCCCAAGAAGCATTGGCCGAGGCAGTGCGCAAAAGACCCAATCTAATGATTTTGGATGTGTGGCTGGAAGGCAGCAAAATGGATGGGCTAGGCATCCTGCAACAAATCAAACAACAACAGCCGGAAACACCGGTGGTGATGATTAGCGGGCATGGCACCATTCAAATGGCGGTGGAAGCCACGCGGTTGGGGGCGGATGATTTTATTGAAAAACCGTTTGATCTCGACCGGTTGTTATTAACAATTTCGCGTGCCTTGGAAGTGCAGCAACTGCGCCGTGAAAATAAACAATTGAAAGCAGCGGCCCCAGCGGCTCCCGAATTGCACGGCGTTTCCAGCGCCATTCAAAATATTCGCAATACGCTGGATAAAGCTGCGAGCACGGCCAGCCGTGTATTAATTTATGGACCAGCCGGGGCCGGCAAAGAAATGGCGGTACGTTATTTGCATCACCATTCCAAACGTCATCAAGCGCAGTTGATCACGTTGAAATGTGATTTAAGCGATGCAGATTTCGGCACCAAATTATTTGGCACTGATGTTGATGGCACGACGACCCAAGGGTTATTGGATCAAGCGGAAGGCGGGACGCTGATTTTGAATGATGTGGCGGATTTGAATAATGAAGCTCAAGGGCAGTTATTGAAACTGTTACAAGGTCAAACGTTCCGCCGCATCGGCGGGACGACCGATCTGCCCTATGATGTGCGGATTGTCGCGACCACTGCGCAAAATGTGCCGGCTTTGGTCGAAGCGGGCACATTCCGCCAGGATTTATTTTACCGTTTAAATGTCGTGCCGATTGCCATTCCGCCATTGCGCGAGCGGCAAGAAGATATTTTGCCATTAATCGAATCCAATTTTGCGCTGCTGGCGGCGCAGCATAATTTACTCATTCCAATATTGGCACCAGATGCGCTGGTGGCGCTGCAAGCTTATGATTGGCCCGGCAATGTGCGGCAATTGCGCAATGTGCTCGAATGGTTATTGATTATGCGCGGCACAGGCGGGCCCATCGGCGCACGTGACCTGCCAGCGGAAGTGGGCAGCAACACGCCACAAGTATTGCAATGGGAACATGGCGCACAGATTATGGGCCTGCCGCTGCGTGAATCGCGCGAGCTGTTTGAAAAAGAATATCTGCTAGCGCAACTAAGCCGTCATGCGGGAAACATTTCCCGCACCGCGCAATTCATTGGAATGGAGCGTTCAGCTCTGCACCGCAAACTAAAAGCCCTCGGCATCAATAGCGGCGAAAAAGCGGAGAACGATAATGATGCGGAAGCTGAATCCGCTGCAGTTGTGAATAACTAATAAAAGTTTTACTTGCAGACCATAATTATTTAAAATCAAATTATTGGATTAAAAATGATTTTAAATAATTTACCGTCGCGCCCACGGGTTGCCTTGCTTGATTTTGATGGGTTCTTGGTGCATAGCATGCATGTTATTTATGCTAGTTATCGGTACGCTTATGAAAAGATGAAGCGACCTGTACCAACTGATGTAGAGTTGGTACAAAATTTAAGGGGTTCCGGCCTTGCTTCATTTCCAGCCATTTTCAAAAAACGCTCTAATACTGCGTGGGAACATTATGATAGGTATTATCGCAAAATACACTTGCTGCCAGACAGTGGAATTTCACCTATCGATGGAGCAAAAGAATTTCTAGCAGTTTTACACGCAGCTAATATTCCTGTTGTGATTGTTACCAATAAATTGGCAGCGTTTACTGAAGATGAAATCGAATATCTAGGTTGGAATAAATATATCCGTTTTGTGGTCGGCTCTGGCGATGCTGGCGATGCGACGACTGATAAACCTGCTCCCGATTTATTACATTTAGCCGTTGCGAGACTTGGCTTAATGCCAAACACACTGGATTGGGTGGCAGGAGATACAAGAACAGATATATTGGCCGCTAAAAAATATGGTTGTGTGCCCATTTTAGTAAATGATAAACCTGCTTCTGATGATGCAAGTATTTATCATTTTTCATCAATGTTAGCTTTGGTAAAAGCCACTCAGACAATTTTGTGTGGCACTCCAACATCAGCACCTGTAATCTGATTTCGATGTTGGTTGCCTTACCATCTCCGCGTGCGGTGCTGTTCGATTGGGATGGCACGCTGGTGGATGGCTGGAAAGCGATTATGGCGGCCTACAATATCACGCGCGTTGCCATGGGTATGGACCCGTGGGATGAGGCGACAGTGCGCGCCAATGTACGGCTTTCGTGGCGCGAGGCATTCCCCGTAATTTTTGGCGATCGCTGGGAAGAAGCGGGCCGTATTTATTATGAGCAATTTGGCAAGGTGCATTTGGATTATTTGTCCCCTTTGCCCAGCGCGGCAGCACTGCTGCATACACTAAAAGCCCGCGGCATTTATGTCGGCGCGGTAAGTAATAAAAAAGGGCCATATCTGCGCAGCGAAATCAGCGCATTAAATTGGCATCACTATTTCGATAGCATTGTGGGTGCGGGCGATGCGGCGCGCGATAAACCACATCCCGAGCCAGTAATGCTGGCTCTCCAAGGCGGAAAATTACAGGCAGGTGCTGATATCTGGTTTATCGGCGATACGGAAGTTGATTTGCGCACGGCGGAAAATACCGGCTGCACGGGTATTTTGGTGCGCAGCCCGCAAATGGCAGAAACACTGGCCAGTGCCTCGGGCGCGGCGGCGGTTTGCGATGATTTGGCGGCCTTGCAAGCGCTGCTGCCCGCGCTTTAACATTGCCGATCGGCGGTTTTTCGCTTACGCCTATCCCTTATCATGGCTCAACCCAAACCGACCAATGCGCCCATTGTGGCTGAGCGTGCTCAGCAGTTAAAACCGCGCGAGCAGGTGGATTTATGCGAAGCCACCATGGCCGCCATTGAAGCGGGCGGCGGTTTCGGTTGGGTGCAAGTGCCATCGCGCGATACGCTGGAGCGTTACTGGCGCGGGGTGATGATGGTGCCGGAACGCACGCTGATCATTGGCCGCGTGGACGGCGAAATTGCGGGCGCGGTCCAATTGATCCGCCCACCGGCGAATAACGAAGCGCAATTTTTCAGTGGCCAAGTGCTGCATTTATTCGTAACCCCTTGGGCCCGTAAACGCGGTTTGGGTAATGCGATGCTGCAAGTCATGGAAAATGAAGCCTGGCAAGAAGGTTGCCGCTTGTTGAATTTAGATATCCGCGCCACGCAATTGGATGCCATTCGTTTGTTTGAGAAACATGGTTATATTTGCTGGGGTCATCACCCCGCTTACGCGCAGGTGGACGGCGAAGTGATCCCGGGCCGTTATTATTATAAAGGCTTGGCAACACCTGATATGGGAGCCAAGGGATGATTATTTACCCCGCAATTGATTTGAAGGATGGGGTGTGTGTGCGCCTGTTGCATGGTGAAATGGATCAGGTGACGGTTTATAATGAAGAACCAGCCACCCAAGCCCTGCAATTTCAGGAAACCGGTTTCCGCTGGCTGCATCTGGTCGATTTAAATGGCGCGATTGCCGGCCATAGTATGAACCGCACGGCGATTGAAAATATTTTAGCCGCGGTGAGTATGCCCGTGCAATTGGGCGGCGGCCTTCGCCAGTTGACTGATATTGAATTTTGGCTGGAGCGCGGCGTGGCGCGAGTGATTTTAGGTACCGCCGCCATTGAGAATCCAAGTTTAGTGCGCGAAGCATGCCAAAACTTCCCCGGGCAAATTGCCGTGGCGATTGATGCGCGGGACGGCTTTGTGGCAATTGCCGGTTGGCAAGCCGCGACCCAGCGCCGCGCGTTGGACCTGGCACTGGAGTTTGAACAAAGCGGCGTCGCCGCCATTATTTATACCGATATCAACCGCGATGGCGGCATGGCTGGCATTAATATCGATGCTACCTTGGACCTCGCTTTCGCAGTGACCACGCCGGTGATTGCCAGCGGGGGCCTTGGCAGCATTAAAGATTTGATTGAACTGAAACGCCATGAATCGGCTGGCATTACCGGTGTGATTATGGGCCGCGCACTATATAATGGCGCAATTGATCCAGTAGAAGCGATTAAACTCGCCCATGGTTAGCGATCCAATTTGGGAACAGGTTAAAAAGAGCGTTAAGCGGATAGGTTGTCAGCCGCGTGCACAGCACGGGCATCCAAAAGCATCTGCCGGCCATTTGGATCCCCAGCCCCGCGATGCTCAGTTGAAGACGACAAAACCAAAATGGAAGGTATTTGATGCTACACCGCGCTTAAAGTCCGGTCTTGATTACACGCCGCCTGCGCAATCTTATTTACCGCCTGAACAGCAGCCCTGGTGGCAGGCGCTGGCCGATAAAAAGCAATGGTTGGATGCCAAGCTGGATTTGCATGGGCTGACCGAGGCGCAAGCCTATCAAGAACTTGATTATTTTATGCGGAAAGCGGCGGCACGGCGTTGGCGGTATGTGTTGATTATCACCGGTAAAGGCAAAGATTTACAGGGTAGGTTGCGCGGCAATCTGCCCAAATGGCTGTCCAGCCCGCCCTTTCATAAACAAGTGCAAAATTTTGCCCATGCCCATTTAAAACATGGCGGTTATGGCGCGTATTACGTGGCTTTGCAGTCACAAAACAAAAACCTGACGCGTTAAGCCTTCAAAAATCTTGAAATAAGCCTATTTTCATGGTCAAAGGACAGTAATGATGAGAGCAAACCTTGTTTAAAAAACCCATGCGTGGACGGTGGCAAGCACCGGTAAAAGATGATGGCACGCGCGTAAATGAAGCAATTCGCGCTCCCGAAGTGCGGGTGATTGATCCAGAAGGCCAAATGTTGGGCGTGATGACACCAGCGGTCGCGGTGGCCAAAGCCCGCGAATTTGGTCTGGATCTGGTAGAGATTTCTCCCAATGCCGAACCGCCAGTATGTAAAATAATCGATTACGGTAAATACCGCTATATCGAGCAAAAACGCAAAAACGAAGCGAAGAAAAATCAAAAAATCGTTGAGATTAAAGAGATTAAGCTGCGCCCCAACATTGATATTCATGATTACGAAGTGAAATTGCGTGCTGCCAAAAGCTTTATTGAAGATGGCGATAAAGTGAAATTCACCCTGCGTTTCCGCGGGCGTGAAATGGCGCATACCGAAGTGGGTTTAAAGGTTTTGGAACGCGCGCGGGATGAATTATCATTGATCGCCAAGGTTGACAGCATGCCATCGCTGGAAGGCCGGCAAATGACCATGTTGATGTCTGCTCTGCAACAACAAAAAGCGGCGGGTAGCGAGAAACCCAAGGTAGATAAACCGCCAGCAGCGGCACCTGTTCTACCCGCTGAGATCGCCGCCAAAATGGCACGCAAGGCTGATGCTGAACAAGCGGTTGAATAGCATTTATTATATTGTTTATTAAAGCGCCGTTATTTCCCATAGCGGCGCTTTTTTATTATAAGCGCTGATGTCATTAGTCGCCCAAGTTACCAAACAACAAGTGCTACATGCTGGGTTTAATCGTTTATGCGAATATACTTTAAACGTTCCCAGCCTTGATCCCGCCAAACCAGTGCGCCACATAGAGCGCGAGGTTTTGCATTGTTCTGATTCTGTGGTGGTGCTGATTTATGCGCCGGAAGTTGATAGTTTTGTGTTGGGCCGTGAATTCCGCACGGGCGTATTTTTTAATGCTGGCAGTGATGACCCTTATATTTTTGAATGTGTCGCTGGGATGATTGATAAAGATTTGAGCGCAGAGGAAACCGCCCGTGCCGAAGTTTGGGAAGAAGCGGGATTGCGTGCCGATAAACTTGAATTGATTGCCACTGTTTATTCAAGTCCAGGCCGGATTACTGAAAAAAGCCACGTTTTTTATAATGAAATTGCTGGCACGCCTATTGCTGGCTTGCATGGCATTAGCGGAGAGGAAGAAATTGCCACCCAAATTATCAAACGAACAGATGCATATCAAATGATGGATACCTTTAAAATTATCGACGGCATGACTTTGCTGGCATTGAATTGGTTCCGCGCCAAGCATTGCCAAATTTAAAGAATTGCTCCAGATTTATTATTATGCATAACAACAGCTTACCTAAATAATCAGATGACCACACAACAAATTATCAGTGTGGTGGCCGCGCTGTTTGGGATCGGGGCTTATATTCCCTACATCCATGGCATTTTGATTGGTAAAACCAAGCCGCATGCGTTTTCTTGGTTTTTATGGTTTTTGATGAGTGCGATTGTTTGTGTGGCACAATATAGCGCTGGGGCTGGCGCTGGTGCTTGGATAACGGCATCTATTGCGTTGCTATGCTTGGTTATTTTTATTTTAACGCTGAAACAGGGCGATAAAAATATTGCGCGCAGTGATTGGCTGGCGCTGATCGCCGCGTTATTTGCATTAGGTTTATGGCAATGGACAGCCGAACCACTTTGGGCAGTTACTATTTTATGCGTGGTCTATATTCTAGCGTTTTATCCGACTATTCGAAAATCTTGGGATCAGCCATTTCAAGAACGGATTTTTTCTTTTGCACTTGGTTCTATTCGCTCGATTATGAACTTGTTTGCCTTAGAAACAGTTAATGTCACCACGACACTTTATCCGCTAGTTAATTTAGCGACCTGTATTTTGTTTGTTTTGATTGTCTTATGGCGGCGCCAGAAAATATTATCACCTTGATGCATGCAACCGATACCATTTTTGCACAAGCTAGCGGTGTGGGCCGGGCGGGTGTAGCGGTCATCCGAATTTCTGGTCCGCAAACAACGGCAGCGGTGCAAGTCTTAACCAAACAGCCTTTGCCCGCGGCGCGTCAGGCGGTGCGGCGGCAGGTTTATGATCCAGCCACCGGTGCTTTGATTGATGATGGGTTGTTGCTGTGGTTTCCGCACCCCAATTCTTACACCGGCGAAGATGTGGCCGAGCTGCAATTGCATGGCGGGCTGGCGATTGTGCAAGCAGTATACCAGGCATTGAATGGGCAAGCCGATTGTCGCCTGGCGGAACCTGGCGAATTTACCCGCCGGGCATTCCTTAACGGTAAAATGGATTTAACGCAGGCAGAAGCCGTGGCTGATTTAATCGCCGCTGAAACCGCGCTGCAGCGCGAACAGGCATTGCGCCAATATGATGGGACATTGCGCCGCTTATATGAAAGTTGGGCTGAACAATTGCTACGCATGGTGGCATTGGCTGAAGCTTACTTAGATTTTCCGGATGAGGATTTGCCCGCTGTGCAAGCCAGTGAAATGCAAAATAATTGCTTCACGTTGATCCGTGAAATTCAGCAGCATTTGCAACATGCCAAAACCGGCGAGCGGTTGCGCAGCGGTATTCAACTGGCAATTATCGGCGCGCCCAATGCGGGTAAATCCACGCTGATTAATAAACTGAGCCAGCGCGATGTGGCGATTGTCTCCCCCACCCCTGGCACCACGCGGGATGTGTTGGAAGTGCAGTTGGATCTGCACGGCTATCCGATTACCCTGGCTGATACGGCTGGTTTGCGCAGCACCGACGATACGATTGAGCAAATGGGAATTGCGCGCGCCACTGCGTGGGCTACCGAAGCCGATTTAAAATTAGCGCTGTTTGATCTCAGCAAGCCATTGGATAGCATCACGCAAAAATTGGTGGATGCGAATACGCTTATTATCGGCACCAAATTAGGCCAAGCAAGCGCACAAGATATCGCCGTGTTTAAAAAACGCTTTCACGGCAAACCATATATCCTGATTGATACGCCTGATAATGTAGGTATTACAGAATTATTAAATTTGCTGCACCACCAGTTGAAGCAAATTTTTGAGCGGCCACGCGAACAGCCCTTATTGACCCGTGCCCGTCACCGTGAAGCGCTGCAAGAAGCGCTCGATACCTTAATCCGCGGCCAAACTGCGGCTTTGCCCGAGCTGCAAGCCGAGGATTGGCGCATGGCGCTACGGGCATTGGGCCGGTTAACGGGCCAGGTGCACCTGGAAGAATTGCTGGATATTGTGTTTCGTGAGTTTTGTATTGGGAAGTAAACAATCCTGTTTTATAATAACCGCATGCAAATAATGCGCCGCCAGCAGAGCGGCTTCAGTTTAATCGAATTAAGCCTGGCTTTATTAATTATCGCCGGCTTGGTCGGCATCACCTTATTTGCTTATACCCGCGTTATGGCCAATCAAACATTGAATGATATCAACCAACAAACTAACCTGTTAATTGACTCTTTTCGTGAATATAGTTGCACAAGCGCGGTCATAAACGATGCTGTGATTAACAATTATCTGACAACCAAAGCATATCCAAAAAGTTTAAATCTAGACAGTGGAAGTGTTCATTGGGATCTAATGACTAGCAGTAGTTGTCCAACTTGTTTTGAAATCAAGCTAATGAACTTCCCCACGCGAGCCATTTGTGCAATTAGTGCGCAGCGGTTATTGAGCAATCGGCGGGCGCTGTTGGAGAAAGGGATTAAATCATTTTCGATTGATACCGGTGCCGTTAATAATACAGATCCAACCACGCTCACCAATCTATCCGGTTGTGATACATTCTCGCTTAAGCTTGGTAAAAATATTTAGAAAAATGCCGCTTAAACCAATCAGCAATTATTCTCATTTTCTTAATGATTTTGCTGTAAACAAGCGAGGTATTTTACCTTTATCTGGTGCAGAACTCCTTATGCTATTATTGTCTTACAAGCTTTGCAAAATCCCTTACATTTCCCAGCAACTGTCTTTTCTTTAACGCCTGCACCAAATCAATTTTCGGCGCATATTATGCAATGTAAAAGCTTGTGCGCTGAAAAACACTGATTAAACTCTAAATTCAGATAAAACGGGCGGATTTACTGGCCAATCCTATAGTATTAAGTGTGGCAATGGAACCGGTGGAACTAGAGGAATTGATAAAACACTACCGGTGGAACGGGTAGTAGAACAAGGAAAAATTGAAACACTGGGACTGGAGGCAATACCAACGGTAGCAGTGGGACTGTTTTACATTTCTACAAATAATAAGGGTGCGATTGCTTAAACCTGGCCGGTAAAGAGGGGTTACATGTAACCGTTACTAGCGTATAATGTAGCAACAAGGTGCTGCTGTTGGACTCACATATGGAAAAAAATATGGTTTTACCCATTCATACCAAACAGGGTTATTCCTTGTTGGAATTATCATTTGCCTTGTTATTTGCGGCGCTGATCATTGGCGCAGCTACTTATACATATGCCAATGTGGCCGAGCAAAGCCGCACTGCCACCTTCATGGCCCAGCATCAAATGTTGATCGCCAAGGTCAGTGCTTATTTTAAGGAAAGATCGCCAAAGTCTTATATCGCTTCTGGCAGCACTGCCAGCATTCGCCCACTTTTATACAATCGGTCGGTTATTCCGCAAACCATTGGCCAGCAAGGCACCCATATGGCCAGTGGCAAATTATGCAATATCAAAGCGCAGGTGGTGAATAATCGCCAGGTTTGGACCGTTAATTATCAGAAGATCAGCAAATCCAGCTGTATGGCTTTACTGGAAGCAGCGGTTGGTGTTAACAATGCCAATCTGGCCCAAGCTCAGAAAATTTTTCAGATTGATACCGATACCACCGGTAACTTTTTTAATCAAAACAAGCTTGGCAACTTATATACCCGCATTAATATTAACGATGCCTGTCCCAAAAAGGAAAATACAGTGCGGATGGCTTATATTTTTGGCTAAGCCCTTAAACTTTACAATTGCCAAGCCTAACCGTCATATGGCGGTATGATCCCGCGTTATACCAGAGCTGAAATGGCCGCTATTTGGGCCCCTGAAAATAAATTTAAAATTTGGCTGGAATTAGAAACTTTAGCGTGTGAAGCGCAAGCGCAATTAGGGGTTATTCCGGCTGATGTGCCGGCCATTATACGCGCAAAAGGCCGGTTTGATATTGCGCGGATTGATGCGATCGAAGCGGAAGTCAAACACGATGTGATCGCCTTCCTCACCAATTTGGCAGAATATGTCGGGCCCGCATCGCGGTTTGTGCATCAAGGCATGACCAGCAGTGATGTAGTGGATAGCACGCTGGCGCTGCAGCTAACCCAATCTGCCGATTTATTAATGATTGGTTTGGATAAAGTGTGTAAGGCGTTAAAGCGCCGCGCGCTTGAACATAAAAATACATTATGTATTGGTCGCAGCCATGGGATACATGCGGAACCAACGACATTTGGCCTGAAATTGTTAGGGCATTTTGCTGCCTTTGATCGCCATCGCCAGCGTTTAAAAAATGCGCGCGCGGAAATTGCGACATTGACCATTTCCGGCGCTGTTGGCAATTACGCCACGATCGATCCGTTTGTGGAAGAATATGTGGGCGAAAAGCTGGGCCTAACACCAGAACCCCTTTCCACCCAAGTGATCCCGCGCGACCGGCATGCGGTGTTTGTAAGCTGTATGGCGGTGATTGCCAGCAGCATTGAAAATCTGGCGATTGAAATTCGTCATTTGCAACGCAGCGAAGTGCGTGAAGCGGAAGAGTTTTTTAGCGAAGGCCAAAAAGGGTCTTCGGCGATGCCGCATAAACGCAATCCGATTTTAAGTGAAAATATAACCGGCCTGGCCCGTGTGGTGCGCAGTGCCATTATTCCTGCCTTAGAAAATGTGGCGCTGTGGCATGAACGCGATATTTCACATTCCGCGGTGGAGCGGACCATTTTACCAGATGCACTGATCGCTTTAGATTTTACTTTGCATCGTTTAGCCGGAATTATTGATAAGCTATTGGTGTATCCAAAACGCATGCAGCAAAATTTTGAAAGCTTGGGCGGCTTGCATGCCTCGCAAAAAGTGTTGCTCGCTTTAACCCAAGTGGGCGTTAGCCGCGAAGATGCGTATCGCTTGGTCCAAAAAAACGCCATGCAAGTGTGGCAAGAGGGTGGCAATTTGCAGACTGCTTTACAAGCGGATGCAGAAGTTAGCGCTGCTTTAACAAGTGGCGAACTAACCGCATTATTCGATGTTGGCGCTTACACAAAACATATCGAAACCATATTCCAACGCGTGTTAAAATAGTTTAAGAGGATAGGCTTATGAATCCATTGATCATTATTCCCGCGCGCTTAGCGGCCACGCGGCTGCCCAATAAACCGCTGGCGGATATTCATGGCATGCCGATGATTGTGCATGTGTGGCAACGAGCGGTGGAATCCGGTATTGGCCGCGTGGTTGTGGCCGCTGGGGATCAGGCCATTGTGGAAGCGGTTATTCAATGCGGCGGCGAAGCGGTGTTAACCAACCCTGCCTTGCCATCCGGCACCGACCGCGTGCACGCCGCGGTGCAGATGATTGATCCCGCCAATACGCACCCCATTATCATTAATGTGCAAGGCGATATGCCGAATATTAATCCGCAGATTATTAAAGATACCTATTTAGCGCTGGCTGGCGGCGTAGCTGATATTATGACACCTGTGGTGTTAGTGTCAGATGATGCAGAAAAAAATAATCCCAATGTGGTTAAAGCGATTGCTGAATTGCCGCCAGGTGTATTGCAAACACGCGCTTATTATTTTACCCGCAGCCCCGCCCCGCATGGCGCTGGCCATTACCTGCACCATATGGGGGTATATGCGTATAAGCGGGCGGCTTTGGATGCTTTCGTGGCCGCGCCACCAAGTATTTTGGAACAACGGGAAAATTTGGAACAATTACGCGCGCTCGCGCTTGGTTTGCGGATTGATATCACCTTGGTCAGTGATATGCCGCAATCGGTGGATACACCGGCTGATTTGGAAGCCGCGCGGGCGTTGATGGCTTAATCGTTAGCGCTCAATCTTAGTAGTTAGATTACCCTGGCCGCCGCGCCATAATTGGCAGCCATGTTGAGCGGTGAGTTCAATTTTAAGCGCTTGGGGTTTTAAAACTTCCCAAAAACAATCGGCAATTTGCTGGGTTAATAGTTCTTGTAATTGCAACCGCTGTGCTAAGGCCAAAATTACTTTACGTGCACCACCCAAGCTAATGATATGGGTATCTGGGACATAACTTAAGGCCGCAGTGCCCCAAAAGGGCAATAAATGATGGCTGCATACCGATTGAAATTCGATTGCCTGCAGCGTGATGGTTTGGGGGGTTGTGCCGTCCCAGGGCATTAAACTATTTTGCAAAATCGCTGGCGGGTCTTGCATATAGCCTTCCAGCCAGTGTTGCAGTGTTTTTTCCCAGCGCTGCAAGCTATCGGCCGCAACATCACTTTCTATATCCGCTTGCCGCATTAACCAATCTTGTATCATGTTACGCAGCTTACGGCATCGGCGCGGGATTTGCAGCAGATTTGGCCCACCAGGTTTCAATAATCGGCAAACTATACGGAAATTTCTGGGTGGGCATGCCAAACCGGTCCCAATAAGCCAGCCGCGTGGCGCCAATATGCCATTGCGGAATAACATAATTACCCCATAGCAAAACACGGTCCAGCGCATGGCAGGCCGTTTCCAGTTCGCCGCGGGTGCGAGCGGCGATAATTTTATCCACCAGCATATCGGCGACCGGGTTTTTAAGGCCGATTAAATTGCGGGAACCTGGTGTATCGGCCACTTTACTGCTCCAATAATCGCGCTGTTCATTGCCTGGTGACGTGCTTTGCCCAAACACGCCCACGATCATATCGTAATCAAATTGATCCTGCCGGCGTTGATAAACCGAAGAATCGACCACGCGCAGTTTAACAGTGACCCCTATTTTTTGCAGATTACGTTGATAGGGCAAAATCCACCGCTCAAACGCGTCGCTGGTGACCAGAATTTCAAATTCGAATGGTTTACCCGTTTTGGGATCAAGTAGCTGATCGCCCTTGCTAATATAGCCTGCATCTTCAAACAATGCTTGCGCCTGGCGCAAATTAGCGCGGTTTAAACCACTGCCATCGGTCTGCGGCGCATGATACACATCCGTAAATAATTCCGGCGGTAATTGCGCGCGGTAAGGTTCGAGTAATTTTAACTCATCCGCACCTGGCAGGCCGCTGGATGCCAAATCGGAATTCGCAAAAAAGCTTTCGGTGCGTTTATAGCTGTTAAATGCCACATGGCTGTTGCCCCATTCGAAATCGAACGCCAGTGATAATGCCTGCCGCACGCGGCGGTCTTGGAATTTGGCGCGGCGCAAGTTAAATACAAAACCCTGCATACCAACTGGAATTTGATTGGGTATCTCCACCTTTTTCATTTGACCTGTTTGTACCGGTTTGGCGTTATAAGCGGTGGCCCATTCCTTGGCGATGTTTTCAGACCGCAAATCATATTGATTAGCAAACAGCGCTTGTAGCGCCACGCCTGCATCGCGGTAATAATCAAAACTGATGGTATCAAATAAATATTTGCCTTGCTGGCCTGGCAAATCGCGCGCCCACCAATTGGTATTTTTTTGATACACAATCCGGCGCGGTGCTTCGATTGCTTTAATCATATAAGGGCCGGAGCCCAGCGGGGCAGCCAATGTGGTCGCGGCGAAATCTTTATCCGCCCAATAACTTTTGGGGAGTACAGGTAAACCAGCCAAGATAAATGGCAACTCCCGATTATCAGCAGTGGCTAAAGTAAAAATTACGCGGTGCGGGCGATCGGTTTTCGCGCTAGCGACATCATGCATATAGCTGCGATAAAAGGGGTGGCCTTTCGTTTTTAAAGTTTGCAAACTAAACACCACATCATCAGCGGTAATCGGTGTGCCATCTGCCCATTGGGCTTTAGGATTAAGGGTAAATACTACCTGCTTATGCGGTAGATCGACCTGAATGTCGCTGGCGATATAGGCATATTTGATATCGGGTTGAGTTAATGAGTCGCGCATTAATGGCTCGAACAATAAATCCAGACCAGCGGCGGATGAACCTTTTAAAATATACGGGTTGGTTGAATCAAAACTGCCAATGGCCGCCATGCGCAATGTACCACCGGCTTGTACATCAGCCGGCGCGGCATATTTTTCTTCAGCCGGTGTATCCGGCCACAGGCTGATATGATCGGCGGCATGTGTTGTGCTGGTTCCCAACAAGGCAATGGCAAATGTAACGGTAAATAATTTTAACATCGAAGATCTAAAGGCTTACTGCGATAAAAATTGTTGTAAACCCTGTATAAGCAAATCCTTGGTTTTGGGCTTTTGGGTCGGCTTATTGGGATCGGCATTTTCAAGCGGTTGCTGTTTTTGCTGCAATAGATTTTGCATCGTGTTTTGCAAAGCATTTTGGGGTGTTGTTGCTGGCGTGCTGGTATCCAAACCCATTAATGCTTGGCAGGCGGCGGGACCGGTTATATCAGGTTTGTCTTGGTATAATTTACCAATGGCCGATTGGCTTTGCACACCTTTAATAAACTGGCCAAGTACAGTTCGGATGGATTGCAGCGGCTGCACTTCCACGCGCGGGGCAAATAAATTACCGCTGACCAGTACATTCGGTAAACCGGCTTTCACCTTGGCAATTTTTAAATGGCTGCTAAGCGTGGCCTGAATTTGCTGGTGGGCCAGATCAATGCGGCCTTGTTGAATATTGGCCAGGCTCGGGCTGTCCAAGGCGCCGTGCAATTGCCAAAAGCCGCTAGTGCCATTAAGCATTAACTGGCCGCAATTGAGGGCGATTTGCTTGGGCAAATCTTGGACCATCGGCGCGATCATTTCAAGCGCAACTACACCCAATAACCCTAAAGTGGTTTCATCAAATTTACCGCCTGCCATCGTTATATTTAGATTGCCACCACTGGTGGCGAGCACTTGCGGCAAACGCGCGCCGCTGCCCTTAAAATTAAGTGAGCCATTCAATTGCGTTTGCAAAATCTGGGGCAATTGCAGTGCTTGCAGAATGGCTGCTGTTTCCAAACGCTCACTATTTAAATCTGCGGCAACGCTTTGATGGTGGCCATCCAAGATTAAGTTGCCTTGTAGTGGCTGTTGCGCAAAATGAAATGCCACCTTGTTTAGCTGCATTACATCTGCACCTATTTGCAAATGACCGCTGGCTTGATCAATCAGAATTTTTTCTGCTTGTTTTAATGTTCCAAGTTGCAAATTGATATCCATTTGATAGTTGTGAAAAGCATCATAGGGAATGGCTATATCGGGTATGGGGTTGCTTGTTACAGCTGCGCTTGGCTGCTGTTTGGTTGTTGGGGGATTTTGTGCTGTCGTATTAGCATTAGGCGGTTGCAACAACGCTAAATCGAATTCAGGAATATTCAAATTGCCTTTCACATTTAAATTGGGTTGCCAGCCGATCAGTAAAGCGCCCGTGGCTGTTGTAGCACCCAAATTAATTTTTAAATCCTGCAAATCGGCAGCATCCTTTGTCGCTTTAACAATTTGCGTTTGCACAGATAACGCATCGTGAAATGGCAAAGGGGCAACCATAAACGCATTAATGGTTGCCCAATCATTTATTTTAACATCCAATTTGCCTTTAAAAGCTGGCGCATTTTTTAAATGGCTGCCTTCCCCATTAAAGTTAACGCTATTGCCGCCCAGGCTGGCGATTAGTTGTAGCGGTGCAGCATCTGCTTGCGCAGCCAACATCGGCAGCAATGCTTTTGAACTGGTGAGGGCCAAGTTAATTGGCTGATTTAAATACTGGCCTTTTATATTTAAAGCTAATGGGGCGGTGGGCGACAAATTAACCGAACTATTATCTATTTGAAAAATTATTGGTTTGGCACTATCTTTTTGATAGTTAAACACCACATTATCCAAGCTTAGTTTTTGCAATTCTAAAATGAAAGGTGCTTGTTTAATTGCTTGCGCTTCACTTGGCGTATTTGCCTGCCTAGCCGCGACTTCAGCAGGTTTTACCGCTTTGGCAAAATCCAATTGCCAGTTTTGTTGGTCACCTTTTTGCTGTAGATTAATGGTACCGGTTTGTAGATCAATTGCTTGTACAATTACTTCGCGCTGCAGCAATGCCATTAAATCCACTTTGGCGCTTAGCTGTTTTAATTTGGCCAGGGGTTGATCATTGCCCCAATCCGCATTGGCAATCTGCACATCATTCAATTGCACCGCGAGTTGCGGCCATAAGGTTAAATGCATTTCACCGTTTAATTGCACTGCACGATTTAAACGCGCGCTCAGCGCCTTCGTTAATTGGGGTTTATAATGATTTAAATCCATGGTGCTGAGCCAAATGCCAAGACCCACCAACAGCACTAGCAAAACTGCCAGCAAACCACCGATAATTTTTACCGCTGAACGCATTAATATATTTTAGCGCAAAATAGGCGGACGCGCCAACTACTGACTTTCTTTTTCCTGATCGCGTTCAAATTTTGCCTGCGCGGCTTTTAAAGCAGGTGAAGCTGCAGGGTAAAATGTATAGGATAACGTAATCGTGCTGACATCTGTCATGGTCGGATCTTTGTCCATATCGGGATCGACAAAAAACGTAACCGGCATTTTTACGCTTTCGCCTGGTTTTAAGGTTTGTTTGGTAAAACAAAAACACTGTAATTTGAAAAAATACTTTCCGGCTTTGGGCGGGCTTACATTATAAACCGCCATGCCAGTAGTTGCTTGCTTAGCCTGGTTTTGCGCGAGATAATTTACTTTTTCCTGCTGTCCCAAATGCACATCAACCGTGTGTGTTTCGGCTTTAAACTGCCAAGGCAAGCCTTCATGCACTTGGCTGTCCAAGCGAATGGTGACAGTGCGCTCGCTCGGTTTAGTCAGCTGATGCACTTTGGCTTCAGCGGGTGTTTCACGTTGTGTGGTGCCGCCCAGGCCAGTTTGCTGGCAAAATATGCGATATAACGGGACCGAAGCTGCCGTCAGCGCAACCATAAATAAGATCACGCCAAGCATTAGCCACAAAATGCGGCGATTGGATTTATGGGGTGCTGTCATCGCTCATATGGATTTCAGGTGCTTTATTGGCGGCAATCTTAACAATCGTCACGCCATAAAAAATAAGTGCTAAGGTTAACAGGCAACCTAACATTACCAAGCTACGCTGGCGGCGGATTTGTTTAGCCGATAAAGCTGGCTTAGTTTCAGGTGACATAAAATTTGTATAGGACGTGTGGCAGAAAATTACAATTTTGCAATTCTAAGTTGATTTTAGGGTTGACAGAAGTACTGTTACATTTTAGCTACATTTGAGGTTGACATTATGGGTTTTTTACACCTATATAGGAAACAAATCACTGGACCCCTGAAATGACAAAAACACCTACCACCAAAGTAGCCGTGAAATCGCCCAAAGCGGTTAATCAATCAAACAGTCCAGCTGTGGCAAATACTGTTCATCTGAATGCGTCTTCTGTTGCACCGACCAGCTTCTCACCCGCCCAACCCCAGGAATCAATCATGAGCCAATCTTCATCTTCTGCTTACAATAACTTCAGCAAAGCAGCCAATAACGCATCTAGCGCCTTTTCAGTAAGCGCTGAAGAAGCCAACAACATTTTTAAAGCAAATGCTGATGCTTACATGCAAAGCGCCCAACGCATGATGACTGCGGCTAACCAAATCAGCCAATCTGTTATGTCTTTAAGCCAATCCATGATGCAAATGGGTGTTGCTGCTGTTCAAGCTGCAACCAGCGCACGCACTTTG
The DNA here is from genome assembly GCA_965246945.1 of Alphaproteobacteria bacterium. Lineage (GTDB taxonomy): Bacteria > Pseudomonadota > Alphaproteobacteria > UBA11073 > UBA11073 > CBDFFW01. The sequence goes on from CBDFFW010000001.1 coordinate 34,124, forward strand.
CGTGATGTTGCTGAAATCCAAAATGATTATGCAAAAAGCGCACTTGATGCAATCGTAGCGAAATCAACTGAAATGTCTGAATTGGCATTGAAAGCCGCAAACGATGCCGCAGCGCCAATCAGTGCCCGCATCAACGAAACCATGCAAGAATTCAGCAAACGTAGCGCTGCTTAATTTTTTAATTGGTTTTGAAGAACCCCGCTTCGGCGGGGTTTTTTGTTGCTTGATGTTTTGACAAGCTAACCAAAATTCCGGCACATCATAAATTATATGCGCGATCCCTATCCACCACTCGAACCGTTTCGCCAGGAATGGTTAGCTGTTGGTGATGGCCATGAAATTTACATTGAGCAAGCGGGCCAGCCCCGCGGGGTGCCAGTAGTTGTATTGCATGGCGGACCAGGTTCAGGCATCGCGCCAATTATGCGCCAATTTTTCGATCCTAATTATTACCGGATTATTTTATTTGACCAGCGCGGTGCTGGCCAATCGCGACCAAGCGGCTTGCTCGAACATAATAGCCCCATGCATCTGGTTGGTGATATAGAAAAAATCCGCCACCATCTGGGCATACAAAAATGGCATGTATTTGGTGGTTCATGGGGCAGCACATTAGCGCTGCTTTATGCCCAAAATTATCCCGATGTTTGCCTTAGCTTAATTCTGCGCGGTATTTTTCTAATGCAGCCAGCCGAAATTGATTGGTTATACCGCCAGCCAAATCCAATTTACCCAGATGCCTGGGCCAATTATTTGAAGCCACTGAGTAAAGCCGAACGGGCTGATCCTTTGAGCAGTTATTATCAGCGCCTAATGAACCCCGACCCCGCAGCGCATCTGCCAGCCGTCGTGGCTTGGAATACTTATGAAACGGCGTGTTCACGTCTGGTGCCAGACCACGGGGCTTTAGTGCAAAGCCAAGCAATTGATCCGGCTGCGATTGCCCGCGCGCGGATTGAATGCCATTATTTTGTGGCGCATCTATTTGAACCGCGTGATTTATTGTTACAGCAATTAGACCGTATTCGCCATATTCCGACGACTATTGTGCATGGCCGCTATGATATTGTTTGCCCCATCACCACTGCTTATCAATTGCACCAGGCTTGGCCGGAATCGGATTTGATTGTGGTGCCTGATGCTGGCCATTCGGCCAACGACCCGCCCATTCAACGCACCCTGGTCCAAGTGATGGAAAACCGCAAACAGCTAGGCAAACCGGTGCCGCTTCTGGCATAACAACCTTATGAGTGGTAACGCTCCGGCCCAACCTACCCCGATGATGGCGCAATATTTAAACGTCAAAGCACAGCATGAAGATTGTTTGCTGTTTTACCGGATGGGTGATTTTTACGAACTGTTTTTTGAAGATGCCAAAGTGGCCGCCGCTGCTTTGGACATTGCGCTCACCCGCCGCGGCAGCCATCAAGGTGCTGATATCCCTATGTGCGGCGTGCCGTTTCATGCGCATGAAAATTATTTAGCGCGGCTGATCCAAAAAGGTTTTCGCGTAGCGATTGCTGAACAGTTGGAAGATCCAGCGGCCGCTAAAGCGCGCGGTAATAAATCGGTGGTGGAACGCGGCGTGGTGCGGATTGTTACCCCTGGCACGCTGACCGAAGATCAATTGTTACCAGCCAAAGCTTTTAATTTTTTGGCCTGTTTGGCTGCGGTTAAAGGCCATTACGCATTGGCCTGGGTGGATATTTCAACCGGCTTGTTTGCGTGCCAGCCCATTACAATTAATGAACTGGGTGGTTTACTGGCACAACTACAGCCGCGTGAATTGGTAGTGGCCGATACGCTGCAAAGTGATACAGCATTAAAAAATGCGACACGCGAATGCCCCGAATTGGCGCTGTCACCCTTGCCCGCTGCACGATTCAATACCAAAAATGCTGAACAGCGTTTGCTCGATTATTTTCATTTAGCGACGCTAGATGCTTGCGGCCATTTCGATGCGGCCGAAATTACGGCTGCTGGTGTATTGCTCGATTATTTACAGCTCACCCAAAAAAATACTGTTCCAGCGCTTAGTCCCGTGCGGCAACAAATTAGCCAGACGGCAGTACAGATTGATGCTTTTACCCGTTGTAATTTGGAACTGACCCATCGCAGCGATGGGCAAAGGCAAGGCAGCCTGCTACACACGATTGATGAAACGCTGACGGCCAGTGGCGGCCGTTTGCTGGCTGTGCGCCTAGCTGCGCCGTTAACCGATATCAGTGCGATTAGCACGCGGCACGATCACCTGGAATTTTGGCTGCAACAAAATGTGTTGCGTGACACCGTTCGGACAGCGCTAAACCAATTTCCCGATTTATGCCGTGCCTTGAACCGCCTATTACTTGATCGCGGCAATCCACGTGATTTAGGGCTAATTCATAATGCGTTGCGGGTGATTGACGAAGTCAAAACTTTACTGGCCTTCGCAGATGCGCAACTTAACGATGATAAACCTATTGAGCTGCAAAATGCCATTGCGCAATTAGGTAATTTTTCTGAATTAGCAAACAAATTAAAAATGGCACTTAATGAAACGCTGCCTGCCTTGTGGCGCGATGGTGGGACGATTAAAAGTGAATACAACAGTGAGCTGCGACAATTGCGTGGTCTGGCGCAAAATAATACGGATCATATTAAACAGCTCGCCACCACCTACTCACAGTTATTGGGTATCGGTAATCTCAAAGTTAGCCGCAACAATATCATTGGTTATTATATTGAAGTTACAACCGCACAAGCGCCCAAATTACAGGAAAATCCTGCCGCCCAACGCCTTATTCACCGGCAAACATTATCAACCGCCGTGCGGTATACGACCAGTGAGTTGATCGAATTGGAGCGGCAGTTGACCACTGCCGCTGAACGCGCATTGGGTTTGGAGCTGCAAATTATTGCTGAGCTGGTAAAGCAGTTACGCGATATTCAGCAGGAACTGCATAACGCCGCCGATGCGATTGCCGTGATTGATGTGAGTTGTGCGTTGGCGGAACTGGCCCAAACCCATAATTATTGCCGCCCGCAATTAACTCAAGAGCGCATTTTAAAAATTGCAGGCGGCAAGCATCCGGTATTACAGCAAATGCTGCCGCGCAATCAATTAGTGGCTAACCATTGCGTGTTGGATGATGCAGCGCGGTTGTGGCTGTTAACCGGTCCCAACATGGCGGGTAAATCTACTTTCCTAAGGCAAAATGCGCTGATTGTGTTAATGGCGCAAATGGGTTCTTTCGTACCTGCCCAAAGCGCGGTTATCGGCGTGATAGACCGGCTATTTTCCCGCGTGGGTGCGGCCGATGATTTGGCGCGCGGACAATCAACCTTTATGGTTGAAATGGTTGAAACGGCCGGTATTTTGGCGCGCGCCACGCCGCAATCGCTTGTAATCCTTGATGAAATTGGGCGCGGCACGGCGACCTATGACGGGTTGGCAATTGCCTGGGCGGTGATTGAATTTCTGCATAACCGGCTAAATTGCCGCACGTTATTTGCGACGCATTATCACGAGTTGACACAGCTAACCGCTGACTTAAAACAACTGGCCAATTACAGTGTCAAGATTAAAGAGTGGCAGGGCGAAATTGTATTCCTGCATGAGGTGGTAGCAGGTGCGGCCGATCGTTCATATGGTCTGCACGTCGCCCGTTTGGCTGGTTTGCCGAAAGAGGTATTGCAACGTGCCGAGATTTTGTTAAATGAATTGGAAGCACAGCGGCCAACCCATACCATAACCGCGCAAATGCAACTGCCATTAAACTGGGAACCATCAAACGAAAATACTGCTGCGAATGAACAAGCCGCAGCTGTATTTACAGAACTAACAAAAATCGATCTTGATCAGCTGACCCCACGCGCTGCGCTGGATATATTATACCAGCTTAAAGCACTTTAATTATTAATTACGCTAATACGGTTTTGTAGACATCTAGGGATCGTATTCAGGCATCGCAAGCAAAGCCTGTTAACAAAAAATATTTAATTTTAATTAAATTGCTGACGGTACTTTGCGCGCCAATGGTCGACAGGATGAAGCACACCGGTTTCATCTTTGGCACACCAATAATCCCAGCCATTACAGGCGGGCAAGTTTTGAACGCGGGCACCGATTTGGTGGATGGAGCCGCTGCCGTGTTCGGCATGGTGCAACTGCCCATCGGCTTTGATAGTGGCTTGATATTTGCCTTTGGCATCTTGCAGTACAGTACCGGCCGGTAATAAGCCGACTGCAACCACTGCACCGAACGGAATGCGCACGGCATCGCGCTTACTTGGCGTCATCAATAATTCGGTATCCAATTGCGGTTGCACTTGCGCCAAACGTGAACGAGCGACCTCTAAATATTCGGGTGATTGATCAATGCCAATGTAATTACGACCCAATGTAGCTGCGGCGACTGCTGTCGTGCCACTACCCAGAAACGGGTCAAGCACCAAATCGCCTAGCTGCGAACAACCCAGAATAATGGGGTATAATAGCGCTAATGGTTTCTGCGTGGCATGCGCTTTCGCGCCATCAATTTTTATACGTTCGGCACCCTGGCAAATCGGGATGTGCCAAACATTATTCATTTGTTTGTCTTCATTTAAATTTTTTAGCGCTTGATAATTAAATTGCGGTTTGGCTTCAGGCGATTTGCTGCACCACAGCATTGTTTCGGTGCTGTTTTGCAGGCGCGTACCACGGAAATTCGGCATGGCATTGGGTTTGGCCCACACCACATCATTTAAAATCCAGAAACCTAAATCCTGCAACAGTGCGCCGAGGCGATAAATATTATGATAACTGCCAATCACCCATAAACTGCCGCTTTCTTTTAACACACGCTTGGCTTGTAGCAGCCATGCTGTAGAAAATTCATCGTAAGCTTTAAATGATTCAAACTGGTCCCAATCATCGCGCACGGCGGCGACCTTGGATTGATTGGGGCGGTATAAATCTTGCTTCAGCTGCAAATTATAGGGCGGATCGGCAAAAATTAAATCGATGCAGCTATCCGGTAATTCGCCCATGCGCTGAACGCAATCACCTTGCCACAAAACATTGCGAGGCAGATCAACTAATGCTGCAGATGTTTGCGCGCGGGCCACAAATTACGCATAGAGCCATAACGGCCAAAACACAAACTGAACGCATAAACCGCGCCGCAGCAAATCACAATCGTCGGGCTCGCTTGCCAATCGGCATGGAAGGAAATCAGCAAACCGGCCGTCGCGCAAACCAACGCCATGCCCGCGCTAATCACCATCTGCCAGGGCAGTTGCCGGCTCCACAACTGCGCGGTGGTGGCGGGCAGCAGCATGACGCCCAGCACCATTAGGCTGCCAAGCGTTAAAAATCCGGCCACGATATTCAGCATGATTAAAACCAAAATAAGCAATTGAAAACCGAGCGTGCCGCTACCTTGACTGCGTAAAAATTGCGGATCAAAATATTCCAGCACCAAGCCGCGATAGCAGAAAACAAGGCTGGCGATAGTGAAGATAGCAACACCGGCCATAATATAAAGCGTGGCATTATCAATCCCGAAAATCGCGCCAAACAGCAAATGCATCAAATCCACCGCGCTGCCCTTTTGGCTGACAATTAATACCCCAGCAGCCAACGCGACCGGCATCAGCGCGGCAAAACTGTTATCTTCGCGTAACGTGCCGAGCCGCGTAATTAACCCAGCGCATAGCGTAATCAGCAAACCGGCCAGTAAACTGCCGATGCTTAATGCAGGTATCGAAAAACCAAAAAACAAAAACGCAATCGCTGCGCCCGGCAACATGCCATGCGCCAACCCATCGCCCAGCAAACTCATGCGCCGTACAATTACCCATACGCCCAGCGGGCTAGCCGACAGCGCGACGCAAGCGCAAGCAAGCCAGGCATGCGCCATAAAATGCTGGGCCCATAGGGGCGAGAACCAATTGAGGATCACGACAGCAAGTTAGCGTTACACTATAACAACAGCAAGCATTTGATATCTCCAGCGGATTGTTGCGAAAAAAAACGAACGGTGCTTACTTATAAAGCCAATGCGCGCTGCGACCACTGATCAGATTTTAGAAGCTCCCTTATCCGAATTGCTGTCAGAGCGTTATCTCGCTTATGCGCTGTCGACTATTACGGCGCGGTCGCTGCCGGATGCGCGGGATGGGCTGAAGCCTGTGCATCGCCGCTTATTATTCGCCATGCGCCAGCTGCAATTGGCGGCCAATACCATGCCGAAAAAATCGGCGCGCGTGGTTGGTGATGTGATCGGTAAGTTTCATCCGCATGGGGATCAATCGGTTTACGATGCGCTCGTGCGCCTCGCGCAAGATTTTGCGGCGCGCTATCCGCTCGTTGATGGGCAGGGCAATTTCGGCAATATTGACGGCGATAACGCGGCCGCCATGCGGTATACCGAAGCCCGCATGACACTGGCAGCCGAGGCGCTGCTGCAGGGCATTGATGAAGACGCGGTCGATTTTAAACCGACCTATGATGGCGATGGCTCAGAACCTATCGTGCTGCCCGCCGCCTTTCCCAATTTATTGGCCAATGGCGCCAGTGGGATTGCCGTGGGCATGGCCTGTTCCATCCCACCGCATAATGTCGATGAAATTTGTGCAGGCTTATTGCATCTGATCAAACATCCGAATGCGAGTGTAGATACGCTATTAACTTACATGCCTGGCCCAGATTTCCCGACCGGCGGCGTGCTAGTGGAAGATGCGGCGACGATTGCCAATGCTTATAAAACCGGTCGTGGCGGGTTGCGTTTGCGCGCCAAATGGGAAATTGAAAAGCAGCAACGTGGACAATACCAAATCATCGTCACCGAAATTCCGTGGCAAGTGCAAAAAGCGCGGCTGGAAGAAAAAATCGATAGCTTAATTGGCGAGAAAAAACTGCCATTGCTGGAAGCGGTGCGCGATGAAAGCGCCGATGATATTCGCCTGGTGCTGATCCCCAAATCCGGTAATGTCGACCCCGATCAGCTAATGGCGCATTTGTTCCGGCTCACCGAACTCGAAACCCGCGTGCAGTTGAATTTCAATGTGCTCGATCATGGCCGTGTGCCGCGCGTGATGAATTTACCGGAATTGCTACAAGCATTCTTGGATCACCAGCATGTCGTGCTGCAACGCCGCAGCAACTGGCGCTTGGGCAAAATTGCGCAACGCCTTGAAGTGCTCGGTGGTTACCTCATCGTTTACTTAAACGTCGATGAAGTCATTCGCATCGTGCGTGAGGAAGACCATCCTAAAGAAGCGTTAATGGCAACATTCAAGTTGTTCGAAGTGCAAGCCGAAGCGATTTTGAATATGCGCCTGCGTAACCTGCGTAAGCTCGACGAAATGGAATTACGCACGGAATTTGATAAATTGAGTGCCGAGCAGTCAGCGCTGCAAGAATTACTGGCCGATGATGGCAAACGCTGGGCTAAAATTGCCGAAGAAATTAAAGAAATCCGTAAAACTTTTGGCAAAAACACCAAGCTAGGCGCACGCCGTACGGAAATTGCCTCAGCACCAAGTGAAGCAGTAATTACTTTGGAAAGCTTAATCGAAAAAGAACCCATCACCATTGTGGTTTCTGATAAGGCATGGATTCGCGCATTCAAGGGACACGAAATTGATCCCGACATCATCAAATATAAAGAGGGCGATGGCCCGCGCTTTTTGCTGCCTGCCTATACTACCGATAAATTATTAATCGGCGTAACCAACGGTAAATTTTATACACTTGGCTGCGATAATCTTCCCGCTGGCCGCGGCAATGGGGAAGCCTTGCGACTGCTGATTGATTACGGTGCTGAAAATGAAATCATCACCATTTTTCCATATGATGAAAATGCCAAAATGATTGTGGCTAGCGATGATGGCTACGGTTTCATTGCGCCGCATAGCGCCGCCTTCGCGCAAACCAAAAGCGGCAAACAAGTGCTGAATTTAAATGATGGCGCGGAAGCCAAGACCTTTGTACCGCTAATCGGCGATCACATCGCCGTGCTGGGCGATAACAAAAAACTGCTTATTTTCCCAGTGGCCGAACTCCCTGAAATGCTGCGCGGCAAAGGCGTGCGTTTGCAGGCCTATAAAGATGGCGGACTTAATAAGTTGATTAGCTTTAATTTGAAAGACGGTCTAAAATACAAAGCAAGTAGCAAGGAAAAAGTGGAAACCAATCTAAGCGAATATTTTGGCAAACGCGCTTCTTCGGGTCGTCAAGCAATGAAAGGGTTATAAGATGTTGCGCAACCAATTAAAATCGAAACTGCATCATGCGCGCATTACCGCCTGCGAGGTAGAATATGTCGGTAGTATTGGTATTCCACAATCGCTGCTCGACCAGATTGATTTATGGGCTGGCGAGTTGGTGCATGTCTGGGCGGTTGATCACCATACGCGGCTTGAAACCTATGTTATTCCTCTGGCGGAAGACGGTCAGATTGAAATCCGCGGCGGGGCAGCGCTGCATTTTCAGCCAGGCGACCGCATTATCATCGCCGCTTTTGGCTTGAGCGAAACGCCGATTACGCCCAAACTATTAATTCTGGATGCCAACAACCAACCCATTTAACGATCAACTACCGTTGCGCGTACGTGCGCTGCGCAGCTTCACTTGGGCATTGTTAATCGGTGAATGGCTCGTCAGTTTAGCCTGGCCGCCTGTTTGCTTATTGCTACTGTATTTTAGTTTTGTTTTATGGGGCGGTCTCGAGCTTGTTCCCAAATTTATGCAAACCTGGCTATTGGCATTTGTTTTAATCGGTATGGTTGGTTTGGTTACTTGGCGCTGGCCGCGCTTGCTATTGCCGCAACGCGGCCGAATTGATGAACGGTTAATGCTGGCCGCGCGCTTCCGCATCAATCCGTTTGCGGCCATGGAGGATCGCCCAGCCCAGGCTATCGCCACTGCCCAGCAATTATGGCAAGTCGCTGGCCAGCAGCAACAAAGCCTGTGGCCACGCTTGCAGCGCCCTAAATTGCGGCCATTGCTGTTACTCCAAGATCCGCGCGCCTTGCGCTATTTGGCGCTGCTTAGCTTTGGGATTGCTTATGTCTGTGCAGGGCCGCAAGCGTTTGACCGGCTTTATTTAGCGGTTCAACCTGGCGCGTTGCAATCGGTGAATAGCTTATGGACAGCGCCGCAATTCACATTAACGCTAACCCCACCGGCGTTTACCGGACAGAACACACGGATATTTAATTCAACTAGCCAATCAGCGATATTAACAGTTCCACAAGGCACAAAAGTCATCACCCAACTACAAGGTGGATTTTTACGGCCCCGCTTATTGTTAAACAATCAGCGTATTAAATTTACCAAATTAGATAATGACTATCAAACGGATGGCGTTATTCAAAGTGGTGATGCTATCGCGATTTACCAAGGTTGGCGCGAAGTGGCATATTGGCCAATCCATGTGGCCACACCAGAGCCACCTAATATTGTGCTAGGCGCACCCCAAATTATAAGCAAAGGCCGTTTTACAATACCATGGTCGGCCAAAGATTTTTATGGCTTGCAAAAAATTGCAATGATTATCCAATCAAATGAAGTAAGCAGCGATATAAAAAATGTAATATGGTCAGCGCAAAACGGGCAGCCAGAAAATGAATTAAAGCAAAATACTGTACAGGATTTAGCTGCGCATCGGCTGGCGGGCAAGCCGGTTAAACTATTTTTGGAAGCCAGTAATACCGCCGATTTAAGCGCAACAACATCAGCCATTGAATTCACCTTGCCCGAGCGGCATTTCAAGCAACCATTGGCCCAAGAACTAGCCAATTTACGCCAAGCATTATGGGTAGAACCCAAAACAGTGTTGCCTGCTTTAACAGATGCCATTAGCGCCAGCTTAAAAACAGAATTGGTGCGCCGTGATACGCAAAATTATCTTGCTTTGCAGAGCATCTATCAGCAATTGCAGTATGACCATGAATTAAGAGATAATGATATTGAACGTATAAATATTATTTTATGGCGCGTCGCAGTACGGCTGGAAGAAGGGGCAACGGCAGATTACGCACAAAATTTACAAGCCGCGAGCGCTGCGCTGGAAGCGGGATTGAAAGATTCAAAAACCACAGCAGATGAATTAGAGCGGCTAACTACACATTTGCAAAATGCGCTGCAGGATTATTTGGCAAATGCCGCACCGCCTGAAAATAAAGATCAGCCACAGCAAACAGAATTGTGGGATCAGGACCGTTTACAGCAAGAAATGCAGGCTTTAAAAGATGCGTGGCAGGCTGGCAGCAAAAGCGCGGCGCTTGCTCACTTACAGCAACTACAAGCCGTTTTGCAAAATGCCCAAACCGTTCAAAATTCAAGTGATAAAAAACCAGGCAAGGCTGCCAGCCAATTGGATCCCTTAGGGCGGCCAGTTGCACAAACCGGTATGAACACTCCAACCGGCATTGCCGTGCCACTCACCAATGATATGCGCCAGCAAAGCAAAGCGATTTTAAATGAATTACGCATGCGCGCGAATACCGTTGAAACCGATCCGCAGGCCAGGGATTATTATCAGCGTTTACTGCAATTAAATAATTAAGCAGCAATCGCAGTGCTAAATTCCGTTTTTTGCAATTGTTGCCACAAGCGATCAAATAATTGCTGTTCGGCATCCAGCAGGAAATGCATCACCGCCGGGTCTTGCATATGTTTTTGTCCGCTTTCTGCCATTTCCGCCAAATGCAAATCTTCTTCCGCAATTAAACTTTTTAGGGAGATGTTCACATTCGCTTGCTTCAGGGCTTGTTCCAATAGCTGGTATGCCCACACGGCCCGTAATTCGATGAGCAGTGAAACAAGCAAATAACAGGTATCGTCTGGCCAATTGGGCTGCGCAATATGCGCCACCATTTGGTCTAGCCGCAGCAAATAACCAGCCGCAGCCGCAGGCATAATCGTATCTGCCGCATTGTACTGCAAACTGCGCTCGGCAAAACGTTCGGCCTGGCGTTTAAAGAAATACGCATGGCGGGTTTCTTCGGCTAGATGCTTTAAAGTATTAATGGGCAGTGAGCCCTTAAGCTGGCTCAGCATAATCTTGCGACTGCCAATATGTTCCATAAAAGAAAACATATTTAGCAACCGCGGCAACAGCGTTTTATCGCTCACGCACGCATAGAGCCAATCAGCAAAGGCTGATTGCTGCGGCAGGCTGCGTTCACGTAAGTTAGTGATTAGTGAAGAAAGCGGTAAGGACATCGGTTATTTTCGCCAAATCTGCAACAGTGCTGGAATAGATAGGCATGGTATACACAGTATTGCCCATCGGACGCAATAAAACGCCGTTTTCCATCGCAAAATCAGCTAATTGCTGCGCAACGGGTGACAAATAATTGATTAATGGAGAGACAATTTCGGCCGCTAAAATCGTGCCGCATTGCCTGGCATTTTGCAGTTGTGGGATAGTTTGCCACGCTTTTAGCATTTCACTTTGTGCCGCAATCACATTTTGCCACTGCAAACGCGGGGCAGCTTCCAACCATAATTCGGCATTGGCTGATGCCGCCGCACAGGCTAGCGCGTTGCCGGTATAACTGGTGGAATGAAACAGCATACGCGCTTTATCTGCCGCATAAAATGCCTGGTAGATTTCATCGCTGGCAAGCGTAGCACCCATTGGTAAAAAACCACCGGTAATGCTTTTGGCCAAACATAAAATATCCGGCACAATTTGCGTTTGCTGAAATGCAAATAAGGAACCGGTGCGGCCAAAACCGGTCATCACTTCATCAAATATTAAAAAAATACCATGCGCTTGGCATAAAGCATGTAATTCATTTAAAATATCAGCGGAATACATGCGCATGCCAGCGGCGCCCTGCACCAATGGTTCAACCACCAAAGCGGCAATCTGATTGGCATTTTCGCTTAGCAGTTTTTGGAAACCGGCAATACATGCAGCGGCATCCACCGCGGGTGATGGAATGCGCAACACATCAAATAATAACGGCGCATGCGGATTAGAAAACACGCCGCGCGAACCGATAGAGGTCGCGCCCAGCGCCGCGCCATGATAACTGCCTTCAAACACCACAATCTGATGCCGCTGTGGCTGCCCGCGGTGATACCACGCACCGACCGCCATTTTCAGCGCCACTTCCACCGCCGTACTGCCGCTATCCGATAAAAATATATGCGCTAATGTATTTGGCAGTAACTTACCCAAAACGGTTGCCAGTTTTTCAGCGGGCGCATGCGTTAAATGAGTGAAGATAACTTGCTCTAATTCTTCTAACTGCGCGGCAATCGCCGCCTTAATATGTGGTTCTCCATGCCCATGCGTTACCGTCCACCAGCTGCTAATCGCATCTAAATATGCTTTATCATCCGCTGCATACACATAGGCACCTTCAGCACGCTTAATAAAGGTGGGTGGTTGCACCAAGGCATGCTGGGTCAGGGGACGCCAAAATTTCATGATATATATTAACCTTTCAGCAAGGGATGCGCACGCAAACTCTGCTTTGTCTGCTGCTCACGCGGCGCTAACCTTATAGATACAGATTCGTAACCGGAGAACCCGTGATGGCCACAGCCAATAAAAACCCTTCAGCGCCGAAAACCGCTTCAACTGGTGCTGCCAAAATGGCACCACCCAGCGTGGGCGTGCAATCGCCTGGCACTGATGTGCATGAAGATCACACCGTCACGCTGACCGATAATAAAACCGGTAAACAGCTGGTTATGCCGGTGTTAACGGGTACTGAAGGCTTTCCTGCCATCGACATTCGCAAATTATTGCCAGAAACCGGCATGGTCACTTATGACCCTGGTTTTGGCGCAACCGCCAATTGTCGTTCATCCATCACCTATATTGATGGCGATAATGGCATTTTGCAACACCGCGGCTATGCCATTGAAGATTTGGCTGAAAACAGCGATTTTACCGAAGTTTGTTATTTGTTGTTGCACGGCGAATTGCCCACACCGGCAGAAAAATCGGAATTTGATCAAACCATTACCTACCACACCATGTTAAACGAACAGGTTTACCGCATTCTGCAAGGCTACCGCCGCGATGCGCATCCGATGGCGGTTATGGTGGGCTTGGTCGGCTCACTATCCGCGTTTTATCATGACAGTTTGGATATCGCCGATGGTAATCAACGCATGCTGGCCGCACACCGCTTGATTGCCAAAGTGCCAACGATTGCCGCGCTTGCTTACAAATATTCAGTTGGCCAACCTTATGTGTATCCACAAAACCGGTTAAATTATGCTGAGAACTTTTTGCATATGACCTTCTCCGTACCGACCGAACCTTATGTAGTGAACCCAGTATTGGCGCGGGCGATGAACCGCATTTTCATTCTGCATGCTGATCACGAGCAAAACGCATCGACCTCCACCGTACGGTTGGCCGGTTCATCGGGTGCTAACACCTATGCCTGTATAGCGGCTGGTATCGCCTCCCTGTGGGGTCCATTGCATGGCGGCGCCAATGAAGCGGTGTTGCGGATGCTGGATGATATCGGCGATGTGAAAAACATCCCGAATATTGTCAAACGCGCGAAGGATAAAAACGATGATTACCGCCTCATGGGCTTTGGTCACCGCGTTTACAAAAACTTTGATCCCCGTGCCAAAGTGATGCGTGCCACTTGTCAGGAAGTTTTGGCCGAACTTGGCATCAACGATCCCAAACTGGAAGTAGCGATGGAGTTAGAGCGCATTGCGCTGAGCGATGATTACTTTATCGAGAAAAAATTGTATCCGAATGTGGATTTCTATTCAGGAATTATCCTGCGTGCCATCGGCTTTCCGCCGCAAATGTTCACGCCGCTATTCGCGCTGGCCCGCACCGCCGGCTGGGTAGCACAATGGAAAGAAATGACCGAAGACTCCGAACAACGCATTGGCCGCCCCCGCCAAATCTACGGCGGTTACACCCAGCGTCCATATACCTCGCTTTACGAACGCGGCAAAGGTAAAGTGAAAGCAATTAAATAATTATTTATGATTAGAAAAAACAAAAATTGTGTAATGGCCGCCAATCATCACTGTGATAATTAGTGTGTTGGTAGCCATTATTACAATTGCTGTTTCTACTTTGAATAAGAATTAACAGATTATAGTCGCAACTAAACTTTATACTGCAAACCAACACTGTTTTCTTATGGAACTTTATTTATAGCGATATTTATATGCTATAATGTTGTAGCGTTTTAGTGGTCTTTCGACAAAGCGTTCCTTTAAGTCAAACTTTCTTGCAATTCGTTCCATTCGCGGACGGTTAACCCGCTGGTTTCCTGAGTGACTGGTTTGCCGGCAAGCAGGCGTTTGATGACGGCCAGGCCTTGGCCGGAGAGGTGCATGGCATCGTGGCGGTAATCAAGGAAGGCTTGGTGTGTCGCAGGGACCCATTTGCGCATGATATCAATCAGGATATCCGCATAAGCGCGGATTTCATATTGGGCGTGGCTGTCGGCCCGAAGGCGGCAAAAATGCATCAGGTTATGTAGATCGGTTTTCCAATACCACTGCGTATAAGTGTTGAGCGTTAAATTCATGCGCGCGAGCTCCCGCGCCAAACCGGTGCGGTTTTCATTCAGCACTTCTTCGCGTTGGTTCATGTTTAGCATATATTCATAATGGTCGTAGCATTGCTGCGCATCGTCTTTCAGCAGCTTCAACACTTCTTCCGCTTCTTGCCCTTGCAGCGTATCGCCGCGGCCCTGACGGTTATTGGCGGCTTGCGCGGCCAAGTGCTCCATTTTTGGAATGTAAAATTCGCGGTCCATAATTGAATAGCGCGCCGAATATTCATTCACATTGGCCGTGCGATGGCGAATCCACTGGCGGGCGATGAAAATCGGTAGTTTGATGTGAAATTTAATTTCGCACATTTCAAACGGCGTGGTGTGCCAATGGCGCAGCAGATATCGGATGAGGCCGGTATCGGTATTCACCTTTTTCGTGCCCTTGCCATAAGACACGCGCGCGGCCTGCACAATCGCGCTGTCATCACCCATATAATCGATGGTACGGATAAAGCCGTGATCCAGCACTGGTAGCGCTTCGTATAATATATTTTCTAAGGCTTCGACCGTGGGCCGCTTGGTGGTAAAGCTTTGCGCTTGCTGCGCTTGTATTTCGGCTAATTGTGCTTCGCTTAATGGCATGGCGGTAGCTTAACGGCTAAAATCTGCGCCGCCAATATTAAGCTTTATTCAAATGCCACAACACCAATAAACCCTTGAGAGTTAAATCGCCATCAACGGTTTGAATGGCTGGAATAGCATCGGCGAACAGTGCTGCTAAACCGCCGGTAGCGATGATACTGGCGAATTGGCCCTGTTCGGTTTGCAAACGGTTCAACAATCCTTCGATCAGTCCGACATAACCCCAAAATAAACCAGATTGCATGGCGGAAACGGTATCCTGCCCCAATACTTGCGGTGGTTTGGCAAAAGTGACCTGTGGTAACTTGGCGGCCGCTTGCACCAAAGCAGTCAGAGATTGCTGCGGCCCTGGCGCAATCGCCCCGCCGATATGGTTACCGGCGGCATCTAAAACATCAAAGGTGGTGGCGGTGCCAAAATCAATGACCACGGCCGGCAATGCGTAGTATTGTTTGACTGCCACCGCATTGGCGATACGGTCAGCCCCGATTTGTTCCGGTCGTAACTGCCTAAGTTCCAGCCCCAATTGGCTAGCTGCGGTGACCATGACCGGCTCTAATTGTAAATGCCGCTGGCAAAATTGCTGCAGTGCGAAATCCAGCGCCGGTACCACACTGGCAATAATCACATGTTTGATTTGCTTAAAGTTTAACTGTTCCAGGTTAAGCAATTGTTGGAGCCAGACGGCGATATCATCGCCGGTGTAATTGGCCTGGGTATGCAAGCGGTATTGGCTGATTTGCTGTTTGCCATTATACAAAGCGAACACAACATTGGTATTGCCGACATCGATGGCCAGCAATAAAGCTGAGTTAAGGGGACGCGAGAAAAAAGACATCAGCCGTGTGCAAGGTAAGCAATTCTGTTTCCGTTTGTAACCGCAAAGCGCCATCGGCGGCAAGCCCAGCAAAGGTGCCATTTAATATGGTATCATCACGCTTAATTTGCAGGGCGGTGCCCAGTGGCGGATGATGCTTTAACCATGCCGCTTTAATGCTGGTGAAATCTTGTTGCTGCCAAATGGTTAGCCATTGTTGCAGTGCTTGTTGCCAAGTCTCGGCAAATTCTAAGGCAGTTGGTGCAGGTAAATCAGCTTCATTTAAACTAATGGCTTGATAACGGCCATCCGTAATTGGCGGCGCGTGCTGCAGGTTAACGCCTAAGCCAATAATCAACGCATCACCTTCACGTTCAATTAATAAACCTGCCAATTTTTTGCCGTGTAGCAAAATATCATTTGGCCATTTGAGTTGCCACGCCTTATTTGATTCAATTTTATTTTTATTAAATAGACTACAACTCTTTAAGGCTTCAATAACACTAACGCCTACCGCCAAACTTAACCAGCCGAGTTGCGCAGCGTCAAACATGTTGCGATATAGATAAGACCCATAAAAATTACCGAATGGCGAAACCCACGCCCGCCCCTGCCGCCCGCGCCCGCTTGTTTGCTGATCGGCTATGATTAGTAATCCATCTGGCCAGCACAAATCAGCACCGCATTTCAACACATCTTGTGTGCTACTGAGCATAGGTATTGTGAAAAGCATTCCTTATTATCTACTGCATAATATAAAAAGTTTTGCTAGCAAGGTTTGTGAATTGCAAAGTGCAAAGATTTTATTCTTCTGATGTATAAGATTTAGAAAATTATAAACCTGAACGACCTAACTGTTTTGGCTTTCCTTTGGACATTTATGTTGGCCAAGGTGCGCAAGAAAGCGGTGAATATTTCTCTGCAATGGTTTGCACGCCACAATGGTTAATTGAAAATTTTACAAAGGATAAAATTGTAATTGGCAGACATCATTTTATTGTCCAACAATATGACTATTCCCAATTAACGAACAAAATCATAGAAATTTTTGAAAGTGTTTCTGGAGATAATTGGCAGGCAATTTGCTTTAAGTTAGGCCGTTTAGTGCAATGGAAATTTGAGGATTATAACGAAGAACTATTTCCAAATGTTTTATAATTGAGGGAGATGCTATTAATAATAACATCTCCCTCAATTAATTTACTTTTCATTGGCTGGCGTTGGGGTTTCGGCGGCCATCATTTTGTCGGCAACCACTTCTTTATTACCGCGAATGCGTTGTTCGATAATATCAGCCACCGCTGGGTTATCTTTCAAAAACTGTTTGGCATTTTCTTTGCCCTGGCCCAAACGTTGCCCATCATACGCAAACCAAGCGCCGGATTTTTCGACGATACCGGCATTGACACCCAGATCGATCAACTCGCCCATTTTGGAAATGCCTTCGCCATACATGATATCGAAATCGACCACACGGAATGGTGGGGCGAGTTTGTTTTTGACCACTTTCACGCGTGTCTGATTGCCCGTGATATTTTCCTTATCTTTAATCGCACCCACGCGGCGAATATCCAAACGGATCGAGGCATAGAATTTCAGCGCATTACCACCCGTCGTGGTTTCCGGGTTACCGAACATCACGCCGATTTTGAGGCGAATCTGGTTAATGAAAATTAATAAGGTGTTGGATTTGGAAATGGAGGCGGTAAGTTTACGCAAAGCCTGGCTCATCAACCGCGCTTGCAGGCCCATATGGCTATCGCCCATCTCACCTTCCAACTCCGCCTTTGGCACGAGCGCTGCCACTGAATCGACGACCAGCACATCAATGGCACCAGAGCGCACTAAGGTATCGGCAATTTCCAAGGCTTGCTCACCTGCATCTGGCTGCGAAATCAATACTTCATCGATATTCACACCCAGTTTTTTAGCGTAAGATGCATCGAGCGCGTGTTCGGCATCGATAAATGCGCAGGTGCCGCCGAGTTTTTGCGCTTCGGCAATAATATGTAGTGCTAGGGTGGTTTTACCTGAGCTTTCCGGACCGTAAATTTCGATAATCCGGCCGCGGGGCACGCCGCCAATACCCAAAGCGATATCGAGGCCCAATGAGCCGGTCGAAATAACCTCAACATCATTACTTTCGCCGCGCGCACCTAATTTCATCACGGAACCTTTACCAAAGGCACGGTCAATCTGTGATAAAGCGGCTTCAAGCGCTTTTTGTTTTCCGGCATTGGCGGCTGTGCTCATGAACGATCTTTCTAGATGTGAATTACATGTATTTAATAGGCATGAAAGCCTTGGAATGCAAGGGCTTGCGCACACAATCCATAGCAAAAAACCGCTAGCCAAACGATCAATTTTGACGCATAGTTGCAAAAAATGCTTCTAGGTTGCGGACTGTAATCTATGCTAAATTTGTGTAATATGACGGAAGAAGTACCCCACCGCCGGCACCATGTCAGCTTTGAAGCCGCAGCGGCGGCTTTGCAGCAGATTGTGCCATGGGGCAAAGTCAAACAACGCTTAGGCCAATTAAAGGCGGCCAATCACAGTTTAACCGCAGCGGTTGAAACGCCGGTGGAAGCACCATCCAGTTTACCAACGCCAATTGTTATCTACAGCATTTCAGATCTACGCGCCGCATTATTGGCGGCAGAAGAAACCGGTTTTGGCCTGTCGGTAATTACCGCGCCGGGCATTGCCAGCACACTTGGCCCGCGGTGGTTCACCGCTATGTTGGCGCGGCTGCAAGACGATTATCCTGAAACACCATTATTGGCGATTATGGATTGCGGCGACCGCGAAGGCGTGGCCATGGCCGCGCTGCAGCATGGCGTGCCAGCCATTTATTTCAAAGGCCACCCCACCAGTACACAAAAATTGCAATGGATGGCCCGCAAGGTGAAAGCCGAGTTTTTTAATCAGCTTGGCCCCAAACTTGATTTGCTCGAAAACAGCGATAGCTATGAAGCGTGTTATGCTTGGTTGAAAACGAATGGCACGCCCATTCCAGAAGCCGCCGCTGTGGCGCGTTAACCACAAAGATTGTCACCTGATTATTTTTTTGGTTTAACTGCCACCCATGGAATGCTCAAGCGCGCAACAAATGATACGCCCTGCCGAGAAATGGTCGCGCACCCAAATTCAAAAACTATATGATAAACCGCTGCTTGATTTAGTGTTTGAAGCAGCCAGCACTCACCGCCAACACCACAATCCGCGTGAAGTGCAACTTTGTACATTGCTATCTATCAAAACCGGTGGTTGCCCCGAAGATTGCGCCTATTGCCCGCAAGCAGCGCGCTATCACACCGGCGTCGAAAAACAAGGCTTAATGCAGGTTGACGAAGTATTGGCGGCTGCCACCCGCGCTAAACTCGCCGGCAGCACGCGCTTTTGCATGGGCGCCGCCTGGCGTGAAATTACCGATGGTCGCGGGTTCGACCGCGTGTTGCAAATGGTCGAAGGCGTGGCCAGCATGGGGTTGGAAGTCTGTTGCACGCTTGGCATGTTGAATGACGACCAGGCCACGCGGCTAAAAGCAGCGGGGCTGAAAGCTTATAACCACAACCTCGATACTTCGCCCGAACATTACGGCGATATTATCACGACGCGACAATATGACGACCGTTTGCGCACGATTGACAGTGTGGCCAATGCGGGTATCAGCGTTTGCTGCGGCGGCATTATTGGTATGGGGGAAACGGAGACCGACCGCATCGGCTTGCTGCACCAAATCGCCAATTTAAATCCCGCCCCGGAAAGTGTGCCGATTAATGCGCTAGTGCCAATTGAAGGTACGCCATTAGGTGATGCGCAAGCACAAGCTGCCATTGAACCCGTCGATCCGCTCGAATGGGTCCGCATGATTGCGCTGGCTCGCATCTTACTGCCGCAAAGCATGGTACGCTTATCGGCCGGCCGCCTGCAAATCCCCGAAAGCGCCCAAGCTTTGGCTTTTTTGGCTGGCGCGAATTCCATCTTCACAGGCGAAAAACTCCTCACCACCGCCAACCCCGAATTCGATTTCGATCACGCGCTACTCAACAAACTCGGCCTATACGGCCGCGCGCCTAATCAGGTTGAAATCCCTGTTGTAGAACTGGCAAACGAGCATATACATACTTGCTGCCCTCAAAAAGAAGCTGCTTAAAATTTTATTGCTGCCGAAAATCTGCCATCATATATGTCCCCAAAATTCGCACCGCTTTGGCAAAATAGCGAAGTTCTTCCAAAGCACGCTGGGAAGCGGGCTGTTCAGGATGGCCTTCAAATTCGGCATAGAAATCGGCGGCGACAAACCCGCCATTATGGGTAATGAAGCTTTCCAGTTTGACCAGATTAATACTATTGGTCGCAAAACCGCCTAAGGCTTTGTACAGCGCGGCCGGAATACTGCGCACTTGAAAACTTAAACTGGTGAGACACGGCGCGCCAATATCCACGGTCGCCGCCGTCTGGCTGATCAGCACAAAGCGCGTGGTGTTATTCGCTTGATCCGCGCAATCGGTGCGCAGCACTTCCAGCCCGTAAATTTCGGCCGCGAGCTTGGAAGCAACCGCTCCTTGCGTCACATCTGCCAATTTGGCCACCGCTTCTGCAGCCATCGCCGTGTTTTGCGCAATCACCGGCTGAATACCCCAGGCGCGCAGATGTTGGCGGGATTGGCTTAACGCCTGTGCATGGCTATGCGCCTGTTTAATCTGTTCAAACTTGGCGCCGTAAACCCCTAATAAACAATGTTGGATCGGCTGAAAATGTTCGCCCACCAAATGTAAATCGCTGCGCAGCAGCAGCGGATGAATATCGGCCACCCGTCCAGCAATCGAATTTTCAATCGGCAAAATGCCCAGCGCCACCTCACCATTGCTAACTGCTTCAACCACTGATTCAAAATCTGGACAGGCCAAACGCTGGAAATCCAGCCGCACCGCTTTAGCCGCCACCTCCCCATATGCCCCCGGCACCCCTTGAAAGGCGATGATGTTTTCCATTATGACAGCGTGCCACAACCAGCCAAACCACGCAAATTTTGCAATAAGCAGTTGCAACTGTTATATTTAAATCAACCATGCCGCTTGATCTAGCGCCCGCTGCCTCTGCAACCACTGCGCCATTATTATTTACCCCCGAAGTTGAACGCGCCACGGCGCATTTGTTCGATAAGGTGAAGCGCGTGGTGAGCCCGCTGGAATGGCCGGGTTATGCGCCATATGTTTATGAGATTTTAAAGCTGAAGCGGGAGCGCAATGCGGTGATCCTGGCGCACAACTATCAAAGCGCGGAGATTTTCCACTGTGTGGCGGATATTGTCGGCGACAGTCTGGCTCTTGCGTATAAAGCTGCCGAGGTCGATGCTGAAATCATTGTGTTAGCCGGTGTGCATTTTATGGCGGAGACGGCCAAACTGGTTTCCCCTGAAAAAACCGTGTTGATCCCAGATCCGCGCGCGGGTTGTTCACTCGCCGATAGCATTACGCCCGCCGATATCGCGCTGCTGCGCAAACGGTATCCCGGCGTGCCGGTGGTGACTTATGTGAATACCTCCGCCGCTGTGAAAGCCGCGTCCGATATTTGCGTCACTTCCGGCAATGCTGTGAAAATCGTCGAAAGTTTGGGCGTGCCGGAAGTGCTGTTTTTGCCGGATGAATATCTGGCCAATTGGGTCGCCACGCAAACTACCGTTAAAATCATCGCCTGGAAAGGGCATTGCGAAGTGCATGAGCGCTTTACAGCGGAGGACATCCACTTCTTCCGCCAGGCCAACCCTGGCGCGGTCGTCCTCGCCCATCCGGAATGCCCGCCGGCCGTGCTAGCCGCCGCTGATTTTGTCGGCAGTACCGCAATGATGGATGGCTATGTCCGCGAACAGCAACCGGCCAAGGTGGTGATGGTGACCGAATGCGCGATGAGCGATAACCTGGCCGCCCAGCACCCCAATGTCGAATTCCTGCGCCCCTGCAATCTATGCCCGCATATGCAACGCATCACCCTGCCGAAAATCTATCAAGCCTTACGTGATGGCCGTGCGGGTGACGGTTATTACGACGTCCAAATCGACCCCACTATCATCGACCGCGCCCGCCTGCCAATCGACCGCATGCTGGCGGTGGGGCGTTAATTGGTATTTTGCTAAAAGACTTTTTGAAAGCTGTTTGACCACTTTAAATAAACATTCTAGCATTTTGGTTGATCAGGAGTTTTACCAATGGTTTCCACAATCGTTGTAGCACATATGTCGACGCAAAATCGCCCCTTTGAAGATATTCGCCATACTGATGAAGATGGCAACGAATACTGGTTAGCTAGAGAATTGCAGCCTTTATTGGATTATGCACGATGGGAAAATTTCGAGACTGCAATCGATAAAGCAAAAATTGCTTGTGAAACAGCTGGTTACGAAATTACAGACCATTTTCGTGATGTCACGAAAATGGTTGATATTGGCTCTGGGGCGCAACGCTCAATTGCGGATATTCAATTATCGCGTTACGCATGCTATTTAATCGTCCAAAATGGTGACTCTTCCAAACCAGCAATCGCTTATGGCCAAACATATTTTGCTGTTCAAACGCGTCGTCAAGAGCTAGCAGATCAACAGGATTTTTCAAATTTAACAGAAGAAGAACAGCGATTAAAATTGCGTGAACAGTTAAGCACGCATAACAAAGCTTTATCAGCTGCTGCAAAGGATTGCGGCGTTGAAACGCCGATAGATTATGCAATTTTTCAAGATCATGGTTACCGCGGATTATATGGTGGCTTGGGTGCAAAAGAAATTCATGCTCGCAAAGGACTTAAGAAAAATCATGCAATATTAGACCATATGGGCAGCACAGAAATGGCTGCTAATTTATTTCGTGCAACTCAAACAGAAGAAATTTTAAAACGCGAAGACATCCGTCATAAAGCTTTAGCAAATATAAAACATGCTGAAGTTGGCCGCAAAGTTCGGCAAACAATTCAGGAATTAGGCGGAACTATGCCCGAGAATTTACCTACACCAGATAAGAGTATTCAACAACTTGAACGCGAGCAGAAAAAAGCAATTAGCAAAAACTAAGTTCACATATACTACGCGAATAACTTTGCGCTAACTTACTTATTTTGCTTTAACAGCCCCTCAGGGAATAAGCATCAGATGTCGGCGCAAAAATGGGTTTATCGGTTTGGTCAGGGCAAGGCTGATGGCCATGCCAAGATGAAGGAATTGCTGGGCGGCAAGGGCGCCAATCTGGCGGAGATGACCAATATGGGCCTGCCCGTGCCATCGGGGTTGACGATTACGACCGAGGTTTGTACCTATTTTTATGCCAATGGCCGGCAATATCCGCCTGAACTGAAACAGAATGTTGATGACGCATTGGCCGCGGTGGAAAGCCATATCGGCGCGCAGTTTGGCGATGTGGCGAACCCCCTCCTCGTCTCCGTCCGTTCCGGCGCGCAGGCCTCGATGCCGGGCATGATGGATACGATTTTGAATTTGGGCCTGAATGACCAAACGGTTGAGGGCCTGGCCAAACGCAGTGGCGATGCGCGGTTTGCGTATGATAGCTACCGCCGGTTTATTCAGATGTATAGCGCGGTGGTGCTGAACCTGTCGCATCACGATTTTGAAGATATTTTGGATAGCTATAAACGCCAGATTAACAAATTTGAAGATACGGCACTGACGGCTGTAGACTGGGAAAAGGTGATTGCCGCTTATAAAGCAATGGTGCAACAACGTAGCGGCGCACCGTTTCCGCAAGAAGTGCAAGCGCAGTTATGGGGCGCGATTGGCGCGGTGTTCCAATCCTGGATGAACCAGCGGGCAATTACGTATCGCCGCCTAAATGAAATTCCCGAAAGCTGGGGCACGGCGGTGAATGTGCAGGCGATGGTGTTCGGCAATTTGGGCGATGATTGCGCCACGGGCGTGTGCTTTACGCGCGATCCATCGACCGGCGAAAATACATTCTACGGCGAATTTTTGGTGAATGCCCAGGGCGAGGATGTCGTCGCCGGCATCCGCACGCCGCAGCAAATTACGGTTGCCGGCAAGCAGGCCCAAAACAGCACTGCGCCGGCGATGGAAGAAGTGATGGGCGAGGTTTACAAACAGCTCTGCGATGTGCGTGCACTCCTCGAAAAACATTATCAAGATATGCAGGATATCGAGTTTACCGTGCAGCAAGGCAAGCTGTACATTCTGCAAACCCGCAGCGGCAAACGCACAGCGCAGGCCTCGCTGCGCATCGCCGTAGAACTGGCCAATGAAGGTTTGATTAGCCGTGAAGAAGCAGTAAAGCGTGTAAGCCCGGCTTCGTTCGATCAGTTATTGCATCCACGGCTTGACCCCGATGCAAAAAAAGACGTGTTGACCAAAGGCCTGCCCGCTTCCCCCGGCGCGGCCGTGGGCCGTCTGGCATTTACGGCCGATGAAGCCGAGCGCCTCGCCCATCAGGGCGAAAGCGTCATTTTATGCCGCACCGAGACCAGCCCCGAAGACATTCACGGCATGTATGCGGCCAAAGGCATTTTAACCGCGCGCGGCGGGATGACCTCGCACGCGGCTGTGGTCGCGCGCGGCATGGGCCGCCCTTGTGTGGTGGGGGCCGGTGAAATGCGGTTGGATGAACATAAAGGCACGTTGCAAATCGGCAGGCGCAGTTTGAATGCGGGCGATATCGTTACGCTGGATGGCGCGGCGGGTGAAGTGTATTTGGGCGAAGTAAAAACGCTGGCGCCCGCCATGGGCGCGGATTTTGCCACACTGATGGGCTGGGCAGATTCTTTCCGCCGTTTGAAAGTACGCGCGAATGCCGAAACGCCGAAGGATGCCGAAGTCGCCCGTGAATTTGGTGCCGAAGGCATCGGCCTATGCCGCACTGAACATATGTTTTTCGACCCCGCGCGGATTATTTCCGTGCGTGAAATGATCATTGCGGATGATGAAGCAGGCCGTGTGAAAGCGCTGGCGAAATTAGAGCCATTTCAGCGCGATGATTTTGCCGCGATCTTTAAAATTATGGCCGGCCTACCGGTCACCATCCGCCTGCTTGACCCGCCTTTGCATGAATTTTTGCCGCATACCGAAGCCGAAACTGCCAGTGTCGCCAAGGCCTTGAACATCCCGGGCGATGTGCTGGTACGGCGGTTGCAGCAGCTGAAAGAAAGCAACCCGATGCTCGGCCATCGCGGTTGCCGCCTGGGTATCACCTATCCGGAAATTTATGAAATGCAGGCGCGCGCGGTGTTTGCCGCCGCTTGCCAAGTGCCGAATGTCGAGCTGGAAATTATGATTCCGTTGGTAGCAACACTGACCGAACTTGAAATCTTGAAAGAAAAAATCATCGCGGTCGGCAAAGAGATTGCGCCGAATTTAAAATACAAAATCGGCGTGATGATCGAACTGCCACGCGCTGCGCTGCAAGCGGGCGAGCTGGCGAAGGAAGCGGAATTTTTCTCCTTCGGCACCAACGATCTCACGCAAACCACGCTGGGCATCAGCCGCGATGATGCCGCGCATTTCCTGCCGCATTACCAGCGCGCCAATATCTATGCGCAAGACCCGTTTGTCAGCATCGACCAGGCCGGGGTGGGCGAGCTGATTAAAATCGCTGCCGAGCGTGGCCGCGCCACGCGCAAAGATATCAAACTTGGCATTTGCGGCGAACATGGCGGCGACCCGGCCTCCATCGCCTTCTGCGAAACGGTCGGCCTCGACTACGTCTCCTGCTCCCCCTACCGCGTCCCGGTCGCCCGATTAGCCGCAGCCCAAGCCGCCCTCACCAGCCATGCCGAATTGGCGCTGGCGAAGAAACAGGCTGCTTAATTAATGTAAAGCCAGCAATGCTAGCTTTACATTAAAAGTAATTATGCTTGATTGGCTGGCGGTTTTGCCGCGACTTCGCTTGCTGAAATTTGAGGGAAAGCTTTGATCAAATAAGCGGGGTCTGCGTTTAAACCTTTTTTGAAAGCGGCTTCTAATACTGCTTCTAAACCCAATTCGTTATGATCTGCATCAGGATATGATACTCTTAAATTTGAAATATCTTGCCGTAGTTCTGCTTCACCAATTGTTGGCACTGTTGCCAAAGCAGTCACAAACTTTTGAACGCATTTCACATGTAATGCTAAACTTTCTTCACGTTCGGGTTGTGTCTTGTCAATCCAACAAGCGCGTTCACGATAGTTATCGATATACCACCAGGTAACTGCACTAGCTAATCGATTAGCATCTATATAAAAAACAGGTTTGTTTTCATCAGTTTGATCAACAAATAATTGATCAATCGATATTCCAAGAGGTTCGTCTTTCCAAGACGCAAAGCGCAAAAGTTTTAATCTTTCTTTTAAAGGATGTAATGCATTTTGCATCTGCTCATCCAAATCAGATGGCTTTTCGCCAGCTGCAATCCAAATTGCACTATATGCTTCAATCGCCTTCCCTAAATTAACAAATTCTCCAGCAGTGGGAAAATTAAGTGAATTACCTTTAGGACCAAAACCAGCTAATTCGTAAGAATCTACATTAAAGGGATAACGCTTCAAACGGGAAGCAGCATCTCGCTGTTCTTTTATTTCATACATTTCATCGATTATACGATCAACTGGCGTCACTGGAAAAAGGTTTGTCATTATATGTCCTAAAGTTTTAGTTAATATGCTTGAATAGTAATGCAAGTATTATTAGGTCAATCTTATTATAGAGAATAAAGCTTGTGAGTTTTTAATGTGGTTCGGCATCTGCGGCGAACATGGCGGCGACCCGGCCTCCATCGCCTTCTGCGAAACGGTCGGCCTCGACTACGTCTCCTGCTCCCCCTACCGCGTCCCGGTCGCCCGATTAGCCGCAGCCCAAGCCGCCCTCACCAGCCATGCGGAACTGGCATTGGCCAAGAAGCAGGCTGCTTAATATTTGAATAATTTTAATGTGCTATTGGTAATAAATTGTTAAGGATAACATGTTATTTTTGACTGAGGAGATATTATGAGTGAGCCTAAATTACCGGAAAATTTTAAAGAAGCTTGGTCTGAATTTAAACGGGAAGCAGCTGCTTCACCAGCAGGCAAAGCTTATAAATTTAATCGGGATATGCAGAACGCTCAATGGGAACAAATTAAAAGCACTTGGCGCAATAGCTATGTAGGCCAAATGCAACAGGCAGATGCACAAATGCGTGCAAAGGCATGGGCAGATTTGAAGAAATCTTGGCATCAGAGTTTATTTGGTCAAATGCAAGATGCTCAACAAAAGTATGCTAAAGACGCATTTAATACAATTACCTCTCCAGCAAAAACAACGTTCCAAGGTATCGTAAAGGTTTTCAAACCAATTTCAGATAATATTAAAGAGACAAATGATATGAATAGTAGGTTAATTCAAAAATTAATCTTTTTAGGTCCACATTTAATGAATAAAATGTTTGAGCAACCAAAAGGGCGCTTAAATAATGAGGCTACTCAACCCGTTATAAAGCCAACATTATCCCCACAGACCACTATGCTTAAACCCCTAACATTTAATAAATGATTGGTGTGGCCACACGTTGGTATCGTACTTGCTAGCGTCATCCCAGCGCAAGCTGGGATCTAGGCTGGCTTGGCAGCAGGCGAAATGGTGGTAATATCGCTGCGTGTCCGAACAAGGCGGTTATGTTTATTTATTGAGCAATAAATGCTGCGGGACTTTGTATTGTGGGGTGACTGCAAATTTGCTGCAGCGGGTTTATCAGCACCTCTCTGTCATCCCGGGCTTGTCCCGGGATCCGTGGTGATTACAAGTTGAACAGTATTAATAGGTAACAAGTCATCCCAATGCGGATTATCGCGTTCGATTAAATTATATTTCCATTCACGTGAGTACCGCTTCAATTGTTTTTCGCGCATGATGGCGAATTCAATTTGTTCAAAACATTCATAATAAACCAGTTTATCGATACCATATTTTTTGGTGAAGCCTTTGACCAAGCCTTGTTTATGTTCACTGACGCGGCGTTCAAGATCATTGGTCACGCCAGTATATAGAGTGCCTTGTCGCCGGTTGCAGAGTAGGTACACATAATAAACCATGATCAACTTTATGGCAGACACGGATCCCGGGACAAGCCCGGGATGACAGTGGGGTTAAGCTTGTAAATTCTTTGGCAATACAGGCATAAAAATCCATGAGACTAGATAAACGCGCATCCAATCAGCTGCGCCAGGTAGAAATTATTCCAAATTTTTTGCAGCATGCGGAGGGGTCTTGCCTGATTAAATTTGGCAATACGCATGTGTTATGCGCGGCGAGTGTGGATGATAAAACGCCGCCGTGGCTGAAAGGCAGCGGCAAGGGCTGGGTGACGGCGGAATACGGCATGCTGCCGCGTTCGACCAATGAACGCATGGAGCGCGAGGCGGCCAAAGGCAAACAATCCGGCCGCACCCAGGAAATTCAGCGCCTGATTGGCCGCGCTTTACGCGCCGTGGTGGATATGCGGCAGCTTGGCGAGCGCCAGATTAAAATTGATTGCGATGTGATCCAGGCCGATGGCGGCACGCGCACCGCGGCCATTACCGGCGGGTATATCGCGCTGCACCAGGCCTGTTTGTGGATGAAGCAACAAGGCATTATCAAAGCCTGGCCGCTGCGCGAGGGCGTCGCCGCCATTTCTTGCGGCATTATCGCCAGCGAAGCGATGCTCGATTTATGTTATGAGGAAGACAGCGCGGCGGAGGTTGATGCCAATTTTGTGCTAACCGCCAGCGGGCAACTGGTGGAAATTCAAGCGACCGGCGAGGCCAATACCTTTACGCCCGCACAGTTTCAACAAATGTTAATTCTCGCCCAAACCGGCTGTGCACAGCTTGCCATTCAGCAGCAGCAAGCTTTGGCCTTAATTACCTAAGGCTGACCGCCGTTTCACCAAGCGGATAATCGGCGGATAATAAAAAAGGGATTAGCCAAAGCCAACTCCTTATAAGCAACTTAATTTGTGGGAACTGGTGCCGCCCGGCTTGTGCGAGCATTCCTGTTATTGTTATCATAAATATTTTGATTGCCAGTACCGGTTGGCAAAGGGATTTCAGCAGCTGATGTGTTGAAAGTGGTATTATCATTGCTTATCACTGCAGTAGCAGTAGCAGTAGCAGTAGTCGCACTTGGTAAAGCATCAGTAGATGTGGTTGGGGGCAAAGCTAATATAGTTCTTGGCGCTACTAGCAAGGTCGCCGCTGTGCGAGGGGGTGACATAGTAATAGATGGGGTTTCTGGGACAAAGAAGTTGGACCGCACTGCCTTAATGGCATAAAATTGCAGTCCTTTAACAGATCCCAATTTTTGTACCGGAGGTGATTTTTTTAATCTAGCCATAAATTTTGTGCTGATCGACATACCGGCAGACATATCCAAAGGCAATACTGGCAAACGTGGTAACCGTAATAATGTAATTGGCGGCGCGCTTGAAAATGTAGCAGTTGGCATAATATTCTTTGGATCGAGACGGCTCTGGCGCAAAAGAGAGCCAGTCCCCTCGGGACTCATACCCGCAACTGGTCTTTTTCCTGGACCAGAATTTGGAACAGCAGTTACAAAAAAATCTGTATTTTGAGCTATGGTAGCTAGCAGCCGTTGGGCATGTTCCGCTTTTGCCAATAACCTCTCGTTTTGGGTTACACTTAAATTATTCTTAGCCTGGCTTAAATAATATGCAACCGTAACAAACATGTTGCACCAAGCTTTGGTGGAATGCGGAACACTCTCAACTGCAGCAGCTATTTGGGCATCTGTCTGTGGTGGGTTTGCGTTCAAATCAACCACGCCATTACCAATGCCAAACAAATAAACCATTTCCGACCAAATTCTTTTACCATCTTTCGCATCCGGTTGGTTAATCACTGCATCTAATAATTTGTCGACACTGGCTAATTTTCCTGCACTTGGCGGCGAAATATCATCTGGATTCACACCTATTTTATATCCTTTTGGAATAGGCCCAAATTCATTTAAAGCCGCTATATAATCATCTTTAATTGCTAATTGTTGTCCTTGTTGTTGAAGTTTTTTTTCCAATTGTTTGATATATTCATCTTTATTAACTGGCTTTGCAGCGATTTTGGAGGTGGTTTTTACTTCCGCTTTTGGAGCAGTGACTTGGCTGCAGATATAAAAGAGAACAGCAAAACCCACGAGACCGCCAACCCCGATTATTGTCGCTCCTTTTTGGCTGTTACAAAAATTCATCAAATTCAAGTAAAGTTTACGTTTTGGCGGCGTTGTCCCTGCCTCTATTTGGTCATTCTCAACGGTTAAAGTATTAGGAAAATTAAAACCTATTTGACCATTGTTGTCGACATTAAAATCATCATTAGCATAGGGATCAAAGTCTTTTTTACCATTACCAATACTAGATTTACCACTATTAGCATAAACACGTGAGTCTTTTTCATCATTATCACCGGCATCAGATGGGCCGATGCTGCCGACCTTGGGATCTAATCCGGCTATATCAGTTTTAGGAGATTCTTGTTCAACACTGTCAACATAAATGGGACCATTATCAGATCCATTTTTTGCTAAATTTTGGCCCAAATCTGGTCTACCATTCCCGTTTTGAACCGGTTGGTAGTTAATTGTCATACCTCCTGACATTCCTGGTATTGCCATTCTTAAAATTCCTGGTAGTACAATTCTTAGCATTCCTGGCAGCATCCAAATTTTGGGCCACCAAGAATTTTTTGGATTGCTAGGAGTAAAATCACTCGATCGGTTATTTTCTCTTGTCATGCTTCTAAAAGGTAAAGGCTTTTTTTGTTTTCCGTTGGTTGTCATAATTTCCTCTAATATAACTTATATATGCGGTTGAAAGTAATTAAGTCAAAAGGAATGGCATGAAATAATATAAAAATGCAATCAAATGAAATGGTATTTTCAAATTTTATGTATAAATTAAATAGATGATAATGTTTGAAGCTCCTAAAATAAATGAACTGGTCATTAAAAAGCCGGTAATTTTACCACCGCTCAATGAATCCGAACAATCAACCAGCATCAAACCTGTCGAAATTGGCGGACCGGCTGGGCCGGAGCCGACGCGTTATGGGGATTGGGAAGTAAAAGGGCGTTGTTCGGATTTTTAAAGATTATGAGAGAATTTAGTAAAATTTTAACTTTTCCGTGTTAGATTGAATGAGAGTAATCCCCGATGTCGATTCCCCGCGCCCTTGTCCGTTCTTCCCAGTGGTTGGGTAAAGCTGCTGCGTGCAGTGTTGCATTGTCGCTGTGTTTGGCGGCCAGCACGGCGCATGCCACCGCCAGTGTGGAAATGGATTTCCCCGCCTTCCATTTGAAAACCACCGATGATGTTTTGAAATCCAAAGGGTGTGATGTTACTGATTTGAACACGCTGCGGAACAATGAATTCGAGCAAGCCAATGCACGTTCGCAGCAATATGCTAAGGTATTAGGTAATAGCCTGTTTCAAAACCCCAATGCTGGAAATTGCCGAACCAATTTCAGTGGTTTGCTAGACAAAGCGCATGGAGCAATTGCAACCGATTTATTTAGCTTCTTTAAAAACGCCGTGGCTTCCCAATTAGTGGCTGGCTTGGTGAGCAGTGCGGTGGACCAAGGCGCTTTAGGCGCGATGGGCGGCGCGTGTGATGATGTTTTCAAAACCAACAGTAATTATGTCAACAACATGAAAAATAACGGATTGTTTACCCGTTCGGTTAGCACAACTGGAGATGTGAATTATCCAGTGGCTGCCTTGGCTGTGGCCACACCAAGTAACGGTAATGCTTCTACCAGTATCGATAATACCAGCGGCAATACTACTTTGGCTGGTAGTTTTGGCGATTATGATAATGCCGTTAATGATGCGATTGACCAAGTTGCCAATGATGCCTATACGACCAATGGCCATGGCTTGGCCAATGGCAGTTATAGCATGTGCGGGATCACATTTGCCCTTTCTGGTTACAGCACTGAAGATGGTACCAACACCACCACCGCGAATTTGAGCCGCGTAACGACCAGTGGGGCCAATGCCGGTTGTACTTTGAGCGATAATAATGGCGATGGTATTTATGATTACCGGTGCAATACCGTTAATGGTTCCCAAAAACTCTTTGAGACGCGGAGCCGGACCACGCCAACGACAACGACTTTAACTTGTCCAACTGCACCTTATGATTTGCGCAGCAAAGAAAACTATCAAAACAGTATTAATAATACCAGTGGCGGCGCTTTCCGCCTGAAAAATGGCACCAAAACCGCCACTGACGTGACTTCACCGCAGACAGCGGCACCAGCCGCGCCAGCAAACAAAGACGATAAATCCAAAAGCTTTTTTGGACTGAAATATTAGGGTTGGAGATATGAAAATGCGCCTTTCTTTACTTGCTTTCCAATCTGCCAAATTGCGCCGGCTGGGGTTTAGCCTTTGCTTATTGGCTGCACCAACCATGGCGATTTTGTTGACTGCGCCAGCCTGGGCAATTACCGATCTGCCTTGCCAAAATGGCACTTGTCAATCCAATCAAGATAATTCAAATATTGAGCAGGTTGCCGGCATCAACTTTAACAGTTTGTTAAAACCGCTGTTCAGTATGATGAACTATGCTTTGCAAATCTATATGGCTTATCAATCGGGTGGTGCGCAGCAAAGCGCTGGCATCCAAGCAGCCGCCATTAAGGCAACTGAACTGAGCACCAATGGCCTAATTCAAGCGAACCGAATGAATGCACAAGCATCCCAAGCAGCGTTGGCCGGCATGCAAATCGCGAAAAGTTCAGTAGCGCTCAGCACACAAGACCAAGACAAATTATTCACCCAATGCCATGCGATGGGCCAGGACCGCGCCGCCAATGCGTTCGCCAATGCGCAGGCGGCCGCTTACATCGCCAATACCAATGAAGTAGTCGCAAATTTGAATAATTCTGTTTCTGGCACCGTTGATCCAGCAGCGGCATTGGGTGCGATGACGCGGGTCTCTTCCCAAATACGAGAGCGTTATGGAGCCGGTAAATCCGATACTATTTCAGTGCGTGATCCTATTACTGGGCTTTGCACCACGGATAAAGGTTATGGCAATGGTGAGATTGTCGCGGCCATGTTAGAAGGTTTCATGCCGTGGCGCACCAATTACTGTAAAAAATCAGATGCTGATGCCGCCTTTAATATGTCTAAAAAGCATATTATGGCCGGCACCATGAATTATTGCGGTGTGCCAACCCCCACCAATCCAGACCCAGAACCCGCAGTCAGCAAAATTATCGATAATTCTGGCACCAAAGGGACACCACGTGGCATGACCACTAATATGTGCAGCTCACAAGGGGCGGCGATGAAATTCCGGCCGAAATATATGAAAGATGCCCATCGCCGGATTGAAACTATCGATGATTTGAATGAATATCAGCCATTGCCAGATGCTTATAATAATGCAGTGAAAATTTTAACCAAGCCTGGCAACGAAAATCTATTTGGTCTAACTGGTAAAACCGGTGCGGCTTTGGATGTGGCGATCCAAGCATATTTGCGCAAACATTATCATGCCGCGCTGTATAATGACGCGCCGGCTGCCACGCAATGGGTGATGACCACTTTTGATTACAAGCAACTAGTAGCGGATGAAAAAGCGGGTGTTAATTTGGATACCAAACCCAAAGCTGCAGCCGCTGACTAAGTTTAAATCTTGTGGCAGCGCTAACTGCCACAAGATTGCCTTTTACTGGCAAATCGCTTAAACATAATTGGCTATGACCGCGCCACTGCCAACCGAATTGCTCAGCCACTATTTGCCGATTTTGCTGTTTTTTGGGATTGCCGCGGTGATTACGATTGGTTTGCTCGGCACTTCTTTA
Source organism: Alphaproteobacteria bacterium (assembly GCA_965246945.1). GTDB lineage: Bacteria > Pseudomonadota > Alphaproteobacteria > UBA11073 > UBA11073 > CBDFFW01. Next base: position 67,900 of record CBDFFW010000001.1, read on the forward strand.
TTGCTCGCCAAACAAAAACCGGATCTGGCGAAAAATGCGCCATTTGAATGTGGCTTTGACGCGTTTACCGATACCCGCAGCCAGTTTGATGTGCGGTTTTATCTGGTCTCAATCCTTTTCATCATCTTCGATTTGGAAATCGCGTTTTTATTCCCCTGGGCCATTTCGCTTGGCGCCATCGGCCTCGCCGGTTTCATTTCCATGGTTATTTTTTTAGGCGTGCTAACCGTCGGCTTCATCTACGAATGGAAAAAAGGCGCGTTGGATTGGGAATAAAATTTAAGGATTAAACGCAGACTGCTTTAAAATATCCGGTTGTGACTTAGTTAAACCGGCTTCTTGAAATATTTGGGTGAGTTCAAGATTATCGCAAGCCGCTATCATATCAGCCAAAGTTAATTTTTTCTTTTTCAAAAAGCGTTTTTCTTTGCCTTTGGGCAATTTCGCAAAACCAGTTTGAAAACTACTAGGATCACATATGGCAATTTCATTCAGATTAACCCCTGCACCAATTAAAGTTTTGCACATCCCAATAAGAATTTTTTTATCTGGTTGGTAATTTTCCCTATAACTAGCGTTCTCTTGCATATATTTTGCGTTTTCTAAAGTGAAACGTTCATTGGCATATTTAATCAGCGTAGCTAAAGGTGAAAAACCATCCGAGTCAAAAAAGCCAATTAGATATTTCGGCTTATTATTTTTAACCCAATAATCTAAACAGCTTTCTAGCTCAGTAAGCGTAAAAGCGCCTCTAAAATTCATGAATAACGGTTCGTACAAATAGGGAGAAGATATATCATAACCGGCTTCTTTAATAAGCTTCAATCGTTCAAGCTTGGGACTTTCTATCACAGCTTGGGTTAAGCTTGGGTTAAGCTTTGATTATCAAATGTATTCTTAGCGAAAAACGCGTCAATTTCTTTTGGCGTTGCCAAATTCTTAGATTGGTTTAAAAATTTAACTAAGCCATCTGTTTTGTAAACAGCTAAACGCATTTTGCCGATATATTCTTCAGGTATTTCTACCCTTTTGCTTGGCTTAATCACGCTGTAGGAAAGATTTTCTTGGGCAATTTGTGTTAGCTGTTTGACAACCTTAGTTGTTAAAGCAGGCGCATCGTTCGCCCCCTTGCTTTGGGCAAGCGCTGGCAGCGGTGAGACTGCATTGTAAAAAACGGTCGCCAAAACGATGGCAAGCGGGAAAATACGGTTTCTCGATAAAAGTCTATTCATGATGTATTAGACTTACCTTAAGGTTGTTCATTAAGCAAATTGATCACCTAAATATGCTTACTGCTTTTTTCATCCCTTGGCATTTTGGGCTTGGCAATGATATATAAGCTATGATGACCGCGCCGGATTTGCAGCAGCAATTGATGATTGATAGTTCGGGTTGGACGGGCGGGCATGCGCCGCCTGCCATGCCCACGCAGCAACAGCAGATTACCCTGGCCCCCACCCATCAGCAATCCGCGCATCTGGCGTTGGAAGAAGTGAACGACCGCGGGTTTATGGTCGCTAAATTCGATGAAATCGTCGCTTGGGCGCGCTCTGGCTCCCTCTGGCCGATGACTTTTGGCCTAGCCTGCTGCGCGGTGGAGATGATCCACGCCTATATGGCGCGGTATGATCTCGACCGGTTTGGCGTTATCCCCCGCCCCAGCCCGCGCCAGTCCGATGTGATGATCGTCGCCGGCACGCTCACCAATAAAATGGCCCCCGCCCTGCGCCGTGTTTACGACCAAATGGCCGAGCCGCGCTGGGTGATCAGCATGGGTTCTTGTGCCAATGGCGGCGGGTATTACCATTATAGTTATTCCGTGGTCCGCGGCTGCGACCGCATTGTGCCGGTTGATATCTACGTCCCCGGCTGCCCGCCTACCGCTGAAGCTTTGGTTTACGGCATCTTACTGCTACAGAAAAAAATCCAACGCGAAGCCCAGGGCAAACGCGTGATTATGCGGAGCTGATTTTATTACGGTTGTACATTTGCAGGTGTTTTTGACATGAAATCCCTAACTGGCTTTTCTGTCATTGGTATAAATTTTGCGCTACCAAACTCTGCTTTTCGTCTTATTAACAAACCTATCATGTTAGTTGCCGTTTGAACGGCAGTTGGAAATATTTTCCAGCTTTTCACCCATTCATTATAGCCTCTTGGTAATTCTTCAACCAAGAAAGATGGATTTAAATAATTGGTTGGAATAATTGCAGTTAGCCTTCTAAGTTCTAAAACTTCAATGCCTTTTTCATTAAACAATATTTCATCTGCGACCCAACCGCTAATTGTAAAAGCGCTGCCTAAACGACCTTTTTTACGAGATGATAAATTGGGTGCTAAATTTTCTGTTAAAACAAAGTATGGTCTGAAAACACCATTTACATCAGAATTTAAGCGAAAAACAGATGGATCAAAATTGGTTTCATCGAGCGGAATTCGAAGTCTACCTTTTACCATTACTATTGGTCGTAAACCACTGATATCGGTTGAACCAATAACGTATTTATTCGTTACATAAATTGACCTTTGACGGTCAGTTCCTTGTTGTTCTCTATGTAAAAAACAACGTACAGGGTAAAACCGATCATCGTGATCGGGACATATAAAAAAATCTTTTATATTCAATTCCCGCCCATCGGCAAGAAAATATTGAAATCGATTAATAGAGCGCCACCGTATTTTTTCCTGCAATGCACGTGGATCGTTAAATTCTTTTCCTTGCAACTGCGCGACAAATTTTTCTTTAAATATTTTAAATCTATATTCTAAGCTCATGCATTTATGTAAAAAGACTGTATCTCAATGGTCAAGGATAATATAATTTTTGATAGTTTTTAAATTTAGGAATTTGTTAAATTAATGCAATTTTTTGTATTAAAATTTCCAATATATTGGCCGGTTTATAAATTTATTTTATGCTCAACAAACTATAATGCTTCGGGTTAATCTTATTATTTAAAATAGTTTAAAGAGCCGGAAAATCGTGTGATTTATGTAATAGAACAACCTATTTTTAATAATTACGATTTTAATTATCACGAAGTGAAGAAGTTTCCTTAAATTGTATCAAAAGTATTTAAAATGATTTTGGATGTAAAATTATAAGCGCCACAGCTAAATATTATATCCAATTTTATGCTAATTTAAGTGCCCAAGCCCATTGTCGGAACATAACCAAACAAACCGCTTCTCGGTAGGTCGGCTGGTAACTTTATACCTGCCTCTCGCAAAACAGTAGAATATGGGATTTGCAACTTTTTTTGAAAACTCTGATACTGGCAGCATTCAGCCACCTGATATAATCTTACCGCTAGGGACAGTTCTTTTTCTTGGCGTGAGTACTTGTCATATGATTGCACAGCTGCTTTCAAAACAGGCAGTGGCAACTCGGCAAAACGCTCAATCAAATGTATTTGGGTTAGCAAGTCATGCGGTTCTGCTGCTAAAGGCTCAAAAACCCGATATACCTGTTTGAGCATAATCAAGCACACGATACTCAAAATATTAGCCGCCTGGCGGCGAATGGGTGCTGTCTCCATTTGCGTAATATAATTTTTTGCCAGCCTTATGACAAATAGTTGCAACCACGAATCTGGACGATTGGTTCAGAGTTTGGCTAAATACCCTAAATTATGACCGCGCTGACCCATCTGACCATTGCCGACGCTTTGCAAAAGCTGAAAAATAAGGAAATTAAAGCATCGGAACTGGTGCAAGCGCATATTGTGGCCACGGAAAAAGCGCGACCGCTCAATGCCTATATCACGGAAACCCTGGAACAGGCAGTAGCTGCCGGAATCGCGGCCGATGTTGCTTATGCCAATGGGACGGCAGGTATGCTGACCGGCATTCCCCTGGCCAATAAAGATTTATTCTGCTCCCACGGCGTGCGTAGCACGGCGGCCAGCAAGATTTTAGAAAATTTTGTGCCGCCTTATGAAAGCACGGTTAGCCAAAAATTACTGGATGCAGGTGCGGTATTCTTGGGTAAAGCGAATATGGATGAATTCGCCATGGGCTCCGGCAATGTGAATTCGGCTTATGGCAATGTGACTAATCCATGGCGGGCCACTGCAGATAGGGTGGATGTTAAACGCGTACCAGGCGGCTCATCCGGTGGTTCCGCGGCCATCGTTGCCGCGCGGGGCGCGATGGCGGCGACCGCTTCCGATACGGGCGGTTCGATCCGTCAACCAGCCGCGTTTTGCGGGTTGGTAGGGATGAAACCGACTTATGGCCGTGCTTCCCGTTTTGGCATGATCGCTTTTGCCTCATCGCTCGATCAGGCGGGAATTTTGGCACGCACGGTGGCCGATACTGCGTTGGTGCTACAAGAAATTTGCGGGCATGATCCCAAAGATTCCACCTCCGCACCGTTACCGCAACCGAATTTATTGGCAGCGCTAACTGGCGATATTCGTGGTTTGAAAGTAGGGATACCCAAAGAATACCGCCCTGATGGTTTGCATGCCGATATTGGCAAAGCCTGGGATCAGGGGATTGATTGGTTAAAAGCCGCGGGCGCCGAAGTGGTGGAAGTAAGTTTGCCGCACACGCAACATGCGTTATCCGCCTATTACATCATCGCCCCGGCCGAATGTTCATCCAATCTCGCGCGCTATGATGGCATGCGGTATGGCTTGCGCGTGCCAGGCGATAATTTGGGCGATACTTATGCCTCATCGCGCGCGGCCGGTTTTGGCAAAGAGGTACAGCGCCGGATTATAATAGGCACCTACGTGCTGTCGGCCGGTTATTTCGATGCCTATTATGTGCAGGCCCAAAAAATCCGCGCAAAAATTGCGCAGGATTTCACTGCTGCGTTTGAAAAAGTGGATGTGTTGCTAACACCCACCGCGCCCAGTACAGCGTTCAAAATCGGTGAACAGCAAACCGATCCGATTACCATGTATTTAAATGATATCTTCACCATACCGGCCTCACTTGCTGGCCTGCCTGGCATTTCAGTGCCGGTTGGTTTGGGCAGCGATGGTTTGCCCATCGGGTTGCAAATTTTGGCCAAACCATTCGCCGATGAAATGGTGGTGAAAGTGGCGGGCGTGTTGGAGCAAGCTGCGCAATTTACCGCGCTGCCAAATTTTGTCGTTTAATCACAGCTTTCATGGACATCCGGCAGATTGCCGAGACTGGAAGTTGCCCCACCGCCGGTACTGCCGGTAAAAGGTCCGCCGCCGGTGCTGGTTCCGGTTGTCGTCGTGCCGGTCGTCGTGGTACCAGTTCCCGTGCTGGTTGTGCTAGTCGTCGTGGTGCCAGTTCCCGTGCTGGTTGTCCCGCCGCCGGTTGTGGTGCTACTTGTACTCCCGCCAGTGTTACTGCCCGTTGTCGTTCCACCCGAAGATCCTGTTGAACCTGTCCCGCCGGTTGATCCAACCGAATTGCCGCCAGTTGTTGTTCTGCCAGTCGAACCACCTGTTGTTCCACCCGTGGAACCTGTCCCGCCGGTGGACCCATCACCCGTTGTGCCAGTGCCTCCGGTTGAACCGCTACCTCCCGTGGCACCACAATCTTCCTGGGAACTTGCATCCGATTTATTGCAACACCAGGCAGTCGATTTGCCACTGCCGCAGCCATTCACCTTGATAATTTTGGGCGCAGCGCCATTCAGCGCCATATGGTTGCCCAAAATTCCTGCCATGGCGGCAAATTGTGCTTCAGTCATCAACGGTAAATGCGTCGGTTTCACATCCAACAACGCCGCGCTTTGCCAATAATAAGACCGGTCATCATGTGCGCGCGATGGCGGCGGGGTGGTTAGCATTGGCACGCCATGCATATCTACATCACAGCCTAGAATTTCCAGCAAATCCGGTGATTTCTGCCCATTGGTTTCAAACGCATAATGATAAGATGCCAGCGGTGCCTGCATGCGCACAAATTGGGTGAAACCTTTATTGCCCACTTTCACTACTTTAATACTTGGCAGTTGATCCAGATAAGCGCGCATCAAGTGAATGGCAGCCTGATCATGAAAATCCAGATCGATCCCAATTAAGTAATCGCTGCTATGCGGGATTTGCACGCCCGTGCGCAACCCGATACCGCAACCGGTATCCAAAAATAATTGCTGGGCAGTCCCCATATTCACCGGCGGACAAGCAGTCGCACCTGCCGCAAAATACGGTTTTTTATGCTGGGCAGGTTGGGTTGGGAAAATTTGCCAGCCCGCTTGTAAATAGCGCAAGGCTTCAGCAAATACTGCCTCCCGCGCGGATTTCTGCGCGCGGTATTGGGCGGACTGCGCCCGCTGATCGCCATGATATTGTAGCGCGGTCAGCGCCGCATCATGCGTGAAAGGCAGATCCAGAGTAAAATTTGGCATGCATAGCACCTTTAAAAAATAGATTCATCATGAACGTATCAGAATACCCGCAGATTGTTAAGGTACGGCATGCAAGGCTATTTAAATTACCTACATACAATCATCAGTGCCGCCGGAAATGTAGCTACTAGCTGTACCGCCGCCGCCAGTTGTAGTAAACGCACCTCCTCCTGCGCCCGATCCACCGGTTGACGATCCGCCAGTCGTTCCTGTCGTTGAACCTGTACCTGTATTGCCGGTTCCACTGCTTGTGCCCCCGCTATTGCCGCCATTCCCAGCGCCTATACCACCAGTCCCGCTGGTTGATCCACCTATTCCATTGTCACAATTACCAGGGTCGGTGCCACCGATAGAATTTCCAGTTCTATCTGAATTTGAAGTTTGGTCAGTGTTTTCTAGGGCACAAGCTTTTATTTGGGTAATATGTATGGAAAACTGACTTGATACAGGCGGTAAGACCAGCGCTGCTGCCGGTAAATGCACCGGACTTAGCAAAGCTTGTGAAACAATAAAAGCAGATAACAAAGGCATAGGGCTCCACCAATCAGGAAAATTTCTTACTAGTTTAAATCAAAACCATTAAGAAATTGAGAATAATTGCAATGGCTTTTAGGCAGCAATCTGGCCAGTACGACGTACATAGCGCAATAAGGCCATGATCGCCGCTGGTGTTACCCCCTGAATGCGGGCAGCCGCGCCCAGTGTGGCGGGTTTGGCCAAATTTAACTTATCTTGAATTTCACGCGATAAGCTACCGACCTGGGCATAATCGAAATCATTGGGCAGACGTAATTCCTCATCGCGGCGGAAAGCGAGAATATCGGCATCCTGGCGTTGCAGGTAACCGGAATATTGCGCATCAATCGCCAATTGTTCGCGTGCTTCTGTTTTTATATCACTCAGTTCCGGCCAAACATTGGCCAGCGCGGTAAAATCAATATCGGGATAGCGCAGCAGTTCAAATGCAGTGCGGCGTTGCCCGTCCATATTCACATTAAGCCCATGTTTCACCAATTCATTTGGTGTCGCATTTAAAGTGTTCAATAAGTCACGTGCGTGATTAAGCTGCGCCATTTTTTCGGTAAATACTTGGGTCCGTTCGCTACCAATCGCGCCAATGACCATACCCTTGCCAGTCAAACGTTGATCGGCATTATCGGCGCGCAGTTGCAAGCGGTATTCAGCGCGTGAAGTGAACATGCGGTAGGGCTCATTGGCCCCGCGCGTAATCAGATCATCAATCAGCACGCCGATATAGGCGGTCGCGCGATCAACCGTAAATTCCGCGCTACCGGTGGTTTTCAGCGCGGCATTGAAACCGGCCATCAGGCCTTGCGCCGCAGCTTCTTCATAACCGGTGGTGCCGTTAATTTGCCCGGCCAAAAATAACCCAGCGCATTTTTTAGTCTCCAGCGTTGCCGTTAATTCGCGTGGATCGACATAATCATATTCAATCGCATACCCTGGGCGCAGCATCTCGACTTTGGCCAGGCCTGGAATGGTGCGCAGCAATTGCAGTTGAATATCCGCACCAAAACCGGTGGAAATGCCGTTGGGGTAAATGGTGTCGTCGTCCAACCCTTCAGGCTCCAAGAAAATCTGGTGCCGTTCTTTATCGGCAAAGCGCACCACTTTGTCTTCGATCGATGGGCAATAACGCGGGCCGCGTGAACTAATCTGGCCGGAATACATCGGCGCATGTTGCAGATTGGCGCGGATCAAATCATGTGTGGCAATACCGGTCCAAGTGATATGGCACGGGATTTGCGGCACATTAATTTTTGTATTTAAATACGAAAAGGGGATAGCGGGATCATCGCCTGGTTGTTCTTCACACGCTGCCCAGTCGATCGATTTACCGGCCAGCCGTGCGGGTGTGCCCGTTTTTAAGCGGCCGAGCATAAGACCAAGACGTTCTAACGTGGTCGATAAACCCAATGCAGGCGCTTCACCATATCGGCCCGCTGGCCAGGTTTCAGTGCCCAAATGGATCAATCCGCGCAAAAAAGTGCCGGTGGTCAACACCACTGCGCCACACATATATAAAGTGCCATCGCCGCATATCACACCAGTGACGTGGGTGCCATCAGCGCTCAATTGCAAATCTTCTGCACCACCACCGGCAATGGTCAAATTTGGGTAATCGGCCAGTATGGCCTGCATGGCTTGGCGGTATAATTTGCGGTCGGCCTGCGCGCGCGGCCCGCGCACGGCCGGACCCTTTGACGCGTTCAGCATCCGGAATTGAATACCCGCCTGATCAATCACACGCCCCATTAACCCATCCAGCGCATCCACTTCGCGTACCAAATGGCCTTTGCCCAGACCGCCAATGGCGGGATTACAGCTCATCTCCCCAATGGTTTTGGGATCATGGGTTAATAACAGTGTGCGTGCGCCTAAGCGAGCCGCGGCGGCTGCGGCTTCACAACCAGCATGGCCGCCGCCAATCACAATTACATCATACTGGGTACTTTGACTTGTCATCTATTGACGGTAGTATAGCCGAAAGGGAATCTTAGGTCATGCAATTTGCACAATTGAAAAAGCGGGGCACCGCCGGAGGCTTTACCTTAACCGAGGCAGCATTGGTGGTCTTACTTATTGGGGTACTGCTGGGCGGCGTAATTTACTATGCCAGCAAGGCCTTTCGCGATGCGCAGGAACGCAAAATGGTCGCGCAAGTCACAACTTTGGCAGCCAATATGAAAAATTATCTGGCCAAGCAGGATAATGTGCCCAGTATTGATACGCTGATCAATCTCCATATCGTGCCACCGGAAATGGTCAGATCTGGCAGCCCGCCAATTGTCTATCATGCGCTCGGGGGTAATATTGGCATCAGCTTTACCAATACGTTCAGCTTCACCTTGTCGATTAAAAATGTGACCGCCAGCGGATGCCACGCTTTGCTGAGCACCTATGTGACAGATGCCGATAACAGCAGCAGTTTTGATGCTTTAAGCGCGACCATTGGCAATAACAATCGCGTGGTTAATCTGCGCAATGCCTTGGCCGCTGACATTGTAAAAGCGGTGCCTGCCTGCAGTGCATTTAATGGCCGTGAAGGGGTGAGCATTACTTATGTGACCGGTAATTAAGTCAATTCGTATTTCAGCCAGGTCAGCAAAAACTTATTATATTCGCCAATCAGTAAATCACGCGTGCGGGTAAAGCGCCACCAGCCGCGCAATTTAAGACTGGTTGGCTGCACGGCATAAGGATGTATCACTAAATCCGGTGCTTGGCGGCGAAATTCATAAATCGCGCGCCACATATGGTAATTGGCGGTGACCAAAATAATTTCATGATAGTTTTTGGCCTGCAGCCATGCGGCCGTCTCCATTGCATTTTGTGTGGTATTCAAAGACTGCGTGTCCAAATCAATCTGCTTTAAATTTTGCGCGCTAACCTTAATCTGCATTTCAGGGGCCATTTTATGCAAAATATCTTCTTTGCTTACCTGCGGCGGTACGCCGGAAATAAACAGCATCCCCGCTTTTTTGGCTTGCAATAATTCCACCCCGGCGGCCACGCGGTTGCCAAGGCCCGTCAATACCACCACCGCGTCTGAGGTTGGCACATCGGTTGGCGTCAACGGCAGGCTTTCCACAAATCGCCACAAGCCGATGCCCCAAGCGAGCAGCGCAATCAGCAAAAATGATATAACTCTGCGCATTAACCCAAATCCTTAAGCAGATTCGATAAAGTTTGCCGCAAGGTTAAATAACATAAACCCAAAACCACCAATGGCCAGGCCAGTAAAGCGAACATATACGGCCACGGCATAAAGTTACGCAAAGATACCAGCGGCAGCAAATTGCCATACCACACCGGCCACATCATCATCGCATACATGGTCAGCAAAATCACCATGCTGAGATGGGCCAGCCAGCCATATAAACAACCGGTGCGAATATCCAGCATTAACGGCCGCAGCAATTGCCGGCGGATATAATGATCTTCACTGCCCAAAATGCGCAGCAATTCAATTTGCGGTTTTTGCAGCCGCAGCCGCGTGCGCGCCACCATAATCATCACCAACAATAACATTGCGGTGATTAACGCCACCATGCCAATCAGCACCGCCATAATCAAACCAATGCCTTGCCGAACTTGCTGCGCCCAGCTGCTATGCCAGGTCACTTGCCATTGTGGCATGGCTTGCTGCCAGCGCGCCACCAAATCTTCCGCCACTGCCAAAGCGGTTGGCCGCAACGTAATATCTACTACCACCGGCAAGGGCCAGTTATTGTCAGTGGCGGCATCTTGCGGTCGCCACGGAGCCAACAATTCAGCCACCGCTGCCTCGCCCAAAGGTTTAATGCTGGCAATCGCCGCTTCATCGGCCAAAGCAGTTTGCAGCTGCCGCAACTGATTGGTGCCATCACTCATGCTTTCAGCCCGCAGCACAAAACTCACCTGGCTGCGCAAATCGGTATGCCAGCGCGCTAAGATTAAGCCACTACTTAAGCTGACCAGCGCCAGTAAGCTGACAATAAAAACCAAGGCAGCAACTACGCCGCGCAGCAAACGGCGGTCGGTCGCGGGCAAAGGTAGCAGGATCATCTTCATGCGGCCGCTCCCTCTTGATTACCAATTTGGCCGTAAGTCACATTCACGCGGTTATCATATAAAGCCCAGCGCTGGGTGGTGTGGTTGCCCAGTAAATCCTGGTCATGGCTGGCAATAATCAGCGCCGTGCCTTGCTTGTTTAGTTCTTGGAACAAAAATAATAAACGCTCGGCCATTTCAGGATCCACATTCCCGGTTGGCTCATCCGCCAGCAACACTTGCGGGCGGTGGATGACCGCGCGGGCAATGGCCACGCGTTGCTGCTGGCCGCCGGATAACATACTTGGATAAGCGTTTAATGACGCGCCCAAACCAATCCAGCTTAACAAATCCTGCGCATAATCACGAATGGCTTTTTCTTTCACGCCCGCAATGCGCAAGGGCAGCGCCACATTTTCAAACACGGTCAAATGTGGCAGCAACCGGAAATCTTGAAACACCACGCCAATATGCCGGCGAATGGCGGGCAATTCTTCGCGCTTTAAATCTAAGACTTCACGCCCAAACATGTGGATGGCCCCACGGCTAGGCCGCAGGGATAAATATAATAATTTAAGTAAAGTCGATTTACCCGCGCCGCTGGGGCCGGTTAATAAAATACAATCGCCGCCGCGCACGATAAAGCTGGCATCCCGCAACACATCTGCCTCGGGCGTATAGCGAAAGCCGACCTGTTCAAACCGGATCATTTAAATTTTCTACCTTTCTGGTATTAAAGGGATGCTTGGCGGATCGCACAAACTGCCATAGAATGACCCTTATGTTAACACTGGTTTGTCCCCAATGCCAAGCAAGCTATCAACTGCCGGAAACGCATTTTGGACCCATGGGGAAAAAAGTACGTTGTGCCAATTGCGGGCATATCTGGGTCGCACATGATGATTTATCGACCACAAGCAGCCTGGATAATCTTTTAGCCGGTTTATCAGCGGTGCCTAATTCACCCGAAGCGGAACCGGTCGAACAGCCAACAGCTAAGCACGAAACAACCGCAACCAATTCTTTTAGTGATGCGTTGGCCGCCGCCGAAGCTGCCCCAGCAGCTATTTTGGTGGCGGAAAGAACAACTTCTGAATTGGGCAAGCCCAAAATAATCAGCAGTAAACGGCTGGACCAGGCCCGCCAGCAAACCGCGCAAAATGAAACCGATTATGGGCTGTTGAAAATCGCCCGCTGGAGCAGTCTGGCCACCGCCGCTGCCATTATTTTGGTTTTTACCGCGGGGAATGCTTGGGTGGTGCAGAAATGGCCGCAGCTGTTACCAGTTTACCAACAAATTGGTTTTCACCCCCTACCGGCAGCCAGCGGGCTGCAATTTGTGAATATTAACGATGATAGTGCGCCGGCGGCCGCAGATCAGCCGTTGCGTATTCATGGTGAAATTGAAAATTTAACGGACCAGCCTAAACAGGTGCCCATGTTGGTTCTCCATGTCACCTCACCTACCGGTCAGACCAAGCAATTTGTGCATAATCTTCATGATCAAGTAATCAAACCGCATGAAAGCTTAGTCTTTAGTATCGAACGGCCACATTTTGCCGAAGCAGGCTGGAAGGTTGATTTGCGTTTTGATTAAATATGATTTTTTAATTATGTAATATAAATTTTAAGTGTATTTAATATGCATAAACTATAAATAACTATATATTTATATATTATTTGAAATATAACTAACCTTAGATATTTTTATTAATAAATAATTATCAACATCAACAATTATCACAATTTTGTCGTAAAAATGATTTAAGCTATTGCCATGCACATAAAGCGTGCGTAAAAAAGAATCACAAAAGGTGGCACATGGCTAATTTAATTATCACCATTATTTCGATTGCTTTGGTGGCAGTCGCAGCATTAATGGGCGCTTATTATGGGGGAACCGCATTTTCGTCCGGACAAGCAAAAAGTTTGGCCAGCACGTTGGTCAGCCAAGGGCAGCAAATTGCCGCCGCTTGGGCCATTGAAACCGCCGATAATAATGGCGGCCGTAATATTGGGGTTGTGACTCAGCTAACTACCGGTAACACTGTTTATCTATCCAGTAATCCCGTGCCGCCACAAGCAGCGGTTGGTGCCAGCGTCACTCAATGGTCGATTGCTCGGCTTAGCACTGTCACCAACGTAACCGCCAGTAACGATGGCGTATACGTTCAATTGACCACTGGCCAAACCGCCGTTGATATTTGCAACCAGGTTGCCGTGATGGTTGCCGGTAGCGGTAACACACCAACCAATATAACTGCCAGTGGTGTCCCAGCCACACTTTACGGTGCTTCGGCAACCCGTAAATTTGACTGTGTTTTTAGCGGTGCCAGCACAACGCTGCCAACCACAACAGATAATATGTATGTTTACTACAAAGTTTTCTAGAACTTACCGGTTGAACTTTCTGATCAAAGGCGGCTTTTAAGCCGCTTTTTTATTAGCGGTGGGCACCCATACCAGGGATAAACTGTTCAGTAAAACGCTCGCGGGCCGTATCGATAGAATTGCGCAGGCTCATCGGATCACAAATAAATTCAGGCAGGGTCACTTCCCCAATGCCCGTACCGCGCACTACAACCATACCATAATCAAAACAGCGGCCAATAATGGATTGGTAAACCACGCACCCTTCAATCCGGTCGATATTAATTTCATCGACCCGCCGCGCAATAATGCCGCGCCGGAAAATCACACGCCGCTCGGTCACGGCCACAACCGTTGACAGCCGCATCAGCAACCGCTGCGCAAAAAACCACAGACCAATGCCGGCCCAGCTTAAAAATATTAATGATAACAGCGCCTGCAAACTATATAGCCAGTGATAGCGGCCAACATATAACACCCGTTCATCATCTTTAATTAAATCGGCCAGATCGGTCATTCTATCTATTTAATCGGCTTTGCACTAACCCTCAAGCGGTTTGCCATATTAATCATTCAGACATCTTTTCGCGTTAGCGTGAATTAGCAGAAAGCACATTCATGACCGCGCGGCTGGCCGACCTTCTTTTTTCAGATTTATATCTGCCCATTACCCATGACCCCAAACGGGAAATGGCCAACCGCACGCCCTGGTACCGGCCGCAAGCCACCACCGGTTCGCGCATGCTTAAACTCGTGCCGGATGATTACGCGCAAGACATGCAAGATATTACGCAAGTATTGATCAATGCGTATAAACAGGATTTTTGTTTGTTCTACGATGGCATCCGCTACCGTGTCGCTTTCGTGCCGGATGTGAATGGCCCGTGGTTTGTGCTGCGCAAAGGGGTCGCCAATATCATGCGTCTCAATGAACTGGGCATGCCGAATAAAATGATCACGCCATTGCTTAATCTGGGGCGCAGTTTTGGGTTAATTCTCATCAGCGGCTCACCTGGAGCCGGTAAAACCACCATGGCCACCGCTTTGCTGCGTGAATATTTAGATATGTACGGCAATGTCGCGGTCACGATTGAAGACCCGCCCGAATTGCCGCTTTCCGGCATTTATAATCGCGGTTTATGTTACCAGTTGGAAGTCGAAAACGAAGATTGGGAAACGCCCATCAAAATGGCCTTTCGTTATGCTGCCCGCTATATTTTTGTCGGCGAAATCCGCGAACCTGGCGCGGCGCTGGAAGCGTTGCGTGCCTGTATCCGCGGGCATTTGGTGATTGCCACCATTCACTCTTCCAAAATCGAAGAAGCATTGGAAGTCATGGCCTCCCTGGCTTCCCAGCGTGCGCAAGGCGTGGCTGGCAATGTATTGCTGGCCGATGGTTTTGCAGCCACTTTGCATTTAACTTTGGAAAAATCACTACAAGTAAAAGCACTGATTGCTGGTGAGTCGCTCGGCGATCCCGTCCGTGCGTTGCTACGTGATGGCAAATACGGCCAAATCACCAGTTTGGTCGAACAGCAAAATATCCGTTTCCAGGACAGTTAAACATTAGCCGGTGCGGTATAATTGTGTTTAACCTGCGGCGATGATTGGAATCATTTGTGCCATGCCAGAAGAGCTGGCAGCCTTTGGCGCTACGCTACAATTCACAACGCAGCAACGGATTGGCGATGCCGATTTTTTTACCGGCACACTGGCCGGTGTACCGATGGTTTGGGTGCAATGCGGGATTGGCAAAGTAAACAGCGCGTTTGCTGCCACCGTTTTATGCGAAAAATTCGGTGTTAAACAAATTATTTTTTCGGGAATCGCGGGCGGTATTGATCCCAGTTTACAGGTCGGCGATGTGGTGATTGCCGACAGCCTTATCCAATATGATTACGGCCGCTGGCAACAGGGCAAAATTATGCCTTACCGACCAGGCATTCCGCCGATTATTCCATCCAGTGATGATATCGCTTATTTACTGACCGATCATTTAC
Source organism: Alphaproteobacteria bacterium (assembly GCA_965246945.1). Lineage (GTDB taxonomy): Bacteria > Pseudomonadota > Alphaproteobacteria > UBA11073 > UBA11073 > CBDFFW01. The sequence continues at coordinate 83,164 of CBDFFW010000001.1, forward strand.
GCGAACGCATCGCGGCAGCGATTAAGGATGTGCCGCTGCCACCCTGGCAAGGATGCACCACCCATTGGCGGTTCGGCAAAATTCTAACTGGCGATGTATTTTTGAATGATAGTGCCCAACGCGCCAAACTGTTTACGCAATTCGGGGCGCAAGCCATTGAAATGGAAGGCGCAGCCATTGCCCAAATCGCCGAAAAATTTGGCGCGGCCCCCATCATCATCCGCGCATTGTCAGACTTGGCTGGCGATGACAGCCATCTCGATTTCAAAACCTTCGCCCAACACGCTGCCCTCATGGCCGCTCAACTGGTCGCGCATATTGCGCAGGCAATTAATTAAAAGTGAAACGCGGGTAGCTAATACTGACCATTTCAAGATTAGGTTTTGGGTTTGCGAATGGTGCCGCTGGATTAAATAAGTCGGGATTGGCTTTTTTGTACTGTTGATACAATTGTTGATCAGCGGTTGTGGCTAAACCGGCATCAATAAATGCTTTGGCGCCAATATACGCATCGCGTGATAAGGCATATGCCACGGCAGTTTGCCCGTTTTTGTTAACTGATAAAAAGTTAACTTTATGTGTTTTTAAATAAGCAGCAACTTGCTGGGCAATAACTGGATTTTTAATGAAACTGGCATTAACAAAAGCGTTGTCGCCAGCACGGTTACGTGCTTGCGGGCTAGCCCCATGTGCCACTAAAAGATCTAACATTTGCAACTGCCGTTCAACCTGCACAGATTCACGACAATGTTCAAAGCCAGCAACGGCGCTAGAAAATAGTAAATCACTATTATATTCGGTTCTATTGATATCGCCATTGGCAAAAGGCAGTAAGCGGATAGCCAAACCCAGGCGGCCATTGTTTACGGCCTGTTCCAAAATATTAAAATAGGGCCCCGCATTAAAATCGAACCCTTTATGTAAAAGTCCAGATTTAACCGCATTATCAATTAAACCCAACGCCCGTTTTTCATCCAAATCGCCATTATAACCAGAGCTGGGGCCAGCGCGTCGGTCATAAAAAGGTGCTTGATCACCGTGGTGGATTAAGGCATCGATTGCGGCATTGAAAATCACCGGATTTCTAATTAAAAACGGCGTTAAACAATCCAACGTATGATTTCGGTCCGCTGCATGTTGGCTGCCCCGCATAATACAGTTTTGAAGCGTATAATCGTTTAACTGCGCCATCACTTTTGGGTGTGTCGTTAAATCTATAATTTTTTTAGGCCCCATCATCAATATTCCGGCAAGCGGATCATCAGAATACCAGGTGCGGCTTGTGCCTTGTTCGTCTAAGCCCAATTTAATTTCACTGAGCGGTTTATTTAAATCGACACCACTGCGCAAAGCTACCAGCAACATTTTAATTTCTAAATCACCATAATCATTAGGCTCATCCTGTTTCAAATTAACCAGCGCCGCTGAGGCAAGCATAACCTCGGCAATCTGTGTAGTCGTTTGCTGCCTTTGCAGGGCAATTTTAGCAAAACCTTTCTGAAAATCATCCAGCTCTGCCATTATATCAGCCCTTTTTTTCTGCTGCGCTTTTGGGATAATATCCTGATATATCTGCCAGATCACATCATCACTAAGTGGCTTATTTGTCGCTTGCAGCGTTTGTTTAATAGGCGGTTGAGCGCCTGTTTTCGCGATTGCTGGATTTGCTGCCATACCCGCAAAGAAACTAGCGGTTACTAAAGTAGCCGCAATGGTGCGGGTGAATATAGCCATTGGATATCCTTATTCTTTTAAAAATGTCAGATGATTTAGCATGCGATAACCCCATAATGCAATATTTGCATTATACCTGCCGCACCAGTTTTGAATAGGCTTCGCCTAGTTGCACGCTGGCGGGGCCAATTTGGAAGGTGGCGGCGTCAATTTTACCAACCGGCGTAATTTCCGCGGCTGTGCCGGTTAAAAAACATTCGTCGAAGCTATTCAATTCATGCGGCCAAATAGCGCGTTCGATCACTTCGTAACCCAATTCGCGCGCCAAGCCGATGACGGTTTGCCGGGTGATGCCGTTTAAAAAGCAATCCGGAATGGGCGTGTGAATTTGCTGATCGCGGATCAGGAAAATATTGGCACCGGTCGCCTCGGCAATCTGCCCGCGATAATCCAGCATCAATGCATCGTCATAACCGGCATTTTCGGCCGCATGTTTGGAATGGGTGCAGATCATGTATAAGCCGGCCGCTTTGGCATGGCAGGGTGCCGTATCGGGTGCCGGCCGCCGCCATTGGCTAGTGGTCAGTCGCAGGCCCCGCGCGCGTTGTTCGGGCGTGAAATAAGACGGCCATTCCCAGGCGGCAATGGCTACATGGATCAAGGTTTTTTGCGCCGAAATGCCGATCTGTTCGGCCCCGCGCCAGGCAACATGGCGCAGATAGCCATCGGTCACGTTATTTTCACGTAAGGTCGCCTCAGTCGCCAGGATCAATTCTTCCAGATTATAAGGCAGCTCAAACCCTAGAATGCGGCCGGATAGGGCCAGCCGCTCCATATGCTCACGCAATTTAAAGGCGCGGCCATGATAGGCGCGCGTGCCTTCAAAAATCGAACTGGCATAATGCAAGCCGTGACTTAAAACATGGATATTGGCCTCGCGCCACGGGCGCATCTGCCCATCCATCCAAATCCACCCATCCCGATCGTCAAACCCGCTCATACAATTATGATGACAGTTTTTTCGACATTCATGCAACCAAATGCTTAACTCACTGCATGGATATCGCTTTCACCAAAATGCATGGGCTGGGGAATGATTTTGTGGTCATTGATGCGCGGCAAACGGGTCTCCAGCTGACACCCGAACAATCGCAATTTATTGCGCATCGCCGCTTTGGGGTGGGGTGTGACCAGATTTTAGTCATGCAACCCGCCGCCAATGCTGCCTGTTTTATGCAGGTAATCAACAGCGATGGCACGATTGACAGTATTTGCGGCAATGGCATTCGCTGCGTGGCCAGTCTGCTAATGGCCGAAAGCAGCCAAGACCAGGTGGTCATTGAAACCAAAAAGGGGTTGCACCCGATCGAGCGCACAGCGGATGGCTTAATCCGCGTGAATATGGGGCAGCCCTTATTTGAATGGGACCAGGTGCCTTTAAATGCCCCGCAAGATACCTTGCATTTAATCGTGCCGGATATGCCACAGCTGCCACCAGGCGTAACACAAAGCATCGGCAACCCCCATACCGTGTTTTTTGTGGAGGATGCGGACGCTGTGCCTTTGGCTGAATGGGGCGAAGCATTGGAAAATCATCCCATTTTCCCTGAACGTTCCAATATCGAATTTTGCCATATTATGGGGACAGATCGCATCCGCATGCGGGTCTGGGAACGCGGCAGCGGCATCACCATGGCCTGCGGCAGCGGCGCCTGTTCCGTGCTGGTGGCGGCAGTACGGCGCGGCTTGGTTGGCCGAGCGGCGGTGGTACAACTGGATGGCGGTGAATTACAGATTGAATGGCGCGGCAGCGATGATCAAGTCTATATGACCGGACCGGCCAGCGAGGTTTTCCAAGGACTTATCGAATTACCCATAAAATTTTAGGAAAAATTTCTATTAAACTTTGACTAAAATGTGGCAATATTCCTATTTGTGCCTTGCGTTTAAGGCTTAAATGTGGCATAAACGTTGTAAGGCAGGCATAGTTCATTAAATTTAACCATCGGTATTAAGGGATCATCAAGATCCTATCTTGCCGGAATAGTTTAATTATGGTGGGCTGATACTTGTGATTCTAATTCACGCTTTCAACGGAGCAAAAACATGAAACTTAACCAATTAAAAAACAAACAGGGTTTCACCCTGATCGAGTTATCGATCGTCCTCGTCATCATCGGGGTCGTTCTAGCTGGGGTATTCGTTACCGCGTCTTCGGCGATGAACAACAACAAAAAACAACAGTTGATGCAGGAAGCTGTGCAGGTTGTTCAAAACTCTAAAAATATGTTCTCGAACAATTCGGATGTTGCCAGCTTTGATACTGCTACCTTGATCAATTCTGGCTCTGCGCCCGCACAATACATTACAACTGATGGTCATATTAAACACCCATTTACGATTGATAGTAGCAAAGATGTCATCGTGGGTGGTGTAGATGTCAATAATTACACCATTACTTTCACTAGCATTCCAAAAGATGCTTGCGTGCAATTAATCACTAATATTGCCGGTTCAGTAGATTTGATGAATAAAAACGTGATTAAAGGGGTAGGCGTTACTACAGCTGCTAATACAGGGGCCAAAGTAACTACATTTACCGATTTAGATGCAACTACGAACGTACCAAGTGCCTCGCTAATTGCAACTAAATGTAACCACGACAAAAACGACATTGGTTTTTCTTTCCAACCATAATCGAAACTTAAGTTAATACAGAAAAGCCCGGCATTGCCGGGCTTTTTTATTGCGCGATTTTACCTCAAAATTATTCAACCACTTTGGGTACCACAAAATAGTTTTCCAAACTCTCAGGCGCATTGGCCAAAACAGCCTCGGGTTTATGGCCATCGGTCACAACATCTTCGCGTAAGGGTTGTTGCTGCGGGCCCACCCCCACCAATGGTTCAACACCAGCCGTGTCAACCGCCTGCAACTGTTGCACAAAACCCAAAATTTTATTCAGCTCGCCCGTTAACTCACCCAAACGGGTATCATCCAGCTTTAATTGCGCTAGCTTGGCGATGCGGCTGGTGTCTTTAACGGTCAGTTCGGCGGAATTCGTTTGGTGCATGATCAGTGGTTTGGGTAACATAACGCTGTGCCCATTCGCAACCCTGCTGAATTTATCCAAGCGGTGCCAGCGGGCAGCCGGTTATTGGGCATGGATATTGGCAAACGCTTTATCGGCCTGGCAATTACCGATCCTCTGCGGCAAACCGTGCTGCCATTGCAAACTTTAGCGTGGGAAAGCTGGGGGAAAACCTTGCCCCAATTTTTGCAGATATTAGCAAGCCGCGCAATTGGCGGGTTTGTCTTGGGAATTCCCTTAAATACGGATGGCAGCCAGGGGCCGGCCGCGCAAACCATCCAGGCCTTTGCCAGCAATTTATTAAGGCAGGAAAAATTAATTTTACCTTACTTAGCCGCCGAAAGATTGGAAGTGACCTTAATGGATGAACGTTATACCACTGACATTGCGCAAACACTTTTGGGCAATAACCAGCAGAAAAATAAAGCAAAAGGTGCCTTGGATGCCACGGCCGCCCAAATTATCCTGGAGGATTTTCTGACAATTTATGGTAAAAATTAACTAAATGTCATTCATCTTTTAGCAATAATTCACGCATCCGTCACAATTCTGCGCTATATTATAAATATGGAAATGAGATTACCAAATCGCCGCGAAGCGCATCGTACCGATCGTTATGGTGCCTATGCTAAAACACGTGCAACAGCAGTTATCGGTTTAGGTGTTTTTGAAAATGCAACAACGCTGCGTTACGCAACTAGCCAAACCTCTACGCCAAATAGAACTGCTAAATTTGCAACTTTAACTAATAGTTAGATTTGCTATCGCTGCAGCATTGGCAGCAAGATTGGCAGGATTAATCGTCCCAATAATGGCGCTACTCACTGCGGGTGGCGCCAAAATTTTTGCAAAAATTTGGTTAAGCGCTTGCGGATTTTCTTTTACCAAATGCCCGCTATCCAAGACACGTTTTAATAACACACCACAGCCGGTTACGGCTGCTTTATCCAACACTGGGTGATTGGCAGTAAAAGCAGGGCTGTAACCCACCATCACCACATCCAAAGTCTCTGATGCCCGTAACCCTGCTGCCAAAGTATAAGCGGACCAGCCAATCGCGCGGGCCAGGCCTTTCGCTTTTACCGTTTGCAGCCAATTTAAAATGCCATCTTGTTTGATTAATTGATCATCGCCCGCGGTGGCGTGGATTTGCAAAATATCCACGTAATCGGTCCGCAGGGCCCGCAATGAATTTTCTAAAGATTGCTGCAGCGCCGCCGGCGTAAAATCATAAACCGATTGGCCGTCGATAAACTGTTCTCCCGCTTTAGTCGCAATCACCCAATCTTGCCGCTGACCGTGCAATAATTCGCCCAACCGTGCTTCAGCCAGGCCGTAAGCAGGCGCAGTATCCAGCAAATTAAACCCAAGCGTTTTCGCTTGGGCTAGTAAATCTGCCAATTGTGGCATGCTGGGCAAATCAAAAGCATTGGGGTATTTCACATCTTGATTGCGCCCAAATTTTACGGTGCCTAAACCCAAGGGCGAGACCAGCAAACCCGTTTGACCTAGCGGGCGGTAATACGGGCGTAAATCAATCACGATTGCCAAGGGTAATGGGCGATGGTAAGGTTGTCATCTGGAGATCCAAATGCTTGCGTGTTGTTTAAATCTCCCACGCTGATGCGCTGCGGATGACAATGCTGCAACACACGCTCAGCGAGCAAAGGCGCAAAGGTCAGTTTATTTGGCCAGGCGAAAATCAGCTTGTCATGCACGGATAGGGTCGGCTCATCCGGCAGCCACCCGCGTTCATCTTTGCCTTCAGCACGCGTAATGCGCAAACTGTCCCAGCTTAAGGCACTGAAATCTAATCTGGGAAAGTAGCGTGCCAACACCCTTTGCGTGGCAAAAAATAAATCTGCCGGATTTTGGTCAACGCCGCTTTCGGCCACTTGCCCGCCGATATACCACACCGTTTCATTGCCAGCAGGATGGCTGGTAATCGTGGCAAGCGGGCGGAAACTATCACTCGCCAAATGCATATAGATATAAGGCAAGGCCCCGCGCAGCATGGGCATATGCAAGGGCCGCCGTTGTTCAGGCAAAGTAAGGTTTAATTGATCGGCCAAAACCTGGTTCAAACTGCCGGCAGCGACCACCACTTGTTCGGTGATCAGAGTTTTATCCGCCGTATAGATTTGCCAGCCATCGCCGGCACGCTGTAATTGCAAATCGGGCGAGATGTTTTGAATATAATCACCGTATTGGGCTTGAAAAGCGGCTAAAACCTGATCAATCGGCAACACCGGTTCGGCCATCTCCACCACTTGGCCTTTAAAACCCAAATCACGCAGAGCGGCAGGCTGCGCATCTTTGGCTAGTTGCTGCACACCGCGCACGGCTTTGCTGACCACCAAACTGCCCAATTTGCCCAACAGCGTATCTGGCACCAAAATATGCTGCATTGTCGCCAAAGGGGTGACGCTGCGTAAATCTAAAACTGGATCCTCGCCGCGCAAGGCCGCTTGCCAACGGGCGGCTGTATCGGCGATGCGCTGGGCAGTCGCAGTCCATTCACCGGTTAACGCGTATTTCAAACCGGCATGGATAATACCCTGGCTGGCAATGGTTTGCCCACTGCCCAGCGCTTGTGGGGCCAGCAACAGCGCGTTAACGCCCCGCGCGCGCAAGGTGGCCAAAGTCCATAAACCTGCCACGCCCCCGCCGATAATGATGGTTTCATACATTTGTGTTACTGTTTGTTACCAAGCTTGATTGGTAATAAACAGTTAGAATCTGTCATTTGTTAATAAATATGCCGTTCGACGCTCCATCCATGCCGCGCTTTGCGCTGCAACATACTGTCCAGAAAGCAGTGCAGCTGGTGGGGATCGGTTTGCATTCCGGTGCTGATGTCACTCTAGCCCTGGCACCTGCGCCTGCGGATAGCGGGATTACCTTTATCCGCAGCGATGTCGAGCCGGATGCCGCGCGTGTGCCCGCCCGCTGGGATTTAATCAGCGATACCAAATTATGCACAACCTTGCGCAATAGCGCTGGTACCGTGGTGATGACTACAGAGCATGTCATGGCCGCCTTGCGCGGCTGCGGCGTGGATAATGCCACTATCAACCTGAATAATGCCGAAGTACCGATTATGGATGGCAGCGCCCAACCCTTTGTCGACCTTATTCACCAGGCCGGTTTGCAGCCGCAAATGGCCCCGCGCCAGGCCATTCATATTTTGCAGCCGATCAAAGCGCAGATTGGCGATAGCTGGGCGATCCTTAACCCATCGACCACTGCGCGCTATGAAGTATTGGTGGATTACACCGCCGGTGCCATTGGCCAACAACAATTTGTGCTGGAAGGCGAAACACTAACGCCAGTGGCCGCTGCCCGCACCTTTGGTTTCAAAAAAGATATCGATGCCTTACGCGCCATTGGTCTGGCCCAGGGTGGTAGCTTGGACAATGCGATTGTTGTTGATGGTGATCACGTCTTGAACCCGGAAGGGCTGCGATATGCCGATGAATTTGCGCGCCATAAAGCCTTGGATGCGGTGGGCGATTTAGCCTTGGCCGGTGCACCGCTGATGGCCGCTTACCAAGGCTATAAGCCTGGTCATGGTGTGCATGCTGCCTTGCTGCAAGCCTTGTTCGCCAATCCCCGCGCCTGGTGTTTAAAGCCCATGCGCCCGCAAACGGTGCGTGAACCGTCGATGACCGAATTACTGGAAGCGGCTGTTCTAAACTAAATCCAATAATGCTGCGGCAGTTAATTGCCGGTCGCTTTGTAGCCAAGCTGCTTCGAGCTGGCGCAATTTTTCGCCCAATTGTGGGCCAGCAACCATGCCATGAGCCATTAATTGTTTGGCGGTAAGCGGAAACGGTTGCGGCTGCCAGGTTTCAATTGTCGGACGGTGCTGTCTATATAAGTCCGGCGCATAGGCCAGCAGAGCGGTGGCTACTAATTGCGAACCGTCATAATGCAGTGCCGTGGTTAAATGGAAGGCGCTAGTCTGTAATTGGTTTTGCAATGCAGCCAATTGTCGCAGCCAGCCATTATCCTTTTTTCGCCAACCCCATTGCTGGGCAGCTTCTGCAGCTTGCACTGCATTTGGCCAGCAAACTGCCCAGCGGATAAGCATACATTTAGGGTCATCCTCACGCAAAGCGTGGGGATCCAAATGACTGACTGTGTTGTTTGGATCCCTAGTGGCGCTGCGCTTGCTAAGGATGAGAAGTTCGGGCTCTCGGTTAAGCCAGTGCGCCATTGAAGATTCGTTCAACGACTGGCCAAATAAGGTTTTCCATATGCCATCGGCTTGCATGGCTTGCAAGGCAGGTAGAAGATTAGGTGCTTTTAACAGCCGCTGGATTTCGGCATTTACCCGCTCGCGCGATAATTGTTTTAAGCCCGCGCGCAAAGCTTGCGCAGCTTGCCGTTCGGCTTGACCCAATGGCGTTTGGCCATACCAAGCGTAAAAGCGGTAAAGACGTAGAATGCGCAGGTAATCTTCTTGAAAGCGCTGCGCCGATTTGCCCACTGTGCGAATAATCCCGTTTTGCAAATCGGGCAACCCGCCGACCAGATCGTAAACCTGGCCGCTTAAATCGGCATATAATGCGTTCATAGTAAAATCCCGCCGCGCGGCATCACCCGCCCAATCACTGGTAAAACTTACTACCGCATGACGGCCATCGGTTTCTAGATCAGCACGCAAAGTGGTAATTTCAACCGTTTGCTGATTAGCCAATAATGCCGTGACCGTGCCGTGTTTTAGGCCAGTTGGAATGGTATGGATACCGGCAGCCTGGCACGCCGCCATTACCGTTGCTGGCAGCAAGGTGGTGGCTGCATCCAAATCTTTCACCGGTTTATGCAACAATGCATCGCGCACACAGCCGCCGACCAAACGGATTTCACCGCTCATTTGTTCAATGGCGCGCCATAAGGGCTGCAGCGCCGTCAGCGGCCAAATGACAGGATCAATTTGCATCACGGGCTTATTATGCCTGTTTCACTGCCGCAATCAAAAACTCTTTATTGCCTTCTTGGCCAGTGATCGGGCTTTTGGTGATGCCCAACACCTGCCAGCCTGGTTGCTGGGCAAACCACGCTTCAACTTCGGTGCATACCGCGGCATGCACGGCGGGATCACGGATAATACCGCCTGCGCCAATTTCATGTTTGGCGGCTTCAAATTGTGGTTTGATCAGCGCAATCAGCCAGCAAGCATTGGCAGCCAGCGCCATGGCGGCGGGCAGCACCGTGCTCAGCCGAATAAAACTCGCATCACACACAATCGCGTTAAGCTTTTCAGATATCTGGGTATCATTTAAATAGCGGGCATTGGTTTTATCCAGCACCACCACGCGTTCATCGGTGCGCAAGCTCCAGGCCAATTGGCCGTAACCAACATCAACCGCATAAACTTTGGCTGCCTGGTGCTGCAACAATACTTGGGTAAAACCGCCAGTGCTGGCCCCAATATCCGCGCAAATACGGCCGGCTACTGATAACTGGAAATATTCTATTCCCTTGGCCAGTTTTAAACCCGCGCGGCTAACATAAGGGTGTTCCGCTTCTTTTAAGGTAATCACCACATCCGCGCGCAGCATTTCACCGGCTTTGGTCACCACTTGATCATTCACGCGCACCTTGCCGGCCATTACCAAAGCTTGCGCTTTAGCCGCATTCTCAACCAAACCGCGTTGCACCAATAAGGAATCGAGGCGATGTTTGGCCATCAATCAGCGATGACATAGGCTAAATAGGGCTGTAAAGGGCTGTGAATTTTGTATGACGGACAGATGACAATTAAGTACATAGGTTAAAATGGATACCGCTAGATATGGTGGCAAACATAATTTGATGCTACTACGCCTAGAATCTTTCAATATAAGATTAGATTCAACATAAAAATGCGATCAGGAAAGAGCGCCAAAATTACCTTGACTCCATTAAGACTGTGGCATAATGATCACTATATTGCAGCTGGGCTGTAATAAGGTTGCTGCTCTCGTATGGCAGAAACCGCTCAACGGGGTGCTACTCCAAAGGCGATGCGCATTTGCTTAACGGCAAATTCACATTGTCCCTTAAAGGCCAACCAACGGAGGAGTCCGGCTTTGCGTTTTTATGCTGTCTTATTGCCAGCCTTACTTGCCATGCAGGTAGCGGCAGAAAATCTTGCTTTTGATCATCCGTGGCTCGCGGATGCCTTGGGTACGCCATCGGTTAGCGATGTTGCTGATGACCAGATAGCGATCCTCACACCCAAACCTGAACCATGGCAGGCGCAAAATTTAACCGCGTCCCTGGGCAACCGCCAAAAATTCACCCAATTTCTCAGCCGTTATAAAGTGCATCCTACCGAAGCGGCCCAAGTGACTACTGCCCTGCAAAAAGTCTATCCTGTTAAAAACATCAAAGCGGGCCAAAATTTTGATCTGAATATGCGCCAGCGCCGCCGCATTGCCCAGGTCGATAAAATTGTTTTCAAGCCGGATGCTTTTTCCAAAATCGAGCTGACCCGCCAGGCAGATAACAGTTTTAGCGCGCAAAAAATCGCGCGTACGGTCACCAATAAAACCTTGGCCGGCTTTGGTGTGGTCCGCACGTCTTTATCGGCAGCGATGAACCAGGCCAATGTGCCGCGCACTGCGCTGGCTGAATTTATCAAAAATATGTCTTACGATGTGGATTTCCAGCGCGATATTAGCGCCGGCAATACCTTCGCCATTTTGTATGAAGGCACCGTAGATGATGAAGGCAAAGTGATCAAAACCGGTAAATTATTATTCGCGGCTTTGCGTACCGATGATGATTTGGTGGCGATTTACCGCAACAACGATAACAAATTTTATCAGGCAGATGGCGCAGCCATTCAAAAAGCCTTTATGCGCACGCCGGTTGATGCCGCGCATGTCACTTCCGGCTTTGGTTTCCGCATTCACCCGCTCTTGGGTTTTAGCAAAATGCATAAAGGTGTGGATTTCGGCGCGCCCACTGGTACCCCAATTTTTGCCGCTGCTGATGGCGTAGTAGAAAAAGCCGCGCCATTTAGCGGTTATGGCAATTACGTGCGCATCAAACACAATGCCACTTACAGCACCGCCTATGCGCATATGAGCCGCTATGCCGCCAATATCCGCCCGGGTGCACGCGTAGTGCAAGGCCAAGTAATTGGCTATGTCGGCATGACCGGCAGTGCTACTGGTCCACATCTGCATTTTGAAGTCGTTAAAGGCGGCGAACAAGTGAACCCAACGGCTGTCACCTCGATCGGCTCTAACAAATTACTGGGCAAGGATTACGCGCAATTTGCTTCTTTAGTAAAACAACGCCAACAACAATTCGCCCAACTCGCCGGCACCACCAACAAATTCGCGTTTAATGATACAGGCAAAAAAGTTAATTAGTTTCAAAATTTAATAATCGTTTGAGGCCACAATATTGTGTGGCCTTTATTTTTTACGGCGTTGCCATAGTAACTGCAAATACATGCCACTAACCACCAAAGCCAGTGCCGCCCAGGTCAGCGCATATTGTAAATGATTATTATTTGGCAAAGGCGGGGCGGCCTGCATGTCTTCAACCTTAATCGCTTGCAAATAATAATCGGTCACTTCAGCGCCCAGGGCGACGGCCAATTGCTGATCGATATAATACCAGTTTTGCTGGGCGGTATCATTATGCGCACTAAATAAAGGCGGTTTTAATACCGGCTTAACCACCGCCAGTGGCGTATCTGGATAAATACTTTGGCCATTTGTCTGCGGAAATGTGGTTTGGGCCGATTGCCAAGGCGCGGCGATTAGCCAACCGCTTGTGCCCCATAACTGCACATCCCGCCAGCCAAAGCGGCCATTTTGGATAGTTGTTAATTTAACTGCTGTCACCGGCGATGGTAGCGCTGCAGCTAAGTTATTCTGCGGCACCTCATCGGAAATTAAGCTGATATGCCGCCAAGCCCATTGGTCACGGGGTAATTTAGCCAGCGTTGCTAATGTAACGGGCGGCTGTACCCAGTGATTTTTCATTTCAGCAATAACCGCATTTTTCCACGCCAACCGGTGAAACTGCCACACGCTTAGACAGCCCATGCCGATAATGGTGATGACCATAATCAGGTGAAACCAAATGCCGCGTATTTGCTTATTTGCCATGGCATATTTTAATGTGCTTAGCGATTAAACGGTAGCGATATCATCAAGCAATTTAGCTGTTTGAAATTTGAATGCGCGCCACCGTGGCGTTGGCAATAGCGCTGAGCTGTAATGCCATAGGGTTATCCGGCCACAGTGCCAGCGCGGCGCAGGCTTGGTGCGCATAATTAGCCGTCAAAGTTTGAATGCGGGTAAACACATCATGTGCATTCAGATATTTTAAAGCCTGCGGCCAGTCGACCGCTTCGCCATCCATCGCGGCGGCGATGGTCACGGCCCAAAAACTGCGCTCATTTTGATCAGCATTTTCCAGGGCATAAATCACTGGCAGAGTGAGTTTGCCTTCATGCAAATCATCGCCCAACTGTTTGGAAAAATCCTCCGGCGCGGCCAGATAATCCATCACATCATCGGATAATTGGTAAGCCATACCCAAAGCATCGCCATAAGCGCGTAATGCAGCGCGCGCCTCGGCATCTGCCGATAACCCGCCCACCTCACAAGCCGCCGAAAACAAGGCGGAGGTTTTGGCACGCACAATGCCGAAATAATGTTCGGGCTGCATGGCCAGATTGCCTTTCCATTGCAACTGATCCACCTCGCCTTGCGTAATTTCAGAACTGGCGGCTGCTAGAATGGCCAGGCCAGCCATATCGCCATGTTCGACCATCAAATTGAACGCCTGCGCAAACAGAAAATCGCCGACCAATACCGATGCTTCCGAGCCAAATACCAAATGCGCCGCCAGTTTGCCGCGGCGTTGCTGGCTACCATCCACCACATCGTCATGCAACAGGCTGGCAGTGTGGATAAATTCAACCGCGGTGGCGTGCAGATAAACATTTTCGCTGGCATCGCCAGTCAGCTTGGCACAAGCCAAAGTTAATAACGGGCGCAGGCGCTTGCCGCCGGCATTAATTAAATGCGCCGCCACTTCGGCAATCATTGGCACGCGGGTTTCCAGCCGCGCCATAATCAGCGCATTCACGGCTGCCATTTCGGGCTGCAGCGCGGCGGCTAAAGTGTTGAAAGCATTCACTGGCTGTACTTCTTAAGCGCCAAAATGCCAGAAGCATCACAAAGGTCAAGCTTGCTGGCAGCAGCGCCAAAATTTCTGCGGAAAGAATTTGTCAATTATTACTGGATACGGTTATGTTATGGCCAAGTGGTCCCATGGCGGAATGGTAGACGCTCACGACTTAAAATCGTGTGCCGATAGGCGTCCCGGTTCAAGTCCGGGTGGGACCACCATAACAGAGAAATGCTTTCATATCAACGTTCTATGTTAACTTATGCCAAATGCCGGTGCTATTCGAATTTAAATAAATAAACCGGCACGACTTTTGGTCGTAAAATGAAAAAGCTGTGTAAAGAAAAGTTGCAAGAAATCAGTATGTTGACAGTGAGGCAGCTCAAGAAAGCCTTGCACAAGGCTTACCCAACATTATACCGTATTGCAAGCTAGTTACTCAAATTCAAAATTTAAACCCAAAGGGTGGAATGAAGCCGGTAGATTTTTGAGTTAGATTGCCTTTGCTACCGTTATTGGCCACAAGTTGAGGTGCCGGTGCTAGTCACAATGGCTATGCTGCCATTGCTTGTGTAATTAGCTATTTGTTTTCTGGTCATACCGGCATCTACCGTGCCCAGCGCCGCAACGACCCATTTACTGACAATATATAAACTTAACTATTTCGCATTGGTTATGTCGTTAACACAGCGCTTTAAGCTATTTTATTGCTGATCAATTAATTCTAAGAGAACCGGATTTATGAAAAAGGCGCAGTGAATTTTGAATTTCATTTTTCAATATGTTGTATTATTATAAAACAGTTCAAAGATTTTGTATCATCTATGGTAGGGTGTCTAATGCGTAGGCATTTATGATAGGTTTAAGACAATGGGAATCTGCCACGAAGCAGATCCAACCATTCGCCTTTTTAAAAGCGTTGACGTTATTCGTCGGTTTATCAGATCAAGAAATAGCGCTTTTTACCGATGTAGCCAAAGTCAAAACTTATAAAAAGGGGCACACACTTTATTCAGAAGGTGATGAAGCTAAGTTTTTTTATATCATTCGCGATGGCTGGGTAAAATTGTTTCACGTTACTGAGGATGGTGAAGAAGTCAATTTGGGGGTAATTACCAAAGGCAGCATGCTTGGCAAAAGTGCTATTTTTGAGAATAATATTTTTAATAATAATGCGCAGATTGTTGAAGCCGCAGAAATTGTTAGCATTCCACTGAGTTTGCTTAAAGAGCAGATCCAAAATAACCAAAAAATTGCCTATAATATGCTCAATTCCATGGTGCAGCATCAGCGAGAGCATGAAATGCAGTTTGAGCAATATTTTCTTTATAGCGCCCCGCAGCGCATCGGCTGTTTTTTGTTGGGACTATGCCCAACCTTGGAACAGGTTGATGGCGTGATGCTTAATTTGCCGTATGACAAAACGCTAATTGCTTCAACGCTTGGGATGAAGGGGGCTACTTTCTCGCGCGCTTTAAATTTACTGCGCACAGAAACCGGTATTCAGATTGAAGGAACTGCGGTTGTCATTGCTTCTATGTCTCGCCTGCTTAAATTTGTCGATGGCTGCTATTCGCATCATCACTTAATTAGTAAAATCTAAACTTCGCCAAATACGGTTTTTAACCAGCCCCATTCTAGCATGGCGGGACTATCAATATATTTTTGCCGGTTATCGGCAACGCGTTTGAGATATTGATAATTAAATGGCCATTCATCATCTGGGGAAATCGTTTTCGTTTCGGTGATTTCGATTTTCATATTTTTAGTGAGGCGGAGCTTAAATTTTGCTTTTGGCCGATCATCAAAAACAATGGCGTGCAAGGCTGCGTCATCCGCCAGTTTTTTAAACCGCGCGGCCCAAATTTCGGTATAAGGAAATTTGCTTTTATTCTTTTCAATCGCTTCATTACAGATCTCTAAATACTGCCGAAATATCTGTTCATATTCTCTTTTTTCTTCAACGGCTTGGGCATTTTTACGAGGCATGGCTTATGCATAGCATTATTTAAAAACAACGCTTTGATCTAAATCAAATGCGTTAATTTAAATTTGCATTGGAATACTGTTTTGTTCCGATCGCAACTGGCAGGCCACTTCCATGCTGAATGGCATTGGCCACAACATCCCAATTTATTTCGGTGGTGAAAGTTGCCGCGCTGGCGATGGCAGTATAAATCATTTGGTTGTTGTCCTGCACGAAATGAAGATTGCCCGTGATCAAATCGATTGGTTGGATGGGCGCAATTTCCAAATATAACGTATCGCCCTGCCAGCCAAGTTTATAGGGCTGGTTAACCACGGTAACTTCTGTGCCGTCTTCGATTAATCCGAATAAAGCTTCAATATCTTCAGGGAATAGGCGAATGCAGCCATGGCTGGTGCGTTTGCCAACACTATTCGGCACATTGGTGCCATGAATAAGATAGCTCGGCCAGCCGAGATATAGTGCAAAATTGCCAAGCGGATTATCTGGCCCTGGTAAAACCTGTTCAGGCAATTCCGGGTTTTCAGCGCGAATGGAAGCAGGCGGTGTCCAAATAGGATTTTGCTTCTTTCTAATAACCGTAGTAGTGCCTTGCGGTGTTTGCGAACCTTCTTTGCCAACACCAATCGGGAAGCTAAATACATGATCGATATCGGCAAAATAGAACAAGCGCAGTTCCGCCAGATTGATGACAATTCCATCGCGCGGCGCATCGGGCAAAATATGTGCTGTCGGCAAGGTAAGTATTTTACCAACTTTCAATTTTAGGGGATCGATACCTGGATTGGCTGCCAATAATTTAACGATGCCGACATCATGCTGCTGGGCAATCTTATATAAATTATCATTTGGCTGTACGGCATAAGAAGTGATGGTGCCAATCAGGTCATCATTAGCGAAAAATTCTGTGGCTTGCACCGCCGACGTTGCCCACAGCGATAAAATGAGTAGCAAGGCAAAACGAAACAGAATTTGCCGAAAGTGTAATTTGGTAACAGATATAATCATGCGGTTTGATGACCTGTAGAAATAAATTGAAGATTCAAAAGCCATTGTTTCCGGTGAGCGAAATAAAAATAAATCAAGCTGCTGATCGTGGCCGCAAAAAAGCACCAGACGGAAACCAGATAATAATTAAAAAATGCGTAGGCGATGACAAAGGTAATCAAATTCACAATGCCCAATTTACGCAGATGATTATCGCTGAAAAAAAGAACGCAGCGCAGGTCGCAATAACGTAAATCGGGGTGACCCAATGATCATAGGGTATTGGCGGGTAGACGTATAAAATGCATGAATTGGCAATTTGTGCCGAGCCAGTGACCTGTAACATGGCTGCTAAAACATAGGCCGCGACGACCCCACCAACTAATGTAACGCCGACCATGACCACACGACGTTGGTGGTTAGGTTCCAGTAACGCCACGCTGGCCGGTACTAGGATTGGCCAGATAATACCGGCGAATACGCCGTAAATGATGACCAGCCATAGCTGTATTTGCGGCCAAGTGCCGTGCAGCAGGTTAAGCCACACCAAACCTTCAATGAATTGCTGAATCGCAAACAGCAGCGGCAAGGCGGCAAAAGGGATTTCTCGGTAACTACTGGTCTTTCGCAGCGAAGCAAAACCGATGGTCGCCAAAACAGCAGCTGCACTAAAGCTGGCAACAGGCGAAAAACACATCGCTTTGCTTAGCAGCTTGCGAAGCAGAAATATTTGACGTTAGTCAAATTAGCCATTTTCAAGTCGTATTTGCTACCCTTAGGTCTGTTGACAAATTGGCCTCTCAACCTAGCGTTAATAGGGTACCACCATGAGCCGCTTGCATATTCATTCTGAAAACCATCTGGTTAAGCGCATAGGATGGTTAAGGCAGCCGTACTGGGTGCCAATGACGGCATCATTTCGGTCGCCAGTTTAATTATTGGGGTGGCTTCCGCTTCAACCGAACATAATCAAATTTTAATTGCCGGTGTGGCTGGGATTGCCGCCGGTGCCATGTCGATGGCAGCAGGCGAATATGTTTCGGTCAGCTCGCAATCTGATACTGAGCAAGCAGATTTGGCACGTGAACGTAAAGAACTAGCCGAAATGCCTGAAGCCGAATTGAATGAGTTAACTAAAATATACATGGATCGCGGGCTGGAGGAGCCATTGGCGCGAGAAGTTGCCACCCAATTGATGAAAAGAGATGCATTAATCTCCTCTTTGGCGGCCACTTCCATTTTAAGCTGATCGCTCAATATTTTTAGATCAGCCGTACGCGCTTCCACCGTTAGTTCGGTTGCTGCATAGGCCATTTCTAATTGAGCATTTACCTTTTTCTATGGTTACCGCAAGTTTTATGGCTGCATGTCATTTCGGATGCCATTATTGCGCTTTCTTATTACTCCATTCCGCTAACGATCTTATATTTTATTCGCAAACGCCGCGATCTGCCATTTCCTTATTTGTTTTATTTATTTGGTGCATTTATTCTTTTTTGCGGCACTACACATCTGATGGAAATCTGGGTGATCTGGCAACCCGATTATCCGGAGGAAGGCCTTATGAAGGCCTTAACGGCCATGGTTTCCATATGTGCCGCTATTATCACCTGGAAAATTGTCCCTGTAGCACTGCAGTTAAGAAGCCCAGCAGAATTGGAAACAATGCCCATGCGGCATAAAATCAGCCGTGTCAAAAAAATGGTTTAGCATGGTAACAATAACCGTAATTTGAGTTGTCTAAATTTTAAAGTTAAAACCCTTTAGCCAATCTTTAAGAAGGCGTATTAGCATACCATTCGGCTTATTGCCACCTAATGGAAATTCTAGAATTCCAGTTGATGACAATACGAAAACTTTAAAAAGTTTTACCGCAAAGTAGAGTTTTTTGCCGACGCTTATTTGCGATTATGCGGTTTTATTTCAACACAATACCATGACCTTAAGCCACCTCAATTATAGATATCCCACCGGTACGGCGTTCACATGCTGATTTAGGGACACTAAACTATTAGCATAACACATTACTCCACCCTGACCAATCGGGATATTAAGATTTCCACCGCATTGAATCCTTTAAAGCCTGCCTGCATTTAAAATAGAAGCGCTTTTCTTTATCCCGAGTAGAACATGCGTGAGGAGTACGTACATAAAGTGTAAATATTCGTTATAGAAATGTGTTAGAGCCATTAGATATTCTAATGCGGAACATTAAAACTATGCATTTGACTAATCAATTCGTGGACGACAAATTGTATAAAAATAGAGGCTCTCAATGGTGCGGCAAAATTTAGTTCAAAAGAAGCGTGCAGTGGTCAACGAACATTCCGCAGTGGCAGCTCCCACAAACCATTGGAATTGCAAGCCTGGATAGCCAGATAACCATAATGCGGTTGGCTAGGTAAACCCTTAGAACAAGATTTTAAAATACTACTTTCAACAATTTTACAATAAAAAATATAGGATTCTTTATGACAAAATCAGAATGTCCATTTATGCCGCAAGGCGCGACCAAACATGGGTTTGATCTTTTTCGTTATACTTTGGAAAAGCCAGACCGTGATCTGTTCGATGCTTGGCAGGATACTGTAACTACTGAGGCGCAAAAAGAACTTTATGATATATTATCAACCGAAGCACGTTTAAAAGTAGCTCAAATTGTGCATGTTTATGGTTTTTATAATTCACAATTAATCGCAAAAGCGCATCGTGAAGCAATTAAATTGCGGCAGGATAATGATGATCTGCCAGGCCAGACGATCGCTGGTGCTATTCAACGTGCTGCAGAAATGGGTTTAACAGCCGAGCAGATGAAAGAAGTTTTGTTGCGGCAAATTGCTTTATCTTTAACGGCGCATCCAACTCAATATAATTTACCTGAGCATGTACAGGCACGACAAGTTTTGGCTAAAGCAATACAAAAAGACGATCCCTCTAAGGACGAGATCACAGAAGCGCTAAGTCTACTTTTAAATACGCCAGCTGGATTTGCTGAAAAAAAGATCCCGCAACAGGAATTGTTAGAAAATCTTGAGCATGCAACGAATTTATTTTGGGTACTGCCTGGTCTACTTGATAGCGTTCGAAAATCGTTAGACATTGTGCATAGACAATTTCCTAACAATGGTTACGGCTATATTTTCACTGGTATCGAACCAGACATAAAATCAATTGTATTGCGCTTATGGCCGTGTGTAGACCGCGATGGCAATCCAGCGATTACAACGATGGTTACCACACTGGGTATTGCCCAAAGCCAAGAAAAAATAGTTGATTTATATATAAATTCTATTGATTACATTTGTAAATTGAATGGCGATAAAGCACCGCGCAAAGTTACTTTCGACAGATTACAGCGATTGAAACAAGCTTTAATCGACGGATCAATTTCGCCAAAAAATGATGCGGATATGGAGAAATTTGGTTTATTGCTAACAACTTGTTTAAAAGTGGAAGATGGGGATGAAGCATCAAAGCAACTACGCTGGCTAGATATGCGGGCACGTGTTTTCCGGTGGCATTTAGGTAAGTTTCAACCACGCCAGGAAGCAGGTGCCCATACCCAAGCGGTAGCCGCTATTGGTCCGCTTTTGCAGTTCGAAAATGGTTTCGAAGATACTGCTTATAATGCAAATATGCCCCAACCAGAAAAGCAGCAACAACTGCAAAAAATATTGGCCGCAATAAAGAATGCCAATATTGGTACTTTAGATCGTCTTAATAAAACTATCAGCGATCAATTATCTATTGTAAGCCCTCAAATTTATAAGAACTACACTATTTTTAATCTCATAAGCGAAAACCCTGCGCATTTTTGCGATTACATTATTTCAAACGCCGGTAAGCCAAGCGATGTGTTGGAAGTTCTGGTATTGGCCAAGCTGGCTGGAGCTGAACAGACAATAAATATTCGTATGCTTTGTGAGACGTTGACTGATTTAAAGGCCATGCCACAAACCCTTGAAACGCTTTTGGCAATTCCTGAATATCGCGATTTCATCAAGCAAAATCACAATAATCGTTTACCTGTTATGATTGCGCTTTCAGATACTCAGCGCCAACACGGCCCAGCTATTATTTTCGATCAAATCTTAACGATGGTTGATTTATGTAAAGTTGCTTTAAAGCATGAGATCGAGCTCGAAATTATGTGGGGTGGCTCTGATGATTTATACCGTGGTGGCGGTGATATTTCGATGTATCCTTATTACCTGGCCCGCAGCATTGTGGGTTATGCGGCAACCACTAATCAAAAACTGAGCAAACTGGCAGCGTGCGTAAGAGAAGTTTCGTTTACGCTTCAAGGCCGGCAAGTGGAAGATGTGATTGGCAATACTGCATCTGCTTGGCGTCTGGGCGAGCGTATGTTTGCTGCCGCAACCAACTTTTATAGCTTTCTACGCGGCGAACACACAGCACAATTTCAGTTAGATTTGGCAGAAGAATATCAAGCCAATGAAGCTGCACGCGATGCCTTGCAGCCCTGCATGCGTGCCTATGAATTCATGCGCGGACCTTTGCTTGACACATTAAGTTTAGCTGTAGTGCCTGCTGCCGCAGTTAAAAAGTTAAACACTTCTTCTAGGCCAGACAAACGGCCAACGGTTATTGGCAATCCAGACCCACGTGAAATTGATGCATTGCCATTAACTGATACCCGCGCCATTACCAACCAGTTTGCGGTGCAATTACCTGGATTAGAAATAAACGGTTGGTTTGGTTTAACCCAATTGGCTGACCTTGATGCCCGAATTGTTCAAAACTCTCCCATTCTACAGGAAATGCTTAAACGTGCGCTTATCTGTTTAGAACGCACATATCTTGAAAAAGTTTGGATGTTTTCTGGACTTACACCACCTGCTTCCTGCATAGCCGCTTTGTACGATACCGCATTCAATCAGGTTTGGCAGCGGGAATTGCAACTTAGTATCAATGGCAAGCTAGATCAAACCAATAAGCTCATACAATTTGATTTTAACAAATATATGCCCGTTGTATTGCAGCAATTGGATTTGGATGATACGTTAATAAATCGTCAGACTGTTTTATTAACCTGGCTTGAAGCAGAATATAAGCGTACGGAAAAAGTAGTTTGTCGGAAGTTTTTTAATAATCCCAAATTTAGTTCTCAATCCGCACGTGAAGCAGTAAAAACTTTTCCACGTTTATCTGAAGAACTTGTTTTGCAGAAAAGAAATATTGCGCCTATGCAAACATGGCTGGCAATGGCCACTACAGAATTGTACCAAACGCCTCAGCCGACCCAAGCGCAACTTACTGCCCTGCAGGCTTTTGCCCAGGTAATTGCTGAAGGCACGCGTACGCCTAATGCTTACATTAACCACACGCCCGGCTTTGAGCCAGACATGCGCAAAGTTAGTGATCATTTAAGTAAATTTGGCCCCAAAACATTCGCTGTTACTATTTAATTCAACATTTCCTCAACATTTAAGTCTTTTTAGCACAAATTCTTCGAATGAATTTATCGCGGCATTATCGGCACGGTGTTTCAATAGTGAAACATGCGTAGCCTCCAACGCGGGTAATAATTTTGTGCGCAAGGCATTTAATTGATCTGGAATCATAGTTAACGGTAAAACGGTAATTCCCAAACCGGCTTTAACAGCGGCAATTGTACCAGCATAACTGGGACTAGAGAAGACCAGCCGCCATTTCAATCCAGCCCTTTCAAGCGATTGGAGGGCGCTGGACCGGTAGACACAAGGTTGCGGCGCAACTACCAAGGGAATAGGCCTGCCAGACTCCACCAAATTCATATCGCCTACCCATTCCAAGGGTTCAGACCACACTTCAACGCCATTTGGAAAATTCTCAGGTTGGTTCATTTTCACCAGTACCAGATCAAACTTTTTTTGTTTGAAGCGCTGGAATAAATTTAAAGTTAAATCGCACTCCACATTTACCAATATGCGTGGATGAATGCGCGCGAACTCCACCAAAATATCTGATAAAAAGACGCTGGCAAAATTCTCTGGTAAGCCAAACCGTACTTCACCATGTAATTCCGGCTCTTTAAATCGATCTAATGCTTCTCGATGCAAGGCGAAAATCTGCCGCGCATAGCTGCGAAAAATCTCGCCTTCGGCAGTTAAAGCAAAAGCTTTGCCACGTGTGAATAACTGTTTGCCAAGCAACTCTTCAAGTTTAGCAATTTGCTGACTAACAGCGGATTGCGTGCGGCCCACACGTTCAGCTGCTTTGGTGAAGCTAGCAGTTTCCGCCACAGCTAAAAAGGTCTGCAAAGTGATGGTATCGATAGTCATTAGATTTTCTAATTTAGGATATAAGAATTATCCGTTTCACTTATCTAAATAATACTAATAGCTTGGTCAATAGAAATTAACATTTCTATGCCAAGGAGCAAATATGCTATCATCACTATTCCATATTGATCGGCTTGCCATCATTATGCTGGCTTTAATTGGTGCTATTGGCCTAATCATTTGGCAATTTTCACGGCGTTATTTGCAGGGCGATCAATTATATCGTGTTTTTTTCCAGCGGCTCGCATGTTTATTGGCATCATTGGCATCATTGGTCATTACCGATAACCTAATTGTATTTTTAATCAGCTGGGGATTGGCCAATTATTGGTTGGTAAAATTGATGGTTCACAAGTCGGAATGGTCTGCCGCCAAAGCGGCGGGGGAATTAACAGGTAAATCGCTTGGCCTGGGTTTTGCCAGCCTAGTTGCTGGCTTTACCTTGCTTTATTGGCTAACCGGCACGGCTTCTATTCAAGCGATTTTGCTGCACAATAATCAACACCCGGCTTTGCTGCTTGCCCTTGGATTAATTTTATTTACCGCCCTCATCCAATCAGCGATTTGGCCTTTTTCCGGCTGGTTGAAAAATTCGCTTAATTCACCAACCCCTGTTTCGGCCATCATGCATGCCGGTCTGGTGAATGGGGGCGGTTTTTTACTGGTACGTTTTGCGCCGCTTTATCTGCAACAGCCGTTGCTGCTCCAAATCATTTTTGTGCTTGGCATTACCAGCGCGGTGATTGGCACGTTATGGAAACTGCTGCAGCCGGATATTAAGCGGATGCTGGCTTGTTCGACCATGGCGCAAATGGGTTTTATGCTGGCGCAATGCGGCCTTGGTTTATTCCCGGCGGCAGTGGCCCATCTGTGCTGGCATGGCCTGTTCAAAGCCTATTTGTTTTTAGGCGCA
The DNA here is from genome assembly GCA_965246945.1 of Alphaproteobacteria bacterium. Classification (GTDB taxonomy): domain Bacteria; phylum Pseudomonadota; class Alphaproteobacteria; order UBA11073; family UBA11073; genus CBDFFW01. The sequence goes on from CBDFFW010000001.1 coordinate 107,247, forward strand.
GGTGGCGCGGCCCAGGAAAAGCGCTTGCCGATTATCCATCCGAATAGCTTTACCGCTTTTGCTTTGGCGCTGCTCTGCGGCTTACTTGGCAGTTATGGCTTTGCATTGGCCAGCCAACATGCATGGCTGGCGCCCAATAGCATATTGGTACTGCAAGCGGTGGCTTCAATAGCTGCTGCGCAACTCGCGCTCACCCTGCTGCAAAATAAGCCATGGCAACGGCTGCCGCTGGCCGTTTTATTATGCGCCATCGCTGGTGGTATGTATGGCGGCACCGTTGGCTTGGTTGAGCAAGTAATGGCACCGCTGCAAATTTTCCAACCGCAATCACTAAATGCTCTGCATATCAGTGCCATCGTTATCCTGGCCGCTGGTTGGCTCGGCATGTTGTTTAGCCAGCAGCTTGGCCGCCTAACCCAGCAGCCGTTTTTCTTACGCGGTTATGTGCTGGCGCTAAATGCAAGTCAGCCAAGCCCCGCTACCATCACCGCCCACCGCAACCATTATCGCTTAGGATAAATCATGCAAACTGCCCTGAAAACCAAAGTTGTTGAAGTGACTGAAAACCCAGCCTACGACCTCGGCGAAGCGATTGCGACGGCTTGGAATTATATTGCGCCGTTCTGGCCGCTGAAAAACTTAATTGCCTGTAATCCCTTGCAAGGCCTAGAAGATTTACCTTTTGAGCAAGCGTTAAATAAAGGCATCGTGCTGTTTCAGCGCGCTGATCTGCCATCACCGCTGCTGGCTGTTAATCGCCAAACCATCAAATGGTGTCAGGTATTGTTTGACGATGGACAGGCGAGTTTAACCATGCCGCTGCGCGAACAGGGGTTTTTCGCCGCCTGGCGGCAATTGGCGGTGTTCGATGCACAGCTGCATCAAAATAATCAATTTCATAAAATGTGGTTGAACCGCCTGCCGCTTTCGGCTGAACAAACCATTGCGGAATGTTTGGTGAAATTGAATATTCCAGCAGCACAACACGAAACGTTTTTAACTTTATTATTAACCACCTTGCCTGGCTGGGCGGCTTATGCCAAATACCGTCTGAATTGGGAGCCAGATCAAGCGAATGCCACTTGCCCCATCCGCTCGGCTGATTATCTGGCAGTGCGCTTGGTTATCACCACCCTGCTATGGCCGGATGCGGCAGAGTTATTGGTGGAACAAGATAATATTTCACCAGCAACTGATATCTTGGCCACCATCACTACCAAAGAAACAGCTTACCGCCAGGATTTATTGGCGAATTTGAAGCGGCAAGCGGCTGCCCCGCCAACTATCCGCCCAGCCGCACAAATGATATTCTGCATCGATGTGCGTTCCGAACCAATGCGCCGGGCGATAGAAGGGCAGGGTGACTATGAAACCTTTGGCTTCGCAGGCTTTTTTGGCCTGCCGATAAGCTTGCAAAATGAAAAAACGGGCGAACGCTATGCATCCTGCCCAGTTTTGCTGCAACCTAAGTATCATTTGTCCGAAACCAGTTGCACTAGTGGGGATTGTGCTTCAGATAATGCGAACAGTAAGGCGCGTTTGCGTTTGTATAAAAGTTTCTATCAGGCATTGAAATATCATTTTACGACCCCGTTCGCGCTGGTTGAAACGTTAGGCTTATGGGCCGGTTTGTGGATGGGTTTGCGCACACTGGCGCCGCAGACAGCTATTCAATTAAAGACCAACATTGTTAAAAAAATCAGGCCTGAAGTGCAAACCCAATTTGATATTGCGGGCAGCATCCCCTTTGCCGATCAATGTACTATGGCTGGCGGCGCCTTGCGTATGATGGGGTTAACCCAAAATTTCGCGCCACTAGTCGTTCTATGCGGCCATGGCAGTACCACGCAAAACAACGCTTATGCCACGGCCTTGGATTGCGGCGCGTGCGGCGGACGGCATGGCGGGAGCAATGCGCGTATTTTGGCGGCGATTTTGAACCATCAAATGGTCCGGGTAGCTTTGGTGCAAGACGGTATTGTCATTCCGGCCGATACGCATTTTATCGCCGCGCAGCATGATACCACCACGGATGCGATTAACTTGTTAGTCGATGACGAATTATTAGGTGATCATCGCAACCAGGTCAGCACGTTACACGCAGCATTATCCCAAGCACAACACACCAATCAGCGAGTGCGCGCCGCACAAATGAATACAGAGCTTGATCATATTCAATTGCGTAGCTGTGACTGGGCCCAAACCCGCCCGGAATGGGGCTTGGCACGCAATGCGGCGTTTATTGTTGGGCCACGTAGTTTAACTGCAACATTAAATTTAGCGGGCCGTAGTTTTCTGCATTCCTATGACTGGCAGCAAGATGCTAATAGTACAGCGCTTACTACCATTTTAACCGCGCCGATGGTGGTTGCCCAATGGATTAATAGCCAGTATTTATTTTCCAGCTTGGATAATGTGGCTTATGGCAGCGGCAGCAAAATTACCCAAAATGTCACTGGCAAAATGGGGATTATGCAGGGCAATGCCAGCGACTTAATGCATGGTTTGCCCCTGCAATCGGTTTACTCCAACGACAACAAACCTTATCACCAGCTGCAACGGTTGCTAACCGTGGTTTACGCGCCCAAAGCGAAAATTGATAAAATTATCGCCGCGCAGCCCGTTTTACAAAAACTATTCGGCAATGGCTGGGTGCAATTGGTTTGCCTTGAACCAGCCAGCAAACTGGCCTATCAGCTGCAGCGTGATTTCACTTGGGAGAAATTAGTAGGTGAGCATGTCATGCTATGCGGGTAGACAGATCTTGTTGCCTACCCAGCATCAAAAAGCGATGGCACTAGCGCCAGCATTCAAAAATGTTTTGGACGCTGAGATTGCCGAAATTATCATTGATACCGATCAATTCGGTACTTTTTCAGGCGAGGTTGAACGACCAGGTGATGCACAGGCTTGCGCCAAGCTTAAATGTGAAGCAGCGTTGGCTATCACGGATACACCTTACGCTGTCGCCAGCGAAGGCAGTTTTGGTCCGCATCCCGTTATTCCAATATTGGCTTGCAACCATGAACTGCTATATTTTATTGATCACGAAAATGACTTTCACTTGTCTTTAACCAAGCTATGCACAGATACCAATTACCGCATGGCAACGGTTGAGAATGTTGATCAGCTACATACTTTTGCCAAACAAACTTATTTTACTTCGCATGCTTTGATGATCAGGCCCAATATCTGGGCTGACCAAAAGATTATTTTCAAAGGTCTCCAAACATATGAGGCCCTCCATCAAGCTTTTATAGTTGCTTGCCAAAATTCTGGTGATGGGCAGGCTTTCGTCCAAACCGAAATGCGTGCTCACTTCAATCCAACCCGCATGCGAAATATTGCCAAATTGGCAGGAGATTTGGCTAAACGGTTATGTTCAATTTGCCCTGTTTGCCAAACACCCGGTTGGGGCAAGATTGCCATCAAAACTGGCTTGCCCTGTAGCTGGTGCCAAACCAAAACCAACCTTGTAAAAAATGAAATATGGGGTTGCGCCAAGTGTGATTATCAGGAAGCGAAAGAACGATTAGATGGTTTGCGAGCTGCCGAGCCGACTTATTGTCCCAGCTGTAATCCTTAAATTTCTACTAAATTGAAGTGACAAAAAATTAAATGAAAACTTTTAGCGAGAAGGTGCTAGCTAAATCTATGTCCGCTGATACCAATAATATAGGCGATGTCATGCTGCGTATTTTAGCGCCAGATAAACCATTTTTTAACTTACCCTTTATGTTTTCAAATCGCTTGGTAGTTATCATGCAAAAACCGTAAAAAAGCTTTAAAGTTCTGATTAAATAATTTTTAATAGTTAACATTTATTATTTTGAAATAAGTGATTGTTGATCAAATCCTCGCTAAATAGCTTCCTGCAGAACCTCACGGCGTTCTTGCTCAGGCTTGGTTGCGAATCTGTCCATATTTGGTCTGCTTAATTTTTAGGATAACATCGGCCAGCCAACCTGGCACCTGGGAAACGGTAGAAGTTAAATCTTTCAGATCCTGATCATCCAGCCGATTGGCACATTGCTGGATGGTTTGCGCATCAATACTGCCTTTACCGAGACAAGATAGGGCCTGCAGGGTAAAATTGGCATTGGTGGAAATGCGATCCATCAAAGGCACCCTGGCATGTTTGAAGGTGATGGTGCGGCCAGCCATGTGTTTAGTTTTGGAAATGCCATTAGTCAGATAAACAGGCTTTGCTGGCACCTGGGTGGATAATCCCAGGATATTAGCAGACGCAGCACCAGAAGGAAAAACCATAGCGCCGGTTTTAGTGGCGATGATTTGCGCCAAATCATCAGCGCTGGGGGATAGGGTGCCAAGGGTTGGGTGTTGCTTAGGGTAATCGTAAATACCACGCCCCAAGCGCCGGATGGTACCATTCTTTGCCAACCGTGCGAATGTTTGATCGACAGCGGCACGCGTGCCAACATCTAAAAAGTCTTTGGGCGTAAACACCCAGCCACGCCGTTTGGCGTGGATTCTTTGGGTAATCGTGGCGGTAACGTCGTACATAGCAGTATTTATATGTCAGATAATAACATATATATTTCTGACAATCAAAAATTTACAGTTTACCTGACTTTTAGTGTTAATCAGACGTTCCGAAATAATGGAATAAATTATGAAATACAGCTTTGTTAATGTTTAGCCAAAATTATCACCTAAAAGAAGCCCAAAATCGTCAAAAGTTACCCAGAAACTTACCCAATTATATTTTCTATATATAAAACACAATTAATATCAGTACATTATAGGTAGTCCCAATACACTTAAAATCGTGTGCTGTTATGGCGTCCCGGTTCAAGTCCGGGTGGGACCACCACTACATAAATTTGATTTTTAGGGCGGCTTCTTTTTAAAGCATTTGACTAAAAAAAATATTTATCCTGCTTGCTTTCACTCGTATTATGTGTTCTACTTTTGTTCTAATGTTTACCACCCGTCAAAAACAGCTGTTTGAGTTTATTAAATCGCATTATGCACATAGTGGGATCGTGCCGTCTTATGATGAAATGAGGGCCGCGCTGGGTTTGGCTTCGAAATCCTCTGTCTTCGCTCTAATCGACCAGCTGGTGCAAAAAGGTTTTATCCGCAAATCACTAAACAAAGCGCGCAGTTTGGAAATTGTTGAACAAGCAGCCAAAACATTAAACCTTATTCCGCATTATGGGCGTATTGCCGCCGGTCTGCCGATCGCCGCGTTAACACAAGCGGATGAATTTGAAATGCCCGGTAATTGGCTCGGCAAAGCCGATTATGCCTTAACGGTAGTTGGACAATCCATGCAGGATGCTGGAATTCTGGATGGCGATACGGCGTTGATTAAGCAGACGGCTACGGCACCGCCAAAATCGATTGTGGTGGCATTGATTAATAACGAGGAAACCACGCTTAAATATTATCAGCCGCATGGCACAAACATTATTCTATTGCCAGCCAATGCCGCATTTGAACCGCAGCACTACCATGCCAGCCAAGTGCAAATTCAAGGCGTATTGGCCGGCATTTTTCGCAACTTGGAGGCTAAATGGAAAATCTAAACTTATTCTCAACCGCCGTTGATGGATTGAAAGACGTTAACCGGCTGATTACGCTGTTGCATGAAAATGAAAATGGTAATGGTGAAAATCAAAAATGCACACTCGCCGAATTGGCCTTAATTGCCCATGAAACCAGCCGGTTTGTGAATGAACCATCTGCCAGTGCTTTAAACACATCATCTGCATCGCTTGCCACTACGCAATTATTTGCAACTAAATGGTTGCATATCAAGCATCAAGATAATTAGCTAGTGATTGGGTCGTCTTTTAAGCTGCTTCACGGATAACCGTTACGGCTTTGATAGTGCCAGCTGGCTCGAGAATAGAGCAATCAAGCGCTGGCGCTTTTTTAGGAAATTTTTTGTAAGCATTCGGCATACTCACCAAAGCACCCCGAATAAACGGTGTTTTTAGTTGTCCCCAAAAGGTAGCCGGCATCGGGTGGGAAATCCCAATATTTACCGGCGGGGCGCGATCGGGCCGCAAATAACTGCCAAACACATGATCCCACAACATTAAGTTTTCACCGTAATTACTGTTGCTCTCGCGCAATTTGCGGGAATGATGCCAACGATGTAATTCAGGCGTATTAAAAATCCAGCTCAAAGGGCCAAAGCGCATTTCGACATTGCAGTGGGTTAGCATGCCAATATAAGCAGTGATCGCTGCGGCCCAGGAAAAAACGGCTTCCGGTGCACCCAAAAGATATAATAAAGGTAGTGCCAAAATCAAACTGGTAACGGTATCGACAATATGAAACCGCCCCGTATTAAAAAACCACAAACGCGGCGCAGAATGATGCACCGCATGAAACGGCCATAACCAATCTTGCTCATGCGCCAAACGGTGCTTCCAATATAACCCAAAATCCATAACTGCCACGGCCAGGCAAATCTGTGCGACCAGCGGCCAATGGACCGGCCATAATTTTAAACTCACCGCTTCGACATGACTGGCGATATGCATAATCGTTGTGACAACCACGACCACTTGCACAATACCCTTGTTAAAAAGCGTATGCAGTAAATCGGTTTTTACCTGCCCATCATGCTCCAGCCATTTGCTGGCATGCGAAAAACGGCGTTCTAAAAAGGTCAAGCTGAGCGCCAGTAAAACATAGGTAATATTAAATGCCCAAATAGGATGGCCCCAATCAAGGCCAAGTTTAGTGCCCAGCAAACACAAGCCCAATAGTAATGGCCACCATAAATAAGATAATATCAAACGCATGTTATCCTGAATACAACACTGCTCATTTTTCAGACAAGCATTGCGCTGCTATAAACGCCAGATTCATATACCGTTTTGATATCGATCCATTGCGCAGCGTAATTAGGGCGTTTGCGTAGCAGTAATTTGAAATTCAACTTTAACTGCGTTTTTAATCACATCATCTTTGGCCCATTCACCAGTGCCGATACCAAAATCGCTGCGCTGTAAAACCACCTTGCCTGTGGCGCTAGTGGTTTTGGCATCCAGCGGAGTTAGTTCAAAATCCAACATAGCTGGCACGGTTTTATCCCGCAGGGTCAGCAGGCCAGCGGCTTGAAAATGATTGGGCTGCACCGCGGCTGTAATTTTTGTGCTTTTAAAAACAGCTTGCGGGAAAGATTTTACCGCTAACCATTCCGGCAACGTGATATATGACATAATATCGGCATCGGTCACTTGCACACTGTTCATAGCGACAGTGACTTCAACGCTGCTTTGCGCCAATTGTTGCGCATCAAAATGAATATTTGCGATAAAATCTTTAAACTTCCCTTTAACGGGGGAACCATTTTGCGTCGCGGTAAATTGTAAACTGCTTTTATCTTTCACCACAATATAGTTGGGCACAGTGGCCCAAGCTGGTATACTAAAAATAGCAGCCACAAAAATCAAGCTAAAAAATAGACGCATTACGCATCTTTGCCAAAAGGCAACATGCGTTTCAACACATTATCTTTAAAGTAAAAATGGTGCGTTAAAGCAGCCAATACATGCCCGCTAATTACAGCAATTAATGTCCAAGCCAAATAAAAATGCATTTGTTGAAACAGTTCACGCAAGCTAGATTCGGGTGTGACTAGATCCGGCAGCAAAAACAACCCAAAGACTGAAACCGCTTTGCCTGCAGCGGAGGACATCGCCCAGCCGGATATGGGCATAGCCACCATTAAAGCATATAGTAAGACATGTCCGGCTTTGGCGGCATATTGCTCTCGTTTTTTCATGCGTTCCGGTAAGCTGGGTGCGTGGTTAACGCTGCGCCACATAATACGCAATAATGCGAGCAACAAAATCGTAACACCAATCGATTTATGCCAGCCATAAAGCTTAAATTTATCGGGAGTAATCGGCAGATTAATCATCACAAAACCGATAATCAGCATACCAATAATTAGTAAAGCCATCAGCCAGTGCAAGCCCTTGGCTACATTGCCATAAGAATTTTGCGTATTGAAGATGGCCATGGCTAAATTTTTAGCAGATCACGCTATACTTTGGCCAAGAACTTTTCGAACCATTTATGGCAATAGGTATCAACTAGTGCGCACGGTTAAACTGGTAAAAGCTGCTGCTGGCCTTTAAATAAGACAAATGGAATTGCCGAATATAAGACCAATGGCACCGATGCCAGCGCCAGTGGTGAGCGATGCCCCGTGGGATGATCCAGATATCACACCGCCGCATGTGCAGCTTGGCGATCACCCGCTAATTCCGGAAGTGGTGGAAGCGCTGCGCCATGTCTACGACCCCGAAATTCCTGTCAACTTATACGAGCTAGGTTTGATCTACGATATTCAGATTAGCGAAGAAAATGATGTAAAGGTAATCATGACGCTGACCACGCCCAATTGCCCAGTCGCCGGCGAAATGCCGGTAATGGTGCAAAACAGCATTATGAACCGCGTGGCGCGCGCAGGCGATTGCGAAGTGGAATTAGTGTGGGAGCCAGTTTGGTCGCCCGAATTTATGGCGGAAAGCGCGCGCCTGGAATTGAATATGGGTTTTTAATGCATGCTTTTAGATTCAATTGTTTTTGGAATGACCGCAACGGGAACATGGTCTATGAATTTAATTAGCCTGCGGCCAAGGAATCGCTGATGTTTTGGTATAAGGTGTTCCGAGTAATTAATTAGCTTCGGCCAACCACGGTTTATTAATATCCGGCTTGCCGAACATGAAGCCTTGTAAATAATGCACGCCTTCATTACGTAGGAATAAGGCTTCGCCTGGTTGTTCGATACATTCGGCGATAATTTGCAAGCCAAAAGTTGAAGCTAGATCAATTAAAGAATGCACAAATACTTTATTTTCGCGGTTGTTATGGATATTGCGGATGTAAGACCCATCAATTTTGACGATATCGACCGACAGCATTTTTAAATGTTTAAACGAGGTGAAACCGGCCCCGAAATCATCCAAAGCCACTTTGCAACCCAACGCGCGGACGGCATCCACGAAACGTGCGCTTTCATCCAAATCACGCAAGGCTTCTGTTTCGGTAATTTCCACTACCAAACGCTCGGCTACACTGCGGTCACCCTGTACATGGTGGATTAAGGTGCGGAGCCAGGTATTCTCAGTCACCGTTAAACCGGAAATATTAACGGCAACGCGCAAATTGGCATTTTCTTTCATTTCGCGAATGGCCATATCCAGCACATAACGGTCCACCTGACGGGTGAGGCCGACATGTTCAATCGCGGGAATAAATTTACCGGCCGGAATAATTGTACCATCTGGCGCACGCATACGCAGCAAAGCTTCATAAAAGGCAATTTTATCGGTCAGCGTATCGATAATCGGCTGATAGGCGAAAATAATGCGGTTTTCACGCATGGCTTCCAGCACCTGGTGACCGATGACCATCTGATCCTTGTGATTGCTGCTGATTTCCGGTGTTGGCTTATATATAATATAACAATCGCGGCCGCGGTCTTTGGCCTGGTGCAGCGATGCTTCGGCCTTGGCCATCACATCAAACGCGGAATTATTTAATAATGGGAAACCAACGCCACCAATAGAAACCGACACATGAAGTGAGCCATTTTTGGTTTGAATCGGCTGTTCGCGGCACACTTTTAAAATCTTTTCTGCTACTGCTTCCACATGTTCAGGCGTGCAGCGGCTTAAGATAATGCCATAACTATCACCGCCAATCCGGCCAATGGCGTCACTACCGCGGGTATGACCTTCCAACCGGCTACCAATCGAAATCAATACTGTATCGGCGGCTTCATGCCCGTAAACTTCGTTAATGACCGACATCTTGTCGATACCAACCACCAAAAATGCGCCGCCTGATTGGTAGCGATCCGCCTGTTTTAATGCTTCAGACAAGCGTTCGCGCAGGCGCGGGCGGTTGTAATGGCCGGTTAATTCATCGAAATTGACACGGCGTTGCAGTGCCACTTCCCGCAATTTGCGGTTTTGAATAACCCGCATCACCCCGCGTACCATCACGGGTTGGCCATGCCGGTCCAATTCTGCCACGCCGCGGTCATGCACCCATACATAATCCCCTTCGCCGCGGCGAATTCGGTATTCGCTTTCATAGGCGTGGGCCCCGCCATAATGGGCTTCCAGCGCGGCCAGCCGCGTGGGGGCATCGTCTTGATGGATTAAACTATTGAAAAAATGGATTTGTCCTAGTTGTTCGCCGCGGAACTTTTCACCAAAAACAGCCTGATGATCACCAAGCCAATAAATCTGCTTGGCATTTACATGCCATTCATAAGCCAAATCACCCGTTGCTTGTAAAGCGGCCAGGATTTTTTCATGAGTCACAGTAAAACCATTTGCTCTTCCTGAATTAATTGCGGCAGAATCGCTCTGAACTGTCAAGGGCACAATATTGGTCATTCGCAGGGAACTTTCTTCACAAACTCACATTAATTCATCTTTAAATTTACGCGAATTTCCTTAAAGAAAGATGAACTCTTTAAGTATTTTTTCCTAATTCTCTTGTCCAAAGGCAGTTTCTAACCGTTTAACCAGTTCAATAGCTTCATCGCTGTTGGTCTCGGGCGCTTCAATAAAAAACTCCCAAACCTTACCGCTGCCTTTAGGTTCATATAGTAACAGCCAGGCCCGTGTGGGGTCGCCCTGAAAATGACAGGCAAGTTCAGCTTTTACAGCCGTGCCATCCGGATAATCAACGGGCAAGCCCAGCGTCGATTGAAAATACCCGCGGCATTGTGGCTCCAACGGGTCAACGCGGTTTAATAATAAGGTATCCAAACTTTCATGGCTGCGTTGATTGCTTAAGCGCACATAGGTATTTTGCGATTTAATCAAATAGGTTTCTTTATCCGCCACCGTTTTATCCAACAGAATATGGGCATCCACCCAGCTTGCCGTATGTAAAACCGGCTCGATATCAGAAGGCAGGCCGCCGACATCCGGCTGCTGCGACCAGGCGGAAGCGATACATGCGCGCAATTGGCCAGTCACACTGGTCATATTCGGCAATTTGAATTCCTGGGCTGTACTGTCTTTACCGCTACCAGCACGCAAGGTCAGCGCTTGTTTTTCGCCTAGTTCGCTTAGCCATTTCTCTTCCCGCCCCAGCGCCATATTCACCTCGCCATTGGCGGCAAGGGTAATGCCTGCTTGGCGGATTAATTTGCCAGCCACTAAAATCTGAATGGGTTGGCTGGCGGCCACGCGCCAGGCGGAGGGCTCATCCGGTGTAAACAACATGGCCATTTGCCCCAGGCTGTTACGGGCTAGCCGAAAACTGGGTTTGCCATTGGGTGCATAGCTGGCCATGCAATAATCGGCCACCCGCAGGGGGATCGAGGTCTCACTGCGCAACTTCCACGGCACTTCGGCCTGCGCCAAGCCAGGCAGCAAAACAGCTATCAAAAAGGCCAAACCGATCGCTTTCATCACACGCATGTTACTTGTCCGCCACAGAAATAAGGGTTTTGCTCGCACATCACATAGTTTTGCACGATTCGCGATGTAAGTATTTGTCAGTAAGTTGCAAATCGAGTATAGTCTTTTAAAGGTCGGGTGGCAGCAAGTCGCAGGGCCAATTGTCAGGGTTTTCAGATATGTCTAATAATTCTCGCGCTAAAGCAGCGCCCAAAAAAAAAGTGAGTCAATCCCGTGCTGCGGCCAAACCCGTCAGCGCCAAATCAGTTAGTAAGGCGACCGCTAAAAAACCCGTTGCCAAAGCACCGGTTAAAACAGCGAACCAGAAGTCAGTAAAAGCTGTCGCCAAACCAGTTGCCGCCAAAAAAGCCACCGCTAAAACGGTTGCTAAACAAATCGCTAAAAAACCAGCAGTTGTTTCTAAAAAAGCGCCCGTTAAAATGGTCGCTAAGCCTATTGCGAAAAAGTCAGCGCCAGCGAAGATTGCAGCCAAAAAAACTGTTGCACCCACCAAAACAGTTAGTAAAACAACAGTTAAGCCCGTGGCCAAAACCAATAGCAAAATGCCGGCAAAACCGGCTAATGCAGCAAAATCCTCAACCAAAGCAGCCGTTAAGCCAGCCAGCAAAACGCCTGTGAAGACAGTGGCAAAAGCGCCAGTAAAAGCAATTACCAAGGCACCCGCCAAAGCTGTGGCCAAAGCACCCGTAAAACCGGTAACCAAACCCGTATCAAAAAAAGCAACGGCGAAGCCAGTTAATACGCCAACCAAAACGGCAGCCAAACCCGCGTCAGTTAAACTAGCTGCTCAAGCAACACCAGTGGTGGCCAATAACAATCAACCAGTGATTGAAAAAGCAGCCGCACCCGCTAAGCCGAAAGCAACCAGCAAAAGCAAAGCGGCGGCACTGAAACTCAGCACTAAAGAAAAACGCACGCTCGTGCGAATTGCCAATGCCAATGTCACAGCCGTGGCCGATAGCAGCACGCGCACCATGATGTCGGCCGTGCAAATGGCATTGCAAGCCACACTAAACCGTATTTCCGCCAATGCGCCGGCAGCAGCCAATGACGATGCACAAAATGCGAAAACAGCCGCCAAAGCTGCGGCCGAGCCCGCCGATATCAAATCACCTTTCAAAATGGGCGATATGGTGGTTTACCCTGCCCACGGCGTTGGTAAAATTGAAGCGGTTGAGATCCAAAAAATTGGCGAACAAGAATTACGCCTGTTCAAAATTCATTTTGAACATGAACGCATGACCCTGCGCGTGCCGGTCATGCGCGCCACCGGTTCCGGTTTGCGCAAATTGGCATCGGGCGAATTGCTGGATAAAGCGTTTGAAACCATGCGCGGCCGCCCGCGTATCCGCCGCGTGATGTGGAGCCGCCGCGCCCAGGAATATGAAGCCAAAATTAATTCCGGTGATCCGATTTCGATTGCGGAAGTATTGCGCGATTTGCGCCGTAATGCGGAGCAAGGCGAACAGTCTTACAGCGAACGCCAAATTTTCCAATCGGCCTTGGAACGTTTTGCACGCGAACTCGCCGCCATTGAAAAAATCGCCCAAGATGAAGCGGTTAAAAAATTAGAAAGCCTATTAATTCGCGCCGCACAAAGCGGCAACAGCTCGGCTGCCTAATTTTTATTAAAATCCCTTCGCACAAAGGGACTTAATTTATTTAGCAAAGTGAAAACCTCAATTTTGGTTGAGGTTTTTTTCAATTTAAATTATTTAGCCTTCTTGTAATTTCTTCATATCCCAATAACGCACACAAAGCACCGATATCAGGTGCTTGGGTTGTGCCGGTTAGCGCTGCACGTAAAGGCATGCCGATATTTTTAAATGGGATATTATTTTCTTTGGCATGCGTTTGTAAAGCAGTTTGAATTTTTGTTGCTTCAAAAAGTTGTACGTTTTCCAATACTGGCAAAAGATTTTGCAACACTTGTTTGGCTTCCGTGGTTAAGGCTTTTTGCGCATCAGCATCATAAATTAGCGGGGCTAGTAAAAAACCTAAAGCTTGCGCGAGTTCTATCAATGTTTTCACGCGTGGTTGGTATAATGCAATCGCTTGCTGAATTTTGCCTGCTTTTTCTGCATAAGCGCTTTGCTGCTCAGCAGGAATGAACGGTTTTACCAATTCATATAAATCCGCCGCGCTGCGTTGCTGAATATAATGGGCATTCAAATTTAACAATTTTACGCGGTCAAAGCGGGATGGGGATTTGCCGACGCCATCCAGCGTAAACCACTCAATCGCTTGCTCAATTGAAATGGTTTCGGCATCGCCATGCCCCCATCCGAGGCGCAGCAGGTAATTACGCATGGCTTCCGGCAGAAAGCCTTCATCTTTATATTGATCAACCGCCACCGCACCATGGCGTTTCGACAATTTGCCGCCGCTTTCGCCATGGATCATCGGGATATGTGCAAAGATTGGAATGCTCCAACCACAAGCTTGATACAGTTGAATTTGCCTAAAGGTATTGGTGAAATGGTCATCGCCGCGGATTACATGTGTCACTGCCATATCATAGTCATCCACTACCACGGCCAGCATATAGGTCGGCGTGCCATCGCCGCGTAGGATAATCATATCATCCAGCTGGCTATTGGGCACGGTCACCGTGCCTTGCACTTGGTCATCAACCGTGGTTTCACCGCTGGTTTCCGCGCGCAGGCGAATGGCGGGTTTGATGCTGGGATCGGCGTCAAACGGTTTGCCATGGCGGCAGCGGCCGTCATAACGGGGCTGTTCACCGGCGGCCATAGCGGCTTCGCGCTTGGCGGTTAATTCTTCAGACGTGCAGTAACAATAATACGCTTTATCCTGCGCCAATAAATCATGGGCCACGGCCGCATGGCGCGGGGCGCGACTGAACTGATAAATCTCCTCGCCATCCCAATCCAGTTTCAACCAGCGCATACTATTAAGAATGGTTTGAATGGCGGCTTCGGTCGAACGCACGCGGTCGGTATCTTCAATTCTAAGCAAAAATTTTCCGCCTTGATGCTTGGTAAACAGCCAATTGAATAAGGCAGTCCGCGCGCTACCAATATGGAGCATGCCAGTGGGTGACGGCGCAAAACGGGTAACAACAGACATACCGGCTAGCTATAGCTTAAACCAGGCCTGCACTGCTATTTCTTTCAAGCAGCTGAAAGCAGCAGATCATTCACCAGCAAAATTTTCTCCGGTGTTTGTGATGAATGGTGGTGGATGATTTTCCATATGCCATCGCCGTCATTCAATAATGAGAACGAAAAACGGGCATGCACGTGGCTGCCTTCATTTGCGCTAAAAAATTCATAATCACCCGATAAAATAACAATATTGCCGCAAGTCAATTTATGCGGCAGGCCATCGCTAAACTGCACCTGAATACCGCGGTCTAATAATGATTTAAAATAGGTTGCGCGGGCTTGCTGGTTTTCCAGAAACGCCCCCACCATGGTCGGCACCAGCATGGCATGTTCAGCATACAGTGACAGCACGGCCGGAATATCGCCGCGATTTAAGGCGGCCGCCCAATTTTGCAAGACAGCGCCATACGGATTTTGCCAATCTTTCATGAAAATAAACATGCAAGCATCTCGGTTTCCTGTCAATTCCCGCTTGTTTTTCAAAGCGATGCATGGTGTGTGGAACATGTGGTTACAGCGGTTGGCGCTTATTTGCACAAGCAATTACAAATGGAACGCACGCGGTGGTTCTATTGGTGGCCGGTGGGTTTTGGCACTGGCATTGCCATTTATTTTGTCCTGCCGGCTGAGCCGGTTTGGTGGTTAAGCGTAACTGTATTTTGCGGCGTGATTTTGCTAACCATGCTGCGCTGGCAGCAAGATGATTGGCGGGCTATGGGTCTAGGTGCGCTCGCGCTCACTCTCGGGTTTGTGGTTGCGCAAACCCAAACCACTTTGAACCGGCATCCCATTTTAATGCAGGAAGTGGGGCCGATTTCTATTCAGGGTCGGGTGATTGATATTGATGAACGGCCAAAAGATGCTGTGCGCTTAACGCTCGACCAGGTAAATTTATGGCGTAATCCAATCAAGCTGTATCAAGTGCGAATTAATGTCCGCAAATTTCAGAATCATATTGGCCCAGGTGATATTGTGCGGGTGAAAGCGGTGCTGCGGCCGCTGACCGAACCAGCCTATCCTGGCAGTTATGATTTTACGTTGTTTCAATATTTCCAAGGGTTGAGTGCCACGGGTTTTAGCTATGGCAACCCGCGCGTCATTAAACCGGCCACACCGAATGATTGGCATAATCGTTTGGAAGTTTGGCGGCAAAGAATTGCCACCCATATCCATCAGCATTTCACCAATAATACCGATGCTGCAACGCGCAGTATTTTAGTGGCGCTGATGACGGGCGAACAAAACAGCGTACCCGCCGAAACCACTGAAGATTTGAAAGCCGCTGGTATTTACCATATCGTTTCCATTTCGGGGTTGCATATCAGCTTTGTCGCCGCGCTCGCATTTGTCATTTTACGGCGGCTATTGGCGCTTATTCCATTTCTGGCGCTGCGCTTACCGCTTAAAAAAATTGCAGCTGTATGTGCGTTGTTAATTGTGGCGGCATATACCGCTTTGGTGGGCGCGCCGGTGCCGACCCAGCGGTCGGCATTGATGTTGGGGCTGGCCATCATCGGTATTTTATGCGACCGCGGGCATGGCGTATTGCGGCCAGTGGCTTGGGCGGCCATGATCATTTTATTTATTGAACCGGTGGCAGTGTTGAATGTGGGCGTGCAACTTTCATTTGCCGCGGTAACGGGGTTATTGGTGTTTTACGAAAGCATTCAACAGCCATTAAAGCTATGGTGGGCCACGCGCCCATGGTGGCAGCGCTGGGCCGAAGGGATCTTTTTTGCCTTGTGCAGTTCATTGGTCGCCACCTTGGTGACGCTGCCAATCATGGCGTATTATTTTCATGACCTTGAAGTTTATGGTCTGCTCACCAATATTCTGGCGCTGCCATTGACCGATTTTTGGATCATGAGCAGCATTTGTTTAAGTTATGTGCTCATGCCTTTTGGTCTTGATGGCTGGTGTTTGGATTTGGCCGCAGATGGCACGCATTTGTTGCTATGGCTGGCCCATTTTATGGCCGGCCTGCCGCAAGCCAGCCTGGCATTACCCAATCTGCCGGCTTTAAGTTTACCCTTATTTGGAGCCGGTTTAGTTTGGTTGCTGTTATGGCAACAAGCATGGCGCTGGTGGGGCCTATTATGTATTGGCCTTGGTTTCAGCTTATTCATAGTCACGCCACTTCCCCATCTATTGATCGCCCAGAATGGGCAAATTGCTGTATTGAAATTAAGCAATGGCACCTATATCCGGCTAAGCCGTGCGCGGGAAAGTTATTACACCGAAAGCTGGGCTGCTTATCTCAACCAACGAGAAATTCCGGTGTGGCAGAATGCACAAACCGATGCGTGGCTGCAATGCGATGACAATGGCATCTGCCAATATGCGCCAACTGGGTTAAAACCAGTTACCTTGGCATTACGTAAAGATTTCACCGACGGTATATGTCCAACAGCGGATATATTGCTGCAATTAAGAACAGCTGTTCCATGTCCATTGGCCGATAGTATCACCGCCAATGATTTATTGCGCAGCGGCACGCAAAGCTGGTTTGCGGCGGGCCCGCAATGGCAGGTGCAAACGGTGGCCAACACCCGCGCCATGCGGCCATGGTTTAGCAATCAACCGGAATAAATTTACTGAATATATTAGATAATTCTATTTTCTAAAATACATGTGGCCCATTTCAAAATTTTTAATCCTGTTTAGTAAAAAGCCTTGACCAAACATACATACCCTAGCTTAAAATCACATAAGCATATTAATTACAGTGAATAGTTAATGTTACTAAAAGCAATTATTATAAAAATTAAAAAGTTTATTATTTATTATCAAATTTTATAGCTTTCCGAGCTAGTTCATCACAGCGCTCATTTTCAAGATGCCCATTATGGCCGCGCACCCAATGCCAGGTAATTTGATGCGGCGCAGCGGCGGTGAGCAAAGCCTGCCATAATTCTTTATTCGCGACCGGTTTTTTATCGGCTGTTAGCCAGCCGCGTTTTTGCCAGTTATGCACCCATTCAGTAATTCCTTTGCGCACATATTCGCTGTCGGTATATAAATCGACCTGACAGGTGCTTTTGAGAGCTTTCAGCGCTTCGATGGCCGCTGTTAACTCCATTTTATTATTAGTTGTGGGATTTTCCCCACCCGATGATTCTTTTTCTACCCCATTACAGCGCAAAATTGCCCCCCAACCGCCAGGCCCCGGATTGCCAGAACAGGCGCCATCAGTATAAATCTCCACATATTTCATGCGCAATTAGCGGATGATCGGTTTGTATTTCACGCGTTTCGGCTGCGTGTCTTCACCATAGCGGCGTTTGCGATCAGCTTCGTAATCCTGGTAATTGCCTTCAAACCATTCGACATGGCTGTCCCCTTCAAAAGCCAGAATATGCGTGGCGATGCGATCGAGGAACCAGCGGTCATGGGAAATAACGACGACACAACCTGGAAAGCCCATTAACGCATCTTCGAGCGCGCGCAAAGTTTCGATATCCAAATCATTTGTTGGCTCATCTAACAATAATACATTCGATTCGGATTTTAACATTTTGGCCAGATGCACGCGGTTGCGCTCCCCGCCCGAAAGTGAACCCACTTTTTTCTGCTGGTCGGTACCTTTGAAATTAAAGCTGGCGGCATAGGCACGCGACAGCATGGTTTTTTTGCCTAAGTCGATCATCTCCTGCCCATCGGAAATTTCTTCCCAGACATTTTTATTGGGATCAAGCGTATCGCGCGACTGATCGACGAAGCCGAGTTTGACGCTTTCACCTACGCTGATGCTGCCGGTATCCGGCACTTCGCCTTTGGTAATCATGCGGAACAAAGTCGATTTACCGGCGCCGTTCGGGCCAATGACACCGACAATGCCACCGCGCGGCAGGCGGAACGTTAAATCTTCAATCAGCATGCGGTCGCCAAACCCTTTGGTTAGGTTTTTGGTTTCGATCACGTTTTCGCCCAAGCGCGGTGGGGCTGGGATGATAATTTGTGCAGTACCTGGGGCTTGGTCCTGACTGGCTTCCAGCAATTGCTCGTAACGCGAAATCCGCGCTTGTGATTTGGTGCGGCGACCAGCCGGGGTTTGTCCCATCCATTCTTTTTCGCGGGCTAGGACCCGCGCGCGGCCCTCCTCATCGCTTTTTTCCTGCTGCATGCGTTTGGCTTTGGCATCGATATAGGAGCTGTAATTGCCTTCCGACGGAATACAGCGGCCGCGATCCATCTCCAAAATCCAGCCCGTGACATTATCCAGGAAGTAACGATCATGCGTAATCATCACCACGCAGCCAGGATAGTTTTTCAGTGTAGTTTCAAGCCACGCGACGCTGTCCGCATCCAAATGGTTAGTCGGCTCATCGAGTAATAACAAATCAGCGCCACGTAAAAGTTCACGCGCCAGTGCGACGCGGCGGCGTTCACCGCCCGATAGTTTGGTCACATCGGCATCATTGGGCGGGCAGCGCAGCGCGTCCGCCGCAATTTCGACTTTGCGTTCGAGATCCCAGGCATCGGCGACATCAATCAATTCCTGCAATTCGCCTTGGCGCGTGATGAGCGCGGTCATTTCATCGTCGCTCATCTCCTCACCAAATTTGTTGGAGATTTCGTTGAATTCATCCACCATCGCTTTGAGCGGGCCGAGGCCATCGAGAATATTTTCAACGACGTTTTTATTCGGATCTAAATGCGGTTCCTGTTTCAGGTAGGCAACTGTCGCGCCATCAGCCAGTTTCGCCTCACCGGTATACTCTTTATCCACCCCCGCCATGATTTTCATGAGCGTGGATTTACCCGCACCATTCACGCCGAGCACGCCAATCTTAGCATCCGGCAAGAACGACAGCGTGACATTATTCAGCACCGGCTTGCTGTTACCATAAGCACGGGTGACCTGATATAGGGTGTAAACGTATTGGAAAGAGGCCATGAGATTTCTATTCGATTAAGGCCAAAGCAGAGATGAATTCAAGTATTATGAATATCAACTGAAGGGAAAGTTATTGCTTTCAGGGAATTATGCATTTAGCACATTACTGATATTCAGGTTATTTTATGAGCAAAAAACATCAAGGACTGTTTAGCCCCAAAGCATTTATTCAACGCGTTAAGCGGAAGTTTCCTGATGAAGCTTGGGATGATGGTGAATTAACTCCAATTCATGCAGTCGTAGTGGCCAGGTTAATTGCGGAAATAGTGTTTGGTCCTATCGTGCGGAATGACCACACGCCTTGCTTCCAGCACATGCAGGCGGTTGCAAAAGCAAGTAATTTAACTGAGCAAGCAATTGGTTGGTTACATGATTTATTAGAAGATTCCATTTGGAAAGTTGACGATCTTTATCAGCTCGGTTTTTCTGAACAGATCATTCAAGGCGTTATCAGAATGACACGTATTGAAAAACCATTAGATGGAGTAACTGTCAAAGAACCTTATTTTGATTTGATTAAAAGATGCGGAAGTACTGTGCCGACTTGCAATTGCAAAATCAGGGATATCGCCCATAATTCAATTCCACGTAAAGGGTATAAAGTTCCGGATGATAAATTTTTGCGCTATCAAGTTTCTATTGCTTATCTAGAAGCAATTAAACGCCAGAAAATTAAACCTGATACACCAGTAATTAATTTTGTAATAACTGATCCCAAATTTAAAAAAAGTGATAAGATAAGAAAATTCGTTCTCAAACATTCGTCACATAATACATCTGGACAGTCTGGGGAGGCTACTCCTTAATTTATTTACACTTCAACCGCGTTAATTCACTTTCAGCCTTGGTCGCAATTGTACCGCTGGCGGTGGGATAGGCTTTGACCAATTGTTTGTAGACCACGCAGGCATCTTTCGGGCGATTTTGTGCCGAGAGGGATAGACCTAATTTTAATAAGCTATCCGGCGCTTTTGGGCTTTTGGGATATTTTTGATAGGCTTCCGCAAAGGCTGTACCCGCGTTTTTATAATCTGCACGTGCGTAATAGCTTTCGCCTAGCCAATACTGGGCATTGCCGGCCAAACTGTGTTTGGGATTTTCGGTTAGAAACTGCTGATATAAGCTTTGCGCCTTGGTGTAATCTTTGGCTTGCATGGCTTTATAGGCATCATCATAAAGTTGATCGGGTTTGGGTTTATCCTCCCCCAATTTGGCGACCGGTTTAGGCTTTTCGGCGATTGCGGCACTGGTTTGATCTTCATCATTGGTGCTGACCACCAGGCTGTCATCTTTAGCGGTGGTGAGATTGGCTTGGTTGGTTGCAAGCGTGGCAGCTGCTGTGGTTGAGGCAGCGGCGCCTTTATGTTCTAAAGTTTGCAAGCGCAAATCATAATCGCTTTTCACTTTTTCCAAATCCGCCTGGGCTTTTTTGGCGGCGAAATTGGCTTGTTCAATCTGGCCGGTCATATCGCGCAATTGCCGTTCCAGATCCGCCATGCGCAATTCCAAATTACCGGCAGCCGGATCGGCGATGCCCACACCATTGCCGCTATAGGCGCTGGAGCCAATGGTTTGCGGTCCCCCTTTTTGGCTCATGGTTTGCACCTGGTTTTCCAGCTGCGAAATGCGGTCCATTAAAGCGCGCGTTTCCGGCGATAATTCGGCATGGGCCAAGTTAGCTATTAAAAAGATACCGATTAGGCAAAGCCATGAATAACGCATGGCTCGAATCTAGCAAATTTTATGCTGCAGAATAAAGCGGAGAATTACCGGTTCTAAGCGGCACTGTATTTGCATCAGGTGTTTCTGTGCATGAGTATTTGCCAAGATCAAATGCAATGGTAATCCCTAATGCCTGCGCAAACGCCGCTGGGGTTGCATCCGTAAACGTTTTGGGTTTTCCCTGATAGCCTTGCATGGCAGCCGCTAAACCTTTGAAAAGGGTTGCTTCATCTTGATTGCTGGTTTCCGCCTTACGGCGCAATTGAGCCTCTGTATAAAAATACATGACATTCCTTGTTGTTTTTTGAGCTGACCCTGGCCGGCATGTTTCAATTGTCAATAAAACAGGCAATTGTCTGCTGCCAGCCAAATTAACGGTAGGAAAAGCGCGTATCCGTCTGCCAGATGTTTTCAGGTCAAAAATAGCTTTCATTTATATCTTCTTTTAAAAGGGGATAAATACATCATTTGATCGATTTTACAACAATTAATAAAAAAAGCCCTGCTACTGATAAGGTGGCAGGGCTGAGCTTTAATAACTACTTAGCTTATTGAACAACAGTTACACCGCGGCGGTTTTGTGACCAGGCGGTTTCATCGCTGCCAGGAACAGCCGGACGCTCTTTACCATAAGAAATGGTTTTGATGCTGCCATCGCCGATGCCTTGAGCAACCAAGTAAGTTTTAACGGCAGTCGCCCGGCGTTCGCCCAAGGCCAAGTTGTATTCACGCGTGCCGCGCTCATCGCAATGGCCTTCAATGGTGATAGATAAGTTCGGGCGGGCCTTCAACCACGCAGCTTGTTTATCCAAAGTGGTACGCGCTTCGGATGATAATTCGCTGCTGTCAAAGGCAAAAAATACGCGGTCGCCTGCTTCAACTTGCAAAGTTTGGTTATTGCCTTCGCTACCGATTCCAGATGGCGTTACACCGGTATTGCCGTAATCAACTGGGGCATTAGACGCTTGGCCAGGGCCAGCATTTACCTGGCTCATGCCATCGGTTTCTGGGTCAGAGCTGCAGGCTGCCAATAATAAGGTTGCAGCGGCAAGTGGCAATAATGCTTTATACATAGGTATTCTCCGTTTTTGAGCGTAATTAAGAAGTTGATTCTTGGATTTAAGATAAGCAATTACCTTAGTTTAGCAAGCCTGACCATGCAGGATCTGACCCATCTAGAGGGGTAATCAGCTTACGCTGGTTCATGCCGGTTAAATCGACGGTTGAAATTTGGCTGCGCCCACCCCAGCTTTCAAAGAACATCAGCACGCGCCCGTTGGGTGCCCAGGTCGGCCCTTCCGGATGTGAACCCTGCGCAATCAGGCGCTCGCCCGAACCATCCGGCCGCATGACCCCAACATAAAACTGCCCACCCCGAATTTTGGTAAAGGCAATCAAATCGCCGCGCGGTGACCATACCGGTGTGCCGTAATCCCCTTGGCCAAAGCTAATCCGGTGCGGATTACCACCATTGGCATCCATCACATAAATCTGCTGGCGGCCGCCCCGATCGGATTCAAACGTAATTTGCCGCATATCTTGGCTATATGACCCGCCGGTGCTGATCGATGGGTGATTGGTCAATTGCTGTACGCGCTGGCTGCTTAAATCCATGCTGTAAATATTGGAATTAGCACCTTTGGACAGGGTAAATAACATGCTGCGGCCATCGGGCGCGAACCGCGGCGCAAAGGTCATGCCCGTGAATTCGCCCAAAATGCGCTGCTGGCCAGTTTCCAGGTTAAATAGATAAACCCGCGGCCGGTCGTTGCGGTAAGATAAAAAGGTGATTTCATTGGCCGCCGGATTAAAGCGGGGCGTGAGCACCAAATCCGAACCATCGGTTAAAAACCGGTGATTGGCACCATCTTGGTCCATGATCGCCAGGCGCTTAACCCGTTTAATCTGCGGGCCACTTTCTGCCACATAAACAATGCGGGTATCAAAATAACCGCTTTCGCCGGTGATGCGGTTATAAATCACATCGGCAATTTTATGGGCAATCCGCCGCCAATTTTCTGGTGTGGTCGTATAGGCCAAACCGGCAATTTGCTGGCTAGAGAAAATATCATAAAGCCTAAATTCCACACGCAGTTGCCCGCCACCCGCATCGGTTACTTTACCGGCGACCAAAGCCTGCGCATTTAACACTCTCCAATCGGGATAGCGCGGACCGGCCTGTAATTCGCTTGGTGATTGAATAAAACTGGCTTTGGCAATCGGCCGAAACAAGCCTGAGCGTTCGAGATCGGCGGCGACTACGCCACTGATATTGGTCGCCGCTGTCGCAGCTGCACCAGCACTAGCACTGAAAAAATCGGTGACCGCAATCGGCATTGGATCGTTATTACCGTGGCTGATATCGATATGCAGCGCGGCTTGCGCTTGGCTGGCAAACAATAAGAAGGCAAAAAGTGAAAACAGAATTTTACGCATGTGAGTCTTACTATTGTGGCTAAGCTGCGCCGCTGGCAAATTCAATATCGAATTGATTAAAACTTTGACAATTCAGCCTAACCTATAAATTTTATGCCATTCTCAGCGAAAGCTAGCCTGACGTTTAAAATTTCGTTTAAATCAACCATGCTTTGGCAACTAACCCTGACCGCGCCAGCGGAATTATGCCTGGCGGCGGAAGACACTTTGGACGTTTGGGCACAAGCCACCAGCCAGATTTGGGATGATGCGGAAAAGCTGACGGGCCTAGTTGCTTATGCCTCCAACAAACCAGATGCAATATTTTTGTCGCGTTTGGACATACTCGCACAGTCGCTGCAGATTACCGATTACCATTATATTATTGCCACGGTGCCGGAAAATGATTGGGTCCAACAGGTATTGAACGAATTAACACCCTTGCAACTTGGCCGGTTTTATATCTATGCCAGCCATCATATTGCACCGGCGCGTGATGGCCGCTGGCCATTATGTTTGGATGCAGCGCAAGCCTTCGGCACTGGTCAGCATGGCAGCACAGCTGGCTGCCTGCTTGCGTTAGATATATTGGCAAAAAAATTACGGCATGTGCCACGCGCTTTGGATATGGGTTGTGGTAGTGGCATTCTGGCCATGGCGATGGCGCGTGCCTGGGACGGGCGAGTTGATGCTATCGATAATGATGCGCTGGCCGTACGGGAGACTAAACGCAATGCCAAGCGCAATCACTTGCGCAGCAAAATTCATGCTTATCATGGTAACGGCAAATGGCTGCGCCAGCCGCAAATGGCATATGGTCTGCGCCAACAAAAATATAAAGTAATTTGCGCCAATATTTTAGCCAAGCCGTTGGTTTGGCTTGCACCAAAACTGGCACCACAAGTCGCTGCTGGTGGCTACCTCGTGCTCGCCGGTTTATTGAATCGTCAGGCACCCATGGTACTTTCGGCTTACCGCCGCCACGGTTTATATTTGTCTAAAGCAATCCGCCAAGGCAACTGGACCACATTGCTTTTGCATAAACCATGCCGCAAATTTCATCCCAATAGTTTGCTTGCATCGACCGCTTTGTTCCGGCTAGCCTCAGCCACTAAGTCGGGACGTAGCGCAGTCCGGTAGCGTACTAGTCTGGGGGACTAGGGGTCGCGGGTTCGAATCCCGCCGTTCCGACCATTTCATAATCCAACCTCATCCGATACAATCCAAAAATGGCTCTGTATCCCTTATATCACAAGGGTTTTAAAGGTTATTCGGATTGGAATGGATTCATCGACATCCGACATTTTTAGGGGTATATATATGGATATATCCAACCCAGCTAGGATGTACCCGCATGTTGCTTAGCGAAACCAAAGTCCGTAATGCCAAATCTGAAAGCAAGTCATATAAGCTTACGGATGGCGATGGCATGTTCCTGTTAGTGCATTCCAATGGGGGTAAATACTGGCGTCTGCGCTACCGCTTTGGCGGTAAAGAAAAGCTGCACGCCATGGGCACCTATAGAAGAGCTAGGATTAGATTTTAAACGTTATTTTACATTATCAACATCTGAAGTTTACAAACAAATTGAAAAAGGTAGTGCTCAACGTAGATGTGTTTTAAGTAGTCCATATTTGGAACATCTAATTTCTAGATACTGTTACTTTCAATCAAGAATAGCACTTCCTTATGATCATGAAAGCGAACCGGACATAAAAGGTAATAATCTTAGGGTATAAATATGGGTACAATATTTTTCAGAGAATGTAATTATCGTTAACAATCATATATTTAATGTCGTAATATGAAAGTCGCCGTTTCCGACCAACTCTTTAGGCTGTGCAGGTAATGTTGAGATTATTGGCATCTGCTTCTGTTACTAAGCCCTGGGCTATTTTTGCTTTTAATAGGGTTTCAAGGGCTTCGATGTCATGATTGTTGTGCGCTTCGTTAATCAGCGCTTCTATCGTTGGTGGTAATTCAATTTCATATACTAGCATATTCATCTCTGCGGTTTGGTAAGAATGTCAAAATTAAAATCTAATGCAAGTGCCAAATAATTATTAAATCAGCTGTTAAGCTTTTGGTAAGGTATTTGG
This sequence comes from Alphaproteobacteria bacterium, assembly GCA_965246945.1. Lineage (GTDB taxonomy): Bacteria > Pseudomonadota > Alphaproteobacteria > UBA11073 > UBA11073 > CBDFFW01. The sequence continues at coordinate 132,949 of CBDFFW010000001.1, forward strand.
TTATTCCAGGTTGCATCCAAATACGCAATTAAATCTGGCGTGGATACAATCTGGATAACTATAAGTTGAAACGGCTATTTGCCTAGTAGCATAAACAATCCTGGCACTTCATGCCCCATATAAGAACGCACAGTATCTTGTTTAATACTTAACACTTGTAAGCCAGTATCGGCAGCTAATTTGCACAGATAGCTTTCTTTATGCGCATAGCGGGCAGTGGGCAAAATGGCATAATGCGGATGCGGATCGCTTTCCGGCAAGGCATCGCAACTAAACGCGAACAGACCTTTAGCCACCAATGCCTGGCCAATGCCGTTAAAGACATCACCCAAATCACCGATGAAAGTAAAAACATCGGCGGCAAAAGCGATATCGTAACTGGCTGGTTCGGCTTTGGTTAAAAACTCGCCCAAATCCGATTTATGCAAAGCGGCATAAAGTTTCTTTTCTTCGGCCCGTTGTAGCAATTTGCTGGATAAATCCACCCCTTCCAAGCGCAAAGCGATATGCCGCAGCAACAAACCATTCAAACCGGTGCCGCACCCCAAATCCAAAATCCGGTTGGCTGCAGCCGTCACATCCCGCACGGTTTTTGCTTCCGGTGATTTTAACATATTCACCAAAATACCTGGGGCGCGATGCTGCTGGTTTTCTTCCAGGGCTTTTTCAAAGGCTTTATCAAAATGGGTATAGAGATCATTCACCAGTTTGATTGGTGTTTTGGCTGGCAGGGGCGCGGTTGCCGGTGCGGGTGCCACTGTTTCCTTTAAGAAAATTGCCGCTTCGACTTCGGCCCCGCCATTGGTGATAATTTCGCTGTATTGCTGGGCAGCGGCGGCATGATCCCCTTTGGCTTGCAAAAACTGGCCGTAATGGCGGCGCAATTCTTCATGCTCCGGCGCATAGACCATGCCTTTTAAATAAGCCTGTTCAGCCTCATCATACATATTGCGGCGTTGCAATTCGCGCGCCAAGGCGTGATGCGCTGCGACATAATTCGGTTTTAGGCGCAAGGCTTCTTCAAATAATTCAACTGCCGCATCATATTCTTCAGCGCCCGCCATGGCCATGCCAAGTTTATAGGCATATTCTGGATTATGCGGCATGACCTGATACGCGCGCGCATGATATAAAACGGCTTCATCAAACATGCCATCTGATTGCAAAATACTGCCAAGGGCATCGGCCAATTCCGGATTTTGCGGATCGCTGCGATGCGCCCGCGCATAGGCTTCAACTGCGCTGATCTGTTCGCCCAATGACAGCCGTAAATCGCCTAAGCGGCGATGCAATTCCGAATCTTGCGGAAATTTACTGGTGGCAATTTCCAAATGTTTTTTTAATTCTTCACTACGCTGCTGTTCGATTAATAAATCTGCTAAGCGGACATAAGCGCCAGGCCCATTGGGGGCGGCAATCATGGCCTGCCGAAAGGCTTTTTCAGCACCGGCAATATCACCAATCAGCCATTTGGCATCGCCTTCGGCCACCTGCCGCCAATCTAAATTATCGTAATTAAAGCTGACGCCTTTTAACATTTCCAACGCTGCTTCGGCAGCTTGTTTGGCAATATCCAACTGGCCGGCGGCATGTGCACGGCGGCCTTCGCCAACTTTTTGGGCAATGGCGGTAATTTGTTCTGACATTTCGGGCTTCTCCGTCCTGTAATTGAGCTTATGAGCAATAACCTGCTTTAGGTATTTTGGCTAGTGGTGATTGTTTGCAAGTATTTGCATTAAGGACACTACCAATACATAAAAGTTATATTTAGTTTGTTTATAACCTGCATGGTAGCGGGAATATTCTAAATGATGAAAAAGAGCCGATCATGACAAATATATTTCCGACCTTCCGCGACCTTCTTTTCGCATTTGAAGGAAACGACACATGCTCACCAAAGGCGGCGCACCTCCTTGATTATTTCCATCTTTGTTTGCCCAACCCCCGAACCCGTGCTGGGTATCAGCGAACCGCTTTGCAGTTCTGTCAGTGGGCCAAAGCGAGGGGATTAACTAGCGTTCGCGCCGTTCAGCCCGCCGATATTGCGGCCTTTATCACCGAGCGACGCGCACACGTCACGGATACAACAGCGGCAAGTGAGCTAACGGCTTTGCGTGGCTGGTTTCAGCATCTTGCGACCGAGGGGCATTTGCCCTTTAGCCCTGCGGCAAGCGTTAAAGGGCCAAGCGGAACCCGAACCGAAAACAAAGCCATTGGCCTAACCGATAAAGAAGTTGCTGCTCTTTTTAACAGCATAGAAACTAACACCTTAAAGGGTTTGCGCGACCGGGCCATGATTGGCCTTATGCTTTATACAGGTTGCCGCGTTGGAGCCGTATGCGCGATGCAGGTGCAGGACTTTTACGGCGAAGCAGGTCATTTTTATGTGAGCCTACATGATAAAGAGGGCAGGAACGGCGAAGGCCGTACTGTGGCGATTTCGCATAAAGCGGCGGGCTATCTTTCCACTTGGCTTGACGCGGCAGGAATCGCCAGTGAGCCAGAAACCCCTTTGTTTCGTTCCATGCCGATCCATTTGCGAAATAAGCCGTGTCAGCTTACCGAAAACCCAACGCTTATTCAAGATGCTTGGTTCATGGTAAAAGCCCGCTGCCAAAAGGCAGGGCTGGGCCGTGGTTTTACCAATCAGAGTTTTCGGGTGACGGCGATTAGCAAACTGCTTGAAAGCGGGGCAACGCTTGGCGAAGTACAGCAAATCGCCGGACACGTAGACGCTCGCACGGCGGCCTTTTATGACCGCCGCAGCCAAATGGCGACCGCTGATCTGATGGAGCGCATCAACTACGAGAAACCAGCGCAGCGTTTGCGTAAACGGGAACCTGCATAATCGGTGCAGCTAGACATTATATCTAATAATATATTTTCTATACCAATTATTTTTTAATTGGGCTGCCTGCACCAGTCCTGCCACATGTAGCGAAATGCGGCAGCGATGTTTTCAGTAAAACGTTCCCGATTACATAATGGGCTGTCCCACATTTGTTGGCGCAAGGTGCGGCGATATTCGGCGATGCGCGCGCGGTCATGGGCCAGGGCCACAACTTTTTGCACATAATCTTGCGCGTCGCTGGCGACCAATTCATCCAACCCAATATTTTTGAGATAGGTTAGTGAATGGCGCGCCGGAAAAATATCGCCTGGCAAAGTAATAACCGGTACGCCCATCCATAACGCTTCCAGCGTGGTAGTGCTGCCGGTATATGGGAATGGGTCAAGCGCAATATCTACTTCGTTATATTTATTCATCAAATCGCGGTGCGGTGCTTGATTTTCAAAATACAATTGATCCGGATTGTTTAATCCCGCAGTAATGAAATGCGCCCGGAATAATTTGCTGGTATCCGTTTCGCCAAAGCCAATAAATTTTAACAGTAATTTTGCATTGGGCACTGCATTTAAAATCTGCACCCATAATTCAATACAACGGGGACTGATTTTAGCCGGTTTATTAAAGCAACCAAAAGTGATGTAACTATTGGTTTCGCACGGGGTTGGCCCAATGGCCGGGCTATCGGTGGGCGGGGTGAAGCAGATAAAGGCATCCGGCATTTCGTAAATGCGTTCTGAATAATAGGGTTGATGCGCGGCCGGCGTTTGCCATTTATCCCCGATCAGCCAATCAATGGCGCGCAGGCCAGTGGTGGCCATGTAACCGGCCCAGGTAACTTGGACCGGGGCCGGTTTAATGGTAAACACGCCCAAACGGTTACGATCATTATGACCGGTGAGATCGACCAAAATATCGATGCCATCTTGCTGGATCAGATTGGCCAATTCACGGTCACCGGTTGACCAAACCTTGCGCCAATTGCCCTGTACCGCACTCATAAACCGCGCTGTGAGTAAGTCGCTATCATATTGCATGGCATATAAAAAAACTTCGCAATCAGTGCGCTTGGCCAAATCTTCAATCGTGCGAATGGTGAACCAGCCCACGGGATGACCGCGGAAATCGCCTGATACAAAACCCAATTTTAATTTTTTTTGTGGATCAGGTGTATTGGTAAAATGAGCATCTTGCGGTACATGTTTGGCTGCAAACATTTCATACCATTCATCATGCAGGGCTTTTACTTCGGCAATCGTGGTGCCGTCTTTGTGCAATTCGCCAAACAGCAAATTACTAAATGCTTCAAAGAAAAATGGGTCAACCTGCAGCGCTCGGCGAAAATGATGCACTGCTTCTACATGCCGCGCCTGTGCTGAATATATCACCCCTAAATTATTATGGGCACCGGCATATTCTTCTTTAAGTGCCAGGGCCCGCTTTAAAGATGCTTCCGCCCCATCCAGGCGGCCTAACTTACTGAGACAAAGCGATAGATTGGCATGCACTTCGGCGCGCTCATCATCCAATTTGATCGCTTCTAAAAACGCATTGGCGGCTTCGATATTTTTACCGACATCGGATAAGGCAATGCCCATATTATTCCAGGCTTCTAAATTATCGGGATAATCTTTTAACAAAGCGCGGAACTTATCAATCGAATGGCCGACATCGCCGTGAATACGTACTAAAGTGGCATGCAGCAACCGTGCCTCGGGAAAGTCTGGCTGTAATTCGAGCGCTTTAACACAATATTCCAACGCTTCATGCTGCATGCCCATAAAATGATAAGCGGTGGCGAGATTATAATTGGTCGAAACATCATCGGGCTTTATTGTCAGGGCTTGCTGTAGATAGCCGATCGCTTCTTGATGGCGGCCTAAACCGCCCAGGGCTTGGGCCATATTGTTGAGAATATCAAGGGCTTGCGGCTGTTGGGTTAGAATCTGCTGATAAATTGGCAGGGCTTTGGTGTAATCCTGATCATAAGTAGCTTGCAATGCTTGCAGCCGCATATCCTGAATTTCTGCTTCGGAAAAGGGTGCGGGTTGCAAATCAGCCATAATGCTGGCTTACCGTGCTTTGCCCCAGATCGTCCAGCTTGGAACACCATCGGCTATTTTAACTAAATTTAGCGAAAATTGCATATGAAGATTCGGTGAATTCGAAATTAACGAAGGTATCTTAACAGATCGTTAAGAATCTGTATGATATGGTAAGCATTGTCCAAGAAAGGACAGTCAACTTATCCTAGGAGAATTCCAAATGGCTTTATCATCAATCAACACCAACACTGCAGCACTCATTGCGCTGCAAGGTTTAAATAACACCAACAATGCGCTAAACACGGTTACCAAACGTATCAATACTGGTTACAATGTTAACGACGCTTTCGACGACTCTGCAGTATTTTCGGTAGCCCAAGGGCTGCGCAGCGATGTCAAAGCTCTCGAAACAGTAACTAGTCAGCTATCTAGTGTAACTGGCTTACTGCAAGTCGCCAATACTGCGGCAACCAGTATTTCAGATGCAACTATTCGTTTGAGATCAACATTGACCAAACTGGCCGATGGAACAGTAACAGGCAGCACGCGGACAGATTACGAAAATCAATACGCATCTATCCGTGATGAAATTCAAGGTTACATTTCAAATGCATCCTTCAATGGCATCAACCTGTTAAATTCCAGCACCAGCATCAACGTTATTTCTAACCTATCCGGTGGTACCATTACCGTTACTGCACAGGACTTAACTGGCTCTAGTTCAGTATTGGGTTATTTGTCTTCTTCTGCGCCAAGTGGTGCATCAGCGGCATTGGCTTTCTTAGATGCCACTTCTGGTGCTTTCTACAGCGCACAGAGATCATTAAGCTCAGTTCTAAGCAATATTGGTACAGCTAACACACGGGTTACCAGTCAGGTAACTTACCTAAAAGCATATTCAGATGCGACTACAACTGGTTTGGGCGCACTTGTGGATGCCGATTTGGCGAAAGAAAGTGCGAAATTACAATCGCTGCAAATCAAACAGCAATTGGCGTCTCAAACTTTGGGTATTGCCAACCAACAATCTTCTATCTTGTTGTCTTTGTTCAAATAGACTGCTGGGTAGTATTCCTTACCATGCCCCAGATGGTTCGCCATTTGGGGCTTTATTTTAGTCATGACCGTGACACGATCTAGAACAGATTGTTAAACTCATTATTTTGGGGAGGGCAGAATGCCTTTAAAAATCGAACTTAAACCAGGTGAACGGGCCATTTTAAATGGGGCTGTAATTGAAGGTGCCAGCGATGGCCGCACCGAATTTGTGGTGCTTAACCGCGCCAGCATTATGCGCCAGCGGCATATTCTGCAGGAAGAAGATGCCAATACACCAGTTAAACGTTTGTATTTCAGTCTGCAAATTTTGTATATTGAACCGCAGCAGCGCACTTTAAACCAAGAACGCTTTAACCGCTTTTTCAAAGACTTAGAAGAAACATTCACCCTGCCAACCGTGCGTTTTGCGCTTGAACAAATTGACGTTTTAATACAGCAAGAAGCCTATTACGAGGCGTTAAAAATTTGCCGCGTGATGATTGAAATAGAAGAAAAATTATTAAATTTAGATTTATCGAGCCGTTTGGACATGCCGCCATTTGAACCCGAATTTGAGACCATTTAATTTTTTTCAATCAATTTGAGTTATTTTTCTAATTTTGGCCTGGTTCTTGCTTTAATTAAAGCGAGGGTATTATGGGCGTTAATGTAGATATTTTAACCATTGTGAATTCTGGCCTAAGAGCGTCTCAGAATCAGCTCAATGTGATTAGCCAAAACGTCGCAAATGCTTCAACCCCAGGTTATACTCGCAAAAAGTTACCCCAATTTTCTGCAACCGTAGTCGCTTCCGGCGCTGGGGTCAGCACCGGTATTGTACAGCGAACTGTTAATACCACGATTCAAAACAGTTTACTGCAGCAAGTCACTCAAACTTCTAAATACGACGTTCAGGAACAGTATTTAAATAGGCTGCAAACGCTGCAAGGCACACCTGATAGTGAACAATCTATCACAGCTGCGCTCAATAAATTGAAAAATGGTTTTGCCAGTCTTTCGGTTACGCCCAGCGATAGTTTAAGCCAAAGCCAAGTGGTAACTTATGCGCAGCAATATGCCAATCAAGTAAACCAGTTAAGTACTTCCATTCAAAGTATGCGTAACGACGCGCAAAACAATATGGCGGATATTGTTAATCAGGTGAATACTCAATTGACCGCAATTGCCACCTTGAATGCCCAAATTACCAATGTGAAAGCCAGCGGCCAGGATGCCACCAGTTTAGAAGATCAGCGCGATTTAAATATTCAGAATTTATCTCAAAATATGAATATTTCGACTTATAAAGCCGATAATACGATCGTTGTGCAAACGGCCAATGGACAGGTATTGGCCGATACTGTCGCCTACCCAATTTCCTTTAATAAAGTAGATTTAAGCGCCACTACAACCGGCAACCCAATTACCTTAAACGGGGCCAATATCACCAGTTACATTACTGGCGGTAAACTAGGCGGTTTACTGGATCTGCGGGATAACAGTTTGCCAACTGCGCAAGCAAGGTTGGATGAAATGGCCGAACAAACCGCTGTGCGGTTTAACGAACAGGGTTTAAAATTATTCACCGATAAATCCGGTAATGTACCGTCTAGCACAGCCCCGACGAGTGCTCCACCGACCGGCTATCTTGGGTTTAGCGGCCTTATACAGGTTAACACTGCGGTGGTGAGCGATCCCAGCCTGCTGCAAAAAGGCACCACGGGCGCGACATCCAATGCGGGGGATGTGACACTGATTAACAATGTGTTAGACTATACATTCGGTGCCAATAAGGATGCATCCAACACGCCACATGCCAGCTTTAATGCCACCAGTTTGGGGGCAGCGGCAAATTTAAGCAGTAACTTGCCGACCAATACAGATTTATTAACCTACAGCACGCAATTAATCAGCCGCCAAGCGCAAGAATATAGCGATACCAAAGGCAGTTTAACGACCAGCAAAAGTTATAGCGATGCGCTGCAAACCAAACTGGCCAATGACACGGGCGTGAATATCGATGATGAAATGGCCAATATGTTGCTTTTTCAGCGGGCCTATCAGGCTTCAGCGCAGATGATATCCACAGTAAAAACGATGTTTGATCAACTGGCAGCGGCAATCGGGAGATAAATAAATGGCTTATAATATTGTTTCGGAAAGCGGCCGCTTATTGCAATACGGTTCCCTGTTCAGCATGCTGAACCAGGATTTGCTGGATACGCAGGCACGCATTGCCACTGGTAAAAAAGCAACAACCTATGGCGGGTTGGGCGCCAGCGATGCGACCCTTTCGCAAAGTTATCGGGCCACCCAAAGCACGACTGATGTTTATACCAAAGTGATTGCGCAATTAAAAACGCGCACAGACACGATGGATCAGATGATGACGAGTACCAATGACTCGGCAACGTCTTTCATTGCGACGCTAAAAGGCTTTGGCCGCTCTGCCAATCAAACGAATTTTGCTGGCAATTTTTCACAGCTGCAATCCCAGGCCAAAGGTTTATTGAATGAACTAACCACCCGTCTTAATATTCAACAAGGCGGCCGCTATTTGTTTTCGGGCGACTTGGTTTCCACAGCGCCAGTAGCAGATAACAATTTGGCAAATAGCAATATTTCATTGGCAATTGGCAATTATGGTCCTGGCAGCGCCAGTACCGTTATTGGTTATATAAGTGGGCTTACAACCGATCAATTGGGTTATGATACCAATTTGAAAAATGCCAATGCGGTTAAAACCCGGGTGGAAAATGGTTATGATGCTAACTACGGTGTAAAAGCTGATAATAGCGGTTTTAACGATTTGATTAAGGGGTTATCAACGATCGCCAATCTGCCATATAATAGTGCTGCGGATAGTGATTTTTGGAGTATTTTTGATAATGCGACCAGCCGTTTAACCACTGGTTCTCAAGCGTTAAGTACTGCCACGGGCAAATTGGGGGCTACCCGCCAGTTGATTAGCAATATTACGGATCAACACCAACTAACCTTGACCAGTTTGGAAACCAGTATTTCTGGTGTGGAAGATAGCGATGTCACGCGCGACAGCACCAAAATGTATGCCCTGCAAAACCAATTGCAAGCTGCTTATACCATCACCTCTAAATTGACTGGTCTAACCTTACTCAACTACTTAAAATAAAAATTTAAGAGCGGTTTAATATACCTTTTTATATTTTATAAGAGGCTAATCCCATAGTTAATCATAATGGCTTTTCCAAATCTGTATTAACCTCTCATAAATTCTTTTTTGAATAAAATTATTATACAAATATTAGTTTCTGGCCGAATCAAACCAACCATAAATTTTTACAATTAATTCCATATTAACACTTCAAAGAAATTATTGCAGCAATGCCTTAAGCCGGCCGGTGCCAGGGGTGGTGACCGCTTTGGCTTGTTGGCTGTCCATATCGTAAACCACTTTGGTGGCACCGGTTAAAACTTTGCCTTGGCTTTTTATCACCACATGGTCGCCGGTGACCGTAACCAGATTTTTAAGCTTGTCATAAACCGCTTTATCGCCGGTTAGATCATCGCCGTTTTTGATAATATGCACATGGCCAATTGCCACCATTTGGGAAATTTGCTGTCCGCCACCTGGCCCATTACTGCCCAAACCATTATTGGCTGATTTGGCCGGTTTTACTGGCTGGCCATCCGCTGCCGCTTCTTCATAATAAGCGGTTACTTGATCGGCAAATAATTCGCTATCGGTTTGGGTGACGTGGACTTCGCCTTCCGCCACATAGCTTTGTGTGTTTTGGTCCCAGCTGAAACTATCGCGCGCGGTAATCTCAACCGGATCTTTTGGCGCGCCATTTTTACCTGGCTTGGCTGCGGAACTTTCAGCGGCCAAAACCGGCATTGCCAATAATAGCAGTACCAACAAAAGATTACGGTTGAAGAATAACATGCACATGGCCCCGAAAATGAATGATTTGTTGATCCTGCAGATAATCTGCGGTGTTTGATTGAATTTGCATGGTGGGCGTGGCACCCTGCACATCATTTTGCAATTGCACGATATGCTTTTGGGTATCGACCTGCCCTTGCGCGGCCTGCAAATGCAATTGCGAGGTTGAAGCAGTCAGCACGACACCATTATTCAAGGCGATTTGCGCCGTTTGTTTGTTATAAATACCTTCGGGTGTGGTAATCGTAATCAACTGCTTATCGTCCTGCGCTTCCAATTTGGCATTTTGCAAATTCACAATTTGTTGATCGGCACTGTAATTGGCTTTGCTACCGGTGAGCACATGGGTAAATGCCCCTTGTTTGATCACAAACCGCGGGGCGGCCAATTCATTCTTCGGTGGCAACGCGGCCAGGATCGGGGGTTCTGCCTTCGGCCAGGCCCAAATAACAGCAGTCAGCACCAGGCCGAGCATCGCCAAAATTAATGTCCAGCGAAATATAACAACCTGGTGGGTGTAACGCGTCATGCCTGCAAGCCAATTTGCACCAAATCATGCAAATGCAAGGCGCCGATAGGTTGGCGCTCGGCATTGACCACAAATAGAACCGTAATTTTAGCATCGCTCATCAAAGCCAGTGCATCTTCCAGCATGGCATCGCCTGTAATGGTTTTAGGCTGGCCAGTCATAATGTCAGTAGCGGTTTGGGCGGCCTGCAAATCTTCCAAATGCCGGCGCAAATCACCATCGGTGATAATGCCGATCAACACACCGACCGCGTTTTGCACGCCAGCGGCCCCTAAACGACCGGCAGTCATGGTGACAATCACGTCATGCAAATTAGCGGTTTCGGCCACCAATGGCAGCGCGTCTTTCTTCATCACATCATGCACATGCAATAAGCGCTGGCCAAGCTGTCCGCCCGGGTGCATTTTTCGGTAGGCTTCGCGCGTTAGTTCTTTGCGCTGCATCAAATCAACGGCCAATGCATCGCCGACCGCCAGCATTAATAACGTGGACGTGGTGGGTGCCAAACCCAGTGGGCAAATTTCCCGTAATTTTGGAATAAGCAGAATATGCGTGGCCGCGCGGGCCAAAAGCGAATCCGCATGGGCGCAAATGGCAATTAACGGTATTTCCTGGCTATGCGCATAAGCAATTACCCCAGCCAGCTCAGCGGTTTCGCCGGAATTTGAGAGGGCGATAATGATATCATCGCCGGTAATCATGCCCAAATCCCCGTGATTGGCTTCGGTGGGATGCACAAAAAAAGCGGGTGTGCCGGTGGAAGCCAAAGTGGCAGCAATTTTATGACCGATATGACCCGATTTACCGACCCCTGTTACTACCACGCGGCCATAACAATTAGCACATAAATCAAGCGCTGCTTGCCAGGCATCCGGCTTGAATTGCTGGGCCAGCATTTCCAAAGCCTGCGCGTAACTGCGATACATATCCGTTGGTTGTTGGAGCGGCGCGGCCATTAGATTGCCATCATAGGCATGCTGCTGGCCGCTGCCAAGAATTGCGTCCACTTAAAAAACTTGGCAGGATCAAACAGTGCCCACCCCTAAATTCACGCTTAATTGGTATGGCGCAGGTATTTCCCTACGGATCTTTGTTATCAATTTGCTGTTTTTAACTTTGGTCGGAGGCGGCGTGATTGCGCTGATGCTCAGCGTTTACAGCAATGCGTATGAGGCAGAAAAAAAATTTCTGACCAATGCGCTACAGCAGTTGGATGTCTCCTTGCGCTATTTACGCAGTGATGATCCGCAGCTGAACCGGCATTTGCAGCAATGGGGCGTGTTGTTCAGCGATCCGAATTTACTAGCCGAGCTTACTTCCGGTTCTGAAACCATTGCCAGTGTTGCGCCGCTGGCCCCAGTACGGCCGAACACCGTGCCGACCATGGATTGGCAAACCAATCTGGCTCTACGTTTATTTCATATCGATCCCAACACCATTTTGCCGGTACCGGATTTAACTTCGCCCGCCGCCTACCGCCTGTCGCTGGCGCAGCACGATGATGATTTCGTGTTGGTGTTTGCGCGCAATATTATGCTGCAGGACCGCATGGTGCGGCTGCGCGGTTATATTCCCTTGGAAGAATTAACGCATGCCATTAACTGGATCCGCCAATTAATCGCGCCTGTTTTTTGGTTATTTCTGGTGATCAGCAGTATCCAGGCCATTTTGCTGGGCCAGATGATCAGCGGCCCGTTGCAGCGCCTGGCGCGCCGCCTGCAATATATCCGGCTGGATCCCAAAGCCAAATTGCTGACCCCTTCATCGGTCCAGGGCAATAGCGAAATCAGCCTGCTGTACCGGTTTATCCGTGAGATGCTGGAAACCATTCGGGAAAGCAGCCAAACCAATAAAGCGATTATTGAAGATTTCATTCATGAAATTAAAAACCCGCTGGCTTCCATTGAAAGCGCTATTCAAAGCATCCGTAAAATTAAAGACCCCGAAAAAAATGCGATGCTGATTAAAATTATTGAACATGATTTGCGCCGCATGATCCGTATTTTACATGATGTCGATGCCCTATTTGCCGCTGGTAGTGAAGGCAACACCTATGTCACCAATTTTGCCGATGTGCCATTGGTGCCATCGCTGCAGCAAATTGTGAAACACCTAAACCAGCAAGCCACTACGGATGAGAAAAAAGTGCAAATTCGCTATGTTTATGACCGCGAAATTACCATCCGTGCCAACCAATTTTATTTTGAACAGATGATGATCAATTTACTGACCAATGCGATGTCATTTTCCCCGCCGCATGGTGAGGTGGTACTGCAAACCATTGCGACCGCCGACGGGCAGCATGTGGATATCATTGTAGATGATTGGGGCACCGGTATTCCGGCCGGTAAACTAGCCAAAGTGTTTGAACGGTTTTATACCGACCGTGAAAACGCCCCGCGCACTGGCGAAGGTATGTATCATTCCGGCCTCGGCCTCAGCATCGCCAAACAAACCGCAGCCTCAATGGGCGGCCAAATCTGGGCCGAAAACCGCCTTAACTCCAACAAAAACATCATCGGCGCCCGATTTAATGTGCGACTGCCGGTGGTGGAGAAGAAGTAATTTAACTAAATACGCATTTCTAATACATAAGCAGTTTTTTCACTTTTCACTTTCAACTTTGTTTTCTCGCTGAAAGCCCATTAAAATTAATTGATCCCTATACAACCCTTACTACCAAATAGTTGGATGTTTTTCAGGCATTATTTGCGCTTTGGTGGGTGAGTTTGCTAAGCCTAAAGCTTCTGATGACCGCTGCCGCTTTGCTTGCCAAAATTAATCATGATCCGCTGCATGCGCAGCTTTCGGGGGCTATACGTTTGCTGGCGGTCGATGCGGTGGAGGCGGCCAATTCCGGCCATCCTGGCATGCCGCTGGGCATGGCCGATGTGGCCACCGTGCTGTTCCGCGATTTTTTGAAATTTGATGCCAGCAACCCTGAATGGCCGGACCGTGACCGGTTTATTTTGTCCGCCGGCCATGGCTCGATGCTGCTTTATGCCTTGCTGCATTTAACCGGTTATGCCGAAGTTACGCTCGAGGACATTAAAAAATTTCGTCAGCTCGGCAGTTTTTGCGCGGGCCATCCGGAACATCACCCCAGCGCTGGGATTGAAACCACCACCGGCCCGCTGGGTCAGGGCCTAGCCAATGGTGTGGGCATGACGCTGGCCGAGGCGCATCTGGCGGCCCGTTTTGGCGCTGATCTGGTCAATCACTACACCTATGTGATTGCCAGCGACGGCGATTTGATGGAGGGTATTAGCCACGAAGCGTGCTCACTCGCCGGTCATCTCGGCCTGCATAAACTCGTTGTGCTGTATGATGATAATGGCATCAGCATTGATGGGCCGACCAGCCTGTCTTTTACCGATAATACCGCCCAGCGCTTTGAAGCCTATGGCTGGGCCGTGCAAAAAATTGATGGGCATGACCCGCAAGCAATTCATGCCGCCATTGCTAAGGCGCAACAGTCTGATAAGCCATCGCTGATTTGCTGCAACACTACCATCGGTTTAGGTTCGCCTAGCAAAGCGGGCAGCGCCGCGTCGCACGGTTCGCCATTGGGCGGCGACGATATCAAAGGTCTGCGTGAATATTACACCTGGCCGCATGCCCCGTTTGATGTGCCGGCCGATATTTTAGCCGCGTGGCGCATGATTGGTGCGCAAGGGGCAAGTGGCGTGCAAGCATGGCAACAGCGTTACGAACAAGCGGCTAAGCGTGGCGAATTTGATGCGGCATTATCAGGCGAAATTCCGGCCGGTGCTTTAACTGCTTTGCAGCAATATAAAAAAGATAGCATCGCGAATAAACCGGCCATCGCCACGCGTGCTGCTTCGGGCCAGGTGATCGATGCGCTGTTGGCGCATCTTCCCGCACTAATTGGTGGTTCGGCCGATTTATCGGGCTCGAACAACACCAAAAGCAAAATCGCCAAAGTGATTAATAAAACCGATTACGCCGGTAACTATATCCATTACGGCGTGCGCGAACATGCGATGTGCGCGGCCATGAATGGCATGGCGCTGCATGGTGGTATTATCCCGTATGGTGGTACCTTTTTGGTATTTGTAGATTATTGCCGGCATTCGATCCGCCTGGCCGCGCTGATGCAACAACGCGTCATTTTTGTGATGACGCATGATAGCATCGGCGTGGGCGAAGACGGCCCGACCCATCAACCGATTGAACATCTGGCGTCTTTACGCTGTATTCCCGGCCTGCGCGTGTTCCGCCCGTGCGATCCGGTTGAAGTGGCCGAAGCCTGGGAACTGGCCCTGCAGCATCCGGGCCCCAGCGTGCTGGTACTCACCCGGCAAAATCTGCCAACCTTGCGGACCGATACCGATAACCAATCCGTCAAGGGTGCTTATGTGTTGCGCGACGCGACTGATGCCAAAGTCTGTTTAATGGCTACGGGCTCCGAAGTTTCCCTGGCGATGGCCACCGCCGATAAACTTGCCGCGCAGAACATCGCCACCCGCGTGGTCTCTGCCCCCTGCCTAGAAATTTTTGCACAGCAAACGTTAGAATTCCAAGATCGAATTCTTGGAGATAATAAAATAGTTCGCGTAGCAATCGAAGCAGCTCATCCTCAAAGTTGGTATAAATGGGCATATCGTTGGGGTAGTCAAAATGGTTTAATTTGCGGTATTGATACCTTTGGGGCTTCTGGTCCTTATCAGGATTTATACAAACATTTTGATCTAACTGCAGAGGCAATCAGCGAAAAAATTAAAGCAAGCCGGTTAACTTGGTTTAATTAAAAGGCGTTCGTAATAATTGCCATTAGATAGCCAAATTATTAACGTCTATATATGTCCATACGTTTAGCAATTTCTGGGTTTGGCCGGATTGGCCGGTTGTGTTTGCGGGCGGCGCTGGAAACGCAGCGTCGTGATGTGGAGGTGGTCGCGCTCAACATCCGCGGCGATTTGGCGGGCGCGGCACATTTGTTTAAATATGACAGTATTCATGGTATTTTTTCCGGTGAAGTATCACACGAGACCAACGTGTTGATTATCAATGGTGTTCGTATTCCCGTGCAGCAAGCGAACGCTATTGAAGATTTGGATTGGCGCCAAGATAAAGTGGATGTCGTTTTGGATTCCACCGGTAAATACAAAGATAAACAGGATTTGCAAAAACATATTGCGGCTGGTGCCAAAAAAGTGTTGTTGGCTTCGCCTGGCAAAGGGTTGGATTTGACGGTGGTTTACGGCGTGAATGATGACCAGCTCACATCCGAACACAAAATCATTTCCAACGGTTCCTGCACCACCAACTGCCTGGCGCCAATTGCCAAAGTAATTCATGCAGCGATCGGCATTGAACGCGGGTATATGACCACTATCCACAGCTATACCAGCGACCAGCAATTGCATGATAAAACGCATGATGATTGGGGCCGTGCACGGGCCGCCGGTATGTCAATTATCCCCACCACTACGGGTGCGGCCAAAGCGGTCGGCGAAGTGCTGCCCGCGCTGAAAGGCAAACTGGACGGCACATCTTTGCGTGTGCCCACACCCAATGTGTCTGCGATTGATTTCACGTTCAACACAGCCCGCGCAGTAACTGCCGAAGAAATTAATCAGGCGCTAATTGCTGCTAGTAAAGGGGCAATGAAAGGTATTATCGGCGTTTACGATTTGCCGCTGGTGTCGACCGATTTCAACCACAGCCCGTATTCCGCCAGCTTTGCCCTGCACGAAACCACCGTGATTGACGGTACTTTCGCGCGTATCCTGGCCTGGTACGATAATGAATGGGGTTTTAGTCTGCGCATGCTGGATATCGCCGCGAAACTGGGCAGCCTATAATGTCTGCTATTCAAATTGAACTAACGGCTTTCGGGGATGCCGCACGATTACACGCTGCTTCCCAAATGATACCACAGCCACAGTTTGGCGAGATTGTGGTACAACATACCGCAATTGGCGTGAATTTCATCGATATTTATCAGCGTACGGGTTTGTATCCCCTGCCCTTACCGGCCGTGTTAGGCAAAGAAGCGGCGGGTAAAATTGTTGCCATTGGTGATAATGTCACTGAATTTAAAATCGGCGACCGTGTGGCTTACGGCACTTCGGTTCATGGCGGCGGTTATGCCAGTTATAATAATATACCGGCCGAGATTGCCGTGCCTATTCCGGCTGACGTGAGCGATGAAGATGCGGCGGCGTTAATGTTGCAAGGCATGACTGCGTATTATTTGTTGCACCAAACCTATGCGGTACAAGCCGGCCAGACGATTTTGGTGCATGCGGCAGCGGGCGGCGTGGGTCTATTACTCGGTCAATGGGCCCACGCCTTGGGGGTTAAAGCCATTGGCACGGTGAGCAGCGCAGCCAAAGCGGAATTGGCAAAGGCGCATGGTTATACTGGTATTATCAATTATAGCGAGGAAGATATTACTGCGCGTGTGAAGGCGCTAACCAACGGCGCGGGCGTGCCGGTGGTTTATGACGGCGTGGGGCAATCAACCTTTCAAGCCAGCTTGGATAGCCTTTCGCCGCGCGGCATGTTGGTGAGTTTCGGGCAGGCTAGCGGTTTGGTGCCACCCTTTGATCTGCGGGAATTATCCAAACGCGGTTCGCTGGCCATTACGCGGCCATCATTATTTGATTACACCCGTACACGCGCGGATTTATTGCGGGCGGCAGGTGCTGTATTTACAGCCGCGCAGCAAGGTATTTTGAAACCCTTGATTGGCAAGCGTTATGCGTTAACTGACGTAGGTGCCGCGCATACTGCCCTGGAAACCCGCCAAACCACCGGCAAGATTTTGCTGATCCCTTAATCAGCGCGTTCAACGGCCAAGGCTTGCCGCGCGATATCTAAGCTAAACCCCTGCCGCATCAGCGCGGCGAGATCTTTATCGCGGGCGTTTTCGACCTCGCGCGTGCGGTAGGGGCCAAGGCGGCGGCGCTGGATATAGCGCAGCGCGGCGGTTAGTTCCGGATCGGGCACTTCTTCATCGGGCAGCGCGGCGGTTGCTTGTGCTGCCGTAAAATCATCGAGTGCTGTTTTAATTTGCGGCGATGGCAACCCTTTTTGCTGCAGCTTCATGGCGATTTGCCGCGCTGATGAGCCGCGGCCGCGCAATTGCCGCACTTGGGATTGCGCGTAAGCCGCATCATCCAACCAGCCGCGCGCGATGTATTTTTCGATTAGCTCACTAATCCATTGCGCGGTCTCATTTGGCACTTCGCCTTCACGGCCCACGCGGCGTTTGACTTTTTGCGTTAAAATCTGCCGCAATTTTTCGGCGCTGGCGCTAAACCGCTGCAGATAATAAGCGGCCGCATTATCCAGATATTGCGGGGTAACAGGGCGGGGTTTGAATTCGTATTTTTTGGCTTCACCGGCATTGCCCAGCAGTTTTTTACGGCTGCGTGGCAGATTGCTATCCGGCTGATCGGTCATCGCCATTATAATATGCGGTATATCTTGTCCGATGCACAAATCGTTTTATTCACAAATGCGCGGAAATGCTTACACTATGCGGATGACCATCAATCCCGTGCTGCCTGTTTATAATATTTTCGACCGCGAATTTGTGCGCGGTGAGGGCGTTTATTTATATGGTGCCGATGGCAAAGATTATTTGGATTTTGCCTGCGGGTATGGCGTGACAGGCCTGGGCCATTGCCATCCCAAACTGGTTGCGGCGCTAACCGAACAGGCCAAAACTTTATGGCATGTTTCCAACATGTTTCATTTGAAAAGCAAAGAACGGCTGGCGGCGCGGTTGGTGGAGTATAGCTTTGCCGATAGTATTTTCTTCACCAATTCCGGCGCGGAAGCGTGGGAATTGGGCTTGAAAATGATCCGCCGGTATTTTGACCGCATGGGCCAGCCGGATAAATACCGCGTGATTTGTATTGAAGGCGCATTTCACGGGCGCACGATGGGTGCGATTTCCGCAGCGCCGCGCGATTACATGGTGGATGGGTTCGGACCGCTGCTGGACGGTTTTGATATTGTGCCATTTGAAGATTTAGCGGCGTTGAAAAAAGCGATTACCCCACAGACCGCCGCCATTCATCTGGAACCCGTGATGGGCGAAGGCGGGATTAAACCGCATTCGACCGAATATCTTAAAGCGGTGCAGAAATTATGTGCGGAACACGATTTGCTGTTATTTTTCGACGAGGTGCAATGCGGCATGGGGCGCACAGGCAAATTATTCGCGCATGAATGGTCCGGCGTGACACCTGATGTGTTGTGCACGGCCAAAGGGATTGGCGGCGGTTTCCCGCTAGGTGCATGCTTGGCGACTGAACGCGTGGCGCAATATATGACCGCCGGTTCGCACGGCACCACCTATGGCGGCAACCCGCTGGCGATGGCAGTGGGCAATGCGGTCGCTGATATTATTTTAGAAGCTGGGTTTTTTGAGACAGTGGTGCAACGCGGGCAATATATGCGCGGCAAGCTGCAGCAATTGTTACAAAGCTTTCCCAGCTTGTATACCGAAGTGCGCGGTGAAGGGCTAATGCTAGGTTTAAAATGTGCTGATGGGGTAGATAACCGTGCGCTGATTGAAGCCATGCATCAAGCAGGGGTTATTAGCATTCCATCCGGCGAAAACACCGTGCGTGTGCTGCCGCCGCTCGTTATTTCAGAAACGGAGATTGACCAAGGAATCGAACGCATGCGGGTGGCCAGTGAAAAATTTGCGCAAGCTTGATTTTTAGCTATTCTTTACAAACCAGCGCGGCTTTCTCCTTGTTTCCTTAATAAGCTACCGAAAGTATAGCGGCTGAATGGTCTTATCTAAACCAGCAGCCGCGCTGCGCAAAAGTTTTTCCGCCGTCAAAGCGCAGCATGATGCCAAGCAAAACACGCTTGAATTACAGCAAGCGTGGTTGCTGGCCATTGGCACGCGGCGCGACCAATCCGCGTTTCAAGCTTTGGATGCTTATTACCGGCCGCGTTTGATTGCTTTTTATGCCAATAAACAAATGCCGGTCGCGCAAGCAGAAGATTTGGTGCAGGAAGTATTATTAACTTTGTGGCAGAAAGCCAGCCAATATGATCCGGCCAAGGCCAAGCCAGCGGCTTGGATTTACCAGATTGCGCGCAATAAGCGCTTGGATTATTTGCGCAGTCCGGGCGCCCAAATTCATCAGCCCCTAAATGATAATTTACCGGTATTTGCCACCGATAATGCAGCGGAAATTATGGAAGCCAATTTGCATCAGCGTGCGCTTGATCATTTAAATTTATTACCGCCGGAACAATCGCAATTAGTTGAAGCAGCTTTTGTGGCCGAAAAAACACATGCGCAACTGGCTAAATCTAGCGGGTTGCCGCTGGGCACTGTTAAATCACGTTTAAGGTTAGCGTTGGCGCGCCTACGGCAACTGCTTGCCACCTAAAATCTTTGCACTACCTTAATAAATGTGGATGAAAATCTATACCCGCTGCTGATGGATTACGCCGCTGGCATATTGGGTGAAGGTTTGCGACTGGCCATTGCCACGCATTTGGTCTTGAACAATCAAAGCCGTGTTTTGGTTACTGAGTTGGCTGAAGCGGCCAATGCTTTGCTGAGCGAATTACCGGCCAGCCAATTGCCGGATACCTTAAAAGCACGCAGCTTCACGGCTTTAAAAGATCATAATCAAAAATATATTGAAACCGAGGAATGTGCGGTGACGGATGCGGCGTGCGCGGTTCAGCCGTTATTCCCCAGCCCGTTGCGCGCATATCTGCCGCCAGACATTGAAAATATAAATTGGCAGCCATTGGCCCGCGGCATTGAACATTATCCCTTGGCTTTACAGGATAATGCCAAAGTACAATTAATCCGCGTGCAAGCGGGTTGCAAAATTCCCGCGCATACCCATACCGGTTTGGAACTGGCCGTTATTTTAGAAGGCAAAATTTATGACGGGCGGCAGCAGTGGCAACGCGGCGATATTGCGATTGCGGATCAACAAACGCATCACCAGCCTTATACCAATGGTGAAAGCTGTTTGTGTTTACTGGTAACAGAAGGTCCGTTGCGGTTCACCGGCATTGCCGGCCAATTATATAACCGTTTTAGGCGTGTTCATCATTCCACATAATTCAAATCACGGCCATGCGTTTCCCGCATAAGATACCAGCCAATCAATGCCAACCCATAAACGATTGCACCAATGATGCTAATCGCATACACGGTACCCCAAGGTTTAAACGCCACATAGGCCAAATTCATGGGAATAGTTAGCGCCCGCGCAAAATTAGGGGTAGTGGAGGCAACGGTTGCCCGAATGTTGGTGCCAAAATGTTCGGCTGCCCATAATGCGGTAATTGTCCAAATACCAAAGACCAAACCCATCGCCACATTCACCGCATAAAAAGTGATTAAATTGGTTGGCTGCCAAATTAAATAAATGCTGAGCGATACCGCACCTAATATTAAAAACGGCATGGTTGCCTTTTTACGACTACGCCATTTTTCACTGAGATAAATGACGGTGATGTTGCCGATAATGCCCGTTATCATGCCTAAGGCAATCATCACACTGGCTTTGACGGTACCAGTAACCTGCATTGCTTTGGCGATTTCGGGCGATAGCGTCCATAATACCTGCGGCAGAAAAACGCCGGTGGCAATCAGTAAAATACCGCCCACATAATAACCTAGAGATTGCGGATTTTTTAAAACCAGCCACAAATTACCGCGGCTCGCCTCTTGAGACAAACTGGTGGTAAATAGATGAGATTCACCTACCAGTGTGCGCGTTAATAGCAACGCCAAGCCAGCTATTCCGCCGATAATGTAGGCTGTACGCCAGTCTACAGTTTCGGTACAAATACCGGCGAATATAACGCCGATATAGCCAAGCGAAATAAATGTGATAACGCCATAACCGCGTTTTGCCGCATTCAATTTTTCGGTAATAAGCGCCACACCAGTGCCAAGTTCGCCAGCCAAGCCCAGCGCCGTCACAAAACGTAAAATACCATAAAGCTGTATATCCTGTACAAAAGCGCAAGCGAGTGAGCCAAGGGAATACAGCAAAATCGATGGAAACAAAGCGAATTTACGCCCAAACCGGTCAGCGGTTATACCCCAAATCAATGCCCCGACCAAAAAGCCGCCCATTTGCCAATTGGAAATTGTAAGTCCTGCTTGCGTTAACGCATCACCGCTTAAGCCCAGATCGGTTAAACTTTTGACACGGTTCATGTTGTACAGAAACATGTCAAACATATCGATCAGATAGCCCAGACTGGCGATTAGCACGGTCGCATTGAATAATTTATTTGATAATTCAGTAGCTGGTTGCTGCACCCTTTCGGGCATAGCAAAGTTTTAGTTTATTGTCATGGGCTTAACCCAACGTAATTTTAAGCGCTGAGTTTATTGGGCGTTATATTGTTTTGCGCGTTTGGCTGGGGCAGTTGTTGGCTGGCCAAACCTTCGTGTAGGTTTCTATTTAATACGACCATAAAATCAACCGAGAAATTTTCTAAGCGTTCGCCGTAACGGCCGAAATCGCTGGCGAATTTATTATAAGCCAACACGGCGGGAATGGCGGCAATCAAACCCATGCCGGTGGCCAATAATGCCTCGGCAATTCCAGGTGCGACTGCGGCCAATGACGTATTTTCAGCGCCCGCCAGGCCGATAAAGCTATGCATAATCCCCCACACCGTGCCGAATAACCCAATGAATGGGGCAGATGAACCAAGCGAGGCTAAAAAGGTTAAGCGCCGTTCAACCTTTTCCATTTCTTTGCCAATGGTATTGCCCATTAATTGTTGAATACGGTTTAACAACGCCTGGGTGTGGGCGGCGACTGGCAATAAGCCCTTGGCGGTGGCGGTTTGCCATTCGCGCATGCCGGACACAAACACAGCGATGATCGGATCGGATGTGCGGGCCATGACGCGTTCGTATAATTTTTCCAAGGGACTGCCCGACCAAAATGCATCTTCAAACACCTTGGCACTGCCATTCAGGCGTTTCAGCAGCGCGCGTTTTTCAAAAATAATCGTCCAGGACCAGATTGAGGCCAGCAGCAAGCACACCATAATCGCCTGCACAATAATACCGGCATGCAGAAATAAACTGATAAAGCTCATATCATGGGCGGCATTGCCGGAGATGGCAGCGGTTTTGATGGCGGTGGCTGGTTCCATGTAAATAGCTATTTAGCAGGTGGCAGCGCTGCCGCCAAGCTTTCACCGAAGATTTGCTGTAATTCATTGGGCATGCGCGCCGGTTTACCGTGCTGCAAATACACCAATTCAACCGCTAGATCCGCCAGTAATATATCAGCCCGTTTGACTCGCTGTTGTAATTCCAGGCGCACCGCACCGCTGTGTTGCAAAGCGGTGTGCACGGTGACCATATCATCCAAAAATGCCGGTGCGTGATAGTTAATGTTGCAACGCTTCACCACAAATGCGCCGCCCATGGCGCTATGTAATTGCCGTTGGCCATAGCCCAATTCCCGCAGCCAATCCGTGCGCGCGCGTTCAGCCAGTTTTAAGTAATTGGCATGATACACAATGCCGCCCGCATCGGTATCTTCCCAATAAATACGGTAATCAAACTGCATTTCAATAATAATAAAGTAAATTTAATCGCTTCTGATAAGCATCGCCTGGCAGATTTTTGCAAAAATTGGCTAGTTGCGTGCCATTGGTGATAAGGGTAAAATCAAGATTAGTATTTGTATTTGAAATATCAATTCCATCCGCTTTTAAATTTTCCTGGCTGGTATAACCCAAAAGTTGCATAAACGCTGTGCAAGTTTGCGTAGCAGTGGCGATTGGTAAACCATAAGTAACCAAAAATTCACGCTGCTGCTGAATAGATATATTCAAATCATAATTTTTCATGCGCAATAACAAAGAACCTGGATCACTACTTGCATATGGAATAGATTTGTAAGGCGGCAGTGCTTCCAGACTGTTTAAAAAATTAAATGCGGCCCCCGTTGGATTTGCCAGTGTAGATGATTGTTTACTATATTGATTAATCAAATTGCCATTTTGCCGGATTTTGCTTACCATATTGGTATGGTCTTTGGCCATTATTTTGATGCTTTGACTGGCGCGTATATCGCCAACGGCATATAACAATACCGCTACCAGCACAGCAAAAATGCTTAACACCATAACCACTTCCAGCAAGGTAAAACCTGCTACGGACGATCGCGGGTGACCGAAACGAGAAATCATTGCGGTTCCTGTCCTGAAAATACAAAGGCTATCTGGCCGCCTGTGCGGCAAATATCAACACTTGCTTGCAGATAATTGGCATTATTGACCGAATTGACCGATTTTACTGGCTGCCCCATAAATGCTATACCCTCATAACCAGTTGCTTGATGATTAGCCATTAATTGATCGGCCATATCAATACAAAATTCAGGATTATAATTTTCTATGGTAAAGCCAATTTGTAGCGGCGGCACCACCCAGGCAAAACTCGATAGCCGAATATTAGGGCCAGCCGCGCCAGTTAATTGATCGCTTAATAGCGGAAATTCAAATTTTTCATGCAGAAATTTGTCCCAATACAGATAGCCACCGCCGCCATCATAAAGTGAGCCATCTTCGCTAGCCCCAACAAAATCTTTCCATTTAGTAGGGTCATTCAGCACGGGATAGGCCACTAAAATATCCCGCATTTTATTGATATATAACATCATATACTGGGCCATTCGTTGATTGGCCAACTTCGTTTGATAACTTTGATAAGCCATCAATCCGCCCATGGAGATGGCACCAAAGATAATTAAAGCGAGCGCCAGTTCCAGCAAGGTAAAGCCAGCGCGGTTGGAAAGTATTTTTTGCCACATGAATACCACATATTATGGCACGGGAAGTGTGACAGTGCAAAGTGGCTTTATCGCCATTTAGGGCAATTGGGTCAATAGCGACTGCCAAGAGCTGCTAATCGGCCCGTAGCGTACTGGACGGGAAACATTAAACAGCGGCAGCGGGATATCCGCCATTTGGCCTTTATCGCGGCCCAGTGAATGAATGGCAACACCCAGATTCGTATCGAGCGGGGTTTCAACCACTTTATCCGGCACGTGATTGTCGAAGCGCTGCAAGGGCACATTCAATGCCAAGCCAACATCCCAATGATCATGGTCAAATGGCCCGCTGGTATCGCTGCGGTTGCTGTAAGTGCTGCGCAAACCAACATCAATGCCGTTATCCAGATGGTGCTGAAATTCCAAAACCGCACCTTGATCACGCGCCAAAAACTGCCCGACCCGCAAAATGCTGGTTAAATGATAAGCAGGCGTTTCAAAATAAAAACTGGCAAAGCCAGTATTATGCGCTGTGCCGCGCCAGGCCAGATCATCATTGGGATCCCGCGCATACAGGTGATACGCATCGACCCCCAAAGCCCAGCGCGCACGCAAGGGTTGATATAATAGTTCACCACCTGCGCCGCCGAACATTTCTTCCAACTGACCGGCCATGCCTTTGATATGCAGTTCGGGTGTTAGGCTATCAAGTAATGCGCCGTATAACCGCGTTCCACACCATAGCCCCGTTGGGTATATTGCTCCAGCCAACTGCGCACCGCTTTGGGTTTTTGGATAATCTGGTTAGTGTGACTGCCGTGATCCACACGGCCCAGCACATTAAAAAATAAGCCGGCGGTGGGTTCATAACTGCTACCGAATAATAATTTTTCACGGCTGACATAAAATTGCTGCGGTTCATACAGGGAGGCATCGACCTGCAAACCTGTCTGCCAACGCCACGGATCACTAGGCGCTGCTGACCACGGCCTGGGCGGCTGGGCGGCGGTTACTTCAGTACTTTGCCAGATTTCAGCAGCACTGCGGTCATTAATTTCTGCTTGTTGCACCTGCCAGTTGGGCAAATGCCATTCAGTGGTCGTTAAACCGCTTTGCTCCGGGATCAAGGTTAGTTGCTGCGTATGGGGCAGCACCTGTTGGCTTAACCGCGTGGCGGCTTGGCCTAAACCCGCTGCCGGAATTTGATCAGGCGGGTTACGGAATACCAGCGTTGCTGTCTCACTATCGCTGCGGGCGGCTAGCGGGATGATTTGCGGCGGTGGCCGCACTGCCGGTAATGTCGCAGGCTGCCAATTATAATTCAGCTGCAGTCCAAGCCGGTCGCCCTGCTGCCAGCTAAGCGCCACACCAATATTATCATATTGATAATGCACGCCAAGATTAGCCGGAATGCGTTTGGCCACGCCATCACCAGCAAGCTGCTCGTTGCGAAAATCATCGGGGTCGTATTCCAGTTGCAGGGTCCAGGGCGTGTCCGCAATGGCATAATTCACACCGCCAAAGAGGCCCAGCCGCTTGCCGCGCAGCCAATGGCGCGGGCCGGCACTGCCTAACCCAGCGTCGCGCGCGGTATCATCTTTGCCAAAGGGATTGGGCAGTGCGCGATCCCGCCCGAGGCGGCCCCAACCGGCCCCTAAATTCCAATCTAAATCCCAGACCCGCTTGGTCGCTACCATATATTCACCGGCTAAGCGGCCATGACCGAAAGCCTGTTGATAGCCGATGGCCGTTTGCGGCAACCATTCATCTTCACGCCATAACTGCAATTTGGCATCAACACCTGGAAAAGTATTGCTGGTATGGGTTTCGTAAGCTTGGCGCAGTGTGACATTCAACGCGGGCAAGGGCTGCCAGCCGGTGTAAAATTGTGTGAAAGGCTGGCCAACCGTCAGTCCGGTGGTAACTGTGCCCGCTGGCAAACTGCGCGCCGATGGATAGCGAATAACGCCCAGCTGCCCACCTTCGGTAAAGATAGGCGTTTCGGTGGCCAAAACAGGTTGGACCAAGCCGCATAAAAGTAAAATAACTGTTTGTTGATACCAACGCACAAAATTGTTTACGGCCACCCGCGTCACAAAGCGCAGATTACGCGGCTATGCAAGTAGCAAATGAAAACGCAACTATTTTTTGCAAAAAGTAGCGTAAATTCGTTGCAAACACTTGCAACAAATAAATCCCGCGCTACAAAGAATAAACGTTACGATTCAACCTGGGATGGAGATCGGCTTAATGCGGCCAGCGACCACAGCCACGCAACTGCCTCAATTGGTGCCTGAACGGAATCAATTGCCGCAGGTTATCCATACAATGATGGATACCTACCGCCTGGCTGGGGTTAATTGGCTGCAGGTCATCCGTTGTGGTGCATTGCCAACAGCGGCAGTGGCCGGATTGCAGTGGATGTATTTTTCTTGGCCGGGGCTGGCAAGCCTATTGGCTAATTTATTTGGCGGTCTGCTCGCCACCGTAATTTACGCAATCGGTTTTCACCGCGTTTTATTGGTTTCTCCCGCCCTAATCCGCAGCACCCCTTTACATATGCGGGCCGTGCGCGGTTTTATGCTGGGGCTGGTCGCTTTCATTCCCGTGCTGCTAACCGTGGCCGGTTTATGGTTATTGCATTTACTGATTGCTGATGCCTTGCGGCAACCAACCTGGTTGCGGGCTTTGATGCCGGTGGGCGGGATGGTAACCGTGTTATTCGCGTCTTTCAGTATGGTACGGTTCAGCTTTATTTTGCCGGCCATCGCCCTGGATCGCAGCGCCGACCTGCCCTCGGCCATGTTTTACAGCAAAAGCCAGTTCTGGCGGTTGTGGAGCGGGTTGATGCTGACCTTATCACCTGTGTTGCTGATTGGGGTGGTGCTGCAAATGCTGGGCACCGTGCCAGGCTGGGTGGTGGCATTGCGCAGCTGGGGCGTGTGGCTGGCCGCAATTGCGCTCGGCTTGATTTATTTAACGCTGCATTATCTGGACTATGTGGCACCGGATTTAGCTTTTAACCGCGATCCACGTTACAAAGTCATGCAGGAAGGCCGCCATCCGTTAGTGAAAGCTATGCACCGATACTTGCGTTTTGCTTTGGCTATTTGGCAGTTGGTCATGCTGTTTTGGCAGCCTGCCGCCGCCACACCGGCCCGCCCAATGTATCGCCGCCGCCGGGCCGTTCGCCGTTTGGCCGCACCGCACCGCAAACTGGCAGCGCCCGCCAATCAAAATACCACTTCCGATCATAACCACGCGGCTTAAGCCAATCTGTCTGGTCTGCTGGTCAGCGGTAAAATTCCCGCTATACTATAATCATGAGTCTATCTGTTAACGCTGCGGTTAAACCGAAAAACCCGGTTAAAAAAACCGATAAATCCAGCGAAAAACTACCCAAATGGAATTTGAATGATTTGTATCAGGGGGCGGATGATCCGCAGCTGCAAAAAGATTTGGCCAAGTTTAAAAAAGATGCTGCCACCTTCCAAAAAAATTATTTGGGCCAACTAAAAAATGCGACTGGCGCAACAGTCGCCAAAGCCATCAAGCAATATGAAAAATTGGAAGATGGTTTGGGCAAGGCGGCCAGCTTCGCGCATTTATACTATGCGCTTAATCAAAATGATCCTTTACGCGGCCGATTAATGCAGCAGGTGCATGAAGCGGTCACCGATGCCGCGCAATATCTGGTTTTCTTCACGCTTGAACTCAACGATTTGAACGATGGGCAATTTAAAAAACTAACAGCCGACCAAGGCGTAAAATATTATTTACCGTGGCTTGAACAGGTGCGCCAATACCGCCCGCATCAATTGCCGCGCGAACTGGAAGAAAAACTGCATGAAAAATCGGTCACCGGTCGCGCAGCCTGGATTCGCTTATATGATGAATATCTGGCCAATTTGCGGTTTGACTTTATGGGCAAGCCATTGCCGCTCAGCGACCTGCTGAATTATATGAGCGATCCAGATGAAAAAAAGCGTAAAGCCGCCGCAGAATCTTTGGGTAAAACCTTGGGCGCGAATATCGGCACCTTTGCCTTGATCACCAATATGCTGGCCAAGGACAAAGCGATTGAAGATGGCTGGCGCAAATATAACAGCCCAATGGCGTCCCGTCATTTGGATAACCAAGTCGAAGCGCCGGTAGTGGCCGCCCTGCAGCAAGCCGTGCAAACGGCCTATCCGCAACTGGCGCACCGTTATTATAAATTAAAAGCCAAATGGCTGGGCAGCAAAAAAATGCTGTATTGGAACCGCAATGCGCCGTTGCCGGAAAAGAAAGAAGCAGATTATAGTTGGGCCGAGGCAACCAAATTAGTTTTAGGCGCTTACCGCACATTTTCCCCCAAATTGGCTGAGGTGGCACAGCCGTTTTTTAATAGCGGCTGGATTGATGCGCCGGTCACCCCGGGTAAAGCCAGCGGTGCGTTTGCCCATCCGGTCGTACCCTCGGCCCATCCTTATCTGCTGTTGAACTGGCATGGCAAAACGCGCGATGTGATGACCCTGGCGCATGAACTGGGCCACGGCGTGCACCAAGTGCTGGCTGCTAAACAAGGCGCATTGATGTGCGATACCCCGCTGACGCTGGCCGAAACGGCCTCGGTGTTTGGGGAAATGCTAACCTTTCAGGCATTGTTGACGCAGACTACCGAACCCAAACAACGCAAAGTGCTGCTCGCCGGTAAAGTAGAGGATATGCTCAATACCGTCGTCCGCCAGATAGCGTTTTATGAATTTGAACAGCGGGTGCATACCGCCCGCGCAGTCAGTGAATTAACGCCCACGCAAATCGGCGAGATTTGGCTGGATGTGCAGCAAAAATCTTTGGGGCCAGCCCTGGTTTTTGATAAAAACTATGCCAATTGCTGGGCCTATATTTCCCACTTCATCCACTCACCCTTTTATGTTTATGCTTATGCCTTTGGCGATTGTTTGGTTAATGCGCTATACGCTGTATACCAAGCGCAAAAAACCCCTGAAGCTAAAACCAAATTCGCCAATCAATATCTCGAACTGCTCGCCGCCGGTGGCAGCAAACGCTATGATGAATTGCTGCAACCCTTCGGCCTCAACGCCCGCGATCCACAATTTTGGAGCCAGGGCCTGAATATGATCAGCAGTATGATTGACGAATTGGAAACGCTTTAGTTAGGTGTTGGAATTCTAATCATAGGCTGGCCAGCGCTTGATATGCTGGCAGCTTTGGTTATCATGATATTAATTAACTTTATCCTTTGTTGGGCTTGCTCAAGCGTAATTTCTGCTGCATTGTACCGACTTTCGGTTGAAGCGCAAAGAACCATGGCCAATGCATTCGGCTGACTTATTTGATAATTTGTTGAAATTTTTGGTGCATAAAAATTATTAAGTTTTTCTGTTCTGCTTTTCATATAAGTTGGCACCTTATTGGCATCCAACATATCTGGAATGAAATTAAATCCAACTGCATGTATTCCTTTTTGATTTTTTAGCTGATTAAAAATAGTTGGTAAATGCGCAACGCCCATAATCACAATTGTATCGCCAAATTTACCAATACTCGCAGTCGCTGCCGACATATCACTTTCAAATTTAGCGCCCATCAATTCTTTATTTCTCTGCGCTGCATTTGTGGATTTAATATTAACTCGCTTGGAATAATTTGGATCCATTGGATAGATTGCCATTCTTTCCTGATGAGCATAATAAATTTTTGCCAAAGAATTACTAGAATCAGCAGCCTCACTATATCCTGCTGGATCGTGATTTTCAGAAACACCTGATTGAGATTTAAACTGTAAAATTGTCAATGCCGTACGGGTAAATTCTTTTAAAGGATTGGCATTGTCGCCAAAAAATATCT
Source organism: Alphaproteobacteria bacterium (assembly GCA_965246945.1). Taxonomy (GTDB): domain Bacteria; phylum Pseudomonadota; class Alphaproteobacteria; order UBA11073; family UBA11073; genus CBDFFW01. Next base: position 162,968 of record CBDFFW010000001.1, read on the forward strand.
TATCAATTTCTGCATCATATGGTTTGCTTAATTTATCTATAAGATCCTTTCTTTGATCCAATTTTTACTGTCCAATTCTTCTGCTAATTGATGAATACCTAACCGCTGTGCAATGTCTAACAGCATTAATTCCATTAAAAATGAAACATCACTGTCATGCTTTTCGCCAACTAAAATAACAAGATTTTCTTTACGTGCATCTGCCGCTGTTTTTTCTTTTTTGACGACATCATAAAGATTTTGATATTCTTGGGTAATTTGCTCTTGAGTAATTGCGGCTGCACTTGCATTTCTTGCCGATAAATTTTGGGCTTTAACAGGCACAGGCTGCACAGTCTTATTTTGAGAACATCCCCAGCCAAAAATAGCTAACCCGATCAGCGCTGCGACGCTAGTTGCGACACGCCTTTTGGGAAAAGTTAGTTTTTCTTGTTTAAATATTGATGGGTTTTTCAACATTTTAATCCTTTACCTGACAAATGGCATAATTGGGTGGCTTAATACAAATACTTGCATCATTTAAGGACAAATTTTGTGTTTGTGTCGGCAATTCGCCATATTGGTCAAATGTTAACCGATAACCGGCCGCAGATTACGACTGCACGTTTGTTGCTACGGCCGTTGGTGATGGCGGATTTTGCTGATTATATTCCCGCCTTGAATGATTGGAATATTGCCCGCTGGCTATCCCGTGTGCCATCGCCTTACGGGCTTGAGGATGCCGCCTATTGGCTGGCCAAAACGCATAGCAAATGGCAAGCGGGCGAAGAACTGGCGCTGATTGCGCGCCGGTTGGATAATGACGCATTGGCTGGCGGCATTAGTTTATTTTTAACGGATGGCGAAATTGGTTTTTGGGTAACAGGCAACCAAACCGGCCAGGGTTTGGCCAAAGAAATACTGGCGGCATTGATTGATTACGCTTTCACCCACACCCAATTACCGGAAGTGTTTTGCGCCACCATGCCCGAAAATGCCGCCAGCCGTGCCGTGCAGCAAGCGGTTGGTATGGAATATATCGACGACTTGCCTTACGAATTTAACCCCGCACGCTGCGACAGCCAAACCGCGCCGATTTATCAAATGACACGTGCGGCTTGGCTTAACCGAAATAAGGGCACAGCTCGTAATCCAAGTATTGACGGCGGCGTTCCCGTTTAACGCCGCAATAAATATGGTCGAGCTGCCAAAACTGACAACCTTGTAAAAAATTATCGATTAGCAAGCTTTTCAAAGCAGCGTCGCGCTCAGCACGGCGGAGGCAGGGATTAACGGCGTCTTCCAAATTTGGTCTGCTTGAAACTGGCAGATAATCCAAAAGGCGTCTAATATGGGCCAAAGCCAAATACGTTGCCAGATGTCCTGTTCTGAACATACTACCTCATTAAAGCACAAAAGTATACTACTTTTGGTGAGTGCGGCGGCATTAATTGATGGCGATAAACGCGTGCTGCTGGCCCAGCGCCCGGCCAGTTATAAATTGGGGCCGGTCTGGGAATTACCGGGCGGTAAAATTGAAGCCGATGAAACACCGGAAGGCTGTTTGGTGCGCGAATTGCGCGAGGAATTGGGCATTACCATTTTCACCGGCTGCCTGCACCCTATCACCTTTGCCAGCCATGCTTATGCTGATTTTCATTTGCTAATGCCGGTTTATGCCGTGCGGCAATGGCAGGGTATTCCGCAACCGATTGAACACGCTAATCTGGCCTGGGTCCGGCCCGCCGATTTCCATAAATACCCCATGCCACCCGCGGATTTACCGGTGATGCAGGTAATTGCGGATTATCTGAACTAAATTATAAAGTAAATTCCCGCGCAACTTTATGGGCTTGTTGATGCCTATCGCCAATACGTCGCTGCTGACGCTGTTGGATCGCCAGCATATCCTTACCAAATAAACGATGCGGTCCCAAATAAGTTAAACCACGACATTCATGCACTTCAACACGACGGCGAATGTCCAAGGCATATTGAAGGGGATCCTGTCCAAGGATTTCTGCGTAGGCTGCCCGCAATACTGCACGATCATGCTGCACTGTTGGTGATTTCATTTTACTGGCTTGCCATAAATTATTACCAAGTGAACCGTAGCCTTCAAAATCCAACACTTTTGCATCAAGTATATAAAAAATATCGCCTGATTTTGTAGCGATATGTGTCCAATTTTCCAACACACTTAAATCTTCAAAACCACTATGCAAAATATTTGCGTCGCTATGAATTTCAAATAAGTCTTCATATAATTTCTCTATCGCTTTAGTACGCTGTGTGATATTGGCAGCCAATTCAGTTTCATCGCTATCAGCATAACTTTTGGGATAAAGGTGAGGTGCCAATGGTAAAACCTCTAGCAATATTTGCTTTTCAACCGGCGCTTTACTATTCAGACCAAATAGCGCCACCGGCAACCAAGTAAATGGTAAATCCGCTAGACTGTATTCATCGGCAGTGTTAAGCCGCAGGACAACATTTTGCGCTGGGCATTTTATAATTAGTGCATCCCACCCAAATGTAAAAGCAGTGATTTCATAGCCTAAATAATCACACAAGCCATCCAAATGTTCTTTTTGTTGTTTTGATAACCCATGAATAATAGGTGCATCTCTGCTAAGCCAACCACTAGCTTCTTTGATGGAATGCGTTTTCATCATTTAAGTTAAATTCTTTAAAAAGCTTAAGGCAAATACTTACATCATGATAATCACTAAATTTTGTTACTATATGGATTAGTTATGAACGACCTGCAGCTCCCCCGATTTTATGACAGCCTGGCTGGGCGGTGTATTCGGCGGGCATTAACGCGCGCGCTGTATGCCATGGGGTGGCAAGCCAAGGGGCAAATTGCGGTGGTGGGGTTTCCGCAATGTTTGGCATCGATTGCGGCCGCGCCGCAGGTGCAATTGTATTTATGGGATACCGTTTCCCGGGTGCCGCCGCCCTGGCCACGCGAAGGGCATAACCAGGCGCAAGCGATTGGCGAAAAATGGCCGCTGCCGGATGTTAGCTTAGAGCAAATTGTGTTGGTGCATGCGGTGGAACACGCCGCGCGGCCGGCTGATTTGCTGCAGGAAGCCTGGCGCACCTTGATGGGGGAAGGCAATTTATGGGTGATTGTGCCGCGCCGATTAAGTTTTTGGAGCTGGGCGGAACATACGCCCTTCGGCCAGGGGCGCCCTTATTCGCGCGGACAGATCAGCACATTACTGGTGCATTCCGGCTTTAAAATCACTTCAGTGCAAACCGCATTATTCGGGTGGCCGTGGCTGCAGCCGCTGGGTTTGCGCCTGTTCAATTTCATGGAATATTGGGGCCGGTTATGGCGCGGGCAAGGCGGCGGCGTGTGGGTGATCAAAGCTGAAAAAAATGTCTATGGCGTGCGCCCAACTGAGGAAACCGCCAAAGGATTGTTATCATCCGCAGTGCAGGTATTGATGCCGGCGGCATCCGCCAATATCCAGTCCAACCAGCACGCAAAGATTGCTGATGACGGGGCAACGCAAGCATAATTGCGGCCATGTCCGCTTTGCCTGTGCCCCATGCCGGTATTCAAGCCATCAGCCCTTATATCGGCGGCGAAGCGAAAGTGGCGGGGCATACGCAGCCGTTACGTTTGGCCTCCAATGAGAATCCCTTGGGCTGTAGCGAGCGGGCCCGCGCTGCCTATTTGCAGGCAGCGCATGAATTACACCGTTATCCGGATGGCAATGCCGCAGGCATGCGCGCCGCCATTGGCGCCGCTTATGATCTTGATCCCGCACAAATTATGTGCGGAGCGGGTTCGGATGAATTGATTGCGCTGTTATGCAAAGCCTATACGCAGCCAGGCGATGAAGTACTGTATCCGCAATATGGCTTTTTGATGTACCGGTTATCGGCGCTGACAGTTGGCGCAATACCGGTGGCAGCACCCGCCCATGGTTTGGATGCGGATCCAGCCACGTTATTCGCGGCGATAAGCCCGCGTACCAAAATTATCTTTCTGGCCAATCCCAATAATCCCACCGGTACCTGGTGGCCGGCGGATAAGCTAGCCGCTTTTATTGCCGCCGTGCCGGCCCATATCGTGATTGCCTTGGATAATGCGTATACCGAATATGTGACCGAGCCGGATTACAGCGATGGTATTGAATATATAGCGCAATACCCAAATGTGATTATCCTACGTACTTTTTCCAAAATTTACGGCCTCGCCGCTTTACGCCTGGGCTGGGCTTATGGCAGTGCAGCGGTGATTGATGCGCTTAATCGCACGCGCGGCCCATTCAATGTGAATGCACCAGCGCAGTTCGCCGGTATTGCCGCCTTGCAGGATCAAAATTTTGTGCAGGCCAGCATCACCAGTAACGCTGCTGGTAAAGAAACATTTATTGCGGCTATGCATAATAGTTCGGTGACTATGCATGCCAGTGTTGGCAATTTTATGTTGCTGGATTACGGCATGGCCGAACGTGCCAGCCATGTGCACAATTATCTAAAAGAAAACGGTATTCTGGTGCGACCTATGGACAGTTATGGTTTGCCGCATTGCTTACGTATGACTATTGGCCTGCCGGAAGATATGCAATATGTGGCGGCAACTATTATCAAAGCGCTCACAATTTAAGCTGTAACTGTCTGCACTGCATCCATAATTTTGGCAATTGACGCGGCCACCATTTCCACTTCGCCCATGCCGTCGACACGGTGCAACAAACCTTTGGCTTCATAATAAGGAATAATCGGCGCGGTTTGCGCGTGGTAAGCCTGCAGGCGCGTGATCATGGTTTCGGCGTTATCATCCGGCCGGCGCGTGAATTCAGTGCTGCTGCATTCATCGCAAATACCTTCAACTTTGGTTTGTTGCATGGCATCGTGATAGCTATGGCCGCATTTGGCGCAGGTAAAGCGGCCCGAAACGCGTTCAATTAATAAAGGTTCATCAACGGTCAGTTCGATAACTACATTCAGCTGCATCTGTTTTTCCTGCAACATGCGATCCAGCGCTTCGGCTTGCGGCACGGTGCGCGGGAAGCCATCCAGGATAAAGCCATTTTGGCAATCGGCCTGCGCAATGCGAAAGCCGATCATTTCGATCATCAAATCATCGGCCACTAAATTGCCGGCGGTCATCATTGCTTTCACGCGCATACCAATGGCATCTTCGACTTTGATATGGGCGCGCAGCATATCGCCGGTCGCCAGTTGCACTAGGCCATACTGTTCCTGTAACAAACGGGCCTGCGTGCCCTTACCGGCCCCAGGCGGGCCCAATAAAATGAGGCGCATTAGCGGGCCCCGCTTTTGCTGCGGCTTAACCGTGCTTTCTTGAGCAGGCCTTCATATTGCTGCGCCAGTAAGTGGGATTGAATTTGATTGACCGTTTCCATGGTGACCGAAACCACAATCAGCACGCTGGTACCGCCGAAATAAAAGGGCAGATTGAGCTGGCCAATCAAAAATTCCGGCAGCAAACAGACCGCCGCAATATAGGCTGCCCCAATTACAGTTAACCGCGTTAAGATATAATCGAAATAATCAGCCGTGTTTTTGCCTGGGCGAATGCCGGGGATAAAGCCGCCATGTTTGCGCAGATTCTCCGCCGTTTCCTGCGGATTAAATACGATGGCAGTATAGAAAAAGCAGAAAAACACAATTAAAGCACCGAATAGGCACATATGCAGCAATTGGCCTTGATGCAGTTGATTGGCGATTGCCTGCAGCCATTCCGGCGCGTCAGCCCCGATAAAGCCCAGAAACATTAATGGCAATGATAAAATAGAAGACGCGAAAATTGGCGGAATGACCCCAGCCGTGTTCAATTTCAGCGGCATATGCGAGCTTTCCCCGCCCATCACTTTCATGCCCACTTGGCGTTTGGGATATTGCACAATCACCTTGCGGTAAGCGCGTTCCATAAACACAATCGCGCCTAGCAGCCCGACCACGCCGATAATAATGGCCAGAATGGCCAAAGTAGAAATTGCGCCTGTGCGGCCTAATTCAAAAATTTGCATCAACCCATGCGGCAGTTGCGCCACAATTCCCGCAAAGATCAAAATCGAACTGCCCTGGCCAATCCCGCGCTGCGTGATTTGGTCGGCCAGCCATAAAATAAACATGGTGCCGCCCAGCAATGTGATAACGGTCGTGAAAATAAAGCCCAGCCCAGGATTAATGACGGCGGACATGCCATGCGCACCCGTGACTTTTTCAAGACCCACGGCCATCCCATAAGCTTGGATTAAACAAATCACAATGGTGAGGTACCGCGTATACTGATTAAGTTTGCGGCGGGAAGCCTCGTTGCCTTCTTTGCGCAATGCTTCCAACGGCGGGAATAACGGGGAAATCAGCTGAATGATAATCGAGGCCGAAATATACGGCATGATATTCAATGCAAAAACGGACATCCGTGCCAAGGCACCGCCCGAAAACATATCGAAAATGCCCAAAATACCGGCGGCATTTTTCTGAAAAATGCTGGCCAATACGCCTGGTTCAATGCCTGGCAGCGGGATATAGGTCCCCAGCCGGAAAATAATCAGCGCGCCAAGGGTATACCATAAACGGGCTTGAAGTTCTTTCGCCTTGCCAAAATGCGACATGCTAAAATTGGCGGCGAGTTGTTCTGCTGCAGATGCCATGATTGCGGCTTACGCTAAAAGAGATTAGCGGGCGGTGCAATGATTTAACACAAATCAAGGTTGATGACAGTAGGGATGTATATAGATTAAGTTATCGTGATGCGTTGGTTATGGGTTTTTGCAGCTGTGGCGATGTTGGGCGACTTAACCGCTTGTGATACGACCAAAGAAACTTTGGGATTCAGCCGCAAGGCGCCGGATGAGTTTACCGTGGTCACCCAGCGGCCATTGGCGGTACCGCCGAGCTTTACGCTGGCGCCGCCCGGCAGTCCGGCGGCCGCCAATGCTGCGCAAGCACCGGTAGCTGCCCAGGCAGCGGATACCGTTTTAGGGGATCAGCCAGCCGCAACCACAAGCCATGGGTGGCAGCAACTGGCCCAGAATTTCGGTTTGACCCAACGTAATCCCCAAATCCGCGCGCAATTGGATAAAGACAATCAGGGCGTTGCCACGCGCGATCCCGATTTTACGGACCGGCTGGCGGTGTGGAATAAACAAACACCGCCAGATCCCACGGTTGATGCGCCGCAAGAGGCCACGCGGATTCAAAGCCGTGGCAAGAAATTAGATGGCAAAGGTGTACCCACCCAAGGCGGCAAAACCAAAGCGCCCTTGGAAAAGCTTTTTTAAACGCTGATATTTTTGGGCGGATTACAAAGAATTAAGCATGAAACTGTTCGCTTTCGGTGTATTGTGATTCACGGAATGACCAGAGTGTCAAACCTTTTCCCAAGGAGAAGATCTATGCAACGTTATTTAATCGCAGCCGCATTGGCACTTGTTTTAGCTGCACCTGCTGCTATGGCACAAACCATGGAACCTGCTACGACCACCGAAAGCACTACAACTGCGACCGATGGTACGACAGCAACCACTACGCATGCTAGCAAAGCCGAAGCACATAAAAAGGCCAAAGCTGACAAAAAAGCAAAACATACTGCGGCGCACAAAAAGCACAGCAAACATACCGCTGAAACCACCACCACTACTGGTACAACCACTGAAGTTGCCCCTCAGTAAGCTCGCTTACTTGATGAATGAAAAGGGAGCGGTTTTTGCCGCTCCCTTTTTTTTGGGTTGACGCTATAAATACGCATGGTTAATTTAATCACCACCATTATTGCCATTGCGCTGGCCGCCAGCGTGGCATTATTCGGTTTGGATTACGGCACGCGCAGTTTTGACCAATTGCGCGCGCGGCAGCAAGCTAATCAAGTGCTGGCCGATGCACGCAGCATTGTTCAGGCTTGGAAAAACTACAGTGCTGCCCATAACGGCAATTATGTTTTAAGCGATTACGATTGGACGGATTTAAGCGCCAATAATGTGGGTGCCAGCGATTTGATAACCAATAATTCGACAACCACTTATTTAAGCAAACTCCCTATCCCCCCTGCTGGCATTACGCTGTCTGCACCGCAAAATTACTATTTCCCAATTAAGCTCAGCAATTTTGCCAGCAGCAACGGGGTAAGCAGCGTTAGTTTAGTTGATACGGTCGCCCTGCGCATCACCAGCGCGGCTTTGTGCCGTATGCTGACTAAACTGGCCGATGATGGGGCACCGACTTTAAAAGCATCAGCCGGCGGCACCGATAATGGCCTGAGCGGCGATTTAACTGCGATTGGCGCACGCCGGCCATTTGACTGTGTCTATTTAGATAGCAACAGCAATGGCACGCTTGATGACGGTGATGCGATGCTGTTTTTCTATACCCTGTTCAATTAATGATGCGCGAAAATATCGCGCTCGGCCCAGCCAGCCAAGTCTAGCTCAACCCGCGCAGGCAGCGCATTAAGCAATGGCTGCAACAAATGCGCACGTTGTTCACGTGCCAGCATTACTTGTAATTTTTCCTGAATACCATGTAGGTGCAGTACATCTTGCGCGGCGTATTTTAGTTGATCAGGGCTTAAAAGCGGGTTGCCCCAATCGGAGGATTGCTGTTCCTTGCTGAGTTCAACACCCAGCAATTCCTTGCATAGTTCTTTTAACCCATGCCGGTCCGTATAAGTGCGGGCGATGTAAGACGCGATTTTCGTGCAATACACATTTTGCGGCATCACGCCCAAGGCAGCGCGCAAAATGCCCATATCGAACCGCGCGAAATGGATGATTTTCAAAATTGCGGAATCGGCCAATACGGCTTGTAAATTGGGCGCTTGGTATTTGCTGCCGGCGGCAAACCGCACCATATGCACTTCACCGCTCACCGTTTGCATTTGCACCAGGCACAGCCGGTCGCGGCCAGTTTGCAAACCCATTGCTTCGGTATCAAGCGCCAGGCTGGCCCCAATCTGCACCGCTGCCGGTAAATCTTCTAAATGCACATGAATGGTCATGCGGTTTGCATAAACGGATTTATGATCCTTGTCATCTTTCCTGCCGATAAAAGCATGCGGTTGCTAATAATATGCAAGTAGCTGCTTTTTATGACATATAACAATGGCAGCAGCGTAAAATTCTTATATACAAACAAAGATGATTGGTTAACTGTTTATCCGAGTCGATGGCTAACCTCATTATCACTATTATTTCGATAATCCTGATCGCCATTACGGTGTTGTTCGGGATTTATTATGGCGGCGATGTGCTGAGCAATAATCAAGCAAGAACCGCCGCCGTTCGCTTGCAGGAAGAAGCCCAGCAGCTACAGGCATCAGCATTATTATATATGAGTGATACTGGACATGATTTTGTCCGGGATATTTGGTATTCTGGCACGGCGCTTTTACCTGATAACGGCGTTGCGTTGCAACAGCAGCTGATCCCCCAATATCTCAGCCAACCCTTTACGCCGCTGCCTATTTTGGACGATCCGGGCAAAGAATATAGTAACACTTACTGGAATGTGAACCAGGATACCATCAGTTTCGCCGCCACCCAAAGTACTGCGCCTTATTTTTTAATCAGATATTATGTGGGCGGTATCACTGTTACGATTCCCAGTGATATGAAATATATTACGAATGTCTGCAAAGCCGCCGTGAAAATTGCCCATGGCGATGAAACCAAATTCATTCAGCGCGATGATGGTTTGTATAACAGCCAACCCATCAGCCAGGTGCCGGGCATTAACGCAAATTTTGATTGCTTGGTGCAATATACCAACACCACTGGCCTTTTGACCAGCTTGGATCAATGTGCCGACCCAAATGCCGGGTGCCGTCTGGTATTTATCGCCAAATTTTACTAAAAAATCATTTCGGCAACCGCCACCAATGCTGGGTGCCTGCTTGAAAAGCCAATGTGCCAATCACCCCGGTCGCGCTTAAAGCATTAAAGAACCCGTTGCGCAAATCAGTCCGCAAAGCGGAGGGCAACAGGGCCGGGGTGCGCAACACAATATCCAGCAAGCGCTGCCGGTCCTGACGGCGGATCAACCCATCCAGCTGCACCTGGCCCAATTCACTGAACCCCACCTCCACCACAAAACGGGCATCCGGCTGTTTGGCTTTGCCGTGGTTAAGCGCGGCTTCATCTTCCGGCAGCGGCTCGCCATTATAGCGGCGCACATATAGGTCCATCACCGCCAGCCCCGTTAAATCGGCAAATGGCAGCGGGTAATGCTGCCAATCACCGCTTTCCGTTTTGGCCTGCTCAGCATGCACAGCTTTAAATTCTTTGCCGAGTTTGGCCAGCGCTTCGGCCCCGCGGCCGGTGGCGCGCAATTTATCAAAACTGTCATCACCCAGCCAGTTGCGCACATCGCCCGTGCGCAGCGCCGTTAAAAAAAACAGCGCGGTGATAGGCAGTTGTGCATTTAATTTCGGCAGGCTATTGGCCATGGCCGGCTCCAATTCATTAAAATGCACCAGTTGCTGCAATGTGGCTTCTAAAGCGGGCCATTGTTTATCGCGCCCGGGATTAAAATCAGGCAATGTCAGCGGGGCCGGTGCTTTGACGGCGGTTTGAATTTCGGGCGCGGCCTGCAGCCATAATTGCGCGCCAAGCAGCAAGCCTTTGGCGGCCGGCAAAACCCATTGGCTTTGCTGATTGCCCTGCGTTAATAGCACAATCGGCAAACCCTGGGCCGTTTGCCCTTGCACCTTACCCACCCAAATTTCTGCCTGGTCAGCCGGCAAAGCGGGCAATGCCTGACCGGCCAGCGCTGTTTGTAAAATCTGCAACCGGGCGGCCGTGGGCGCTGCATCAGCTAAAAGTGGCGGCAGTACTTGCTGTAAAATCGCCCGGCTTTGCGCTTGCTGCGCCAAGGGGGTATTGCCCTGTTGCTGCAGGCTTTGCAGCGTATTTTGAATGGTGGCTAGCAATCGCCCAGGCACCGATAATGCCCCCACCGTTTGCGGCAGGCTTTGCGGCAGACCGGCAAAAATCGGTGCTGCTACAACCAGATTCCCTGCCGTACTTTGTCTCGCCAAATTGGCCGGCTGTTCGACAGCGGTCGCCAGCAGTGCAATTTCTTCGGTCAGCGGATAAGCATTTAAAATTTGGCCTGGCTGCACAGCAGCGGGTAAAGCCGCAGGCAGAGCGGCCGGTAAAATAACCGCTTCTGGCAAAACAGCATCGATCAAAGTGTTGACCAAATTGTCAGCCACATTGCTGGCCAGTGCCGCAGCCGTTGTTTGCGTGGCTAATGGCAATAACACGGTTGCTTGCGTGGTGGTCCCAGGCGTTAACACCAAACCCAGATTTTGCTGACCATCCGGCAGATTGGGCAGCTGCAAAATGAGCGGGCCGGCCGGTGTTTGCAGCGTGTAACTGCCATCGGCATTGGGCGGCGGCACGCGTAATTCCAACGCAATTTGATTATTCAGCTGCGCATATTTAGGCGGCAGGGCCAGCACGGTGGCATCGGTCGGCACCAATTGTTCAGCATCGGCGATGTCCACCGGCACCGCCGTGTTATTAATCGCATTTTCCTTGGCGCTAATACTGGTAATGGGCGGCAGATCCGTCACCGGTTTATTCTAAACCATAAATCATGATATTGTCACGGCAAGCTGAAGCCTTTATTGGCTTTGCTTCCCCAGCCAATGGGCGAAGGCGGGGCGGACCGTTTCTTTGTAATCGGCATCGGGTTTGGCATGGGGGGCCAGGCGATAAAAATCAGGCGTTAAGCGCGGGGCGAGCTGCGCTTTTAATGCATCGAATAACGGATGCTGATCGGGCGGTGGGTCATGCGGCAGGCTGAGCAACTGTGCCAGCGCTTCCTGGTCAGCGGCGTGCGGTAAATTTAGATGCGCCAGTTCTTCATGATGTTCATGCAGCAACCCTGGATGATGCATTAAACTAACCAAACAGATTAAACCGGCATCGATTTTACTGGTGGCTTTTTGGGGCTTGGGCCCCAGCGCGGTATAATTCTGAAATTTGCTATCTTTATTATATCTTTGGTTATTATCCGGTGCAGTGCGTTGCCGTTGTGGGGCGGGAAAGGCAGCTTGCAAACGCGTGGCCAAATCATCCTGCAGATATTTCTGCAAATCTTTATCGGTGATCAATTTGGTTTCCGCACGCAGGCGTTGGTGCAGTGCGGCGCGCGCTTCGGCCGAGGTGAAGTCCTGCCCTTCGGTGGCGCGTTGCCATAATACATCGGCCACATGTTCGGCCGCGCTGATCAATTTTTCAAATTCAGCGCCGCCGCCTTTGCGCAATAAACTATCGGGGTCTTCGCCTTGCGGCAGAAAAACAAAACGCAGACTGCGCTGCGCAGTGATCAATGACAAGGCGCGGTCCAATGCGCGGTAGGCCGCTTGGCGGCCCGCATTATCACCATCGAAACACAAAATGGGGGTGGCGGGCCCCTGGCTGGCGGGGCCAATTAAGCGCCATAAAATTTCCAGCTGGGCGACTGTAACCGCCGTGCCCAAGGGCGCGACCGCCGGATAGCCCGCCGCATCGGCGGCAATCACATCCATATAACCTTCCACCACCAATAATGGCTTGCCGCTACGCAGTAACTGCCGTGCGCCCACCAAATTATACAGCAGCTGCCCTTTGGCAAATAAGGGGTGATCGGGCGAGTTCAAATATTTCGGTTCATCACCCGCACGGATGGCACGGGCACCGAAACCAACCACATGATTGGCACGGTCCCGGATGGCAAATAACGCGCGGTCGCGGAAGAAGCTATACACGCTGCCATCACGGTCTGATTTGCGCGCTAGGCCATAATAGATCATTTCGGCATCGGTGTAACCAGCGCTGCGCAGGGCAGTTAACAAGGCTTGGCCATCGCTGGGGGCATAGCCTAAGCGAAACTGCGCGCGCGGCGCTTCGCCCAAGCCGCGGCGCTGCCAAAATTCGGTAATCTGGGCGGCTTGTTGTTGAAAGAAGATGCAAGCGGCTTCATATAAGGCAAAGCCGCGCTGTTGTTCGCTTTGCTGTTTAACCGCGCGGGCGGCTTGCTGGGGGGAGACTTCTGGCAGCGCCAAACCGGCCTCAGCCGCCAACATTTGCACAGCTTCCGGAAAAGGCAGATTTTCATGTTTGACCGCAAAGGTGATGATATCGCCATGCGCGCCGCAGCCAAAGCAATGGTAAAACCCTTTATCGTCATTCACATAAAAAGACGGCGATTTTTCGGTATGGAACGGGCATAAGCCTTTAAATTCACGCCCTGCGCGGGTTAATTTAACGCGTTTGCCCACCAGGTTGGAGACCGGCAGCCGGTGGCGGATTTCATCCAAAAAGGCGGGCGGAAACTGCATAGAAGCCGCCTGTTTACCACAATTGCCTAGTTTAAGAAACTTTCGCGAATAGGCTTTCCAACTATTTGACCAATGCGCTTATTTTGGCTGATATGCATTATATCACCGTTCAACGCCAGTTAGTTCTTAAGTAAAACGCGTATTGAATTTATTCTCTATAGATAAAATAGGCGAATACTGTTAAGCTATTTGCATCTTCTTTCAGATAAGGGAGTCTGCGCATGACTAAAGCCATTCATTCTCCATGGCAGCAAATTGCCACTATTTTAGAGACACATGAGAATGCGCTTGCTCCACCCTTTGTTCAAAAAGCCAACGGCATTAACCCGGATCCCGCCTTGGAAGCAATTGCCAATCAGTTTAAATTGCAATGCCATATCGAAGATTATGAAGCTGCCGCCTATTTACTGGTAAAATTAAATAGATTGTCTGCTGGCTTTTCCAATGTTGTATCGGCGTTAATGCCTTATAAAAGCAGTTATTATTGGGAAGAAAGTAACGACGCTAAAAACTTTCAAGATTTGTTTATTGAGGCGTTAGAATGCCAGGAAAAAAGCGCTCAAATCTTATTGCAGTTTATGATGAAACCAGAATTAGCGCCTTATGCCATTAAAGCATTTGGCCGCCGGAATTATTTGCAAATTATCAGAACGACCTTAATGGGTGAGCAAGATAACGATATTCAAATTGTAGCGCGCGGCATGGATTTACCTGCTTGGCAAATTGCGGCTGCACCATTTTTTCCATCTATTGCCGTGGCAGCAAAAATGTATGCTGGTTATAAACCGGCCAGAACTGTGCCAACTGATTTTTTGCTAGATGGCATGATGCTTGATTTGGCGCGGCATGCACCAGCGCCCAATACTGTTCCGGCTCTTGCTTATTAACCCCTGAAACCGGTGGCCACCAGATACACTTCGGATGAATCCGCGCGGCTGGCGGCGGGTTTGACATATTTAACCTTGGTAAATGCCTTTAACAAAATCTGCTGCAGATCCTGCTGTGCCCCGCCTTGGAATAGTTTGCAGATAAAGCTGCCGCCTGGGCGTAAGTGATCTTGCGCAAATTCAAACGCCGCTTCGGCCAAGGCGATCACGCGTAAGTGATCCACGCTCGGCATACCGCTGGCATTGGCGGCCATATCGGACAGCACGACATCAACCGGACCGGTCACCGCCGCTTTTAATTGCGCATAGACTTCTTCGCTTAGAAAATCGCCTTCAATCAGGGTGACATCCGGCATGGGATCCATGGGCAGTAAATCCAGGCCAATCACCTGCCCTTTTTCGCCAACAATTTTGGCGGCAATCTGGCACCAGCTGCCAGGGGCAGCGCCCAGATCCACCACGCGCATATTGGGTTTTATCAATTTAAACTGTTCGTTTAATTGCAGCAATTTATATGCGGCGCGGGCGCGGTAACCATCAATCTGCGCTTGTTTCACATAGGGATCATTCAATTGCCGCTGCAGCCATTGGCGCGAGGATTCCGTGCGATTATTTTTCCGCTTGAGCTGCACTTTTTCCTGATTATTGGTCGGCATTTTTGATTTATTGGGAATTTTTGCTCTAGACATCGCGAATCACTTTGCGCATACGGTTGTATGTCGGCCCTATGCATCCCATGATTGTGACATACCGTTTTACACAACGACAGCTTTTTACATGGCTGCTCCTGCTGGGTTGTCTGCTGGCACCCATTACAACCTCCGCCGCTGACCGTGTGCCCAATGATCACGAGATTGACCAGGTGGCCTTTAACCAGATGCTAGATGCGCTGGCGGAAAGCCCGCCACCAGCCGTGGATGGCAGCAATCACGTGCAAACAGCCAATACCTTTGCGCCTATTACCGTGCCGGATTTAAATGCAGTGGATAAGCCAGCGGCTGCCCCTGTCGGCACCGAACCTTTATCGCCATTGGAACAGCAATACAGCCAACGGGCCGGCGGCACATTGCGGCAATATGGTTATGAGCTGTTCAAACAAATCAGCGCCAATGCCCATGCCGCGGGCGGTGTTGCGCAGGATTATATTTTGGGTTTGAACGACCGCGTGCAAGTGGCCCTGCGCGGCCAGCGCAATAGCACCGAAATCTATAAGGTGGATAGCGAAGGCCGATTATTGATTAACGACCTGCCACCTATTCAAGCCGCAGGCCGGCCACTGGGCCAAGTAAGCCAGGAGATTGATAGTGCGGTGCAAAGCCGGTTGTTGGATACGCAGGCTTATGTCAGCATGGCGCAGCTGCGGCAATTGAATGTGCAAGTGCTAGGCGAAGTGGGCAAACCTGGGCGGCAAAGCCTGCCCGCGCTGTCATCCGTGGTTGATGCGTTAACGCAAGCGGGTGGTGTTTCCAAAACCGGCTCGCTTCGCCAGATTGTGCTGTCTCGCCAGGGACAGGAACCGCAAACGCTCGACCTCTATCAAATTCTCCTGACCGGCAAGCGGGAGGTGGATGTAGCGCTGCAGGATGGCGACCGGTTATTGGTGCCGCCTTTGGGCGATACGCTGGCGGTAGTAGGGCCGGTGCGCCGTCCTGGGATTTACGAATTGGCGGCCAAGAGTCCGGAAATCGGCTTGGAGCAAGCGTTGTTTTTAGCAGGCGAAAGCCGCTTGCCCCAGGGCGTGCGCTTTATGCAGGAAACGGTGAGTAATAGCGGGGCCAATCAGGTCGCTTCGATTAGTGTCGGCAGCGGTAAGGTGCTGGGCGATCAAAATATTGTGCGTGTGGCCAGTAATCATGGCGGCGAGCGCGGGGCGGTGGAAGTAGTCGGCACCGTGAACGCACCTGGCAAACACGCAATCGACCGGACGACTACTTTGGCCGCGCTATTGGGCGACGACCCATCAAGTTTAGATAATGTTTACCCCCTGTTCGGGGTAATTGAACGCACCGAAACCACTACGCGCGCTAAAGAGTATATTCCATTTAAGCCCGCGGCGGTCATTCAAGGCGAAGGCGGTGCGCAATTACAGGAAGGCGATAAGGTCCGTTTATTTTCCAATCAGGAAGCACGCGGCTTGCTGACCAATGGTGATAACCCAAACCGCGATACCAATATTGCGGCCGATGCAGCCACTAGCAATGCAATGGTGGCGGCCGGTAAAACTGCGGGCTTGCAAACGGCGGCGCTGACAAAAGATATCAATGCGGATAAACTAAGTTTCTTTAAGCCAACTTCCGTAAATATACCTGGTGGCGAAAATAATACTAACCCGGTGGCGCGGCTGGCTGAAGCGCAATCGGTCGCCGTGCGCGGGGCAGTGCTGCAGCCAGGGGTTTATCCGGTCGCGGCCAATACCAGCCTATCCGATATTCTGGCGGCTGCGGGCGGGGTGGCGACCAATGCGGAATCGGAAGTGGAAATTATTCAGTCCAAGGAAAACTCTTTAGGCCTGCCGCGCGCCGACCGGCAGGTGATCAATTTAAAACATGATAATCCCAAATTAATCAAAGTGGCAGCCGGTGCGGCGGTACGCATTAATCCGCGCGGTTCAGCCGTGCAACGCGATGCGGTGTTTATTGACGGTGAAGTGAAGCGGCCCGGTTATTATGATGTGATGCGCGGCGAAAAACTCTCGTCGCTGCTGCAACGCGCGGGCGGCTTGACCGATGAAGCCTACCCCACCGGTTCCGTCTTCACACGCCAGGCGGCCAAACAACGCGAAGCGGAAATGTATCAAAAAACTGCGAGTGATTTAGAGGTAGCATTGTCACATGCCGTGGGCCAGACCGAGCCCATGCCTGATGGTACCTCGACCGGCCAGCGCCTGCAAACGGGGCAAGTGCAAGCGATGATTGACCGGCTACGCAGCGCCGCCGCCGTGGGCCGCGTAACGATTGAAAGCGATCCATCGGTGTTGAGCCGTGAACCGCAGCTTGATACCCTTTTGGAACCTGGGGACCGTTTGTATATCCCGCCACGCCGCAACACCGTGAATGTGGTGGGCGAGGTGTTTTCACCGGCTTCCTTGCAATTTACCGATAAAAAAGATACCGCCGATTATTTAAAAGAGGCAGGCGGTTTCACCCGTTTTGCCGATCAAAGCAAAGCCTTTGTGGTGATGCCCAATGGGGCGGCGCAACCCATCCAGGTTTCCAGTTGGAACCATGAGCCGCTGGTGGTGCCGCCCGGTGCCACGGTGGTGGTGCCGCGCGATCCAGAATATATCGATACGCTGAAATTAACCACCAGCATCGGCAATATTTTAACGCAACTGGCGGTTTCTTCCGCCGCGCTTGCCTCAATTAACGATAATCACCGTTATTAATTAATTGTTAAACATAATAATTTCTAAAATGCGATTATAGTCCTAAAAAATTGCCATATTACCGCCTTTTTGTGTTGCCATAAGAATATTGCAACCGGCATGATGTGCAAATGAATATGTCTCCCCGCTCCGCACACCATGCCACAATCGGCCTTTTGGCTACTGTCAGCGCTTTCGCAACATTCTTTTTAAGCGGTTGCGGTGGCGGCAATAACGGCGGAACAACGCCAAGTCCAACTGCCACGCCAGCAGGCAACAACTTAGCCATTGCTGCCGTAATCAATTCAACAAATGTGGTGGCCTCGCCAGCCGATCTCAGCAAAGGTCTCTTTGCTTTTCATGCAGTCACTAATACCAACACTTTATCTGATGGTGTGGTCTACGTGTTTCAGGGCGCGACCGAAATTGCGAATAGCAAAAATTTGGGTTTTGCCGCCTTAGGTATCAACACAGCAATCAATCCACGCTTGGTGCGCGATGCTGCGGTGGGCAATGTAATGGCCTGTATGGGGCGTGCTGATGATAATTCTTATTTTCGGGTTATCATTACCGATCTAGATACCAAAAATTCTTTTGTCATTATGGCAGATGATAGTAATCCAACATTCCAAAATCTGATTGAACCTGTTTCGGGCGCTGGTTTACATTATGAAGATCCATTTTTATTCACTGCGAACGGTCAATTATATTTGTTATGCAAACAGCGCAGCAAACTGCCTAACACCGATGGCCTATGCCTGTTTGCGGTTGATAAAGCCGCAAAATCAGCCAAGCTGATCGCGCAAATTACCGATAATGGCGCTGAACTTTCCATGCCTATTGTAGGCGCTAATAATACCGCGATCGTGCAAAAAGTTACGGATACCAATGGCGGCCGCGCCATTGTGTCCTATCCTATTCTAGAAATTTTGAAAAATGCTCTGGCGACTGGCAATCAGCCGTATCAATATACTGCAGCAGGTAATGCATTGGTTACGGGCGTTAATTATTACCTGCCGCAGCCAACATATGATGGTATCTTAATCATGCAGCCGGATGCTTCCAAGCATGATAAAGTATATTACCAAAGATTGGGTGAAAACACTGTGCTGCAATTACCGCTTGGCGTGGCCAGTTCTGATTATTCTGATGCCTATCCCTTATACAGCGATAGCCGTAATTTGATTATTGCATATTCTGTGAATGATGGATCGGGCTATAAACTGCATATGGCGATTTTAAACCGGGCGAATGAAAATGCGGGTTGGCAATACCAAATAGATGTGCCTTTAGATTTCAAAGGCGCTAATGCTTTGGGCGCAACTTTCCGCTCACAAAAGCTTTCTTCTGGTAAAGGACCTGCTATATTGCATGCTGCGCATGCTGTCTTTCCGCAATAGTTTATTCTTCATCGCTTTTTGCTTGCTGGTCGCCTGTGCTGGTTTGCCGGTGCCGGCGGCGAGCCGGCAGGCGGGTGCCACGGATCAATCCACGCTCACGCATTTGCTCAATGCGCATGCTTTCGCGTTTCAGCGTTACACCAGTTATGATGCGCGGGATGGGCATTGTTTGTTTTATCAACAGGGGCAATTGCTGTTGGATACCCAAAACCTGCCGGATGAATTGGGCCTGACCACCTGTTTAAATCCGCGCATTGCGGGACCCTATGCCGTGTTTATGACGCAGTCAGCCAATCATGCCGGCCAGTGGCGCCTAGCATTATTGGATTTGCGCCAGCCGCAGCAGGTGCCGCTGATTTGGCCGGTGCGGCCGACCGGCAGTTATGAGGATCCCTATCCCTTATGGCAGAACGGCCAGTTATGGATTATCAGCAAATCCGAAGGCACGGGTATTAGCATCGATGCCTATAACCCTGATAAGGGGTGGAGCCTGGACGCCCTGGATTTCATTGGCGGCTTTCGTGTGATCAAAGACAACCAGCCATTGGAAGTTTCGATTCCCGTGGCCAGCGATGATGGGTATTTATATTTTCAGCAGGATAAGGGCGATGCTTCGGTGATTGCGCGCGTGGCTTTGGCCGATATTCCGCGTAATGCCACGATTGCGGATTTGCCGAGCGAAGTGATCAGCCCGCCGGTCATGAAAAACGCGTATTATCCGCAAACCATTCCAACCCGTGATTTGGCTTCCTTTTGGTATGGGAAAATTTTGGCGACCAGCAAAATTGGCGACAGCCCGTATGACCAATTATTTGTGATCGACCCGCACAGCAAAGCGGTAACGCAGCTGACCCTGACCGGGGATTTAGCCGATAATTCAGATCCGGCGGTTCTGCGCGTGGATGGCAACCGCATGGATATTCTGTTTTCCAGCGATGCGGGCGGAGATTACGATCTATATGTGGTCAGCGTCACGGCCGAAAACGGCAAACTCACCACCACTGTGCCACTGCCATTGCCGGAATATAATACCAGCCTGAAGGAACTGGGCGTGGCGGTGGGCGTGGAATAATCCAAGACTTGTGGCAAATAATTGCATGTGATAAAATGCCTTATGAATTTAAAAAATTTAAAAACATTGGTTTTATCCACTGCGTCATTGGCAGCTTTAAGTCTGTCTTTTGCCCCAACAGTCAAAGCCCAAGGCAATCCAACTGCGGCCGCCCAAGGCGATAGCGCCACCACTTTTATTCACGATCTGCTAGCCAGCGGCAGTTTGGCTTTTCAAACGGGCGAAGGCAGCACCAGCCGCGTTTTTGTTTATCAAAGAAGCCATTTGGTTTTTGATAGCGCCAAAGATTTTGGTGATCAGCAAGCCTTTAATCCGAAAGTGCAAGGAAACAATCTGGTTTTTTGTTTCCGGCCCAATGATGATACCTATTTGCAACTGGGCTTTGTTGATTTAACCGATCCAAACAAAACCGTGATTAGTTGGCCATCCAATCCAGAGCCAAGCTATCACTATGAAGATCCTTGTTTTGGTGATGGCGGTTTAGTTGCTTGCAAAGCGCGTTACGGCCGCGGGTCGGCAGGTCAAAACAGTTTATGTTTGTTGAAATTAACCCCTGACGGTATGCAGTTTCTGGGCCGGTTACGCGATAAAGGACAGCAGTTATCAATGCCTGTTTTTAGCGGGCAGCAAATCATTTGCCGGCGCGATACAAATGCCGGAATATGCGAAATTGTTGCTTATAATTTAGCACCTTTATTAAATGCGCATGGCCGAACCATTGAACAGACTGGGCATGTGCTTTGCCGCGCGCCTAATGGTTATATGCCAGTGCCAACCAATGATGGTGGAATTATTCTTCCCATTCCAGATGCCCAAGGCAATGACCAATTATGGTATCGGGGTAATGATGGTGCCCAACAGCAACTAAAAATCGATTCTATCCAAACGGATCATTCGGATGCGGCAATCCTGGCGCAAAGTGCGAATAAAATATTTATGGTTTATTCCAGTAAAGCCACTGGCCAATTACAGCTTTGTTTTGCTTACCTGTCTCGTGGAGATGCCAACAGTCCCTGGCAGACAAAAACGGTTGCTTTGCCAGCGAATGCTTATTGGCTAGATAAAAGCAAAGGTAAGCGCACATTGGGCGCTAATTTTGCGCCAGCTGCACCATCACCCGCGCCATAAAAAGCAATCGAAACTGACCCGTCTTCAACGTTAGGGCTGCTGCCTTCCGGCCCTGACCCGATTGGCGCCCAGTGTCGCCCAGCCCGATTGCCATGGATAATCTAGCAATGGTGATTGTTGATCGGCAAGAAAAACGCCTAACTATTTTGCGACTTATCTCGTTGTCATCCTCGCGCAAAGCGCGGGGATCCATTTTCTATAGGTAGAGTGCGACCTGCATAGTAACCTTTGAACTTATCAAAGGGTAGATCCCCAACCTTCCGTTGGTCGGTTGAAGATGACAACAAATTTTGTTCACCAGATTAATTCCGGCATGACATAAGTCGGCGGTAAAATGCCTTGTTGTTTGGCGAGGTCAGCGGCGACTTCGGCTGCAGGGCGGCCGATAAAATCACGGGCATGAATGCCGTCCTGCAGCATGAGTTGCGCCAGGCCCACGGTCTGCGCGCCTAAGATATCGGTGCCCATGCCATCGCCAATGCCAATCACACGGCTCGGATTGGGATTGCCCATATCGCGTAGCGCCATTTCATAAACCGGCCGGTAAGGCTTGCCGTGATACATCACATCGCCGCCTTGGCTAGCGTACCAATCGGCCAGTTGGCCTGGACAAATCATCAACGTGCTGCCGACATTGACCTGCCGGTCTGGATTGGCGCAGATAAAGGGCAGGCCGCGATCCAACGCTTTTTGCAACAAGGGTTGAAAACTTTGCACATTTTCATTGCCTTCCAAAGTGCGTGTTACAATAATAAAATCAGCCTGGGCGATATCAGCCACGCGCGTATAATCAAGATCAGCAAAATTCTGCGCATGCATGGGTGCATCAATAAAGTAATAGTTTTTGCCGAGCTTGGCATGCCAGGGATCGGCGCGGTCCCGCAACGCGCGGTAGGTTGCCTCGCCCGAATTTAGCGCACCATCATAACAATCAGCCGTGATGCTGTAACGCTGGGCCAATGCTTGTTGGACTAATGCCAACCGTGAAGGCGAATTGGACAATAAATAAACGGTTTTGCCGCGGGCTTTCAGCCCTTTCAGCACCGGCACTGCGCCGGGAAATGGCACTTGGCCATTATGCAGGCATCCCCAGATATCAAAAATATAGCCGTCATATAATTCAGCGATTTCCGCCACACTTGCCAAGACCCGGGTCATGTTGATAATTTAGCTGAATTGCCGGAACAAGGGATAGTTTTAACTCACAGCATTTGTTTACGGTTGTAAAATTTTTGGCACTGGTTGTGGCATGGTGAGCCAATTATGTTTATCGGCGGAAAGTCTCGCTGGACTCCATTGGTATTCATTGGGGCTGCCCAGATCATCATCATTCAAATCGATATGCGGGCAATGAATGGCTGCCGCGGCTATCAGTGCAGTGGCGATATCGGTTGTTACTTCTGCATTGGCGCCGTAAATCGTGCCGCCGCGGACATCCCAAGGATTTTTAAGACCACCACCCAAATGACAAATACTGCCTCCCCTGGCCAGCGTTAATGCTTCACCTTGCCGCATATCATTGGCCTTATCATTGCCATGTACATGCCCGGCCCAAAGTGGATCGATCATCGCCCGGCGAACTGCCGCATGGGCATATTCCATGCCTGCCGTATAAACGATGTATTTTTCGCGTAGTTTTTCAACCGCGGCATCAAAGGCAGGGTGAAATTCTTTGGCAAAAGAGTTTTTATCTAATACGATGTAGGGCCGATTAACCGCTTTGGCCGCCCCGTAGCGCAAATCGCGAAAGGCAACCGGCACTTCTTTTAGATCAGCAAAAGCCGGTAATTTTTCAAGGGCTTTAAATTCAAGTTTTTCGGTGAGTGGATTAAAATAGGTCCGCGCGGCAAATACACCTTCCGGCCCGCCCATGATCAAGGTGCCTTCATTGGGATCGTAAACCCAAGCACCATGATAAATAAAACGATCAGCCGTTGTTGGCTCGAAATCGGCAACCATGCAGCCCCAAAAAGCATCAGCTGCATCTGGCTCCGGCCCAGCTTTGCATTTATAGGTTAAACTTTTGGTGCCATCGACCGGGTCAACAATAAATACACGGGCACTCTTTTGCAGTGCGCGGATAAAAGCCCAGCGATAATCTTCAGCACTTTGAATGGTTTCTTCGCCGGTGACAATTGCACCTTTGCACCAAGAGAGTTTAGGTAGGGCCTGCATCAAGGCAAATTCGGTTGCTTTATCCAATCTGGTAACCAGATCTTTATTGATTTCAGTACCTTTGTTTTGAATATCAATATCCTGCTCACCCTGGCAATAAGCTGCAAAATCAATCATTGCATGACGATGAACCATTAAGGCAATGGCTTGCGCCGTTTCCAATAAATATTGTGAATCTTTGAACATATCTAAATCTATTGTCCTATTTTAACCGTCGTTAACCGGTTAATGCAAATAGTTACAATAGGTTTGGGCATCACCCCAAAGGCCAGTTGGCGCGGGGTTCGCCGAAAAGGTAGCCTTGGCCGAAATCGATCGACAAATCGAGCAGTTCGCGCAATTGCTGTTCGCTTTCGATTTTGCTGCCGATCAGATCAATGCCGTTGCGGTCGAGCAATACTTTCAGTTCGCGCAAGCGCATTTCGCCGCTGGGTTGGCGCAAATGCTCTAGCAATAAATCGCTATCCACTTTTACCGTTTTGATCTTGCGGGCGATGAGTGCGGTGATCGGCAAATTCAAATCATAAACCTGGTCCATCGAAAACCGGCAACCCAAGCGGCCTAACCCATCCAGCACGGGCAGCATATCGGGGGGCAATTGTTGCAGATCTGCCTGCGCCAATTCAAAAATTAATTTGGGTGCGAGTGCAGCATTTTGGCCCAGGAACTGCACCAGCTCGGTCATGAAATTGGTATCGCGCAAGGTATTGGAGGCGATGTTGCAAAAGAAACGCAAAGGGCTGTTGCGGCGTTCCGTATCGCGCAGCATTTGAATGCAGCGGATGAGTTGCAGATTATCCAAGGCCTGCACCAATTCCTGGCCGGCGGGAATATTGATATACCGTTCCGGTAATAAATAACCGCCCTGATCCAGGCGGATGCGCGAGAACATTTCATAAAAACGCGGCTTGCGCTGCGGCAGGCTGACAATCGGCTGCAGAAAAATTTCAATCCGGTCCGCGCGGATGGCTTCCCGCACGGCGCTGAGCACGGTGTGGTCATTCATTTCACTGCCCGCATGGGCATCGTTGGCTTGATCAATGGTGGTAATGGCGGCGGCGCGGGCCGTGGCAAGGGTATTCTGAGAGTCGCCGCGCAAAATTTGATCAATCAAATTCTGCATGATTTTCACTTCAGAAAGCACATCTTCATAACGATCAGGGTTGGTGCCCATGGACGCTTGTTGCAATTCATCGCTCAGATGCTGGGTTTCGATTTGCTGCGCTTCGATTTCTTTTTGGTTGCGCAGCAGGCGCACTTCCATGGCGCTTAAACGTTGCAAAGTGTAGAGCGCGATATGCGACAGACCGGCCACCACCGCAAAGGCAAAGCCCATCAGCACCGAAACACCAGGCGGCATTTGATGCGTAAAAATCAACAATTCCGCAATGGCAACTGCCGCCAATAAATAAGCCGCACCAAAGGCGATCACAAGCATGGTTTAGCTATACGCGGATTGCATGCCGTTGTCATCCCAGGTGATGAGATAATTAGCCTTGTCAGATGCCGCCGCACATCGCATGAAGATAAGCGTGACCAGCCATTATGAACGCCAGGTGTTGCCTTATACCCCGGCGCAAATTTATGCGCTGGTGCTAGATATCGAAAAATATCCACAGTTTCTGCCGTGGTGCGTGGGCGCAAGAATTACCGAGCGCGGCGACGGGTATCTGCTAGCTGATATGTTGATCGGCTATAAAATGCTGCGCGAAAAATTTACCAGCCGCGTGTATTTCACACCGCATGAGGAAATCCGCGTAGAATATTTAAATGGACCGTTAAAGCAATTGCATAATGATTGGCGGTTCGGACCAGTGGAGGGCAGCCCATTGCATTGCGCCCTGGAATTTACCCTGGATTTTGAATTTCAGTCTGGCCTGTTGCAGCGCCTGGCCGAAACTTTTTTCCAAGAAGCGTTGCGCCGCATGGTGGGCGCGTTTGAAAAGCGGGCGCAGCAGTTGTATGGCTAGCTACTATTCTCACTGGCGTCATCCCAGCGCAAGCTGGGATCCAGGTCTTGCTTGGCAGGTGGCCAAATGGTGATAATATTGCTGCTATGTCCGACCCAGGCGGTTATGTTTATTTGTTGAGCAACAAATGCTGCGGCACTTTGTATTGCGGCGTAACCGCTAATTTGCCGCAAAGAATTTATTAGCATCGCGAGAAATTGATTAAAAGCTTTACGGCGAAATATGATGTGACGCGTTTGGTTTGGTATCAGCGGTACGATGATATCCGCGATACCATTCAGCGTGAGAAACAGATTAAAGCGTGGCAGCGTGCTTGGAAAATTCAGCTGGTTGATGCGTTTAATCCCGAATGGAATGATTTATATGAAAGTCTGGTTTAATTAACAAAGGCCGGCCTGGATGCCAGCTTACGCTGGCATGACGCTTCGCTTTATAATGTTAATTTTGCGGCGACCTGCAGCATCGGTAGCATGGTTTGACCAAAGAGGACAAGGCCGGCCAAAGTGAGCGCGAAGGCGGAGATGACCTGCAGGGTCGGCGCGAAGGCATTGATGCGGCTGAAATAAAGGGTTAGTGCCTGCTGGGCGATCATATCGAGGTTAATCGCAATCTGTTTGCGGTCTGATGATAACAGAAGCGCCGCGCGGTCGGTGGGGTGCAAAAAGCTCATGCCATTGGCCCATTTTTGCCCGATTTTCATATATTGCAACGAGCGCTTTAAGTCTTCCCGCACCACGCCGGGTTTGGCGGTTTGCACAGCGCTGTCTAACGCTTCTTCAATCCGCACGCCGGAGCCGATGAGCAAAGCTAGGCGGCGCAACACCAAATAATTATCACGGCTCATCACAATATCAGAATAGATGGGGATTTTGAGGATAATTTTTTCAGCCCAGGCCGGTGAAAATTTCCGCACCACGGTAGCTAGCACCAGTAAAAACAACATGCCCAAAGCGGAAACCAGTAAAATAATCGCCACAAATTTGGCAATGCCATCGACCCAGGCGACATCCACACTGCTTTGATAATTGGCGACAATCCCCATTTTCATGACCTTGGGGCCGATGTAGAAAACGGAGGATGCCACCGTCAGCCCCGCAAAAATAAAGCCGCAAATGGCGCTGATGATCACACGGCCACTGCCGGCCTTCACATTAATTAGTTTGTGTTCAAAATCGGCGGCATCCTGCAGCGCCTGGTGAATATGGCCGGATTTGGCGCCGACCTTGATAATCAACCCCATGGAGCCTGGGAAATTCCGCCCGTCTTCGGCAATGGCAGAGGGCAAATCAATTCCTAGATCAATCTTTTCCAGCAAACCGGCGGCGGTGTCCGAAATGCTGCCCGTGAAGGAATTACGAATGAGCCGCAACGCTTCGGCAGTGGACATTTTCGAAGCTAGCATGGTCGAAAGCCGGACCAGGAAGGTATAACGTTCGCTTGAGCTCATGCCCCGCCGGCCGCCGGCATTGGCTTCCCGCCGCACGGTCAGCACCGCGCCATAGCGCTTGCCGCGCTGACGCGCAATATCGGCTGACCCAGCGGTCAGCTTGGTTTCTTTGACCGAACCGCGATGCCGGTATTTGATGACATACGTCGCCATCGGTTAACTACCCGCCAGCCAGTAAGTAATATAGATAGCCCCGGGCCAACTGGCCGGTGTACTGCCCAGTGCATCTATGCTGCGTTTACCGCAGGCATTATAAGCAATCACCAATAAATTGGCCGGAAAATTGGCGTTACTGCTGGCCGCCGTAATGCTATTAATGCCGTTATTTTGTGCTTGGCTGATATTGCCGGAGAGGCAGAAATAATCGCCATAAGTGGTATCATTGGCATAACTCCAACTGAGGCTATTAATGGGAATCGGTAAAGTGAGATAATTCGGGATCAGTTCGGCCTGCCAATTGGCTAAGGAAGGCGGCGTGGCATTGGCGGCTTTATAATCGTTATAACCGGCGATCATGCTGTGAAAAGCATAAATCACTTTATCGCGCGCTTCGCGTTGTGGCTGGCTGTCGAAGCTTAAATAATTCTGTCCGGCGGCAAAAATGGCCGCCATCAAGCCAATGCCGATAATGGTCCAGATTAACTGGTTCACGATGCATTTCCTGATGGCGGCGCATCTGGGATAATCGGCATCACAATACTGCGGCGGGCAGTTTGTTCTTCAGCCGCCATGGCCAGCAAGCGGCGCATGGCCGGATCATCGGCATATTCCGGATTTTCGAGTTCAGAGTGGAAGACCCGTTTCAATTCTTCAACCGTGGTGATGCCTTTATCCACCTTGGTAATGGCATCCGATACCAGCGATGGCCACCATAATTCGCCGGTGGTGGCACGCCGCACTTCGGCATCCGAGCGAAAAGTGACACATTCAGAAACCACCGTTCGCCCCGCATAACCGGTGCCGAAACATACCTGGCAACCCGCGCCGCGGCAGGCCAGACATAAAGTCCGGATCAAGCGCTGCACCAATACTCCACGCAATAACGGCTCTAAATCACCAGGCGCTACGCCTAACGCTTTCAATCGCCCGAACGCCCCGCGCACGGAGCCGGTATGCAATGTGGCCATCACAAGGTGACCGGTTTCTGCCGCACGCAGGGTAAGCGAGGCGGTTTCCAAATCCCGCACTTCCCCCAAAATAATTACATCTGGATCAGCCCGCATGAAGGCGCGCAAGGCTTGGGAGAAATCAAGGCCAACGACGCGGTTGACATTCACCTGTGCCACATACGGAATGCGGTATTCCACCGGTTCTTCCACCGTGCGGATGGCGCGGCCGAAGCGGTCCATTTCCCGCACCGTGCCGTTCAACGTGGTGGTTTTGCCCGAACCTGTCGCCCCGCAGACCAAGCACAGCCCATAAGGATAACCAACCGCCGCCCGCCATTCTTCAATGCGGCTGATGCCCAATTCTTCAATCCGCACATTGGCGCGATCGGGATCGAGCAAGCGGACGACAATGACTTCGCCATTCACCGTGGGGATAGTGGCCACCCGCGCATCAACCACGCGGTTATTGCTGCTGATGGAGAACGAGCCATCCTGCGGTACGCGCGTTTCCACCTGATCCATGCGCGCGCGATCTTTGACCTGCGCGGCCACCACGCCATATTGTTCCAGCGTGCCTTCATGCACAATCTGCCGCACGCCCAGCACGCGAAAGAAAACGGTATAGGTGTAGCCCCGTGGTTCAATATGAATATCGCTGACATTTCCCCGCGTCGCGCGGGTGAGAATATTATCGAGCACGAGGGAATCGTCCCCGCCGGTCAGCGAGTTTTCTTCGGACTGCGTTAACGTGTCTTCAAATTCATCCATATCGCGTGCGGACATCGGCACGAAGCGGATTTTTTTATTGGGATAATAACGCTGCAAAATGATGCGGGCGCGCGTTTCATTTTGCAGCGTGGCGACAAATAATTCTTCATTGGTTTCCGCGGCGATGATGATTTTGTTTTCAATCAACGTCTCTTTCGGGACCGGCGTAACATAGACTTTTTCCCCGCGAATCCGCTCGGGCTCTAATTTTAAAATGGCATCGATCAAATCTTCCTGGCGGATGAACCCGTTGCGGACCAGCACGGTCCCTATTCGCTCGCCCGTAATTTTGGCTTCAAGCGCGGCGGCTTCCACGGCGTCTTTGTCCGTCAATCCCTTCTGGATCAAATAATCGCCGAGGCGTGGTTTGGCCATGTTGTTTGCTTAACCTTATACAAGCTTATGATTCGCCTGCTACCAAAAGGTTAATAAGTGGTGTTAATTTTGACGATAACTAACTGCTTTAACAGTATATCGAAAAACGAGCTATTTCTGTTTGTTGCTGGCTGATGCATAGCAATGAAAAATCGTCTAATATTTTTCTTGGCTTTATTTAATTAGACTTAATTTTTGGGTCTTATATGCCGAAGTTTAAAACTTCTTCCTCGCCAAATCTCACTACTTTTAAATTGTGATGTATATGCAATATTAATTCTGAGAGCATAGTTATTAGTAACAATTTTCGAATAAATTATAGTGAATTTTATCAAACGGTAGTACCGCTATTCATACTTACTTAATGATTATTTTATATCATAATTATATTGGCAACAAATGACAGCAAATCCAATTATTGAAACATTACAAACTTTGGTCAACAACGTGGCCAGTCTGCCGCCAGGCGATAAAGCAGTTTTACTTACTGAATTGGTTTCTTTTTTTGGCTCTTTTACTGCCGCAGCGCCAATTACTGGGGTTATAAATATTGCAACAAAAGCGGTGAATGGCAAATATTCCGAGGGTAACATTTTGAAAAGCCTTGGCGATGGCGCTTTAGATGTATTGGCGATGGTGCCCGCCGCTGGTGTGGCTGCCGGACTGGCCAAAGCAGAAATAATGGTTGGCAAAATGACCTTCCTTTGCGCCGAAGCTCTGAAAACCTGTTCAAATGTTACCGTATTAAAAACCATTGTTGAAACTGTGGATCAATTATGCCAGTTCATAGTTAAAGCGCATTTACCTGAACTGCTGGAAAAGGTGGGTAACCAGGAAAGTGCCAATGCTATTCGTCACTTGGGTCCGAGTTGCGAAAAAATCAGCAAGCTTTGTACGACTAATGGTGAAGCAGCGCTTAAAGCGGCCAAAAGAGTGGCGGAGAAATTAGAAGAAATTATTGCTGGCGTTGAACACAAAATTGAACATGGCCCGCTGGTCCCGAAGGCTTTGCAACCAAGCCATATAGGCCATGATGCAACCGCTCTGGAGAGAGTCTTACATTCCCCGCTTAGAAAAGCCAAGGGTTTACCTAAAATTCCTACCACCGCAACAGCTGCAACAGAAATGGCCACTGCCCAAGAAATTGCTGAAACAACCGAAGCTGTCGAAGGTGTCACCCACGCAGCAAATGCCGCAAAGATGGTAAGGGCAGTCCACACTGTGCATCGGAGTGGAGAATTTAGTTCCATACAAAAACATGTGGTCGAAGGCCATGGCCACCATGGTGGCGAGCATGCCGACCATGATTTAGCAAACGCTCCCAAAAAAGTACGTTTCAGGGCTGGTCTCCCCGATAGACATGCGCCTAGTAATCGTGCTTTGGTAGGCGGCAAACCAGTACATCAAACGCCGCCTATTAACTATGAAGCCATGGTTGTTAAGCAAGGGCCGGCGCATCACGTACCGGTTACAAATTAAAGTTACTCGCCACTTACAATTATCATTAGAGAGAAACAAATTATGAAAGAAACGCCACAAGTCAGTAAAAAGTTTTTGAATGCCTTTAATAATTTAATTTTTCTTATACTAGTTGCTGGTATGATAATTTATTTTAGAGCAGGCTGCCAAAGCAAGCAACCAACTGCACCGGTTAAAGATCATAAGCCCGCCGCCGCAGTTAAGGCAACAACTTACGCACCGAATGCTACTACCCGCATTACATATGTACCTTTTTAATTAAAGCCGCATTAATGAACTAATGCGATTCTCCTCGTTTTCCGCTGGTTATTCGGTGTAATAGAATCGCATGCTCGACTGGTTCACGAAACTAAGCCGTACAATTATCGGCCCCGCGCGGGATCCCATGGCGCCTGGCATGAAGCAGCATTTGGTGCTGGCCGCATTTCTGGCTTGGGTGGGGATTGGTGCCGATGGATTGTCATCGGCCAATTATGGGCCGCAAGAAGCGTATATCGCGCTCGCTGGGCATAATTTTCTGGCCATTTATTTGGCGATTGCCACGGCGCTGACCGTATTTGTGATCAGCACCGCTTATAACCAAGTAATTGAGCTATTTCCATCAGGCGGCGGCGGGTATAAGGTCGCCAGCCAATTGCTGGGGCCCTTCGCTGGTTTGGTTTCCGGCGCGGCGTTGACGGTGGATTATGTGTTGACCATCGCCATTTCGATTGCCAGCGGCGCGGATGCGTTGCTGAGTTTGTTGCCAGCTTATTTTCATCAATGGAAACTGGTTTTTTCGATTGCGCTAACCATTGGTTTGCTGGTCATCAATCTGCGCGGGGTGAAAGAATCCATTAAAATTCTGATGCCGATTTTCTTGGGTTTTTTAGTGACTCATTTGATCTTCATCCTGTGCGGGATTTTCCTGCACCGCGAAGGTTTGGGCCATATTTGGGAAAACACGCAAAATGAAACGGTCGGTGCGATTGATACACTGGGGCCAATTGGTGTGATTGCCTTGCTGCTGCGGGCCTTTGCGTTGGGCGGCGGGACCTATACCGGTATTGAAGCGGTATCCAACAACGTGCATATGCTGAAAGAGCCGCGCATTAAAACCGCGAAAGTAACGATGCTGTATATGGCGGTATCATTGGCAGTAATGGCCGGCGGGTTAATCTTGTTATATTTACTGTGGGGCGTGCAGCCGGTCGAAGGCAAAACACTGAACGCGATTGCATTTGAAAATATTCTAAACCATGTGCTGGGCGTGGGGCATTTTCTGAATTTCCCCATTCTGACGATCACCATGTTTTTTGCGGCTGCCATTTTATTTGTCGGTGCGAATACCGGTTATTTGGCGGGTCCGGCGGTGCTGGCCAATATGGCGCGCGGCGATTGGATGCCGCATCAATTCAGTGCGCTGTCCTCCCGCCTGGTCACCTATAATGGGATGATTTTAATGGCCATTGCCGCCTCCGTCATTCTAGCCATTACCCATGCCCGCGTGGAATTGCTGGTGGTTTTATATAGTATCAACGTGTTTCTTACTTTCACCTTCAGCTTACTCGGCTTATGCCGTTACTGGCTGCAGGTGTGGAAACCGGAAAGCCGCTGGATTGTGCTGCCACGGTTCATGCTGGCTTTTATGGGTTTATGCGTCACCGGCGGGATTTTAATTGTCACCACTTTTGAAAAATTCACGGCCGGCGGGTGGCTGACCATGCTGATCACCGGCACGCTGATCGGTTTGTGTATTTTAACCAAACGGCATTACGAGGGCGTGAATAAACGGTTGGAGCTGGTCAGCCAGCAATTCATTCAGCGTTTGACCATTCCCGCTGAACTACCAACCGTGCCGGTGCCGCAACCGCAGGCCCCCACCGGCGTGTTTTTTGTCGGCGGCAATATCGGGATTGGGATGCATATGGTGGAACAGGCCCTGCAATTATTTCCGAATAAATTTAAAAATCTGGTGTTTTTACGCGTGGGCGAAATTGATGCCGAAAGCTATGAGGGCGATACCAAATTACGCGAATTAAGAATGGCGGTCGATCATGATTTGAAAGATTATTGCACGCATGCGCAGCATCTGGGTTTTGCCGCTTTCGCCTATCACCGGTACGGCCAGGATAAAATTGCCGAGATGATGAAATTATACGATGAAGTGCATGCGCAATATAGCGATTGCACCTTTTTCGCAACCAAGCTGGTTTTTGCCGATGAGGGCCCGCTGACCCGTATGCTGCACAACAACATCGCCTATCTGCTCCAACGTCGCTTACATTTGCATGGCGATATTATGCTGCTGCTGCCAGTGAAGGTTTAATTTCCTATTTCCTTAGCTAAATTTTTGCGCTAGGCTGCTCGCTTGTAATTAAGGAGATAATGTATGAGTAGAGATCTGAAAGCTATTTTTGCAACTGCCAGAGAGATAACTGACCCATATGCTTTAGAAGCAAAATTGGCTGAGTTACCAAAAGAAAGTTTATCGGCAGCGGCTTGGGAAACTGTATGGAAAATGCGTTTTGCTGTTTTAGAGGCTTTACTGCCCGAATCAGAATTGGCTTATATGTTTCCAGTTGAAGACATAGATCCTTTTGTTACCTGCGCAGTCGCCTTTAAGCAAAGTTTGCACCTAGAAGATTCTTTAAGAATAAAAAATATCGATGCTTTGGCTGGCCGTTTAGCTGAAAAATTTATAGCGCAAGCCTTATGTGCCGCCGCTCACCAAGACGTAAATTTATATACAATATCTATAGCTGCCGCACAAGAATGTGACCTTTTAAGTAAAAGCGAAGCATCGGCTAATACATTTGTTAAAGTGCCAAGCCGTGCTGCGTGTTCACCATCTGCACTGGTGCCTGCCTGATCAGCGAACACTCTCTTTTTGAACCAGCGGCTTGTCAGGGATTAAAAAGATACTTAAGTAATGTTATGGTTAAAAAATCTGTTGTTGAAACCACTGAAGATTGCCCGGTTGAGCGCACGCTGGAAATCATCGGCGGTAAATGGAAAAGCGTGATCCTTTATCAACTCATTGGTGGCGCTCAACGGTTTAATGGGTTGCGTCGTCTGCTGCCGCAGGTCACCCCCCGCATGCTGACCAAGCAATTGCGGGAATTGGAAGAAAGCGGTTTGCTGGAGCGCACTGTGCATCCGCAAATGCCGCCACGTGTCGATTACCGGTTGACTGATGTCGGCAAAACCTTGAAACCCGTTTTAATGTCGCTCAAAAAATGGGGCGAGGCGTATTTAAGTTAGTTTAGTGACCGACCAACCCGATCTGGCGCAAATAACTCAAGCCTATGCCGAAGCATGGCAGCAGCAATGGCGGCAATTATTGCAAGATCCGCAATGGCAAAGTTTATGGGCGCAATATGCCGCGCAAATACCGCCAGCCCCTGCTACAACCAGTCCAATGCCGGATATGACACAGATGATGTCGCAATTTGCGCAAAATTTTGGTATGCCTAATTTAAATGCGTCCCCTGCCACACCTGCTGCCGCTGATGCTGGCGCTGGGCTCCGATCTGTGGGCGCGCGGTGCGAGCGGCTCGCCGTCGAACTGGCCGAACTTCGGCAGCGCGTGGCCATTTTGGAACAACAACTTTCCGATCCACGGCAATAACTACTTGGATCCGTTAGCCTCGCGCGATAAGTGCGGGGGTTCAAATAATCCCTGGTTAATGTTTGAAGCCCCAACCCCTTGGGTTGAGGATAACAAAAATTTCTCAACCGTTGCTTATCAAGATTATTTACAAACCTATTGGCAGGAAATCGCCAATGGTTTGCAGCGCTATGTCCAGCATCCGGTTTTTCCAACGCAACCGCATGGTCGCATAATTTGGCAAATTGGTAATGCCAAACTTTATGCGTATGG
Organism: Alphaproteobacteria bacterium; assembly: GCA_965246945.1. Lineage (GTDB taxonomy): Bacteria > Pseudomonadota > Alphaproteobacteria > UBA11073 > UBA11073 > CBDFFW01. Next base: position 197,301 of record CBDFFW010000001.1, read on the forward strand.
TGAGCCCCATCAACCACCTGTTTTGCTAGTGCCATCTTTGGTCAACGGTGCGCAGATTATGGATTTATTGCCGGATCATTCTTTGGCGCAGTGGCTCGCTGAGCAAGGCATTGCCAGTTATTTGTTGGATTGGGGTAGTCCAGGTATATGGGAACAACAATTCAATTTAGATGGTTATTTAAGTCAAATTTTGTTGCCGGCTTTGCAGCGGTTAAACCATGAACATCGTCAGTCGGTTACCTTGCTCGGTTATTGTATGGGTGGTTTGCTGGCTTTGGCTGCAGCCCAACTGCGGCCTGATTTGGTGAAGGGCTTAAGCTTATGGGCCACGCCGTGGGATTTCCATGCCAGCGGCTATCCCAGCCTGCCGCCTAAGCTATGGGCACAATATCTAACTGCCGCTGAACCGCACCAACAATTCCCCGCGGAATGGCTAAACCTGTTATTTTTTTGGCGCGATCCCTTAGGTGCGTTGGAAAAATGGCGCAAGCTGGCCCAACTGACGGATCCGGCTGCCATTACCCGTTTTGTGGCGACTGAGTTTTGGGCGCAGCAAGGCATACCGCTGGCGTTGCCGCTGGCCAACGATTGTTTTACGGGCTGGTTCGGGCAAAACACGCCGCATCGCCAGCAATGGTCGGTGCTGGGCCAGCTTATCAATCCCGCACAATTGGCGCTGCCCACGATGCTGATCCAAGCGCAAGGTGATCGCATTGTCCCGCCTGCTAGCTCAGCGCCACTGGCCAAACTTATTCCGCATGCCTGGTCGCTCACCCCCGCTTTGGGCCATGTGGGCTTGATGGCGAGCAGCCGCGCGCCGGCGCAAATCTGGCAACCCTTTTTGCTATGGTTGAAACAACTTTACGCTTGATCACGGTGTATTTGAAAGCCGCTCCAAGACTGGTTGACCGGCATGATTTCCAGACGGTTAATATTGATATGCGGTGGCTGGATGGCCAGCCAATATATCGTTTCAGCAATGTTTTGCGGTGTTAATGGCTGCATATCTGCATATAAATTATCTGATTTCGTTTGATCGCCTTGGGTTCGTACCAGCGTAAATTCCGTTTCCGCCATGCCTGGTTCTAGCGAAGTAACCCGCACGCCGGTACCATGTAAATCGGAACGAAGCCCCAGCGAAAATTGGGTTACGAAGGCTTTGGTCGCCGCATAGACATTGCCGCCTGGATAAGGGTAGGTTGCCGCAATCGAACTTAAATTAACAATAAGTCCCTTTTGCTGAATGAGACGGGGCAATAAATGATGGGTGATTGAGACCAGACCGCTGATATTGGTCTCAATCATGGTGTGCCAATCCGCCAAGTTAGTTTGTGGTGCTGGGGCTGTGCCCAGGGCCAAACCGGCATTGTTGATCAAAACATCGATGGCCTGAAACTTCTCTGGTAAATTGGCAATCGCTGTTTCTATAGCTTGGTTATTTTGCATGTCAAAAGCTAGAATGGCCAATTGCTCATCGCCTAATTCAGCTTGTAATGCCGCTAAACGTTCAACGCGCCGACCGGTTGCGATAACTTGCCAATCCGCTTGAATAAAACGTTTGGCAGTGGCCAAGCCAAAACCTGATGTTGCGCCCGTAATTAAAACAGTTTTGGTCATCCATTTAATTAGATAAACAATTCGCGTTTAACAACCGCAAAAAAATCTTTGCATATGTTCTAATTTTGTTCTATAAGCGTTAAGGATCATGAGCTGGGGATTTACCGGATATGGTCTACCGATCAAAGCGCCAAAACCGCCGTTGGAAAATTTTTTGACCCCAACGCCGTTTCCCGTGAAACCATTGGCGAGACCCACTGTCATAGAAACAAATAATTGTTCATTACGCTGGTTATTTATTGATTTTAATAGTTATTTTGCTAGCGTCGAGCAACAATTTCAACCCCATTTACGTGGCAAGCCAACCATTGTCGTGCCTATGTATACCGATAGCACTTGTGCTATCGCAGTAAGTTATGAAGCACGTGTATATGGCATCAAAACAGGCACGCCTGTATGGGAAGCCAAACAGCGCTGTCCAGATTTACAAATCACCATGGCGCGACATGAGTTATATGTTAAAACCCATCAGGCGCTTCAACAAACAATCGAAGAATGCATCCCCGTTAGCCAAGTGTGCTCGATTGATGAATTTGCCTGCGAATTGCTGTCCAATGAGCAAACACCTGAATTTGCTAAGTCATTGGCTTCACAAATCAAAGCCAATATTGCCAAGCAAGTTGGACCTTATATTAAATGCTCTATTGGTATCGGCCCTAATCTATGGTTAGCCAAACAGGCCACTGAAATTCAAAAACCGAATGGTTTGATTATCTTAGAAACGCAGCATTTACCAGGACCGCTTTTGCAATTACGATTACAAGATCTAACCGGTATCGGTCATAATCTTATTCGCCGTTTGCATAATGCCGGTATCTATTCTATCGACGAATTATGGCGAACTGCTCCCAAACAATTGCGGCGTTTATGGGGGTCTGTGGCAGGCGAAATCATGTGGTATCGTTTACATGGGTATCCAGACCCAAGTGAAATTAGGGGGCAAGAAAAGTCTTTGGTTGGCCATAGCCGTGTTTTACCACCTTCACAACGCCTAACTTCTATCGCCCGCTTAGTCGGTCGCCGCTTATTGGCCAAAGCTGCAGCCCGTTTACGAAGATATAATCTGACTTGCCAAAAACTTTTTTTATCGGTCAAGACTCCTGGTTGGCAAAGCTGGGCAGCTGAAATCAGCTTTGCCGCCCATGACGATAGTTTTCGCCTATTGGCACGTTATGAAGAATTATGGGCAGATATGCTATATCATTTAAAAGAACCAGAATTTCTTAAAAAAATAAGCCTTTCACTTTCTGGTCTTCAGGACAATCGCTACATGGTGATGGATCTTTTTAGCCCTTATACGAATGCCAAACGCCACAAAGCTTTGTCTGTGTTAGATAATCTTAACCAAAAATATGGCAAAGATACGTTAACGATTGGGCCTTTGCCGAAAGATGAAATTGAAACAAAGATTGCCTTTTCCCGTATTCCTGAGCTATCAGAATTCTTAGAATGATCGATTATCTTGAGCAATGGCATGTTTCCCGTGAAACCCGAGAAAAACTACAGCTTTATCAAAAGATGCTAGAATTATGGCAGCAAAAAATCAATTTAATCAGTTCTGAAACGGTTAATGATATATGGCCACGACATTTTATCGATAGTGCCCAGCTTTACCCTTATTTTAAAGATAAAAACATAAATTCATTGATTGATATTGGTAGTGGTGCGGGCTTCCCTGGTATGGTGTTAGTTATTATGGGAATTCCCAATATAACTTTAATTGAACATGATAAACGCAAAGCAGCTTTCTTAAAAGAGGTTGCTCGTGAAACTGGCACAGCTATCAAAGTCTTCGCCAATTCCGTTGAAAACTATCATGAAAAGCCACAAATCATTACTTGTCGTGCTTGGGCACCGCTGTTGCGCTTATTTAATCAGACCAAGCATCTGGTTTCGCGTGAAACTGAATTTTGGTTATTAAAATCTGAAAATATTGATTTAGAACTAACAGAAGCAACCACAAAATGGCAGTTTAACCAAGAAAATTTTCCATCGATAACAGATTCACGGGGAACAATCTTGCATTGTTGGACTATTCAGGATAAATAAATGTGTGGCTATCACTACTCCTAAAATTATTACCATCGCCAACCAAAAAGGCGGTGTAGGCAAAACCACTACCACCATCAATCTTGCTACTGCGATTGCCGCCATCGGTCAGCGGGTTCTAGTTATTGACTTAGATTCGCAAGGTAATGCTTCCACTGGTTTTGGATTGAGCCAAAGCCAACGGCAACACGGTATCTACGACGTATTGTTAGATCAAGCGGTTGCAGATCAATATATAGTATCTACACTGGTGCCTGGCCTCGATATCTTGCCTAGTACCGTTGATTTGTCCGGTGCAGAAATTGAATTGGTCAATATTGAACAACGTGAATTTCGCCTTAAAACCGCTTTGCGGCAAGCAACATTAGGCTATGACTATGTGCTAATCGATTGCCCGCCAGCGCTTGGCTTACTGACTTTAAATGCTTTCATTGCTGCCCATAGTGTTTTGGTGCCATTACAATGTGAGTTTTACGCCTTAGAAGGATTAAGCCATTTGGTTAGAACGATTGAACGCATCCGTAAAACGCTTAATCCACAATTAGAGATCGAAGGAATTGTGCTGACGATGTATGACAAGCGCAGTTCGCTCTCTAATAATGTTGCTGCTGATGTTCGCCACTTTTTCGGAGATAAAGTTTACCAAACCGCCATTCCGCGTAATGTGCGCGTCTCCGAAGCACCGTCGCATGGGAAACCGGTGATGCTGTATGATTTCAAATCGACCGGTGCGCAGGCTTATATCCAATTGGCCAAAGAAATTTTGCAAAAACAAAAAAATAACACTTTAGAGGCTGCCTAATGTCCGCTGTTGCCATTGATATCCGTAAAAAAGCCTTGGGCCGTGGGCTCGACGCCTTATTCGCCGATGCGGAAGCCGCCCTTGGCAAAGGGGCAACGCCAGAAACCAGTGCAGATGTCGCAGTGGCCAAAACCTTGCTGCAAGGTGCCGAGCGGCGCAGTTTGCCCGTGGCCAATATCGCACCAGGTTCAGCCCAACCACGCCGGCTTTTTGCCGATGATGCGTTGGATAGCCTGGCCGCCTCGATCAAAGAACATGGGGTCATTCAACCCCTGCTCGTTCGCCTGGCACCTGGGCAAACCGATCACTATGAATTGATTGCCGGTGAACGCCGCTGGCGCGCGGCCCAGCGCGCGCAATTGCATGAAGTGCCGGTCATTATCATGGACCTGCCGGATAACACCGCGCAGGAACTGGCGCTAATTGAAAACATCCAGCGGCAGGATTTATCCGCCATGGAAGAAGCCTATGCCTATAAACGCTTGATTGATGAACATGGTTACGGGCTGGAAGAACTGGCGCAAAAGCTGGGCAAAAGCCGTCCCTATTTAAGCAATATGCTGCGCCTGATTAACTTGCCGCCCAAAGTGCAAGATTTAATTATTGAAGGTCAAATAAGTGCGGGGCAAGCGCGGCCATTAATCGGTCACCCGAATGCCGAATTAATTGCCCAGCAAATTATCGAAATGGGCCTTAGCGCACGCGCGGTGGAAAAGTTAGCATTGCGCTTAAAAGGGATTAGCGATCCGTTTAACGAGACAGAAATTAAAGCACGCATCGCCTATCACGATGCCGAAGCCCAAAAAGGCAAATACCTGCATAGCCAAGAACGCGATGCCATTCGCCACAATAAAGCCGAACGCTCAGCAGAAGCAAAAGATCCCGATATTCAAGCATTGGAAGATGAGATGAGCGGTTTGTTAGGCCTGCGCGTGGTATTAAAAGGGCATGATGCCACGGGCAAGCATCCTGGCTATCTCTCCATCGAATACCGCTCACTCGACCAATTAGATGACCTGCTGCGGCGGTTAACAATGGCGGCACAGGCTTGATAGATGCCTAAGCCGCTCGGTATTGTTTTCGATTGGAATGGCACACTGCTTGATGATATTCATATTATACTAAAAGTTAAAAATGATATCTTTAAGCATTATGGATACCAAGTTCCTATTGAGCTATCCGATTGGCAAAATACCAAACAGTTTCCCTTGCGTGATATTTATACCCATTTTGGGTTTGATGGCGCACACTTCGACCGCGAAGCTGCAGCCATTCAAAAACAATTTCTAACGCAATATATGATTGCAGCGGATATTTGCACATTGCGGCCCTATACGATTGAGCTGTTACAATATTTGCAAACGCAGAATGTGGTTATTACTTTGCTTAGCAATCATGACCATGCGGATGTGATGCGGCGCTTGGATAATTTTAATATTAAGCATTATTTTGCTACGATTTCGGCCAATCACGATCATGCCGGCTTAGCGCATAAAACCGCGAAAGCAGATCGTCTTAAAGAAATCTTATACACGCATAATTGTGCGCAGTGGCTATTGGTTGGCGACTCGCATGAAGAACCTGCACTGGCCCACGAATTTGATTTGCTGGGCTGCAGCATCACCGGCGGCGTGCAAAATGAAATCTTGCTACACAGTTATCAGCCGCATTATCTGGTTCATGATTTGATTGAAATAGAAAAGATTGCAGAAAGTCTTTTGACACCGCAATAATTCTGTCCAATGAGACTTATTGTCTACCATGTCGATGCCTTTACTGACCAGCCGTTGCGCGGCAATCCAGCAGCGGTTTATATTTTAGATAAGTGGCTGCCAGATGCCTTAATGCAACAAATTGCAGCCGAGCATAATTTATCGGAAACTGCTTTTTGTGTGAAGCATATAGATAGTACAGCCGATTATCATTTACGCTGGTTCACGCCAACGCATGAAGTGGATTTGTGTGGTCATGCAACTTTAGCAACCGCCTTTATACTGTTTGAGTATAAAGCCTTCTCAAATGATGTTATCAACTTTATCAGCCATTCAGGTATTCTAAAGGTAGTGCGCGCCGCGCCAGGTTATCGCTTAGATTTTCCTATTTGGGTGCCAGTTGCCGAACCCGTGAATAATGAATTAGCCAACCGATTGGGAATTTCTGTAACCGCACAATTCCGCAGCACAGATGTGTTATTGGTAACCGATAGCATGACATCCGTATATCAAGTTGAACCAGTTATGGATGCGCTGTTAGCTTATGGCAGCCGCTGTGTAATTATTTCTGCGCCTGGTGAAAACGGTACCGATTTTATCTCGCGGGTATTTTGCCCTGATGTGACAGTACCTGAAGATCCGGTTACCGGCTCGGCGCATTGTTTGCTCACGCCTTATTGGGCAGAGCGGCTGGGTAAAACACAGTTGCAGGCGCGGCAGGTTTCGGCGCGCGGCGGTAATTTACATTGCGAGTTGAATGGCGACCGCGTCTATATCACCGGGCAAGCCTGTTTATTTTATCAGGCGGAGATCGCTTTACCTACCCCAACGCCCTAAATTCATTATATGTGGTTTAAACTTTATCAGGATATGACGGCGCTGCAATTGACCGCCAATGAAGTGGTTTGGCAGCGCGGCATGCTGATGTGGCAACAGGCGGTAAGCGGGACACTGCGTGGGGATGCCAGTCCGGCCCCGCGCTTTACCCAAGAAATGACGGCGATGGTGACTGAGAAATTTGCGATTATTCCAGAAATGGCGCTGGCCGTGTGGACGCAGCAATTACAACAAATAGGTCGGTTTAAGCATGCATTAACGGCGGAAGATTATTTAAAAAATTGGGCCGCGTTGCACAGCGCCACCCTCATCCCTCTACGCAAACGCGCCCGCGCCAATCAACAACGGTTGCGGCGGAAAAAGTAATCCGCTTATGGCACCTGCTTGGTAGTTTGACCATTATCAGTATTGCTAGAACGCGTGTTCTAGCAATTAGCAAAATCATAAAAGCGCCGCACATAGTTTTTTAAGAAATAATTACAGTGGTGAAAGCAATTAAAAAACGGCAGTCTCAGTATCGCTCAGTTCAAGTTTACGCTCGTAAAGGCTGACGATTTCGGCGGCAGTTTCTTCGATGGAGCGGCGGGTGACATCGATCACCGGCCAGGCCTGGCGGCGGAATAATTTACGGGCAGCTTGCATTTCTTCATTCACCGTATCGAATTGGGTATAGCTATCATAATCACGGTCGGCGATCTGGCGCAGGCGGGAGCGGCGGATTTCGACCAGATGGGCCGGATCGCTGACCAGACCGACGACCAATGTGCCTTTTTGCAATTGCAACAACCGCTCGGGCAAATCAAGCCCAGGCACCAGCGGGACATTGGCGGCTTTAATCCCGCGATTGGCCAAGTATAAACAGGTCGGGGTTTTGGAGGTGCGGGACACGCCGACCAACACCACATCGGCTTCAGCCAAATTCTGGCCGCCCTGCCCGTCATCATGATCGAGCGCATAATCCATGGCCTCAATCCGTCGGAAATAGGCTTCATCAAGCGCATGCTGCCGGCCGGAAGAAGATTCGATCGGCAATTGAAAAAATGCGGATAAGGCATTCAGCACGCCGTCCATTACACCGATATGCGGCGCGTTCAATTCTAGGCAGGCACGTTCCATTAAATGCCGTAATTCCATATTGCCGAAGGTAGATAAAACAAGGCCAGGAAACCGTTCAATCCCCTTCACCACTTCTTCCAGATGCGTGGGGCTACGCACCATGAGCCAGCTATGTTTTTTGACAATGGTCGGCCGAAATTGGGCCAAGGCCGCGCGGGTTAAACCATTAATGGTTTCGCCCGTGGCATCAGACACCAAGTGAATATGGTGAATTTTAATATCGGCTAAACCCATTTAGCCAATCTGCCAGATTCAAACGGCTGCAGCCAAGGGGTTATACACAGATTGTGCCTAAGTTGTGGGTAATCGAGTGGTTTATTGTGGGTAATTCTTAACAAAACGTTAACATTAACACTTTGTTAACGTTTTTCGATATTCAAACATGATTTATGCACAGCCTGTAAAATGTGGATAAAATTATGGGTTGTTAACCCGTGCGATTAAAATCACAATCTATCCACAGCACAAAATCATTTTTTATAAATATTTAGCCAAGTTATCCGCAGTTCACGCCGGAAGATAGCTTGTGGATAAGTGTGGGGATAAATTGGGTATAGGCAGTTATCCCCGTTTTCCACGCCACAACTAAAACTACTACTACCTTCTAAATAAAATAAATTTATTCATAAAAGGTGGATAACTTTGAAAATGGTAGAACATTTAAAATGTTCATTGGTGGAGTAAATTTTTATATTAGGCGGTTAACTATACTTCGCTTAAATTGAGTTTGAATGTTGCGGATCGCTTTACACGCCTTAATTGCCTGCGTAGCCACCCTTTTTTTGGTGATTTGCGGATTGGTGGTTGGCTTGTTCATCCGGCTGCAAATGGGACCATTGGATTTAGCGCCAGTGCAGCATTTAATTGCCAGCGGTATTCAAGCGGAGTTGCCGCCGCAATGGCAGGTTAGTTGGGATCACAGTGAATTGGCCTGGGATGGAGCGACTAAGAATATTGTGGTGCATTTGCAAAACCAAAAAATTTTAGATGAACAAGCGCAACCGGTTTTACAAATTAAAGAAGCCCGTTTAACCGCCCATTTATTGCATTTATTGGCAGGGCACTGGGTGCCGCGCGATGTGTGGTTAACGGGTCTACATCTTAATTTAAATTTGGATCCAGCTTTGTTGAGGGCAGACAACCCACAACCAAAAGATAAAACGCAGCAAAAACCATTAAAATTAGATGAAATACTGCAAATGGTGTGGCGGGATGTGCATAGCGTGCATGTTAATGATGCTGATTTACTAATCACCATGGGTGATGCGCCGCCCCTTGCCTTGCGCGAATTAAACGTAGAAGCGTTGCGCCAACACCAACAAGTACAAATGGTGCTGACAGCCAAACGGCAGGTCTATACGACGCAAGACAGCAATGATTTTACGCTGCGTTATGATTATGATTTGCAGCATAAACTATCCAAAGCGAATTTAGGTATCACAAATATCTATTTTGCCGATGTGATGGCCTATTTAAAAGATGTGCCGGCCTTAACTGAGCTTGCTAAAATCGATTGGCAGGTGCCATTAAATATTCGACTGGCCGGCAAAGAAACAGGGCAGGAAAAAACCAGAAACTGGCAGTGGGATTTTAAAGTCAAACTGGCAAGCGGTTTTATCGCAGTACCGGAACAATTGCCTTATGCCATAGCGGTTGAGGCATGTGAGCTTGACGGGCAGTTGTTGCCGGTTGTTAAAGTCGCGGTACAAAACTGTCAGTTGCATATGCCGCATGGGCCGATGAATACCACATTACAAGCGCAGCAGCAGGGTGAGCGGTGGTTGGTTAAAACGGCAATTGCGCAAGCAAATGTGGAAGACCTGGACTATTTTTGGCCGCCCAGCATTGCGCCAGGTGGTTACCGGTGGCTGAAAGCCAATATGCAGCAAGGGCTGGTCGATCAAATTAAAATTGATTTGGTCTATGATCCGGCCGTGCCCAGCGAAATTGCCAGCATGGCGGGCGGCTTTCAAATGCATAACGTTACCACCAAGTTTTTAAAGCCGCTCGCACCCATTACTAATGCCAATGGTTTTGCCGTGTTGAAAGATGACGCACTAACTTTTACGATTGAAAGAGGCCAGTATTTAGACCAAACCATTGGCGCGACCAAATTATATATGACCAAGCTATTTGCGGATTTACCCATACTGGAAATCGATACGGAACTGAGCGGGCCATTGGCGACCTTGTTGCAAGGCGTTAATCACGCGCCATATTATTTGATTAATTATCCGTGGTTGCCGGATCATACATTTAGCCGAATGCAGGGCAATTATACGGGCAAGTTAAATATGAAATTGCCCATGTTGGCGGATTTGCAAATGAAGGATTTGGTTTATGATGCCAGCGGCAGTGTCGAAAATATTACTTGGGATAAATTCTATAAGGATTTGCCCTTGCGCGCACCTCAGGCAGATTTCCATTTAACGCCGGAAATTTTCAGCATTAAAGGCGAGGTTGGTGTGGGCGAATTATTGGCCAAGGTAGATTGGCAACAGCAAAAGGGTAAAGCACCAAGCCAGCAGGGGACGGCTAAGGGCCAAACCAACGGTCAGCAACTTGCCGATTTAGGTTTGCCGGTTGAAAATTATCTCACTGGTAATTTCCCGTGGCAGGCTAATTTACAGCAACAGGGCAATGGGCCGATGCGACTTAATCTGCAAGCGGATTTAACACCGGTTGCCATTCAGTTTTCGGCCAATAATATTATTAAAACATCTGGGCAAAACGGGCGGTTAGCGCTGCAAGCTGTGATAAATGATCATAATACCCAGTTGCAAAATATACAATTAACCAGCCCGCAAATAAATGTTCGCGGCAATGTGCAATTAAGCGAAAATGGCGCATTGCAGAATTTGAATTTAAATCCATTGCGGTTGGGTGCACATACCGATGCGCGCGTGCAAGGCAATAACCAACAATGGCAAATTCGCGGCAATAGTTTGGACTTAACGCCGCTGATGCAGCAGCAATCACCAGCGCAGGCAAATGAAAAAACGGATAATCTGCATCCGGCACAGCAACTTGATTTGCAAACCGGCCAGTTATGGTTTGGTGCGGATTTGCCGATTGATCAACCGCATATTTTATTGGCGCGCCGCCAAAATCAGGCTTGGCATCAGATTGATATTACCGGCACCGTTGGTAAGGAAGCAGCACCGTTAAATTTACATTGGCAGCCGGATCAAAATGGGCAGAAATTGAATGCGAATATTGCCAATCTGGGCCTGGCCTTACGGGCATTTGGGTTGACGGATAAAGTGGTAGATGGACAGCTAACTGCGACAGGCACTGGACAGGCCGGTACAGAATTGCAAGCAGATACCGATATTACCCTCACTAATTTTAAAATTCGTAATATGCCATTGCTGGCGCGAATTATCAGTGCCACTTCGCCCAGCGGGTTGCTGAATTTATTAAACGGCTCGGGCCTGGGTTTTGATGAATTGCAAACAAAGGTAAAATACCGCGCAGATCAAATCGCTTTACAGGTCGGCAAAATGCATTCAGCAGCGCTCGGCTTAACCTTTGGCGGGTTAATTAATTCGGCAAATAATGCGTTGGATATTAAGGGCACAGTGGTGCCGTTTTATGCGCTTAACCACCTTATTTCCCAAATCCCTTTATTGGGTGATATTTTAGCTGGCGCTGATGATGCCGTGGTGGGTGCCAGTTATCATGCCACTGGAAAATTAGATGATCCCGATGTTTCGATTAATCCGCTTTCGGCCTTAACCCCTGGATTTATCCGTGATTTATTTTTTGCCAGTTCAGAAGATGAACCAACTCAGCCAGAAAAATAAAGTTTATGACAAGTAAGCTTGGCAAATGCGGAGAATTGTTCATAAGTAAGATGGACATATGAAAGCATTGAATGCCCTGCGCCTGGCGGGAAAAGAAGTTTTGCCTTTAATTGAAGGTGGAAAAGGCATTTCCGTATCGAATGGTGAAAGCACTGGCGCGTGGTCGGCCACAGGCGCGGTCGGTACTTTTTCCGGCGTGAATGCGGATTCGTTTGATGAAAACGGTCAGATCATCCCGCAGCTTTATTACGGTAAAACGCGCCGCGAACGGCATTACGAGCTGATTAATTACGCGATTAAAGGCGGCATTACCCAGGCGGAAATTGCGCATGAACGCGCTAATGGCCAAGGCCTGATCCATGTGAACGTGTTATGGGAAATGGGTGCGTGCGAAGAAATTTTGCAAGGCATTTTGGACGGCACGAATGGTATTATCAGCGGCGTGACCTGCGGCGCGGGGATGCCCTATAAATTATCCGAAATTTGTGCGCAGCGCGGCGTGCATTACTATCCGATTGTCTCTTCCGGCCGGGCGCTCAGCGCGTTGTGGAAACGCGCTTATCATAAATTTCCCGAATGGCTCGGCGGGGTGGTATATGAAGATCCGTGGCTGGCGGGCGGGCATAACGGTTTGTCGAATTCGGAAGATCCGCAAAAACCGCAAGATCCGTATCCGCGCATTGTAGAATTGCGCCGCACCATGAATAGTTTCGGGTTAACCGACCAGCCGATTATTATGGCAGGCGGCGTGTGGTGGCTGCGCGAGTGGGAAGGGTATCTGGATAATCCAGAAGTCGGCCCGATTGCCTTTCAATTCGGCACGCGGCCATTGCTGACTCAAGAAAGCCCGATCTCCGCCGCCTGGAAAAAGAAACTCACCGAATTAAAAGCGGGCGATGTGTTTTTAAATCGTTTTTCGCCGACCGGTTTTTATTCATCGGCTGTCTACAACCCATTCCTAGCTGATCTGCAGGGGCGGACCGAACGCCAGGTCGCCTATAGCGGCGAAGAAATCGGCGGGCATAGCGCCGGTTTCCCAGTGGGCGCGCGGGGGCGGCTGGTCTACCTGTCACCGGAAGATAAAATGGCGGCGGAAAGATGGGTGGCGCAGGGCTATACCAACGCGATGCGTACGCCGGATAACACGCTGGTGTTTGTGACCCCGCAAAGTGAAGCGCAAATTGTGCAGGACCAAATTGATTGCATGGGCTGCCTGTCCCAATGTGCCTTTTCGAACTGGGCACAGAATGAAGAGGGCACTACGGGTAAAAAAGCCGATCCGCGCAGTTTCTGCATTCAAAAAACCCTGCAAAATATTTCACATTCCGATGATGTGGATCATCAGCTGATGTTCGCCGGCCACAATGCCTACCGCTTCGCCAGCGATCCATTTTATGCCGATGGCTTCATCCCCACCGTGCAACAACTGATGGACCGGATCCAGAGCGGGTACTAGTTTAACTGTATGACTGAACCTTTGCGTATTTTAATTACGGGTGCCAATCGCGGGCTTGGGTTGGAATTTGTGCGGCAATATGCTGCTGCTGGGCACAGATTTATGCTTGTACCAGGCAGACAGCTGATGGCGAGCTGGCAGCTTTAATTCAACAATATCCCAAGCAAATTTCGCATCATTTGCTGGATGTGACAAATGGGGAAACCATTCGAAGTTTAGCAAGCGCGTTAAAAGACATTACCTTGGATATATTGTTAAATAACGCCGGTATTTATGGCGGCGATCACCAAGATTTTGGCGCTATCGATTATGCTGCCTGGTTAGAAACGTTAAAAGTTAATACCTTGGCGCCCATGCAAATGGCAGAAATATTTTATCCGCAATTAAAGCGGAGCACTTATCCCAAAATTATTTCGATTTCCAGCCAGATGGGCGCATTGCAACGGGATGGCAGCGGGGCGATCATTTACCGTTCTTCCAAGGCGGCGTTGAATAAGGCGATGCAAACCTTGGCGCAAGATATCAGCGGTCAAAAAATAATTGTGTGCGTTATGCATCCCGGCTGGGTGCAAACAGATATGGGCGGCCCGAATGCAGCGATTACAGCTATTGAAAGTGTAACCGGATTGCGGAACGTTATCGCTCAATTAACCATGCAGAACACCGGCAAATTTTACCAATGGGATGGCCAAGAACATGTTTGGTAAAGCGGGTTTATGCGTTTAACACTTTAGGCAACGCGGCGGAAGGGCGTGGTGAGAAACAAGGCGGTGGCGGGACCTCGGTCCGCAGCTTGCAATGGTTGGTAATAAGCCTCGGCTGATGAGGCGGTGGTAATGGCCTGCGCCTGGGCATGATCGGCAAAATGCGCGCGGATCATATGTATGGCATCTAGATGTTGACGCGGTTGCTGGGCCGGACCAATGCACGCAATGATGGTGTGGATGGCGGGTGCGCCGTCTATCCAAGCCATTGGCTCAGCCAAACGCAAAATGGCGGCTTTGGCCGTTATAGCGCTGGCAATGCGGGCATCGATCAAGGCAATGCCATGGGCGATTTGCGGCACGCTGAGTTGGGCACGTTGCCATAAACCCCAATATAGTTCCGCCGTGCTGGCTGAAACCCGGCCATCGATCTGGCCCAACTGGCCGCTTAACAAACCGGCGGCATAAATGATGGCATCGGCCGGGCGGGTTAACTGCACATCAAGCGCGATCCGCGCTGGCGTTAACAGGCTCGCCAAATTGGCTGTCGCTGGGGTGGATGGGTGAGGCATGGCTTTACGCATGTTTAAAACTTTCGTTACGCGGCTTTCGCTTGTGACGGATCGACCCATGAGATATGACCATCGCGGCGGCGATAAACCATATTCAATTGGCCGGTTTTAGGATTGGTAAATAAAAGGGCCGGAATATCGGTTAGGTCCAAACGGGCCACCGCATCCATAACCGATAAGGTTTCAATGGCGGTATGGGTTTCGGCGATGATCAAGGGTTTTTCGTCGCCGGTGCTGCTGCTGACTTCGGCATTTTCGTCATCCGCTGGCGCGGCCAGAATTTGCTGCAACACATATTGGGCCTTGGCTGGTTCTTTCTGATGGTGATTTTTAATGCGTGATTTGTGGCGGCGCAGGCGCGAGGCTAATTTGCTGGTCGCTTGATCAAAGGCGGTATACGCATCTTCGGCCGCGCCATGGGCCGATAAAATCATGCCGGGCACATGCACGGTTAGGTCAGCGATAAATTGGTAGCTTTCCTTGGCGATGGTAACATGCGCTTCCTGTGCGCGGTCGAAATATTTTTGCACAACCTGTCCCAAATGATCGTTCACATGGCTTTGCAACGCCGTGCCGATATCAAGGTGTTTGCCTTTAATGATGATTTGCATGGGGAAATATAGCTCCGAAGAAGCGATCTTACGAGACGGCACAAGCCTTAAACCAACTTAAGGGGTGACAGAGGTTGAGTGGTCAAGTGGAATCCTAACATTTTGTTAATGTGCCTGATTTGGGGTTTTATGTCAATGCTTGCAGATATAGATAGATAAAATTGATCAATTTATCAAAGATTTATCAAGAAAATTTCAATAGTGAAACTAGCATTCATAACCGAACACAGCTGTTTGAATGGCCGCGCAATCAAAATCACGGTGATTATTGGTTACTTTATGGACAGTGAGAATCCAATTTGCGTATTCACTATATGTTTTAAATGCTGGATGCATTAAGCGGATAACCATGCGCCATTTAAAAACCAACAGTTTCTTTGAAGATCTTTGTCAGCACATCACATCTTTAATCAGCAGCCACACGGGCAGTGTTGCGGCTTTAATCATTTTAATTAGCACCAGTGCGATTTTAATTTGGGACAGTCAATCCCATTTGGCTGATGTGTTGGAAAAGTTTTTAACCATGCTTTCCCTGGTCTTATTATTTTTCCTGCAACGGTCACAAACCAAAGATACCTTGTCGCTACAAATTAAATTAAATGAATTATTGAAAGCAGTAGATCGCGCTGATAGCAGCTTGATTAATATCGAACACAGATCGGAAGAAGAACTGAAAACACTGCATGATGACTTCGATCAACATACCGGCCAGTCAACCGAAAAAGATATACCGGCAACCAACGGATAATTGCCGGTATATAAATTATATGAAATAACTATTTAGCTGGCATTAAAACGGTATCGATTACAAAGATTACCCCGTTTGATTGCAACACATTTAGAATGGTTATCATGGCTTTGCCACCTTTGGCATCCATTACCCACCATTTGCCGGTGCCGTCTTTCATCACTGTAAGGTTTTCGCCTTCAACGGTTTTCAGGGTAACTTTGCCCGCTTTATCGGCTTTCTTAAGCAAGTCATCAGCAGTCATGTGGCCAGGCACGACATGGTAGGTTAAGATACTGGCCAGTTTGGCTTTATTTTCTGGTTTCAATAACGTGTCAACAGTACCGGCTGGCAATTTGGCAAATGCTGCATTGGTTGGTGCAAAGACGGTAAACGGTCCCGGGCCTGATAAAGTTTCAGCCAAGCCAGCCGCTTTTACCGCCGCCACCAATGTGGTGTGATCGGCCGAATTAGCGGCGTTCTCAACAATATTTTTCGATGGATACATTGCTGCGCCGCCCACCATGACGGTTTTTTCCGTGCTGGTGGTCGCAGTGGTCGCGGTCATGGTGGAACTGGTTTGCGCTTGCGCGGCGGCAACCAAACCAACGGTGCCAATTGTAATGGTAGCTGCTGTTAGCAGCAAAGATTTACGTAACATGGATGCTCCAAATTTAAGGGACTCACCATAGAGTCTGATTAATGAGGTAAACCAATATAAGATTTTAACAATACGGGTAATGGTTTAACTTTAAGCAACTAAAGATAACTAACTTACTTTTTCATACCTGTGTATGGTGGAGAAGAATATTTTTTCTTACTTTTAATCCAGTTTACTGTGCTTTAAACCAAACCATGCCTAAAACCCGCCTGGAATCGTTTAGCGATTGTGTGTTGTCGATTATCATTACCATTATGGTGTTGAATTTGAAAACGCCGCTAACGACTGATTGGCAAGCCTTAACGCAGCTAGCACCAACCATCATTCCGTATATTCTCAGCTTTGTATTTGTCGGGATTTATTGGAACAACCATCATCATATGTTTCAGTTGGTACGGAAAATTAACGGCGCGGTGTTGTGGGCCAATTTGCATCTACTATTCTGGCTGTCGCTGATCCCATGGATTACCGGTTGGCTGGGTTTGGGGCAACTGGCAACCTGTCCGGTGGTGGTTTATGGCAGTATTTTATTAATGTCAGGCGTTGCTTACTATATTCTTAGCCATGTTATGCTAAAAGCCGATGGCCCGGATTCAGCCTTGGGTAAAGCATTGGGCCGTGATGGCAAAGGTAAACTATCCGTGCTGCTCTATATCATTGCCGTGGCTGCAGCCTTTTGGGAGCCGAAAATTTCGGTGGGCATTTATATTATTGTCGCAGCGATGTGGTTGATACCAGACCAGCGGATTGAAAAAGTGTTGATGGAATAAAAAAAGCGGTGCCGTTGCCAGCACCGCTTTCACCATTAAATAAGTGGTGGCTTATTATTTCGCGTCTTGATTCAGAATTTCTTTATCAACACTTTTTTCGACATCTTTAGCGCCTTTAACCACGTGGTTGGCACCTAATTCAACGCTATTGCCGGCTTGCGCAGCTACATCACCCGTTTTTTTGGCATGGGCTTTTTGCATACGGTTAACGGCCATATTGCCATGTTGTTTGGCAATGGCTGCTTCATCTTTGGCAACAGCAGCATGGTCAGAAGCCAGGTCGCTGGCTTTTTCAGTAACAGTTTCAGCCGCCATTAAAGGCGCAGCAACGGCAAAAGCACCAGCCAGGGTTAATAAAGCAAATTTGTTCATGTTGTCTTCTCCATCAGGGGTTTAAGAACTGTGTTTTAATATGCCGGATCAACGCGCCGGTCAACACCATGGTGGACAGCATCACCTATTTTGGTCTTGGCTGTAGCAGAACGATGTTGTGCTGTCTTTAACGCTTTTTGAGAGTCTGCAAATTTTTTATCCATAGCTTTCTGTTGCTCAGGTGCTACTACTTTTATCAATTGGCTACCGACATAATTCTTAGCCACCTCCGCTGCTGCTTGTGCCTCAGCTAGCTTTGCTTGACCGGCATTTTTAAGTTCATCCCATACACTCATTGTTAGTCTCCTAGTTGATTATTCTCTCGATAATAGCTCAACAGCCTGAATAAAATATTAAGATAACCATCTGATTATTATATTTTATTTATCTAAAATTTTAAATAATCATTCATGATTACTTAATTAATTTTGCCAGGCGTTTGCGTTCGAAGGAGGAGGGGAGGTTGAGACTTTCGCGGTATTTGGCAACGGTGCGGCGGGCGATGTTGATGCCTTCGGATTGCAGGATCAGCACCAGTTGGTCGTCTGATAAAACCTTGACCGGTGTTTCATCGGCAATGAGTTGTTTGATGCGCTGGCGCACAGTTTCGGCGGAATGGTCTTCGCCGCCATGGGCGGAAGTGAGGGCAGTATTGAAAAAATATTTGAGTTCAAACAGCCCACGCGGGGTGGCCATATATTTATGGCTGGTGACGCGGCTAACTGTGCTTTCATGCACCCCGACGATATCGGCGACTTCTTTTAAGGTGAGGGGTTTTAAGCCCGCAATGCCCTGGCGGAAAAAACCATCCTGCTGGCGGACAATTTCAGAGGCGACCTTTAAAATCGTATTGGCGCGCTGGTCGAGCGCTTTGATCAACCAATTGGCCGCCGTAATCCGGTCGGTGAGATATTGGATATCGGCTTTTTGCCGCGTCTTATCTTTAATCTGGCTTTGCAGCTTGGCATAATAAGTGTTGTTGACCAATGCACGGGGCAGGGAAGCGGGGTTGAGTTCAAGCTGCCAGGTGAATATACCGTCGACCACACCGGCGCTCAATAACACATCCGGGATAATGGGGGCGGCGGCACTGCTGCCGAACTCGCTGGCGGGTTTGGGATTGCAGCGTCTCACTTCGGCAATTAATGGCTGCAAACCGGTTGATGACACACCGCAGGCTTTGGCCAGTTTGTCATATTGATGCGCGCCGAGCCAATCCAAATGGTCAAGCAAGACTTTCAATGGGGTGGTCAGCACACCGCGTTCGGCCAGTTGTAGCGCCAAGCATTCAGTTAAATTGCGGGCGAACAGACCGGTGGGCTCGCAGCCCTGACACAGTTGCAAAACAGCTTCAATATCGGCCGTGGAGCAGCCCAATTTTTCGGCCAGCGCGGTGCTGTCCAAATGGCAGTAACCCGCTTCATCCAGCAGATCGAGCAGGGATAGCGCAATCAAACGTTGCGGTGCGGTGAAGCTGAGGGCATTGAGCTGACGCAAAACATGTTCACGCAGCCCAATGCCCTGGCTGGCGCGGTTAAAGGGGGTATTTTCGCTATCATCATCGCCGCCGCTGAAACTGCCGCTTGTCTCGCTATAATCTAAAGTGGCGCGCGGGCCCATAGGGGCTTCTTCACCGTCCCAATGGCTGCTGAAATCGCCGGTTAAATCGGTATCGCGCTGGCTGGGCAGGGCGCGGCTGTCATCGAACAATTCATGCGTATCGCGGGCCGCTTTGCGGTCTTCGGCATGGGTTTCGGGCGGGGCGGTATTGGGCGCTTCGTCGCGTTCGGCCTGGCTGTCCATGCCTGGTTCCAGCACTTCGAGCAGCGGGTTTTGCGCGGCTTCATTGGCCAGCAGGGTATGCAGTTCGAGATTATTTAGTTGAAGGAGCGAGATTGCCTGCTGCAGCTGCGGGGTCAGCACCAGCTGCTGCGCATTGCGCAGTTCAAGATTAAGTTGCGGCGCGGTTGCCATGGGAATCAATAACCAGCATAACGGAAAAGGATTCAAGTTAGGATAACTCTCGATGTTAATGGTGTATCTGGCTGATGGAACGGCCAAGCAAATCGATCCGGCGGACCCTGCGCCGCTGCCGAATGATGCGTTGTGGTATGATCTGGAAAGCCCAAGCGCGGCCGAAGAGCATTTGGTGGAAGCCTGCCTGGGCCTGAATATACCCACGCGCGAAGAGATGGCGGAGATTGAGATTACCAGCCGCCTGTACCGCGATGGCGACCATAATTTTATGACCGCGCAGGTAATTAACCGTGTTGATAATCTGCTAACCCTGCATTCCGTTACCTTTATTCTGCACCAAAAACGGCTGATTACGGTGCGTTATGGTCAAACCAAACATTTCACCAGTTTGGTGCCGCGCCTGGCCAAATATGTCCAGCATGCCAAATTAACGCCGGTGGCGGTGCTGCTGGCGCTGCTGGAAATGATTATTGATGAATGCGCCGATACGCTGGAAGCGCTGGGCACCGAAATGGATGCGCTGGCGCGGCGCGTTTTCAATCCGAAAAGCAAAGACCATAAACCGCCTGGCACCCACCAGTTTAAAGAAACCATGCGGCAGGTGGGGCGCGACGGGGAAAATATTTCTTTGGCACGGGAAAGTTTGCTGAGCCTGAACCGCATGTTGCATTACCTGCAAAATGCCGATGGCACGCAGGCTTTGTTGGATAATTTTGTAACCCAATTGGGCAATATGGACCGCGATGTGGAGAGTTTAAGTCAGCATGTCGAATTCATGTTGGAAAAGGTACAGTTTATTCTGGATGCGACCCTGGGTATGATCAGCATTGAACAGAATGATGTGATGAAAATTACCGGTGTGGCCTCCATGCTATTTATGCCGCCCACGCTGATTGCTTCCATTTACGGGATGAATTTTAAATGGATGCCGGAATTGGACTGGCATTTGGGTTATCCGCTGGCTTTGGCCATGATGCTAACCACCGCCGGTTTTTCCTATGCTTATTTCAAACGGCGGGGATGGCTGTAGTTAAGAATACTTTTTTTAATTGATTTAATTCATAAAAAAACATGGAATAATAAACTATGTCACAAAATTTTAAATATTTTACAATAATTTTATATATGTGGAACATCTTTCTTACCAGTTAATCGAGGCAGCTAAAGCAGGAAAAACATTGGGTAAATGGGAAAATGATAAATTTACCGAGATAGCAGCTGATCAGCGGATCCAGGCACTAAGCACCCGTATGGATAACTTGTTCGATGCTTGTGCCCGAAATCCAAATAACCGTTTAATTCGCCAGCAGATCGCCTCTTGCCAATTTAATTTGATTTACCGAATGTGTGACTTATGTGGCATCACTGAGAAACCAAATATTGTTTTCTATCATGATAGTTCAGACAACAAATACGCTTCAACTAGTACACCATTTAATGCCAAAAACACCATTCTTATTAATAGTTACTATTGGGATAAAAATGATAAAAAAGACAAAAAAGATGGATTGGTTACGCCTTTTCATGAATTCACCCATGTTATCAATGATCGTTTTAAACAATATGTCAAAGTCGGACCAAAAACAGCCATGAGCATTTCTTTGGCAGCTTTAAATCAACCTTATAAACAAATTAATGATTTCAAAAAAGAATTTATGACTAAAGGTCGGTTATCAGAAACGGATGCCACCGATAAAGCATATAAAGCTTATAAAGACCAGCCTGATGAAAGATTAGCTTTTGCCACTGAAGATGTGGTGGTGGCTAATCTATTTCCTAAACTGCGGTAACAAACAACAAAAGCTTGACGCAAAGCCAGTAAATCCCTTAGCACAGTTAAACGAGTTTAAGATGGCGAAGAAAAATACGATTGTTGTGCGCATGGTTAACCCTGAAACGGGTTATTTCTATATGGCCGAGCGCAACCCCAAACAGCTGACCGAAAAGCTGAAAAAACGCAAATATGACCCAACTATTCGTAAACATGCGCAGTTTGAAGAGCGCAAATCGAAATAAGCGCTTTTATATGCGTTTGAAAAAGGCCGGCTGTGACAAGCCAGCCTTTTTTATTGGTTAAACTGGCAAGCGGCCAGCGGCAAGTAAGATACCAGCAATAAAAATAACCCAAACGAGGCTAAATGGCAGGAAGATTTTCCAGCCCAGGCGCATCAATTGGTCATACCGATACCGCGGAACCGTACCGCGGACCCAAACCATGGTGAACAGGCACCCGAAGATTTTCAGGGCGAACCAGATTGGGCCAGGCACAAAAGCCAGGAAATGGATATTAAATGGCGGCAGCCACCCGCCCAAAAACAGAATGGTGGTCAGCGCCGACATCACCATCATGTTGATATATTCCCCTAAGAAAAACAGCACGAAGGCGAAAGAGCTGTATTCGACGTTGTAACCGCCCACCAATTCCGATTCGCCCTCCGGCAAATCAAATGGCGCGCGGTTGGTTTCCGCCAGCGCGGAAACGAAAAACACCACCAGCATCGGCAGCAGCAAAATCTGCAGCCACCATGGGCGCGGTGCCAGCACGATTTCAGATAGATTCAGCGAGCCGGTCGCCAATAACACGGTCACAATCACCAAGCCAATCGATACTTCGTAAGACACCATTTGCGCGGCTGAACGCAGGCCGCCGAGAAACGCATAGCGGGAATTGGAAGCCCAACCCGCCATGATAATGCCGTAAACCCCCATCGAAGAAATGGCGAACATATACAGTAAGCCGACATTAATATCGGCCACCGCAAAATGCGGCGCAATCGGGATCACCGCCCAGGCCATCAGTGACAGGATAAAGGTTAGCATCGGAGCCAGAAAAAAGACCAAGCGGTTGGCACCGCTGGGGATAATCGTTTCTTTGGTCAGTAATTTCAGTGCATCGGCAAAACTTTGCAACAAACCAAACGGGCCAACCACATTCGGGCCCTGCCGTAATTGGATTAACCCCAACACTTTGCGTTCGCCGTAAACCACATAAGCGGTGGTTAGCATCACCACGCCAACGGTCAGCACAATTTGCAGCACGATCCAAAAACCGGGCAACAGATAAGTATGGTAAAAATCAGGCGCCATGTGCGGCTTAAATTACGCGCGTTGCGCCAACGCTGCAAGCATCCTTAACTACCCTTATTGAGAAACTTTAAAAGGTCCAGTTGTCCAAAGAGGTTTACTGACAATACCAGCAACATCTTTAACATGATCCCAAGAGTCAATTTGATAAAGTGCAGGCTTTTTAATATAGGGGTCAAGCACTTCAATTTTAAATCCAGTCATAGATTGGCCTGGGGCAATATCATGAGAATATGGCAGTGATGCATCGTTATTTTGCCATAAGACAAATGAAAAACCGTCAGTCGTGTAAGTCCAGCCGGCTGGTGTGCCAGTAACTTTTATTGGCGTATGAAAATCTAAAGAAAAAGAGGTTGCATAATAACTGCTATTTTTAGCTTCATCGTTAACAACCGTATAAGCCCATTCATCGCCAGTATGGCTTATATTCACATATGCTTTAAGCGTTTGTATTTCTGCATGTGCATTTACACATAACAATAGCATGAGAATAAACAGAATAGTTTTACGCATGTTTCACAAATCTCAATTCTTTGGTTTATCTGCTAAGCCATTAAATGCCCTGCAGACAAGCCTGCATTTCGGTGGGATCGCCGTTGCAGTGCAGCAAGAGATCAACACCGGCGGCCAAGGTGCGGCGTGCGCGTGCAGCAAAATCGCCTTGGAGAGCGTGCATGGAAAGATCGTCCGATAATAGCGTGCCGGTGAAGCCAATGGTTTCCCGAATATATCGTACCGTTTTGGCGGAATAGGTCGCCACTTCATTGTCCAGAGCCGTGTAGGTGATATGCGCCAACATCGCCCAGGTGGCATTGTTTAAAATACGGAATGGCAGAAAATCAGTTTGTTCTAGTGTTGCTAATTCGGCATCCACCACCGGCAGCGCCAAGTGGCTATCGACTGCGGCGCGGCCATGGCCGGGGATGTGTTTGATGATCGGACGGACGCCGTGCTCGGTAAAAGCTTGCATGGCGATATTCCCTAAATGAGCGACGATTTGGGGATCAGTATGAAAGGCGCGGTCACCGATAATGTTATCCGCACCAGGGCTTGGGATATCCAGGCAGGGCGCACAAACGGTGTTGATACCGCTAGTCAATAAGGTTTCGGCAATCACCTGGCAAGCCTGGACCAGGCTGGCTTCGGCCATGGTTGGCGCGCGGTCATACAATGTGCCAAACCAGCCCATGCAGGGCAGCGCCGGCCAATGCGGCGGCTGCAACCGCATCACCCGCCCGCCTTCCTGGTCGATCAAAATGGGGATTTCGGCATCGCCAGCCAGTTCGCGCAAACTATCCGTCAATGCTTGAATTTGCGGCGGCATTTGGCAATTGCGCTTAAACAAAATATAGCCGGCCGGCTTCACTTCGCGGAAAAATCCACGCTCCCAGTTATTCAGCTGCAAGTCGCTAAGGCCAAAAATGATGGGCGAGGTCATAAAGCATTTATAATTTCCGCTTATTATTTGTCATCATCCGTTATGTAACTATTTGGCATAAGCTAAATGAGCTACTAGATTTGCTAAACTATGGAGTTCGATTTTATTCAAACAGATTATGAAATACCATCCGTTGGACGGCAGTTATCTGAAAATATTATAGCTGCTTCAACAGACCTGCTGAGAACTGACATTCCGAATATATACAGATATTTGGCAAATATTTTAAGCCGTATACCAGCTAATGGTAACACAATTTGCTTTACACAAGCAGCAGTTGATCCTTTAGCTGCATTGGCTGCTAGATGTTATAAAATTACAACTGATACTGGTTTTACAGCGCAAACCTGTGAAAATTATCAAAGGTTGGGCGAATATGCCTTGTTGCTATGCAATTTAAGCAATGTACCGCGTTTGATGACACAGCCAGATTTAATCAAACGGTTTGTTATGTGGCTAGATAGTGATGATGTAATTGATACCATTTGGTATCTAGATGATAAGGCGCAACAAGCAAAAAGCCAATCACCAGATAAGATACTGGCCATTGAGGGCGACGAAGAAACACATCAGCGGCTGCTGGCCTTATGCGGACCAGATCAGTTACAAATGGTTTTTGAAAAGCCGCCAATCAAAGCTTTCACATTTAGAACTGAGCATTCAAGTTATCAATTTTCATCACAGCATATCGCAATAAACTTAGATTGCCGGCGCACACATGCACATATGTGTGGAACTAAAGCTATTAGTAATTTAGCGCATGAATTTTGTCATCATAGCCAATCTCCTTATGATCGTTATGGAATAACCTCTTACTTAAAATTACCACACAAATCTGAGTTTGACCTAGCTTACTATGCATCTACGATTGAGCGTGAAGCTTATTTTTTCACCTATCTAACTTATCTTTTACGGGGCCAAATTCTGACAGATTTTAATAGCAGTTATCGCTGGAACAACGGAACAATTGCAGTACGGCCGCAACTTTCTTGGGCACAGCTAGGAGATATTGTACAAACGGACGACTGCAATGCTGATTTTCAATCTTTAGATGTATTGCGCAAGAATCTACATGACCTTGCGGCAGATCCTGATACTAGATCTGGCAGCTCTAAATCACTATCAATTCTTACATATCCTCTCTAAATTAGCTCTTTAATGGTTTACCCTGCACAATCATCAACATCGCTGGCGTTGCTGCCGCAGTGGGATGAAGCGGCCCGTTTGGCAGCGTTAGACAGTTATGAAATTTTGGATACCGAGCGGGAAGCGGCGTTTGATGATATTGTGAAACTGGCCGCCCAGATTTGCGGGGTGCCGGTTTCGTTAATTAGTTTGGTGGCCGGTGACCGTCAATGGTTTAAATCGGAAATTGGGGCGGGTCTGCAGGAAACGCCGCTCGATATATCTTTTTGCAAACATGCCATTCGCCAAGATGATTTAATGGTTGTGCCGGATGCGACCAAAGATGCCCGTTTTCAAAATAATGCATTGGTGACCGATAATCCGCATATTCGTTTTTATGCCGGTGCGACGCTTAAAACCCGCGAAGGATTACCCTTAGGCACATTGTGTATTCTTGATCAAAAACCGCGTGATTTATCCGCACAAGAAGCATTTACTTTGCAAGCATTGGCGCGCCAGGTGATGAGCCAATTAGAATTGCGGCGGGCATTACGCGAAAAAGAACGCAGCGAAACGCGGTTGCATCAATTGGCCGATTCCATGTTGCAATTGGCGTGGATGATTGATGTGGATGGTAAATTCGCTTGGTTCAATCAGCGGTTTTATGAATATACCGGTTTAAGCGAAAGCGAAATGGCGAATGATGATGTGCGGCGGCAGCTAATTCATCCGGCCCAGCGCGCTGAGGTGTTACAGCGGCAAGCGGCGGCGATTGCCGCTGGGCAGAGTTGGGAAGATACCTTACAGATCCGCGCTCAGAACGGTGAATATCGCTGGTTTTTGGCGCGCCTGGTACCGTTCCGCGATGAGCACGGACAGGTGATCCGCTGGTTTGGCACCTGTACGGATGTGACCGAACAGCATGAAAGCGATTTGCGGTTTCGCAACATGGCCAATTCGATTAGTCATATGATTTGGGTGACCCAGCCCGATGGTTATCACGAATATTATAACCGCCGCTGGTATGAATATACCGGCGTGCCAGAAGGTTCAACCGATGGCACCAAATGGAACGGCATTTTTCACCCAGATGATCAAGAACGCGCCAATATACGCTGGCACCATTCGTTGAACACTGGTGAGCCCTATGAAATTGAATACCGCTTGCGGCGGTATGACGGCGTGTATCGCTGGGTTTTAGGGCGCGCTGAATGTGTGAAAGACGAGCAGGGCAATATTACCAAATGGTATGGCACCTGCACCGATATTCAAGAATTGGTAGATGCGCGCCAGCAGGCAGAGTCTGCCAATTTAGCGAAGTCTGATTTTCTGGCGAATATGAGCCATGAAATTCGTACGCCAATGAATGCGGTGATTGGGCTTTCCAATATTTTGGCGATGAGCCAGCCGTTGACCGCCAAGCAGCTGGATATGATTAAAACCCTGCAGATGAGCGCGGATTCACTGCTCGCGCTGATTAATGACTTGCTGGATATTTCTAAAATCGAAGCCCGCACCGTTTCACTGGAACATATTCCATTTGATCTGGCGCAATTGATCCAAGAAATTATCAGCATGATGGCCATGCGCAGTCAGGAAAAAGGTTTAACCTTTACGGTTGATGATCGCAGCATCCGCAGCCGTTTATTCGTGGGCGACCCCACGCGGTTGCGGCAGATTTTATTAAATTTATGCAGCAATGCGGTGAAGTTTACGGAAACTGGTGGCATCGATATTCAAATTGGTTGTGAACCGGCAGCGCTACCGCAAATAGACAAAATTTCCATCACCGTGCGCGATACCGGTATTGGTATTGCTGGCGATAAGTTAAATGCCATCTTCCAAAAGTTTACCCAAGCCGATAGCTCAATTAACCGCAAATATGGCGGCACGGGTTTGGGGCTGGCGATTACCAAAATGCTTACCGAAATTATGGGCGGCAGCATTCGTGTCGACAGTGTGCTAGGGCAAGGTTCAGCCTTTACGGTGACTTTTGAATGGCCAGTCAGCTTAGCGGCACAAATGGTTAAAACTACGCCAGTTAAAGTAATTGCCGATATGGCGGCCAGCCATAAACCCAAAGTATTATTGGTGGAAGATTACCCAGCCAATATTTTGGTGGCGACCGCTTTTCTAGGCAGTTTCGGTTATGATTACGATGTGGCCAATAATGGTTTGGAGGCCATTGAGTTTGTTAAAGCGGGTCACCATTACGTAGCCATTTTAATGGATGTGCAAATGCATGGCTTGAACGGTTTTGAAGCCACCCAATTTATTCGGGAATATGAAACCCAAACGGGCAAACCACCAGCAATTATTATTGGGATGACAGCGCATGCTTTGGCGGGTGACCGCGCCCGCTGTATTGCAGCTGGCATGAATGATTATATCGCCAAACCGTTTAATCCGGATGAACTGGAAGATAAGCTGGCCAATGCGCGGGATCAGGCGGCAAAGCTGTAAAACAGGCGCATTCGGCAGCTCTATTTCTTATTGAGCCGATCCCAATTGCTCGGCATAGCTCCATTTAATCCAGGCCAGGCAGCGTTTCACATCTTCGGCTTCAACAGTAGGGCCGCACCACAGGCGGAAAGCAGGCGGGGCGAGCATATGATTGCGAATATCATACCCGCCGCCATGGCTTTCCACGCGGTCGCAAATATTTTTAACAAACGTGCGGTGCTGTTCTTCGCCTAACCCCGTAACTTTCGGATTGATGATTTTGAAGCAGACCGAAATGGGCGAGCGGTATTTGGCATCCGTCGCCAAAAACGCAAAATCAGGATTTTCGCCCAGCCATTTTTCAATTTCATGAAAATTGCGTTCAGTGCGCTGGCATAATTCGGTCAGCCCGCCAACCTGTTCGCACCAGCGCAAGGCATCCAGTGCATCTTCGACCGCCAGCATCGACGGCGTGTTAATCGTCTCGCCTTTGAAAAAGCCCATACTCACTTCACCTTTTTTCATCAGGCGGAAAATTTTAGGCAGGGGGATGTTCGGCGTATATTCTTGTAGCCGCTGTAGCGCACGGGGAGAGAGCACCAGCATGCCATGCTGCGCTTCACTGCCCAGACTTTTTTGCCAGCTGAAGGTGGTCACATCCAGTTTATCCCAATCCAAAGGCACGGCAAAGGCAGCGGAAATCGCATCGCAAAACACCAGCCCTTGGCGGTCAGTGCTAATCCAACTAGCATCCTGCACATACACACCACTGGTGGTGCCATTCCAGCAAAATACGATATCGTGATCGGAATTAACCTGAGTTAGATCCGGCATTTGGCCGTAATCCACATCATAGGCATTCACCTGCGGTAGTTTAAGCTGTTTGGTGATATCGGTCAGCCAATCTTTGCCAAAGGCTTCCCAGGATAATACATCAACCGGACGTGGGCCCAGCATGCTCCACAATGCCATCTCCACCGCGCCGGTATCGGAAGCGGGGGTAATGCCGATCACGTAATCGTCCGGAATTTGTAGAATGTTGCGGCAGCGCGTAATCACTTCCTGAATTTTCACCATCGCTTCTTTGGAGCGGTGGGAACGGCCCACCAAGGCATCTGACAAGGCTGCAATGGTCCACCCCGGCCGTTTCGCACAGGGCCCCGATGAAAAGCACGGATTGATCGGTTTTTCCAGCGGCGGTGCGTTCATAGACATGCCACTATTTTCGCCGATGCTCGCGAGATGGCAAGAAATTTAAGCAGCCGAATAATTGGCTAAAGCGGTTATCATTTGCGGTGAATTTAAAGTGCGAGCAATTATTGCAGCATTTAGTTGAGCGGCATGGCGTGGAGGCGGCGCGCCTTTAATAACAAGTGGTAATTCATCGATTAATCTGAAAAATGCATCAAATTCGCTGGGAATTTCAGAAGCTTGCTCAGTTATTCGCTTTTTAACGAAAGTAGCTGATTCACGCAAATAAGCGACATTTCCACTGATATCAGTTGTACTCATATTATCCTGCACATGCCGCATCATATAACATGTCTTAATACGACCAGCATTTTCAGCGCAAAGATTGAGGAGTTCAAGGCGTTGATAATCAATCAATGGATTTCGTTCAGTGCTGGCAAAAATAATTTTTGCCATATGTGTGAAAGCATCAATTCCCAGTTGAGCTGTGTTTTCCGTTAAGGACGGTAACAATAATGATAAAGGTGCATGAGCATATTTCACACTTTTGTAAAAAGGTTCAACTAGCGGCCCAAATAAATTGAAAGCGCGATTAAATGCATCATCTTCGAGGTAAAGCGCCGCAAGTTGCAATTTGGCTTCGATAACATCTACTTGGCGATCAGCTCGGTCAATAAAAACTTCACAGGCTTTTCTTTTGAATTGCCGACAGGCTATAGGATCTATTGATCTTTGCTGCAATCTGTAGACAAAACCTTGCCAAAATTTTTGAAAACGAGACCGTTTGGCATCGAAGGCGGGCAGCATTTTTGGTGCAGTTGATTTATCTATATCCATTAAATACCCCTATTAATATAGCCTAGACCCGAGTCTAAAATATGCAAGATGGCAGCGAATTGGGTATAAAGAAGCGATGTTGGGTTTGGGCTGGTCGGAAATTCTGCTTTGTGCGCTGGTTTTTGTGCTGGTGGTGCCCGCTGGGCAATGGCCGGAATATGGCGTTAAAATGGGCAAATGGTTGCGCGAATTGAAAGAGTTATTTGGCGGCCTGCAAAAAGAATTGCAGGCACCGTTTCAGGAATTGCAGACCGTTAAAAGTGAGCTTGGCACCAATTTTGATTTCACCACGCATAACGCGCAAATTATGCAGCAATATCCCAGCCAGCATGCAGTGTCAGCGCAGCCGCCCGCTTTGTTTAATGATCTATCACAAATGCAGCCATTGATTACACACCCGGCAAATCCAGTTGGGTTTCATTTGGCGGCCGGCCATCTGGATAACCCGCGACCAGATAATCCAATCGTGCATCATGAATTCCCGCCGGTTCCTGATGCACCAGGATGGCAGCGCCCGGATAAGCCGCCTGCAGGCGCTGTTCCACCGCCTCCGTAATCGTGTGCGCGGTCGCTAGGGTAATGCTGGGTGTCAGTTCCAAATGAAATTCGATAAAGGTTTGATAGCCGCTAATGCGCGTGCGTAAATCATGCATGCCCTGCACACCGGAATGTGCGCGCACAATGGCGATGATTTTTTCGCGTTCGCCATCCGGCAATTCGCGGTCAAGCAACATATGGCCGGCACGCTGACCGGCAGCACAGGCAGTATAAATAATATAGCAGGCGATGACCAGGCCGCACACTGCATCCAGCCAGGGCACAGACCAAAAGATTTGCACGGCCAAACTGGCCAGCGCGGCAAAGTTGATAAGCAGATCATTGGTGTAGTGCAGATAATCGGCTTCTACAGCTAGCGAGCCGGTTTTTTTAATCACCTGCCGCTGATATAGCAGCAAGCCGCCCGTGATGGCAGAGGCGATAATTAAACTAATCACGCCAATCCAGGGCTGATCGATCGTGGCGGGCTGCCCGAAACGGGTGGCACTGCTCCATGCCAAATATAAACCGGCAATGCCTAAAAATTGAGCCTGGCCGAACGCCAATAGGGGTTCAAGCTTGCCATGGCCAAACCGGTGGGTGGCATCCGGCGGTTTGTAGGCGATGCGCAGGCCATACCAACCCAAAGCGCTCATCCCCCAATCGGCCACCGATTCTGCCGCCGCGCCCAATAGGCTGATGGAATGGGTAAATAAATAGGCCACACCCAGCACGGCAATAATAGCCAAAGCCGTGGCGTTGCTAAACACAAAAGCGCGGTTAGTCAGCGCCGCCCGTTCGGCAGGGATGGTGTGGAGCGACACTGGTTAAATTTAAGGCAATGTACCAAGCAAAGCAACGACGGCCTTGACGGAAAAATAAATCTGGTGTTTGCCTGATATATGCAAGGCATTGATCGGCAAACGATTTATCGCAGTATTTTCAATCTTACCGTGCTGGTGACAGGCTTGGGATTTTTTGTCGATAGTTATGATGCTCTTTAGCATAACCCAGATCTGTTTCAGCATGCTTTCTGCCCGCTTTAAATGCAGCTAATTGCGCTTCCAATTCTGCCATTCTGCGGATGGCGGCACTATCCATTTTCAATAACCTTTCCAGCAAAATACTAAACTTCAAAAGTCTAACGCAATAGTTTCAGTGGGCAATCCTTGCATGCCACATTAAAAATTGATCATGTAAGAGGATTATGGCTAGTTTGAAACTCTACAACACGCTGACCCGCGGGCGGGAGGTGTTTACACCGCATAATCCCAGTAAAATCAGCATGTATGTCTGCGGGCCGACGGTTTATGATTATGCCCATATTGGCAATGCGCGGCCGGTGGTGGTGTTCGATGTTTTATACCGCTTGCTGCAGCATCTTTATGGCACGCAAGCAGTGATTTATGTGCGCAATATCACGGATATTGAGGATAAAATTATCAATGCCGCGCGGGAAAATGGGGAAACCATCGCCGCGCTGACCGCGCGCACTGCCCAGCAATATATGGATGATATGGCCGCCATTGGTGCTATGCTGCCCACCCATAATCCGCGCGCGACCGAATATGTGCCGCAGATGGTGGCGCTGATCACCACATTGATTAACAAAGGCTTTGCTTATATCGCCGAAGGGCATGTGCTGTTCCATACGCAAAGCTATGCCGATTACGGGCAGCTATCTGGCCGTTCACGTGATGAACAAGTGGCCGGAGCGCGTGTGGAAATTGCGCCTTATAAGCGGGATGCGGCAGATTTTGTGTTGTGGAAACCCTCTTCCGAAGCGCAGCCCGGGTGGGATAGCCCGTGGGGCCGCGGCCGCCCGGGCTGGCATATTGAATGTTCAGCCATGGCGGAAGATATTTTGGGCACGCCGCTTGATATTCATGCCGGTGGGCTCGATCTCATTTTCCCGCATCACGAAAACGAAATTGCGCAAAGTTGCGCCGCGTCCGGCAAAACACAGTTGGCGCGCTATTGGCTGCATAATGGGTTTGTAACAGTGAATGGCGAGAAAATGTCCAAATCGTTGGGCAATTTTATTACCGTGCATGAATTGCTGGCGCATTGGCCTGGCGAAGTAATCCGCTATGTATTGCTCTCTGCCCATTACCGCCAGCCGTTGGATATTAGCGAAACTTTGTTAAAGCAGGCCAAAGCGGCACTAGACCGGTTGTACCGGCCCTTGCGTGAAGTGGGCGATGGCGTAGCGGTGGTGGATCTGGCCGATCTGGAAAATAGCGGGCTGTTGGATGATTTGAATTTGCCGCAGGCCTTGACCTATCTGCATCATTTGGCCGGGCAGCTGAATAAAACACCCAATGTGCAATTGGCGGGGCGTTTGCAGGGCCTAGGCAGCTTGCTGGGGTTATTGCAAACAGCGCCTTTGGAATGGTTTCAAACCGTGGGCGTGAGCCAGGGCAATTTGCCAGCCGCCGCGGCCACCCACCGGATCAGCGAAGCCGAAATTGTCTATATGATTGAACAACGCGCCCAGGCGAGAGCGCGCAAAGACTTCACCGAAAGCGACCGTATTCGTGATCAATTGAAAGAAACCGGAATTATTCTGGAAGATAAACCGGATGGTGAAACGGTATGGGTGCGGGGTTAATATCGGTTTGCTTTTTGCACCAGCGTCGAATCGTGCCTACATATAAGGTATGAGCACATTGGTCCCTATGGTGATTGAACAGACGAGCCGCGGTGAGCGCTCGTTTGATATTTATTCGCGGTTATTGAAAGAGCGGATTATCTTTTTAACCGGCGAAGTGAATGACCACGTGTCAACGCTGATTTGCGCACAGTTGTTGTTTCTGGAATCCGAAAATCCCAATAAAGACATTAACTTTTACATCAATTCACCAGGCGGGGTGGTTACCTCGGGCCTGGCGATGTATGACACCATGCAATTCATCAAACCGGATGTGGTGACCTTATGTATCGGCCAGGCCGCTTCAATGGGTTCGCTGCTGCTGGCGGCCGGCGCACCAGGCAAGCGTTATGCGTTGCCAAATTCACGCGTGATGGTGCATCAGCCTTCAGGCGGGGCGCGCGGCCAGCAAACCGATATCGAAATTCAAGCCGCGGAAATTCGCAATTTGCGCAAACGCTTAAACGAAATTTACGTGCAGCATACTGGCCTTACTTACGAGGAAATCGACAAGCATTTGGAGCGCGATAAGTTTATGAGCGCGGAAGAAGCCAAAACCTTCGGCATTATCGATACCGTCATCAGCAGCCGCAGCAAATTGGATACCGTATTAGAAAAAGTGGAAGGCGCGGAAGCTGACGCGAAAAAATAATTATTCGGCAATTTCTGTCTTAAAAGGCGCCTGCGCCAGCACGCGGGCGCGGCGCTGATATTTCGACCAGCGATATAAACCGTAAAGGCTGATTGCGCCCCAAAAGCAATTGCAGACAAAAGACGCTAAATTCCAGTGATGGAAAACGGAAATGCCTAATAAAGTGGCGCTGGCTAAATTCAGGGCTGAATATAAAAATGTTTTGGAAAAATCACGCCGCCATTGCAGCATGGCATAAGCCGAAACCAAAGTGACCACGCCGAACAAACCCACAATGTCGTAAAAACCAATCACTGCCATGGCTGGATTATAATGGCAGCAGCGCTAATTACAAAGCACCTTCATTTAAAGCAGTCACAGTGGCTGCCACACTGGCGCTTAACGCCGCTAGATTATAACCGCCTTCTAAGACCATAATCAGCCGGTTATGCGCATATTGCGCGGCAATGGTTTTAAGTTCGGTGGTAAGCCAGGCGTAATCAGCAGTTTGCCAATTTAAATTGGCCAGCGGGTCAGCGGCATGCGCATCATAGCCTGCCGAAACCAATAGCAATTCCGGTTGATAAGCATGCAAGCATGGGAAAACTTGGACTTGGTAAACTGCGCGCATATAAGCGCTATCGCTGTCAGCAGGGAGCGGAATATTCATGATTTGCTGATGGGCCCCGCGTTCAGTCGCACTGCCGGTGCCAGGATAAAGCGGGTATTGATGCGTAGATATAAAAAGAATATTGGGTTCATCCCATAAAGCAGCTTGCGTGCCATTGCCGTGATGCACATCGAAATCCACAATCGCCACACGCGTTAAACCATATTGCTGCAAGACATATTGGGCGGCAATCGCGATATTGCCGAACAGGCAAAAACCCATGGCGGTATTGGGTTCGGCATGGTGGCCAGGCGGACGCAGCGCACAAAACGCATTTTGAAAATCACCATTCAGCACGCCATCGACCGCTTGGCAAGGGGCACCAGCGCCATGCAGCGCGGCCGTGTAACTGCCAGGGGACATAACGGTGTCATTATCCACCAAAAGATGCCAGCTGGCAGGCGCTAAGGATTTTAACCGGTTGATATATGTGGGCGGGTGCACCAATGCCAATTGGGCGCGCGTGGCCGGTGCGGCGGTTATGCGCAGCAGCGTATCAAATTCCGGTGCGGCCAAGGCGGTGTTAATGGCTTGAATGCGCTGAATACTTTCGGGATGGCCAAGGCCGGTATCATGCAACTGCGAACTGGGATGGGTGAACAGGGCGGTGGTCATGCCCATTTATATAATGGAACTAATGCGTGTGATCAGTTGGTGCGTCTGTCTGCAATTCTTTTTTCGCGGCTTGCAAAATTTGCCAGGCGGATGATAAAAACAACGTGGCCATGATCGCGGCCACCGCGACATCCGGCCAGCCGCTATTCAACCAGGCAGTTAGTGCGGCGGCGGCAATTACGGCCAAATTGCCAATCGCATCATTGCGCGAACACAGCCAGACCGAACGGATATTGGCATCCCCCTGCCGCCAACGGGCCAGCAACAAGACGCTGATTGCATTGGCCGCAAAGGCCGCGAGTGCAATCATACCCATCGGCTCGGCTTGCGGGATTTGCAGATAGACGATGCGGTATAAGGTGCTGCCGATGATGAATAAGGCCATTAGCACCAGGCTTAACCCCTTTAACTGTGCGGCGCGGGCGCGCCAACTAGCGGTTTGCTGAATGGCCCATAAAGACAGGCTGTAAGTAATGGTATCGGCCAGAAAATCAAGTGAATCCGCTTGCAACGCCAGTGAACCGGTTAAATGCCCGCCCACCACTTCCACCAAAAACAAGGTGAAATTGACCAGCGTGACAATGATTAAAATACGGCGAAACCAGGCTGATTTACCGGTAAAAAC
The DNA here is from genome assembly GCA_965246945.1 of Alphaproteobacteria bacterium. GTDB lineage: Bacteria > Pseudomonadota > Alphaproteobacteria > UBA11073 > UBA11073 > CBDFFW01. The sequence continues at coordinate 232,935 of CBDFFW010000001.1, forward strand.
GAAATCATGATTGTGATCATGTGTAGCGCAGGAATGAGACATTGTAGGGATAATAGCAGGCTGCGCGAAGATGGACGATAAATAAGTCGCCACCCATACAAAGGGTGGCGACTAACGCATTAGCGGCCAACGGCGGATAATAGCGGCTAACTATTTTTTGTTATCTTTCCCGCTCTCTAACGGCACGGTGACATAATGCAAATCGCCTTTGCTTTCGACGAGGAGGAGGATGTATTTGCGGCCTTCTTTTTGCAGACGGGCCAGGGCGGCCAATGCATCTTTGGTGCTGCCGACCACTTCCTGATTAATCTCTACCAGCACATCGCCTGGGCTCACACGGTCATTGGCCGCGCCGCTGGGCAACACGCGGGTAATCAACACATTGCCGCCGGTTTTAAGGGGCAGATTGAATTTTTGGCGCAGGGCGGGGGTGAGATCTGTCACCGCCAAGCCCAGGGTTTTGTTCAAGGTTTCATCGGCCTGGCCCAATTCCTGTTTGGCGACCGGCGCTTTATCAAAAGCCCCTTCTTTTTCGGCTTTCTCTAGCTCGCCCAGTTTCACGCGTTTGGTAATGGTTTGGCCTTTGCGCCAAATTTCAACATCGACTTCCTTGGCGATTTCTGTTTCGGCGACCAGGCGCGGCAATTGCGCAGAGGTGGTCACTGGTTTGCCATCAAATTGCAAAATCACATCGCCGGTTTGCAGACCCGCTTTTTCGGCTGGCCCACCCACAGTGGTGCCGGCAATCAACGCGCCGGCGGCTTTTGGCAGTTTAATGCTATCAGCGACTTCGCTATTTACTTCCTGGATTTTCACACCCAACCAGCCACGTTTGGTGTGGCCGTATTTGACAATCTGGTTCACAACGGAATGCGCTAGGGTAGAGGGAATGGCAAAGCCGATGCCGACCGAGCCGCCGGATGGCGAGAAGATCGCCGTATTTACGCCAATCACTTCGCCATTGACGTTAAACATTGGTCCGCCGGAATTCCCGCGATTGATGGAGGCATCGGTTTGAATAAAATCATCATACGGCCCGGCATTAATATGCCGCGCACGGGCGGAAATAATACCGCTGGTCACAGTACCACTGAGGCCAAACGGGTTACCGACCGCCAGCACCGGATCGCCCACGCGCATTTTATCGCTATCGCCCCACGGCACTTCGACCAGTTTTTCCTTGCCACTGGTCACCTGCACCACAGCGATATCGGTTTTTTTATCTACGCCGACCAATTTGGCTTTTAAAATATCGTTATTGGCCAGGGTCACCGTGATATCCGTGCTGTCATCGACCACGTGGTTATTGGTCACAATATAGCCGTTTTTGGCATCAATGATAAAGCCGGAGCCGAGCGCAGTTTGGGTGCGGTTGGGGAACTGCCCGCCCTGGCCGCCATGGCGCTCCAAGAAGTCCTTAAAAAAATCTTCGAACGGGGAACCTGGTGGCAATTGCGGCAATAAATCTTCCGGAGATTGCCCTTCCCCGCCTGGCATGCCTGGGATGGCAGGCATAGCTGGCACTTCGCCGCCCTTGGTTTTGTAAACCATGGTGGTGGAGATGTTTACGACTGCGGGCAATAAACGCTCGGCCAGATCGGCATAGGAATACACTTTTACGCCGCCCGCCCCTTGCACCACAGTCGGTGGCGAATCTTCGTTTTTGGTGGCGGCGGGCGGCGTATCGGCTTTGGCCGTGCCAGCCTGTGCCAGTTGCAACGGCAGGGTGAAAGCAAGTAAAGTGAAGGCCAGCAGGCTGCGCATGTTGCGGAATTTCATAAATTAAATGTCGCGGAGTCGGCGGTCAGTTGCAAGGGGTAGACGCATGAATTTTTTGTGAGTTAGAAATTCACACAGGAATTACTTGCACTACCGCGCGGCATTTGGTTTTCTACCTGCTGCTAAGTATGTTTTAGCAGTAATGTGCCTGGGTAGCTCAGTTGGTAGAGCAATGGATTGAAAATCCATGTGTCGCCGGATCGTGCCCGGCTCCAGGCACCATTTTTTCGCGTTTTATGCCGCCGATTGTTGGTTGCCAAGTAAGCTCATAACTTGATTGATAATCGAGGGCTGGCTGTTACTTGCGGTGTTATGGCCAAAAAATTGGGATAGTTGGCCGAGCATGCCGTTGCCATCAGCATTTGGCACAGTGCCCATGGGGTTGGCGTTATTATCGGCGGCATGAAAGCCGTGTTGTAGTTTATCGCCCAGGGCGCTGGCGGCCATGATGGCGACTAAGGGCAGGGCTTTTTTAATAATTTCTGCACCAATGCCGGTATGCTGCGCGGTGGTTTGCGCGACCTGGCGGCTAACATCTTTGCTGCCGAAAATCTGGCTAAGGATATTGTTGCCGGTATCGGTGGCCGCCGGTTCGGCCAAACGTTCGGGCGCCTGCGCGTATTGGGCATGATCGCCATTTTGCAACAGGCCCATTAAACCTGAAGGTCCGTTCTGTTGGGCTTGGTTGATAAAACCGCTGCCTAAAGCAGGCACTAATTGGCCCAACAAGCCTTGCATTTTATTGGGTTCAAGCCCCAGGGTTGATGCCAATTGGCCTAGCATCCCGCTATTTTGCCCGCCCATTAAACTGTCTAATAAACCCATGTTAGCCTCGGTTGTTGATAATTGAATACGCTTTGTTATCAGAAAGATAGAGCAATAAATTAAAAAATCTATCTCTGTTATGCATTAAAATTAATATCTGCAACTATTTTTGTATTTGTGTCGCGTGCATAACTTTGCCTAAAATACCCTTTTAAAGTTATGGCTGAACAAATATTACTCATCCAACCGCGTCCACCAGGTGTGGTGCAAGCCGATGAGTTACTATGCTTAGGAAAATTTAAACCACCTGCGGCGTTAACACCAGCTGACCAGCTTGCTTACCGAATTAGAATCTACGACCAGCTATTTCCTTTAGCGGATGTCGTAAATTTTACGATGTTAAGTGCTAACGAACAAGATACCGCTATGCAGCTTTATATGGCGATGTATCATTGTGAGGGTTTATACGCCAAATCTCCCATGGATGAATGGCAATTGCGGCGTTTGCCGGATCGCCGCCGCCACGATTATTATTGGGCGGCTTTATGTGATAATAATCCAGTAGCAAGTCATAATCTATTGGTCACTGGCGATTGGGATGAAAAATTTCATCAAACCAATTTGCTTGTTGTTTCCAATCCAAAAATTTCAGATCCATATCTGCGTTTAAAGATCACGGATAATAACGGTATTCGCTTTGATTACATTCATAATCACAGTAGCCGTATATGTAATATACTGGTGATGCCAGATGCCATATTACAAGATTTAACAAAAGATGCCCGCCAGCAATTGGCAACCAGTATTCCCGAAACTCTATTCGTTGCCAGCCATGATGATGGGCATGGTATACTTAAAGATGCTAACGAAGAAGGGAATTTGCGGGCGCTGACGGCAGCCATGTTTCATCGCATGCCATTACCTTTTCGGCAAGGCGTTGTTCAAAAAACAGTTGATTGGCTAAGTTTGCTTGATCAACCCAAAAGCTTTAAGCCTGGCACAGGGCAACAGGAACAAATTAATTTTTGGCATGGCGGGTTTAGTTATGCGCTGCAGTATTTATTTACAGAAGGAGAGCCAGAAACAATACCTTTCAACGAAAAACTACAAAGTCAGCGTTGTGCAATGATAAAAAATGCGCAGCAATATCCCAGAATCTTGGTACAGCGTATCCATGCCCAAACAGGTAGAGATGAACCAGGTCAAATTCATAATGCTGGGCGTCAAGCAAATGCCATTGCGTTTATGCGGCGGCGTGTAGCAGAAGTTTCTGGTAGAGCAGGCAATTTATTGGGAGGTGGCGCTATTTTACCTAATAGAGCTACTTGGTCAAATCGATCTAACGCGAATATTGCTGAGCCGACAATTAGAAGAAGTTCTACGAGAATTGGTTCGCCAATATGTGCTGATGGCATAGCTACCGTTCAAAGGCGACAACCATCAATAAACATTTTTAAATAAAAAAAGCGGGCTGTGGGGCCCGCTTTCCGTTGGTAGTTATGGTGTAGAATTACACGCGGTTGGTGTTGTTAGTGGTCATTGTCCGCACGTGTTTTTCTTCGTAATCATCGCGGTGAACACCACCCAGGGCAGCGGCTGCGCTGGAGATAAACGCCCCGATTAACATCGCCATAAAAGTGAATAGCGAAATTTTCATGGCCGCCCGGCGGGCTTCATCCATGCGTTGTTTTTCTTCGGCCGTGAATTCACCGCGTGGGGCCACAGTTTCAGTGGCGGCTTCATTGCCGTCAGCAGTCACATCTTCATCATCGGCAGCAGCTGGTGGGGCAACACGCTCATGCAACATGCGTTCATGATGCATGCGGCCTGGGCGCGGACCCATATCACGTGGATTATGCATGGCACTGGCTGTGACCAAAGTGAATAAGGCCACAAAGACCGTCGCCAAAGCCCATGATAAGAAACCATGCGCTGTGTCACGGAAGAAGGTTTCATCCGTGTGCATACCAACCCATTTGGTGCGCAAACGGCCGGTTAAATAACCGCCGAGAGCTGCAGACAACCACTGGGTCACAATAACCCAAATAATCGCCATGATGGTCATACCATCTTTGGACATACCTTCGCGGGCCCATGGGGAAGTGCCAGCGAAGCCAAGGCCGGCGCCAAGCACCATAAGTAGGAGTGTAATTGCGGTGGCGCCAACTGCCCCACCGATAATTGCTGACCAAAACACGCCCGAGCGGCTTGATTCAAAGCGGCCATCTTCGCCGCTGGTGTAAACAGATGTTTGCATAATAATTCCTTTTGCCTTTGTTTAATCTTAGTGATGCCAAAATAGCGCGATGATGAGGATGATAGGCAAAGGAATGCCAAGCAACCAAAGTAAAAGGCCTTTACCGAAATTCATGTTGTGTCTCCAGGTTAGTGAACGGTATCAAAATTAAAGAAAGCACATAAAGAAACAATAATGTAATGCAATGATAATTTTAGCAATTGCATAAACGGCAGGATACTAGATATCCATTCAGCACTAAACTAGGCGCGCTGCTATTTGGCCGCAATTTTCGCTTTGATATTTTTGGTTGCAGCTTTGACAGCTGCTTTCTTCGGTGCGTGCGCGGCGATTTTTTTAGCGGCAGGCAGTAGTTTTTGGCCATCGACGGTTTGTGCTTCAATAATTCGGTTGTCTAAAAAACTAGGGCGCAATTCACCTGTGATTTTTAATTCCTGCCCAACTATCAATTTGATTAATTTCGCCCCTTCCGGTTTTAAATGCACAAAATCGCCATTGGCCAAAACCGCACCATTGGGCGCGCCATGCAGGGCGTAATTGATTTGGGTTACTTTGCTGGTAACCTGCACCGTTTTTTCGGTTGGGGTGAAAGCCAGCATTTGGCCCTTGTCATTTTTGAAACTGATTAATTCATAAACCGGATGCAGACTGCCTTTCTCCTTAGTCTGCAATAAGGCCATAACGGTGATGTTTTTGCCGAGTTTAAAGGTTTGATGCAGAAGATACCCAGCTTCTTTGGGGAAATTAATTTGGACCACATCAGCGGCGCTTTGCAGCAGCAGACTTTCATAAACGCCTTTGGGGCTGATATGCCAGGCCAGTAATTTGCCGGTTAATGTTTGCGCAGAATCTTTTAGGGCCATGCATTAACTCTAAAATTATTTTGTTAAATAGCAATTGGTTAGGTCAATGTTTTCAAACTGCCAAAAGCCATTAAAGCGCGGTCGCGGCTGCCGTGTAATTCGACGATGGGTTTGGGATAGGTTGTGCCTAAAACTATGCCTGCTGCACCTAAAATTTCGGGCGGCGCTTCCCAGGGGTTATGAATATATTTGGCGGGTAGTTTGGCCAATTCCGGCACAAACTGCTTTATATACGCGCCGTCAGGGTCAAATTTCCAGCCCTGTAGCACGGGATTAAACACACGAAAATACGGCGCGGCATCGGCACCGCAGCCGGCCACCCATTGCCAGCTCGCACTGTTATTGGCCAGATCGGCATCCACCAGCGTATCCCAAAACCAGGCGGCGCCTGCGGTCCAATTTTGCAGTAAATTTTTCACCAGAAACGAAGCCGTAATCATCCGCACGCGGTTATGCATCCAACCGGTTTGCCATAATTGCCGCATGCCGGCATCGACCAGCGGATAGCCGGTCAGGCCGCGCTGCCAAGCCGCCAAATGTTTGGCATTATATTGCCAGGGAAATTTTTCAAAACGCGCCTGTAACGGTTCATGATTAATGGTTGGATGCTGAACTAATAACGCATAAGAAAATTCGCGCCAGCCAATTTCGCTTAAAAATTTATTCGCCGCAGGGCGCAGTTTTTCATCTTCCGCAATCGCATATTGCGTGGCATGCCAGATTTGGCGGGGCGAAATTTCACCAAAATGTAAATGGGGTGATAGGCGCGAGGTATGGTTATGATCGGGCCGATCTCGACCGGTGGAATAATGGGGTAAGGCCGTGTGAATAAAATGTTTTAATTGTTTTTGCGCACCCGCTTCCCCAGGCTGCCACCATTTGGCAAACCCGCTGGCCCAATTCGGTTTGGTGGGCAGCAAATGCCAAGCAGCTAAATCATCGCTGGGAATAGTATGTTTGGTTGTGGTGAGATCGCGCGGCGCGGCCAAGGGTTCAGCCGGTTCGGTTTGTTGTAAATTCGCTTTCCAAAATGGGGTGAAAACTTTGAACGGCGTGCCCTGTTTATTTTTAAGAGTCCCAGGTTCATGCAATAATGTGCCGTTAAAATGGTGGCAGCCGATATTTTTTTGGGCGAGTTGTTCGGCCAATGCCTGATCACGCGCGATGGCAGCGGGTTCATAACAGCGGTTAAAATATAAATCTGATATCTGCTGTTGTTCAATAAAGACCGGTAGTAATTTGCGGGCATCGCCGCGCTGTAAAATAAGCTGGCCACCTTTTTTGTGAATTTCAGTTTGTAAAGCAGCCAAGCTGTAATGCAGCCACCATTGGGAAGCAGCACCCAAAGGCGGTTCAACCGCCGTATCATAAATATACAAGATGATGCATGGCTGACCAGCAGCCAGCGCCGCCTGCAACGCCGGATTATCTTGCAGCCGTAAATCTTGGCGCAGCCAGAGAAGTGAATTCATGTATATGCATATAATGTAATTATGCTTATCCACTCCAATGTTAATTTATCTCTACAGCTGCTAAAGTTCTAGTAATGGAGCCACGATTACATTCCGGAATGGCTACAATTGCAGCAGGTCGGTAACGATTTAGAAGGTCTTGCGCATTTTCAAGCCAATGTTCATCTATTTCTAGACTGTATGTTGGAATGGTATCAATTAAAGCACCAGTTGTATAAAGTTCAGCAATTAAAGGCAAATTGGTATCAGGATAATTTTGTTCAAGAATATTTTTGAAAGCTGGGTCGCCCGCTAAATAAGCAGTAGCCAAAGGCGGTAAGTCGCCAAAGCATACTCCTTTTGCTCGCATAGCCGCAATGCGCTCAATTGGATAAGTACCGCCGCTTTTATTGGTTGCCTCCATCGCTTCGACAAATTCACCAGGTGATAATGTTTCTATCCCATGGACAGTTGGTAAATAAACAAGATGGCGTGGAGTATTTCTGTTTTCTAAAGGTGTTGTATCTGCAAATTCAGTTCTAAAATCACCAATAATTCTTTCAGCCAAAGCTTTTGCATTATTATCATCATTTTCAGAAATAGGCGGTGTTTGTTGCACATTGCCTAGGTTTGTTTTGCGCACGCCGTAAGGTCGTAAAATTTTAAATTGCTGCATGTTATCATGCAAATTATCTGCTAACATTTTAGCCAACGCATCTGGATCGCAAATGGTTGTGCCATCTTCTTTTTTATCCAAAGTTAGCCCAGGAATATTAGCACCTTCAGAGGCAATAACCGTAAAACCGCGTCTTTCTCCGAGATGCCGTTGAACAAGCAAAGCCGAAACAAAACTTTTTAGTGAGTAATTCATCCCACTAAGTATTAAACCAAATAATTCGTTTACTTGCTCAGCAGCATTAAAGGCAAGGTAGCCGGTATCCCTGCCCATCGTAACCAAAACGGTGCCGCGCTCAGCTTGTTCTTGGGCATGATACTTATTACCAATCGCAGCCACGTATTCGATTGAACTGGGGAAACCGAGTGGCATATCATCCACTGTCCGGCAACCATCAATGGTCTTTACGGCGGTTTTAATTGGTTGGGTTAATAAGTTTGGAAACCGATCACTAAAATCACCAAAAAAAGATCTGGTGATTTCAAAACCTTTGATCGAACCGTCGCCTTCAATGGGTAGTAACCCATCGAAAAAACCTAGGTTTTCTTTAAACAGGGCAAATTCATGCGGATATTCGATTACTTTTTTACCGCTATTTTGCATACCATATATTGAACCTGGCCGCACTGCTTGGTCATGGCCATCGCCAAACATGCCAGGCTCAAGCAATGTTACGATACCTTCTTCAAACAACTTTTTTAATGGTGTATGATTTAAAGTCTCTAAACAACCATGCACACCGAAAAATTGCATTCCGGCATTTTCTGGTTTTTCAGCTAACCGACTTAAATGTTCATAAAAACTGTTTATATTAGCAAAACCGCCTGTATTGAAAACCAATATTCTTTTCATTAAATTTCCTTGAAATGTTATGATATTCAACCGTGCAAAATATTTTACGTCAATAGGTAAGAAATCCTGAGCGATGGTGGTTGTATGGTGGGGGATTTCTTACCATATTAAATTTATGAATTTTGAACGGTATACGGAAATTGCGCGCGGCGTGTTGGCGAATGCGCAGAGCATTGCGCTGCGGGAAAAACATCAATTTTTACAACTGCCACATCTGTTAAAAGCCTTGTTGGATGATAAAGAAGGCTTTGCCGGAAAATTGGTGACAACGGCTGGTGGGGATGCGGAAACATTGTCGCTGGCGGCCACACAGGCAGTGCGCAAACTGCCGGCAGTTGATGGCAGCGGGGCGGGGCAGCTACGCATGTCGACCGAACTGGGCCGAATTTTGGAGCAAGCGGAAACGCTAGCGGATAAAAATGGTGATCAGTTCGTGACCGCCGAACATATGCTGATTGCGCTGGCCATGGCACAAGAGGGCGACATAGTTGATGCCTTCAAAAACGCTAATGTGACCCCGCAAAAATTAACCAAAGCGATGCAAGCCATGCGCAAAGGGCGCAAGGCTGATAGCGAAGGGGCCGAAAAAAATTACGAAGCGTTAAAAAAATATACGCGCGATTTAACGGCGGCGGCGTTTGAAGGAAAATTGGATCCCGTCATCGGCCGTGATGAAGAAATTCGCCGCACGGTGCAGGTGCTAGCGCGGCGAACGAAAAACAATCCCGTGTTGATTGGTGAGCCAGGCGTGGGGAAAACCGCGATTGTGGAAGGGCTCGCGCAGCGGATTGTGAGCGGGGATATTCCAGAGACATTGAAAAATAAACGGTTGCTCTCGCTTGATCTTGGCGCACTGGTGGCCGGTGCGAAATATCGCGGAGAATTTGAGGAACGGTTGAAAGCCGTGCTCGGCGAAATTCAGGCCAGCGCGGGGGAAGTAATTTGTTTTATTGATGAGCTGCATATGCTAGTGGGTGCGGGTAAGGCCGATGGCGGCATGGATGCATCTAATATGTTGAAGCCGATGCTGGCGCGTGGCGAATTACGCTGTGTTGGTGCCACAACATTGGATGAGTACCGCAAATATATTGAAAAAGATGTGGCACTCGCGCGGCGTTTTCAGCCCGTGTTTGCCGATGAGCCAAGCGTGGAAGACACGATTTCTATTCTGCGTGGGCTGAAAGAACGTTATGAAATGCATCACGGCGTGCGGATTACCGATGGTGCCTTGGTGGCAGCGGCCACGCTATCCAACCGTTATATTACCGACCGGTTTTTACCGGATAAGGCGATTGATTTGATTGATGAGGCAGCGGCCAAATTGCGGATGGAAGTAGACAGCAAACCGGAAGCATTGGACGAATTGGACCGCCGGATTATCCAATTAAAAATTGAACGTGAAGCCTTGAAACGCGAAGATGATGAAGGCGCCAAAATTCGCCTGGAACGTTTGGGGTTAGAGCTAGCTGGGTTGGAAGAACAATCGGGTGTGATGAGCACTGCGTGGAATGCGGAAAAAGAAAAGCTAACCAAGGGCCAAAAACTAAAAGAAGAATTGGAACGATCGCGGGTGGAACTTGACCAAATGCAGCGCGGCGGTAACTGGCAGCGCGCGGGTGAGCTGACTTATAGCATTATTCCCGAGCTGGAATTGCAGATTAAAGCCGCGGCGGAAGCCGCTAAAGAAGGCGGGTTGCTGCTGCGCGAAGAAGTGCGCGATAGCGATATTGCCGCCGTGGTGGGCCGCTGGACGGGCATTCCGATTGACCGCATGCTGGAAGGCGAACGCGCGAAGCTGTTGCGGTTGGAAGAACATTTGCATCAGCGAGTGGTGGGACAGGATGAAGCAATTTCAGCGGTGGCCAGTGCCGTGCGCCGTGCCCGCGCGGGGTTGCAGGATCCCAACCGGCCTATGGGTTCATTTCTGTTTTTAGGTCCAACGGGTGTCGGAAAAACAGAATTAACCAAAGCGCTGGCCGAATTTTTATTCGATGATGATAGCGCGATGGTGCGGATGGATATGTCTGAATATATGGAAAAGCATTCGACCGCGCGGTTGATTGGCGCACCGCCCGGCTATGTCGGCTATGATGAAGGCGGGGCGCTGACGGAAGCGGTGCGGCGGCGGCCCTATCAGGTGATCCTATTTGATGAAGTTGAAAAAGCGCATCCCGATGTGTTCAATATTTTGCTGCAAATTTTGGATGATGGCCGATTGACGGATGGACAAGGCCGTGTGGTGAATTTCAAAAATACACTGATTATTTTAACCTCGAATTTAGGTTCGGAATATCTGTCGCAGCAAAAAGATGGCGAGGATATTGAAATTGTGCGGCCGAAAGTGATGGATGCCGTGCGTAAAGCGTTTCGGCCAGAATTTTTAAACCGTTTGGATGAAATTTTGTTGTTTCGCCGTTTAACGCGCGGAGATATGGGCCAGATTGTCGATATCCAGTTGCGCGGCTTGAAAAAATTGCTGCATGATCGGCAGATTGAATTAGATATCTCGCAAGCCGCCCGCGATTGGCTGGGTTACCAAGGCTATGATCCGGTTTATGGTGCGCGGCCGCTGAAACGCGTGATTCAACGCGAATTGCAAAATCAATTGGCTGAAAAAATTCTCAGCGGCCAAGTGGTGGATGGGAGTACGGTAAAAGCAATTGAGACCGATAATAAATTACGAATCGAATAACGAATTCGTAATTTATTGAGGATCATGCCTTGCTTTACCGTTTCTTGGTGTAAAAGGCTTGCTCGTCACAAAGTCATAAAATCTACCGGCGGCTAAATCGCCAAAACCAAAATGTATAATTCGATTATAAATGTGTTCTATTTTATCTGAACTAAACCTACCTATATTTGCTTTTATAAATTTAAGATCTTGCTCGATTTGTTTTTGATCACAAAGTGGTGCCCTGCCTTTGGCAGCTAATAAAACATTCACAGCAATTCGCTGTAATTTTATACGCTCGCTTTCTAAGCCTAATTTTTTAATTTCAAGATCTTTATAATACAGGGCGCTAACATCCGTATTATGATATAAACATGCCAAAACATAATCAAAACCCAAATTAATAAACTGGCTTTTCGCTGAGACATGAAAGCGGGCATTTTTATCAATGTTACGTTTTAAACGGCCAGCAAAATAACCAACACATACCGCATAACCATGCGGTGTGTCATCGTTCCTTAATAAAATTTGGGTAGCTTTCTTAGGATAATAGGCATCTAAACGAGTATTAGCACCTTCATATTGCCGATAATCTATTCGCGGATCTATAACAGGTTCTGAAGCCATCACAGTTGCTATGGGCGGATTTAGTTTAGGCTCTGGTAAAACCGGTATGGTTAGTGTTGCTGTTGCTTGGCTATTTACTGCTGTTTGAGCAAAGCAGGGATGAAGTAAGTTAGGGGCATAAGCAGCCAAAATTTGAACACCTCGTTCAATTAATTTTACCGTGTTCACCGGTAATGCTTCTTGGCCTGCAAAAGGCGTTAAATTTTTCGCCAGTTTTTGTAGATAGTCAGGATGATTTCTTACAGGCCCATTCAAAAACATTTGTAAAACAAGGGTATGTTCCAAAATATTAATGGGTGCAGCACCATGTGTATTATTTGTGGCATTTACTATTACAGGAATAGAATGTCTTCCATTATGGGTCGTTCTTCTCATAAAGTTATTAAAAAAATAAATATACCTTATGGCAAATAGTTGCATAAATTTTTTTAGGGATACAACCGCTGTTGCTGCCAGTTGTCGGCGGCGCGGCGGTATAACATGCGGTCGTGCAGGCGGTAAGGTTGTTCGGCCCAGAATTCTATGGTTTCCGGTACGATATTAAAACCGCGCCATTGTGGCGGGCGTGGGACCGGCAGATTTTCAAACTTTTCCCGAAAGCGGGTAATGGCGGCGGCAAATTCCTGTTTGTTTGCCAGCGGCTCGGATTGGGCGGAAGCCCAGGCGCCAATTTGGCTCATCCGCGGGCGGCCGGCGAAATAATCATCGGCGATTTTTTCATTGAGCAGTTCCACAAGGCCCTCAATCCGGATTTGGCGTTGAAGGGATTTCCAGTGAAAGCAAATGGCGGCTTGCGGGTTGGCCAGTAATTCCTGCCCTTTGCGGCTGGTGCTGTGCGTGTAAAAACGGAAGCCGTTGGCTTCATGGCCTTTCAATAACACAATCCGCACCGATGGCTTGCCGTCCGGCGTGCAGGTGGCCAGGCTCATCGCATTCGGGTCATTCATTTCATGGATAGTAGCTAGTTGGAGCCATTCATCGAACAGGGCAAAGGGGTTGGCGATAAATTCAACATTTTCATTATGCGGCATATAAATAGTATAACCAGCGCCACTGGTTTGCGGTTGTGATTTTTCTGTGAAGATTAACTGCGCGTGAAATGATTGACCAAAGCCAATAATTTTTCGCAGCCCGCCGCCGCCATTATGGTTTTGGCTTGTGCGGCGGCGGCTGTTAGTTGCGCGGGATCGGTTAACAATTCGCTTAATAATTTGGCTAAATGCTGCGGCGTAAAATCATGCTGCGGTAAGTGCCAACCAGCATCGGCCGCGGCAACGATTTTGGCATTAGCGGTTTGATGATCATCAGCGGCGGCTGGCAGCGGAATATAAATCGCCGGCCGGCCCAGGGTCAAAATTTCGGCGACAGTTGAAGCACCCGCGCGGCAGATGATCAATTGGGCCTTGGCCATGCGCGTGCCCAGATCGGTGAAAAAGGGTGCCAGCACCAATTGCATTTGCAGTTCATCATAAGCTTGCTGCGTGGCGGCCAAACTATCCGCACGGCATTGCTGCGTGATGCGCAAACGGCTGCGCAAAGCCATCGGCAATTCCTGACAAGCGGCGGGCAGCACTTCGCCGAATATTTTTGCGCCCAGACTGCCGCTGGTAATCAGCAGTTCAATCGGCCCATCGGCTTGCGGTGGTTGATAGGGCTGGTTGGCCAGGGCCGCAATTTCAGCGCGCACCGGATTGCCGGTGACGACAATTTTTTTCAGCGCCCGTTTGGGGATGCGGCTGGTGGCGGCAAATGAGAGCGCCACATATTTGGCCCAGTGCGATGCCACGCGGTGCGCTAAACCCAATACCGCATTCTGCTCGTGCAAAATCAGTGGGATTTTTAAAATATTGGCCGCAATTACCACCGGCACCGAAGCATAGCTGCCAAAGCTGATAATCACTTTGGGCCGCTGGCGGCGCAGCAAGGCCAGGGTTTGCAGCAGGCCCTGCGATAAATGGCCGCCTGCTTTTAATTTGGCGGCCGCGCCGGTTTTTTGGGGGCTGGCAGCGGCGATGCGGTGGGTGGGAATAGTGAGCGGCACCAAGGCCAGGCCGCGGGCATCACTAATAATCGCCACATCGTCCTCTTGCGCCTGCAATGCTTGCGCCAAAGCCACAGCGGGGAAGACATGTCCGCCGGTGCCGCCGGTCGTAATCAATATACGCATTATAAATCTTTGGCGGATAAACTGCGGCGGGTTAGGGCCAACACCATACCCATCGTAATCCCCATGCCGATGGAAGCCGAGCCGCCATAGCTGATGAAGGGCAACGTCATCCCCTTAGTGGGAATGAGCTGGAGGTTGGAAGCGGTATGGACCAATGTTTGCACAATGAATTCGGTCAGCAAACCGGCCAGGGCCAGCACGCTGAAAACATCCTGGCGCTTGAGGGTGTGGCCGATGCTGCGCAGATAGATAAAAGCAAACAGGCCGACCAGTAAGATACACGCAATCGCGCCCAGCTCCTCTCCCGCCACTGCGAACACAAAATCGGCATGGCCATCCGGCAGATGAAATTTCACCTCCCCCTGGCCGGGGCCGGTACCGAACCAGCCGCCTTCCCGAAACGCGCGTAAGGCTTGATTAATTTGATAGGTATCGGTTTGTTCCGGATTTAAAAATTTATCCACACGCGCGGTGACGTGCGGAAATAAAAAGTAAGCACCCACCAAGCCGCATACGCCGAATAGCAACATGCCGCCGACCAGCCATAACGCAATACCGCTCAGGAACATTTGCACGCCCCAAATGGCGGTGAAGACCACGGTCATCCCCAAATCGGGCTGCAACAGTAACAAGCCAATGCAAATGCCGTATAAACCCATGCTTAACAGCCGGCCTGGAAAATCCGTTTCAGTCGCCCCGCGCGCCAATAGCCACGCGCTGACAATCGCAAAAGCGGGCTTCATAATTTCGGCGGCTTGTAGGGAAAAGCCAGGCAGGTGAATCCAGCGGCGCGCGCCTTTAATTTCTTCCCCCACAAATAAAGTTAGCAACAAACAAAACAGCATCACGCCCGCAATGCTTAACCCCAGCAGCCGGATTTGGCGCGGGTTGAGGAACGAAATGGTCAGCATAAAAATCAACCCAATGCCCTGGGCAATGATATGGATTTTGGTGAAATGATATAAGGGCAACCCGATGCGCTGCGCCACCGGCGGACTAGCTGCAGTAACCATTAATACCCCAATGCCAATCAGGACTAACAAGCAAGCCAGCAACCACCGATCCACCGACCACCACCACTGGCCAAAAGCTGAATTATCCGCACGCGATGGGGTGAACATAAGCGTGATTATGCGCGATTCTTAAAGGGATGGTAATGATTGCGCGGTATAGGCGGCGAGTTTTTGTGGAATGTCCTCAACAGCTAAACGATAAAAAATTTCCGGCGCGGTTAAGCCATCGGGCCAGGTTTTATCGGCTGTCTTCCAATGTTCAAAACCCCATTGCTGATTGGCCCGACGGGAGGCTTCATTGCCTGCGCGGTGGGAAGTAATAACAGTAGTAAAGCGGTTTTGGGCAGCAATCCATTGTAAACGGGCCTGATAAAGTAATTTAGCTAGCCCTTGGCCACGATAGGTAGGCCGAATGTAGGAAGCGATCAAACAAGCGGTTTGCCCGCTGGCATCATCGCGATCGGTTAACACGCCGGTTAGACCGATTATTTGATCAACATCGTAAAGCCCGAACATGCAACGTTGGCCAGGGGTGGCGCGTAAACGCCATTCATCGTTACTAAACTGGTTTTCAGTGCTGTAATCACCGCCAAAAACGGTTGGATCTTGTTGCAAAGCTTCCAATCGGATGGCTTTTAATTTTTGCCAATCACTTCCTTCAAACAAACGTGTCTTATATTGCATGCTCAAAGCCTATCATTTAGAAGCAGCTTTTGCCAGCTGCGCAAACAACTCGCCGCGGGCTTCGTAGCCGGTAAACTGGTCCCAGGATTTGCAAGCGGGGGACAGGAGCACAGTTGATGGGGCGGGATCGTTAAGCGCCAGCGCAGCGGCGGCGGGCACTGCCTTTGCCAAAATTTCACACAATGTGTAAGGCAGGTTTTGCGCAGCGCACCAGGCGGCAAATTCGGCGCTGGCTTCGCCGATAATAAACGCATGCTGAATGTGTGAGACAAAACTTTCCAGGCCGTTTAAACCATCGCTGGTAGGGCGGCCGCCAATGATCCAATAGATGCGGTCGTAACAGGCTAGGGCTTTGGCCGTGGCTTCCGGATTGGTGCCTTTGCTGTCATTCACAAAACTGACTTGGTGATGCTGCGCGACGCGCTGCTGGCGGTGCGGCAGGCTGGTGTAGCTGTTGATGCCCGCCATGATTTCGGCATCATTTAAACCCAGCGCGCGGCAAACGGTATAAGCCGCTGCAGCATTCTGCGCATTGTGAATGCCCGGCAAGGCGGGCGCTGCTACAAGATCAAAATCCTGCCCGCCAATGATAACAGATTGCGTGGTGTAGAATACTTGGTTCTCTGGATCCCCGGCACCTTGCGGGGCGTGTGGTGCTGAAGATGATAAGGTGATTACCTGGCGATTTTGATTTAATAATTCCGTAATCTGGGCGCGGGAATGTGCGTCACCAGCGCCGATAATCGCCAGACTATCGGCATTGCGGGGTTGAAAAATACGCGCTTTGGCAGCCGCATAGCCGGCCATGCCGCCATGCCGTTCCAGTTGATCGGGCGTAAGGTTCAGCCAGACGGCAATATCGCAGCGCAGATCACGCATCAACTCGGTTTGGTAGGAAGAGAGTTCCAACACATAAATTCCATCGGCTTCTAATGGGGCAAGCGACAAAGCGGGATAGCCAAGATTGCCGCCAACCGCAACGGCTTTACCGGCGGTTTGCAAAATATGGGCAATCAGCGCGGTGGTCGTGGATTTGCCATTGGTGCCGGTGATGCCGATATATTTGGCGTGCGGTTGCGCGCGATACAGCAAATCCAAATCGGTCATCAGCGGCACATTTAATTGCCTGGCCAATAACGCAACAGGATGCGGCTGCGGCAGGGTATGCGGAATACCAGGCGACCACACAATGGCCTGGCAGTTTTTTAAAAGGGTTTCATCGAGCGGCGTTAAAATAATACCTTGGGCGGTGATTTTTTCGCGCGTCGCGGCATCATCATCCCAAGCCAAATAAGGGATATTACTGGCTTGCAAAGCTTGGATGGTCGCCAGGCCTGTTTTGCCCAAGCCGAATACGGCCACGGGTTGCGAGCCTAAAAAACGTAGATCAATCATCGAAAGCAAATATAAACAAGCGGCAAAATTTATTCACCTGTTGTGTGCAGAAGCTTTATTTTCAAAGAGTTTTAACGTGCTAGCACATTAAAACAAAGCAGTTGTATTGAGATGCTTTAAATCGAATGGCAGATAATGTAGAAAATATGTAAATGATAAGCATTAGCCCATTAGTGCCTGAATTATATTGCCGTGATTTAGCAATCAGCTTGCCATTTTACCGAGAGGTGCTTGGCTTTGAACTACAATATTACCGGCCGGAGCATGGGTTTGTGATGTTGCATCGGCAAGGTGCCCAGTTAATGCTGGAAGATTTAAGCAAGTCAGACCGCGTTTGGGCAACTGGTGAGTTAGAACCGCCATTTGGCCGCGGCATTAGCCTGCAAATCAAAACCACCGCTGTTGATGTATGGTATCAAACAGTTTTGGCAGCCAAGGCACCTATCTTTCTAACAATGGAAGAAAAATGGTATCGGGTAGATGAGGTCGAGCTCGGCAACCGGCAGTTTATTGTGCAGGACCCGAACGGCTTTTTACTACGCTTTTTCGAAGATTTAGGTAGCCGGCCGATTGTTAGTGTTTAGTTTTTATCAAAGCAAAAGCATATGGCTGATCAGATTATTGTTTTAATGTGCTAGCACGTTAAAACAATGGTTGCTTTTGAGTTTGGATAATTAATGAAGGGGAATAATGCGTCATTTAATGATGCTTGGTTTATTGATTGGTACGCTTCATACTTGCTGGCAGCGTTGGCTTCGCGCTAGATTGTGGGTATGCGTCATTCTTCTCGCTTTGCCATGCTCGGTTTAGTTTTGGCCTTGGCTGCCTGCAGCAGCACGGGTGAAAATAAAACGGAGGCGAGTTACCCGGAAAAACCGCGCCGTGAAGCCGTGCAGTCGAATGGCAGTATTTTTGGTGATGAAGGTTTAACCTTAGATAGCAAACGCAAGCGCAGCGACGGACAAGGCATTGCCGTGAATGCCTTTTTATGGCGTGCGACGTTGGATACCATTAGCTTTATGCCGGTTAGTAGCGCCGATCCCTTCGGCGGGTTGGTGTTAACCGATTGGTATAGTCCGGCCGGTGCGCCGGATGAACGGTTTAAATTAAATGTGGCGATTTTAGATAAGCAATTACGCGCTGATAGCGTGCGGGTGGCAGTGTTCCACCAAACCCGCAGCAGCCGCAGTGAATGGCAAACTGCAGCGGTGGATCCGGCGATGAACGGCCAGTTGGAAGAATTGATTTTAACGCGGGCGCGGCAATTACGGGTGCAAACTGGTCCGAAATAAGCCGCATTTAAAGCGCTTAATTATTTTCAGTCGCGATTTTATCGCCTTGATCCCAAACCAACTCCAATTTGGGCGGCGGGCGGTTTTGGCTGATATTATCCTGGCGGATATGTACGGTGCGGTGGAATTTTTCTGGCAGCATGCGCAAATCCAGTTGGGCGATATTATGATCGCTAACCAATTGATCAACCAACAGTACCAATTCCTGGGTGTTATTGGGCCAGTCGTAAGACATCAGGGCCAATTCTGCTTCGGGTGTGTAGCCTAGGCACGCTTTACCTAGGCGAATGGCTTTTTCGCGCAGGCGTTCGCCCGCAATTAAAGCGATATCATCGCGCCGTTCGCGCAAGGGCGGCAGATGAATGGGCACGGTGTTTAAGCGCAGCCATAAATCCTCCCGCAAACGGCCGCTGGCAATCGCAATATGCGGATCTTCGCTGAGGCCCACAATAATGCGGCCATGGCTTTGGAAAAACTGCTGACTGCCTTCAGGCTGGTACAAGCCGGTTTGCAGAAAATGCAGCAGGGATTGCTGAACCGCTAATGGGGAATAAGTAAGTTCATCGATGAACAATGTGCCTTCATTCGCTACGCCTAATAAACCCGGCAGGCGGCCGGTTTGGGTAAGCTCCGCATCCAGCGGCGTGGCTTGCCCAAACAGCATTTTGCCTAAAAACAATTCGCCAATATCGCGTGCATTGATTTGTTGAAACGGGCCATTAGGTTGTTTGCTATGCAGGTGAATGGTTTCAGCGACCCAGCCCCGTTCGGTGCCGGCTTCACCGCCAATGGTGATAGTGGCTTTGGTGGGCGCGGCGGCTTCAATGGTTTTATAAATTAATTGCATGGGCAAGCTGGCACCGGTTAGGCGGCCCAAGCGCTGGCGGTCCAATTCCTCGCGATACGCATCCACCATTTTATGGAGTCGGATCGATTTGTGAGCGTTTTCAACGGTTTGCAATAAACGTTCACGGGTGAAGGGTTTGACCAAATAGTCATACGCACCCTTTTGCATGCTGCTAACCGCGCGCGTGATGGTGTCGTCGCCGGTGGTGACAATTACTGCCGTGCTGGTTAGGCGGTCGCGTTTTTCCAAATAATCCAAAATATTGGCACCATCGATATCTGGCAGACTCAAATCCAGCAACACTACTTCGGATTCATACAAGGCCAAATGTTCCAAAGCAGCGCGGCCATAAGCGGCATGGGCCACTTCATGGCCTGCCTTGCGCAAAAAGCTTTGCCAAACTTCGGCAATGGTTGCGTCATCTTCAATCACTAAAATGGATGCCATCTGTCTCTCATGCAACTTAAAGTAGCAAATACTTCTTAATCAACCATTAATGGTTGAAAAGACTTGTTACTCTTTTATAAGGATAACATAAGTATGACTCGCTTAGGAATATAGCGAATTAGTTTCGGAATTTATTGACAGCAAGTGACAAAACTTATTTTTCATGCGCAATTGCCACCAATACGCCTTGGTTGCTTTGATTAGAAATGGTAAATGGATATTGTCCAGCAGGCAAAGGCGGAACATTGATAACAGCAGCCCCATCCGCCGCAATATCTTTATTTAATTGGGCAGTTTGGCTGGTGAAATGAACAGGTTGATCGGCATTATTGCCAATAATCAGCTTAAACGAGGTGTTGGCGGGCACTTCCAACGTTGTGGGGCTAAATTGGTGATTTTTGACCTGCAGTGTGTATTGGTTTTTGGTTGGGTGATGGGCCAAAACAGGGGTGGTGATGAACACTAAAGCCACAGCTAATAAACGCAGACGCATATCAATATTATAGATAAGCCGCCGCAAAAAAGCGCGGATAATTTGGAAAAACCTTGCACGAATAAACGGGCGTGGTTTGATAGGACAATGCTTACCGCCGGCGCGACAATTGGTATTTTAGGAGGCGGGCAATTGGGACAGATGTTAGCGCTGGCCGCTCAGCCTCTGGGCTTGCGCACCATCATTTTTACGCCAGAGCCAGACAGCCCCGCGAGCCAAGTGGCCGAGCAAACCATCGTGGCCGATTATACAGATATTGCGGCGCTGAATAAATTTGCAGCGCTATGCGATGTGATTACTTTTGAATTTGAAAATATTCCACTAGCCAGCGCTGAATTATTGGCCGCGCAAAAACCTTTTTATCCGCAGCCACCGGTTTTGGCGATCACCCAAGACCGGATTGCCGAAAAACAATTTGTTAACGATTGCGGGATTGCCACGGCACCATGGCACGCGGTGCATGATGCGGCCAGCTTACACGCGGCCATTGAGCAATTGGGTTTGCCGCTAATTTTAAAAACAACGCGTATGGGTTACGATGGCAAAGGGCAGCGGAAGGTAAGCAGTGCAGGGGAAGCAGAAGCCGTTTTAAAAGCTTTGGGCAATCATTTAATTGCGGAAGGCATTGTGAATTTTAAGCGTGAATTATCGGTGATTATTGCGCGCAATGCTGGCGGTGAAATGGCGTGTTTTCCGTTGACTGAAAATATTCACCGCAATCATATTCTTTATCAAAGTTTGGCACCGGCCCAGGCGCATAACGAATTGCAACAACAAGCGCGGCTGATCGCCGAACAATTGGTGAGCCAATTAAATCTGGTTGGGTTAATCGCCATTGAATTATTTGAAACGGCCGATGGGCAATTGCTGGTGAACGAACTGGCCCCGCGGCCGCATAACTCCGGGCATTGGACCATTGAAGGGGCCGCCACTTCTCAGTTTACACAATTGCTGCAAGCTGTTACCCGTATGCCGCTGGGGGATGCTGCGGCAACACATCAAACCGTGATGACCAATTTATTGGGCGACGAAATTACATTGTATCGCCAAAACACAAATTTGCAGGCTGGCACCTATTTTCATGATTACGGTAAAACCGAAATTAAAACCGGCCGGAAAATGGGCCATGTTACAATTATTAAACCGTTAATTTAACCTTTATCATGACCAGTTGGTCTGGGCGGCAACATCCAACTAGGAGCTAGGCCTAAGGCCACTTGCTGTTCCAGTGACATTGGCGGCTTTTGGGTAGTAGCGAGATTTTCTACGGGTGCTGATGTATGATGCAAATCGACTACAGCGGTTACTTGCACAACTTCTGCCTGGCCCGCATCCAATTTTGGCATAGGCTTTCTGCCGTGGCTAATTTCACGCGGGTCGAAATGAACAATTTCACCTTCATCCAAATTAAAATTAGTATTTGGATCTCCATTATCTGCTTTAGCGCGCCGCATTAATTTTTTAGTGTATTGGTCGCGATTGGTAACAACACCAACCATGTTTTCATCACCATTTTCAGCCGCACCAAGATCCGCTTGGAATTCCCTAAATTCCTCTGTCAAAGCCAGATCGGCTGTTTCTTTATTGGCTGTAGTTACGGGCAAATTACGTTCCAATAAATTATCACGTTCATCATCGGTTAAATCGACTGGTGGATTGGGCGTATTAACGGCAGTGACAAAATTGTTTTGACTATCCAATGGCAATTTACCGGTGGCCATTTTCTCTAGCCTGTTGCATTGACGGGCGAGCTTTAATAATTCGGCGCATTCTTTTTTGGATAAACCTGCGTCTAAAAGTCCGGCAATAACTTCTTTGACAGCGGCGACATCATCGTCTTTTAAAATTTCCAGAATAGCCGCATAGGTGGGTGGCAACTCTTTAATATCTAATTTGGGATTAACGGCATGAGCAAGACCAGTACTGGGTTTCAATGGATGGGCCGAAAGCGTCGCGACCGGTTTTAAGCGCACAGACGCATTGGTAATCGGTTTCAAATTGCGCAGCGACAGCGGTAAAGGTTTAAGCCCATTGCTCAATTTGCTAACCAACATCCGCTCTAAATCGGCGGCGAAAATCTGTTGCTGCTGGCGTGCGGCGGCTGTGCTGGTAATCCGTTCGACCATTGCAGCCGATTATACCGGCAATTTATGACAAATTCTAGCGAAGCAAATACCTTGCTTTAGACAGTAAACTAGACTAAACTAAGTTTATGTGGCAAACCAACATTCACGAAGCCAAAACGCATCTTTCCCGCTTGGTGGAACGGGCGGCGGCGGGTGAGGAAATTATTATTGCCAAGGCCGGTAAACCGATGGCCCGCCTGGTACCAATGGCCAATAAAATGCCGGCTATTGAATCGGTAAACGGCAATTAGGTTTGTTGGCGCATACCGATTGGTATGTGGCCGATGATTGGGATCAAACTGAGCCTGAGTTTTTAAATGATGATAAATTTGATAACACTGTCAAGCGCTGATGATCTATTTGCTCGACACCCATTTTGTTATTTGGTCATTAATTGCACCTGAACGTATCTCAGTAAAAATACGGCAACTTATCGAAAATCCGGCGATTGACATTAGAATTAGCGACGCGTCTATTTGGGAAATCGGAATTAAATTAAATAAAAAACGGTTGGATTTTGGCGGCGCTTCTATTGAAAATGTTGTTCAAACACTTTTGGCGCAAAGGTTTACGCTATTACCTATCGCCCGCCAGCATATTTTGGAAGCTGTACAAGTGCCGTTTAATCATCAAGATTCGTTTGATCGGTTGTTAATTGCGCAGGCAAAGCTGGAAAAATGCGTACTGGTAACGCTAGATGAACAAATCAAACAATATGCGATTGCCACTATCTAAATGACCACCGACCTGTCTCATATCCGTAATTTTGCTATCATCGCCCATATCGATCATGGCAAATCAACTCTGGCCGACCGGCTGATCCAGAATTGTGGCGGCCTCGAATTGCGCGAAATGAAGGCGCAATTGCTCGATAATATGGATATCGAGCGCGAACGCGGAATTACGATTAAGGCGCAAACGGTGCGCCTGGCTTATACCGCCAGCGACGGCAAAACCTATCAGCTGAATTTGATGGATACGCCCGGGCATGTGGATTTTGCGTATGAGGTTTCGCGGTCGTTGGCTGCGTGCGAGGGGTCGCTGCTGGTGGTGGATTCGACGCAAGGGGTGGAAGCACAAACGCTGGCGAATGTTTATCAGGCGATCGAAAACAACCATGAAATTTTGCCGGTGATTAACAAAATCGATTTGCCGGCGGCCGAGCCTGAACGTATTCAGCGCCAGATTGAAGATGTGATTGGGATTGATGCGTCGGATGCGGCAATGGTTTCCGCCAAATCCGGTTTGGGAATTGATGAACTGCTCGAAAAAATTGTGAAGCATCTGCCGCCGCCGAAGGGTGAACGCAATGCGCCGCTGCAGGCGTTGCTGGTGGATAGCTGGTATGATGCCTATCTCGGCGTGGTGATTTTGGTGCGTGTGGTGAATGGCGAATTAAAGGTCGGTCAGAAAATCCGCTTTATGGCCACTGGCGCGGCGCATGATTCTGAACGCGTTGGAGTGTTCACGCCGAAAATGTTATTAACCGGCACGCTCGGCCCTGGCGAAATGGGTTTTATTACCGCCGGTATTAAAGATATTTCAGAAACCAAAGTTGGTGATACCATCACGCTAGACCGGACTCCTGCACCAACCATGTTGGCTGGGTTTAAACCATCCGTGCCCGTGGTATTCTGCTCGCTGTTCCCCACCGATGCGGGCGAGTTTGAAAAGTTGCGCGATAGTTTGGGTAAGCTCGCTTTGAACGATGCCAGTTTTCATTTCGAACAGGAAGGCTCGGCCGCACTCGGCATGGGTTTTCGTTGCGGCTTCCTCGGGTTGTTGCATATGGAAATCATCCAGGAACGGTTGGAGCGCGAGTTCGATCTGGATATGATCGCCACCGCGCCGTCCGTGGTTTATCAGCTGGATCTAACCGATGGCTCATCCATGGAAATGTATAATCCAGCCGATTTTCCGGATGTGACACGCATTAAAGAAATTCGTGAACCCTGGCTGAAAGCCACCATTTTACTGCCGGATGAATATCTGGGCGGCATCATCACTTTGTGCCAGGAAAAACGCGGGATTCAACAGGAACTGACTTATGTCGGCGCACGCGCGATGCTAGTTTATGATCTGCCGCTGAATGAAGTGGTGTTCGATTTTTACGACCGCTTAAAATCCATTTCACGCGGTTATGCCAGTTTTGATTACGCGCTAGCTGGGTATCAACCTGGAGATCTGGTGAAGCTATCGATTCTGATTAATGGTGAACCGGTCGATGCTTTATCGATGATGGTGCATAAATCCCAAGCTGAATGGCGCGGGCGCGGCTTGTGCGAACGTTTAAAAACCCTGGTGCCGCGCCAATTGTTTCAGGTGGCGATCCAGGCCACTATCGGCGCCAAAATCATCGCACGCGAAACAGTTTCCGCTCTGCGCAAAGATGTCACCGCCAAATGCTACGGCGGCGATATCTCCCGCAAACGCAAACTCTTAGACAAGCAAAAAGAGGGCAAAAAGAAAATGCGCCAGGTCGGCAACGTCGAAATCCCCCAATCTGCGTTTATTGCGGCGTTGCGGATGGGCGATGATAGTTAGATAATACTCGATGCGTTTACAGGAACGAATTTCAGATTATCAGAATGCGTTGACACGTTTGGAGGCGCTGGTCACGGTCAAACAGGCGGATCCGGCAGCACCTGATTATTTGAACGATGCCATTTTGCAACGGTTTGAATTTACCTATGAAATGGCTTGGAAAGCACTAAAACTAGTGCTGGCTGCCAAAGATATTGATGTGCGTAGCCCCAAAGAAACCCTTGCTGCAGCTCTGCAACAAAATTTACTAACGGATGGTAATGCCTAGGCCGAATTACATGCAGCGCGCAATCACACCAGCCACACTTATGATGAGATTGAAGCGCAGGCAGTGGTTAACCTAGTAATTACACAAGGAATAAATCTATTACGTGAATTAAATAGAGTGTTGGCAACATGGTTATCCACCCCACAGGGATAAGTGAATCCATTTTAGCGCAATTTCGCGCGGTGCTAGCAAAGTTTCCGGCTGTGGAACAGGCGGTGGTTTATGGCTCACGTGCTCGGGGTGATTTCCAAAATGGTTCAGATATTGATTTAGCAGTAATAGGGCAGGCATTGACCCCCAGCGATTTTGCCCAACTTTGCTGGCAGCTTGAAGATGTTCCGCAACTTTTCAAGCTTGATATCGTCCATTTTGACAAAATTCAGCGCCCAGCGTTGCAAAATGCCATTCGGCAAAGCCAGCACGCTATTTATACCCGTATATAATCTCTATGAAAATAAGCTTAAACATTCATCATTTAGCATACAATTGTATGCTAAAATCAGTATAATGCAGGATGTTGGCCCACCGTTGGCATTAATGCCTGCTGCGCCGTTGGGACAATTCACCCGCGTTGAGCTAGAAGCAGAGCTACTAAAAAGCCGCCAGGAAGTAGCCAAATTGCGCACGCAATTGGCTTCCACTTCCCGCATTGCCTTTACTGATGCGCTTACCCAATTGCCCAACCGGCATGGCTATGAACGCTATGTGCAGGCGCTGCAGGCGCTGGTGCAAACGCCGGAATTCCAAACCAGTATCGGGCAGGGGCGCATTGGCGGAATACTGGTGGCTCAGGTCGATATCGATCATTTCAAATCGGTCAATTCCATGGTCACCCATTTTGGCGGCGATATGGTGCTGAAACAATTTGCCGAACGGCTGGCACGCTGCACGCGGGTCAATGCTCTGGACACCACCCAGCGGGCCGCCTTGGCCGGTCGCTGCATCGCCTCACTCATCGTCGAAAGCCATCTGGTCCGCAGCGGCATGACCGGCAGTGATTTGATTTCGCGCTGGGGCGGTGAAGAATTCTTCTGTATTTTCCCACTGTGCTACCGCGATCCCGAAGCGGCCGCCGCGGTTTATGATGCTGCTGATATGATTGTGCAGCGCCTGCTGAACTGCATCCGCCGCGAACCACTGATTATTCCGGTGAATGACAGCACTTATGATAACATTAAACAAAAGGTCATCGGTAATCCGCGTGAATATTATCAGCACGTGCAATTGATTGATAAACAGGGTAAGCAACTGGCGCTGCCACTATCGGCCTCGGTTGGCTATACCGTGATCAATTGGCAGGAATTTACCAGCCATGCGCAGGCCGATCCCAGCCATTTATTCCGCAATGTGGTCGATCTTATGCGCCGCGCCAAGGAAACCGGCCGCAACCGTGCGGTCACCGTGCGTGCCCGCGCTTATGATAACAAACCCAGCATTCATATATTCGAAGGCCGCCCGCTGGATAAAACCAGCACTGCAGAGCTGATGGGTTAACAGGATTGTCGCGTTTTTAAATTAATTCCGTTAAAAAAAACCATGCATGATTTGAAGGCAATTCGGGAAGACGGGGCAGGGTTTGATGCGGCGCTCAAACGGCGCAAATTGGAGCCACAAAGCACAACAATTTTAGCATTGGATGTGGAGCGGCGCGCAGTGCAGACGCAGGCGCAGGAATTACAGGCGCAGCGCAATGCTTTGGCCACTAAAATTGGCGCGGTGAAAAAAGCGGGCGGCAATGCGGATGCGTTAATGGCACAAGTGGCGGTGTTGAAGGATCAATCAGCCGATCTAGAACTGCAAGAGAAAGCCTTGGGTGAACATTTGACCGGCATGTTAGAAATCATCCCCAATTTACCAGCGGGTGATGTGCCGGACGGGGAGGATGAAAATGACAATATTGAAATCCGCCGTTGGGGGGATATTCCAAATATACCAGATGCCAAAGACCATGTCACGCTCGCCGAAAATTTGGGGCTGATTGATTTTGAACGCGCGGCGAAATTATCAGGGAGCCGCTTTGCAGTAATGAAAGGGAAATTGGCGCAGCTGGAACGGGCGCTCGGCCAGTTTATGATTGATCTGCATACACGGGAACATGGGTATACCGAGTATAGCGTGCCGCTGTTAGTGAATAGCAGTGCCATGTACGGCACCGGCAATCTGCCTAAATTTGGCGATGGCGCTTTTCAAGCCAATTCTGGCCAATGGCTTATTCCCACCTCGGAAGTTTCTTTAACCAATTTGGTTGCCGATGAAATTCTAAATGCGAATGACTTACCGTTGCGCATGACGGCGTTAACGCCATGTTTCCGTGATGAAGCGGGTTCAGCCGGACGCGATACCCGTGGTATATTGCGTTTACACCAGTTTTATAAAGTCGAGATGATCAGTATCACGCGGCCGGAAGACAGTGTGGCCGAACATGAACGCATGTTAGCTTGTGCACAAAAAGTATTGGAGCTCTTGAAATTACCGTATCGCACGGTAGTGCTGTGCACGGGCGATATGGGCTTTGCCAGCCAAAAAACCTATGACATTGAAGTGTGGTTGCCTGGCCAAAATAAATACCGCGAAATTTCCAGTTGTTCGAATTGCGGCCCGTTTCAGGCGCGCCGCATGAATGCGCGCCTGAAGCGCAAAGATAGCAAACAAACAGAATTCGTGCATACACTGAATGGCTCCGGCATCGCCGTCGGCCGTGCGCTGATTGCCGTATTGGAAAATTACCAACAACCAGATGGCAGCATTACGATACCGGAAGTGTTGCAGCCTTATATGGGCGGCCTCACCGCAATTACAGCTTAACCGTGCGTTAAGCATTCGCTTGCTATAAAGCTTGTTCAATGCCTGCTTTGCCGTCCAATCCCCGTATCCTCGTTACTAATGATGATGGCTATCAAAGCGTTGGCATTCAGGTGCTGACCGATATCGCCAAGCAGCTATCGGATGATGTGTGGGTGTGTGCGCCGCTGACGCAGCAATCGGGGATGAGCCATAGCATCAGCCTGCCGCGCCCCTTGCGGCTGACGCAAACAGGCGAACGCACCTATGCGGTCGATGGCACGCCGTCGGATGCGGTGATTATGGCGGTGAATGAAGTGTTGGCGGATAAGCGGCCCGAACTGGTGCTGTCCGGCATCAATTACGGCAAAAATGTTGGGATGGATGTCACCTATTCCGGCACGATTGGCGCGGCGATGGAGGCGACGATGTTCGGCATCTCGGCGATTGCGTTTAGCCAGGATATCGGCTGGCAAAAAGAAGCGGATTTTCGCGGCGCCGAGCAGCATGCTTTGGGGTTGGTAAAACAATTACTGGCGCTGGCATGGCCGGCGCAAACCCTTATGAATTTAAATTTCCCAAGTTGCGAACCAGCGGAAATCAAAGGCGTGCGCGTCGCCGCGCATGCTGAAGCGAAGTTAAAAGATCTGCTGCTGAAGCGCGAAGACCGCTGGGGCAAACCCTATTACTGGATCGCCGAAGAAATCCGCCACCCCGACCAAATAGCCGACGATGTCCGCGCATTGTTTGATGGCTATATGACCGTCACACCGCTGCAAATCGATTTAACGGCATATGGGTTTTTGAATGAATTAGCGAATAACTCATTTAAATTGGGGTGAGTGTTCCTCGGCGAGTTTGTCCTTGGCCATTATGCCCCTGATCATCAAGTTGTCTTTTTACATCTCTGATAAAATCCAATAAATCTTTGCCTCTTGTGTCCATAATAGCTCTAATTCTAACTGGTGGCAACCGCCGCTCAAGCTCAACCAACATATTAGGTGTTATTAATTCTCTATTTCTAATTGCCCAGTCAGCAAGGCCCTGAGAGCCAATTTGACCGTCCCGTAAAACAGCTCTCAGCGCATGCGGCATTAAAGTTGGACCAAGGTTTGGATTAACAGTGACTAACCTTGCAAGAAATGCATAACCACTTGCCCGCACGGAGCTGAATTCTGTATCAGGGTCACTTTGTTCGATGGCTTGCGCTTGATCGCGCAAATTACCAGGAAGGATCTGGGCAGCATTCTGGTCAATCCATTTTCTGGCTTCCGGCCAAGCAAAGTTACAATAACGCGCTGCATCTAAAACCCTTGGCATCACCGCAGTCACAAAATTCGGGTTATTATTGCTGGCGATAATTAAAAAATGGGCGGCTTTTACATGATGTTGGCTATCAGGATAGCATGAAGTTTGTCGAATGAATTCATTTATATGGTGGCTGTGTAGCAAACCTGAACCCGCAACTTGCAAGGCAAAGCGATCATTTGGAGCGCGGACAATATGATGCATTAAATACGGGATAATAATATCTGCTAAATTTGGCTCTGCTCGGGCGCAATCCAATAAAAATTTCCCATGCTGCATAAAACGGTCACCAAAAGGAATTTTTTCATCAACGGCTATTTTGCCATCTTGGGCATCAATATTTTTGCAAAAATCAACTACCGTTTGGCTTCTCAAAAGATGCGCGTTGCTTCTTACCCAATCATCAAACGAACTGGTGAATTTACCCCCACCATCTTGTAAAATTGCATCGAGCAAACTGGGTAGCATCGGTTGTATGAACGCTGAGTTTGCCCATAGATTTTCTGCAATAAAAACATAACCCGCACTTCTTTCTTGTGGGTCTTTTTTCCGTAAATTGGTAGCTGCGAAGTTTTGCAGGTCTTTAATGGTGAATACAGGTGTATCTTCAGATGGTGGAGGTGCCGTATGAGCCGAGGCTTTTGGTTGGTTCTCCGCTGCCCACTTATCGTAAGCCGCGCGATTATTTTTATCACCGATAACCTCGTAAGCCGCATTAATTTTTATTTGCCTTTGTTTTGCTTTTTCATCTTTGTCTTGAACAAATGCTTGATTGTCTAAAGTAAATTTACGGTATTTTGCTTTTATTTCAGCTTGGCTAGCATTCCTACTGATCTGAAAAGTTTCATAAGGATCATTATCTAGGTTAGCAAAATCTCTAGGTGTAAAACTTCTCATGCATTCCTCTTATGCAAAACATTAACTTATAATTATGAATCTTGAATGAATTAACTGTTTAAATTAGCTTAAATTTTAGGGTTTTGTTTTTCTTTCACCTGTATTTCAGGTAGAATTGGGCCAAGAAAGCCTGAAAACCCGTGAATTTACCCCTTAACAGCCTTGGCATTGCCAAAGCGCCTGAACAGACCCGTGTGGTGGTGGCCATGTCGGGCGGGGTGGATTCGTCGGTGGTGGCGGCGCTGTTGCACGAACAGGGCTATCAAGTGATTGGGATTACGCTGCAGCTATACGATCACGGCGTGGCGATCCAGAAAAAGGGCGCGTGTTGCGCGGGGCAGGATATTTATGACGCGCGGCAGGTGGCCGACCGCCTCGGCATCCCGCATTATGTGCTCGATTACGAAAACAAGTTTCGGGATAGTGTGATCGATCAATTCGTGGATAGCTATCTGGCCGGGCAAACGCCAATCCCCTGCGTAGCTTGCAACATGGAAGTGAAGTTTAAGGATCTGCTGAAAACCGCGCAGGATTTAAACGCTGATTGTCTGGCGACCGGGCATTATGTGCAGCGCGTGGTAGCAAACGGCCAGGCGCAATTGCACCGCGCGGCGGACCACACGCGTGATCAGTCCTACTTCCTATTTGGTACCACGCAGGAACAGCTCGATTATATTCGCTTCCCATTGGGCGGTCTGCCGAAAAGCGAGGTGCGCCAATTGGCCGAACAATATGGCTTGGTGGTCGCGGCCAAACCGGATAGCCAAGATATCTGTTTCGTGCCCAATGGTAATTATGCGGATGTGGTGAAAAAACATCGGCCCCATGCGGTGGCGAGCGGCGACATTCGCCACATCGATGGCCGCGTCCTGGGGCAGCATGAAGGCATCATCCATTACACCATCGGCCAGCGCAAAGGCATCGGCATCGGTGGCGGCGATGCTTTATATGTCGTGCGGTTGGATGCGAGCGAGAACGCCGTGATTGTTGGGCCAAAAGAAGCACTGCAACGTGATACGGTTTATTTGCGTGATGTGAATTGGCTGGTCGATCCGGCTGAACTGGCTGGCCAAATCATTCAGGTGAAATTGCGCTCACTACAACCATTGGCGCCGGCAACCGTCGCGCTAACCCTCCCCTCGCGGGAGGGTCAAAACGCTGTCAGCTTTTTGGGTTGGGGGCAACAGATAGAGACGCTTATCCCCACCCCGGATCAATCGCTCCGCAATTTCTCTAACCCTCCCACAAGGGGAAGGTTAGAGACGAGTGCCACCGTTACCCTTCTTACTCCACAATATGGCGTGGCACCGGGGCAGGCATGTGTCTTTTACGATGGTGCGCGTGTGCTCGGCGGCGGGTGGATTACGGGTACGACAATAACGGCAAAACCAATTGCTGCTTAAAACCAATGATGCAAGTATTTGACTTAAGCTTTCTTCTGCATATACCATTTTACAATCAAATGCGTAAAAAGTGATCATACCAAGCAGTAGCTGAATTATCACCTGAGTTACAAATGCAAGCAGCGCGGTTAGAAATATTTCGCCGTAATAAAAAGAAATTTGATGTGCTTGAACGAAAATTTTCGCTTTTAGAAGCCCAGATGGTATACTGTGTATATTATTCAGTGGATCTTTTAATATTATTGATCGCTATGATGAAACTGCCAGTGCGACATTATTTATGGAGGCAGCCAAAAGGCAAACGAAAGAATTTGTCAATCTGCTTAAAAGCAGTGGATTTGTTTATGAAATGCTTGGTGGCACAGAAACGTACACTGTTGCACAGCCAACCACATGTTATTGGGAGGTGCAATTGACCATAGATCCAATGCAAGCAGGATTTTCTGAAAAGTTGACAACTTTAGTGGGAGGATTGAAGACACCTCAAATAGGCCAAATGTTCAGCGACAATTATAAGCTTGTTTAATCATTGAATCACCAACAGCAACGGTGACAAAAACCTGTTCACTTTATATAGAACATGCCAACATAAGCCATGGCAAAAAAGCAGTATAAAGTGGCAGTGGTGGGCGCAACTGGGAATGTCGGGCGCGAGATTTTGAGCATTTTGGCGGAGCGGGAATTTCCGGCGAGCGAAGTAGTGGCGCTGGCTTCCCGCGCTTCGCAAGGCCGCGAAATTTCATATGGCGAAGATAAAGTTTTAAAGGTGCAGGCGCTCGAAAATTACGATTTTGCGGGCACGCAGATTGTGCTGGCTTCGGCGGGTTCAGCCGTCAGTGAAAAAGATTTACCGCGTGCGGCGGCAGCCGGGGCAGTGGTGATTGATAACGCGTCATTTTACCGCATGGATGTGGCGGTGCCGTTGGTGGTGCCAGAGGTAAATGCGGCGGCGCTGCAAGATTTTAAAAATAAAAACATCATTGCCAACCCGAATTGTGTGGTGGCGCAACTGGTGGTCGCGCTGAAACCGTTGCATAATGAAGCGGAAATTTTGCGCATCTGCCTGTCCACTTATCAATCGGTCAGTGGCGCAGGCAAGGATGCAATGGATGAATTGTTCCGGCAGACGCGCGCCATTTATGTGAACGATCCGGTCAGCATGGATAAGTTTCCCAAACAGATCGCCTTCAACGTCATCCCGCAGGTGGATAAGTTTTTGCCCGATGGCAGCACCGGGGAAGAGAAAAAAGTGGCTGATGAGATGCATAAAATTTTAAGCTCTGATATTAAAGTGGCGGCCACCTGTGTGCGTGTGCCGGTCTTTATCGGCCACAGCATTGCCGTGCAGATTGAATTCGCCGCGCCATTATCGGCCGATAAAGC
Source organism: Alphaproteobacteria bacterium (assembly GCA_965246945.1). Taxonomy (GTDB): domain Bacteria; phylum Pseudomonadota; class Alphaproteobacteria; order UBA11073; family UBA11073; genus CBDFFW01. The sequence continues at coordinate 265,924 of CBDFFW010000001.1, forward strand.
CCGCGCGTTATTGAAAAAAGCGCCGGGCATTACGGTGGTTGATCATTACGAAACCAGTGGGTATATCACACCCGCTGAAATGGCGGGTGAAGACAGCGTTTATGTCAGCCGCATCCGCGAGGATAAGTCGATTGATAATGGGCTATTACTCTGGGTGGTCGGCGACAACCTGCGCAAAGGCGCGGCCCTGAATGCGGTGCAGATTGCAGAGAGTTTGATTGCCCAAAAATTGATTTAGCATTTATTGTTCCTATTGAATTTATAGCGTTTAAACCCCATTTGTTTTAAAAAAAATTATGCATTCTCAAGTATTGATTATCGGCTCAGGCCCGGCCGGGTATACAGCGGCGATTTACGGGGCGCGGGCGAATTTAAGTGTGAATGTGGTGGCGGGGTTGCAGCCCGGCGGGCAGCTGACGATTACGACAGAAGTGGAAAATTTCCCCGGCTTTGCCGATCCCATTCAAGGCCCGTGGCTGATGGAACAGATGCAGGCGCAGGCCAAACATGTCGGCGCTAATATTATCAGCGATCTGATTATGGATATTGATTTGACGCAGCGCCCATTTACGGCGCGGGGCGATGGCGGGCAGGTTTATACAGCCGATAGTGTAATTATTTGCACAGGTGCTCAGGCACGCTGGCTGGGCCTGCCATCGGAAAGTTATTATCAAGGGTTTGGCGTTTCGGCTTGTGCAACTTGCGACGGGTTTTTCTATCGCGGCAAGCCGGTTGCGGTGATTGGCGGCGGTAATAGCGCGGTGGAAGAAGCGTTGTTTCTGACCAACTTTGCAAGTGAGGTGACGTTGATCCACCGGCGCAATAGTTTGCGCGCTGAACGCATTACCCAAGAAAAATTATTCAAACACCCTAAAGTCAAAGTGATTTGGGACCATGCGGTGGATGAAGTGCTGGGCACTGAAGCACCGAAAGGCGTAACCGGTTTGCGGATTAAAAATGTAAACACCGGCGTGGCACAGGAATTAACGGTGGATGGTGTATTCATCGCCATTGGCCATGATCCCGCCACCAAATTATTTAAAGGCAAAGTGGGGATGGACGCGGAAGGGTATATCGTTACCAAACCGGATAGCACACAAACGGATACCCCAGGTGTCTTTGCGGCGGGCGATGTGAAAGACAAGGTGTATCGCCAGGCCATCACTGCCGCTGGCATGGGGTGCATGGCGGCACTTGAAGCGGATAAATATTTGATGGGCTTACCTAATCATTAATGTTGCAACTATTGCGTTAAGCAATTGACTATAATTTACTGCTATTGTAGTAGATTATGAGTATTAAAGACCTATGGAATAATTTAACATTAAAGCATCCACTAACTGCCGGAACTGTTGGTGACCCTTATGAATTAAGCCTGCAAAAAATTATGCGCCGTTTTGAAGATGCTGATCAGAATATAAATACTTATTACGAATTTATTTATGCAATTAGTAAAACTTTAGATCCCAATAAAACGCTATCTTTGCCATTAGGTAATCATCTCCATAATCTGACAACCCAAGCGCTGATTATAAGGTTAAAAATGGAAGAACGAGATTTTTATAATCGAGAAATTGATTATTCTAATCGTTTAGAGGATGAGTTACCTCCGGTAAGTAATGAAGAAGCGCACCACATCTGGAGAGCTCTTATATATGCGACAGCAAATGCAATAGAGCCAATCGCAACTGACTTACAATATCATCAAAATTTGTTGGCGCTTTATCGAAGCGATGAACACCGGATGCTTTGTGCATTTGTTCAAAAAAATACAGTTGCCTTAAAGGCACAATTATTGAATTGCATTAATTTGCCAGTTTTTAAAAATTTTACGGAAAAAATAAAGCAAGCTGGCGAATTAACAATGTTGCAATTGCGGGTTACCGATTTGTCACCTGAGATATTGATGGAAGCTGAACCGATTAAAGTAGGTGGTTATATTAATTTAGGTAAAAGAAATAAAATTCCGTGGCATAATTATAGACAATTATTGGTGATCATCATGCATGAAGCAACACATGTTGTTTCGCATGCTAAAGATGAGCAAAGCTACAAAAACTCTAATTTATTAGAAGATATATGTAAGGCAGGCGGGGGGAAAATACATCAGCTTTATTATGCAGTTTGTGCTGCAGAAAGAGCAGCGCGAAGTGGACACCAATTTTGGCAGCTTCTTCAACAAGGAAAAATTAATTCCGAGCAGGATATAAAAGATTATTTAGGGCAAAACATAACAAGAAGGGGTTTGCCTATATTGGGATTTGCTAAAATATGGGGTGCTGCCGAGCAACAAGAACAAATAGAACTATTAGCCTTTCTCTTTCCGGATCTTAAGCCAGCAGAAGCAAATCCAGCAACAGCTTTGCCAACTTGCATCGTCCTGAAATAGTTTAATGAATCGCGGGCAGAAGTGCTTTGAATTCATCGGTTAGCGATTTGCTGGGCATTTGCTGGAGATCGGCCAGGACTTCGCGCCGTTGCATTTTGGGCAGATAGCTGATGACTTTCTTGGCGGCCATGGCAGCGGCTTCGCGTGCTTCGTGGGAACGGAAGGCGCTTGGATTACAGCGGTTGGCAATAATATGCTCCAACCGTTTAGCCAGGCCGGTGGTATTGTGGCTGGCTTTAATCACTGCTTTCACCAAACCTAAGAATTTTGGTTGTTCATCGACCGCATACCCCACCGGATGACTAACATGTTTGCAGGCCATCTCAGCCCGTTCATGCACAGTATGGGTCAGCGCGACTTCCAAGCAACTGCGTTCATGTCCTTCGATAATGCCAGGATTAAGGTTTACGCCCGCCAAAACAGCGCTCCATAATTGCTGGTAGTAAGTGCTGGGCAAATGGCCGTAATGCAGCACTTGCAAGGCTTCCTGTAGTTTAACGCCGGTCGTAATCGCGGGAGTGTGTCCGGCTAAAACTTCGTCTTTCATCATTCCATGCAGCATGCGTTGGCTCCCTTGACCTAACAGTGTAGCGCAGAAAGATGAACAAATTTTTAACCTGTTTCTGATGCGGCACCGCAGATCGCCAACCGTCCACTGATATGCAGCGGCCTATATCGCCCTTCTCACCACAAGGAGAACAAAAATGACCAAAGACAATTCTACCGATCAAACTATTAAAAACTATAGTCACAATTATAACCAGCGGGGCGGCATGCAAAATGAAAGCGGCAGTGGGCTGGGCAGTAAACACAGCCAGGATAAAGCGGTGGATAACAGTAGTACCAATAGCAAGGCATTTGCCCCACGTAATGGCAACCAGAATGGATAAAACCCTACACCCGCATAAAGGAGAATTTTTGATGACCGATAAAACAAATCCATTGCGCAATCCGGATTCGCAAACCAAAGACCGCACCAAATCAAAAACCGGCCAAGCGCCTGGGCAAAGCCAAAACCCCAATGGAAGCCCAGCAAAGGATTAAGATTATGACCCAGAACACCGGCAATCTTAATTAACCATTTTCTTATAAAGACGGAAGCTTTCTCTACCGGTTTCTTGAACTGTTAAAATCTATATTGAATTTATCACTGGCTAAGAGGTGTTGACTGCAACACTATTAGCCGGTTTTTTGTCTTTAAGTTAAGACAGATCACCATCATCATGGAGCAAATAATGACTTACAACAATCAGAACCAACAAAACCAGCAACAACCCAATCAACAAAATCAGCCGCAGCAGCCACAACAGCCGCAGCGCAATCCACAACAACAAGAACAAAACGATCAACCAAATACACAGAATCGTTAATTATTGTAACGATGAAAAAAGGGGTTTGCTTAATCAGCAGCCCCTTTTTTTGTGTCTGCGATAAAGCGTGTATTTTCTTGATAGTTAAACTTCTATATTTGAAAGGTATCCCATGTTTTATTCGATACGTTAATTTCAATTTTAGTAGCACAGTCGTGCAAAACTCAGCTCAAAATAATAAGCCAGCACCAAATAACAATCCAGGCGGCAAACCCGCTGATCAAGATCCACAAGCAGTAAAACCTGCTGATGCCAACAAAGACGCAGCGAAAACTGCACAAAGCAAATAGTCTTTAACTATTTTGAATAAGGGCATGCTAGTTTTGGCATGCCTTTTTTATATCTTATAAGTTTAATAATTAAGGGCGGCATTCCTGTTATGCTGAGCACAAAGAAAAATCATGCAGCCCGTTTTTTTTACCATTGCTAAAAAAGAAATCAATCCTGAGCAAAAACGCCAGGTTGAGCAAGATCAGCACGCTAAACAAACAGCCGCCAAACCAATCACCAAACCCCGTAAAATTAGTGATCAAAATTTAGGTACCAGCCGCGGTTCCCATGCCGATTTTGAAGAAAATTAAAGCAGTAGAATAATAACTTCTTAAAGCGCTAATAACGCTGGTAAATCCAAATGGCGGCTGAACATCGCCAAATCACCAATTGCATCGCGCGGCCATTGTTCAGTGGGGCGATCCCAATACAGTTCTACGCCGTTTTGATCTGGGTCGCGCAAATATAATGCTTCGCTCACCCCATGATCGGCGGCCCCGTCTAATTCAATACCAGCGGTTTGCACGCGGCGCAGGGCATCAGCCAGCGCCGCGCGAGTGGGGTATAAAATCGCCGTGTGATATAAACCTGTGCTGCCAGGCGGGGGCGGGCTGCCGCCCAAACTTTCCCAAGTATTAAGGCCGATATGATGGTGATAACCGCCTGCGGAAATAAAGGCGGCTTGGGTGCCAAAGCGTTGCATCAATTCGAAACCTAATACCCCGCAATAAAAACTTAAGGCGCGGTCCAGATCGGCGACCTTTAAATGTACATGGCCAATACGGGTGCCGGCAGCAATCGGGTTAGACATAAATTTATATAAGCTCGTTAAAGTATACTTTCAATAGTGCCGCCGTCACTCCCGTGTATTCGGAAGTCTAGAAACAAATAAATAATATGCGAGGTAGAGCCTCACGCTTTGTATGTCACTAGATCCCCGCCTGCGCGGGAATGACGTAAAAAAATTAGAATTGCACGAATTTTAGCGTCAACGTGGGAATGCTCAACTGGCTGCGCATCGCCGCAGTGATTTGCGGGGATTGCATTTGCACCAGCGGCGCAAACCCGCTTTGCACGGCCAAAGTTACGCTCGGCGGCAAGGCGCCGCGGCCCGCCTGCCATTTCGCTGGATAGCAATAGGGGGCAAGTTCATCGCCAATAATGCCTGGCCAGATACTAATGAGGGTGGCGAGTTGCAATTGGCTATCGCCCAAAGCGCGTAACATCAACTGCGGCAAGCGTTCGGCGATCCGCACCCCCTGATTGGCTTCTGTGCGTTTGCCAATATCCCTTGAATTACCCCGTTTTATGGCCATGAATGCACGCAAGTTTTGCATTTCGCGCGGCAAGGCGCTACCAATTCATTTTAATGCCCGCCATTAAAAATTTCCCCGCTCATCCCACCGCTGCCATTGTCTTTGCCGATGGACAGGTATTATGGGGCATTGGCTTTGGGGCCATGGGCCAAGCGGTCGGTGAATTATGTTTCAATACCGCGCTGACCGGTTATCAGGAAATACTGTCCGATCCGTCATATGCCGAACAGATTATCACTTTTACTTTTCCGCATATCGGCAATGTGGGTGCCAATCCGGATGACCATGAAACGCATAAGCCGCTGGCTAAAGGCCTGGTGGTGCGAGAGGTGCCAACCGCACCCAGCAATTGGCGCGCAGTGCAAGATTTTAGCGCATGGTTGGCGCAGCACCATTTAATTGGGGTGGCGGGGGTGGATACCCGCACGCTGGTGGCGCATATCCGCCAATATGGTTCGCCGCAAGTGGTGATTGCGCATGCACCGGACGGCGTGTTTAATCTGCAGGAATTGCAGGCCATAGCCGGTGGCTGGGCTGGATTAAACGGGCTGGATTTGGCCAAGGATAGCTGCTGCGCCGAACCTTATTCCTGGAACGATACCACCTGGTCGCTCACCGATCCGCAGCTTAAAGCGGCGACCGGCGCACCGCATGTGGTGGCGATTGATTACGGAGCCAAACATAATATTTTGCGGCATTTGATCCGTAGCGGCGCCAAGGTAACGGTAGTGCCGGCCATGGCCAGTGCAGAAGAAATTCTGGCTTTAAAGCCGGATGGTGTTTTTTTATCCAATGGCCCGGGCGATCCGGCCGCCACTGCCGGTTATGCAGTGCCGACTATCCGTGCGCTCGTAAAAGCTGATTTGCCGATTTTTGGGATTTGTTTGGGACACCAATTACTGGCGCTCGCGCTGGGCGGGCAGACGCGCAAAATGGCTTACGGCCATCGCGGGGCCAACCATCCGGTAAAAAATCTGCTGACGAATACGGTGGAAATCACCAGCCAAAATCACGGCTTTGAAGTGATTGCGGAAAGCTTGCCGCTGGAAGTGGAAACTACTCATCTTAGTCTATTCGATGGCACGCATGAAGGCATGCGGCTGAAGGGCAAACCGGTCTTTTCGGTCCAATACCATCCGGAATCCTCTCCAGGGCCACATGACAGCCATTATTTGTTCGAGCAGTTTTTTAAATCGTTAAGCAGTTAAAATATATACAATTTTACTTAATTTGTATCATGACGTAACCAAAGATTAATTTATAAATATATAAAATAGATTTATGTCGGTTGAACAAGAAAAGTTAGATATATTGTGGCAAAAAATCATTAGGCAAGCCACCGAAAAGGACGAAAATTGGTCGTATTATTTTCAAAACGTGCAGCAGCAGGCTGATGAATATATAGAAAATTTATGGCGACAAGCAGAAGAACTTTCTCAACCACCAGTAATTATTTTTGGCGAAGACCATGTCGATAAGGACTCATTTGTCTGGGAAACTGCCTTACTGCTTGCTTTTAATAAAAGCTGTCAAAAAAGAGGGGTAAATTTATCTTTTTATACTGAAACTGACCCAGCAAGTTTTAAGAATGAAATTGAATATAAAATTTTCACGATTGAACCTAATGGCCCTTTGCTAAGCGATATTGCGGCAAGTTTAAAAATAAAAGTAACACCAATTGATGATGAGAGAAGATCAAATTCCATTGAACTAAGAGATTTGGCCATGAGCCAGCATATTGTTAAAGCAAATCAACCTACTTTTGTTAGGGTTGGATATTCTCACTTGCATGGTATTGCTAAACATTTAAGCGATAAAGGAATGTATGTTGGTTTAGCTTGTGCTTTATCACCAGAAAAAATTAAAATAAGTTTAAATTGTATTGAAAAAATAAAAGAAGCAATTTTAGAAGCTGAAAAAGAATTGAGGATTTGCAATGATCAAAATAAAAAATACGTTTTAAATGCTCAAATTGAAAATCATCAAATTGAACTTGAAAGGGAAAGATTTATTCATGAAGCTCGTACCAAATTATTTGCGCCAGAATATGGCGTTGAGACTCTAACTTTTGAAAATCAACATCCTTATTTTTTACCTTTACAAAACTTGTTAGGTGAAGAAAATTTTAATAATTTTATTAGATATAAAACGCACGAACTCTATTTGGGATGGCGTATTCAAAGAGTACGTATGGCTTGTGTATCGAATTCTGCAGATTTAGAAGAATATTCAACACTATCTTTACATTATGCAGCGTTAGCACAACTTAAATCAAATTCTATAGAAACAGAACAAAAAAAATCATCTGGATTAATGTTTAATATCATTCAAACCATGTTTAAACAGAAGCCAGCTTATGATAAACCAGATTATACAACCAACGCAGATTGGTCTGAATTTGTTGAAGAAATAATAACAGCTGCCAATATATTTCCAAGGATGTTTGCCGACTATATTGGCCAGCAAAATAGGCTAACTGATAGCTTAGCAACTGCTAAAACAAATATCATTGAAATTGCTGAATTAAGTAAAGAAAACGAAGGATTTTATATGGAATGTTTAACAATTCAAGAATATCCCGAAATGGAAGTTAAGTGGATAAGCAGAAAAATGTTAATCGACGAATATGCTTTAGGACAATATCGAACAAACCAAAATGTTTTGGTTGAAACCGCAAGAATACCTGCCAATACAGTTTAAGTAAATTGTCTCACAATTAATCCTGTGATAAATTTTTTTAAAACGGCAAGGCGCGGTTGGTGATGAAAATGGCGATTAGATAAAATGGGGCGGTAATGATTAGGCTATCAATCCGGTCTAAGATACCGCCATGGCCGGGGATTAAAAAACCGGCATCCTTCACATTGTGCTGGCGTTTAACCCAGCTTTCAAACCAATCACCCAATTGGGCAATCAAAGCCAGGGCCACGGCCAGCGCCCCAAAATTGGCCAAACGCCAATATAACTGGGGCAGGGCCGTATCTTGCTCCAGATAACCGCCAATCAATAAAGCGACTAGCAGGGCCAGAAATAAGCCACCAAAAAAGCCGGCCCAGGTTTTGCTGGGGCTGATGGCGGGCATTAATTTAGCACCGCCAATGATCCGGCCAAATAAATAACTGCCGATATCCGTGGCCCAAACCATGCTAAATAGGAATGTGACCAACGCGGCCCCGATGGTAAAATTGTGCCGCAAAGCCAGCATCGCTACGCCGCCTAAACTCAGATAAATAAATCCGCCGCTTAGCCAATATAAAGAGGCGCGATAACGGGTCGCTAAAACTGCCAACATAATGGCGCCAAAGGCAATTATTCCAATGCTACTGGTTAAAGTGGCCATGGTGTTAAATACCGCCACACCAATCAGCAGCATGATACTGATCCAGCGCAATTCAGGCGCAATGGGCTGACGGCGGTTCATCATATTCAGCCATTCCAGCCAGCCAATGGCCACCCAAAGCCAGACAAATACGCTAAATAAAGCGGGCTGCTGCCAAATCAAATAAAGTGTGAGCGGTAGCAGAATAAGGGCTGAGCAAACCCGCAAGAGCCATTGCGGCATTAAACCTGGTGATGCAGTCGCGGTAGAGGGTTTTCTCGCCGGTTTGTGACGGGGACGCGCCATGATTTTGCAGATTAGCCGGCTTGGCGGCTAGTGGCAGAATTTAAGCCGCCATAACGCCGGTCGCGCGTGGCATAGGCCTGTAGCGCGGCTTTAAATTCGGCTTCGCCAAAATCCGGCCAGTGCAAATCGGTAAAATATAATTCGGCATAGGCTGCCTGCCATAATAGAAAATTCGATAGACGCTGTTCGCCGCTGGTGCGGATCATCAAATCGGGGTCGGGCACGCCGGCAGTGTCCAACACCGCGCTGATCATACTTTCATCAATATCTGCCGCATGCAACGCGCCTTCGGCCAATGGTTTGGCCAGGCGCTGCATAGCACGCACCAATTCTTGGCGGCTACCATAGCTTAAGGCGATAATCAGATCTAACCGGCCATTATTAGCGGTTAGTTTTTCGGCATGCTCAATCAACTGCACTACATCATACGCTAGGCGCTGGCGGTCGCCAATCACACGCAGGCGAATGCCTTCTTTATGCAGGGTGGCAATTTCGCCGCGCAGGTAAAAGCGCAGCAAATCCATCAATTCTTTCACTTCGCCTGGGGGGCGCTGCCAATTTTCGGCTGAAAAAGCGTATAGCGTTAAATAACGTACGCCTTGTTGATGCGCGGTTTTAATGCTGCGGCGCACGGCTTCGATACCTTGCTTGTGGCCGGCCAAACGCGGCAGACCGCGGCTTTGCGCCCAACGGCCATTGCCATCCATAATAATGGCCACATGTTGGGGAATTTGCCGTTCCATTATGGTCTGCCTTATCAAATTTTAATGGGTTGTGCAATTGGCTTAGACGGTTTTGATTTCTTTTTCTTTGCTGGCTAGCAATTCATCAATTTCTTTTACATGCGCATCGGTGATTTTTTGTACTTTTTCACCAACGGTTTTCTGGCCGTCTTCGGTAATCGCTTTGTCTTTTTTAATGGCATCCAACGCATCGCGGCGCACATTGCGGACGGCCACGCGGGCGCTTTCGGCATATTTACCGGCGGTTTTCACCAGTTCCACGCGGCGCTCTTCCGACATCGATGGCAGGGGCACGCGGATGGTGGTGCCTTCGCTTTGTGGGTTCAAACCCAAATCGCTTTCGCGGATGGCTTTTTCGACGGCTTTGCTCATGCCCGCATCCCACACATTGACCACCAGCAACCGCGCTTCCGGTGCTGACACGGTGCCGACCTGATTAAGCGGCATTTTGCTGCCATATGCCTCAATCTGAATATTATCGAGCAGGTTCACCGAAGCGCGGCCGGAACGTAGACCGGTTAAATCGCGCTTATATACATCCACCGCGGCACTCATCTTGCGTTCATAGTCATTTATGGCAAATTCGCTCATGGACTGTTCCTTAGGTTAGATAAGGCCATAACGGATGGGTATTGGTTGCGCAAGGATTTCGCCAGTCAAGCCGCATGACAAATGTCAAAATAATACTTATTTATAATTATGGCAAAAAAAGTGGTTGATCATCACCCAGGGCGGCGGCGGTTGTTGCAAACGGGTTTAGGCGCGTTAGCGTTAGCTTGGTTAAAACCAGTAATGAAATGGGGAACCGCGATGGCGAGTGAAACACCGACAGATACAGTAGCGAAGACGGCAATTGGCAAGGTTGAAAAGACCGATGCCCAATGGCAGCAGCAATTAACGGCCGACCAATATCGTATTTTGCGCAAAGAGGGTACGGAAGCGCCGTTTAGCAGTGAGTTGAATAAGGAAAAACGAGCGGGCACTTTTATCTGTGCGGGATGTGATTTGCCGCTATTCGCATCAAAGTATAAATTTGACAGCGGAACGGGCTGGCCGAGTTTTTTTGATTATCTGCCTAATGCTTTGCAGACCAAAACCGATTACAAACTGGTGTTTCCGCGTACGGAATATCATTGTGCGCGTTGCGGCGGGCATCACGGGCATGTGTTCAATGACGGGCCAGCGCCTACAGGCCTGCGTTATTGCAATAACGGCGCAGTTTTGAAATTTGTGCCGGATAAAGCCTAATACTGCTATTAGGGGTATTTTCATCTTCGCGCATAGCGAGTCCCCCTTCGACAAGTTCAAGGTGAGGACTTTATGGTGAGTCTGCCACGCAGGCTGCATGACCATGGATACTTGGCCTGCAATCGAAGATGACAAAGCCGTTAAATCTGCTAAATAGATATTATGAACTTAATCGAAACCGGCACGGCGTTTTTGGAAGGGCTGGGGTTGATCCTCTCACCTTGTATTCTGCCGGTGCTACCGCTGATCCTGGCTTCTTCGGTCGAAGGCGGGCGGGAGCGGCCATTTGGGATTATCACCGGTTTTGTGCTGGCATTTAGCGCGTTTGTGCTGCTGTCCCGCAAATTAGTGATGTTGTTTGGGATTGATCTCGACATTATTAAAAATGCCTCGCTGGTTTTATTGGGGATAATGGGGCTGGTGCTGCTTTCGGGTAAACTGTCGGCCAAATTTAATGCACTGACACAAGGAGCGGCCAATTGGGGCAACCGGCTGACCCAAAACAACAATGGCGGTTTTCTAAGTGGGCTTGGCATCGGTGCCTTAATCGGTTTGGTTTGGACCCCCTGTGCGGGCCCATTTCTAGCGGCGATTTTGGTGCAGGTAATTCGGCAGGAAAATGATTTAAGTGCAGTGGCGCAAGTGGTGGCTTTTGCCTTGGGCGCTGGTGTGCCGATGCTTGTGATTGCTTTAACCGGCCGGAAAATTATGGGCCGTTTAGGCTTTTTCACGCGCCATGCGGAAACCGTGCGCAAAGGTTTTGGCATTATCATTTTATTGGTGGTGGTGCTGATCGGTCTGGGCTTCGATAAAAAATTGGCGACATTGGGCGGTCAGCCCGCCATGAATACTATGGAAGTGGTTGATGCCAACGGTTTGCGCAATGCCCTACCGCAGCCTTATCCCGCGCCGGAATTTGCCGGTATTGACGGGTGGTTAAACAGCGAACCGCTGACCATAGCGGCCCTTAAAGGCAAAGTGGTGCTGGTCGATTTCTGGACTTACTCCTGCATCAATTGTGTGCGCACATTGCCTTATATCACAGCGTGGGATGAAAAATATAAAGATCAAGGATTGGTGATTATCGGCGTGCATGCACCCGAATTTGAATTTGAGAAAAAGCGTGAGAATGTCGCCGCCGCAATTAAGCAGCATGGTATTCATTATCCGGTCGCGCTGGATAACCAGCTTGATACCTGGACCAATTTTAAAAACCAGTATTGGCCGGCGCATTACCTGATCAATCAAAATGGCCAGGTGGTTTACACGCATTTCGGGGAAGGTGATTATGCGGTCACCGAAAATAATATTCGCCATTTGCTTGGCTTAAAAGATTCAGCGGTCAGCAATACAAGCGAGCCAGTTAAAGAAACTGGCCCATGGGAAAAGCAAACGCCGGAAACTTATTTGGGTGCAGCCCGCGCTGCGCATTTCGCCAGTCCGCAACCATTGCAGGCTGATAAAACCGATACCTATACTATACCGACCGATTTGCCGTTCCATCATTGGGCGCTGCAAGGAAAGTGGAAGGTTGCCGCGGAGAAAATAACTGCACAGGAAAAAGGGGCAGCTTTGCAACTGCATTTCAACGCCCGCAAAGTTTTCCTTGTTTTAGGCACCGCAACAGGAAAACCGATTGCCGCTAATATCACTTTAAATGGGCAGGCGATTACAGCTGCAGCCGGCAAGGATGTCAGCAATGGCAAAGTAACGGCGGAGCGTAACACGCTTTATGAACTGGTTATGCTGCCACAAGCAAGTGACGGCCTCTTGAAAATGACAGCCGATGCGCCTGGGTTGGAAGCCTATGCCTTTACCTTTGGCGATTAAGCGACAGCACTGATAGTTGGCGCTAAGCGCAATTGATCGCGGCCAGCATGTTTGGCGGCATAAAGAGCCGCATCGGCAGCGGTAATTAATTCTTCGGTGGTTTCTCCGTGCTGAAATAAGCTCGCTGCGCCGATTGAAACCGTAACCTGATCTAAAGTGCGGCCTTTCAAGGCGACCTGCAATTCACGGGTTTTCTCGACCAGTAACTGCGCGCGTTTTTCGGTATCTGCTAGATTACTATTGGGCAGCAAAATAATAAATTCTTCACCGCCAAAACGGCAGACCACATCTTCTTTGCGCACATTTTGTTGTAGCATTTCGGCAAAACCAGCCAGCAGGGCATCACCCGCATCATGGCCCCAGGTATCATTAAAATGTTTAAAGTGATCAACATCCAGCATCAACACGCTTAATGGCTGTTTATAGCGTCTGGCCCGACTTAATTCACGCTCAAACGTTGCTTCCAGATAGCGGCGATTAAATAATTTAGTCAACGGGTCGGAAACAGATTGCAGCTGTAGTTTTTCCTGCAGGCGCAAATTGGCAAAGGTTAACGAGGCTTGCTCACTAATGGCGCGAATAAGCTCTTGATTGGTGGAGATAATCGCAGGGTCATCAGTTTGAATGCACAGCACACCATGGGTTTCGCCATGCGCTTGCATCGGCACACATAAAGCACCGCCCAAACTGGTGCTGTGAAAATGCTTGCATAAGGGTTCGCCGCCATCAATCACCGCAAAATGCGACCGGCCGCTGCGTAAGGCCCAACAATCGTCGGAGACAAATTCCATTATGCCGGTTTGGTGATCGCCCCATTGCAACACACTGTTGATCAAATTACGGGAATTGCTGAAGACCCCAATTAAACCTGCGGTATTGGGCAATAAGCGCGGCATATGGGTGGCCAAAACTGTATAAGCTTCCTGTAAATCACGGCAGTTTTGCAGGTAATCGCCCATTTTGTTAATGGCTTGGGTTTGCTCCATCAAGTTTTGGGTATGAATTAAGTTATCAGCCAGACTGCGAGCGCTAGCCTCGCGCTGCAAAGCTTCCCGGCGCATTTGCGCAAATACCAGCAGCAAAATCCCGCCGCATAACAGTAAACCAAGACCACTAGCCAGAACGGTTAAATTAGCGGCCTGCTCGGCGCTACTTTGCCGTTTGCTCAGCAAACGCAATTCTTCTTTTTCCATATCGGCAACAATCTTGCGCACCTCCACCATTTCCCGTGTGGAAGTGCCCCCGTGTAACAACTCGGTAGCAGCGGCGGTGCTAATTTCACGATTGGTTTTGATAATAGTGGCGGCACCAGCCAGCAGCACATCCACCCGCGCTCGTAAATTTTGTGTATTTTTAACCTGCACTGGATTATCCGCAATCAAGATCGTTAATTTATCCAAGCTTTGGCGAATTTCAGGCAAGCTGATATCATAACGCCCCAAGAACACTTCTTGATTGAAAAGCAGATAACCGCGGATAGCGGCATGGGCATCATTCAAATCAGACAAGACAGTATCGACCTGGCCAATGACCTCATAGGTATGCGCAATCCAATCATTGCTGCGGCGGTATTCAGCAAAACTGCTATAGATCGCAAAAGTGATGGCGCATAAAAGGACGCAGGTTAAACTAAACCACAGCGTAACCCGCGTGTTGATGGAAGATAGGGATAAAGGCATATGGTAGCATGTATATAAACTGCTTTTACGTTGAAATTCTTCAAAAATATGTAAGGATTGGCAGATTAATTTTTTGCCAATCCTTCTTATTAATCCTGCGCTAATCTGGGCGGGCGGCCAGCGACCGGCCGTTCGATTGGAGCACGATCAGCAAGGATAGGCTTGCCTTGTGCGTCGGTTCCATTGATGGCAGCCAATACATTATCGCTTAATTTTACGCAGCTTGAAGTGAACAGGCTGCTCGACACAATTTTACCGTTATCGTCCAATTCAACAGTTATCCCTTGTCTTACCATCGGTTGTGAATTGCGTGTATACGGGTTAACAACCACTGGCGATTGCGTGCCACCTTCTGGAATGGTTGCCGCCCAGTTACGGACCGGTGACAGGCGCGGGTCAGTGCCACCATTATAAGCCCGTTTGGGATTCCACATAATGACTTGATGCAATAATGGTTTTCCATCATCACCAGGGTAAGGTTGGCCCGTTTTAGGGTTGCATAAAACTACGTGTTCAACCCAATAGCCTTTACCCATATTGGCTTCGGCATTTTGACCCACTTGCTGGGCCAGTTCATTCATATAGAATGCGTTATCGTGGCCAAGCAATGGGGAACGAATGGAATATTTTCGAAAAATGGATTTAACGGTATCCAAAAATTCATCATTGCCATAAGCAGTAACTAAACAAGACCATGGGTCTTTATCTTGCAGATATTTTAGCGCATATAAAATTTGCTGCTCAATTTCCTGTTCAGTGGTACCCGGTGTTAAAAATATATCACCGGTTTTAATCATATAGCCTTCGCCCATGCGGAAGGCGAGCAGGTTACCATCGCCGGTAATATCGCGGGCAACTTCTTGGACAGACCGGTTGCCTTTACGCTGTGCTAAATATTCTTCCTGTTGTGTTCGGACCTCTAAAATTAATTTTTTTAAATGTTCAGCTGCAGCAGGATCGGTTTCTTCTACTTTTTGGATGGTTGCTTCGGCAAATTTATCTAAGTCATTTTGTCCGCCACGGCCATTGACATTATTCAAGCGTTTCGTAAAAATCTTTTTAAGTTTTTCTTCGGCATTAGGATTGCCTTGCACTGCTGTATTTAAGCTGCGAATTAATGTCAGTTCTTTATCGAGGCCCTGCGCATAGGTTAATTTATTCGCAATCGTATCTGCTTCATCAAATAAACGCGTGGCATGTTCAACTGTAAAATGGGTTAATTTTTGGGCTTTGAAACCAGCTACATGCCGGTAAATCTGCCACCAAAATTCCCCAGCATTATATTCAGGATCTGACTGCGATTGAATTAAATCGCGACTATTTAGAATTGAAAAAGGCGCGTTAGGTGATTCAAAGACTGCAAATGGAGAAGCTATAGATTGATTTGGAAAATTAGCAGCAAGAGTGTTCATTTCTTCTATATCCTATCATAAAATCTGGCTTAAGTGAATTACTTGCATAAATTTTTAACGATTATTATGCATCGCCGGTAAGGTTTGGCGGGATTGGTGTTGGCTGTTGTGGGCCATTTGGCGTTTGCGGGGCCAATGGGTTAGGGGCGGTGATTGGCGTCAATCTGCTATAATCAACTGCACCGCCACCACCGCGTTGGGCTTCCTCTTCCTTGCGGAGTTGCGCTTCAACAGCGCCTCTAAAGGTTTGCGGCATCGCCGCTAATTGCTTTTCCCTTTCAGGATTACCGGCGGCAGCATTTCTGGCGGCTGTCATGTTTTTCTGAAAGCGTTGATCCGCTGCCTTAATATCCATTTTGGCTTTAATACCCAAAGCAATCACGGCCGGTAATGGTGCCACTGTAAAAGCTGCGCCCCATAATGCTGCTTCTAGCACCGGATTCATTGGTTTTTTAGCAGGCTTTTTATCACTTTTACTAGTTTCTGCCGGACTATTGTTGCCCCCGCTTGTGCCTGAACTAACCGAAGCGCCGCTGGTCGCTGCTTGGTCGCTGCCACCGCTAACAGCGGCCCCACCACCGGTACTGGCTGATCCGCCACCTGAACTGCCACCACCGCTTGCACTGCTGCCGCCTGTAGCTGCAGAACCAACACCGCTGGCACCGGTATCACTACCGCCCGCGCTGCTGCTGTCACTACCAGCGCTTGCACTTGACGCTGAACTACCGCTGCTGCTACCGTCAGCCCCTGCGCTCGCATTGCTGCCACCTGCTGTGCTGCCGCTCGATGCAGTAGCAGTATCTGAACTGCCACTGCTGGCGCCAGCATTATCACCGCTATCACTGCTGCTTGAACCTGGCGCTGTATTGCTCGCACCACCAGCGGCCGCACCATTACCAGCTGCACCGGAAGATGGATTGCTGCTAGTAATGCTACCACCCATACCAGCGGCCGCAGCCATAGCGCGGGCAGCACCAGGACTAGCCCCTGCTTTGCGCGCTTCACGTTCCAATGCGCCGCGATTAACCAGTAAGCCGCTGGCAGAAGGTGAGAAACCACCGGATAATTGACCGACCCGAGCAGCGCTGAGACCCATGCTGCCACCGGAAGCTAAGGCTAATAAACCGCTTCTTTGGCTACCGGCTTCAGCCGCTGGTAGATTGGCATCACTGCCACCGCCACCAGATGATCCGCCGCCACCGGAACCACCACCGCCAGATGATCCGCCACCACTTTCGGCCGGTGCAGCAGAAACACCGCCACCATCGCTGCTGCCACCGGTGCCTGCGCTGCCACTGGTCATGGATGCGCCGCCGCCGGCATCGGATTTGCCAGCACTAATACCCGCACCACCACCTGCATCGCCGCCACCACCGCCATTGCCCGCGCTTGCTTCAGGCGCAGCGGGTACCACCATATCGCCAGCGCCTTTGATTACTCGATTTGCTTTGGCATTGGCAGTCATCGCTGGGCCCAAACTTTGCTGGGCACTTTGGGCTAATGACTGACCGAAGCCTTGGGTTTGACCAATGGCTTCCTGCGCGGCGCCTTCGCCCACCGGATCGGCATCCGGTCCAGCACCCATCCAGCGGCTAACCTGTGCTGGCACATCTGTGACTAATTTAAAGCAAGCATTGGCGATAGCAGAAATCAAAGCTGTTAACATAAACATGGCAAAAACAGGACCAATTACAGATGCTCCAATATGTGTGCCGGACGAACTAGTTATAGGGTTACCCATAATCGAAAAGTAACTATCAACAAACAGCAGCGCAGCTAGTTTGGCAAAAAGATTAAACAGCATCAAACCGGCGATCATGCCAATAACCATTAACAATGGCCGCAGGACAATTCCCATTAACATGTTGTAGGCAGATTGCACCTGCAATTGCCCCACAAAGCTGTCACCATCCGTGCGTAAATGCGCCAGCGCAAATAACGGCATGCCCAAAACGCCGATCAACACAATAACCAGCCAGCCCAAAACGCCGGTAATAAAACGGGTCACAGGGATCAGCGGTAACACAATGGCTAAGGTAAAAGCCGAGGTTAGGCCCAAACCAAAAAATAACGTAATAAATGGCGTTAATGCCGTCACGATATTGGTGCCGATAGTAGCCGTACCGCCCAATACCCCAGCCAAAGCAACCCAGCCAAAATACAAAAAAGTAGTAAGAGAAAGTTGAATATCTCCAATTGTAACGAAAGTTGCAAAAGTATTTTGTGAGCCTATCAAGATAGCGCCGACCCCTTCGAAAACTTTATTCATCGGATTGATAAGCAGTAAAATATTACGATTGACCAACCCGCCAGCGATAAGATTTTGTTTATTCGCGTATACACTAGGCTCAGCAGTGGTGTTAGTAGTTGGTGCAACCGCATTAGTAGAAGTAGGGCCAATTGGATCATGCGGCGGATCGGCCGGTAATTCTTTATTGGTTAAGACAGAAAAATCCGCAGTGGTTAGGCTGGGATTATGCAGCATATCAAAATAATCGATTTGTTCGTAATTAGTTGTTTCCGGAAAATCACGAGCACCATGGTTAAATTGGGTGGCTTTGGAAACAATATCGTAAAGAACTTTTGGCAGGCCCATCCAACCATATTGATGGGCAGTATCACTAATATATGTCGTATTACCGCTAGCATTTTGGAAAAGTCCATTGGCAGCTGCATTTACTTCATCCGTATATTGTTTGGCAATATTATCAACGCGCGTTTGAATGGCAGCAATATTATTTGTATCACTTTTAATGAGACTAAATCCATTAATTGCGAGATGTTGCAATCGCATTTGATAACTATTACGGAAAATTTTTGACATTTGATAACGAATTTGATTTGGCAGTTCGCCAGAGGTATTGTTGTCATAATATTTGATTTGGCCACAACCACGGTCGCGGGATGCAGTATTTACCCAAATTGAACCTTTTTCACGGTAAGTAACGACTTCAAAATCACTTTCATGACTGCTCACTCTTTCAACACTGGAAAGGCCTAGCCAGCCGATACCGCCTTCGCGTTTGGCCATGCAATATTCCAAATTAAAAACGTCAGAAACCAGTTTCGTGGCTTCGCTTTGAATGGGAATATTGCTTAATCCTTTGTCCAAGCTTACGGCATAAGTTTCAAAAGTTTTAGACGCGATATCAGAGCCGAATTTAGCCAGGTATAAAACAATGTATTGGCCAGAATTCATGCCGCTGCTTAATGGCACCAATAACCCGAACGCAAAAATAAGCCGCACTGGGGCCCAGGTATGGTTAAAACTTTTACCAAAAGCTGCACCACTTTTCGCGGTCTCGGCAATGCGGGAGAGCAAAATATAAACCAGAACAATGCTGGCCAGAATTAAAACTGCATTACTATAGCCTTTTAATAATCCACCTAAACTCGCAAAGAAGTTGGTAGTGCTCATATCGATCATGGTTTTAATCGTGTTATTTACCTGATCGGGGGAAACTAAATCATCGGCATGTGCAGCGGGGGTCAGCACGGCCAGCAGGCCTTGCATAATAGACCAGGCGCCATAACCCAGCATCAACATCACACCTAAGAAAATAACCGTGCCGCGCATATGTTTGCGGTCAAATTTAACGCGCCGCGCTGCCAGCCGGACGATGCGAATAAGCGAATAATTCCCCGCATTGCGGATATCGGCGCACGGGTGGTTGGGCCGGATCAACCTGGCCATGATGAATAGCTGGGCGATAATCGTGATCAGCAAAGACCAGGCAAAGCGGATGCTTTCTAGCGATTTGCCAATTTCAGGGGTAAAGGCATATTTAAGTGTCTGGCCAACAACGGTGCGCTTTTTGGCTGGTTTTGAAGCTTGCGATTTAGGGTTATTTGGTGAGTGTGTAGTGACAGTTTCGGCTGACCATGGTTGCTGAGCCCGTGGTTTAGACGGGTTATTAACTGGATTAATATAAGACGGGTCGCGAAAATGCGGCATAACTCTTCGTTCAGATTACCTTCCATGCCAGTGTAACACGGAAGGTTTGAACGAATGATGAATGCCAATAATTTAGCGAAAATTATTGTAATTATGGTCCCGATGAAGGACCAGAGAGGCGACGTCGTTGAATAAGCTTATTAACACCAAAACCAGCTACAGCTAATATGCCACCACCAAGAACTGCAAATGGTGCAGTTCTAGTAAACAATGCAATAGTTTTGGCAGTTTCAGCTTGTGCGGCTGCTTCAGCAGCTTTGGCTTTGGCTGCTTGTTCTTCGGCTTGCGCGGTTCCGGTTTGGGCGCGCTGTTCCTCAACTGCCAGCTTGGCTTTATTGACTTCGCTGGTTTTTAAAGGGTCAGCAGAAGTCGAAGTAGGTTGATCAACAACAGATTGTCTAACCAATGCGATGGTCATGTCTTTAGGATTATTGGCCTGCTGAACGAGCTTACCAATTAAACCATCTGCCGATAAATAGTTATCAGCCTCACCCGTATTCAAACCATTTTTGAACCATACCTTGCCATCATAATGTGCAGGTTGGCCTGGCGTTTTCTTCAAAGGTGGATTGATTTGAATACTGACAAAAAGTTGAAAGCCTAATGCCTTGGCGGCAGGTTCATTGGTTGTTTCCCATGCTGTCAATTTATTTCTAATTTCAGTTAACTGCGTTGTGGCATGATCTGTATTGGTAAATACAAGTTGTTCGCTGAAGCGTTTAATCTGATCAAGCTGCGCTTGCTGTTCTGGGGTAATTAAATCTTTATCAACAGCTTTTTTGGGATCAGTCGCATCAACTGGTGAAGCCGAAGCACTGACATTCATTTGATAAAATTGGCCATTCGAATTTTTGGCTAACTCATCGTGCAAAAATTGACCATATTCTGAAGGGTCTTTGGGCTGGTCCGGTAATTGGCTGGCTGGTTTATCCGGTGTATTGGTTGTGCCATTAGCTGTACCCGCTGCGGCAGCAGTTGGTTGGCCGGTATGGGGTGTCGTATTTAATGGCCTAATGTAACGAAAAAATACAGTTAGGCCAACTGCAAGTAAAATTACACCGCCGATGGCAAATTTTGCACTTTTGTTGTTGCGCACATTATTCCCCGCGTCGGATAAATATTGCCGACTTTGCTGCAAGGCATTTTTAATAATCGTTAAATCAAGATTGGTTTTAGGTAATTGCATATCTGTCTCTCATTAATGTTGTCTGCAAGTATTGCTTAGTTCAAGCAAATTATGGCCCACCGGCAGATATAAAGGCACCAGTACTTGGCGGAGTTGGCGCTATTGATGGTAAACTTTGGTTCAGATCAGGAATTTGCCAGCGGACTGCATGATAAGCAGCAGAGTCACCATGTATGATTTGTTGATCTTCTGTAAATTTAGCCACTGGTCCATGCCGTTCAATAGGCGTTAATTCGGTAATGCGCTTGTTACTAACACCAGATTGTTTTAACTCTGCATAAATAACATCTAGCTCCTGACACATATAGACAGCAAATTGCGCTTGTGGGCCGCCGCTTTGCGCATTATGTTTTAATGAAGCGCGTTGGTTGGTATCTAATGCTTCCCAAGCCTTGTTCATATACCATAATTGCTCACATTGAAAACCCATATGCGTAGGTACGATAGGACTTAATAAAAAATCGTAATCTTGTGGGCAAAAGCCGACACCAACCAATAACCCTTGCTGCCATTTACCCGTAGAATTCCGCCCTTCAATCACATCTTTATAGGTTTGAAGAATAACGGTGGATGTACTGGCGTAATCCATTTGATGAGCAGCTTGAAACCCGCGAATATAATCATCTTCCACTGGCACTAAAGCAGTGTTACTAACCCTTTGGACGTTGCACAACCTTTCATCAAAACCAAGCCTTTGATAAGGGGTGATATTATTGACTTGAATATTATGACCGTTTAATTCAGCATGGCCATCCATTATTAAGCGGGCCAATTGAATATTTCTAAACATACATACCACATTTCCTAAATGCGTAGGTAAAGGAATATCTTTTTCATTTAAATCAGGAAGAGCTAAGCGAAAAGCATTAGCTTGCTCAGCAAAATCCCGTTGCATGCGTAACAACTCAATTAAACTTTGTTTCACTAAATCTGTCGCTGCTTGCGGTGGATTTAGATTGATTTTGCCATCTCCCTCAATATTGTCATTGCCTACTTCGCAGTTAGCATAGATATGATCTAAAAATGCTCTTAATCTTTCAATCGCATCAGCAACTGTAAAATTATTACCGCCAGCTTCTACAAATTCTGCTGCTCCTGGATATTCTAAGCCGCTTTCCATAACACGCTTCATAACAGGAAGGTTCAATACAACGGCTGTATTATATAAGATGCCGGTGAGCCCGTTTTCGGATTTACGCATGCTACCCAAAATTTCAGTCTCACCAGTGGCATCTAGTACAAGACCCTGCGACTGTATGTACGGCGTACTTTGTTGTTCGTGTCTAAGAATTTTTACAGCATCCCCGCGTAGAATCGTATCACTATTTGAATTTAGAGCGCCGGTGATCCGTGCAATATAGTTTAATTTTTGTTCCATCTTAGCTTTTGTATTACTATCACCAGATACTACTAATACCGCCTTAGCAAACGGGTCACCGCGTCGGTCCGCGACCCTTGCTAAACGTTCCTCTAACATTTTTATGCATTCTTGTGCTTCTGGACTGCCAAGATCATCGGTGATTAGATAAAAACCATCAGGCACTTCAATAAAAAGCGTGCGGGTAGGCTTATCCCTTGATAATGCACTAATAATTTTGGCTCCAGGACCGAAAGCTGAAATGGCAGCATCGGCAAGGGGCATGCTTTCAGCAAAACGCCAAAAAACTTCACCACAACCCCATATTTCCTGCTCTGCTTTGCGGCGTGCGTATTCTGATTGTGAGTCAGCTAAAATTGGTTCCCAGGTTTCTACCCCATAAAGTTTACCCATATCAAAAGGCTTGTTTGGATTTTGATTATCTTTTGCCAATGCATCCATTACGCTACTTTGAAAATATTGATGCCGTGCGGCAATTTCAGGATTATATGAAAAATCATATCGTTTCCAAGGAAGCATTGGTGTGGTGGGATAGCCAGTCTGATCTGGAAACATTTCTAATGGCGAAATGCCTGTGGCGCGGACCGTTTTAACACCAAAACTGTTAATTCGATGTTTTCTAAATTCTTCACGTGTTAATTTACGTTCAACTTTATCTTTTATTTGCCCAGTCACACGTTTGGTTTGGTTGGTAATACGTTTCCAGCTATATGCTGTATAAGCAATAAGTGCACCTAACAGAATAATACCTGCCCATTGAGTGTCTCCCACATATTGATTAATCAATGGAGTTGGATAACCCTTAGCCTCCATACTACTTTTAACTGCATTTTGGGCCCAACTTGTGCCAAGAATGATGGTCAAAGCACCAGCAGCAATTCGCCAACCTAAATAATTTTTTTTGGGGGGCATCTTAAATTCCTTTGTTATATTATTTGTTATATTATTTGTTTAATGCTTGGCCGAGGCCTTGACCAAGTGGTCGAACGGCGCCACCCACATGGCCGGATAGTTCACGTGAACCGCTGGCAACACTGGTTAAGCCACCTTTGGCTGCATCGCCGACTTGACGGAAGTCGTCTTCCGTACCCTGCTTTTCAAGGCGAGCATTAATCCAGCTGATGGCTTGATCTGGCACGAGATCAATCATTTTGAAGGCGGAGTTAGCCAGAGCAAAAAGAAAGAACGCATAGACGAAGACAAACACCATCATGTGGAAAAGGATGACCCCTTGGTTGCTAACGTTAAATGTAGCTTCGACAGCTGGAATAAAAACCGCATTAATAATTTTCACACCAATGGTAAAAGCGATGAAGCCAACAATTAGTCCTAATATCATAAGTAATGGCCGCAAAACCAAACCAAGCATCGCTGCGTAAAAACCGCGCATATCGCCCATATAGCCATCGCCCTTGGTTGATAAATGGCCTAATGCGACAATCGGAATGGCTAATACCATTTGGAATACGGTCATTACCCAGCCAATCACGGCGGCGTAAAAGCGCAGGGCTGGTCCTAACGGGATTAAAAAACCCATCAGAACACCCGCGCCAAAAAAGCTCATGCCTAATGTATAAAATATAGGAGTAACGCTGGCGGCAATACCACCCGCCATTGGAATGGCTTGGCCAGCCGTAGTTGCGGCCGCATTTAAGAAGAATTCGATGCCAAAACTGAAGAAAATCTGTCCGATTTTAGCAATGCTGGTAATTGGATTATTGGTATCAATCGCTTTTAAATAATTCATGCAGTCTTGTGCATTTGTGCAGCCTAATTTATTGGCCATATCAACCAGTGAAGTTTGAATCACATCACGACCAATTTGTTGTGCACCCGCTGCCGTGCGCATGCCGGCCCCGATAGTTGAACGCAGAGTTTTATCTGCCAGGGTCATGCCATTATTATTGAAGACACTACCATCGCTGCTTAACTGCTCACCTATTTGATACATATAATTTGGTACAATATTCTGAGCCTGTGAAACGGTTTGAATAGGTGCGCTTTTTACACTTTTTGCATTCACTAAAAGTTGGGCTGGTCCTGTATCAATACCGGCCGAAAAAGTAGGTTGCCAGCCCATAAGCATGGTTTGTAGAGAGGCGTTTAATTGGGCAACCCGATAAAGCCATAACGGTGCACTAAGCCAGCCAGATTGTGCCATTTTAGTATCAAACTCAGTATCAATTTGATTTTTTAATAAATTAGTTGAGTAATCAGCTACATCTTTGGCTAAATGAGTATAAACTGCGGTTAATTTAGTATATTCTTCGTCAGGCAGATCACTCAATTTAATGATTGTTTTATTATCAACTTGTTCACGATAAGCTTGCACAATTGGTTTGAGCTGTTCATGTAAAGTAATAAAAGTACGTGCACTACTACGCATTAAATAATCATCTGGCGTAAGCTTAGAAGCATCACCAATTTGTGAAAAAGGATTTGATCCTGCATAATGGCGGAAAGTCACGTCCCCACAATTTTTATCTTCTGTGGTTAAATAGCTAATTGACGTTGAAGTCAGCTTAGCGTTGGGGTTGCTTTGCTGAATAATATTTAAATTCTCATTCGCAGCATCTTCAGCAGTATTTGAAATAAAATAAATACCGTTATTATAACCAAAATTATTGTAATGTGCATTTTCACGCGCGGCACAAAGTTCCATTGAAAATGCTTTGGCAATAGTATCCTTCATACCACTAGAAACAATTTGATTTACATTTACGCCATTTAACGCAGTATTAAGATTCATTGCTTTTGAAAATTGAGTCCATCCAGTAGTCGCAATATCTGAACTAAATTTAGCAACATAAAGAATAAGATGTTGACCAGAATTCATACCGCCGCTTAGTGGAATTAATAAACCTATTGCCACGATAAGACGTATAGGTGCCCAAACATGATTAAAATTTTTACCAAAAGGAACTCCTGAATTAGCGGTCTCAGCGACGGTTGATATAATAATATATGCAAAGATTATTCCACCAAAAATTAATGCTGTTGTACTATAAAAAGATAATAAATTACGTAATGCAGTTACAATGACGTCATTAGATTTTCCAGCGTTAAATAAACCACTAAGTAGATCGTTCGCAATGTAGTTAGGATCATTTGCTATTTGTGCATGTGCCTTGCCAACGAACAAAGTTAACAAGCTAATAATACCAGCAAAGAAAATTGTTAATAAGAATATTATAATTGCAACAAACATAAGAGCTTGCAAAGCATGGGTGCGGTCGAATTTTACGCGTTTGGCGGCAAGGCTGATGACTTCCATCAATTTAAAGCGGTATTCAGCTTGATAGCGGGCCGCTGGATGGTCGGCATCGATCAACTTAGCTAAGACGAATAGTTGGGCAACAGTGTTGACCAATAAATACCATGCTTGCACGATGCCGCTAAAAGCACTTTTAAAATCGGGCAAAAAGGCGAATTTTAAAACTTGGCCCATGCCGCTGCTGTTTTTCTTTTGCGTATTGGCCTGTGCCTGGGCGCGCAAATCCCGCATGGCGCCTTGGAGGCGCATGGCTTCTCGACTCACTTGCTCGGCCGAAGGGCGGAAAGTGGCAGTTGGCTGGGTAGTGGTTTGATTACGTGGTTGGGTCAAGTTAATCTCTTAAAGTCTGAACAGGATATTAACATAGTTTGACTGTTTTATGAATACTTTCATAAAATTTTACTAAATTTTTGACTTTTAAGGCCGTCTGGCCTGATTTAACATATTTTTAATAAAATTTGCCAGGGACTACATTTTTTTGTTTGCAATTGCCTGATACAGAAAAATGTTATGGAGCAAAAACTATAGCATCTAAAGCCTGCTCAATTGAATTAATAGAAATTATCACTATTGATTGAATATTTTGTAGTAATATCAATCAGAAAGCAACTATTCTCATTACTTTTAATTTTAATCATTGGCATATATTACAATTATATGCCAATGATTCTATTTTATGTTATCTAGTTTGATTGGTATTTGTTGTATCATTATTATTATCAGTATTGGTTACGGGGTTGCTATTATAAGCACTTGTATTATTTGGCATATCTTTATGGCTACTGCTATACATCATATAAGCCAATAATGCGATTACAGCAATTGCTGCTACTATCCACATCGTTTTGCGATTATCATTTTTCATGCTTGGGTTATAGCTATCGTTGTTCATTTGATGTTCCTTTAGGTAAATATTGTTAATGGTGTTGAGGTGTTATATTTGTTGTGATTACTGAACTAGCGTGATGCTTGATAAAGCTTGGCAGCGATTTCAAACATTTCTTCTGGTGCGTAATCTGGCGTAAAAGCGTTTGGTATACCTGTTAGTTGATGAATTTTACCTCCTTCGGGCATGCCTTCAATAACTTCCAATTCACCAGCCGGATCGCCTGGCAAGGCCATTTCGCCATTGCCCCAAATACCGGCCATTTCGACGTAATCATCTTGGCTAAAAGTATAAAGGTGACGGTGGGAGCCTTCTGCCAAATATTTTTGGCATTCTGGAATTTTATCAAGATTGATATTGGGTGTCGGCAGCATCTTTTCGATCGCTACACCTGTTAGATTTTTTAACGCCAAAGCATAAGCATGGGCATGCACCGAACCGCGCACCAGCAGAAAACCGCAGACTTCCCGGCCAGTTGGATCGGTTAATGTTTCATAGACCCGCAATTTGTGCAGACGGGCACCGCATTCCAAATGGAAATTATGTAACAGGTCGGTAATAACATTTCCGCTGGTTGTGACAAAATCGTTATTCCACGAAACACCATTGCTATTTACGGGTGTCGCGCCCCCGCCATTAGATAGAAAAGAAGCTGCTAAACGAATATCGGTCATTTCACTGAACGGGGCTTCCGAAATATCGCCGCCATTCATCATATCGCCATCATTATCAGGACCATTATTGAGCATGGCAATCCCGTTGCTGACCAATTCAACATGGCCTAATTCCTCGGCGGTAATCGCCGCCACTAAACTGTAAAAAGGCCGCAGTTTGCTTTTGCTGCGAAAATTAAAGCTCTGGAACATATAATTATTAAGGGTAGACATTTCGCCGTATTTACCGCCCAATAATTCTTGTAATGCGGATGCAGCATTAGGATCAGGCATTTTAGGGGCCGGTAAATCAATCAGTAATTTGTCAGTGCGGATAAACATAAAGGCAGTCTTTCTATGAAATATTGAACATAAAAAGGGCACATAAATGCGCCCTTTAAAATCAGTGTTTTACTGACTATTTTTTATCATCATTTTTGTGGCTTTGACGGCCCACTTCAGCGTGCTGTTCAGGTATACCACCTTGGGTTTTGCCTTGGCCATTGTTCGAGCCATTTGACTGTGATGAAAATTTATTGTTGTTTTGGCTATTGGGCATAATGTTGGCTCCGATGTCGCATTCCAGAATTAGAATAATCTAAACATGGCGCGATATATGTAAGATTAGGATACCATGAATGATGGGATGTTATCGTTTTATCGACAATTATTTTCAGTTATTCACATTGAACCAATAAACTTAATTCAGGTATGTCTAAAATAATCTCTCCAATATTAATAGAGCGATTGCGAAAATACTGAAATTCATCAGCAGCTATATCCGTTATGCGAGTAGGGATAATCACCGTAAGTTTTTGTTTTTGCCATTGGCGCTGAAAAGCAAGGAAAGAACCATCAACTGTAATTGTTTCGTAACTGCCAAATGTATAAAGCGCAGGATTGGCTTGACGATGTTGTAGCAAACAATGAACAAGGTGTTGTTTAATCTGACCATCGTGCCAATGGATTAATAAATCGGAAGCATTTTCATTTAAGCTTTTTTGGCGGGCGGCATAATCTACTGGGCGGCGATTATCAGGATCGACCAAACTTAAGTCCCAAAATTCTGTACCTTGGTAAATATCGGGAACACCGGGTAAGGTTAATTTTAAAACGGTTTGCGCCAAACTATTTTGCATCCCATGCGTTGCCAGCATAGTGGCGAAGGGGACAAAATCGTCTAAAAATAGATTAGAGGAACTAACATCTAAAATTTTCTCGATAAATTTATGTATTGCGGTCTCATATGCCTCATTCGGCATAGTCCAATAAGTGTGTTCTTTGGCTTCCCGCAACGCTTTGACTAAATAGGCTTTAAGTCGTTCGATATAATTGTCCATGGTCGCTACAGCGAATGGTGTTTGCGTGAATTCTAAAGACCAACTGCCAAGTAAGGTTTGATAGATAAAATACTCTTCGTTGCGTGATGGCACAGTTCTACCATCAACTTCCACATGATAAGAACGATTTAATTTTGCCCATTTCAATAATTTCTGCCGCCATTCACGTGGCATTTCGGATAATACCAAAATACGCGCCCGGTGATCTTCGCCGCGTTTGGTATCATGCGTGGCGCTGGCCAGCATACTATGCGGCAAAATTTCCGCGCGTTTGGTTTGAATCTGGTGAAAAGTTTTCGCAGTGATCCCAAAACGGGATGGATCGCCCCCTACCTCGTTAAGCGATAGCAAACGATTATAACGGTAGAATGCAGTATCTTCCAAACCTTTGGCCATGGCTGGGCCGCTGAGTTGCTGAAATTTACGGACAAAATAATCAGCTTGGCGCTCAGCAATATTTTCTTGTGCCAGCAAAGTACTAATAAAATCATAAACCGATTTATCCACCAGCTCGCTGCGTTTTTTAGCGCGGTTGATCGCCCAATTAATCATTTCGGCATCGCTTTTGGCAAAATCATCGGCCGCCACATAGGAACGGTAAACTGGAAACCAGGCGATGATTTCGCGCAATACTTGGCGCAAGACCACAAATGGATAATCCCGTGTATAAGGGCTGTTATCGGCTAAGCGTTTAAGTGCCAAGGTCAGTACTTGTAATTCGCTGGATAAATTATTGTTGAGAATTTCGCTTTTGGCCGTATAGACCATTTGCTCAAATGGTGTGTTATAGCCAGTAAAGCGTTCGTAGGTGCGCGTGAAGGCTGCTTCACTTTCGGGCGCAACAAATACCGCATTGATTTGGTTCAAAGCATCATAACCGCTGGTGCCATCAATTGGCCAATCCTTAGCTAAATCTTCTTGGGCACCCAAAATCTTTTCAACCACGATATAAATACTGCTGCCAGCTTGCGCGCGTAGGCGGCGGCAATAAGCGGCGGGATCGGCTAAGCCATCAATATGGTCGATCCGCAAACCGTGCAAACGTCCGGCTTTAATTTCAGCCAACACGAAACGGTGTATATCCGCAAACACCGCTTCATCTTCAACACGCAGACCCGCCAAATCATTAATATCAAAAAAGCGGCGGTAGTTGATTTCAGATGAGGCCACGCCCCAATAGGATAGACGATATGCTTGGTGTTCCAGTAACGCATGTAATTGCGCATGATCTTTGTTTAACGCCGCGACAGATTTTTGCAGCGTTGCATGTAAACTGCTTTGCTGAAGCAAAGTCGCTTTTAAGTTTTCACCGGCTTGATAATCGCGCTCAATCTTTTGAATTTCACGATCAATCAAATGATAATCAGCCGGACAAATGGGGAAACAATGTTGATGATACCAAACATTAAAACTGCCATGCTGCGGATCGAATTTAAGTTCTAGCTCACCTGCTTCTAGCACATCACCATAATGATTACCTAAAAAAGGCAGCACCAATTTGGGCGGCGTGTTCACATAACGTGGTTGCCAATCGATATCAAAATAACTGGCATAAGGACTTTGCTGTCCCCATTCTAAAACATTCAGCCACCAGTGATTATCGGACCCGCCCACACCCATATGGTTAGGCACAAAATCAAGAATTTGTTTAAGGCCATTAGCCTGCAAACCTTGCACAAACAAATCATAACCTTCCTGACCGCCAAGTTCTGGATTCAAGGCATTATGATCAGTGATATCATAGCCATGCGTGCTGCCTGGTCTGGCTTTAAGATAGGACGAGCAATAGACATGGCTGATGCCAAGTTGCGCCAGATAAGGCAAAATTTTCACCGCATCATAAAAAGTAAAATCTTTATGCAACTGCAAGCGGTAAGTGGCACGCGGATAATCTTGCAACGGCTGGTTGCGCATGGGTTTCATCGCTTCGCCCAGCGTTAACAGCATGCTATCCGGTGCGGTAAAATCTTCTAACGCGACTGGCAGTTTGCGCCGCCAATTGGGGCGTTCATCGGTTGTGCCGGGCAGATTAATCTGGGTATCGACCCCGAAAATATCTTCGAGTTGGACCATGACCAACGCCGCTTGGCTACGGCCCAAATGGGTGTGGACAGATAAAATTTGTTCTTCCGGAGATAAATCCTTGCCGAAACATTCATCAAAACGCTGATGGTCTTTTTTGCGCGTGGCGGCTTCATTGTCGCGCAATTTATTGGATGGGTATAGTTTGAGATTGGCGCGTTCTTCTAAATCCTTTCCATGCAACCAACCGCGCAGGGTCGGTAAATCATGGGTGGAAAGAGTGGCCAGGGCCAAAGGCGGATAATGTTCTGGCGGTTTTAATTCGCCTGTCGCATCGCGCTCGAACCAGAAAACTTTATAGGATAAAACGCCAGCTTTTTCCGCGTCTTCCTTATAGCCTGCAGGGAATACGCCTAAATCTTCGCCAATGACGATGCATTGGTTGAGGTGGCTTTCGACACGTAACACGGCCAGCATTTCATCGAAAGCGTAATGCAGAAAAGCCCCTTCTTTCGATTCTTTGCCAGTGGGCACCAGAAATAACCGCAGCAGGCCGAACGCATGATCGATCCGCAAGGCGTGCGCATGCCGCATATTGGCACGCAGTAAATCGATAAACGGTTTATAGGCGTTGCTGCGCAAATAAACGGGGTTAAACGGCGGCAAGCCCCAATTTTGCCCCATCGGGTTGAATTCATCGGCTGGCACGCCAACGGTTACATTTGAAATAAACGCTTTCGGGTCTAGCCAAAATTCTGCGCCATTGGTTTCGCTGCCCACCGCCAAATCACGGTATAAGCCGATGCTCATCCCACCTTGCCGCGCCGTATTTTGTGCTTTGGCCAATTGCATATCTGCCTGATATTGCAGCCAGCAAAAATATTGAATGCGTTCGGCATGCCCTTGGGCAAAGGCGATAGACTCAGGGGACTGGTGATTTTGATATTCCGGCGGCCATTCACGCCAATAGGTAATGCGGCCATTTTTCTCGTTAAAATATTCGGTCAGCGCATCGAATAAAGCTTTGTGCTGCAAGCGTTCGCCTTGGGCTTGGCAGAAATCTATATAGGCTTGATCGGGTTGAAATTGCTGAAATAATATAGCCAAAATTTGCTGCTTTAAATACGCAACTGCACTGTAATCCACCAACTCACTGGCACGCGCGGCGGTTAGTTGTTGCTGGAATTCAGGCGCGTTCCAAATCGTTTGTACAGCCGCGCTATCAAAACCGGCAATCGCCGTAACATCCAAATACAGCGCATTTAAAAAAGTACGGTCGGATGGCGAATAGGGGGAGGCATGTTCTGGATTATCCGGAAACATGGAACTAACCGGGTTAAGCCCAATAACATCCACGCCCAGTTCGGCACTTTGTTTGGCCAATTTAATCAAATCGCCAAAATCGCCCATGCCCATATTATTGGCTGAACGCATGGCATATAATTGCGCGGCCAGACCCCAAACGCGTTTGCCTTTTTGAATATTTTCCGGCACCCAGCATTTGGGCGGGGCGACAATTAATGTGGTTTGGTGGATACTATCATCCTGCGCAATGATTTTTAGTTGATAGTAACCAAAAAGTAGGGGCGGCAGGATAATTTGGCCGCGTTTCACCGCATCGGTTTGTACTTCGCCGGTTTCATTGGTAAGTTCCCATTTAATAGCACCATCGGCTGGCAAGCGCTGTTGCCGATAAGCAGGGATAATTTGCACAGGTGGGTGCGCATCATGTTTGGATAGTTTGGCGAGCGAAGCGGCAACAGCGCTTTCGTTATCAGTCGGTAAATCCAGCTGCGTCAAAATATGCTGCAGCGTGTCTTTCGATACGCGCTGTTCATTGCCCCAGGCATCTTGATAAGTGGGTTGCAGCCCAATTTTTTTGAGCAGGACATCAAAGTTACTCATGGCTGTTTCCTGTCACGCTAAACGCGCATTTCCACGGCGGCAGCGTATCGCTGAAATTGCCCCAGATATGCGTTTCACCAATATGGTTAAGACCGGTAATTTCGGTATCAGAAAAGTTCGCCCAAAGCTGTAACAGGCCTGCTTTAAACTGCCAGCGGCTATGCAACGCCCCATTTACAATTTCATAACTGGCGGATTGCCAACCAGATTTTAACAAAGGCACCACATGTTCATGCCGCAATGCCAACAGTTTTTGGGTGAAGGCCAAATGTTTATGATGGGGTTCAGTATTAATCTCATCCCATTTCAGTTTTGACCGGTTAAAAGTTTCAGCGCTGTTAGGGCCTGGAATTTTTTCTAAAGTACCGGCTTCAGAAAATTCGGGGAAATCGGAAAATTCTTTTTGGCGGCCTGCGCGCACCAATTTGCCTAAGTCTTCATCGAAATCGACAAAAAATTGGAACGGGGTGGAAGCCCACCATTCCTCGCCCATAAAAAGCATGGGGATATGCGGGCTTAAAAAAATAACCGCATAACCAAGCGTGATTTTATGTTCTTCGTGCAAATGCGAAACCCGTTCGCCAAACGCGCGGTTACCAACCTGATCGTGGTTTTGCATGAAATCGATAAATGCTTCAGGCGGCAAATGGCCGCTAGGTTCGCCGCGTAATTTGTTTTTACGGCGTTCAGATGCTTCACCCTGATAATCAAAACCTTGGGTTAAAGCCCGGCCCAGCCGGTTTAACGGCTGGCTGGCATAATCCTGATAATAAAACGCAGTTTCGCCTGTGCATAGCACATGCAAAATGTGGTGCACATCATCATTCCACTGCGCGGTGAAATGTTTGGGTTGTTGCGCCATATCACGGTCTAATTGGTGCGCCTGGTTTTTTTCATTCTCTAAAATCAAATGCACATGCCGTTCGGGCGGCATGGCGGCACGAATGGTTTCCGCCAATTCATGCAGAAAATGTTTTTCGGAATCGTCTTTAATTTCATGCACGGCATCGAAGCGCAGCCCATCAAACCGGTATTCATTCAGCCACATCAGCGCATTTTCAATATAAAATTGCCGCACTGGCAAGCTGTGTTCATCTTCAAAATTAATCGCCGCGCCCCATGGCGTGTGATGTGCCTCAGTAAAAAATTTATCGGCATAGGCATGCAGGTAATTACCAGCCGGACCGAAATGGTTATAGACAACATCCAGTATCACCTGAATACTGCGCACGTGGCACGCGGCCACCATACGTTTTAAATCTTCGGGCGATCCATAAGTGCTATCCGGTGCATACAGCAATACACCGTCATAACCCCAGCTATGTGCGCCTGGAAATTGCGCAATCGGCATGATTTCAATGGCAGTAATCCCAAGCGAAACCAGGTGATCCAGTTTATCAATTAAACCCTGATAAGTACCGTTCTCAGAAAAAGTGCCCAAATGCAATTCGTATAAAACCGTTTCCTGCCACGGCCGACCCTGCCAATTATCATCTGGCCAATCAAAACTATGTGGGTCAATCACCACACTGGGTTCATCAATATCTCCCGCCTGCCAGCGGGAGGCGGGATCGGGTACCACCTGTTCATCATTCACCTTAAACTGATAACGGCTGCCGATTTTCGCCTGCTCATCTTCCAACATAAACCAGCCATTATCGCAATTGCGCATGGGCAACGGCGCACCGCCATCCAATAGCAAATCAATCTTGTCAGCACTGGGCGCCCATAGCCGGAAACAAATCCGGCCATCGTCTAAAATTTGGGGTCCGTGATGGGTGATTTGGCGGTATTGCACTATTGTTCCTCTACCAATAGAACTAGCGAGCGACCTTTTAATGGGTAGTCTTTGCCTGCTTTATATATTGAAGAATTTATACCCGCATCGGGTTGATCGGTATCAATTAAAACCTTCCAAGTTTTACCTAATTTTTCAGGTGGCAGCTTGAACGAAATTTCTTCGTGATACGAATTCATTAGCAAAATACAGTCATTGGTATGCGCGCCATTGCCTTTATCTTCACCGCGCAATAATACACCTAATACTTTGGCATTATCATCGCCCCAGTCATTATCCTGCATTTCAGCGCCGTCCGAACGTAGCCACTGTGTATATGGCAGATCGCCGTCATCGCTATTACGCGCGGCGTAACTCATATTATGGATGGCGGCATATTGCTGGCGGATGGCAATCGCTTTTTTGGTGAAATCATATAAGGCCTGTTTTGGTGGCAGCATTTCCCAATTCAGCCAAGTCAGTTCGCTATCCTGGCAGTAACAGTTATTGTTGCCTTGCTGCGTGTGGCTAATTTCATCACCTGCGAGCAACATCGGTACACCGCGTGAAAATATTAGGCTGGCGATAAAGTTGCGTTGCTGCTGGCCGCGCAG
The DNA here is from genome assembly GCA_965246945.1 of Alphaproteobacteria bacterium. GTDB lineage: Bacteria > Pseudomonadota > Alphaproteobacteria > UBA11073 > UBA11073 > CBDFFW01. Next base: position 300,796 of record CBDFFW010000001.1, read on the forward strand.
GGCATTCACTTCGGCGTTTTCCGTTTCGCCTTCTTCGCCGCAATTCCAACTGCGATTATCATCGGCACCGCTGGTTTCCTGATTGGCTTCGTTGTGCTTATCGTTATACGAAACTAGATCATGCAAATTAAACCCATCATGTGCGGTGATGAAGTTGATGGAGGCGTGCGGGTTGCGCCCGCGCGCCTGATACATATCGGCTGAACCTGTAATACGGGTAGCCAGTTCTGATAATAAACCGCTTTCGCCGCGCCAGTAATCGCGCATGGTATCGCGGTATTTGCCGTTCCATTCGGACCAGCCAGGGGCAAACCCGCCGACCTGATAACCGGTATCGGCCACATCCCATGGCTCGGCGATCATTTTAACGGTGGCCAAAACCGGGTCCTGTGCACAGGCACGCAAAAAACCGCTGTTCTGGTCAAAATACGGCTCTTCACGTGCCAGAGTGGAAGCCAGATCAAAACGGAAACCATCCACGGCCATTTCGGTGGCCCAGTAACGCAAACTATCCATTACCATTTGCAAGACGCGCGGATGGGTAAGATCGAGTGTGTTGCCGCAACCGGTGGTATCGTAATAATTACGTTTATCTTCTGGCACCAAACGGTAATAAGAAGCGTTATCAATTCCTTTAAATGACAGCGTTGGGCCCATTTGGTTGCCTTCGGCTGTGTGGTTATACACTACATCTAACACTACTTCGATACCGGCGGCGTGAATTTTATTAATGCAGTCTTTCACTTCTTGAATATCTTCGCCGGCCATATAACGCGGATCGGGCGCAAAGAAGTTGATAGAATTGTAGCCCCAATAATTGGTCAATCCGCGTTCCAGCAAAAAGCTGTCATTCACAAAGCTGTGGATGGGTAACAACTCAATAACAGTGACGCCCAGATCCTTTAAATAATCGAGAACTACTGGTTCAGCCAAACCCGCAAAAGTGCCACGAATTTTTTCCGGTACTTTGGTGTTTAGTTTGGTAAAGCCTTTCACATGCGCTTCGTAAATGATGGTTTCCGCCCAACCAATTTTGGGTTTTTCGCTTTTATCGGCCGCATCGGCCGCGACACCAACAGCAACCACGCGGCATTTGGGCATGAATGCTGCACTGTCACGTTCGTCAAAACTTAAATCTTCATGTTCATTGCCAATGCCGTACCCAAATAAACTATCATCCCATTGCAATTCGCCGTGCAGCGATTTGGCGTAAGGGTCTAACAGCAGCTTATTGTGATTAAACCGGTGGCCATTTTCTGGTTCATACGGCCCGTAAACACGATAACCATATAATTGGCCGGGCTTAATGCCTTCAACATAACCATGCCACACTTCGTCGGTGAATTCTGGTAATTCGATGCGTTCGATTTCCTGTTCGCCCTGATCGTCAAATAAACACAATTCAACCTTAGTGGCATTGGCGGAAAAAAGCGTGAAGTTACACCCATTTTCATCGGGCGTGGCACCCATAGGGTAAATTTCGCCACTCGTTACGGTATAGGTCATTGGTTGCTTTCAAGGGTAAAGATAATCGTGGCCAAAGGTGGCACGGTGATGTTGATAGAATAAGGACGGTCATAATGCTGCACATCTTCGCTATGGATGCCACCTTGATTGCCCATATTGCTGCCGCCATATAGTGCAGCGTCACTGTTCAGTGCTTCCCGATAAAAACCGGGGATTGGCACACCAATGCGGTAATTTTGGCGCACCACTGGTGTGAAGTTGGAGACCACAATGGCAATCTCACTGTCATTTTCACCGCGGCGCATAAAGGCCACGGTACTGGCCTCGGCGTTATCGCTATCCAGCCACTCAAAACCGCGCGGCTCGCAATCATATTTGTGCAGTGCCGGGGTATTGCAGTATAAGTGGTTAAGGTCTTTAACCAATTCCTTCACACCCTGATGCGGCGCTTCATTCAGCAAATGCCAGTCCAGACTATATTCATGGTTCCATTGCTGCCGCTGGGCAAATTCACAGCCCATGAATAGTAATTTTTTACCGGGATGGCCGAACATAAAACCGTAATAAGCGCGTAAATTCGCAAATTTCTGCCAGTCATCACCCGGCATCTGTTCGAATAATGAACCTTTGCCATGCACCACTTCATCATGGCTCAGCGGCAGAATAAAATTTTCGCTGAATGAATACAGCATGCTGCGCGTGATTTCATGGTGTTCGTATTTCCGGTAAACTGGGTCTTTGGCCATATACACCAACGTGTCATGCATCCAGCCCATATTCCATTTAAAGCCGAACCCCAAACCGCCATCGTAAGTGGGTTTAGAAACGCCCGGCCATGAAGTACTTTCTTCCGCAAGCGTTACCGCATTCGGGAAACGCGCATAAACCGCTTCGTTAAATCGTTTCAATAATGAAACCGCTTCCAAATTTTCGCGGCCGCCATATTGGTTGGGAACCCATTCGCCCTGATTGCGGCTGTAATCCCGGTATAGCATGGAGGCGACCGCATCGACGCGCATGCCATCCACACCATATTTATCGAACCAGAATAGCGCATTGGTAATTAGAAAATTAGCCACTTCCGTGCGGCCATAATTATAAATTAGCGTATTCCAGTCTTTATGAAATCCTTCGCGTGGATCGGCATGTTCATATAAATGGGTGCCATCGAAAAAGCCGAGGCCATGCGCGTCATTCGGGAAATGCCCCGGCACCCAATCCAGCAATACGCCAAGCCCAGCTTCATGTGCACATTCCACCAATGCTGCAAATTCTTCCGGCGTACCGAACCGGCTGCTCGGTGCAAATAACCCAATGGGTTGATAACCCCAGGAACCATCAAACGGGTGTTCTGAAACTGGCATAAACTCCAAATGCGTGAAACCCATTTCCATGGCATAGGGAATTAAACGTTCGGCAATTTCACTATAGGTTAACCAGCGATTGCCTTCGCCGCGCTGCCACGAACCCAAATGCACTTCGTAAATACTAATGGGGTCATGGACCGATTGTTTGATAGTTGTGCGGTTGGTAACATTTGGTAATTGTGCCACGCGCGAGGCGGTTGCCGGGCGCAGTTCCGCGCTAAATCCGTAAGGGTCGGCTTTTAGCGGCAGCATATTACTGTGTTGATCGTGCAATTCGTATTTATATAAAATGCCTTCTCGCAAGCTCGGCACAAATAACTGCCACACGCCTGCACTGCTACCCTGCATCACATTGGCATTACCATCCCACTGGTTGAAATCACCAACCACTGAAACGCGACTAGCATTCGGCGCCCAAACGGCAAAATGCACACCCTGTTGCCCGTTGTGTGCAACCAAATGTGCACCCAGTTTTTCGTAGGCATCCAGATGCGTGCCTTCACGAAATAGATAATTATCAAAATCGCTAAAGCCAGTTATCTTGTTGTCATCCTCAGCCTGCAGGGCTGGGGATCCAAACTGATTACTAATATTAGCGATTTTTGGATCCCCGACCTGCGGTCGAGGATGACGATTGGGCTCAACAATTTCATGGTGCGGTGGCTGCTTGGCGTTCAGGACCACAGTGGGCTCATCACCATTAGCTGCATGAATATGTACTGCCACTTCGGCAATTTCCGCCGCATCTAAATGCAATTCGGGTGGCGGTTCGCGCGGCACAAGCGCGCTTTCCATGTAATCGTTAGCGCGCGCGGCTAAATCATTGCCCAGTTCTGTGGGATGCAGATGTTCATATGTTTCATCGGGCAAAGCGATAATCGGCGAATCTGCATTTGGCTGTGTTTCCGTTGTGCCGTTAAACCCTTCTTTCAATGCATTGATAATTTTTTTAAGCGGCGACATCCGTTTAGCTTTCCATTCGCAGAACAGCAAGCAGGCCACGGATAGGGATAAAAAGCCAATCAGGGCGTTGCTGTGCTTCATAGCAAATCTCATAAAGTGCTTTCTCTAATTGATAGAACCGGATCAAATTGTGGGTGGTTGCTGCACTATCTTCTAAGACGGCGGTTTGCAAATAGGTTTTCAAAAATACAGCCGCCGTTTGCGTGCTCCATTGGTGGAACAAGTCGCTTACTTCAACATTGTGTGTATGTTCGGCCAGCAGCGTGGCATTGGCGGCATAATCAAAAGACCGCAGCATGCCAGCAACATCTTTATACGGCAGGTTTTTTTGCCGGCGTTCGGCCATACTGCGCGCCGGTTCGCCTTCAAAATCAATAATCACGAAATCATTTTGGTGCACCAGCACCTGGCCCAAATGGTAATCGCCATGCACACGAATGCGCGGGGTTTTAATGGTTTCGGGTAACAGTGTTTGAATGCTATCCGTTACTTGCTGCCAATCGGCCAACAATGCTTCAACTTCGGCTTTAACAGCGAGTGAAAGATTAGGCAAGGTGGCCAATAAATAACCACGCGCTGCATGGGCAAGGGTTTCAGCCGCCATTATCAACCCTTGGCGGTCGGCTGGCCCAAAAGATTCCGGCGCAAAATCTGGTAGGCTGTTATTACTGCCCAAGGCATTATGCATTTCAGCGGTGCGTTGACCCAGTTTTTTGGCCAGTTTTAAATAATAGCCAAAATCTTTTTGCTGTTCGGCGGGTTCATTCAATAACCGTTTTAAATATTCGGTCGTTACCGTCCAGCCATCACCTTGATTAACCACTGCTGCTTGCAACAAGCCGATGGTTAATTGCTCATCACCCATTTTAACATGCGCGGCGCCCAGTAATTTCGGTGTATTGGCGAACCCGGCAGTATTGGTTAGGAAGTCGGTAATTTCCTCTTCCAAATTAATGCCTGCGCTGGGCTGCCGCACCAGTTTGAACATATATTGTTTGTTGACGAGAGCCGAGCTATTGCTTTGCTCCACATCCATCGGCTGCACTTCAATTTTTTCGACATCTAGCGGCAGGCTATCAACCATATTTAAGGTTGCTGCGCCATCTTGAATTGGCTTTTTGGCAAGCAATACATCAAGCGCTTCACTCAATGCTACGGCATCTTGAAACGCCTCATACAACACACCCATACGCGGCCCTTTGCGTACGCGGGCCAGCAGGGTTTTATGATGCAGGGTGGATGGATCATGCTCCATTGTTTCCCAGGCAATCCCGCATAGCAGCACATAATTTTTGGGCGCTTGATTGGCGGCAGTCGCTTCAATTAACAATAAATGCTGCTGGCCGAGCGTAAAATTATGCAAAATACGCACAGTTGGCAGGCCGGCATCTTTGGCTTTATACCACCGGCGCGTCATCAAAAAGCCTGGCAGAATATCGCGTTGTAGTTTTAAATGGGCAAAGCCGCTCCGCAAACTGTCCCAGCCTTGCGGAATAACCAGTGTGCGCCATTCCGGCAATGTGGTTGGCACTGCATTATTTTGTTGGGCGGTATCTAACAGAAACCAGAAAAATCCATAAGGCGCCAGCGTCAGCATATAAGGCGGCGTGCCGATTGCTGGAAACACATTGCCGCTCAACATTTCGGTTGGCAGGCTGCCAGCGAATTCCGGTAAATTTAATTCGACGGCCTGCGGGGCGCCCGCAAGATTGGCCACGCATAGCACAGTTTGATCTTCATATTGCTGCAAATAAGCCAGAATTTTGCGGTTGGCTGGATACAAAAATTTCAATTTGCTGCGTCCAAAATTTACCCGTTTCCGCGCCGCAATTAAATTCTTGGTCCAGTTATACAGCGAATTTTTAATATGTGTTTGCGCTTCCACATTCACAGATTGAAAACCATAAACCGGGTCCATAATCGCAGGTAAATACAAACGTTGTGGTTCAGCCTTGCTAAAACCACCATTACGATCGGGTGACCATTGCATCGGTGTGCGAACACCATCACGGTCGCCCAGATAAATATTATCACCCATGCCAATTTCATCGCCGTAATACATAATTGGCGTGCCGGGCATGGACATCAGCAGGCTGTTGAGCAATTCAATTTTCCGCCGATCATTATCCATCAGCGGGGCAAGGCGACGGCGGATGCCGACATTGATGCGAGCGCGCTTATCGGCTGAATAAAAATTCCACATATAATCGCGTTCGCGATCGGTCACCATTTCTAGCGTCAGCTCGTCATGGTTACGCAGGAACATCGCCCATTGACAGTTTTCTGGAATTTCCGGCGTTTGCCGCATAATATCAGTAATGGGGTGGCGGTCTTCCTGCGCCACGGCCATATACATGCGCGGCATCACGGGAAAATGAAACGCCATCTGACATTCATCGCCATCGCCGAAATATTCTTTCACATCTTCCGGCCACATATTGGCTTCGGCCAATAATAACCGGTCTGGATAACGCGCATCCAGCGCGGCCCGAACCTTTTTAATGATTGCGTGTGTTTCGGGGATGTTTTCGTTGCTGGTGCCTTCGCGTTCCACTAGATAGGGAATGGCATCCAGCCGCAGGCCATCCACGCCCATATCCAGCCAGAAATACATGGCCTCAATCACCTTTTCCAAAACAGCAGGATTATCAAAATTCAAATCCGGCTGGTGCGAAAAAAAGCGGTGCCAGAAATATTGTTTGGCCACTGGGTCCCAGGTCCAATTCGATTTTTCGGTATCGGTAAAAATAATTCGCGTGCCCGCAAATTTAGTATCGTCATCGCTCCACACATAAAAATCACGTTCGGGTGAACCGATAGGCGCATTGCGCGCGGCTTGAAACCATGGGTGCTGATCGGAAGTGTGGTTGATCACCAGTTCGGTAATCACCCGCAAATCGCGCGCATGGGCTTCATGTACAAACCTTTTGAAATCATCCAATGTACCATATGTTGGATTCACATCGGTGTAATCTGCAATATCATATCCATCATCGCGTAGGGGAGATGGATAAAAAGGCAGCAACCAAATGGTGTTAACGCCCAGCGCTTTTACGTAATCCAGCTTTTCAATCAGCCCGGCAAAATCGCCAATCCCATCATTGCTGGAGTCAAAAAATGCTTTGATATGCAGCTGATAAATTATCGCGTCCTTATACCATAATGGGTCTTTAACGGGAGCGGGTTCAGCGGTCATTGGTTTTGGCTAATTCTAAAAATGGCGACAGGGTTAATATTGGGATCAAGATTTAAATGCTGGCGTACACCGGCCCAGGTCCAACTATGGCCGAGCAATAAATCGTCAAGCTTATAGGGCTGGTTTTCAGGAATACCCAATTCCCACAACGGCATTTCGATATGCGCGGCTTGGGTGTTATGTGGGTCGAGATTAACGGCTACAAAAACCGCATTGCGCTTATCGGCGGTCATCTTGCCATAAAAAATAATGTTGTCGTTATGGGATGTATAAAATTTCAGATTTTTAAATTCCTGCAGCGCCAGATTTTCCTGGCGGATGGTGTTTAGTTTAGTAATAAAATCTTTGATATGGCCGGGCTTGTTCCAGTCCCACACTTTGTATTCATATTTTTCGGAATTCGGATATTCTTCTTTGCCATTAAATGGCTCGCCTTCACACAGCTCATATCCATTATAAATGCCGTAAGTGGTGCCAAGCGTGGCCGCCAGCACGGCGCGGATCAGGTAACCGGGGCGGCCGCTAGTGTGCAGGTAATACGGAAAAATGTCCGGCGTGGTGACAAAAAAATTCGGCCGGAAAAATTCTTTCGACCAATCGGCAGTTAATTCTGTTAAATACTGCGTTAACTCCGGCTTGGTGTTGCGCCAGGTGAAGTAAGAATAGCTCTGGCTAAAGCCCAGCTTGGCTAATTCTGCCATCACTTTCGGCCGTGTGAATGCTTCGGATAAGAAAATAATATCCGGCCGTGTGGCATGCACAGATTTAATTAGCCATTCCCAAAATCCGAACGGTTTGGTGTGCGGGTTGTCGACCCGAAAGATGGTCACGCCTTGTTCAATCCAATGCAGCACAATGCTGCGCAATTCCTCCCATAAACTACCGGCATCGGCCGACGAGAAATCGAAATTCACAATATCTTGATATTTTTTCGGCGGATTTTCGGCGTATTTAATCGAACCATCTGGCCGGAAAATAAACCATTCGGGATGCGCTTTAATATACGGATGATCTGGCGCGCATTGCACCGCAAAATCCAAAGCCACATCCATGCCCATATCATTGGCTGCTGCAGCAAAGCGGCGGAAATCAGCCAATGTGCCCAGTTCAGGATGCACGGCTTTATGATCGCAAATCGCGTAAGGGCTGCCAGGTTCATCGGGGCCTGCATTTAGTGAATTATTCTTACCTTTGCGAAATGGTAGGCCAATCGGGTGGATGGGCGGCAAGTAAACCACATCAAAACCCATGGCTTTAATTTCCGGTAACCGCGCAATGCAATCATCAAAGGTGGCGCTTTGCCCCTCAACAGTGCCTTGGCTGCGCGCAAACATTTCGTACCACGCGCCGAATTCCGCTATTTTGCGATCTACCCATAACGGATAGGTTTTGCTGGTTAACAAATGTGGGCGTGCGCCATGTTTATGAACCCAATCGGCAATTTCTGTAGTCGCCAATACTTCTATTAATTCACCTTGGTCTGGTAATTCTAAAATCGTTTGAATTTGCGTATAAGCCTCCTTTTTTTCACCAGTTGGTTTGTTGCCAAATAACAGCACAAACAGCGCTTTGCCTTCTAAAATATCCAGCGTGATATCTTCACCCACGGCGAATTTCTTCTGTGCGTCGCGCAGCCAACTGCCAAACAAATCCGGCCATGCTTTGATACAATATTCCGCTTGGCCAACAACTGCCAACGGTGCTTGGCCCGACCAGCGGTCATTGCCTTGCAGTGCCATGGGATGTTCGGCCACCGGCTGACCATTTGCCGTCACGCATAATGCTGCTTTAAGCAACGTATAACCGGTCGTAAAAATATCCGCCCATACTTCAAAGCTTTCGCCGACGACCCGTTTGGCGGCAAAACGGCCATCATCAATCACCGGATAAATGTTTTCGATTACCACCTGATCAAAGTGATAAGTGGCTTGCTTACTAGCGGGACTGGTTTTAGTTGGCATGGAAGTGATTGATTTTTAAAAATTGCGTGAAAGTCTATAACTATAGTGTTTGAACTAAGGGGAATATGCGCGGCCACTCACCAATGCGTAAAATTGATGTAAATTAACGGATGGCGCAAGGCTCGTTGACACTTTGCAACACTGTTTTAGATTGGAAAATGACAATATGGCTGGGCCCATTCTGCAGGGCTTGCAAATAACTGCGGGTCCAATGGGCAATATCATTACATTGCAAAACATATATCATATCCGCATGCCGTTCTTTGCGTTCAGCCAAAGGCATGGTCAATGCCCGTTGAATTTGAGCAGCAGTATCTTCAATATGGTAAGGATTAACGATTAGCGCAGCCGTGAACTCTTTGGCAGCACCGGCAAATTGCGATAAGATTAGTACGCCTGGATCTTCGGGATTTTGGCTGGCGACATATTCTTTGGCGACCAAATTCATACCATCCCGCAACGGGGTCACCAAACCAACCGCGGCGCTGCGGTAAAAACCGGCTAACTCTTTGCGCGAAAAACTAGTGTTCAAATAACGAACCGGCTGCCATAGCATATCCGAATTCATTCCATTGATGTTGCCAATAAGCGTTTCAACCTCATTACGGATATCGCGGTATTCTTCTACTTCGCCGCGTGATGGCGGCGTTATTTGAATATATGATACTTGACCGCGCTGGGCTGGATTGGTTTGCAAAAAATGCTGAAAAGCACGAATGCGTTGGGGTAAACCTTTTGAGTAATCCAAGCGGTCAACGCCAATAATCAATTTCTGCTGGCCAAGATTAGTTCGTAATTTTTTGGTAGCAGCAGTATTTACGGCAGCGGCTGCATCTTTTTCCATGGCTTTGGTATCGATACTGATTGGGAAACAGCCGACTTGAAATTTGCGGCCCATAGCAACCACTTCGTAATTTTCACTACCTGCTAACAACGTTTTACTGATATCGACCACTTCCGACAAACAACGCAAAAATGCCTGCATGTCACTTGTGGTTTGGAAGCCAATTAAATCGTAAGCACATAAACTTTTTAAAATTTCAACATGCTCGGGTAGCGTTGAAAATATTTCCCAAACCGGAAATGGAATGTGCAGAAAAAAACCGGTGCGCGCTTCAACGCCGTAATTGCGCAGTGCTTGACCCAGCAAAAGTAAATGATAGTCATGCACCCAAATGGTATCGCCAGGTTTGTGCACCTCGGCGATTGCTTCGGCAAATTGCTGGTTAACAGTTTTATAAGCGGCAAACATGCCATCATCATGCCGCATTAGTCCTGTTTGATAATGAAACATGGGCCACAGCAATGAATTGCAATAACCGGCATAAAAACCGTCAAACGTCGATTTTTGAATATCCATCGTTAGATAATCAACATTGCCAACGGTTTGCTTGTGAGTTTTGGGAATGGCTGCCGTTTTCCCGCTCCAGCCACACCAAATACCGCCGCGTTGCTGTAATGCTTCTTGTAGGGCAACGGCTAACCCGCCTGCTTCATTTTTGCCAGGTGTCGCGACCCGATTTGAAACGACAATGAGTCTAGACATGGTCTATCTCCGCTTGGGCATATAACCAGCCATGCAATTGGGCTACATTTTGTAAGTGACATTGGGCACCGGTATCACCTGGGCCGATTTTAACGCTGATGCCGCCAAGCTGATTAACCGCCGTAAAACCATCTTCATCGGTTACATCGTCGCCAATAAAAATAGGTGTTTTACCGATAAACGGCTTTTCGGACATTAGCTCGGCAATGGCTGTACCTTTATTGGCGCCGGTTAAGCGAACTTCACTTACCATTTTTCCTTGCTGCAATTGCAGTTCAAGATTAACAGCAACAATTTTTTGCAAATGCTGCTGCACCATATCAGCCAGTTCAGGTGCTTGCCGGTAATGCACTGCCAGCCCCATGCTTTTAAATTCCAATAGCAAACTAGGATACTGCTGCTGCAGCGTTATGGCCCCAGCTTTAACCAGTTGCAGAATATGCTCACCTTCCACTTGCATTAAATGGCCATCGGGGTAGCGCAGTTCCAAACCATGCTGGCCAGCTGCCGTCAAACGCAAGCCACCGCATAGATTATCGATATCCGCCAAGGTTCGGCCACTAATAATTGCCAACGCTTGATCGGTTAGATGATGTAATTTTTTTACAGCTTCTATGATTTTTGTTGGGATAAAGGCTGCTTGCGGCGTGGTTGCAATTTCTGCCAGCGTGCCATCCAAATCCAAAAATAAGGCATAATTGCCCGTACGCAAAGCGGGTAGTGTCGCGTTTAAATATGCCATTGGGTATTCTGCGGATTTCATAAAAATAATTTCTCAAAGTGGTTGAAATGCAACCTTTATAATCAAAGCTGCATGCTTGAAATCTACGTAATCACCAATAATTTATCTGTGCGCGGGGTGAGGGCACATAATAAATAATATATAAGTTAGCAGCGCGTTCAAAATCGAATTCAATTGAATATTAAGTCTTTTCTTTTAGAGGCAGCCCGCGGAAAGCGTCACGCTTTTTGGGTGTCGCCAGCGAAACAGGTTGGCCGCTGGCAGTGGATTTGTAGAGTGCTTCCATAATAATTTGGTCTTGCAAACCTTCTTCGCCTGGCGTGCGCGGCACACGGTCTTGTTTGATACATTCGGCGAAATGATCCATTTCCAGTGCAAACTGATCTTTTTCACCAATTTGTATTTCATCCACACTGGTGGTTTTATCGGCGCGGTGAGTAATGAGAAGTTGTTTGCCTTGGTATTCAAAAGCGCCATTTAAGGCAATGACGCCTTTTTCCAATTGGATTTTATAATCCTTGCAATCATGCGCATCATAACTGGTTGTGCAGGTAGCCAGCACGCCGGAAGGAAAACGCAGCATAAAAGCCATGCGTTCTTCTACTTCTTTAAATCGCGGATCGCTTGAAGGTGGTGACATATACGCAAAAACTTGGTCTGGTTCTTCGCCGGTTAGATAACGGGCGGCATTTAAGCAGTATATACCAATATCCGGTAAAGCGCCACCGCCTGACATGGCACGCTTTAAGCGCCATTGGTTGGCTTCACCTTCACTTTGTGTATTAACAGCTTCAATTAAACGCAATTGTCCTAATTCACCACTGCGAATGCGTTTCATCACTTCCAAATTATAAGGCTCATACTGACAGCGATAAGCGATCATTAGTTTGACTTGGGCGGCTTCACACGCGCTGATCATGGCGCGGGCATCTGCCACATTGGTGGCCATGGGCTTTTCGCATAAGACATGTTTACCAGCCGCTGCTGCGCGTTCGACAAATTCGCGGTGCATGGTATTGGGCAAGACAATGTAAACGGCCTGCACATCCGGATTGTCTTTAATCTTATCAAAATTTTGATAATCATAAATACCAGCTTCGGGAATGCCATATTGCGAGGCGACGACTTTCGCCTTATCCGGCGTGCCAGAAACCAGCGCGGTTAATTTAGCAAATTTACAAGCAGCAAAAGCAGGTAGAATCTGGTTGAGCGATAGTCGGCCAAGGGCCACCACCGCAAACCCAATCCGTTCATGCGGCGGTAATGGGCTGGGCGTTGGGCCGCTTGGTTTTTCAAACTTGCTTTTCAATTCTGGAAAAGCAACCTGGCCACTTTTAACTGAGCCGCTATCTGCTGCGCTTGGTTTCAACCAATCTGCACCCAAGGCAGCGCTGCTCAGAACAACCCCTGCTGTGGCAATGCCAGCAGTTGCCAAGAACTGGCGGCGGGATAGATCAGCAGGTTTTAATTTGGCCATTAAGTTGAAATAACTTAAGTGGATTTAAATTCAATGCCGCGCCATTATTTAAAAAATAAATAGTAAGTTGGACTTTCAAATAATGTAATGAAGTAAACATTAAACAATCATAACAAAGCTGCTTTTTACCCTTCAAAATATGGCGCTTGAGAGACTCGAACTCCAAAATGCCAATTCTTTAAAATAATGGGTTGATGGAATTTAGCCAAACCAGCTCGTAAAATTTTTGAAGGGGAAAGTTTTGCTCACGATTTTGGCATAATCGCCAATTACTGCTGAATGGTTAAAAATTATTTGCTTTATGATGCTTAATTCTGATTATTGTTCATACATGTGGCTGAGTAGCTCAGCGGTAGAGCAGGGGAATCATAATCCCTTGGTCGGGGGTTCAAATCCCTCCTCAGCCACCAAGATAGCTTCCCAGAAAATCTAAAAACTTTGTTATAGCCCCTGTTATACTCACCAATTCTAACCCTACCCTAAATCAAAGTTTTTTGGCAAAATGATGATGTAGCTGAAACCGTTATCAAACATGGCGCGCCCGAAGAGACTCGAACTCCTAACCTTCTGATCCGTAGTCAGATGCTCTATCCATTGAGCTACGGGCGCGCAAACTGCAAATAAAGCCAATTACGACCACTTGCATATATATAGGCTAACCCAGTCAAACAAATATGGGATAACCCAAAACCAAGCATTATGCTCAATCTTTTTACAGTCGCGACAAGCAAAAGCTGCTATGCCGTTACCGGAAGGGCAAGCTATCCTGCCCGAAAACAAAACGCAAGTTTTTGCAACACGCAATTTTAACTAATCAATCGGGCGATTGTCGGATAAATTACACAGCGGCTAAGAAAATGCGAAAAAACGTGCCAGAGGCTTGTGCGCAGGTTGCGGGTTCCCTAGTGTGCACGTAACATGCCAGGAATCATCATGTCTCAGTTCAATGTTATCTTAATGCGTTTGCTACCTTTAGTGGCGTTGCCAGTATTGCTTGCCCTGGCGGCGTGCAGCACGCTTACCATGGATGATGACAATCCGCCGGCTATTGCCCCTGCTGCCACGGTAACTACCACAGAAACCAGCACTACCGCGACCACAGTTGTCCCAATGGCGGCTGTGCCGATTGCAACGCCAATACCTGCGACCGCGCCGGTCATGGATATGTCCGCTACCAATCAAACGGTGGTTGGGCGCCAGATTGAAAATTTGCGGGCCAATTTAAATACCTTGAAAGCGAATGTGGCCAATTCGGGCGAACGTTTGCGCATGATTAAAACCGCGCAGCAGGCAGCGGGCGAAAAATATTTCACCAGCATGGCCAGTATTCAGGCGCGTTTACAGGCGGGCACTACCCCAGGCAATCCGCGCCTAGTTGCGCAATGGCAGCAGGCCAGCCGTGATTTAGAAGGGTTGGGCCAACATATTGCCGATATGAACGGTTTATCGACCGAAGTTGCTTCGCAAGCATCACTGGCGAATTTTATTCTGGATTCAACCCGTGCAACTTACAGCTTATCCGGCGCAGTGGAAGAAGATCATGTTAATTTGGGCCTGCTGGAAGATGAAGTGAACCAAGTGGTTTCGCAAATCGGCCGCGCGGTGAATGATTTAACGCGCGATGTGGAACGGCAGAGCAATTACCTAACCACCGAACGGCGTAATCTCCAAGCATTAGCGGTGGCGATTAATGCGGGCGAGTTATATGGCGCATCTTTGGGCAATATGGCGGCGCGGCCCACCGCGCCAAGCATGCTGCCAATGGCAGCGACCGATCCGAATTTATTGGCTATGCAACCGGCACCAGCGGGCAGAGTGCGCAGCAGTAAATTATCTGAAACCCGGGCAGCAGTGACTAAACCGGTAAAATCAGTTAAAGCCAAAGAGTTGAAAACCACAGCGGCGCGAGTAAACAGTGCAACTGTAAGAAGATTGCAGGATGTGGCGCCACCTGCACCGCCAATGCCAGTTGCGCCGCCGCTGCCAGCACCAACAACCGATACAGTGCAGCCATTGGGGCAAACCCAGGCCCAACCAGAAACGCGGGCCATGGCAACCAGAACAGCGCCGGTGCCAGATTTGCCGGTGCCAGTTGTCATGCCGGAAGCAGATCAGTCAGCCATTGCCGCACCCGCTAATACAGTGGCGGTCGTTAACAGCACTAAACCGTTTATTGTAATTAAATTTGATCAGCCGGATATTGATTATGGTCAACCGTTATACCAAGCCATGCAACAAGCGCTGCAGCGCAATCCTTATGGCTCGTTTGAAGTAGTTGGCGTGAGCGCGGCCGATAGCAGCGCACAAGCCGCTGCCGATAGCAATGCCGCGCGCCGCAATGCCGAAGGCGTGGTGCGCACACTGGCCCAAATGGGTATTCCATCTGACCGTATGCAAATGAGCACCGCCACCCAAGATGGCTTAACCGCACCGGAAGTACATATTTTCCTGCGTCCTTAACTACTGCTAGCAACTATTTGACTTAATGTCTGGTGCCTATTAGTTTCGGCAGCATAGTCAAGGAGTTGTTTATGAAATTACCTATCCGCCGTGCTGCTATGGCTTTATCAAGTGCCGTATTAGCGGCTTTAACTGGCTTAATCGCCAAACCGGTGCAAGCGCAAACTTTAGATTTCAAACAGTCAACAACACTAGAATATTTTCAAATGCGCGGTTGGGTGCATGCCTTTCATCGCACGACTGAGGACGGCCGCAAATATTATGTCGAAAGCGATAATCACAGTTTATGTTTCCGCTTAGAAAACAGTGGTAGTGGCTATACCTATATTGTGCATAGCACAATAGTATTGGTGCACAAACACGAGGTTTATTGTATAGCCGGCAAACAGGCGCGGGCTTCTCCCTTAATAGTGGTTTAATTAACGGTTATGAACCGGAAAAGGTGCCGTTGACTGGAGACAAACCTAAAGATGACCGGCGCCTGCGCGCCGCCAAGCGCACTTTCGGGCAACGCATTTTTGGCACCAAATTCTCGCCAGGTATTGCACTCAGTTTTGTTTATTCACCATTGCAGGTCCGGCTCGGTAATAATACCTCAATGGCGGCGGGTGCGCGGGTAATTTTGATTGCCAGCGGCAATCCCGCACTAACTATTGGGCCATCGGTTCGTTTAACTGTGAACAGTCAAAACAATGATTTCCGTCCCAATAGTGTGGCATTTAGGCCGGAATTACGGTCAGCTCCGCTAAACCTGCCGACTTTAAATATGCAGCCCCGCGCGGCAGCCAATAATATCGGCCGCCATTTTAAAATTGGTGGTTTACAAGCGGATAATTATTTTGATTTGGCGCGCAGTAATCGGGCGGCTGCTAGCTCCAACAGTCGATTTTCGACACCCTAATCATCGAAAACCTTGCGGGCTAGCTTTGAAGCCGGTAAGCACGTTATTGCTGCTGCTGTAGCTCAGTGCCATCCGCCGCAGGCGGTAGAAAATAATTCTACCACTAAGCAGGGGCAAAGAGTTAAAGTTTGATAAGCGCTGCTGTAGCTCAGTGGTAGAGCACGTCATTGGTAATGACGGGGTCGGGAGTCCGATTCTCCCCAGCAGCACCAGTCCAACTTTCAATTATAATTGGGGAATTTTACCATTCTGCCAATTGGTTTCAAATTGCCGCCGAAAGGTTTCGCTCACAATCCGGCTGCGAATAACCACCACACGGATGGGTGGTCCCCATAAAACCATCGCATATTTATCGGCGTAGATAAAATAGGGCAATTGCGCAAACAGGGTTTTAGCAATCCAGCGATAATTTTTGGCGGCATTCAAATGCGGCAATAGATAACGGTCGCCGTCACAAATTAAAATACGCTGATAAAAATCATGCTTAACCAAGCGGGTTTGATGCTGGCTAACCAAGTTGCGGTATTCATCCCAGCGGCTTTCATCTAAACCACTGAGCATGGTTTCGCGGGGTAAAGGTGCATCTTTTAAAGTATTAAAAATATCGTCTAGGAGATTTGCCAGCGCAGTTTTACCATCCCATATTTGCAATTGAAAAATGTCGTGGGTGAGCCGCACGCCAGGACCATCAATAAATTCGACCCCTGCCTGTGCAAAACTTTGCTGTAATGTCTGCAGCGTGTGCTGACGCGGCGAAACCAGATTGCGTTCCAGTTTATTAATTGCAGCCAAAGAAATGCCGCTAATTCGTGCCAAATCCTCTTGTTTCCATTCAAGTAACGCACGGGCGGCTTTGATCTGTTTAATGGTAATCATCAAAGTATATTTTAAACTGATCAAATGATAGAAAGATACATTTAAAACGTAAATTAAGCTGTTTAATAAAGCTTTATATTGTGTTAGTTGTTAGCAAAATTTCACAATAGGCAATGAGAAATTTGAAATTAAATTACATTTTATATGGGCTGGCGGTAATTGGTTTGATTGGTGTTTTGGCTAGCCATTCTTCAAAGCCTACCGATACTAGCCGTGTAGAAAATACATTTGAACGGATGGTGCGAACCAATACTTTGCGCTGCGGTTATATTTCCTATGCACCGGAAATGATTATCGATCCGGCAACGGGCCGCTTCTCCGGCATTGGCCATAATATTATGGCGGCGATTGGCCAGGCAACGGGCCTTAAAATCATTTGGGCGGAGGAAGTTTCAACGGGCACGATGCTAGAAGGGCTTAGAACCAATCGTTACGATGCGATTTGTGCAACTTTATATGAAAAGCCTATGCAGGCATTGCAGCTGGCGTTTTCTACTCCCATTAATTATTCGACCAGCTACGCTTATGCCCGCCAGGGCTATCACTTCGGTGATAATTCACTGGCCGCATTAAATAATCCTGACGTGACCATTGCCATAATAGATGGCGAGATCAGCGCCAATATCGCGCATGATTTTTTCCCGCAAGCCAAGCTGTTGGCGATGCCGCAAAATGTTTCAAGCCCAGTTGAAGCGCTAACGGCGGTTGCCAATGGCAAAGCCGATATCGCTTTTAGCCAGCAAGCAGTAGCAGCTGTTTTTATACAACATAATCCCCATCAAGTAGCCGTATTTGGTGGTAAGCCAGTCAGTGGTTATTCCCAAAGCCTAGTTGCCATGCAAGCATCCGATCTACAGTTAAAAAATTTCTTTGATAGTATGATCCGCATTTTATATGCCAATGGCGTTATTCCGCATATTCTTAAGCAATACGACCCTGCGCAAACCACCTATTTGCCGTTAGCTATTCCGTATCAGCAGTAGCATTTGCATTTTATCATATTCTGCTTTCAGTATAGACCGATATATGACTTCCCGTTTTGAACCTGCTGTTCAGTTGCCGCTGAAAATTGCCCAAATAAACTGGGTGTTTGTGCTGTTGGTGGCGAGTGTGGGTGCCATCGGCGTGGCGGCGTTGTATTCGGCTGGGCAGGGTAATTGGTGGCCGTATGCGGGTAAGCACGCCATTTTCTTGGGTTTAGGCTTGGTGGCATTACTGGTTGGCGGCTTAATTTCGACCCAGCGGTGGTATGGTGCCGCATACTGGATTTACGGCAGCGTGCTGGCCGCCGTGATTTTGGTGGTAATCATTGGGCATATTGGGATGGGGGCGCAGCGCTGGCTGACCTTAGGCGGCGTAAATATCCAACCGTCGGAATTTATGAAATTAGGGTTAATTTTGGTTTTAGCGCGTTATTTAAGCCAGTTATCGCTAATTGACCTGAAATTGCCGCAGGCGTTGATTTTGCCGACGGTACTGATGATTGTGCCGGTGGCCTTTATTTTAAAACAGCCCAATTTGGGAACCGCGACCATTTTGGTGCTGATCACCTTATCGATGTATTTTGCTGCGGGCGTGCCCTGGTGGCGTTTTGCGGTGCTGTTGGGCTTGGGTTTGGCAGCGCTGCCTGTTATTTGGCAATTTGGCCTACATGATTATCAACGCGGACGGGTATTGACTTTTATCAATCCGGATCGTGATCCGTTAGGCGCTGGTTACCATATTACGCAGGCAAAAATCGCCCTAGGTTCTGGCGGGCTATTTGGCAAAGGCTTTTTGCAAGGGACGCAAAGCCACCTGCAGTTTTTGCCGGAAGTTCAAACTGATTTCGTGATCAGCTTGATTGGGGAAGAATGGGGGTTAATTGGTACGCTGGTGGTTTTGGGGCTTTACCTACTGATTGTTGCTTATGGCTTATATTTAGCCAGCCGAGCGCGGACGGCATTTACCCAATTACTGGCTTTCGGTATTTCCATTAACGCTTTTCTGTATTTTGCCATTAATACCGGCATGATTTTAGGACTACTGCCGGTTGTGGGCATTCCATTGCCGCTTATTTCCTATGGCGGGTCAGCGCTTTTGGCATCCATGATCGGCTTTAGCTGGTTGCTGGCGGTTGATTTACATAACTAAAAAACCGTTGATTTTTAAGGGGTGTCTGAAGATTGATTCTTTTTATTTTCCTTTCCGGCCGTATTCAGTTATAAACCACGCTTTCGAGTAGAAAGTCAGTCAATGGATAAAGTGCCCATGACCCCAGCCGGTTTTGCCGCGTTGGAAATCGAGTTAAAAAAACTGAAATCGACTGATCGCCCAGAAGTGATCAAAGCGATTGATGAAGCGCGTGCGCATGGCGATCTGTCAGAAAACGCTGAATATCATGCCGCGCGTGAACGGCAAAGCTTTATTGAAGGCCGGATTGGTGAATTGGAAGATAAAATTTCGCGCGCAGAAGTGATTGATCCCGCCACGCTAAGTGGTGACACCATTAAATTTGGTGCGACAGTGACATTGATTGATGAAGATACCGAAGAAAAAGTGATCTACCAGATTGTCGGCGAACAAGAAGCGGATGTGAGCAAAGGCCGCATTTCAATCACCTCGCCAGTGGCACGTGCGCTGATTGGCAAAACCAAAAAGCAATCTGTGGAAGTAATCACCCCACGGGGCTCGAAAGTTTACGAAGTCGTTAAAGTTCAGTACAAATAAGTGATTGCCGATAGCAGGCTGCGTAATACGCGGCCATTGGCTGTTTATATTCACTGGCCATTTTGTAAGGCTTTATGCCCGTATTGTGATTTCAATTCGCATGTGCAGGCTGATATTCCGCATGCGCGCTGGGCGGCGGCTTATGCATGTGAGTTAGAACATTGGGCAGCACAAACAACAGATTATCATATCACATCCGTGTTTTTTGGTGGCGGCACACCATCGCTAATGGCACCTGAAACGGTGCAACATATTTTGAAAATTATTCAAACCAATTGGGTTTGCAATGCAAATATGGAAATCACGCTGGAAGCCAATCCCACTTCGATAGAAGCAGCGAAGCTGCAGGCGTTTAAGGAAGCTGGTATTAACCGCGTATCGATTGGCGTGCAAAGCCTGGATGATGAGGCCCTTAAATTTTTAGGGCGGCAGCATAGCGCTAGTGAAGCATTGGGTGCGTTGGCCCTGGCGCGTCAGATTTTTGCTAATGTCTCTTTCGATTTGATTTACGCGCGGGCTGGCCAAACGGTTTCCAATTGGCAGGCGGAATTAACGGCTGCTTTAGCCTTACAGCCTGATCATCTATCACTTTATCAACTGACTATTGAAGCTGGTACCCCGTTCTATACCCAAGCGCAGCGCGGTGTACAGTTAACCTGTGATGATGAAACCAGCGCCGAATTATATGAATACACGCAAGGCATGACAGCGGCGGCCGGTTATGCAAGTTATGAAATTTCAAATTACGCCAAACCAGGTTATGCCAGCCAGCATAATTTGGCCTATTGGCGCTATCAGGATTATTTGGGCATTGGTCCTGGGGCGCATGGACGGGTGACTTTAAATTGTGTTACCCAGGCGACACTGACCCACCGTGCGCCCAGTATTTGGCTGGAACAAGTAGAAGCGCAAGGACATGCTTTGAAACCGTTCATACTATTAAGTGTAGATGAAGTGGCCCAGGAAATTTTGCTGATGGGGTTGCGCTTGGCGGAAGGCGTGCCATTGCAGCGTTTGCAAGATCGGACTGGCCATTGTTGGGAATATTGGGTTAATGCGGCAAACTGGCAAACGGCCTTGCAGCAAAACTGGGTGTGGCAGAATAACACACGTATTGGTGCCACTGCCGCCGGTCGCCAACGCTTGCAAAGTTTGTTGGGTTTTTTAATCGCAGAATAGGTTGTAAAACGCTAAACAAAACAGATGTCCCTGCATCGCCTGCTTTTTGCTTTACCGCCGGAAACTGCGCATGGCATTGCTATAGAGATTTTAAAAACAGGTTTGGTGCCACGGCCAAACTTTCAGAATGATCCAATTGTGCAGCAAAATGTCTGGGGCCTGAATTTTGCTAATCCTTTGGGGACGGCAGCTGGTTTAGATAAAAACGGCGAGATTATTCATCCGCTCATGAAATTGGGTTTTGGCTGGGTAGAAAGTGGAACATTTTCACCAAAGGCGCAGGCAGGTAACCCAAAACCCCGCATGGTGCGAGCGATTGCACAAGAAGCATTGATCAATCGCATGGGTTTTCCAAATGAAGGTCTGGCTGCCTGTATCGGACGGGTAAAAGCAGCACATGTTAAAGGGTTTTCAGCAATTCATGCGATCAATCTGGTGAAGAATAAATTGAGTGTAGAACCAGATGAAATATTAGCGGATTATATGGCTTGTATTAAGGCGGCAGTGGCATATGCCAACTTATTGGTGATTAATGTATCGTCACCCAATATGCCAGGATTGCGCGATTTGCAGCATGGCGATTACTTGCGAAAAATCGTTACCACTTGCCAACAAGCGATGGAAAATCTTCGCAAACCACTGTTGGTAAAAATCGCACCAGATTTAACGGATGAGCAATTGGCCGACATTATTGCAGTCGCTATGGAGACAAAATTAGATGGCTTAGTGGTCCACAATACAGCGCTATATCGCACTGAGGGATTGCCGCCTAAATTTGCGGCCGAAGCTGGCGGTTTATCAGGCGCACCGATTACCGCGCGGGCGAATGCGATGATGAAAAATGTTTATCGCGCAACTAAAGGGCAGATGCCATTGGTTGGGGTTGGCGGAATTATGAATGGTGAAGATGCCTATCAGCGAATTTTATCCGGAGCATCGCTGCTACAAAGCTATACGGGTTTTGTGTACAAAGGGCCTGCATTAATTAAGGATGTGGTTGAGACCTTGGCCAGGCGACTGCGCGCGGATGGTTTTACGAATATTCAAGCGGCGGTGGGCAGCAACACCTAAATTATAGCGCAGCGAAGATTTGCAGAGCCATACGTAGAGCCTGGCGTTGTTCAAGATATTGGTTGATGGCATCTAGGCAATGTTGACGCAGTTTGTCGGCCAATGGCAGCGCTTGGGGCAGCGATGTATTTTGGATACGGTCATCCCATGGTGCTCCCCAACTGCTAATTTTGTTATATGCTTTCTCCCGCAATAAAAAATCGGCCAGGTTAGGTAATAACCATAACAGCAATTGATAGTCCTGCGTTTGCGGCGCGTATTTTTGCGCGAGTTGATGGCGCTCTAGCGGCTGTTTTAATAAGGCGGTGTCACTGAGTATTTGTAGGAAGCTGACCACCTTATTATCCAATAACCAAGCAGTTTGGCCAGGCGCACCACTGCAGACGGCGAACAGAAATTTCAGTGTGGCGGTCGGCACATGCGGATATTGTGCTTGCAGTACTGACAAAACCGGTTCAGCCGGTGGGGGCGATAGGCGCAATAATTGGCAGCGCGAACGAATGGTCGGCAGCATTTGGCCGGCACTTTCGGTTACCAAAAGCAAATGGCTAGCGGCCGGTGGCTCTTCCAGAATTTTTAGCAAGGCATTTTGCGCTTGGCGGGTTAAATGTTGCGCGCCATCAATCAGCACAAAACGGTGGCTGGTGCCAATTTTGGTGCGCTGTAAAAACGGCGCAATTGCGCGCACCGCTTCCACGCCAATATCTTTGCCAGGTTCTGGCTGTTCGATCACCAATAAATCAGGGTGATGACCATGGGCGATTTGTTGAAAGGTTTGATGGGTTTCAACAATGCTTAAATTAGTCGCAGGTGCTGGCAGTGCGGCGGGTTCTTCGCCAAATAAATCAAGCCCGCTATCGGCTTTTAGTGTAGTTGTGCCATGCGCCAGCGCAAAACGGATGAGGCGATAAGCCAATGTGGCTTTGCCGATACCGGCAGGGCCGGCAAAAATTAAGCCTGCTGGTAAGCGATTTTGTTCCCATAACGCATAAAGCTGCGCCACAGCCGCATCATGTCCCCACAAAGTTGGATTGGCAGCAGGCGCGGGTAGAGAAGTCTCCAAGCTTGTTAATCTATTGAATGCTGCAAAACGAGGCAACGTTCATGGCCGCCGAGATCACGGTAAATATCGATCACTTGTAGATAATGAGTAGCAGCAATAGTGCTAACGGCGGCCGTTTGCCCAGCACCTAACTCAATGACGGCGAAACCATTAGGTGCCAATAATTGCGGCAAGCCAGCTATAATTTGGCGGTAAGCGGCCAGACCATCAGTGCCTGCAAATAAGGCGATGTGAGGGTCATGATTGCTGACATCGCTGGGCAGCGCAGCAGTGGTTTCGATATAGGGCGGGTTGGCAATGATGAGATCGAATTGGTTGTCATCCGTGCGCAATGCGCAGGGGTCCCTCAGCCTGCAGCTAAAGGATTGCAATAGTTTTGTAACCCAGTTTTCTTGCTCCCAATCACCTAATTGAAATTGCGCACGGGCAGCTAGTTTAAGTGAATGGGAATTGGCTGCAGCAGTGCTAACGGCCAGCGGACTAATATCAATCCCGATACCTTGCGCATTTCGATATTCATTTAAAACTGACAGTAATAAACAGCCGGTGCCGGTACCGAGATCGAGTACGCGTAGCGGTGGGGTGCGATCTGGAATATGTTTTATGACGGCTTCAATCAATGTTTCGCTATCGGGACGCGGTTCCAGCGTGGCGGATGATAAGCGGAAGCGCAGGCCCCAGAATTCGCGCCAGCCGAAAATGCGGTGTAGCGGCTCGTTTTTAATCCGCCGCCCAATAATTTGAGTGAAGTTCGCCTGTTGCTCAGCAGTTAATTGCGGCGGCTTTAAGCGGGCTTCAGCAGCTGTTATACCTGTTACTGCTTCGTATATCAGACTGAGTTCATAGGCAGCCTGATCAATACCGGTATCTTTAAAAACGGTCAAAGCAAATTCATGTGATAAGGCTGTTGCTGGCAAAGTGTAATAATAGGTGGCGTAACCTTCCAACCAATGGCCCTTATTTATTTCATAAAATTCGATATGGAAACCTTCAGGCGTTTCTTTGAAACCAGGCTGTAAAAGCAAACGATTAATCATTTGCTGGGCAGCTTTTTTGGTATCAAAAACGCCAATCAATTTTGTGTCTTCTTGGCCCTCACTTATTTCGTGAGTGTGCTGAACGATATAAATACCTAACATTTTAATTTCGTTAGGCCGGTGTTTGATTGGGTGCTGACCGTGGGTCACGTTCCTGCGTGCGCAATAAAACATCGCGGCCGATGGGGCCCGCCACTGCGCCGCCCGCGCCGCCATGTTCAATAATCACGGCGCACACATATTGCGGTGCTTGCACGGGTGCAAACCCGACGAAGAGTGCATGGTGGCGCTGTTCCCACGGCAATTGAAACACATCATACCCGCTCTCCCGTTGCGCGAGTGTGATTTGCCGTACTTGCGAGGTGCCGGTTTTGCCCCCCATTTTCATATCGGGATTGGGAATTTGCACGGCTGAGGCAGTGCCGCCGGGTTGGCATACAGCTACCATACCGGTCATCACAGCGGCCAAGTGGTTGGGATCCACCGGCAAACGCGGTGGGGTTTTCGGCTGGCCAACCAGATAAGGGGTAACTGCCAAACCGCCATTGCATAAGCGCGCCGTCATCATCGCGAGCTGTAAAGGGGTGGTCAGCACACTGCCCTGGCCAATGGCGGTGACCAATGTGTCACCCCCTTGCCAACTGCGATGGTAATTTTGCCGGAGCCATTGTTTGGAAGGGATCAAGCCGGCTTTTTCATTGGGCAGGCCAATGCCAGTGGTTTGGCCCAAACCAAATAGCCGGCTCATCTCCGCCATTTTATCGCTGCCCACGCGGCGGCCCATTTCATAAAAAAAGACATCGCAGGATTGCGCGATGGCTTTGGTCAGATCGACCGTGCCATGCCCACCTTTTTTCCAGCAATGGAATTGGTGGTTACCCAGCGTTAGAAACCCTGGACAAAAAACGGTGCTATGCGCATCGCAAGCACCGTTTTGCAAGGCCGCCATGGCGGTCATCATTTTATAGGTTGAACCTGGCGGATAGGCCCCGCCATAACATTTGTTCAACATGGGCTTGGCGACATCGGCCATTAGTTGCTGCCAGCTATTGGTATCAATCCCATCCACAAATTGGTTGGGATCAAAAGCGGGATGGGAGGCCAGCGCATAAACCGCACCGGTATAAGCATCCATCACCACAGCGGCGGCAGAGCGTTCAGTGGTTAAGCGCTCTTGCAGATATTGCTGCAATTCGGCATCCAGCGTGGTGCGTAAATCTTGACCAGCACTTGGTGGGTGACGGGATAGCTCCCGCACCGCACGGCCGCGCGCATTCACTTCCAATTCAATGGCGCCAATCTGGCCGCGTAAGGGTCCATCATATGATTTTTCCATGCCTGCCTTGCCGATGGTCAGGCCGTGCGAAGTGGCAATTTGATTGGCGGCCAGTGATTTCACCTCATCCACATTGGGCGGGCCAACGTAACCCAAAATATGACCGGTGGCCGGCCCCAGCGGATATAACCGCCGGTCAACGCTTTCGGTATTCACCCCAGAAAGTTCGGGGGTCAGCACCGATACGCGGGCCATTTCTTCCCAAGCGATATTGGCTTTCACCACCACGGGGACAAAGCGTTTCACTTTTTTAATCTCCGCTTGAATGCGCTGAATTTCAGACGGCGATAAATTTAAAACGGTGGCAACGCGTTGCAAACTTTCCTGTACATCTTCCGCATTTTCGCGCGTTAGCGTAATTTGATAGGTGGGTTGGTTAAGCGCCAGCGGCACGCCAAACCGGTCATAAATCACGCCGCGATGCGGCAATAAGGGTTGCAGACTAACGCGGTTTTCTTCGGCTTTTAATTCGTAGCTATCATGCCGCGCAACTTGCAATTGCCATAAGCGGCCAAAATAAATACCGGCGATGGCTAATTGGCCGGCACCGATCAAAAACATGCGGCGTGTGGTTTGGGTTAGGCGGTCCGGTTCGGTTGGCGGGCGAGTGGCATTGAAAACCGGTTTCATGCGGTCCGCTTTCTAAAAACCGTGTGGCGCTGCACCTGCTGCAATAACCAGCTCAGCAAGGGATATAAACCGGCGGCACTACAAACTGCCCATAACCATAAAAAAGGTTGGACCATGCGCGCGGCAAAAATCCACAGCATTATTTGTGATACTATTTGCGCAGCCAGCACAATGATAACCGCTAACCCCCACACCCAACGAAAAGTCTGGGTGCGTAACCAATGATCCAAAGGCCGTAAAATTTGCAGCAAAACCAATAATGTTAAGGCTGTAACGCCTAAAATGGGCCAGGCACGTAAGATATCATATAAAACACCAAAAATCAGTAGCAATGGCGCTGATAAAGCCTGCGGCCGGTGACCCAGCCAATAGAAAGTTGTTAGTAGCACCCAAGGCGGCGCCAATAGTCCCAAAGGGGTTGGCAGGCGTAACGCCTGTTCCATGACTAATGCAATCAACAAGGTAATGCTGGGCACGCTAAAAAATAAGGCCTGCTGCCACATTTTGGCGGCGGCCGGCATGGGAGTTAGAGAAGCTTGATAGCGCGCACGGGCCACAATCATTCATAATTTGCGGCTGTCTGAATGACTATTAATTATTGTGTGCGGGCAGGGAATTTAGTGGGGTTCTTATCTATTTTCAGGGCAAGATTGCTTTTTACCGGAATGGTACTGGGAGATGGGGCGATTAAGTGCCCATCTTGGGCGGCGATTTGCCGCAAAACAGCACCCTGGCCGTAATCAACCAGACGGACAAATTCCAGGCGGCGCAAATCGCCATATGCTGCCACATTAATAATCCGATCCCGCTGGCTGAGAATTTGGCCAACCGGTAAACC
This sequence comes from Alphaproteobacteria bacterium, assembly GCA_965246945.1. Classification (GTDB taxonomy): domain Bacteria; phylum Pseudomonadota; class Alphaproteobacteria; order UBA11073; family UBA11073; genus CBDFFW01. The sequence continues at coordinate 327,615 of CBDFFW010000001.1, forward strand.
GGCGGGGAAAACGCCATCATCGCCAGCTGTCACCAAATGATCACCTATTTGAAAACCCTGGTCCACCGGCGCATTTTCCAGGCTTAATTGCCCGTTGACATCACCGGCCAGGATGGCGCGCAGTCTTGATTGTTGGGCCAAAACCGGAATGCGGGCGCTGGGATCGGTTAATAACAGCACGCGGGCCATGGTGCCTTCGGCCGTGGTTTCGACAACGCGGCCAATGAGACTTTCACCGGCCAGGGCGGCCATGCCAATCCGTAACGTCGTGCCTGGTTGCGCTTCAACTAAAACACTTTGGGTATAGGGTGAGCGCAAATCCACCAGCACACGGCTGGTGATAAAATTTAAGGAAGGTTCTTGCGGGGCATGCAGCAACTGGCGAAAGGCTTTATTTTCAGCTTGCCAACGCAGCGCACTGGTTTGCCAAGCCTGCAATTGGGCATTTTCCGATTTTAATTTGGCATTTTCTTGGCGCAGGCCATCCAGGCTGCGAAAATATTGCTGTAGCTCCACGCTCCACCGCTGGGGTAAATTCAAAACGGTATAAACAGGCGAAAGCGCGCGAAACCATTGCATGCGTAAAGATTGGCCAGAATTTTGTTGGGCAGGGGATGCCAGAATTAAACCAACCGCAATTAAAAAGCACATTACCAAAATGCCATTACGCCAAACCATGCGAATGGGCACCGCAACTGTGGAGGGCACGGCGGTCGATTGGCGCGTGGGTGCTGAGCGACGCATCTTCTGCCGGTGATAACGTGTTAAAATGAACACGACAAGCGTTGTTTATCCATTTTTAATAAAAACTGCTTGAGCGCAGCATACCATTTTATGCAGCGTTATATATCCATTCGATTCTAGGCTTGAATTCGGCCTTGCTTTTTAAATGTAGTTTCGTTGCATAATAGCTTGATGGCTTACCCAATACGTGTGTTTTTTTTAATGTCAGCAATGCTGGGTTTGATTAGCGGAACTGCTTGGGCGACCCAAATTACAGTGGAGAGCAGTGCCTGCCGAGCTGTGGCCCATCAGCCAACGCCCGATGTGAATTATCAACCGGGAATTGCCGCTAATGGCAGTGCTGTGGCACCGGCGGATTTGCCCAGTCATGGGCCGCAGATCAGCATGCAAAATTTACCGCCGGCGGTATTAACAGTAGATTTGGCGCGCCGTCTGCATCTACCGGCGAATTGGCAGGCGGAGATGGAGCAGCCGGTGGCGATTTTATCCAATGAAAATAATCAATGGTTATTGAATGGCCAGCCCATTCAGCCCGAAAGGAGCGTGGTGGCGGAGCTGTGTGGGCATAAATAATTAGCGTCATTCCAGCAAAAGCTGGGATCCAGGCAGCTTATATATTTGCTAACTTAGAAGAAAGTTAGATCCCAGCTTTCGCTAGGACACGGCAGCGCTAGCGCCGCCTAGTTATTCATACTCTGAAAGAAATCGTTGTTCGATTTCGTTTCGCGGAGTTTATCGAGCAGGAATTCCATGGCATCGATCGTGCTCATCGGGTTGAGGATGCGGCGCAGGACCCACATTTTGGTAAGGGTGGCGCGGTCGACCAGCAGCTCTTCTTTCCGTGTGCCGGATTTGGCAACATCGATGGCTGGGAAGATGCGTTTATCGGAAACTTTGCGGTCAAGGATTACTTCACTGTTACCGGTCCCTTTGAATTCCTCAAAAATAACTTCATCCATCCGGCTGCCGGTTTCCACCAAGGCTGTGGCGATGATAGTCAGTGAACCGCCTTCTTCAATATTCCGTGCGGCCCCGAAAAAGCGTTTCGGGCGTTGCAAGGCATTGGCATCCACCCCGCCGGTTAAGACTTTACCGGATGATGGCACTACGGTGTTATAGGCGCGGCCGAGGCGGGTGATGCTGTCTAACAAAATAACCACATCGCGTTTGTGTTCAACCAAGCGTTTGGCTTTTTCAATCACCATTTCGGCGACTTGCACGTGGCGTTGCGCCGGTTCATCGAAGGTGGATGAAATTACTTCGCCTTTCACGGAACGCGCCATATCAGTCACTTCCTCCGGCCGCTCGTCAATCAATAAAACGATCAACGTGGCTTCGGGATGATTCACCTCAATTGCATGGGCGATAGATTGCATCAACACGGTTTTACCGGTGCGGGGCGGCGCGACAATCAATGCGCGTTGGCCCTTACCAATCGGCGCGACCAATTCGATTACGCGGTTATTCATGTTTTTTGAAGCGGGGCTATTGGAATTGGCGCTGCTGTGATTGTGTTTACCGCTTGGGCCGGAAGCCGGTTTGACAAAGGGGATATCGAGTTCGAGATTGAGTTTATTCTGCGGATAAAGCGGGGTTAAATTATCGAAAGAAACACGGTGGCGCAGCTTGTCCAAATCTTTTTCAAAATTCACTTCTTCGATATTTTCCAGCGCAAAATACCGTTCGCCATCGCGCGGTGCGCGGATGGTGCCGTTGAGTGTATCGCCGGTCCGCAGGCCGTGTTTGCGGATATACGGCTGAGCCACATAAATATCATCGGGACCTGGCAAATAATTTTCGTGGCTGCTGCGCAAAAAGCCGAAACCATCGGGTAACACTTCTAGCGTGCCACCGCCATGAATGGCTTGGCCGTCTTCGGCGTAGGCTTTTAAAATGGCGAAAAGCAGGTCTTGCCGGCGCAGTGCGCTCGGGTTTTCAATTTCAATGCCTTCGGATTCAACGAGCTCGATCAAAGCTTGGGCGGATTTGGTTTTTAATTCAGCGAGATTCATTTAAAGGGGACAAACATGTGTTAAAGGGAAATGAAGCGCGGCGAATGCCTGACAGATTGGCCTTTGCATGGGCTGGCCTGTGCTTCTTGGGCTAGTTAAGGTTGCTAAAAGGGTTTTGTCAACAAATCCAAGCTTAACCTTGAAATTGAAATAGTTGCAAAGTAAGTTTTGATTATAAATAAAGGATTTTTGATGAATGAAGATATTCCTAAGCCGATTTTGTTAACCCTGCAACAGGCATATGAACATGTTGCACAAGCTGGGGTAAAAATGCGGGCCTTCACATCAACCAATGTGCCAACTGGTAAACACAATAAGGAAATTGAATCAACCGCAGGTTCTGTAACCTATGTGAAATTTTCGAATAAGCCGCCTGCGCCATAATTTGCGGCAAAGCAGCGAAGCGTGCTAAAAGCGACTATGCTGTCGTTTCAAGACCTGATTTTAAAACTGCATGATTACTGGTCGGCGCAGGGCTGTGTGATTTTGCAGCCCTATGATATGGAAATGGGCGCAGGCACGTTTCATCCAGCGACGACTTTGCGCGCCTTAGGACCGCAGCCGTGGAAAGCGGCTTATGTGCAGCCATCGCGCCGGCCAGGTGATGGGCGGTATGGTGAAAACCCCAACCGCTTGCAGCATTATTATCAATATCAGGTAATCCTCAAACCATCGCCGAACAACAGCCAAGCACTGTATTTGGACAGTTTGAAAATGCTGGGCATTAACCCGCTGCAGCATGATATCCGCTTTGTTGAGGATGACTGGGAAAGCCCGACGCTTGGGGCTTGGGGCCTTGGCTGGGAAGTGTGGTGTGATGGGATGGAGGTGACGCAATTCACCTATTTTCAGCAGGTCGGCGGCATCACCTGCAATCCGGTGGCCGTGGAATTGACTTATGGTTTGGAACGGCTGGCGATGTACATTCAGGGCGTCGAAAATGTTTATGACCTGAAATTCAATAATGCGGGCGTGACTTATGGCGAAGTGTTTTTGGAAAATGAAAAACAGTTTTCCGCGTATAATTTTGAACATGCGACGACCGATCTATTGCTGCAACATTTCAAAGATGCAGAAAGCGAATGCCAAAAGCTATTAGATGCAGATTTGCCATTACCCGCTTACGACCAATGCATTAAAGCCAGCCATAATTTCAACTTGCTTGATGCGCGCGGGGTGATTTCTGTGGTTGAACGCGCCAGCTATATCGGCCGCGTCCGTGCGTTGGCCAAAGCGTGCTGTGAAGTGTATTTAGCGAAAGCGGCTTAAACCTGTGCAAGTATTTGCGTTAACGAACAGCAAAATATATAATAATTTATGGCTTCATTAAATAATCAATCAATTCAACATACTGGAAATTCAACTCAACCTTGGTGGCAAGACCAAAAACAATTGGGTGCAAGTACAGAGCCAGCTCAGGACAGTCGAATTGAACCAAATATGTACGATTTTTTGAATAGTTATGACGCTGCAGTCGATGCATATATTGCGGCATTGGCAGACTCCCGTGAAATGATGGCGCAACCAAAGAAAACTCAGAATAATTTTAGAAGCCAACGGCGTCGAGCTTCTGTTATGACTATTATTAGTACGGTTGCAGCAGCTTCTTCTTTATTTGGCGTAGGTCTGCATCATTCCTTAACCAAAACAACTTTGCCTAAGCCAACATCCAATATAACCGCGCCTTCAAAATTTTTGCAGGATAATGCTGCCGACGATTACGCCCACTAGGTTTTGCAACTTCTTCATCAAGCAAATGAGAAATATGGTGTAGCAGAAAGGTATGGCTATGGTGGTTCTTGGCAACCAGGAAACTTTACCAATGAAAAAACCATATTTTTTATCAGTCCCAATATCGAGCAAAAATCGGATGTGGTTTTTTATATTATCTACACCAAAAATCAAATTACTGTTCAATTAATTAATGCAAAGTCCGTTATCGGCACAGAACATGGCACTATCGTTGATTGGTCACGCAACACGCCAATCCTATTAACAGAAAATCAGCGAAAAATTACCAATTATATCAAAAAAGCAATCGAAGCTGGACAGATTATGCCGGATAAAATTCTGTTGCAGGTAATGTCACCCAATAATTCTGCTGCACTTACGCCTATTTAAAATTTTACTAAACATCGGGCCGCTCAATGTTTTTTTGCAGGCAAGCCGCTTTAATCGTGTTGGAGAGGAGGGCGGCGATGGTCATGGGGCCGACACCGCCGGGGACGGGGGTGATGTGGCTGGCGCGTTCGGCGGCGGTTTTGAATTCCACATCGCCGACCAGCCGGTAACCGGCATGCTCGCGTGCATCCTCCACGCGGTTGATGCCGACATCGATGACTAATGCGCCAGGTTTAAGCCAAGCACCCTTAACTATTTCTGGTTTGCCAATAGCGGCGACCACGATATCGGCTGCGCCACATAATTCGGGTAAATTGACTGTGCGGGAATGGGCGATGGTGACCGTGCAGCTTTCTGCCAACAGCAACTGCGCCATTGGTTTGCCGACAATGTTGGACCGGCCGATGATCAAGGCCGCCAGACCGCTTAGATCCGGACGAATGGCTTTTAACAAGCGTAATGATCCTTTGGGTGTGCAGGGTATCATGGCAGGCATGCCAACCGCCAAGCGGCCTGCATTTAAAACATGGAAACCATCAACATCCTTGGCGGGGCTAATGGCATTAATTACGGCATTCACATCAATCTGCGGCGGCAAAGGCAGTTGCACCAAAATCCCGTGAATGGCGGGATCGTTATTCAACCGATCGATAACAGCCAATAATTCGGATTGAGAAATTTTATCTGAATAATTTTCAACCACGCTATGCATGCCGATTTCCAGCGTCGCTTTATGCTTGTTGCGCACATAAATCTGGCTGGGTGCATGTTCACCCACAATGACCACAGCCAAGCCAGGTTGCAAAGCGTATTGGTTGCGCAACTCAGCAACCGCATTTTTCATTTGCCCGCGCCACTGCGCCGCTGCCGCCTTGCCATCAATTAATTCAGCCACCATGGCGGTTATTAAAAGCCGATCAGCGCATATTCACGCAACAAACTTCGCACGAAAATAATGATTAACCACACAATTAAGGGAGAGAGATCAAGCCCGCTCATCATCGGCACAAAGCGGCGAATGGGGTTAAGCACGGGTTCGGTCAGCCGGCGCAGAAAGTTTTCAACCTGCATCACTGCCGGTTGGCGGGTGTTTAAAATATTCAATGCGATCAACCAGCTGACAATCACCATAGCCAGCAATACCCAGCCATAAAGCTCCAACACCAAATCCAATATCATAAATAGCGAATGCATAGTTTAAACTAATGTTTTTACATTTCAGCAGCAAGCGTAATCAGTCTTGCCGGCAGCCGGTCAGCACTCATATGATGTGTGTTATGTCGAACGCGCCGAATACTGCCAGCCCAGCCATGTCCCGCACTGGCGTTTTATGGTTAATCATCGGAATTCTTGTTTTGGTGGTGCTGGCAGGTGGCTGGTATATTTTTGGGGCATTATACAAAGAAGATGTGCGCAGCGCTGAATTGTTAAAACAAAGCCAGCAAGAAGTATTGCGCCGAATGGTCGATACGGCTGAAAATAAAGCTAAGCACGATCCCGCCTATCAGGCCAGCTTGCAGCGCTCTTATATCGTCAAACCCGATGCGGCTATTCAAGTGATCGAACAAGCGGCCAAGGGCGATGCGTTTGCCCAGTTAACCGCTGGTCAATATTATCTCATGGGGTTGGGGGTCAAACCTGACCCAGTTAAAGCACGGGAATATTTGGAAAAAGCCCATGCGCAAAAAAATCACGAGGCGACTTATCTTTTGGCCCAGATGACTGCCAAAGGCGTGGGCGGGCCAGCCCAGCCAGCAGCAGCAAAAGCCATGCTGCAGAAAATTGCCGGTCGTGACATGATTGCCGGACAAATGCTGGAAAGTTTTGATAGCTGGGCACAGCCAATCCCTAACCAGGGGGCAGGCCAAGCAGCAGCGGAGCCGGACGAACCCACCACTGCGGATAATCCAGCTTTATCGCATGCGCCGCTGCCTGTGCATGTTGTGCATCGGCAAACAAAGCGAAACAACCAGGCCCCGCGCCCGAAAGACGGGCCAGCAAGCAGCCAGGTTGTTTCACCAGCGACCGATAACAGCGCAGGACCTTTGGCGCCATCGCCGCCACGGTAATCATCAAATCATTATTGGTTTTTTCCTGCAGCCATTGAATGAAAGCATCCTGGCCGGTGGGAATTTCGCGCGGCAGCATGGGTTTAAGGCCATCATAGGTAAACCGTTCAAAAACTTCGCGGCTGCTGATTTCAGCATCAGGGCGAACCAATAAGACATACAGTTTTGGCAGCCCTTTGGCCGGTTCAATAATTTCGCCGATACCGCTGATAAAAGCGGGGCGTTGGTAGACGCCAATGGGCACATCCGCGCCGAGGTTATTGGCCCAAAAATTAAAATCATCTTCGGTCCATTTAAAGCCCCAGATTTGCTGCAAGGCCCGAATGGTGGCTGAGGCATCTACGGCGCTGCTGCCAAACCCGGTTTTGACCGGCAGTTGCTTGGATAATTCAATAATCACATCGGGTTTGCGTTTATGCTGTTTGGCCAAAGTATGTACCGTTTGGGTGATGATATTGGCTTCCTGAACAGGCAACGCATTGGCAAAAGCCCCATCGCTGATCAAATGAAAATGCTGTGCCTGACGAATACGCAAAGTATCCGCCACACCCACAAACGCGATTAAACTGTCCAGCAAATGATAACCGTCAGCGCGCTTGCCAACCACATGCAAAAACAGATTAATTTTCGCATGTGCGCGCATGGTCACAGCCCGGGGGCGCGGCTCGCCGAGTAATTGTTTAAGCGCCGCCAAACCTGTGGCAGGTTTGACGACTGGTTTGGCCAATAGCTCCGCAATCGGATATTGCTTCATGGCTGTGCGCCATAATTTCGCTGGGCAGCGCGACCGGTCATCCGCTATTTATAAAGCGATGAAAGCGGCTTTGTCACCAACTGCGCTGCATAATTGGCTGCAATTAATGGGCGTGGAAGAAAGTTGGGGTAAAGTATCCCAAGTAATACCACCCATTGCAGCCAACCAGCCGATTCGCGAAGTAATAGAAGTTGCGGTGACTGCGAATAACACATTGCCGCCGCCGCCGATTTTGCCTATATCGACAGAGTTTGATATGCCGCGCGCCAAAGCCAACCACGCCCCCATTGAATTGGTTCCCGCCAAAGACTTAGCCGAATTGCGGCAAGCTTTGGAAGCGTTTGACAAATTACATTTGAAATTTACCGCCACGCAAATGGTGTTTTCCGATGGCAATCCAGCCGCCCGCGTGATGGTGATCGGCGAAGCGCCTGGGGCTGAAGAGGATAAGCAAGGCAAACCGTTTGTGGGGATGAGCGGGCAATTATTAGACCGCATGTTGGGCACGGTCGGATTAAACCGTAAGGAAAATATATATATCACCAATGTAGTGAATTGGCGGCCGCCGAATAACCGCACACCCACGCCGCAGGAAATTGCCCTCTCCATTCCGTTTTTGCACCGGCATATCCGGCTGATTGATCCAGCAGTATTGGTTTTGGTGGGCGGGGTGGCGGCCAAAGGTGTGTTGGATACCAACCAGGGCATTACTAAATTACGTGGACAGTTTCAGCAAATTCAAATCGAAGATAAAATCTATCCAGTGCTGGTTACTTTTCACCCGGCTTATTTGCTGCGCGCGCCGGGGCAGAAGGCTTTTGCCTGGCGCGACTGGCTGACTTTACAGGCTTATTTACGGCAACATCCTTAAATTGGTAGCAGCGGTGCCAATACCATAAAACGGCACTGACCAATGGGATGGCAAGCAAGACGAGCGACCACCAAGGCTGGGTATGCCAACCAAAAGCAATCGCAAATAAAACGATATTCAGTACCAAAATCGCCAATAATAATTGCCAGGTTGAATAACCGGCTTGCAGGATTTTCTGGAAAAAATGCTCACGATGCGGGGTAAATGGGTGATGGCCATGATGGATGCGGCGGACCAACGTCACGGTGGCATCCATCACAAAATAAAGCGGTAGTATCATAATCGTGGCCGCATGCACATATTGCGTGCTTTCGATAATCAGCACCGCCATTAATAAGCCAAGCGACATACTGCCTACATCGCCAGCAAAGACCTTAGCGCGCGGCCGGTTCCAAAATAAAAATCCAGCCGTGGCCCCTGCCAATATTAATACACGCATCAACAAATCAACGCGCGCACCGGCGAACCATAACAAGGCAGCGAGGCCAAGTAACACAGTGATTACATGGGTAGCCAGCAACCCATCGGCCCCATCCATAAAATTATGCAAATTGATTAACCAGATAACGCCCAAAAATAGCAGGATATGTTCCAACCAGCGCGGCCACCATGCGGTGACCAAAATTGCTTCATGCGGCACCATCAACACAATAATCAAGGCAATTCCAGCCTGCACAACCAAGCGCAGGGTGGCGCTCATATCTTTCACATCATCCCACCAGGCAACCAGGGCGAGCAAAATCGTAAAAAAGGCAATGGCCGGAACATCAATGCCGCGGATAGGCGGGGCACAGGCACCAATCAACCACCATAAGGGCAGCACGATCGCCAAAATACCCCAGCCACCACCGCGCGGGGTTGGCGATTTATGCTGGCTGCGATCATTCGGAATATCGATAATTTGGTGACGACGTAGTAATTTTAAAACAAGACGCGTGCTGATAACTGCCAGCAACATGGCTTCAAAAAACACACCGACCAAAAATGGCAGGCTATGCTGCGCAAAGAGCCATCTACACACCATGATATGCTCTATACCATTGCACAAATTGCGGCAAACCTTCGCTGATCGGTGTTCTAGGTTGAAAGCCTAAATCGCGTTGGCTGGTAGTAATATCAGCATAAGTGGCCAGCATATCGCCAGGCGGCAGCGGCGCATATTCAATCTGCGGGTTGCGGCCAATGGCACCGGCCAACACGGTGATAAAATCCATCAATGTTTCGGGTTTATGATTGCCTAAATTGTATAATTGATAAGGGACATCGCCAATTGGGATTTTTTGCGTCGCCGCTAAAACACCGGCCACGATATCATCAATATACGTAAAATCGCGCTGCAAATTACCATTGTGGTAAACGGTAATGGGCTCGCCCTTAATAATTTTATCGGTGAACTGGTATGCGGCCATATCGGGCCGGCCCCAGGGGCCATAAACGGTAAAAAACCGCAAACCGGTTTGCGGCAGACCATATAGATGGCTATAAGTATAGCTCATCAATTCGGCAGCGCGTTTGGTGGCAGCATAGATGGAAATCGGGGTATCGGCTGCTTTGTTCACATCAAACGGCAATTCATCGCGGTTGCCATAAACGGATGAGGTGCTGGCGAAAATAAAATGCTGAATTTTGGGTAATTGTCGAATAGCTTCTAATAGTAAAGTGCTGCCTAGCACATTGCTGTGCACATAGCTGGCAGGATTTTTAAGTGAATAACGGACACCTGCTTGGGCACCCAAATGAATCACATGCGTGATGTCCTGATGTTTGGCGGTAATTTCTGCCAAAGCAGTAGCATCCGTAAAATCGGCGTGATAAAAAGTAAAATTCTGATTTTGGCTAAGCTGGTTGCGCCGGGCTGCTTTTAATTGGACATCATAATAATCATTTAAATTATCGATCCCAATAACGCGTGTGCCCTCGGCCAGCAGCGCCTGCGCCACATGCATGCCGATAAAGCCGGCGGCACCAGTAATTAAATAAACCACATTTTAATGGTTGGCACAAAATCCTGTTTGCTTCGAGAAATTTTTATGGGAAAATAACTTGGCAATAATTTTGAAAAATATAATCTAACACCCATGCAAGATATCACCGCTTCCAATCAACATGCTTTAGAGCTGGCCCAGCGCGGCCTAACCCCTGTGCAATATACCACGGAACTGTCCCGCCTGGTTGCCACCGGCGAAATTGGCGAAGCGCGATTTAAAGAGTTATGCCGCGCTTATAACACGCAATATGAGGTTGAACATCGCCGCGCCACTGTCAGCAGCGCCGCCGCCAGCATTCCCGCCCAGGCCCCTGGTCAGCCGCGGGACCATGATAGCAAAGCGGTGGGGGTGTTTATCATGGCCGCCGCCGTTTTTGCAGCCTTTTATTATTTCGAGCCGCATTTCCATGCATTCGTAAATGAGACCTGGCACAGCTTGCGTCATGAAGTGCGCGAACAAGTACAGTAGATTATTTGCTTAAATCAACTGCGCTTTTCTATACTGCGCATATGTCTGAATGGAATAAATCGCAACTTCCCAGCCGTTTTGTGACCATTGGGCCAGCCGCCGCGGCCGCGCGGGCGATGATGCGGGCGCTGGGGCATGGCGATGAAGATTTAGCCAAGCCACTAGTGGGCGTGGCAACCTGCTGGAATGAATCGGCACCATGCAATATTGCGTTGAACGATCAGGGTGTGCTGGTCAAGCAAGGCGTGAGTGCAGCGGGTGCCACGCCGTTTATGTTTTCCACCATCACGGTCACCGATGGCATTGCCATGGGCCATGCGGGCATGTTTGCCTCGCTCCCCTCGCGCGAGGTGATTGCCGATAGCGTAGAACTGTCGATGATTGGCCATGCCTATGATGCGCTGGTCGGCATCGCGGGCTGCGATAAATCCCTGCCGGGGATGATGATGGCAATGGTGCGCTTAAATGTGCCGAGCGTGTTTTTATACGGCGGCAGTATTTTGCCAGGTAGATTAGATGGCAAAGACTTAACGATTATCGATGCGTTCGAAGCGGTCGGCCAGCATGCCGCGGGCGCGATTGATGATAAACAATTCAAAGCCATCGAATGCGCCGTCTGCCCCGGCCCTGGGGCGTGCGGCGGCCAGTTCACCGCCAATACCATGGCCGGCGTGGCCGAAGCAATCGGCCTCGCGCTGCCTGGCGCAAACGACCCACCCACAGTGTATGACAGCCGGCAGGCTTATTGCACGGCGACCGGTGAAGCGGTGGTTAATCTGCTGCGCGTGAATTTAAAACCGCGCGATATCGTCACACGTCAAGCGTTGGAAAATGCCGCGATGCTGGTCGCCGCCACGGGCGGCTCAACGAATGCCGTGCTGCATATCCCCGCCATCGCACATGAAGCGGGGATTAATTTTGATTTGCATGCGGTCTGCGCCGTGATGCGCCGCACGCCTTATATCGCCGATTTGAAACCAGGCGGTAAATATGTCGCGCGCGATTTATACGAAGCGGGCGGCGTGAAAATTGTGCTGAAAGAATTGCTGAAGGGCGGTTATTTGCACGGCAATTGCATCACTGTGACCGGTAAAACCATGGCGGAAAATTTAGCTGATGTGGAATTCCCCACCGACCAAGTGGTGGTGCGGCCGATTGATAATCCGTTATCGCCAACCGGCGGCGTCATTGGCTTACAGGGTAATCTGGCACCCGAAGGGGCGGTGGTGAAAATCGCCGGACTCACCCGCATAGTTTTTACTGGTCCTGCACGCGTGTTTGAAAAAGAGGAAGATGCGCTGCAAGCAGTATTGAATAAGAACTATGCCGAGGGCGATGTGCTCGTCATCCGCAATGAAGGGCCGAAGGGCGGGCCCGGCATGCGCGAAATGTTGTCGACCACCGGTGCGTTATACGGCCAGCAAATGGGGCAAAAGGTCGCGCTGATTACCGATGGCCGCTTCAGTGGCGGCACGCGCGGCATCTGCGTCGGCCATATCGGCCCCGAAGCCGCCGTGGGCGGGCCGATTGGCTTGCTGAAAGACGGCGATCTGATCACCATCGATTGCGAACAAGGTTTATTAACCGTCGCTGTCAGTGAAGCGGAATTTGCCGAGCGCAAAAAACACTGGCAACCGCGCCCTCACACTTTCCCCAACGGCGCCTTATGGAAATACGCCCAACTCGTCGGCACCGCCCAGCATGGTGCGGTGACGCATCCATGGGTTTAATTTCGTCGTCATTCCCGCGAAAGCGGGAATCTAGACTGACTGCTACATTAGCTAATTGCATAGCAAGACTGGATCCCAGCTTATGCTGGGATGACGGATGCAAACATCTGCTTGCTATTGAAAAAACAAGCAACTAATCCCTTAGTATGTCTTTGGCTCGCGTGCATACGGTTGCGTTTCATGGCACGGAATGCCTGGATATCGATGTGCAGGTGCGGGTGATGCCGGGCCTCGTCGCTTTCAATGTTGTCGGGTTGCCGGATAAGGCGGTGAATGAGTCGCGCGAACGCGTGCGTAATGCGCTGCAGGCACTGGGCTTGGCGCTGCCCGCCGCGCGCATCACCGTCAACCTTGCCCCCGCCGATGTCGCCAAAGAAGGCAGCCATTACGATCTGCCGATTGCACTCGCCCTGCTCGGCGCGATGGATGTGTTGCCGAAGGAAGAAGTGGCGGAATATGTCGCGCTCGGCGAGTTATCGCTGGATGGCAGTATCACCAATGTGCAGGGCGTGTTGCCGGCGGCGATTTATGCAGCGGGTAAGAATTTGAAATTTATCTGCCCCGCCGCCTCCGGTCCCGAAGCGGCTTGGGCGGGCGATGCCGATAGCGTGCTTGCGCCGCCGCATTTGCTCGGCCTCATCAACCATTTCAAAGGCACGCAGGTGCTACGCCCGCCAATTGCTAGCCTGCCGGTGAGCAATGATAACGGTCCGCGCCGTGATTGGTCTGAAGTGCGCGGGCAGGAAACTGCCAAACGTGCTTTGGAAATCGCTGCGGCGGGCGGGCATAATGTGCTAATGAGCGGCCCGCCGGGTTCTGGCAAATCCATGCTCGCTGCGCGCCTGCCCACCATTTTGCCGCCGCTGACGACGCAGGAAGCGCTCGAAGTTTCACTGATCCATTCGCTGGCTGGCACTTTGCCGGAAGGCGGCTTGGTCAGCACGCGGCCATATCGCGAGCCGCATCATTCGGCCTCGCTGCCTGCGCTGGTCGGTGGCGGGTTGCGCGCCAAGCCAGGTGAAATCTCGCTTGCCCATCATGGTGTGTTGTTTTTGGATGAATTACCGGAATTTCAACGTCCCGCTTTGGAAGCGCTGCGCCAGCCGATTGAAGGCGGGCAGGTGACGATTGCGCGCGCCAATCACCATGTGACTTACCCCGCGCGCTTTCAGCTGATCGCCGCGATGAACCCGTGCAAATGCGGCTATCTGGGCGATGCCGCGCGCAGCTGCAGCAAAGTGCCACGCTGCGGCGTGGATTATCAAGCGAGGTTATCGGGACCGATTTTGGACCGGATTGATCTGCATGTGGATGTAGCCGCCATCAGCGCCAATGATCTGCAAACGGCACCCATGGGCGAAGACAGCACCACCGTGCGTGCCCGTGTGATCGCCGCCCGGGCTTTTGCGGCGGCGCGTTATGCTGGCGAAACACACGCCCCGCGCTGCAATGCCGATTTGCAAGGCGAACAATTGCAGACCGTTACCGCACTAGATACCGAAGGGCAAAAAATGCTAGGCCAAGCCGTCGATAAATTTCGCCTATCCGCCCGCGCCTATTACCGCGTGCTGCGGGTTGCCCGCACGCTGGCCGATCTTGCGCAATCCGAAAAAATTCAAACGCTACATCTCGCCGAAGCCCTCGCCTACCGGCCATTGGTGCTAACTAGCGCTTAATACTGATCCAACTGAAGCTGGTGTAACAGTTTCTATTTTTAAACTGCTGTTGGCGCGCCCAGAAGCTTTCTTACGATAAAATCTTGCACTTTTCACTGAGCCAACTTTTGCTATTTGCTCTGGAGTTACCTGATAATAAGCGTGATTAACATTTGAAACTGGCTTGTCATCTGATTTTAACGCAACGTCGAGACGGATGGTACCTGCTGTAAAAGGGTTTGATAAATCTAATATTCTAACTATGTCATTGCCAGCAAAGTAGATGGTGCCATTTTCGCCCACAACTTTAATTCCATATTTTTCTGTACAAAACCTACTTATACTTGCACGCCGTCTAAGACTATTAGCAGCTAAACCAAAATGACCGCGAGGTGGCATATTATTCTCCTTGATTAATAAACGCTAAAATATCATTAGCTTTTGCTTAAGTTAAATACTTGTAACTTTTTTAATTTATTAGCTCCGCAATCCTCAACAGCTGATTATATTTCGCATTGCGGTCCGAACGCGCGGGAGCGCCGGTTTTGATTTGGCCGGCATTGGTAGCCACGGCTAGATCGGCGATAAACGCATCTTCGGTTTCGCCGGAGCGGTGGGAGATGACGGCGTTATAGCCGTTGCTTTGTGCCAGGTGGATGGCTTCTAACGTTTCGGTGAGGGTGCCGATTTGGTTGACCTTGATTAAAATTGCATTGCCGACACGGGCATCAATGCCTTGCTGCAAGCGGATGGGGTTGGTCACAAATAAATCATCGCCGACCAGTTGCACAGTTTGGCCGAGCTTATCGGTCAGCAATTTCCAGCCGGCCCAATCATCCTCGCTCATACCGTCTTCAATGGATTTGATCGGATAATCGGCGCATAATTTGGCCAGATAATCGGTGAATTCTGCTGCGCTATATTGTGCATTTTCGCCGTGTAGGTGGTAAGTACTATCTTTAAAAAATTCAGTCGCCGCGACATCCAGCGCGAGCATAATCTCACTGCCCGCTTGGTAACCTGTTTGTTCAATGGCCTGCATAATCAAATCTAAAGCCGCGCGCGTGCTGGCGATATTGGGGGCAAAGCCGCCTTCATCGCCGATATTGGTGCTGAGGCTTTGTTGTTTCAACAGCGCTTTCAAGCTGTGATAAATTTCCGTGCCGGCGCGCAATTGTTCGGCAAAACCGTTGATGCCGAATGGCTGGATCATAAATTCTTGAATATCAATCGGGTTATCGGCATGCGCGCCGCCGTTGAGAATATTCATCATGGGTACTGGCAGAACAAATTCTGGCGACCCCACTCCAAAATCGCTAGGCGATTTTGACCCTCCCGCAAAGGGAGGGTTAGAAAAGCCACGTAAATATTTAAACAGTGGCTGGCCTTTGGCGGCTGCAGCAGCTTGCGCCAGCGCCATGCTTGTTGCTAAAATCGCATTCGCACCTAACCGAGATTTATTTGGCGTGCCATCCAAATTGATTAATTGCCGATCGATAGCGGCTTGATCAAAAGGCTCTTGTCCGATTAATGTCGTGGAAATTTCACCACGCACGGCAGCTACTGCTTGCTGCACGCCTTTGCCTAAATAACGGGTTTTATCGCCATCCCTTTTTTCAACGGCTTCATGTGCGCCGGTCGAGGCACCCGAGGGCACCATGGCGCGGCCCTGCACACCGCTGGCTAAAATTACATTGACTTCGACGGTCGGGTTGCCGCGGCTATCCAATACTTCACGGGCTAGAATTTGGCTAATCTTGCTCATATCCTCAGGAATAAAGGAGCGGTGCTTTATTTGTCCAGCAAAGCGCGGGTATGATGCCCATATGGTTGATTCTGTTGAGCCGAGCGAAGAAGACATTGTTGCCTTTCTGCGTGGTCGTCCTAATTTTTTGCTAAACCATCCCGATTTATTGGAAGCATTAACGCCGCCAGGGGAACGGACCGGCAAAGGCGTGTCGGATTTTCAGCAATTTATGCTGAAACGGCTGCAGGCCAATCATGATTGGTTGAAACAACAACAGCGTGATCTCATCGCCAATAGCCGCGCGAATTTGCATAGCATTAACCGCATTCATGCCGCTGTGTTATTAATGCTGGAAGCCAAAGACTTACCAGGATTGGCGCAAACCATTCTGGTCGATTTTCCGCAATTATTTGATGTGGACACTGTGGCGTTATTGATTGAAACGCCTGATCCGAATTTGCCGGAATTGACGCAAATTGGTTTTACCGTGGTGCAGCCAGGGATGACCGATTTTTGGCTGGAAGATGAAGATGTCATGCTGGATAGCCAAATGCAGGGCGATCCTATTTTGTTTGGCCCTGCCGCGCCCTTGGTGCAAAGCCAGTTATTGTTGCGTTTGTCACTGGAAGATGAAACGCCACTAGGACTTATTGGTTTTGGCAGCCGAGACCCATTATTGTTTCAAGAAGTGCATGGCACCGAATTGGTACTGTTTTTAGCCCGCGCGGTGGAGCGGTGTTTACGGTTGTGGTTGGAGTGGAGTGCATAATAAAAAACCCCGCAGTTAGCGGGGTTTTTTATTTAATTGGTTGGGAAGGTTCTATGACCCTTCGCGCTCGCGGCGTTTGCGCATTAATTTGCGGGCACGACGGATTGATTCATCTTGTTCACGCACGCGTTTTTCAGACGGTTTTTCATAATGGCGGCGCAATTTCATCTCACGGAACAAACCTTCACGTTGCATCTTCTTTTTAAGAACACGCATCGCTTGTTCAACGTTATTATCACGAACGATTACTTCTAAAATGGTCTTGGCTCCGGTTAATGCCTTGCGGCGAATGGTTGGTATAACGGGTTGCAAGTGGTTTTGGGAAGTAAAATCTTTATTGGCAGCAACAGGGATATTCGACAGTGGCCCACAAAATCGGTAAACAACCAACAATGTCTGCTTTGAATAACTGGATTGAACGCCATCGCCGCCTAGCGTTGTTACTGTTCGGCGTGTTGTTATGTCTGGCGTTGCCACCATTTTCGCTGGCACCGGTGATATTTTTGATTTTGCCGTTTTATATCTGGCAATGGACCGCAGCGCCAAATTGGCGGGCGGCATTTAGCCGGAGCTGGTGGTTTGCCATAGGTTTCTTTGTGGCGGGATTATACTGGGTTGCCTTTGCATTAACCGTTGATATTGCGAAATTCTTTTGGCTAATCCCCTTTGCGGTGCTGCTGCTGCCAATGGGTTTGGCGTTGTTTCCGGCAATATTGGCGGCAGTGTTACAGCCGCTATTACAACGATTGACGGTGGTGGGGCGAATAATGGCATTTCCCGTGTTTTGGTGGGGCCAGGAATGGCTACGGGGGCATTTATTTACGGGCTTTCCCTGGAATTTATTGGGTTATGCATGGAGCGAAAATGTTATTTTACGGCTACCGGCCAGATATATCGGCACTTATGGCCTAAGTTTTTTAGCAGCGGTAATTGCCGCTTGTTTGGCGTTGGCATATTTTCTGCCAGTTGCGAACAAGTCTTGGCGGCGCGGCGGCATTGCTTTGGGCATTATTTTAATCGTCACTTGGTTTGGCATAGGCATTTGGTTGGCACAGCAATCGCAACCCAATAGCCAAACTATTCAGGTGCGTTTGGTGCAGCCAAATGTGGCGCAAGCGGTAAAATGGCAACGCGATACGCGGGTTGAAACTTGGCTCAGCTTATTGCAAATGACAGCCACTTCGCCCATGGCGGATGCGCCAGCCCCGCAAATTGTGGTGTGGCCGGAGGCGGCGGCACCGGCCATTTTAAATGAACAGCCGGAAATGCGGCGGCAAATTGGTCAGGCGTTAACCAAAGCTGGTGCGCAATATTTACTGGCTGGCGGTATTCGCCGCGCGGCTGATGGGCAGTTGTTTAATAGTATGGTGGTGATCGACCGCGCTGGGGAGCTGGTGCAATATTACGATAAGCATCATCTGGTGCCTTTCGGCGAATTTTTGCCATTTCGAAATATTTTGCCTATTCCTTTAGTCGCTAATGTTTTCGGGCGGGATCTCAGCCGTGGGGAACAAGGAAAAACACTGCATTTGGTATTAGATAACGGCACAACGCTGAAATTTAACCCGCTGATTTGCTATGAAGCGATTTTTCCAGGCGAGGTGGTTGCTGCGGATAGCCAACCGCAGTTACTGATTAATATTACTGATGATAGCTGGTATGGGCCGACCAGTGGTCCTTATCAGCATTTGGACATCGCGCGGATGCGGGCCGTGGAAGAAGGCCTGCCATTGGTGCGGGTGGCCAATACCGGCATTTCTGCCGCATTTGATGCGCAGGGGAAAGCATTGGCCGAACCGCTCAAATTTGGCGAGACTGGAATTCGCGATATCGCCGTACCGATTGCGCCATAAAAAAATAGCCAGCATAGATAGCTATGTTGGCTGTCCAACATGGGTGATAACCAGTCGGCCTTGGTTATCGGTGTTAATCACAGGGGCAAGTGAAACAAAGAGTTTGTTTCGTTTCGCTTTGGTATACCACCTTGGCGAACTTACCACTGCAATTTCGGTCGGCGGCCAGTCGTCCTTGTCCGCCAGGTTGGTTAGCCTCCAGAATGGTGAAACAGATCGCCCTCTGTTTCGCTTCCTTGGGACGCATCCGCCGGAACCATCTGTTTGCCTTATGTCTTAATCATGCCACAATATCGCCCAATTGTGTGTGAAGCTTTTATAAATAATTTTTGGCAAATTTGCTGAGTAAATGCGGCAATTTTTAAACGCTATTTTGGTATTTTTTAAGAAAATACCATAAGTTAAAGGGATGACTGCTTTGCCTGCCCAGATTAAAGCGGATTTTCCGGTCTTTAAACAACCGGTTTATGGGCAGCCATTGGTTTATTTGGATAGTGCCGCCACGGCGCAAAAACCGCGGCAAGTGCTGCAAGCCATGCAAGACTTCATGGCCTATTCCACTGCCAATGTGCATCGCGGCGTTTATTATCTATCGCAAAAAGCGACCACGGCTTATGAGCAAGCACGTGTAACGATTAGCCGGTTTATCAACGCACTCAGCGAAAACGAAATTGTGTTTACCAAAAACGCGACGGAGGCGATTAATCTGGTCGCTTACAGTTATGGTTCATTGCTGCAAGCCGGGGATGAGGTGGTGATTTCCGCGCTGGAGCACCATGCCAATATTGTGCCATGGCAAATGCTGGCCCAGCGCCAGGGAATTGTGTTGCGAGTTGCGCCGATTACCCCAGCAGGGGTGATCGACCTGCCGCGTTTTTACGAATTACTTAATCCGCGCACAAAATTGGTGGCGGTTTCAATGCTATCCAATGCACTGGGCACTATTCAGCCGGTGCGCGAAATAATCACTGCAGCCCATGCGGTGGGTGCTAAAATATTGTTGGATGCTTGTCAGGCGGCGGCCCATTTACCAATTGATGTGCAAGCGTTGGATTGTGACTTTTTGGTTTTTTCCGGCCATAAATTATATGGGCCTAGCGGTATTGGCGTGCTGTATGGCAAAATGGAATTGCTGCAAGCTATGCCACCATTTTTAGGCGGCGGGGATATGATTGAAACGGTGAGCTTTGCACAGGGCACCACCTATGCCCCGCCGCCCCGCCGGTTTGAAGCCGGCACGCCGCCGATGGCGGAAGTGATTGCTCTGGCCGCGGCGATTGATTATGTACAAGCGATTGGGATGGTCAAGATTGCCGCGCATGATCAAGCATTGGTGCAGCTGGCGACTGCGCAGTTGCAAGCGATTACTGGCTTAACCATCCATGGCACGGCACAGCCCAAAAGCGGGATTATTAGTTTCACATTGCAAGGTACGCACCCCCAAGATATTGCCACATTACTGGATAAAATGGGTATCGCCATCCGTGTAGGGCATCATTGCTGCATGCCGCTGATGACACATTTAGGTATTATGGCTACCGCTCGGGCATCTTTCGGTATTTATACCACTTCTGAAGATATTATATGCTTTACGGACGGCTTAAAGCGTGCACAAAAGATACTGGAATCATGACAATTAAGTTAAAATTTTAAGGATCGGTCAGAATTCAGCAAAGCCGCTTTGATATCTTGAATATCAGAAGCGGCATATGCAACAGATCAAAACCATTCTAATTATTTTATTACTGGGCCATGCGGTGCTTAGCAATCCACAAACCATGCCGAAACCGATGCAAGGTTTTGTTAAAGAAATAGCCAATTTTATGGGTGAGAATAGCACGGCGAATGCTGGCAATCCACAAAATCTGCGTAACCGCGTGAACCAAATCATGTATAAAGATGTGGCCAGCCTGACCCCCGAAGAACAGGGTTTGCGCAATACAGTACTAAGTTTAAATGCCGTAGCGCAAAGCCAGGGTGTGGATGCTGGGACAATTAATGGTTTGATTAGCCGCAGTATCAGCAAAGTCAGCCAGCAACAAAATGCCTTCCGTGTGGCAGCCAATAATCCGGTCACTATGCCAGCTGCACCGCAACACTGGTATTGGTAAGTTAAATCCGTTTAAAATAGTTTGTGATTACGCTGGCAGTTCCCAAAGGACGGATTCTGGCCGAGCTGGTGCCGCGCTTGCAGCAAATCGGTATTCAGCCCGAAGCTGATTTTTTTAATGACGATAGCCGCGCGTTAATTTTTGCCACCAATCATAGGGGCTTGCGGCTTATCCGCGTGCGGGCCTTTGATGTGGCCACTTATGTGGCCAATGGTGCAGCACAATTGGGAGTGGTTGGCAGCGATGTATTGGCCGAATTTAATTATCCGGCCATTTATAGCCCGCTGGATTTAAAGCTAGGTTATTGCCGCTTATCACTAGCGGGACAGCCGGCCCATACCGATTGGCGCCAGCGGCACAGCACGATGCGCATCGCCACGAAATATCCGGAACTCGCCAAACGGTTTGCCGCGCAGCATGGTCTGCAGGCCGATGTGGTAAAACTTTCCGGTGCCTTGGAATTGGCCCCGTTGTTGAATATGGCACCTTATATTGTGGATTTAGTGTCATCCGGGCAAACATTGAAAGCCAATGGTTTGCAGGAATTGGCAGAAATTATGCCGGTCAGTTCACGGTTAATCGTGAATGCCTATGCCCAAAAATGTGATCCTGTCATTGGTGAATGGATTACCCGTTTTAACGCTTAAAACGCCGCCTGGTTTTTTAAGGAAGACAGCACAATGCGGGGTGGGAAGAGCAGCGTCACAATCGTGCCTTTGCCAATCTCGCTTTCCAATTGCACTTCGCCGCCATGCAATTCGATCAGTGAACGCACCAATGGCAAGCCAAGGCCAGTGCCTTTATGGGTGCGGGACATAATATCATCAACCTGTTCAAACGGCTCAAAAATCCGCGCATGATATTCCGCTGGGATACCTTTACCTTGGTCTTCCACAGCGATAGCTAAACTACCCTCCGCAGTAATCCAAGCGCGCGTATAAACCAAGCGGCCTTTTGGTGAAAATTTAATGGCGTTAGATAACAAGTTGAGCAGTACCTGGCGGACCGCCCGTTCATCGGCCATTAACAATGGTAATTGCGGCGCACAATCGACACGCAGGCGGATATTTTTTTCTTCGGCCATGGAACGCATCATGCGGTGCGTGTGTTCGATGGCGCCGCGCACATCTAAAGGCTGCACAGATAAATCATATTTACCGGCATCGATTTTTGAAAAATCGAGCAAATCATTAATTAATGATAGCAGGTGGTTTGCGCCCTGATAAATATCATGGGCATATTCCACATATTTAGCCGAGCCAACTGGGCCAAACATTTGTTCCTTGGTGATTTCGGAAAAGCCGATAATGCCGTTCAGCGGCGTGCGCAATTCATGGCTCATATTTGCCAGGAAACGGGATTTGGAAATATTGGCGGCTTCCGCTTGTTCCTTGGCGGCTTGCAGGGCCAATTCATACCGTTTTTTATGTTCGACATTGGCAATGGTGCCGACCATACGCAAGGCACTGCCGCTAGCATCGCGCACCGCGCGGGCTTTGGCATCAATCCAAATATAACTGCCATCCTTGCAGCGCATGCGGTGGGTATCATTAAATTGATCAATTTCACCCTTTAAATGCGCTTCCAATTTATGGCGGGCGCGTTCGACATCTTCGGGGTGAATATTATCGGTCCAAGTGGTGGTTTCAGCCGCGAGTTCGCCCACCGCATAGCCCAAAATTTGATACCAGACGGGCGAATAATAAATTTCATTGCTGACCAAATCCCAATCCCAAATGCCATCATTGGTGCCAGAGACTGCCAACTGATACCGTTCTTTGGTGTTAGCCAGTGTATTTTCCATGCGCGCTTGATGTACAGCCTGGCGGACAATTAAACGGGTTACTGCACCAAGTAATAAAATCAAACCAAACGCAAAAATGCCGACGATTAAAGTTTGGCCGCGCCATACCGATAACAGCGCTTTGCGATCGGCCAGTTGCACCACCGCCAAGGGCGTTTGCGGTACCATCTCCAAATGGGCGAGCGCTTCTTGCCAATTATTTAATGATAAAGTGAAATCGCTGGAGCTGATCACGCCCAGTTTGCTGATTGGCAATTGTTTAATGGCGGCTGCCACGGCGAGCTCGTCCAATTTGGGCGCTTTATCTTTTGGTTGGGTGGCGGTGACAATGCGGCCGGTATTATCCACCAATATGGTTTGGGTGGTTTCACGCGGCCATAAGGTATGGCCGTAATTCAACCAGCGATCTGGTTTATAGGTCAGCACCATCGCCCCAGCAAAATTGGCTTTACTGCTAAAAATTGGCCACACCAAAGGGAGAATATTGGCATTGCTTTCACCACCGCTGTTTTGGGCAACCAGGTAATTTTGGGCAGCGGTATCGTGCAATTGCTCCCATAAAATTTGTTTGGGTAAATCCAAAATATCGGCGGTTGGTTTGGGCCCGAACCGTAGGCGGCCTGTGGCATCATAAATCAGTAACGCATCAGCATCCGGCAGTAGGCGGTGCCAGCGTTTGCTGAGTTTTTGCAAATCAGCGATTTGATTTTTATTTAAATTGGGATTGCCATCGATAATGCGCAGCGCTTCGCTGGCATGATTTTGGGTATCATCCAATTGCTGGCCGATCATATTGCTCAGTAATTGTGCAGCGCTGATTAACCGCGTTTGGCTGGCACGCAGCATATCGCTGCGGCTGAAAGAGACCTGTGTGACCAGTAGAATAATGACGAGTGCGACAGTCAGCATAAAGCCGAACAAAGCCAGCCGCGCCAAAATCGGTAAATTCTGCCATTGCAACCACGGTTGCCGCCAAATGCGCATATTGTAAAGTTTAGCTGGAAATGGATAACCTCACAAGATGGTTATCATACACTTAAAAGTGATTATTTTCGGGTGTTAACAACAGTTGCCTGTTAAATTATCAACATTGAAATATTATTAAGGATTGAAAATGCTAAAAACTAGGGTTTCATTGAAAGTAAGAAGTTCAGCTTTTGCTGCTTTATTGGCGACAAATATATGCTGCTCCGCAAATTGATTCAGTAAACAAAAGCAATGTTTCTTCGCCAGCAGCTAAATCTCAACCACAAGCAAATTGGCCTATCGAAATGGCAAATAGCCATTATCTCATTCCGCCTGATAGAGCATTTCTTGATGAAAAGCCGTCAGATGTTGAAATCTATCTAACAGAGATTAGAAAAAGAGCTATTGCTTTTAATTATATAAAACAGAAAGAAGATAATAACACATTCACTTATTTTATAACATATATTACTAAAAAAGGTGACTGTTATCAAATTTTTAGCACACAAACGGCATCTTTAATATCCGATAAAGCAACAGATAAATTGCTTTTGGATTTAAAACAAAAAGTTCCTTTATCAATTAAAGTTAGCGATTTAGATGCACTTTGCGATGAAAAATTCCATAATAGCGTTGATGCGCGCGATCTGAAAATTGGCAACAAAACACTCTATACAGTAATAGGATATGGCTATGAAGGTGGATCTTTAGAAAGTATGAGAAATAATTTAAATAGCGTTAGCAATTATATAAAGCAAAAAATCACAGCTTTGAAAATCCCCGTCAAAATTAGTTTGCCTGTAGAATTCCTATCTAGGAAAACTGCCAAACCATCTCCATAATTAAGCAGCAATCCGTTCAATATCTGCTCCGCAATCACGCAGTTTCTGATCAAAGGCTTCGTAGCCGCGGTCGAGGTGATAGATACGTTGCACGCGGGTTTCGCCTTCGGCCACTAAGCCCGCCAATATAAGCGCCACGCTGGCGCGTAGATCGGTAGCCATAACCGGTGCGCCTTTTAATTTGGGTACGCCGCGCACTAGGGCGGAGGCATGGTGAATGGTGATATTGGCACCCATGCGCATCAGTTCCGGCGCGTGCATAAAACGGTTTTCAAAAATGGTTTCGGTGATCAGTGAAGCGCCGCTGGCCACGCACATCATGGCCATGAATTGCGCTTGTAAATCGGTCGGAAAGCCAGGGAAGGGCTCGGTCATCACATCCACGCCGCATAATTCGCCATCCGCGCGCCACACCTTAATGCCATCATTGGTGATTGCATGGGCTACCCCAGCTTGTTCGAATAACGCCAGCGCCACTTGCATTAACACTGGGTCAGCGCCCAGCAATTCCAGCTCCCCGCCGGTCATTGCCGCGGCGGCGATATAGGTGCCGATTTCAATACGGTCGGCCACCACGCGGTGCGTCGTGCCATGCAAATTATTTACACCGTGGATAATGATGGTATCGGTGCCGAGCCCATCAATTTGTGCGCCCATGGCGACCAGGCATTGGCCAAGATCGACAATTTCCGGTTCCCGCGCTGCATTATTTAATATGGTGGTGCCCTTGGTCAGCGTGGCCGCCATCAACAAATTTTCAGTTGCACCCATGCTGACCTTGGGAAAGGTATAGGCTGCACCAGTTAAACCTTGCGGCGCTTTGGCGTGGATATAGCCATCGGCCAATTCAATTTCAGCGCCTAATGCTTCAAGTCCGGCAATATGCAAATCCACCGGCCGTGCGCCAATCGCGCAGCCACCAGGTAGTGAAACTTTGGCTTGGCCCGCGCGCGCCAGTAAGGGGCCCAATACCAGAATAGAGGCACGCATTTTGCGGACGATTTCATACGGTGCGGTGGTACTGATGATATCGGCCGCGTGCATAGTCAACGTATGACTGGCCGGTTGAGTGATGGCCGCGCCATGCTGGCTCAGCAATTCGCGCATTCCGTTAATATCGGCCAGTTGCGGCACATTGGTCAGCGTCACCGGTTGATCGGTCAACAACGCCGCGCACATTAATTTCAAAGCGGCGTTTTTAGCGCCCGAGATCGGCACGCGGCCTTTCAATGCTTTGCCACCTTGAATAACGATTTGGTCCATTAAAACGCTTCTAAGCGATATCCAAGCCAAAATCCAGCGTTGGCGCAGAATGGGTAAGCGCGCCTATGGAGATAATATCCACACCAGTTTCGGCAAAGCTGCGAACATTACTTAAATTCATGCCGCCGGAGGCTTCCAAAATAATGTTGTTTTGATTTTGCTGGACCGCCTGGCGTAACAGTTCGGGCGTAAAATTATCGCATAAAATGACATCCGGTTTAGCAACTTGCGCTTGCTGGAATTGCGCAAGCGTATCCACTTCCACACAGATTTTATGCATATGGCCAAGCTGGCTGCGGATTTTAGCAACAGCGCTGACTAAATCCATGCCGCACAGCGCTAGATGATTATCTTTAATCAAAACTGCATCATACAGGCCAAAGCGGTGGTTGATGCCGCCGCTCATGCGTACCGCATATTTGCTAAGCGCGCGAAAGCCTGGCAAAATTTTGCGAGTATCGGCAATTCTGGCTTTGGTGCCAGTAACCGCATCCGCAAATGCTTTTGTAAAAGTTGCGATACCGGAAGTATAAGACAGCAAATTCAGCGCGGTGCGCTCGCCGATTAGAATGCTTTGTGTATTGCCGGTGATGGTGGCGATGGTTTGACCAGCGGTAAGCGCTGCGCCATCTTGCACATGCAATTGCACAGTGATGGATGGATCTACTTGGCAAAATGTTTCGGTAATAACAGCCAAGCCAGCGACCATACCCGCTTTACGAACCACAATTTGGGCAGTCGCCGTAGCGGCTGGTTCAATTAAATAAGCGGAAGTGATATCCCCAGCCGCGCCCAAATCTTCCAGCAATGCTGCAGCAATCAGTGCAGGCAGACCGGCAATCATTACTTTTTGTTATTACGCGTTTCAGAGGGCAGGCGGACGGTGAGGCCGTTGAGTTCATCCCGCATAATAATTTGGCAGCCCAAGCGGCTGGTTTTGGTGAGACCGAAGGCCAGATCCAGCATATCTTCTTCATCTTCTGAAGCTTCCGGCAGCACATCATACCATTGCTCATCCACAATTACATGGCAGGTGCTACAAGCCAGCGAGCCTTCACACGCGCCTTCTAAATCGATATTGCCTTTATGGGCGCATTCCAGCACGGATAAGCCGTTGGGCGCTTCGACTTCTTTGCGCGCGCCATCTTTTTCAACAAAGGTCATTTTCGACATGATTTTCTCTGGCAGTCAATTTACCGTTTCCACGCGCGGTGGCGAGTAATTTTTTCATCAATTGCGCTATGTGGCAAATTTTCTCACAATATGAGGGAATAAATGTCAAGATTACGAATCACCGGTGACGGGCAATTGCAATGCGGTGCGCAGCGCTTTGCCTGTGCGCTTGGGCGCAATGGGATTATCGCGGCAGTCCACAAATATGAAGGCGATGGGGCTACGCCGGCCGGAATTTATCCATTGCGGGCAGTTTATTATCGGGCAGATCGGCTAGCCAAGCCGGCGACTGATTTGCCGATATATGCAATTCAACCCAATGCTGGCTGGTGTGATGCGCCGGAGGATCCAGCGTATAATCAGCCAGTGAAATTACCGTTCGCTGCTAGCCATGAAGCAATGTGGCGGGCGGATCATGCTTACGATATTGTCGTGGTGATCGGTTATAACGATGATCCAGTGGTGCCAGGCAAGGGGAGCTGCATTTTTCTGCACTTAAACCATGATGATGGCAGGCCGACCGCTGGTTGTGTGGGCTTGAACTTGTTAGATATGGTGAGCGTTTTGGCAGAATGCGACACCGCAAGTGTGATTGAAATTGCGGAACCAAGCGTAAGCCTTTAGGCTGGCGGCAAATGCCCGAATTACTGGTTGAATTTTATAGCGAAGAAATTCCCGCGCGGATGCAACTGGCAGCCGCCGAGCAATTGGCGCAGCGGGCTGAAAAATTGTTTAAAGAGCAAGGCTTGGCCGCGATTGGCATCAAAACTTATGTCACACCGCAGCGCTTGGTATTGGTTGCCGATTTGCCGGCCGCCATTGCGCCGCGCTTAGAAGAAATACGCGGCCCTAAAACGGATGCACCAGTCCCAGCCGTGCAAGGTTTTCTAGGCCGATACGGCTTAACCGATCCCAGTGTTTTAGAAAAAATCACTGTGGGCAAAGCAGAATATTTTCAACTGCGCCAAGAAATTGCTGGACGCAGTACCGCAGAAATGTTGCTGGAATTAATTGATACCATTCGCCGCGAATTCAATTGGCCAAAATCCATGCGGCATGGCAATAGCCCCGATGGCTGGGTGCGGCCATTGCATCATATTTTTATCTTGTTTGATGGTCACGTACTAAGTGAAGCCAAGCAAATTTTTGGCCACCGGTTTTTAAGTAAAGATAGTTTCACGCCGAAAAATTTTGCGGATTACCAAACGCAATTGGAAAAGCGCCAAGTGCTATTGGATCATATCGCACGCCGCGCGAAAATTGTGGCAGATGCCAATGCTTGCGCGGCCCAGCACGGTTATGTACTGGCCACGCATGATGGCATGTTGGATGAAGTAACCGGTTTGGTGGAATATCCGTTTATCAAAATGGCCCATTTCGAGGCTGGTTATTTAAAACTGCCGCCGGAATTATTAATGGCGGTAATGCATAGCCACCAAAAATATTTGCCATTACGTGATCAAAAAGGTGATTTGGTCGCCGCATTTTTATTTGTGGCCAATATTCCAGGCAGTCCCGACGATGCGGCGATTATCAATGGTAATCAACGCGTCATTCGCGCGCGCCTCAGCGATGCCAAATTTTTCTTTGAACAGGATTTGGAAACTAGATTGGATGATTTATTGCCAAAATTAAATGAAATTATCTTTCATCAAAAATTGGGCACAACGGCCGATAAAGTGCAGCGGCTTCATCCATGGCTTGAAAAACTATTAGTCTTTGTGCCGCATGCCGATCCTCAAAAAATCAAGCGTGCTGCCGAATTAAGTAAGGCGGATTTGGTATCTGGCATGGTGGGCGAATTTCCGGAATTACAAGGCATTATGGGCCGCAATTATGCGCTAGTACAGGGTGAGGATGCTGAAATAGCAACAGCTATTGCGGATCATTATCAACCCATGGGGCCAAGTGCAGCTGTGCCTAATCAGCCAGTAAGTATTGTTTTAGCGCTGGCCGATAAATTGGATACGCTGGTGGAATTTTTTCGCATTGGTGAAAAACCGACTGGCAGTAAAGACCCCTATGCCTTGCGCCGCGCGGCCTTGGGTATTATTCGCTTGGTGCTGGTCAATAAGCTAACATTGCCATTGGCACAATTGGTGGATAATGAAGTGCTGGTTTTTTTACAAGAACGTTTGCGCGTGCAACTGCGCGATGAAAATATTGCGGCAGATCTGATTGAAGCAACACCCGTCA
Organism: Alphaproteobacteria bacterium; assembly: GCA_965246945.1. Classification (GTDB taxonomy): domain Bacteria; phylum Pseudomonadota; class Alphaproteobacteria; order UBA11073; family UBA11073; genus CBDFFW01. The sequence continues at coordinate 356,751 of CBDFFW010000001.1, forward strand.
GCGACGATTTATTGGCCTTTGCCACACAAGCACGGGTTTTGCATGATTACTTACAACAGGCAGAAGGGAAAGCAGTGCGCGCTGCTATTAAGCGAGCATTTAATATTCTGCGAGCTGAAGAACAAAAAGATAAAACACAGTTTACTGGATTGATTGAAGGAAATTTGAGCCAATCCGCCGAACAAGCGCTGCGTGCAGCTATTCAAAAAATTCCAACTTACGAAAACTATACAAGTTTAAATTTGCTAACTAACCCGCTGGATCAGTTTTTTAATAATACCTTGGTGAATGATCCCGATGCCAAGTTGCGGCAGCAGCGTTTACAATTATTGGCTAGTCTGCGCGATAAATTAAAAAGTTATGCTGACTTTTCAGTGTTGCAAGGCTAAGCGATGCAAGCAGCGAATTTGTTTAATACAATTGATGATTGGTGGGATCCGAAAGGCGCTTTGCGCAGTTTACACTGGATTAATCCGGCGCGCTTAAAATATGTGCAGCAGCAAATTGGTTGGCATTTTGGCTTTGATACATATAAGGCGCAGCCTTATGCCCATTTAAAAATATTGGATATTGGCTGCGGCGGTGGGCTGGTGTGTGAACCCATGGCACGGTTGGGCGCGACCGTCACTGGTATTGATTTAAGTGAAACGGCGATTGCCACGGCGCAGCAACACGCCCAAACGCAGTCATTAAAAATTGATTACCGTTGTATTGCGGCTGAAAATTTAGCAGCGCTGCCGCAAAATTATGATGTGGTGCTGGCTTTGGACATGTTGGAGCATGTGACTGATCCGGCAGCTATTATTCAAACCATTAGTAAATTAACTAAGCCAGGCGGCTTAACCGTTTTATCAACAATTAATCGTAATTGGCAGGCGTGGCTAGGCGCTATTAAACTAGCAGAAAATGTCTTTAAAATCGCACCAAAAGGTGCGCATGCTTATCAGCTATTAATTAGGCCGGATGAGTTGGTGGATTACTGTGAGGCAGCTGGTTTAACGGTGCAAAATTTATGCGGGATCGTACCGAAGCCTAGCATGGGCGGCATGGATTTTATATTATCGCCCCAACGCTTAGGTGTGAATTATTTATTGGCGGCGACTAAATCAGCATGAGTAAAAATATTCGGTTGCTGCAGGTTTTGGCTGGCGCACCGCAAGGTGGGGCAGAAGAATTTTTTACAAGGTTAACCATCGCCCTGCAGCAACGCGGAATTAATCAAGAAGTGGTAATCCGCACCGATGAAAAACGGGCCGCGCGGCTGCAAGGCGCCGGGGTTGTTTGCCACCAAGCCAATTTTGGCACTGCCTGGCTGGATTTTGCAACACATAGTCGCTTGCATAAAATCATTCAGCAGTTTGCACCCAATATCGTGCTCAGCTGGATGAACCGCGCGACAGCGTTTGTATCACGGTCAAAACATTATAGCTGGGCCGCGCGTTTGGGCGGTTATTACAATTTAAAATACTATAAAGACTGCGATTATTTAATCGGTAATACGCCCGATATCGTCGAATACTTTATTAAAAACGATTGGCCTGCCACGCGCACCTTATATTTGCCTAATTTTGCAGCCGCTGAAAAATTACCAGCGATCGCACGGATGAAATTAGATACACCCGCTGATGCGCCATTATTTTTAGCGCTCGGGCGGCTGCACCCAAATAAAGCGTTTGATACTTTATTGAATGCAATGGCCTTGGTTCCTAAAGCATATCTATGGCTGGCGGGTGAAGGTGATGTGCGCGGGGCTTTGGAACAACAAGCGCAGCAATTGGGCATTGCAGACCGTGTGCGCTTACTGGGCTGGCGGGATGATAGTGCGGCATTGTTGGCGACCGCCGATTATTTCATTTGCCCATCCCGGCATGAACCATTGGGCAACGTCATACTTGAGGCGATGGCGCATAGTAAACCCATTATTGCCGCCAATAGCCAGGGGCCGAGTCAGTTATTAACGCATGAAGGGACGGGTTTGTTGGTGCCGGTAGATGATGCGGCTAGTATGGCGGCGGCCATGCAGCGCTTGATGGATAATCGCGGTTTAACGATTGCGCTGGCCACCGCTGCGCATGCCCATTACCAAAGTCATTTTAGCGAAGAAAGCGTGTGCCAAAAATACATGGCGGCTTTTCAGCAGATGATCGGTGGCTGTTAATGTGCGGGATTGCTGGCATTGTAATGAAAGATGGCGGGCGGCCAGATGCAGCGCAGTTAACATCAATGGCACAAGCTTTGGCGCATCGCGGCCCCGATGGTAACGGCGAAATGGTAGATGGTTGCACCGGTTTGGTGCATTTACGACTTGCGATTATTGATCCCAATGGCGGGCAGCAGCCCATGCATGGCACAGATTGCCACTTAGTCGGCAATGGCGAAATTTATAATTATATTGAATTAAAAGCAGAACAGCTCGCGGACACTACGTTTAAAAGCGATGCTGATTTTGAACCGGTGCTGCATTTAATTGCGCGCGATGGCGTGGACGCAATTGAGTTGTTGCGTGGCATGTATGCGCTGGCAATCGATTTTCCGGGGCGGGGCGAAATGATCGTTGCGCGTGACCGTTTTGGCATTAAACCACTTTACTATATTGATACCGACACATGCTTTGCCTTTGCGTCAGAACCAGCGGCGCTTTGGCAATTTACGGATAAACAATTGCTCCCCGATAAATTGCCGGAATTGTTGGGTGTTGGTTATGTCAGCGGACAGCAAACCATTTTTGCTGGAATCAAGCGCTTGTTGCCAGGTGAAATTTTAGCGCTGCAACAAGGGCAGATCGTTGCACAAACACGCATTCCCGCGCTGCCGTTTCCGGCCCGCGCCAAAATCAAACATTTGGATGCGGCGCTGATGATGTTTGACCATGTGTTTGAAGAAAGTGTGCGGCTGCATCAACGGTCGGATGTGCCATATGGTATGTTTTTATCGGGTGGTTTAGATTCCACTGCTGTGCTAACCATGATGGCGCGGCTTAACAGCCAACCGGTGAAAGCGTTTACCTGCGGGTTTGATAGCAAAACAGTGACCGATGAACGCGAAATTGCGCGTCATACAGCCAAAGCATTGGGTGCTGAACACATCAAAATTGAATTTACTGAACAGGATTTTTGGCAATTACTGCCGCAAGTGGCACAGGCATTGGATGATCCCGTAGTTGATTATGCCACGCTGCCAACCTTTAAATTGGCAGCAGAAGCTAGTAAAAGCGTGAAAGTTATTTTATCAGGCGAAGGTGGTGATGAAGTATTGGCTGGTTATGGCCGTTACCGCAAAGCCGCGAAACCCAAATGGCTGGGCGGTGGTATACGCACAATTAAAGGCCGGTTAGATGGTTTGGGAATTTTGCGTGATGAAAGTATAAATTGGAAAAGTGAATTAATTCAATATCAAAAATATAGTAGTAATAAAAAAAATACCAATTTACAAAACGCCCAAGCACTGGATTTTACCGGTTGGTTACCAGATGATTTATTAACTAAATTGGATCGCTGTCTTATGCGACATGGTTTAGAAGGGCGGACACCGTTTCTAGATAATGCCATGGTTGATTTCGCTTTTAATTTGCCGGACCGATTGAAGGTGCGAGGACGTTTAGGCAAATATTTACTGCGTGCCTGGCTGAAAGAATACGGGCCGCAAAATTATAATCCTTTCGCTAAAAAACGCGGTTTTACGGTGCCAATAGGTGATTGGATTAGTAAACGTGGTGAAGCAATTGGTGAATGGGTGGCAGCCAGCGAAGGCGTACAAGCGATTGCCAAACCAGATGCGGTAAAAATGCTATTTACATATGGTGTGCAGCAATATCCTTTTGCCGCCTGGACGCTACTATTTTATGCAATATGGCACAAAATTCATTTTGAAAGCGGCAAAACAAACGCAGATTTGTTCAAATAAATTATTGCATAATTGCATAACCGATTTGACTACCGCCTGTATTTGAATAAAAACAAGTGTTTTTCAAATTTTCAGGTATGTTGCCAGCGCCAGAGTTGCATCTTTGCGCATCAAAAGCATAAATAGGTAAACCTGTTGTTCCATCAATTGTATAAGCTGATAAATCTTTGCCAGCATTAATTTTTTGACAAGCTTTAATTGCCGGATGGTTATTATCAAAAGCTATACCAGCTGGCCAGTTACAACTAGAGGCGCCAGGATTAACCTTAATGGAATACATCATCACAAAATTAGCATTATTTGCATCCGTACAAAAACGATAACCAGTACCATAATAGTTACCATTAATTAATTGACAACTACCATAGCCACCGGCATTGCCACTGTTCCCATATTTTACATCACTGGAAAGCACGCCTGGAAAATCAGATAAATAATTTTGGTTTTTAATTTTAACCATATTTCCTAAGGTCATCAAATCTTGTGAAAAATAGGTTTGCCCGTTATTGGCCATATAGGCGATGCCAGCATTGTAAACTTGCTGGCCGACGCTGGTCATGGTATTGGCCAGCACTTGCACCTGGTAATTACTGAAGGCCGAGCCGCCATAAAAGACGCCAGCCAAAGCGGTAATGGCGACCAAGGCAATACCTATGATTACCATAACTAGATTGCTCATCTGTTTTTGTTGCCATTAATCACGATATTTTACAATTTACAAATATTAACGGCGGTTTTGAAAAAACTGCTGCAGCTGCGTGGCATTATCCAATTCTGCAATCCCCCCGTAAATTTCAGGCGTATGCAGACAAGTCGGTTGTTGAAACCAGCGGGGACCGTGATCGACGGCGCCGCCTTTGGCATCGTAGGCACCATAATAAAGGCGGCGAATGCGCGCATGGGAAATGGCGGCGGCGCACATGGCGCAGGGTTCCAAAGTTACATATAAATCGCAGTCACTGAGCCGAGCAGTGCTTAATTGCCGCGCGGCTGCGCGCATGACAATAATTTCCGCATGGGCGGTGGGATCGGCATCTAAAATTGTGCGGTTATGGCCGATGGCGATAATTTGTTGGCCTTGGACCAGTACCGCACCCACGGGCACTTCGCCTAAATCGGCGGCTAGGCTGGCTTGTGCCTGAGCCAGTGCGAAATAGTTTTGGCCGGATGGCATATGGATATTCTAAGGTGAAGGGATAATTATGTCTAATGAAGTACATCTCGGCGAACGTATTGCCAAACGCATGGCTCGTGCCGGTTTATGTTCACGCCGTGATGCGGAGATGTGGATCACGGCTGGCCGTGTTTCGGTCAATGGTAAAAAGATTACCAGTCCAGCGTTGAATGTGACTGAAGCCGATAAAATTGTGGTGAATGGTGAAAATTTGGAAGCGCCGGCAGCCACGCGTTTATGGCTCTATCACAAACCGCGTGGCATTTTAACCACGACGCGGGATGACCGCGGGCGGCCCACCGTATTTGACTATCTGCCGCCCGAATTGCCGCGTGTGGTAACGGTTGGCCGGTTAGATTTTAATTCGGAAGGGCTGTTGCTGCTAACCAATGATGGTGCTTTTTCCAAATGGTTAACCGAACCGGCCACTGGGTGGCTGCGCAAATATAAAGTGCGTGCCTACGGCCATGCGCCGCAAGCGATGCTGGATAAACTGGCCAATGGTGTGAAAGTGGAAGGCGTGCAATATGGCGCGATTGATGCACAAATTGACCGGCAGCAGGGTGATAATTTGTGGCTAACCATGGGTATCCGTGAAGGCAAAAACCGCGAAATTCGCCGAGTATTGGAATATTTGGATTTGCAGGTGAACCGTTTGATCCGTTTATCGTTTGGACCATTTCAATTAGGCGAACTGCCAGAATGCGCGGCCAAAGAAATTAATGGTAAAATATTAAAAGACCAGTGTGTGGGTTATTTTAAAAAACCGTCTCAGGCGTAATTTCATCGGCTAAAGGGGGTTGTTTGCTCACCATCACTTTGTCGACACGACGGCTATCCATATCCACCACTTCAAAAATGTAATGGTGCCAGCCAAAGCTATCGCCCTCATGCGGGATACGGCCGATTTGATGCAGCATAACACCGGCTAAGGTGTGGTAGTTTTCTTCGCCAGGTAAGTGATTGAGACGTAGTAAATCTTTCACCTCATCAATCGAAGTTTGGCCGTCTAATAACCAACTGCCATCATGGCGCAAAGTGGGTTCGCCCGCCGCATCGGCAACATCGCTATCACCTGGCAACGCGCCGACAATGGCTTCCATTAGATCCACGTAAGTGACAATACCTTCCAGCACGCCGTATTCATCGACAATGAAACCCATATGAATGGTTTTTTCTTTAACGCGTTCGAGGATCGATAAGATTGAAGTGGTTTCTGGTAAAATGGTCGGCTCGTGCATCGCTTTGCGCAGATTCAATGGTTCACCTGCCAATTGCTGATCCAGCAAATCACGCGAGCGGGCAACACCTAGTAAGTGATCCGGCGTGGTATCGCAGACGGGATAGGCAGCATGGCGGGTATCGCGAATAGCCTGCACAATTTCAGCTTCCGACCAATTGACATCCAGCCAATCGAGATCATTGCGTGCGGTCATAATCGCGCGCACGGGCCGGTCGGCCAGCCGTAGCACGCGGCGGATCATTTGCTGTTCAGCATGTTCGAAAACACCGGTATTGGTGCCTTCTTCCACCATGGCTTTGACTTCTTCTTCCGTCACCGTATCTGGCGCGGTAAGTTTAAGGCCCAATATTTTAATCACAAAATTATTGGAGTTGCGCAGTAGGCCAATCAAGGGCTGCACCATATGCGCAAAACTGAGCATGAAAGGCGCAACAATGGCGGCATAACGTTCGGCGTGCGAAATGGCGATCTTTTTGGGTAATAGTTCTCCGAATAGCAAGGTGAAATAACCAACGAGGACGACGACAAATGGCAAAGCAATGGCTTCACCATGCGGATCAAACATTGGAATGGAATTCAATACTGTGCCTAGTTTTTCGGAAAGGGCGGCACCTGAAAAGACACCGGCCAAAATTTGAAAGGCGGTGATGGCAATTTGCGTGGCCGGAACGAAATCATCCGGATTTTCAGCCAGGCGCAGCGCTTTGGCGGCACCCTTGCTACCATTTTTAGCCAGCAGGCGCAGGCGGGTTTTATTGGCCGATAAGACCGCCAATTCTGCCAAGGCAAAGAGACCGTTGCCGATGATCAAGCCGGCGGTCATTACAAGTTCTAACCATAAAGACATTGATTTTATTTACATGGATTAATGGACAATGACCAGCCTATCAGCGGGATAACTGCTGTTGCAGATCATCTAATGTGAGGATTTGCGGCAATATTGCCGGTTCGCCATGGTGATACCACACATAAAGTGGAATGCCAACACGTTGGTAACTGGCTAAAAACGCGGTGATCGCTGGGTTACGGTTTGTCCAATCCAAACGGAATGTTTTCACCTGATTGGCTTTAAATAAATTTTGAATGGTGTGCGTATCAATCACGTGCCATTCATTGAATTTGCAAGTTAAACACCAATCCGCGGTGACATCGACAAAGACGTTGTCATTGGTAGCAAGAGCGGTTGTTACATCAGCCACGGTATCGGATAATACGCTGTGTTGTGTGGCATGGGCATTTGGCAGCAACGAAAATAGCCAAATGGCCGAAGCAACCAGAATGCTAGCCATAACATAACGCATATAACGCAGCCAGGGGCCAGGTTTGGGCAGATAGCGGCGCCAGCTAGGGATGAGCAGCAATAAGATGATGGGCAAGGCATAGCCTAAGCCTAAACAGGTAAAGATGATGAAACTGCTAAATGAATTTTGACCAAATGCAGTAAATAATAATGGGCCGAGCAGCGGGCCAGTGCATGGCAAAGCAAGCAACATCCCTAAAGCGCCCATGATGAAATGATCGAAGTAAGGATGCAATAGAGATTTTGATGTTAGCGATAAGCGAATAAATGGGGTGCCGCTGATGACCCAAATGGCTGATATTAAAATAATACCAATGAGTATTTCGATAAAGATCTTTGATTGCCACAAAAATTCAAAACCAAAATTAGTATGTAAGATGCTGCGCGCTAAATAAATGATAGCCAGCATGATATAAAGGCTGGTGAATAAACCTACTATATAGGCCATCAATGCTTTGCGTGCGCCATAAGGCGCTTGTAACAAGCTAGTAGTTTTGATCAGTAATAAAGGCAAAACACAGGGCATTAAATTCATTAACAATCCCGCCAGCAGCGCAGTGCCAGCCAGTATCCACCATGGAAAAATTGAGCTGTGGGCTTGTTGGATAAACTGCGCCTCTGCACTGGCCACCGCTATGTCACCAATTTGCAGCGGCAGGCTTAGTCCGGCAGTTTCAGGAATGCAGGTTGCAGCACAAATCAGATAATCAATCTTGGCTTGTAAAGTGACGGGACCAATAGTGGCATCGTTTGGAATATGAGCAGTAAAGGGTAGCAGGATTTTATTTTTATAAATATGGCTGATTAAGTTGGGCGGTGTGATGATGGTTTCAACAGGCGGCCAGCTGAATTTACTAATTTGCCAAGTGGCTGGAGATAGCCATTGCATGGTTAATGACTGGCCGACATCGCCAGGATCTTGCGCATAAGTGTGCCAGCCAGGGGGCAATTTCTGTTGAATAGCCAATTGGACGGTGCTGCCAGCTACCACGACAGTCTGCGCACTGAGTAATTGATTTTCTGCTTTTAAAGCCACTGCTTGGGCAGGTGAAAACCATAACCAAGCAAGCAAAAAGGCAAATAGCCAACGGGTCATGCCGTTAGCATAGCAATAAAATGAATTAACCGGAAATTTTCTCGCCACTACCTGCTGGTTCTAACGCATAACCGGCTGAGCGGACGGTGCGGATGACATCTGGCTCGCCGCCTTCGTTCAATGCCACACGCAAGCGGCGAATATGCACATCAACGGTGCGCACTTCCACATACACATCGTGCCCCCAGATTTGGTTTAATAGCTGTTCGCGGCTGTAAACTTTGCCTGGGTTTTGCATTAAGAGACGTAAAATTTTGAATTCGGTTGGTCCCAAATGCAATTCACGCTCGCCGCGGAAAACGCGGAAACCGGAAGTGTCCATCTTCAAATCATCGACTTCAATTACTTTGTCGACGCGCAAATTGCTGACGCGGCGCAAAACAGCATTCACGCGCGCGATAAGTTCAGCCGGTGAAAAGGGTTTGGTGACATAATCATCGGCGCCGACATCAAGCGCGCGAATTTTATCGCCTTCTTCGCCGCGGGCGGTCACCATAATAATTGGAATATGACGGGTGGTTTCGTTGCGGCGCAGCACGCGGCATACTTCTAAACCAGACAAAAGCGGGATCATCCAATCCAATAGCACCAAATCTGGGATATCATGTTTGGCAGTTTCCACGGCTTCTTCGCCGTTGCGGGCGACCAATACATTAAAGCTCGCGGCTTCTAAATTGTATTTCAGCAGGGTGACGATGTCTTCCTCGTCCTCCACAATCAGGACTGAGTGTTTGATTTCGCCTTTATCACGCATGATGGTTTCCTTTTTAAGGCGATTCAATCGTAATTACTACTATTGTTAACGGGTGCGCACTTTGGCCGTAAAATTCTGAATATAATTCTTCGGCGGGATTTTACGGTGTTGCGGCTGGATCAAATCATAAACAATACCTTTTTCTTCGGCGAAAGCTTGGGCTGCTTCGGCAGTGGGGAAATAAATCCTTACCTGTTGGGTAGTACTATTATTGCTCTGCCAACCCATTAAGGGTTCCGGCGTGGTACGGTCATTCGGCAAATATTCCAGCACCCAGGCCTTATCTACCAAACCGCGACCAGACTGCATGGTCGATTTAGTCGGTTGATAAAGACGGGCACGGATTTGGTTTGGCACAGGTTTAAAATGGCATTGTCGTGCTTAGCGGTCAATCTTGCCGTCATCTCAAAGAAAGTCGGGATCCAATGGCAAAAAATTGCGCTGAAAGCGTTCAAAATAAAGATAATCTTTGCGTCATGCGATGCATGACACTTTATTAGATCACTGGATCCCGACTTTCGTCGGGATGACGACTAAAAAAATGCCCCGCTTTAAAATCATAGTTGAATATGACGGTACGCCTTTTAGCGGCTGGCAAATTCAAAGCCAGAACCTGTCCATCCAATGGGTGATTGAACAGGCCTTGGAAATCTTGGCCAAACAGCATGTGCCGACCATTGTGGCCGGGCGGACGGATGCGGGCGTGCATGCGCGTGGGCAAGTATTTCATTGCGATTTAGATTTAGATATCACGCCGCAGCGGGTGTGTGATGCGTTAAACGCCTTGGTGCGGCCGCATCCAATCAGCTGCTTGCGGGGTGAAATTGTCCCGCCAACTTTTAGTGCACGCGTATCGGCTAAGCAGCGGCATTACCGTTATATCATTATAAATCGCCGCGCACCGGCAATGCTGGAAACCAAACGGGTTTGGCATGTGGTGAAACCGCTTAATATTTCAGCTATGCAGCAGGCTGCCAAAGATTTAATTGGCCGGCATGATTTTACATCTTTTCGCGCCAATGAATGCCAGGCGAAAATGCCGCTTCGGACCCTTGATCAGCTCAATCTCAAAATAGAAGGGGAATATTTAATTGCCGATATAAGTGCGCGCGCTTTTCTGCATCACCAGGTGCGCAATATGATTGGCACATTAAATGATATTGGTTTGGGCAAATTGCCGGTTAATGGTATTCCGAATATTATCGCAGCCCGCGACCGCCGTGCGGCGGGTCAAACCGCCCCGCCACATGGGTTGTATTTTATGCGGGTAGATTATTAATCCTGCATGCTTAGCCTTTTACACGCGGACGGCGACGTTTGAAGCGGCTGGCCATCAAGTCTAAATCGCGGTAAACCTCATGCAGCACATCATCGCCAACTTTAAAATTTTGGCGTAATTCCAAAATCGCTTGCCGCTCCGCTTTTAAGACATCTTGCCATAAACTATATTCCGTTTGCAGTAAGGGATGATGGGACATTTGATATTTTTCGCTCGGCACAGCGCTTAATTGCGTGGTGGGCCCTTCGCCTAAATAAAACAGCCGGTCTTCATAAAAACTTTTCATACGGGCCAGCGCGGCTTCGTGATCGGTGCCTTTTTGTTCCAGCTCGCCAATTTTACCTAGGGCAGCGCTGATGGCGACATGGCGGGCTTCCCATTCTTCCTGCAGCAATTTAGGATTAAATTGCAGACGTAAACGCTTTAAAATGAAAGGCAAGCTAAGCCCTTGCAGCACCACAGTGAAAACAATGACTGAAAAGGCCAAAAACATGACCAAATCGCGTTCCGCAAACGGTTTGCCATTGGCCAGCGTTAGCGGTAATGCCAGCGCGGTGGCTAGTGAGACCATGCCGCGGATGCCGGTCCATGCAATCACAAACACATTTTGCCAAGCGGGGAACGGTTCGCGTTCCCGCAAGCGGGATGATAGAGCGCGCAAGCCGTAAGTCGCCAAAAACACATAGGCAAAGCGGCTAATAACCGCCATACCGCAGACAATCATCGCATAATAAAATAATTGCCAGTTGGTATATTGGGTCAAACGGCCAACCACTTCCGGCATATGCAAGCCGATCAACACAAAGGCGATGGCGTTCAAAATATAAACGGCCATATGCCACACCGCTTCATACGGAATGCGGAAGGCGGGTTTAAAGACGGTTGGGGCATACCAGCCAATCGTTAATCCGGTTGTGACCACGGCGAAAACACCAGAAGTTTGACAGCTTTCAGCCAGGAAATAACCCAAATACGGCACCAAAAAGGTGCAGATAATTTCGATTGAGCTTTCTTTGATCAACGGGAAAATTCGAATGAATAAATAGCCCAGAATAATGCCAATAACCGGTCCGCCCGTAATCATCCATGCAAAATCCCGCGCTGCAAATAAAGGTGAAAAATGGCCAGTGATTAAAACCACAATCGCCAATTGGTAGAAAACCAGTCCGGTGGCATCATTCAGTAATGTTTCGCCTTCTAAAATTTGCAAAATACGCTTTGGCACATGCACGCGCCGCAAAATGCTGATAGCCGCCACGGCATCGGGCGGAGAAATAATCGCACCCAGCACAATCGCCGCGGTTAGGCCCATATCTGGAATATAAAATTCAGCGACATAGCCCACGGCAAACGGGGTGACCAGCACCAAACCAAAGGCCAATAACAAAATAGGCCGCCAATTGGCGCGCAAATCGCGCAAAGATGTAAAATAAGCAGCTTCCATTAATAATGGCGGCAAGAAAATCGGTAAAATCCAACTGGGGGCAATGGTAAAATCTTGAAAAATGGCAAATTTTGCCATGGCCAAGCCACCCAGCAAAAAGACGATGGGTTCCGGAATATGAAGGCGGCGCGCGATAACGCCTAACACGCATAGAGCCAAAATTGCGATAAGGATAACAGCCACGTTTCTAGTCTATGGATTATAGCGGTTTTGAAAAGTTTAAAATGTGACTATTACTTTATGAGTCTTTATATTTTTTTAGGAAAATGCATGGCGTTGCAATTGGTGTTGCGCCAGCAGCAACAAGAAGATATCAGCAATGCCTAAACCATAAATTCTTAAAGTTTAGCTGCATCAATCAGCATTTTGGTATAGGCTTGCTGTGGGTTATCCCAAATGGTTTGCGTATCGCCATATTCGACTAATTTACCGCGTTGCAGGACAATCGTGCGCTGGGCCATGGCACGGATGACACGCCAGTCATGGCTGATCAGCAGATAGCTTAAGCCGTGCTGAGTTTGCAATTCGCGCAATAATGCCAACACCTGTTGTTGCGTGCTGGCATCGAGCGCGGAGGTGGGTTCATCCAATACAATCAATTTTGGCTGCAGAATGAGTGCGCGGGCAATGGCGATGCGTTGGCGCTGGCCGCCGGAAAATTCATGCGGATAGCGGTGGCGAGTAATAGGATCCAAGCCAACTTCCACCATGGCGGTGCAAACCAGTGCATCACGTTGCAGCGCATTCAATTCCGGCCGATGCACGCGCAACCCCTCGCCGATAATTTCATTGACTGGCAGGCGCGGTGATAAGGCACCGAACGGATCTTGGAACACCAATTGCACTTGCCGCCGCCATTGCTGCAGGGTTTTGCCCTTTAATTGCAGTGCATCGGTACCGAGGATATTCACAGAACCAGTGGCATGAATTAAGCGCAATAAGCCTTGCACCAAGGTCGATTTGCCCGAGCCACTTTCGCCAACAATACCTAGAGTTTCACCGGCTTTTAATTCAAATGAGACATTATCCACAGCGGTGAAATAACCGGTAATGCGTTGCAGCACGCCCTGTTTAATCGGAAATTTGACGCTGAAATTCTGGACACTGACAATGGGGGGCGCAGAACTATTAATGGCTGGTGGCGCGCCGGGCGGCACAGCATCTAACAATAATTTAGTGTAAGTTTGTTGCGGGTTTTCAAAAATTTGTGACGCTGGGCCGCTTTCCACGACCTGACCGTATTGCATGACCAGTACCTGGTCGGCCAGGCGGCGGACGATGCCCAAATCATGGCTGATGAGCAATATCGCCATGCCAGTTTCACGCCGCAGTTTTTGCAGCAGTTCGAGAATATGCTGTTGGACGGTAACATCCAGCGCCGTGGTCGGCTCGTCGGCAATCAGTAGTTTGGGATTATTCGCAATGGCCATCGCAATCATCACGCGCTGGCGCTGGCCGCCGGATAATTGATGTGGATAGGATTTTAATTTGGTTTCGGGCTGATCGATTTCGACTTGATTTAGCAATTCTAAAATACGCGTGCGCAGTGCCGCACGCTTAATGGTCGGGTTATGCAGCCAGATCGCTTCGCCGATTTGTTTTTCAACGGTATGTAATGGGTTTAGTGCCGACAGCGGCTCCTGAAAAATCATACCGATATCGCCGCCGCGTAGGTTGCGCAGCAATGACCTTTTGGCACCAATTACTTCTTGGCTGTTAAATTGGATTGAGCCGGTAGGGTGTGAGGCGATTGAGGAAGGCAGCAATTGCAACAGCGATAACGCAGTCAGTGATTTGCCTGACCCGCTTTCACCCACCAGCGCGACACACTGACCGGCATCGATGGTGAAATTCTCATTTTCAACCAGTGTACTGGCACCGCCATTGGGTTGGCGAAATGCGATAGCTAAACCCTTAACGGCAAGTAAAGTCATGACTTATACCCGCCGTGGGTCAAAGGCATCGCGCACGCCTTCGCCAATGAAGTTGAAGAGGGAGAGCAGGGCGGCTAGTGCGACAAAAATGGTGATGCCAAGCCAGGGTGCTTGCAAATTCGCTTTTGCCTGCGACAGCATTTCGCCCAGGGATGGCGAGCCAGGTGGCAGGCCGAGGCCGAGGAAATCAAGGCTGGTGAGTGTGGTAATTGCGCCGGTCATGACAAAGGGCAGATAAGTGATCGTGGCAATCAGTGCATTGGGCAGAATATGCCGCCACATAATGGTGAGTTTGGGTACGCCCATCGCGCGTGCAGCTTTGACATAATCGAAATTACGCGTGCGCAAAAATTCTGCGCGGACGACACCGACCAGATTAAGCCAGGCAAAGAGCAGTAAAAGTATTAAAAGGGTACCAAACCCAGGCTCGAAAAAACTGCCCATGATAATTAGCATATACAGCATCGGCAGGCCTGACCAAATTTCGATGAAGCGTTGACCAATCAGATCTACCCAGCCACCGAAAAAGCCCTGCAGTGCGCCGATAATAATGCCAACAATGGTCGATAGCACGGTGAGGATTAGCGCGAAGGCAAGCGATAGCCGCGCGCCATACAGCAACCGCGCCACGACATCGCGGCCCTGGTCATCTGTCCCAAACATATGTTGCTGGCCAGGCTTGGCTGGGGCTGGACCGCCTAATTGAAAATCAATCGTGTCATAGCGGAAATGATTGGGTGCCCATAATAGCCAGCCATCCTTGGCAATCAGCTTCTGGACGTAAGGATCGCGGTAATCGGCTTCGGTGTAAAAATCGCCGTCAAAATAGGTTTCGGGATAAGCTGTGAACGTGGGAAACAACAAATGTCCTTTGTAGCTACCAAGTAATGGGTGATCATTGGCCAGCAGTGGCGCGAGCAAACAAAGCAACGTAACCAAACCAAGCAGCCAGAGCGAAATCAAGGCGCGCTTATTGGCTTTGAATTGGATCCAGCGGCGATGGCTAAGCGGTGAAAGCGGCATGCACCTTCTTAAACCATTTTATGGCGTGAATTTCAATGTCACTTGCACTTTAGGACTGAAGAATGAGCGATAAGTACTTGCTGAAGCTTCTGCGCCCGCGCCAAATCCTACGCAGGCATGACTGTGGCGGCCTGTGGGTATATTTAATGCGGGTAGTTGAAGAAAAACTTTACCACTAATACGACATTCATTGCGGCCGCTTAATTCGTTACTCGGTAAAAAGCTTCTTGCTTCTGCCCCGGCTCCTAGCTGCAAAATAAATTTACCAGATTGCAGCTTGCGATCACGCCAATAGCCAATTTGAAAACTGGGATTTTGTTCCATTAACAAATTAACAGGCAAACGTTGCCCTGGCTGTGCAAGGCTAACACGGGCACCGATTACCTTTTCAATTTGTTCACCTTGGAAACCCAATTGTTTAAAACAATACCGGCTGTCACTATTAGGCTTTTGAGTCATTGCTTCAGCCGATAAAAAATACCGGTCACCAGCTTTTCGAGGCGGCGGCAGCAAGGCAGTTGCCGACGTAGTAACCGCTATGTGAATTGGCGGCGTGAGAACAGGTGGCGGATTTATAGGCGCTTCAGGTGCAGCAACCGGCACAAGTAAAGGAAATATGATTAAAGGTAAGGGCATGGACTATATGCCATAAAGCTACCATATATGTGGCGCTTAATGATACATCGTTAATAGTTGCAACGCTAAATAGTCAAACTTCCTAATGAGTTTTTGATAAGGTCGTCGATGGCTTTTAGTTCGCCTAGTAACTTTGGTAAATTTTTCAACGCAATCATGTTGGGCCCATCGCTGGGGGCGTGATCGGGATCGGGATGGGTTTCGATAAATACGCCGGCTACGCCAATGGCCAAGGCCGCACGCGCCAAGACCGGCACAAATTCACGCTGGCCGCCGCTGGTGGTGCCCTGGCCGCCAGGTTGCTGCACACTATGCGTGGCATCAAAAATAACGGGATAGCCAGTTTGGCCCATAATCGGCAGGCTGCGCATATCAGACACCAGCGTGTTATAGCCGAAACTCGCCCCGCGCTCGCACAGTAAAATCTTGTCATTGCCCGTGCTGGCAATCTTTTGCGCGACATTGGCCATATCCCACGGCGCTAAAAACTGACCTTTTTTGACATTAACGACTTTGCCAGTTTGCCCTGCAGCGAGCAATAAATCAGTCTGACGGGACAGAAATGCGGGGATTTGAATAACATCCACCACTTCACCGACCGGTTCGCATTGTACTGCATCATGCACGTCGGTGAGTATCGGCACACCAAAATCAGCGCGAATATCTGCCAGAATTTGCAAACCCTGGGCCATGCCAATCCCACGGCCGGTATTGACCGAAGTGCGATTGGCTTTGTCATACGAACTTTTAAAAATCAAAGGGATGTTTAGTTGTTGGGTTATTTCTACCAAGGTGCTGGCCACTTCCCGGCAATGGTCACGGCTTTCAATCTGGCAGGGGCCCGCAATCAATACAAAAGGTTTATCATTCGCCAACACATATTGGCCGATGGTGACAGACATTCGTTTGCTTATCGCAAAGTCGGCGTATTTTCAAATATAACCTCGTTTGATTGTGTTTGTCTGATGATTATCGCATAACGGAATTATGCCACTTGAACAGGCTTATATGGTGCCGTTGGTACTACTATCGGCCAGCTTGCATGCTTTTTCCAGCGCGATGTTGAAAAGTTATAATGCGAACCGTGCGTTTTTTGTGGTTTGTTTTGGAATTACCAGTGTTATCGCACTGCCGTTTATTCCCTTGTTACCGTTGCCAACTGGTATTACCTGGCTGTGGCTGGCCTTGGCACTCGCGGCGCATTTCTTTTATCAGCTAACTTTAGTCTATGCGTATAATCACGGCGATTATTCCCTGGTTTATCCATTATCGCGTGGTATCGCCCCACTGGCTACTGCCATAGGCGGCTATGTATTTTTACAGGAAACATTGGCGCTGCCTGCCTGCCTGGCTGGGTATTGTTATTATTGCCGCTGGCCTGGCAGTATTAGCAAGTAGTGCTTTATCCAAAGCATTCGATAAACATAATCTAACCGCGGTTGTGTTGGCTATTTTATGCGGATTAATCACAGTGGCTTATACCTTGTTAGACGCGGCAGGTGTCCTTTCGACAACTAATGCATTTACATACATTGTTTGGTTATTCGCTTTGGACGGGTTAGTGATGATCGGTTTGTTGTTTGTCAAAGATGGCCAAAATATTAAACAAGAAATGCACAAGCTGTGGCGCATTGGCATACTCGGCGGCGTGATGGCGTTTCTGGGTTATGGCTGCATGATCCTGGCTTTGCGTTTAGGGGCTTCCGCCACAGTGGCCTCTTTACCAACATTGAGCGTGTTGTTTGCCACCTTAATCGGCGTGTTCATTTTTAAAGAAACCATGGACAAACAGCGAATTTGTGCCGCAATTCTTATTATTATTGGCGCAATTATATTGAGCTATGCTTAAATTAAACTTGCACGCGCCATGATCTATATTGCCCGTTTTTACCATTTTTGCGAATTTGCCGACTATCTGCAATGGCAAGTACCGACCAAGGCATTGGCGGCCAATCACGGCGTGCGTGGGACAACTTTGTTAGCGGCTGAGGGTATCAACGGCACTTTGTGTTGTCCAACGCGTGCGGGTTTGGAAGCTGTATTTGCCCATTTTCATGCGGATTCACGTTTCCAAGGTTTAAGTTTTAAATATAGCGAAGCCGAATTTATGCCGTTTGAGCGGTTGAAAATTCGCGTGAAACCCGAAATTGTGACGCTTAAAAAGCCAGTTAAAGTGCCAGCACAGGTGGGCACCTATGTCCCGCCGGCGGAATGGAATGCATTGTTAACCAATCCAAATGTTCGCGTAATTGATACCCGTAACCAGTTTGAGGTTGATCTGGGAAAGTTTAAAGGCTCGGAAGACCCACATACCGAGCGATTTTCTGAATTCCCCGAATATGTGGAACAGTTTTTGGCAGCAGAGAAAGACCGGCCGGTGGCATTATATTGCACGGGCGGCATTCGCTGCGAAAAAGCGACCAGTTATTTGCTGCAGGAGGGATTTACTCAGGTTTATCATCTCGAAGGTGGTATTTTGAATTATATCGAGACCATGTCCGCTGAAGAAAGCTTATGGGAAGGCCAGTGTTTTGTATTTGATGACCGGATTGTCGTTTAAATTAAATAAATTAACACAAATTTAAGGTATAATCAGGCAAGTTGAAACAATGCCTGCTAATCATCAATCTTTTCATATACGCGGCTTTACCTTAATTGAGGCAGCATTAAGTCTCTGCATCATCGCGTTAATTATGGGCGGGGTTTTCCTTTTGGCTAAAAATGTGCAAGACGATATTGTGTTCGAGAAATCGAAAAATGATACCGTGCAATTGCTAAATGCCAGCCGCAGTTATTTGGAAGTGCAGCGCGTGCCGGTTACTTCTGGGCCAGCAGATATGTTTCAACATATCAAAGTGCCAGATGGTTTTGCGGTTTTGCCAGCGGATAGCACTGTTTATCAAACAAGCTATTCACCATCGATTGGTTTTCAAAAAACAACCTATAACAGCAAAGATAGCTTGGTGATATCGCTGCTGTTCTATTCAAATAAATTCATGACTCGCTATTGCGACTTTTTCCAAAGTCATTTTGATGAATATAATTTGCAAGCAGTCACGCCAGGCGATTGTACCGATACCAGTGGTATGCGCGTTATCCTGAATGCTTATACCCAGAACGGAGAATAAGATGCGAAGTTCTCTTACCGCGAAAAACGGTTTTACGTTGTTAGAAGTATCTATTGCGCTGCTCATCATCAGCATTTTGGTTTCAGCCATCACCATCTGGGCCATGCAATTACGTGACCGTTATGAAGAGCAGAAATTACTATTGGGTCACCGGCAGCTGGTCAACACCTTGATGAGCGAATTTCTCAACGTGCAAACAGGCAACACAGTGCAAATTACCGATAGCAATATGCCAAAATTTTTACAGGATCACAGCCAGGTTAATGCTCCTTATCAAATTCGGGACAAAACCAGCGGCAAAAAAATCTGCATTAAGCAATCGCCGAAATCAGTGTTGGTCAATTTGAATTTAGGGAATAATGGTGCCACAGTGAACAGTAATGGCCGTAATTTCAGCGTGGCGTATCGTGCTTTGCCTAAAGTATTATGCTACCGGTTATATATGCAGGAACTGGATTTATATTGTGGGCAAAACGATGATTTAAACACTATGCTGACTTTCAGTGTCGTGGTTAATGGGAATGTGGTCAATAGCTGTACAAACTATAAAACGCAGCCGGATAAAAGCGGGTGTACCGATGTCAGCTTTACCTATGCCGTGCCGCTTCAATAGCCAGCAGACAATATTTGTAAGCCGCGCTTTATTACGCTAAACAAGTGCTATGTTTCATGGTGTGCGTTTAATTCCTGATAATCCGGGTATTCCGTTTATGCGGTGGCGGCGGTTGGGGCTTGGTTTTTCAGCTTTTTTGATAATCGCTTCATTGGTGCTGCTATTTACGCGCGGCCTTAATCTTGGGATTGATTTCAAAGGTGGGGTATTGATTGAAGCACGGATGCAGCAAGCCGCCGATATCGGCGCTTTACGTACTGAATTAGATGCCTTGCATTTAGGGCAAATTACCTTGCAACAAGCTGGTGCGCCAACCGATGTAATGATCCGCCTGCCGCAGCAAGAAGGCGGCGATGCGGGCAACCAGCAAGCCATTCAAACTATTAAAGCAAGTTTGGGCGATCAGGTAGAAAGCTACCGGCGGGTGGAAATGGTGGGGCCGCAAGTGGGGCAAGATTTATTTAAAACATCGGTACAGGCGATCGTATTATCCATTGGTGGTATATTATTGTATATCTGGTTCCGTTTTGATCGTGGCTATGCCTTGGCGACTATAGGTGCGTTATTACATGATGTGATTGTCACGCTCGGATTTTTTAGTTTAACCCATTTGGATTTTGATTTATCAACAGTGGCGGCAATCTTATTGATTTCTGGTTATTCTTTAAATGACACGGTGGTGGTGTTCGACCGGTTACGCGAAAACCGCCGCAAAATGAAAAAAACCTCGCTGTTGGAAGTATCCAACCTATCACTGAATGAAACGCTATACCGCACGATGATGACCAGCGGCACGACTTTCCTGGTGTTGCTATCACTGTTCATTTTTGGTGGTGAAGTGATCCGTTCATTCACCGCAGCACTTATTTTCGGAATTGTGATTGGTACCTATTCATCTATTTATGTCGCCGCACCATTGTTATTGGTGATTGCCCCCTGGCTGAAAAGTGAAGATTTGCGTGGGCGAGACATGGCACCTATCACTGCGTAAAATGAATGGACTATCACCGCGGCTCAGCATTATTGCGCATTTGGTTGAGCTGCGCACGCGGCTGTTTTGGGTAATGGGTGCTTGGTGTTTTGGGGCGCTAGTTGCTTATATTTTTGTCGACAGTATTTTTAATTTTCTAACCCATCCCTTGCAGGTTGCGGCGCAGCGGCCAGGCTTGCATTTAATCTATACCAAGCTCACCGAAGTATTTTTTGCGCAATTTCATATTATGATTTGGGCAGGTTGTGTGCTGGCCTTGCCTATGGCGTTGCTGCAGCTGTGGCGCTTTGCCTATCCTGGCTTATATCCGCATGAACGTGAAGGTGTGTGGCCGTTTATTGTGATGGCACCCGTGTTATTCTTATTGGGCTCTGCCCTGGCTTATTACGTGGCAATGCCCTTGGCCTGGCAGTTCTTTTTGGGGTTCGAGCAAAATACACCGAATGCGGGCTTGCCCATTGAAGCGCAATTACGTGTTGAAGATTATTTGGATTTGGCACTTGGTTTTATGCTGGCGTTTGGCTTGGCCTTTCAAACACCGCTGGTTTTAATGCTTGGACACCGTTTTGGGTGGATTAAGCCGGAACAACTCAGCCGTTACCGACGGCACGCGATTGTGATTATTTTTATTGCCGCCGCGATAATTACACCAACGACGGATATATTCAGCCAATGCATTTTGGCGGTACCGTTATGGATACTTTATGAGCTAACTATTATGTGGATGCGCTCAGTCAAGAAGCGCAGCTTGTCTATTAATTAAGCAACTTGTTTACTATTTTTAGTTTGTCGTTGCGCAGCTGCACTTAACGCCGCCACCCCTGGCAAAGTTTTGCCTTCCAACCATTCGAGGAAAGCACCGCCAGCGGTGGAGACATAGGTAAAATCGTCAAATACACCAGCATGATTAATGGCCGCAGCCGTATCGCCGCCGCCAGCCACAGTCACCAATTGGCCGCTTTGAGTCAGTTTGACTGCCGTATGGGCCAGGCCTACAGTGGCCATATCAAAGGGCGGCACTTCAAACACACCCAGTGGCCCATTCCATAATAATGTTTTCATATCGCCTAGCAATTTCTGCAAAGCGGCCAGTGATTGCGGGCCGTAATCCAAAATGCTTTCATCGGCGCGAATATCGCTGATTAACGCTATCCGCGCGGCAGCACCTGGCATTGGCGCAGCTGCCAATTGGGCATCCAGCGGGACGACCAATTGACAACCATGTGTTTCAGCAATCGCTGCAATGTCACGGGCTGCGTCTAGCATATCTGGTTCATACATTGAACTGCCAATGGGTAAACCCTGCGCCGCTAAAAAGGTATTGGCCATCGCGCCGCCTAAGACCAGCACATTCACGTGGGATACCAAATTACGCAACACATGCAGCTTGGTGGAAATTTTGCTGCCACCGGCAATCGCCATAACCGGCGCTTCTGGCGCTTCTAAGGCGGCTTGCAAGGCTTCAAGTTCTGCCTGCATATTGCGGCCAGCATAGCTAGGCAGAAATTGGGTAATGGCTTCAACCGAGGCATGCGCACGGTGCGAAACGGAAAAAGCATCATTCACATATAATTGGCCAAGACTGGCCAGTTGCTTGGCAAATTCTGCGTCATTTGCTTCTTCACCTGCATGAAAGCGTAAATTTTCTAATACCACGATATCACCTGCCGTGGCTGCGTGCACCGCTTGTTGCGCAGTAACACCAAGGCATTCAGACACAAAAGATACTGGGTGATTGGGGATAATATTTTGTAAAGCAGCCGCAATGGGGGCCAGCGACTGGCTGGCATCCACACCTTTTGGGCGGCCAAAATGCGCTAGCACCACAACTTTGGCACCCTTATCGGCCAATTCTTTTAAAGTAGGGATTAATCGAGCCAGGCGGGTGGTATCGGTCACCAAACCATCTTGTACTGGTACATTCAAATCTGCCCGCACCAGCACGGTTTGACCGGCCGGCGAAAAATCATCCAATGTAGCAAAGGCAACCATGCGGGCATTTTCATTAGCTGCTGCACTGTGCGCAACCTTATTGACATTGATCATTACGTAAATAAGCGCAAACTATTATAAAGAGGCAATAAGTTGCGTTAACTTTGCGGACCAAATTGGGTGGGTGCACCTTGGCGCAAGCGCGGTGCACTGCGGGTTACTTCTAAAATGGCCAAAGCGCGGTCGTTGGTGCCATCGGGTTTCAAACGAAAAACCCCATCTACACCGGCGAAACCAATTGGGTTGGTAATGCTGCTGGGATTAAAGCGGGTGCCGCCATTCTGTTTCAAGCTAACTGCCACCAGCGCCATCCCGTCATAGCCAAGTGATGCCAGGCGTTGCGGCGCAGCGCCAAATTGCTGTTGATAGCGGTTTTGGAAGCGGGCCCGCGCATTGGGATCGGCCGCCGCATACCAAGCGCCTTGCAGATTGGAGTCAAGCGCCACTTGCGCATCATCCCACAGGCCCGTGCCCAGATATTGCATGCGCGCCGGTCCCATTTGGGCAGCGTTTAAAGCGCTAATTACCGCGGTTAAAGACGGGCTAGGAGCTTCCGCCAGTAAAATCGCCTGGGGCCGATTGCTTTGGCTGATTTGGTTAATTGCGTATTGTATGCTGGCTGGATCACCCTTGGTGTAGCGCGCAGTGCTTAAGGCCAGACCGCCAACACGCGCGTTGCGCGCGGCACTTTCTACTAACTGACCATAAGCATCATCCGGTGCCAAAACCGCAATTTGGGTTTTGCCCTGGCTAACAGCATAGGTTAGCACGCGGCTCACTTGCCCTTGCGGCAAAAAGCCGAGCAGATAGGTGCCATTACCAGCCAAACGCGTATCGGTTGAAAACGCTAAAATAGGGGTTTGGGTATTATGGATCGTGCCTTGCACCGCATCCACTTGCGGGCTGGTTAATGGGCCAATTAGCACTTGGGCACCTTGGCTAATTTCATCTTCAGCCGCGCTTTGCGCTTGGCTGGCGGTATCACCACTATCCCGAATAACCAACTCTGTTGTGTTGGGAGCGTTATCAAAAAATGCCAATTGCGCAGCATTTTGCAACCCTTGGCCCACTTCCGCATATTGGCCGGTCAGCGGCAGCAATAAACCAACACGGGTTTGCGCGGTGCTGATGGTTGTGGTGGGGGCATCCAGCGTGCCGCCGCGGCTTTGCGTTTGCATGGTGCCCGCTGGGCCGCTGTTGACACAAGCGCTTAAGCTTCCGCACAACAAAAGGGTAAATGTCGCTCGTGCCAAATTCTTCATCTCAGCAACTTAGCTTGCCTGCCGCTGATCTGCAACCAGGGCTTTATTTGGTCGCGACCCCCATTGGCAATTTGGCGGATATTTCCTTGCGTGCGCTCAGTGTACTCGCCGCTTGCGATGTCATTGCTTGTGAAGATACGCGGCATACCGCCAAATTACTGCAGCATTACGAGTTGCATAAACCACTGGTCAGTTATCACGATCATAACGAGGCGGCGCGGTCCGGCGATTTGGTGGCGCGGATTCAAAACGGGGCGCGGGTGGCATTGTGCAGTGATGCCGGTTGTCCAGTGATTAGCGATCCAGGTTACCGCGTGGTGCAGGCGGCGTTACAAGCAGGCGTGTTTTTAACATCAGTGCCAGGTGCAAACGCGGCGGTGACGGCATTACAGCTGAGCGGTTTGCCGCCACAGCCATTTTTGTTTGTCGGTTTCCTGCCGCCGAAAACGCATGGCCGGCAAAAACTATTTGAACGCTATAAAGATTTTGAAGGCACGTTAATCGGCTATGAAAGCCCGCACCGGTTATTGGCTGCATTGCAAGATGCCAAAACAGTGCTGGGCGAGCGGCCCAGCGCTGTGGCGCGGGAGCTAACAAAATTATACGAAGAAGTCCCGCGCGGTACATTATCAGAGCTGATTACGCATTATAGTGCCAAGCCGATTAAAGGGGAAATTGTTCTGTTGATTGGGGCAGAAAAATAATGGCCAAGCCAACTAACTATGCTCGTGGCTTATCTGCAGAATGGTTGGCACTAGTGTGGTTATCGTTGAAAGGTTACCGAATTGTGCGGTGGCGGTATAAGCAAGCTTTGGGCGAAATTGATTTGCTGGTGAGTAAAAATAAATTACTAGCGGTCGTGGAAGTGAAGGCACGCACCAATTCAGCGCAAGCTTTAGCGGCGATGCCGCCCAAGGCATGGCAGCGGCATCAACGGGCAGTCTTGCGTTTTGTGCAGCAGCATCCTTACTATCAAAACCATGTTATCCGGTTTGATCTGGTCGCGCTGGCGCCCCGCCATTTTCCGCAGCATCTGCGCGATGTGTGGCGGCCTGGTTTTGCTTAGCCTAGCCGCCTGCGCCAATGATGAAAAAGATGCCGAAGCCGAACGGCCGCCTGAAGTGATTTATAAAAGCGCGCAAGCCAAATTCGCCGATGAAGATTATACGGCGGCGGCCAAAGAATTTGAGGAAGTGGAGCGCCAGCATCCTTATTCCGCACTGGCCACCGATGCCGAATTGAATGCTGCTTTTAGTTATTATAATGCACTGAAATATAATGAGGCGATTGGCGCGCTCGATAATTTTATTCAGCTGCACCCCAATCATAAAGATATCGCCTATGCTTATTATTTGCGGGCTTTGTGTTACTATGAACAGATTGTTGATATTACGCGCGATCAAACTGCGACCAATGAAGCATTAGATGATCTTGCTGATATCGTGCGCCGTTTTCCAAGCACGCATTATGCGCGGGATGCCCAGTTTAAAATCGACCTGGCCAAAGATCATCTAGCTGGCAAGGAAATGTTGATCGGCCGGTATTATCTAAAGCGCGGTTTATATGAAGCAGCGGCTGAGCGGTTTATCGGTGTGGTAAAAGATTATCAAACCACCAATCAAGCGCCGGAAGCATTATACCGGTTAGTGGAAGTCGATTTGGCCTTAGGTATCCGCGATGAAGCGGAACGTTATGGTGCCGTATTGGGTTACAATTATCCGAATAGTGATTGGTATCAAAAGGGGTATGCGCTGTTGAATTTTAAGAAGAAAAAATCGTAATTATAAATTTAAATCCAACATAAGCGGCACATGATCGGAAGGTTGTAACCAGCTACGGCAATCGCGCGCGATAGCGCTGGCAGTGGCATGTGGCACTAACTCAGGCGTGATCCAAATATGGTCGAGGCGGCGGCCGCGGTTGCTGGCGGCCCAATCGGCGGCGCGATAGCTCCACCAGGTGTAGAATTTTTCGGGCTCAGGATGATGCTGGCGCACGATATCCACCCAGCCGATTGAATCTTGCATGGCTTTAAAACGGGTAATTTCAGGTTCGGTATGCGAAACTACGTGGCGCATTTGTTTATGCGACCAGACATCGTGTTCAAGCGGTGCAATATTCAAATCGCCGACTAAAATCATGGGCTTGTTGGCTTGTGCGTAAGCTTCCGGCCACCAAGTGGTCAGCTCTTCCACGAAATCCAATTTATGTTTAAATTTCACATTTTGTTCAGGATCGGGCAGATCGCCGCCAGCCGGAATATAAACATTATGCAGAATGAAATCGCCAAAATCAGCGCTAATATGGCGGCAATCTTCCTTACCGCAGCGCACATAACGCTGCGGAATGGTAAATGGGCGTTTGCTGGCGATACACACGCCGTTATAACCTTTCATGCCAATATAATATTCGTGGACGAAACCCATGGTACGAATGGCTTCCAGCGGAAAATGTTCGTCCGGCGTTTTCGTTTCTTGCAGGCAAAGAATATCAGGTTGATATTGCTGGCAAAAATCAGCCACGAGGCTAATTCGCAGGCGGACAGAATTAATATTCCAGGTAACCAGTCTGAGTGCCATGCATGAAATTATTTAGTTGCAGGACAAATTGCGATATAAATTTTTGTATGCGTGCAGAACCGGCAATTTTGAGTGGGATTGGATTATTCAACTTCTGTGCCAGTATTGTTACTGCTGCGCAAAGCCATAATAATGCCAGTAGCTGGTTTTTTAGTATTGCATGTGGATTTATGCTGGTTACCGCTATAGATGCCCGTTTGGCATGGCATGAAGCGAAATATAATGGACAACAAAAAAGGGATGACAAATCGCCATCCCTCTAATTTGGAATTAACTAAAGTTAGTTAACAATCTGCCATTGCCCATCTGGGGCGCGGCAGGCTTGGCCATACGCTTTTTGTGATTGGCCGCCGACGACAATGGTTTGTTGAAATTCACGGCAATAAGCGCCTGATGTATCAGTTCCTTCACGCACTGGCACCACAGTACCGGAATTACCGCTTTGCGGGTTGTTCCAGCTAATCTGTTTGCCAATTGGGGCAGTGTAAGCCTGCGTACTGGCAGTATTTAAGGCTGCTTTATCAGCACTATCCAAAGACTTGCCAATTTCTGAACCAAGCAAGCCGCCCAATAACACACCCGCGCCAGTGGCCCATAAGCGACCTGATCCTTTACCAACTTGTGATCCTAATAGACCGCCGCCAAGCGCGCCTGCGCCGGTTCCGATGGTTTGTTTGGTGCCCCAATCATTGGTTGATTGGCAAGCCACCAAGCCTAATAAGGCGACGCTGGCAATAATGGCCGAAAGAATTTTTTGCATGTGTTTGCTCCGTGATGATGAAATTATGCCTTAATTGTAAAAAAATGCAGCAGTTAATTTTTGGCAATAATTAATCCAGCAACTCGGTCATGATGACTGTGTGGTCAGATGGACTAGGTGCCGCACGCGGATTGGTATCAATGGTGCAGGTTTGCAAGCGGTCAGCCAATGCGGGCGAAAGCAAAACATGGTCAATGCGAATACCGTCATTCCGCGGCCAGGCATTGCCAGTATAATCCCAAAAAGTGAATTCCTGTTTGTTGCCATGCAAGGACCGCCAGGCATCGGTTAAGCCACTGTTTAATTGGGTTTGATACCATTGTTTAACAGGCATTTGAAATAAAGCATCATGGCGCCATTCGGCGGGATTGCGGCAATCGATATCGGCGGGAATGATGTTGAAATCGCCCAAGACAACAAAGGGTGTATGGGCTTTCAATAATGTCTGCAGACGCGTTTGCAATGCGGCTAGCCAAGCTAGCTTATAATCATATTTTTCGGTGCCCAGCGGATTACCATTCGGCGCATAAATGTTAATCACATGCCAGCCTTGCGTGGTTTGCACTTCCAGATAACGTGCTTGGATGAATGGCATATTCATTTGAACTTCTGGTGCGCCAGGCAATTCCGCATAGATTACTTTCACCGGTGCTTTGCTTAAAATGGCCACACCATTATATGCTTTTTGCCCGACCACTTCCGCTTGGTAGCCGAGCGCTTGAAAGCGGGCAGCCGGAAAATTTGCCGCTTCACCTTTCAATTCCTGCAAACACAGAATATCGGCTTGCTGTTCGCCCAGCCAGTTTTCGACCGCGTCGGCCCGCATTTTGATTGAATTGACATTCCAGCTGGCGATTTTCATTGCCTATCATGTAAACCGGTTTAATGGAACGCGCCAAGCCTTGTGGTTTTCTGGTGATTGATAAGCCGCTGGGCTTAAGCAGTTTTGCCGCGCTGAATCCGATTAAACGGGCACTCCGCCAATGGCAATTGCAGGATCATCCGCTCGGGATAAAGAAACCCAATCCCATTAAAGTTGGCCATGCCGGTACGCTTGACCCATTGGCCAGCGGGATTTTAACCGTGGCCATTGGCGCCGCAACCAAACAGATTTACCAACTGCAGGATGCGGATAAAGATTATGTTTTTACCATTCGGTGGGGCGTGGCGACGAGCACTGAAGATGCCGAAGGTGAAGTCGTTGATGAAAGTACTGTGCGGCCCAGCGAAGCAGATATTTTAAAAATATTGCCGCAATTTATCGGCACTGTGCAGCAAGTACCCTCAAGCTATTCAGCCATTAAGGTTGATGGCCAACGGGCTTATAGTTTGGCCCGTAATGGGCAAACGGTGGCATTGGCGGCGCGGCCAGTTGAAATTCACACATTGCAGCTTGTTGATATGCCGGATGCCGATTACGCCCAGTTTGTGGTGACTTGCGGCAAAGGGACTTATGTGCGGGCCTTGGCGCGGGATTTGGCGATTGCATTGGGCAGTTGCGGGCATTTAAGCGCTTTGCGGCGTACACGGGTCGGGCCGTTTGGTGAAAAAGATGCCATTGAACCCGCGAAACTATTCGACATATGGCCAGATTGGGCTTATTTATCGCCACAGCTTAAGCAATTACCGCAGCTGGACGACATCCTAGCTACCGGCGCATAAGCCTTTAACCAAAGGAGATCTGATGTCGATTACCAAAGAACGCACCAATGAATTGGTGCAAGAATTCGGCAAAACTGCCACTGATAGTGGTTCTGCTGAAGTGCAAGTGGCGATTTTAACTGAGCGCATTCAAAACCTGACCGGCCATATGAATATTCACAAAAAAGATGTGCATAGCCGCCGTGGGTTGTTGATCCTGGTGGGTCAGCGCCGCCGCTTGCTGGACTATTTAAAAGGTAAGAGCGTTGATCGTTATACCAAATTGATTGAGCGTTTAGGTTTGCGTCGTTAACCCAAATAATTTTGTTAAAATAAAGGCAGCTACGGCTGCCTTTTTTATTGAATGATTGCTTTTATCAGCATTTGCCGTCACATATAAGCCAAGGGTGACGGAGCTCAACAGAAACTTAAGCGCAATCTAAGCTTGTGTTTTGGCTTCTGCTGGCATTGGCCGTTTTCCCTTGAAAACCTAACTTAACTCGGCTTAGTCGCAAGGCGGCGAGCTGTCATATCTATTGAGAGACACATGTTTAACATCACTAAAACTGAACTTACTTGGGCGGGTAAACCGCTAACGCTGGAAACTGGCCGAATTGCTCGCCAGGCTGATAGTGCCGTGCTGGTTACTTACGGCGAAACGGTAGTGTTGTGCACCGTAGTGGCGGCAAAATCGGTCAAACCTGGCCAGGATTTCTTTCCATTAACGGTGAATTATCAGGAAAAAGCATATGCCGCTGGTAAAATTCCAGGCAGCTTCCATAAACGCGAAGGTCAACCTTCGGCTGCGGAAACACTTGTCTGCCGGTTGATCGACCGGCCTATCCGCCCGTTATTCCCCGCTGGTTTTTATAACGAAGTACAAGTGGTGGCGACCGTGTTGCAGCATGATATGCAAACGCAATCGGATATCGCGGCGTTGATTGGCACCTCGGCTGCATTGACCTTATCTGGTGTCCCATTCATGGGCCCAGTGGGCGCAGCGCGCGTGGGCTATATCAATGGCGAATTTGTTTTGAACCCCAGCATTGAGCAACAAAAAGATAGCAGCTTAGATTTGGTGGTTGCAGGGACGCAAGAAGGCGTGCTGATGGTTGAATCCGAAGCCAAAGAATTATCGGAAGAGCAAATGTTGCAAGCCGTGATGTTCGGCTGGCAGGGTTTCCAACCGGTCATCAATGCGATTATTCAAATGGCGGAAAAAGCGGCGAAAGATCCATGGGAAATTCCAGCCCTCCCATATGACAAAGCGGCCTTGAAATCAGCCATCGCCTCTGAACATGGCGAAGCCCTAAAATTGGCTTACCAAATTACCCAAAAAGCCGAACGTTATGCCGCCGTGGGCATTGCCAAAACAGCGGCTAAAACCGCACTAGCTGATGCTTTTGAAGAACAGCATATTGCCAGTGCCTTCAAAGAAGTGGAAGCAGATGTGGTGCGCGGGAACATCCTGGCCGGCACTAACCGGATTGATGGACGCGATACCAAAACCGTGCGCCCGATTGTGGCGGAAGTAGGCGTTTTACCGCGCACACATGGTTCGGCGCTGTTCACGCGCGGCGAAACGCAAGCAATTGTAGTTGCCACATTGGGCACTGCGCAGGATGAGCAGATTATGGATGAATTGACCGGTGAATACCGCGCCAATTTCATGCTGCATTACAATTTCCCGCCATACTCAGTCGGCGAAACCGGCCGGATGGGGGCACCAGGCCGCCGCGAAGTTGGACACGGTAAACTTGCTTGGCGCTCGATTAATCCGTTGCTGCCCGCTAAAGCGGAATTCCCTTATACGCTAAGGATCGTTTCTGAAATTACGGAATCCAACGGTTCATCGTCAATGGCGACTGTGTGTGGTACGTCATTGGCATTGATGGATGCCGGTGTGCCATTGCCGCGCCCAATTGCGGGGATCGCCATGGGTTTGATTAAAGAAGGCAATAAGTTTGCGGTGCTTTCCGATATTTTGGGGGATGAAGATCATTTGGGTGATATGGATTTCAAAGTGGCGGGCACGTCCGAAGGGATCACCTCACTCCAGATGGATTTGAAAATTACATCGGTAACGCAAGAAATTATGCAAATCGCGTTGGCGCAAGCCAAAGATGGCCGTTTGCATATCTTGGGTGAAATGGCCAAAGCGATTACTTCGGCCCGCGCGGGTGTAAATAGCTATGCACCACGCATCACCTCGTTCAAAATTGATAAAGATAAAATCCGCGAAGTGATTGGCAGCGGCGGGAAAGTGATCCGCGATATCGTTGAACAATCCGGTGCCAAAATTGATATCGATGATGATGGCAATGTGAGCGTGGCGGCGATTGGCCAGGATGCTGCGGATAAAGCGATTGCCTTGATCAAAGCAATTGCGTTTGATCCCGAACCATTATCCATCCACCAAGGTAAAGTGGTGAAGATTATGGAATTCGGTGCGTTCGTCAATTTCATGGGTGCCCGCGATGGTTTAGTGCATGTTTCTGAGTTAAAATCAGAACGCGTAAACCGGCCGGAAGACGTGGTGAGCGAAGGCCAAATGGTTTGGATCAAGGTTTTGGGTACGGATGACCGCGGCAAAATCAAACTATCGATGAAGCAAGTGAACCAGGAAACGGGCGAAGACCTGCAACCGGATTACACGCCGGAAGCCGCCGCGCCGCGCCCACCCCGCGAACGGGGCGACCGTGATGGCGGCGGCGGTAAAGGTGGTCGTGGCGGGCCACGCGGCGGTAATGACCGCGGCGGACGTGGTGGTGAACGCGGCCCACGCCGCGAACGCGGTGAAGGTTCAAACGAACCGCGTGGGGAGCGCTCCGCGGAGCGCCAGCCAGATGGCGCTGCCATTTTTGGTAATCCTGAACCCCGCGGCGAACGGGTTAAACTAGCCGATCGTCAAAACACCCAATCCGATAACAATAACGGCAACCTCAATACCGATTTTGATGCCGCTTAAACAAACTCATGGGATCTTCTTTTCCCATTTCATTATTAGGCAGCATCCTTTTGGGTGCTGCCTTTTGTGTAATCGCATTAGTTAATTTATTTATTGCAGTATTTACGCTGCGTGCGCCCCGCTTAATTCCATTTAAAAAAGAAAAGCGAATAACCGCTTTAAGTGCATTCATTCTTGTTGCGGCGGATACATTTTTTTGGGGAGTGATGGCCTGCCATGACATCCGTTCACTTGCTCATCTACAACTGTGGCAAATAGGTTTAATCGTCGGTGGCATTGCCTCGATCTACGCAATTCTATTTTATTGTATTCCCTTCTTGGCTTTTAAAAAACCAGTAAAAGCCAGCACCTATGTTGCCCGAAATTTATTTCATGCATGCCTTTGTGGGTTTATCATTAGTATAATTTCTGGAAAGTTTTTTATGCTTACCTTGATTATTGCTGAAATTCATGCCACAGCGGCCGCCATTTTATATAGCTTAATTCGCTTTTCGTTTTTTAAGAAATTAGAAACAGACAATTAGGATTATTGCGTTCGTATAGTAAACCCTTATTGTATCGTTATGGGACCATTCGGACCGCCACTAATTGTTTATGAAGTAATTGCTTTCGGAATTGGTTTGAGCGTTGTTGCTATAACTTATGCAACAATTAAAATTTTTAATTCACCCCAATCGAAGATTAAATTTGATGAAAGCGAAAGAAATTATGCAACTGGATTTGCTGGCTTTATAAGCTTTCTTATCGCTGTTTTTCTAGTTTCAATTTTGGATGTAAGCGCAATTATTTCCTTATGTTTTTTATTAACAGTTCCATTATTATGCTTCTGTGTCTATTGGCTATCACAGATTAACATTAATAAAGAAATTTCTATTGGCAGATATTATATAAACAATATTAGTGTGGCATTACGGTCGATTGCCTTAACTGCGGTTATCATTTGTGCATTTGGAGTAATGAACGAAGTTTCTAATCTCAATGATTTTGGTCTGCAATTTATATTTGTGTTCGGAGTTACTGTTATTTCCACTCTAGCTTTGGGAATTCCATTGGCAATGTTTCGCGTTCGTATTCATCAAAGCATTCACCACACTTAAACACATCAGTGCGGCGGTTTCGGCGCGGAGGAGGCGGGGGCCGAGATCGCAACAATGCACATTGGGCAGGGTTGGCAGCCAGACGGCTTCATTGGCGCTGAACCCGCCAGCTGGGCCGATGAGGATGGTTAAAGGTTCTGTCATCCTCAGCGCAACGCGCTGGGGATCCAAAATACCCAAGTCGTTTTGGATCCCCGCGCTCAGGCGCGAGGATGACAACAAAGTCTGAGTAACTTCTAATAACGGTTTCGCCTCGGCGCGTTCGAGAGCAACGAGTAGGGGTGTCGCGTCACGCGCACCGAGCCAATCGCGTAATTTTACCGTTGGTAAAACCTGCGGTACGTCCAAGCGTTCGCATTGTTCGGCGGCTTCGGTGGCGATTTTTTGTAAGCGGTCAATATTCACGCGCTCGGCGGGAGTATGATCGGTGATGAGGGGTTGTAAATGTGTGACACCCAATTCGCTGGCTTTTTCCACCAGCCAATCCATCGCATCGCGTTTTAATAGACCGAAAGCGAGGGTTAGGGTTGGCATAACTTCCAAAGCAGGGCGCATTTGCGATTGCACCATTGCCTGCCAATCCCGCTTGCTGCTTTGCTGTAAAACAGCCTGCCATTCGCCGTCGGCGGCATTAAATGGATGAATGATATCGCCAGCCTTTAACCGCAAGACCGTAATCAGATGCTGCACCACATCAGCGGGCAGGGCAATTACGCTGCCTGTTTGTAAACTTAAAGCACAATGCCACCGCCGCGTGGTTTTCATAGCACTACCCTATCGCCGCAAAATGCGGTAAGCAATCCGCATGTCCTGGCGGCAAAAAGCGAATGTATATGTGCGGCTGATGCGGCTGGACCGGCCGGTGGGGATTTATCTGCTGGGGCTGCCCGGCTGGTGGGGGATTGTGGCGGCCACAACGCCTGGCGAAGTGCCGGATTGGTGGCTGTTACTTCTATTTGCCTTGGGTGCGGTGCTGATGCGCAGTGCGGGGTGTGTGATTAATGATGTTTTGGATCAAAAATTCGATGCGAAGGTGGCACGCACAGCTAAGCGGCCCATTGCAGCCGGGTTGATTGATAAGAAACAGGCGCTGTTGCTGTTCACCGTTTTATGCTTGCTCGGTTTTTTAATTCTTATTCAGTTTAATGTGCTGACCATTTTGCTGGGTATTTTATCCGTGGGGCTGCTGCTGGCTTATCCGCTGATGAAACGGTTTACGTGGTGGCCGCAGGCTTTCCTGGGCCTCACTTTCAATTGGGGTATCTTGATGGGCTGGGTCGCAGTGCACGGCACAGTGGGTTTAACGCCATTGTTGCTATATCTGGGTGCGATTGCCTGGACGGTGGGTTACGATACCATTTATGCCAGCCAGGATATTGAAGACGATGTGCGCATCGGCGTGAAATCGACGGCACTTAAATTTCAAAGCAAGCTCAAACCCTTTGTCGCGCTGTGCTATAGCGTCGCGCTACTATTCTGGTGGTGCGGCGCGTTGGCGGCCGAATGGCATTGGTGGAGCTATTTGGGCTTGGTGTTTATCGCCTTGCATTTCCTGAAACAACTGGTCGATTGGCACAGCGCTGATCCGTTAAGCGGCTTACAGATTTTTAAACGCAATGTGCGGACAGCATTAATCTTGCTAGGGATATTGTTATTGGCCAACATTAACTAGCGAATGCAGCTTATCCAGCTCACTTTAACCGCGTGGCGGAACCAGCAGGCGTGGCGCGTGCAAGCGGCGGCGCCTGGCATTTTGCTGCATGGCCATAATGGCGCGGGCAAAACCAATGTCCTAGAAGCGATCAGCATGTTTAGCCCGGGCACGGGTCTGCGCCAGGCGAGCCCCAATGAATTACAACAACAGAATAATCCGCAGCCTTGGGGCGTAGTCGGCTATTTTTCTGATGGCGAGGAATTTTTGCTGCGGACTGGCAAATTGCCGACCAGCAATGCTCGGGTGGTTTATCAAAATGATACAAAGCTGCGCAGCCAGTTAGAGCTGGCCAATATCATAGCCATGCTGTGGCTCACGCCAGCGATGATCCATTTGTGGCGCGGTGGCAGCAAACCCAAACGGCAGTTTTTAGACCGCTTGGTGTTTGGGCTTGACCCGCAACATGCCATACGGGTCAAGCAATATGAAACACTTTTGCAGCAACGGCTAAAATTACTGACAAGCGAACGGGGTGCGGAAGCCCGCCGCGCAGATCCTTTTTATCTCATCGCATTGGAGGAACAGGCCGCGCTCTTGGCAGCGCAAATTAGTTTTGCCCGCGCACAAACCATTACCGCGTTGCAGGCCGTGTTGGATGCCGGGGCCTGTGCACCATTTCCAATCCCGCGGCTGCATTGGGAAGACCCGTTATTCAATGCGTTAGATTACGCCGAGAATCTGAAGAACCTGTGGCAGCAACAACGGGGCCGTGATGCCACAAGCGGCCGCACAACTTCAGGCCCGCAGCGCGGCCAGTTACAAGCCCGATTTGCACTCACTGGACAGGATGCGGCGCAATGTTCAACGGGCGAACAAACCGCGCTGCTAATCGCGATCGCCCTGGCTTTTGCGCGCGTGGTCAGCAATAAACGCGGTGTGCCACCGTTGTTGCTAATCGATGATTTGATTGCCCATTTGGATACCGGCCGGCAGCAAGCATTATGGGGTGCTTGCCAGCAGTTAAATGCGCAATTATGGCTAACCCATACGGAAATTCCAGTTGGGTTTCCCACAAATTATTTAGCATTTTCGATGGGTTAATCCCTTTACCCCACTCGCATTTCCTGTCAGAAATTCCTATATTAAATCTCTCTCATAAGGACGACGAACATGGCTGGATCATTGAATAAAGTAACGCTTATTGGCAATTTGGGTAAAGAGCCTGAAGTGCGGAGCATGCAATCAGGCGGGCGGGTGGCGACACTCGCCATCGCAACTTCTGAAAGCTGGAAAGACAAAACCACGGGCGAGCGCAAAGAAAAAACGGAATGGCATAAAGTGGCCATCTTTAATGATGCTTTGGTCGGTGTGGCTGAAAAATATCTTAAAAAGGGCAGCAAGGTTTATATTGAAGGCCAATTGGAAACCCGCAAATGGCAGGATGCCAGCGGTGCCGATAAATATACCACCGAAATTGTGCTGCGTCCTTACCGCGGCGAATTGGTGATGCTGGATGCCGCAAATGGCAACCGCGATGGTGGCAGCAATTATGGCGGCGGCGCAATGGCAGGTAATTCCGGCGGAAATGCAAGCAGCTTGCCAGGACCCGAGAGCTTCGGCAATATGGAGATGGCTGATTTTGATGACGAGATTCCTTTCTAAAACCACTTCTATTTTGTTATTGGCGCTGTGCTTGCTGACGGGCATAGCGCATGCGACCGATGACCGGCTCACTGTCCGTAATGTTGCGGTAGATGTGAATGCGGATAGTTCGGCCGCGGCGCGTGATCAGGCTTTGATTGCCGGCCAACGCCAGGCGTTTGAGCAATTATGGAATGCGCAAGCACCCGATAAGCCAGTGCCTAAATTATCGGATGACCAAATCGGTGATATGGTGCGCGATTTTAGTGTCCAAAATGAAAAATCTAGCGGCACACGTTATGTCGCGACACTAACCTACCGGTTTCGGGCAGGACCAACGGATCGCGTTTTGGCCAAAGGTGGGGTAACGCTGGCCGCACCGGCAGAGAAAAAAGAAAATGTTTTTGTCACCACTACGACAACAGCCACCAATTCGGTGACTGCACCGGTTTCATCAGCCCAACCCTTAACCAATCCAAATATGGCTGTATCCGCTATGAATGGTAATCGGCCGATTTTTGTGCGGGTCGCGATCGGCAGTTTGAATAATTTACAGCAGGTACAAACCAAATTGGGATCACAGGCGCAGTTATTATCGCTGACCCGTTTATTCGCGGTATGGCGGGTCAGCGCCGTGCCATATGGAGTGGCATTGCAGCCCAGCCAGCAACCAGTATGGTGGGAAGGGCAATGGCAGCCAACCTATCAAGCGGTTATGCGCTAAGTCACAATTTACCTAAGCAAAGGATAGGTTATGTCCTGGCAGCAAAATATTTTTGAATTAAATACGGCTAAAAATTCTTTTGGGGCAGCCGAATGGATTAATGGGGCGAGTAATCAGGCCGCATATGAATTTATTAACCAGTGGCCAAATTGGCCCGTGCGCGTGGTAATTTTGCATGGCAGTGCTGGCGTTGGGAAAAGTCATTTGGCAGCTATTTGGCACGCCCAAGCCGAAGCAGATTGGCTGGCAGCAGTGCCGGAAATTACACCCAGTCGTGCGCGGTTGGTGTTCGATGGGGTAGATGTTTGGGCTGAAAAACTGGCGCAGAATTCAACGCAGCGTGCTAAGGCGGAACAAATTTGGCTGCATGCTTTGAACAGTGCCACCCAGCGGCAAGGCGCAGTGTTGATGACCGCGCGCACGCCGCCGGCCAACTGGGCTATTTTATTACCAGATTTAGCTTCGCGTTTGCGCGCGGCGCAGCACATTACCCTGGCCGAACCGGATGAGCATTTACTCGCCGCGCTCTACACCAAATGGTTTGCTGACCGGCAATTGCATGTACCGGCATCCGTCATTGAATGGTTGGTGCTCAATCAACCGCGCCAAGCGGGCACGGCGCAGGCAATGGTGGCCGCTATTGACAGTTATGCTTTGCAAGCTAACCGGCAAATCACCATTGCGCTGATTGAAGATTATTTGGAAGCAATGCAACAAACCACTTTGTTTTAGCGGTCACGACGATCCCGATTCCAGTCGTGGTTCTGATCTGAACCACGGTAATCATCGCGGCGATCCCAATCGCGATCATGTCGCCGGGGTTGCGGATAACGGTACGCATAAAAGATAGGCGGCGGGCTATAAACCGGGCGTGTGCGCACGATATAACGGGTAACTGGCGGCTGCGTATAGATAACAGCGGGCGGTTGCTGATATACAATCGGCGGATTATTATTCGCAATCACCACATTATTGCGCTGACCGCTGTCACTGGTTTGAATTTGCCACTGGCCATCTGGTTGCTGGCAGGCCGTGCCGTAGCTGGTTTGCAAACGGTCGCCTACAGTGACCGTATTGCTGTATTCACGGCAATATTGGCCATCATCATTAATAA
The DNA here is from genome assembly GCA_965246945.1 of Alphaproteobacteria bacterium. Classification (GTDB taxonomy): domain Bacteria; phylum Pseudomonadota; class Alphaproteobacteria; order UBA11073; family UBA11073; genus CBDFFW01. The sequence goes on from CBDFFW010000001.1 coordinate 394,701, forward strand.
TGATAGTGCCGGCTTTGGCGCTGATTGCGGCAGTGATAGCAACTGCAAAAGCAATTGATGGTGTAAGAATGTTTTTCACGTGACCCTTCCGTCTAATTAACAATATACGCGATTTGACGGCAGGTTATTAGTTAAGCTTTGTTTAGTTTCTAAACTGACTAGTACATTAATTAGAATTAACATTATTGGTTTTGGTTTTTACATTGGTATCTGTGTTGGTATCGGCATCGCTTTGACGGGGTTCACCGTAATGTCGAATACGGGTTTTTTGTGATGTATTGATGGTAATATTTTGGTTATTCAAAGCGGGCTCAATAGGCGTATTTTGCCATTGTTGCAGTTGGGGATTATAATATTCTTTCACGCCGCCATTATTTTTTTGCAGATTATTCTGCTGCACGATCACTTGCGGTGTAACGGGAATATCCACATAGGCATCACAAGTGGTGTTGGTGGCCTGACCAAAAACATAATGGGTGGTGAGTTGTTGGCAGGTATGAATGGTTTTGCCAGTGCCCGTATTAATGATGATGTTTTGATCGGCCAAGGCCACACCGCTCCAGGCAATGATGATTGCGCAGATAAAGCCAATTTTTTTCATCGGTTTTATATATGCTAATTGGAATGCAAAGTGTCGTTACGCTTTGTTCATGTAACCAACGCCACTAGATTAAAAGAAATGTCCAAACCCAGCACGCCAAGTTATTTAAATTTTGATAAAACACATTATGCCTGGCAGCCGGAGGTTGATTACCGTGCGCAACCGGAATTATACAAGGTCGGCAAAGGTGAGCAGGGCGTGCTGATCTGCGAGCCTTATAAGTCTGAAATTGTCCCGCATTGGCATTTCAGAACGCCAGAAATTGCGACTGAAAGCAGTGCTAAATTATATGAAATGTTTTTAGCTTATTTGGCCGCCGGTGATTTTGTCGGTGCCGATCTGGCCCGCAAATTTATTCAAATGGGTTTCACCCGCGCTAGGCGTTACGCCAATTACAAAGGTGGCCGGAAATATGATAAAGAAACGAAAGCGCCATTAGAACGTGGCACGGGCGATCCCATCAAAGCGGAGAGCGCCAAAATATTTTATGATGTTTGGCAGCATGTCGAAGCCAATAAAACCTATGCCGACCAGAAAAAAACTTGGAAGGCAAAATATGGATAGTTTAATATCATATGATTTTTAATAAGTTGTTATATTTTGAATATAATAACTTAAGTTGGTTCAGCGAGTACTTGTATACCAATTGGTTTGCTCGGTGCATATTGTTTTCTTTCACCGTCAATTTTGTTTATAAACGTTTTACCGGTTATATCAGCAATTGCTTGCACATCTTCCGGATTAAAGCGCAAAGCTTCATCCCTAAATACATCAAAAACCTGAACCACTTCACGCCAAGTTTTGGGCCACTCATCATTCCGATTAAAATTTTCTAAAACTACGCCTTTACAATAAAGCCACTCTTCATCATAGAGCACTAATTCGGGAGCTTCATTTCCGTACTTTACATAAACAGGCAATTTTACTTGGCAATAATGTGTAACCGGTGGGAAAACTATAACTTCATCTAAAGTATCATGTGAGGAGCTGTGAATCGTATTTGAATAAGCTATTTCCATACAAACCTCTTTATTTTACAATAAATAAGATATTTGCTTAAGGCAAATATTTGCAAAAGATTTACTTTTTGGTTTTGTGGCTCACCGCCATGTTATCGACCAGATTGGGATAAGAGCGGCCAGCGGCTTTGGCCCGCGCTTTGGCTTCGGCTTTTTGCGCGGCTGTGAGATGCACCGTCTTGCCTTTCGGTGGCGGTTTATCCCACGGCTTGGTTGGTTCTTTTTTCAAGTTACTCAGCCGTGGCTTCTATTGCTTCTATGCTTTCCACCACATCGGCGGCTTCCTCGATATCCTCCTCGCCGGTAATGGCGACGAGTTCAGCGGAAACCACGCGTTCGCCTTCATTGATGCGGAACAGGATCACGCCGGAAGCGGCGCGGCCCGTGATGCGGATGGATTTAATTGGCAAGCGGATCAGCTGGCCGCCATTGGTGGCTAGCATAATTTGCTGGTCTGGCTGGGCGGTCAGCACGCTCATCACATGGCCAACCTTGCTCAGGGCTTTCAGGTTGGTAATCCCCTGGCCGCCGCGGCCGGTGGTGCGGTAAGCATAGGCAGAAACCAGTTTGCCGTAACCGCGCGCGGTGATGGTCAGCACAAATTGTTCAACGGTTTGCAATTGCGCGAAACGTTCGGGTGAGAGGGTCAGGCTGGTGCTTTCTTCCTCCTCTACATCGGTGTCCGTTTCAATTTCTTCGCCATCCTGGCGGCGCAAGGCATTGGCTTGTTTCATGTAAGCGGTGCGTTCTTCCGCGGTGGCACCAGTACCCGTTAAGATGCTGAGGGCAATCACATGGTCATCGGCACCGAGACGAATACCGCGCACGCCATTGGAATCGCGCCCGGCAAACACGCGCACATCATCGGCCGCAAAGCGGATCGCCCGCCCATTGGCGGTCGATAGCAAAATATGATCGGTCGGCAAGCATGGCTGCACACCGATTAGGTTCTCACCTTCATCCATTTTAATGGCAATCAAACCGTTGGAGCGGATATTGCCGAAATCCGATAATTTGTTGCGGCGTACATTGCCTAGAGAAGTCGCAAAGATAATGTTCATTTCCGCCAAAGCGTTTTCATCATCCGGCATTGGCATCACGGCAGAAACACGTTCGCCTACTTGCAATGGCAATAAATTCACCAGCGCTTTACCGCGCGCTTGCGGGTTACCTTCTGGTAATTTGTAGACCTTTAAGCGGTAAGACATGCCGCGATTGGTGAAGAATAATAACCAGCTATGCGTATTGGCCACGAACAGGTTGGTGACAAAATCCTCGTCCTTCGTCGTCATCCCACTGCGGCCTTTACCGCCACGGGCTTGCGCGCGGTAGGTATCGAGCGGCACGCGTTTGATGTAACCGGCATGGGAAACGGTGATGACCATATCTTCGCGCGGGATCAAATCCTCGATATCGCTATCATACTCGCTATCCATAATTTCGGTGCGGCGCGGAGTGGCGAATTTGGTTCTGATTTCCTGCATTTCAGAAACCAATAGTTCCAGCAGAATACTCCGGTCGGATAAAATTTTAATCAGCTCTAAAATCGCGGCGGCAACTTCGTTTAATTCGTTGCTGATTTTCTCGCGCTCTAAACCGGTTAAGCGTTGCAAGCGCAACTCCAAAATGGCTTTGGCTTGCGCTTCGGAAAGCAGATAGGTGCCGTCAGCGGCCAAGCGGTGACCAGGTTCGTTGATCAATTCGATTAATGACGCCACGCTATCGGCTTTGAAACGGCGCGTGGTCAGGGCTTCACGGGCAGCATTGGCATCCGGTGCGGCGCGGATTAGTGCGATGATTTCATCGATATTGGCGACGGCCACAGCGAGGCCAATTAGAATATGCGCCCGTTCACGGGCCTGGCGCAGGCGGTAACGTGTGCGGCGGGTAATGACTTCAATCCGGAAGTCGATAAAGGCTTGCAGGATATCTTTTAAGTTAAGCGTTTGCGGCACGCCTTTGTGCAGCGCCAGCATATTCACGCCAAAACTGGTTTGCAATTGGGTGTGTTTGTATAATTGGTTAAGCGCCACATCCGGCACGGCATCGCGTTTTAATTCAAAGACCAAGCGCGTGCCTTCGCGGCTGGTTTCATCGCGCATAGCGGCAAAGCCATCCAATTCTTTCGCGGTGACCAGTGCTTTTAAACGCTCCTGCACATCTTCGCGGCTGACTTGGTAGGGCATTTCTTCCACCACAATGGCGGTGCGTTCACCCTTCATTTCTTCGATCGTGGCTTTGGCCCGCAACACAATACTGCCGCGCCCACCGGTGTAAGCCGCGCGAATTCCAGCGCGGCCCATAATTACGCCGCCGGTTGGGAAATCCGGACCAGGGACAATTTTCATCAAATCTTCGATGGTTAAACTCGGTTCTGCCACCAAGGCCACGGTGGCATCGATAATCTCACCCAAATTATGCGGTGGAATATTGGTTGCCATGCCCACGGCAATCCCACCCGTGCCATTCACCAATAAAATGGGAAAACGGGCCGGTAGCACAGTGGGTTCTTCCATTGAACCGTCGTAACTCGGGCGGAAATCGACCGTGTCTTCATCGATATCTTCCAACGCCGTTTCAGCAACTTTGGCCAAGCGTGCTTCGGTATACCGCATGGCGGCGGCGTTATCTTCCAGACTACCAAAATTTCCTTGACCATCGATTAGCGGCACGCGCATCGAAAAGTTTTGCACCATACGCACCAGCGCATCGTAAATCGATTGGTCGCCATGCGGGTGATAGTTACCCATCACTTCCCCAACAATTTTGGCCGACTTTTTAAACGCCGCCGTACTGCGGAAACCGCCATTATACATGCCGAATAAAATGCGGCGGTGCACTGGCTTTAAACCATCGCGGACATCGGGCAAGGCGCGCGAGACAATCACGCTCATCGCGTAATCGAGATACGATTTTTTCATCTCTTCTTCGAGCGCAATCGGCTCAATATTGGAGGGGAAATTGGGAGTGGAAATATCAGCCATCAGAAATACGTTTTACGTTGGCTAAAGCTAGCAAAAATAAGCAGCTAGGCCAAGGAAATAACACGTTTCAAAGGTTGGTTGCCTTAATTGGTGATGGCAACAAAAAAGGCAGATATGGTATCACCAAATCCGCCTTTAAATAATCAGAAAATAATTGAATTAATCTTGATTAGGGGACGGTTTTACCTCATCCGTTGCAGCAGGCGGCGTTAGTTGGATCGGCGTATTGGCACCATTTGCCGCGGGGACATCTGGTGCAGTGGGCGTTTCTGGCGCTGGTGCAACATTATCTGCTGGAGCCGGCATTTCTTTTGTTGTTAGCGCTGGATTACCAATAGCGGCTTTGCCTTTCGCCCGCGCATCAGCCACGGCTTTTTTCAGCTCATCATAATTGCGCTCACCTGGCATCACTTCATCGCCGACGATAAAGGCCGGCGTGCCTTGGATGCTCAATGCCTGGGCCAATTTGTAATTGGCTTCGATTTGCTGTTTAAGTTCAGGGCGGCCTAAATCCGCGGTGATTTGCTCTGAAGTAAGCCCAGCCGTCTGCAATGCAATCGCCCGCACCAATGCATCGGTTAACACCACTTTTTGGCCCATCAAAGCTTGGTGGAAAGCGGCATAAGTTTCTGGATTGTCCTTCAACGCTAAGGCCACAACCGCGGCTTCGCGTGAGGTTTCTGGCGGCAGAATGGGAAATTGTTTGTGAATAACTTTAATATTGCCATCTTCTTTCACCAAGCGATCGGTATCACCGGCAATTTTCCGGCAATGGCCGCAATTGTAGTCAAAGAATTCAACGATGGTAACATCGCCATTGGAATTGCCAATCACGGGGCTGGCGGGATCGTTAAAAATTTGATCCTTATTGTCTTGCACGGCTTTGGCCACTGCTTGTTTTTGCTTTTCTTCTTCGCGGTGCTGGAATTCCACCAGTGAGCCGTAAACCGCATCCGGATTGCGTTGCAGCGATTGTTGAATACGCAAATCAAATTCTGCATCACTATTGCCAGTATTTTGGTTCATATTCATAAAATAGGGAGCGCCAAAGCTAACCAAGGCAGCTACCGCAGCGCTCACCAAAACGGTGAAAATTAGCGATGTGCTTTTGTCGCTGGATTTTTTGCTGGTATTATAATTTTCATATTCAGGGGTAGACATGGATAAGGATCCTTTGGCGGTTTCATCTTAATGTGAAGCCAAGCCGTGATTTTGTCTAGTAGCTGACACGTATTAATGTCTGTCTTTTTTATCTTCATCACTATCGTGCTGATTGGCCAGGCTGGCTTGCAAATCTTCCATGCGGCGGCGGGCAGGATCGCCAGCGGGAAGCGTTTTCAGTGCTTGCCGGATTTTTTGCTTGGCTAATTTGGTATCGCCAGTCAGCGTTGCGGCTTCAGCCGTGGCCACATTGGCCAGTGGTATATTATTGGTAGCGCCATAGGTGCGGGCCAGAATGCGGTAGGTATTGGCATCGCGCATATCTAAGTCACGCGCTTCCAATAATGGTTTTAAAGCGGGTTGCGGCTGGCCCGCTTGCAGTAAAGCCTCGCCCCATTGTTGTAACAATAAAGGTTCATGGGGGGCCAATTGATTGGCTTTGGCAAAGCCGGTGGCCGCGCGTTGGGCATCACCGCTTTGCAGCAAGGCTTGCCCTTGCAGTTCATATAAATACGGGTCTTGTGAGTGATCTTGGAGCAATGGCGTAATCAAATCTAATGCATGTTTGGCATCCCCTTCCACCAAATTGGCTTGGATCTGGCCATAGCGGGTGGCAAAATCCGTATTATTGTTGCTTAGGGTGGTGAGCGGCTGTAAATAACCGCGTAATTTATTTTGCACGCGGGCGAGTTCCGGTTGCCAAGCGGCCGGGGTTTTACCGCCAGGTTTTACCTGTGCCAGTACCGCCTGCATGCGGTCACGCGATAAAGGGTGGGTTAGGGCATAGGCATTTTGCCGGATTTCCGGCAGTAATTCTTGCCCGCTTAAGCGTTCTAAAAAGGAGGCCATGCCGGTAGTGGGCAGGTTAACTGCTTGCAGAAAGCGAATACCGGCTTGATCGGCCGAACTTTCATAGGCGCGGCTAAACCGCATCATCAGGCGCTGATTGGTTTCTTGGATGCCCATGGTGGCCCCCACCACGGCATCGCCTTGGCCGGTTAACGCGGCAGCAGCACCGGCTAAAATCGTGGTTAACAAACTTTCGCGGGCCATGGCATTGGCCTGATTTTTAATGCGAAAACCATGCCCGCCGACAATATGGCCGGTTTCATGCGCAATCACGCCGAGCAATTCATCGACATTCTGCACATCCAGCAACAAGCCGCTATAAATGAAAATATTCTGGCCGCCCGCCACAAAGGCGTTGATGGCCGGATCATTGATCAGCACCAGTGTAACATCATCCGGATTTAAATTGGCGGTTTGCCAAATGGGAGTCGCAATTTGCCGCAGAAAATGTTCAGTTTCGGCATCGCGCAACACATTGCCTTCCGCATAGCTAACGGATGGTAGAAAAAATAATAGCCCAATGAATATATAAAGATGTCTTTTGATGAAAACGTTGATGTTGCACAGGCCTGTCATAAGATAGTTTATCATATAGTCTATATCGATTGGAGTTATCATTGATCCTTTGCTAAGATTATATTTGTTAACGAATTAGCAACGTAACTTGGTTAAGTTAATAACAAGGTTTAATATGGCAGATATAGTAACAGTACAGAAATTACCGCCAGAAATGGCAGCGCTTTTGAAAAAAGTCCAGGCCTTGCATTGGCAACGTGATACCGCGATGGAATATAAATTAATGCGTCCAATATTGGGATCAGCGCCCCCAGCAGATACGCAACTTTACAAAGCGGTGGATGCAAAAGGTACTCAATATATGCTACGCCTAGATTTACCACATCACTCTGTCTTTAGGCATCCCAATGGTAAAGGAGGCACAGATGCAGCACGGGCAACTTGTAGTCGGTCAGTATATATCAAAGATAAAAACCATGGTCTGATTATATTTAGCCAATTGGATCAAATGGCTGCAAAATTTGTTTCTAATGATAAATCTGGAAAACCTTCTGAGAAGGTTGATTTTGTTGGTAAAGCTGCTTTTAAAAGTGCTTCTGTAGGGTGGTCACAAAATGGCCAAAATTACCACTATTTATCTTCTAAACCTATTTTTCCAGTTAATGGTAATTACAATCCAATGGAAATAACCATTGCCAAACAAACTAAAGCACCAATAAAGGAAGGCCGCGAATTACCACTTAACCAAAAGCCATTGCAACATAAATTAACATCACCTGTTGAACCACATGCACAATTAGCGCCAGCTCAACAGCATGGACGTGTCCATGTTGTGAAGCCCAATTAATCTTCGAGCGGTTCTGCGCTGCCGAAGACGCTTTCGATGCTGGGTTCGGCATCTTCATTGGCGGCGTCTAGTTCATGCTGCATTTTGCCGCCCGCTTTGCGCACCGCAGCTTCCAATTCGTCCTGACGGCACAGGCCAAGTAAAACGGGATTGCGGGCTTCAATGGTGGCCATGCTAATATGGGTGCGATTTTTAATGCCTTGAATGGTCGTTTTGGTCGTGCCGATCAGACGGATAATCGCCGCTTCCGGCAATTCTGGATGGTTTTTCAATAACCAAGCAATCGCATCGGGTTTTTCGCCGCGTTTGGCAATGGGGGTATAGCGTGGGCCTTTGGCGCGCAACGCCGCTTCCGGTAAATCGCTGCCCAGCATGGTTAACTTATAGCTGGCATCCGCTTCCGCTTTTTTGATTTCTTCGGCGGTTAAATAATGCTGATCAATCGGATTATAGGCCGGATAACTTTGATCACCATTAGCAATCGCTTGCACTTCCAACATGTGGAGACCGCAAAAATCGGCGATTTGCTGAAAAGTTAGCGTTGTTTCTTCCACCAGCCAGCTGGCAATGCTTTTGGGCATCAAAAGCGTGCGGGATTTTGCTGCGGTGGCCATCTTGTCTTAACTCCAAAAAGCCTTTGTAGCTAAATCATAGGCGGTGTGGAAAGAATAATTTTGCCCAGATGCCGGCTGCTTTCCATAAACGCATGCGCTTTGACTGCTTCAACTAAGGGAAAAACCTGGGAAATGGTGGGTTTAATTTGCCCAGCTTCAATCAATGGCCACACAATGTGGCGGACTGCCTGGGCCAGCGCGGTTTTTTCAGCTAAGTTGCGGCTGCGCAAGGTGCTGCCGGTAATTACCAAGCGTTTTTGCAGGATTTGGAGCAGATCAAGAGAGGCATGTTTGCCGCTCGGCGTGGCAATCGTGACCAGTCTACCTTGTGGGGCCAAAATTTGCAGATGCTGGGCGAAATAATCCTGGCCGATAATATCCAAAATAATATCCACGCCACGGCCATTGGTCGCAGTCATAGCAGCTGCGGCAAAATCGGTTTCTTTGTAATTGATTATAACATCTGCACCGAGCGCCTGGCAAAAAGCCATTTTTTCAGCATTGCCAACGGTGGTGATGACTTGTGCGCCGAGCGCTTTCAGCAATTGAATGGCAAAGCTGCCAATCCCGCTACTGCCGCCTTGGATCAACACCCAATTACCCGCTTTGGCACCAGCCGTTTCAACCAAATTGGCATAAGTGGTAAAGGCGGCTTCTGGTAAACTTGCGGCAGCCAATATATCAATATTTTGCGGAATAGGCAGGCATAGACTAGCTTCAGCCACAGCCACAGCATATTCGGCATAACCACTCCCTGATAATAAGGCGCAGACCAAATCGCCAATCTGCCAATCTTCAACATTCGCACCCAATGCGATAATTTCACCCGATACTTCTAGCCCAAGAATATGAGAAGCGCCGGCGGGCGGCGAATATTTACCTTGGCGCTGCAAAATATCGGCGTGGTTAACACCGGCGGCGGCCACTTTAATCAATATTTGGTTATCGCCTAGTTGCAGTATCGGCATTTCTGTGAGAACCAGCCGACCAGCCTGTACATCAATGGCGTGCATTAGGGCGGACATGGCTTGACGGTTAAGCATACTTATTATCATGGTGCGGCATGGATTTTTTGCAAGCGGCGGCAGCCATGTTGCCGCGTATTAAATGGGATAATAACGGGTTGATTCCGGTTATCGTGCAAGATGCGCAAACCCAGGCGGTGTTAATGCTCGCATATACCAATGCGGAAACGCTGCAGCTCACCGCCCAAACAGGGCAGGCGCATTACTGGTCCCGCAGCCGTCAGGAGATTTGGCGGAAAGGAGCCACCAGCGGCAATACGCAAAAAATGATGCGAATGGCGCTGGATTGCGATGGCGATACCTTATTATGGCAGGTGGACCAACACGGGCCGGCTTGCCATCGGGGCACCACCACTTGTTTTGATATTGAATAATAATCAAATTATTTATGGTTTATTTACTTTGCGCATGACACGCTTTGAGCAGGCTTGGCCATTGGTGGCTAACCGTGTTAATGATTCATTTTTGGAAAGAAACATGGCTGATATGATCTTGCGATATGACCGAATGGTGGAAGCAGCGTTGCGCAGCGTGGTGCGTGAAGCGTTGATTCAGGTCAGCAAGCACGGCTTGCCAGCCGAACATCATTTCTATGTCACATTTGATACCAATCATCCGAAGGTTGAAATCCCCGATTATTTGCGCCAGCGCTACCCATCGGAAATGACGATCGTGCTGCAGCATCAATTTTACGGCTTAAAAATTCAGACTGATCTATTTATGGTCACGCTCAGTTTCAATAACGCCCCCGAGCGCTTGGTTGTGCCTTATGAAGCGATTCGTATTTTCGCGGATCCATCGGTGAGTTTTGCGCTGCAATTTGAAAGCCCATATGAAGGTAGTGATGAAGCTGGCAACAGTGGCGCTGAAGACGATGAAGATTTTGATGAAAGCGCGCTGGATAATTTAATCGCGGAAACGGAAAAAGCGTTATCCAATAAAGATGGTAAAGGCTTGAAATCAGGCAATAAGCCAGCGAAAAAACCGGAAGCGGATGAAAAACGCGGTGAAATCGTTTCGCTCGATGCTTTTCGCAAAAAACGTGAACAGGATAACTAAGTTAAATTATGCCTACTCCCTCTAATGCACAAATTACCATTTTTGGCGGCAGCGGATTTATCGGCCGGCAAATTGTGCATGTATTGGCGCGGGCCGGCTATCGAATTAAGGTACCCACGCGGCGGCCAGAACAGGCGCTGGCAGAACGAACCAGCGGGGTAGTTGGCCAAATTGTGCCATTTGCTTGCGATATTCATGATGCAAGCCAAGTGGCAGCAGCGGTCGAGGGCAGTTTTGCGGTTATCAATTTAATTGGTGTGCTGTCTGAAACAGCACAAAATAGTTTTGAGTTTTTGCAGGCAGAATTTCCAGGAATTTTAGCGCAGCAAGCGCGGCTGGCCGGTGTGCAGCGTTTTATTCAAATGTCGGCGCTGGGTGTGCGCTTAGATCATCCAGCGCTTTATGCACGCACCAAGGCGGCGGGCGAGCAAGCCGTTAAAAACATTTATCCAGATGCCACTATTTTGCGGCCAAGTATTGTTTTTGGCGGCGAAGATAATTTTTATAATCAGTTTGCGCAGTTGGCGCTTTATAGTCCGGTGCTGCCATTGATTGGCAATGGTGTGACGCGTTTCCAGCCCGTGTTTGTGGGGGATATCGCAGTAGCGGTTCTAAAAATCTTACAAACAGTCACAGTCACTGGTCAGACTTATGAATTGGCTGGCCCAGCAATTTATAGCTTCCGCCAAATTATTGAATATATCGTGGCGACCATTCACCGGCCCCGTATTTTGATGCGCATGCCTTGGCCATTGGCCAAGCTTGTGGCGGCACTGATGGAAATTTTACCGAAACCCATGCTGACGCGTGATCAAGTAACCTTATTACAAAGCGGTGATAATGTACTGACTGGCCGTTATCTAACGCTCAATGATTTAGGGATTACGCCAACCGCAGTTGAAGCTGTAGTGCCGGATTATCTAACTGTTTATCGGCCAGGGGGCAAATATGCCATGCGCTAAAAGCGGTTTCGCGACTGCGGTATTTTTTGCGGCGGCTTGCATTTTCGGCATAGCCCTGCCTAGTTATGCAAATGAAGCGACGAAATCTGAGCAAGTAGATAGCGCACCGGCAGCTACCATCGCAGCGGATCAAGCCACCCAGGCCGAGCTGGGAACAAATAAGCAGGTAGAATTGCCACTGTTGGAAGTATTGCGTAAGCAAGGCATGCAAATTTACTTAGCCGCGCCAGTAAATGGGGCCGATAGCTGGATCGCTGAAAAAGATGGGCAAAAGGCCCTATTACTTTCTTTGCCTAATACAGATCATGTCTTACTGGGTAATATATTTGATGCCCAGGGCAATAATGTTACCAATACCTATTTGAAAGCTATTGCCCTTGATCCCGCAAATGTGCCGGATGTCCACAAAACTGAATTAAGCAGTATACCTGCTGGTTTTAAAAATCTGGCCGCGTTAAATACTATTGATATCGGCCAAGGAGCACATGCACTTTATTTATTTCTGGATCCTTTATGCGCGCCTTGCCGGCAGGTTTATCAACAAATCACGGCGCAACAGGCGGCTAAACCCAATCAGGTGCAATTACATGTTATACCGGTTGGCATATTGGGTAAGAACAGTATGAATGTGGCGGCTGGCCTATGGGCACAAGCTGATCATGACCATGCTTTGCAAGACATGGTGCAATTAGCCGCTGATAAAAGCAAAGCAAGCGATTTGGACAAGCTCCATAATAGCTGGATTGCCCAAGCCAAAAATGATGCACAGCAGGCAATTGCTAAAAATACCCAGTTTTTGCAAACGCGCAGGTTAACCGCAGTACCGGTTTTATTTTGGTTAGATGCCCGAAATCAGCCAAAAATGGTTAAGGGTACACCGAATAATTTAAGCACAGTCTTGCAAAATCTCTTCAATGATCCCGCTATGCCATAAATAACACTTGGCCAGATTCGCACATTATGCGACTTTATAGTGATTCACCCTTATGGTTTTGCCGGGCATAAAATTTCAATCAAAATGGAGCGATGCGCGCATATGGCATCGGCTGGCGGGATTGTTTGTCATTGCCATTTTGAGCAGTCTAAGCGTGGTTTCGGTTTGGGCGCAAACGCCACCAAATCCCGTTACACTACCGACTAGCAATACTTCAACACCACTGCCCAGTACGGCTACGCCAGCGCCAAGTACCAGCACGCCAGCACCAAGCACATCAACACCCAATCCGCCAGCAACGACAGCTGGATCAGCCAGTACACCAGCAGTAAATGAGCCGCCGCCTATACAAAAAACAATTATTAATCCATTTGTACCAGGCGGGGTGGTGTATGGACGCGGCGCCATTATCACGCGCGAAGAAATGCTGCTGCTGCTTGATGCACGGGAAAAGAAAATTAAAGAGGAATTGGTAAAGGGCGGCGATTTATCAAAACTATCGGCTGCGCTGAGCGGTACTCCAGCTGCTAATGGCCAGGTAGCTACCAGCAATGTGGTGGGTTGTTTTAATGGCAAAGCCATGTTGCGGGATATCACAACCCAGCAAATTCAGTTGGCGGCTGCGGACGATCCCATTAGTAAAGCCAATCACTGTTCAGAAGGGGCCGAATAATGCGCCCGCAGCAACTACTTTCATTATCAGGCCGTTTGCTTATTGCGGCGCTGGTGTTTGGTCTAACCGCATGTGGCACGGGGCAGCCAGATCATGATGTGCCAGATCGGGATACCGTTAAAAACAGCCCGACCGATCAATGGAATACTGTGCCGGCCATCCGGCAAATTCCGGCCAATGCTGACTTATTTATCGCCCGCTCGGTACGGCCGCCGGTCCCAGGCGATATCGGCAAACAAAATATTTCCCTGAATTTCAATAACAGCCGCGTAACCTTAAACGATTTGGCTTATTTGCTGGAACAACAGGATATATCGGTTGTTTTTGTGGGCGGTGATGATGCGGTAAGTGCTGCTAAAACAGATAGCAAAAGTAAAACCAGTACGGTTGATACAGGCGAATTGGAAGACCGCAAAGTACCATTCCGCCGTTATAAAGGTAGCTTGCAAGGTCTAACGACCAAATTGAAACGCGCCATGAATATTGCCGCTTGGTGGGAAAACGGCGCATTATTTGTAGCCAATAAAGACCGCTATGCCGTGGTGGTGCCGCAATACCAAGATATCATGGATCAGGTAACCAGTGAATTGGCTACCCTAGGCGCGGAACAAATTACGCCATCCCTTTACAGTGGCCGGATTGTTTATACGGCGCGGCCATCCACCAATTCGGATATTATCCAACCTTATTTGCGCAGTTTAAGTAACAACTTAGCCGAAGTGACCTTTCAACTGGCTGTTGTGCAGCTGGATTTGAATGATACGGCCGAGCGTGGTTTTGATTGGAGTTCGTTTAACATTCAATATGGCGATCCAGGAATTACCAGCGCAACGACAACAAATAGTACTACGGCAACTACGGGGACTACCGCAACAACTGGAACGACTTCAACTACAAGTTCAGCATTGGGCAACGCTGTGCAAGGCAGTTTGTTAGGTTTAACCCCATTTACGGGTACGGATTTAACCACTGCCCGCACCGGCACTTCCGGCCGGTTGGGCGCTACAATCAATACTGGCATTGGCAAAAATAAACTGGGCATCACAGCCGCAATTAATTATCTAAGTCAGTTTGGCCGGACCAATACCAAACAAACCATTGAATTACGTACCTTGGCGGGCATGCCGGTTGAATTACGCAGTGGTTCCACCACGCCTTATGTCAAATCAATTGGGGCAACTACCACACCAGGGACGACGAGTGGCACTACCAACAATAATTCAGCAGGAAACGTAACGGGCAGTGTGGATACAGCAACTTTGGAAACAGGGCTTAATTTAAGTTTAACGCCATATTACGACTCGTCGATTGGGCTGGTAACGGTAGAATTTGATGCCAAAGTAAATTCGCTTACGCAGTTTGTTACTCTCAGCGCCGGTAATCAGCTGGGCAGTATCACGCAGCCATCCACCCAGGAAAATACCTTAAACGATATTGTGCGGGTACCCGCTGGTGAAGTGGTGATTTTGGGCGGTATTCGCCAAGAACGGGATAGTGATAAGCGCACTGCCCCATATGATTTGTTTGAAGAAATAGGTTCTTCGGCGCGCAGCAAAAACACGTCCATGACTTTCTTTATCTTGCGGCCAGTAGTTACGGTTTATGCTCTGAATGATAGCCAATCTAACCCGAATATTTTAGGCGAAGGCGAAGAATTTGGGCACATGAAAAAGCCAAAATTAGCTAAACCCGTTAGCAGTGAAGATGAAAAACTGAAATCAGCCATGAAAATGATTGATGCGTTGGAAAGAAAAATGAAAGACGACAGCGATGACGGGGATGCCATGCAGCCGGTCAGCCTGCCGCCAAAGCCGGTGCCCGCAGCGCCGGTGCCTGTGCAAGCAACCACGACAACTGTTTCTACTACAACTGTTGAGCCCGTGCCGATACCTTTAGCGCTGCCGGTAGTAGCGTCTGTTATACCTGGCAAAAATACTGAAAGTGAAACATCGGTTAATTTTTCCGATGGTAGTTCATTTATTGGGCAAAGCAGCGCGCCTGAGGCGGAGCCTAATTAATGACTTTTGAAGCACCCGTCAAAATCGTTATCGATTATTTGGACGGAGTCACCCGCCGCAGTGATGCAGTGGCTTATGCGCGGGGATTCATTGCCAGTCATTTCGATGTACCGGCCCTATCCGGTTACTATGTCCATAAAATGCCAGGTGGTTTTGCCTTTGAAATTCATGAAGGTGGCAGCGGGCGGGCATATCTACCCAAAGTATTACGTTTATTGAATGAAAACCCCACGCAGACAATCACCATCCGCGGTAATAATCGTTTGCTGCAAGTCTCGCGGACGTTAAATGAAGGTTTTAACGCTATTTTATTACCGGAAGAATTATCGGAATATGTCGGCAATGTCATTGATCCCGATGAAAATGCGCCGCGCCTTATTCCTTATCAACAGCCAGGCAGTATTTATATCTTGATCGGCTTGCCCATTTTTTTACTGGGCTTAACTTTAATGGTTAGTGGCTTGGTTACATTTTCATTAGACCGCGTCCGTCCCAAAGAAGTGCATGTGGTAACGCCTTATGAAGCATTGCCATTATCGCAATGGAATAATTTTGCTGAAAAGGTCGACAGCCAACATTACATCAAAAAGATGCAATGGCAAAATGGCAATTGGCAAATCGACACCGAAACCGTTAATAAACATACTGAAAAACCAGCCGAACCGGAAAGAATTGTCGTTCCGTCGCAGTTAGCTACCGCCCCTGCCTTACCTAATGCACCAACTGCAGCAGCTTCAAATACAGCCGTGCCAACGCCACCAGCCACTTCGCCTATTCCAGGGGCGCCATGAAAATAGCCCGTTTTTTGCCGAAAAATAAAGTTGATGTCAGCCAATATATGCGGTTGATGGATGAATTTCTACCGCATCAAACGGTGCGTAGTTTTGGGCTTATTCTCGCGGGTTTAGGAATTGTTTTTATCATAATCGGTGTGTTGTGTTTTCTGCAAACTAGCCAATATAATCATAGCCTGGACAGCGTACAGAAAATCCAAAAGGAAGAATGCGTGCAAAAACTACAAGGTTATGGTTTTCGGATAGAAACAGATGGCAATAATATCCACGCTAAATTAGAAAATCTGCAACAAGGCTTGCAAGCAATCACCATGGCATCGGCCGCCGCTATTGCTTGCCCAGGTTGGCAATTGGTCGATTTTTGCGCGGGTGAAGCTTGCGGCACGCCGCCAGTCCAGCTAACCCTATCTAATAAACCTGTACCAACCGCGTCGGTGATTAAACCGGCTCAAAAATAGCCGAGCATCACATGTCACAATCTGCGAATAACCACCCAGTAATGAATATGTTAGGCCGCTTGATCGGTTTTATGCAGGCTCATAACAGCAAAGTGCGTATTTTAGATTTTGTTGTGGCGGTCGGATTTATTGGCTGGGGTATTTGGCATCAAGAAAATCTATATGCCATCATCGGTGTTATTTTGTTTATTATCGCGCTGATTAATCCCTATGCGCTGGTTATGAAATTGCTCAATCGGCCACCAAAAATCAAAACGCCACCAAATTCATTATCTTAATCTTTTACTGGCAAGCCTAAATGATTATAACCGCGCTTAGCCAACTGGCGGCCACGCGGAGTACGCAGGATATAGCCTTCCTGGGTTAAATACGGCTCAATCACATCTTCCAGCACATCACGTTGTTCGCCCAAAGCGGCGGCCATGGTCTCGAGGCCAACTGGTCCGCCACTGTAATGCTCAGCCATAAGTTGCAGATAACGCCGGTCGAGCGCATCAAGCCCCGCGCCATCGACCTCCAATTGATTAAGTGACGCATCGGCCAATTCGGCTTTGATGGTGCCATGGCCAGCCACGGCGGCAAAATCGGCCACACGACGCAGCAACCGGTGGGCAATCCGCGGCGTGCCGCGCGCGCGTTTGGCAATCATCGCCGCGCCATCCGGTGCTAAATTCAATTTCAATTGTGGGGCGGCGCGCAGCAGAATTTCGGCCAGCTCGGTAGGATTATAAAATTCAAACCGCAAGGGAATGCCAAAGCGTTCGCGCAGCGGGCGGGTAATCAAACCAGCGCGGGTAGTGGCACCAATCAATGTAAAACGCGGCAATTCGATCCGCACGGTGCGGGCGGCGACCCCTTCGCCAATTAATAAATCCAACTGAAAATCTTCCAAGGCCGGATACAGAATTTCTTCAACGGCTGGATTCAACCGGTGAATTTCATCGATAAACAACACATCACCGGATTGCAGATTGGTGAGTAAAGCTGCCAGATCACCCGCGCGCGCAATCACGGGGCCAGAAGTCATTTTAAACTGCACACCCATTTCATGGGCGATGATTTGTGCCAGCGTGGTTTTGCCCAGCCCAGGCGGGCCGGCGAGCAGCACATGGTCGATTGCCTGTTGCCGTGATTTGGCAGCCTGGATAAACACCGATAAATTGGCGCGCATTTGCGGCTGACCGATAAAATCTGCCAAGCGTTGCGGCCGGATTGCGCCATCGCGTTCAGGCAGCCGGTCTTCATCCTGCGCGGCGGCCTGAACCAAGCGTTCCGCGTTGATCATCGCGCGAGTTCCTGTAGGGAGCGGCGGATCAGTGCCGGTAATTCTTGCGCGTCATTAGCGGCCAGGCGTTGCACCACTGGCAGGGCTTCCATACGACTGTAGCCGAGATTGCACAGCGCTGAAACCGCCTCATCCGCGATGCTATTCAGATTAGCGGCAGCAGGGGTGGCGTTTGGCATCACCCGTAAACTACTGGGATTGCCAACCGGCACTTTATCTTTCAATTCGGTCAGTAAGCGAATGGCAAGTTTGGGGCCTACGCCGTCGGCGCGCTGAATGGCCGTTTTATCCTGCGTGGTCAGTGCGGCAGCCAATTGATGGGGGGGCAGAATATCCAAGATGGCAAGCGCCACGCGGGCCCCGACACCTTGCACTTTTTGCAACAAATTGAACCAGGCTTGTTCATCGGTATTGTCAAAACCGTAAAGCGTGATGGACTCTTCGCGGACCTGCGTTTCAATATATAGGCGTGAGATTTCACCCTGCTTTAATGACAAGGCAGAGCGCAGCCGGTTATGCACCAAAACTTTATAGCCAACACCATGCACATCGATAATAGCGGCATCATCGAGCAAAGTAAAAATCTGACCAGTCAGTTGAGCAATCATAAAACTGCTTTATATATAAGCGCTTTTATACACTTCTCATAGCAGTTTAGTGATTTGATATGGCCAATGAAAAGGGCAGCAATAAAAAAAAGGCTACCCTCCACATAATATACAAATTGTTTAAGAAGCAGCGGGTGTGGCGGCAGGTTCTTTGCTGGCATCTTTGAGTTTGCCGCCCTTGGCAGCTGCTTTACCAGCTGATTTTAGCGCCATGAATAATGATGGGGTCTTTTTTCTGTTTGAGCGACTTCACCATCAATCACAACTTCTTTGACCGTTTCATCGCCTGGCAATTCAAACATTGGGATTCAGCAAGATAATTTCGAGGATTGACCGTAGACCACGCGCACCGGTTTTGCGTTCAATGGCTTCCAGCGCAATGGCTTTCAACGCATCATCTTCAATTTTCAGCTTGATGTTTTCGAGGTCAAACAGCGTTTGATATTGTTTAACCAGCGCATTTTTCGGTTCGGTCAAAATTGAAATCAGCGCCGCTTCGT
The DNA here is from genome assembly GCA_965246945.1 of Alphaproteobacteria bacterium. GTDB lineage: Bacteria > Pseudomonadota > Alphaproteobacteria > UBA11073 > UBA11073 > CBDFFW01. The sequence goes on from CBDFFW010000001.1 coordinate 413,608, forward strand.
CCAAATCTTCCAGCGTGGCAACCACCGGCAAACGGCCAACGAATTCTGGGATCAAACCGAATTTCAACAAATCTTCGGTTTGCAGATCTTGTAAAATGGCCCCAACACCGCGTTCATCTGGGCCTTGCACCGTGGCACCAAAGCCGATTGAGCTGCCCTTGCGGCGCATACCAATGATTTTATCAATACCGGCAAAAGCACCGCCGCAGATAAACAGAATATTGGTGGTATCCACCTGCAAAAATTCCTGCTGCGGATGTTTCCGGCCACCTTGTGGTGGGACACGCTGGCAACAGTGCCTTCCATCAATTTCAGCAAGGCTTGCTGCACGCCTTCGCCCGAAACATCGCGCGTGATGGATGGGTTATCACCTTTGCGGCTGATTTTATCCACCTCATCGATATAAACAATACCGCGTTGGGCTTTTTCGACATTGTAATCGGCGGCTTGCAGCAATTTCAGGATAATATTTTCAACATCTTCACCCACATAACCGGCTTCGGTCAGCGTGGTGGCATCGGCCATGGTGAATGGCACATCCAAAATGCGCGCCAAGGTTTGCGCGAGCAAGGTTTTACCGGAACCGGTTGGGCCGACCAGCAGAATATTGGATTTGGCCAGTTCAATACCCGCTTCCGCCTTATGGGCGATGCGTTTGTAATGGTTGTGCACGGCGACCGATAACACGCGTTTGGCTTTGGTTTGGCCAATCACATATTCATCCAGCACGTTTTTAATTTCGCGCGGGGTTGGCAAGCCGCCATCGGTGGTGGCCACCAGGCCGACTTTGCCTTCTTCACGAATGATATCGTTACATAATTCAACGCATTCATCGCAAATGAATACCGTTGGACCGGCGATGAGTTTACGCACTTCATGCTGCGATTTACCGCAGAATGAGCAGTAAAGTGTGCTGTTGCCAGTGGCTTTGTCGTCGCCGCGTTTCATGTCTAACCCCATTGGCCAACCCGAATTCCCGAATCGGCCGCTTTCTTATTATGTAAGCCTATTTCGAGGTGGCTGCAAAGCTTTGACGGTAACTAGGCTAAAATTTGGGATGGGGCTGCCACCAGCGCCTATTGGTATGTTTTTCAGGTGGTGGAGGCGGGTACTCAATTTTTGGTGCTTCCTGTAAAATCCGTAAAAAAGCACAAATATTGCCTACACCATTTTCTATTTCTTCAGACGTGCCATCGACAAACAATCTTAAAGTATGTTTCAAATCTTTCTCTGCATTGGCAGCCACGGCCACACGTAGATCTTTATGATCTTTATGGGCTTCCAGTGCTGCAACACAGACATCTTCAATTGTTTTAATTTCCATCCACTTACCAGGTTCGATTTCAACGGCCCGGCCTAATAAATTCGGCGATATTTGCAAACTTATATAAGCACTGTGTTGGGGCCTGGTATCATTAAAGAAATGGGCAGGCAAACCCTGTTCTATTTCTTGTTCAATAATCTTGCAGGCATTGTTTAAATTTTGTTCAATACGTTCGGCATTTATCAGGACATCTGCCATATTTGCATTGTCCAGCGCACTTTTAATCGCGGTCATTCTATCGAAAGATGGCATATTGGTTTCACGCACCATCCGTGCGCCTACTTTTTGAGAAAATTTCTTATCGCCAAAAAGTGCCGCGCAGCCGCCCAATGCGGCCATACCGAAAGCTTTGCCCAAGCTAATATCTTCAATCAAATACTTTAAAATAGGCAGATCCGGATGTTCTCGCTGAAGTTTCTGCGCGATTTTATAGATCGAAAAACACCCATTTTCTTTTAAAGACTGAACAGAACACCAAGCAAAATAGGGGTTGTCATATAAAAGTGTAACAGGCGCTAACCCTTTATTGATGCGTGTTTGGTTATATTCTGCCAGCTTAAGCAGAAATTTTTCTAAATCTTCATTGGGCGGTGTTACCCCTGTTGGATTATTGGGATAGTTGAGATAGATAACCCCTAAACTTTCTTCAACATCTAATTTTTCATTTAACGATTTAATAATGTCATCAAATGCTAAGGTGCTTTTGTCTTTTGGATCAAATATTACACATTCATACCCATAATCTTCTGTTAAAGACGCAACCAATGGCCAAAAGCCGCGGGGCACAAATAATACTTTTTTAACTGCTTGCGATTTATGCACCAGACGCTGATCTGGGAAGTATTTTTTAAGTAAAACCTGAATTGCTAAATTCGCACAATAACGCGCACCTTTATCATAAGCATTGGCAATGGTGGGAAATGCCTGATGCAAAAAACTGGCGGTTTTTGTTGCTGTCGCTTTATCGGTATATGAAAAATAGTGTGTAGACAGTAGCTCCAAGCATAGATTAAGAAAATGCCGAGAAAACATTCCAGGCTGGACATTTTCCGTGGTTAAAGCAACATCATCTATTTCGTTAGCATTATCATTACTGGTCTGCTTTATCTCAATGTCAAATAGCCGTTCTGAAAAGGCAAGAGCGCTTTTTTTTACTTCTTCTAAAGCATCGGCTGATGCATAGCCAACTAAAGCGTGTTTCACACCTTCAGCAGTATCGTTAACTGCTTTTGTAAACAAAATAGCCATTTGTTGAAAAACATAAATAGATGGCGGCTGGCTGGGTGAGCCTTGAGCTAATTTAGGAATAATAATGCCAAATTCATGCTCCATTTGCAGTGCGGCATTGCGCATCGCATACAGCAAAGGAAAACGGCTTAAAAATTTCCGGCATCTTGAAGCATATTCATTCTTTTTAACGATTTCATATTCAATGGTTGTCATTGCTATTCCTTAAGTATCTTCGCAGCTTAAGGAGAAGAAAATGTTAATACAATACTTTCATAAAAATCTCATTTTTTACTAACGTTACAATCACTTAAAAAGTTTCTTTCACCGTGCCGCGCCAGATGGTGTCGGTAGTGTCGGCGTTGGTGAAATCGGCACCGGTTAGTTCGGCATCGGCGAAATTGGCGGCGCGTAGTAAGGCTTGGGTGAAATTGGCGTTGATGCACACGCAATTCATCAAATTAGTAGGCCAGTCGCGGCCCAACGGTTTACCATCTGGGCCTTTCAGGGCCACAGGGGCCAGCGAGGTTTTAACCAGCACCGCAGCGCTTAAATTGGCGCGGCGCAGGTTGGCGCCATCCATTTTCGCGTTGGATAAATCGGCATGTTGCAGCTCGCAATGGCCTAAATCAGCCATGATGAGTGAGGTGTTGCGCATGGTCGCCCCGCTTAAATTCGCGCCCTTTAAATTTGCCCCATCCAAATTGGTATTGGACAGATCGATATGCGCCATATCCTCATTTTCCAGATTGGCGCGCTGGCCGTGCTTACCGCCGGAATCCATCCATAAATAATGCTGTTTCAGCGTGGTTTGAATTTTATCGGAAAAATCTTCGGCGGTTTTCACAATCCGCGCACCCGCGATATCGGCACCGGATAAATCGACATCGCGCAGATTGGCACCGGCCAGGTTAGCACCTTGCAAGCTGGCGCCATCCAGCATTACGCTGGCCATTTGTGCGCCTTGCAAATTCACGCCGTCCATTTGCGCATTGACCAGCACCACGCCATTTAAATTGGCGTTTTGCAGTGAAGCGCCGGTCATTTGCGCACCGGATAAATTGGCACCGGTGAGCAACGCTTTGTTCAGCTGCGCATTATTTAATTTGGTGTTGGATAAATCCGCGCGGGCCTGGGCGCCGCCTTTGCTGCCCGCTGCAAAATCCATTTTACCAATTAGACGACCATCAAGCAAGGCACCGCTGCGCAGATCCACATCGTTTAAATTGGCTTCGGTTAAATTGGCACCCCGTAATTTAGCGCCGCGCAAATCGGCCCCATGCAAATCGGCGCGAAAGAAGCAGGCACCCAGCATGACGGTGGCAAATAAATCAGCATGGCTCAGATTGGCGTCGGTAAAATCGCAATCCGATAAATCCGCGCCGGAAAATTTGGCTTGGCGCAAATTGGCGCGCACAAAGCTGAAACCTTTTAAATCCTGCAACGCAAAATCCGCGCGGACGCCGCCCTGACGGTTGGCTAGCCAATCTTCGTGCTTGCGCAGAATTTCGGTAATATCATGCGGGGTCACTGAGTCTTTAATCTAGGGCGAATTCCCTAAAGAAAGATGAATGATTTTTGTAAGAAGTTAACTATTTGGGAAAGAATGCGGATCAGCATCCCTTCTTGGATTAGCTTTTTGAAACTCAGACCATGCTTGATGAAATACCTGGCTAGCAACTCCAGTTATATAAAAATTTGCTATATCTACTGTTGAGATATTCTGCCTGTAATCAAAAGGTAAATAATTACTTCCTTTTTCAAGCCATTTTTCATTTTGGATTCTTGTGCGTATTTCACCGTATATCCCCGTAATTGGATCACGCATTATTTGTTCTATTATATCAAATAACACTTCCGGCACTAACTTTCCGCCATCTAATTTTAAAAGCCGATCTTTAAAATTTTTATAACCAAATCTATGCATATTGTTTTCTTGGGATGATAAAGGAAATAAAATATCGCTATATTTAGGATCGAAAAACAAAGTGTTAAAAACTTGATTTATCAATTCCGAATTGCTTTTTGTGTTCTTGGGTGCTACAAAAGATTGCTGATCTTCCGGCAAATCAGACAGTATAACAGCAGCATTGGCTGTTTCTATTGAAGAACAAATATATTCTACTCCGCCAAAATCAGTTGCGATTACCTGTGTCAGATAATTTACATTTTCAGCGGTAATTTTACCTTCAAGAATATAAGGTCCAAATAATTCAACAGCCCATTTTGCTAAAGCTTCGGCTACGGCATTACTTGAAGTATTTGGAAGATTTTGTGTTTCTTCTAATTGCTGGTCGGTAGGGTCAGTGATTAAGTCAATTGTGCGATCAAGGACCAAAGTCATTTTGATATTGTTTCATGCAAGTATTTTTAGTTCAAAGGTTTTTTTGCGCAATTCTTGCGTTTCGGCGCTTGGACGAATTTAATGGGGGCATGCATCTGGCTGACCGATTATCTGTGGTAAAACCTTCGCCTACGCTGGCGGCTGGGGCCAAGGCCAAGGCGTTGAAGGCACAGGGTAAAGATATCATTGATTTAACTTTGGGCGAACCGGATTTTGATACGCCTGCGCATATCAAAGATGCAGCGATTGAAGCGATTAGGGCCGGACAAACCAAATATACGCCCGTGGATGGCACGGCTGCCTTGAAAGCGGCCATTCAGCAAAAATTTCGCAATCAAAATGGTCTGGTGTATGAGCCCGCACAAATCAGCGTGGCCAATGGCGGCAAACAGATCATCTATAATGCGCTAATGGCAACCCTGAATACCGGTGATGAAGTGGTGATTATATCACCTTATTGGACGTCATATCCCGATATGGTGCTGCTGGCCGGCGGCACGCCGATGGTAATTAATGCGGCGGCCGAAAATGGTTTTAAGCTACAACCTGCGCAATTGGCAGCGGCAATTACGCCGAAAACCAAATGGGTGATTATCAATTCGCCCAGCAATCCGTGCGGCGCGGCTTATACTGTCTACGAATTGGCGGCGCTGGGTGCGGTGCTGGTACAGCATCCGCAAGTGCTGGTTATGTCAGACGATTTGTATGAACACATCGTCTATAACGGTTTTACATTTCATACCATCGCGCAGATTGTGCCGGAATTATATGACCGCACATTGACTGTAAACGGCGTGGCCAAAGCCTATGCGATGACCGGCTGGCGCATCGGTTTCGCCGGCGGTCCTAAATGGTTGATTGATGCCATGCGCTTGATCCAAAGCCAATCGACCTCCAACCCGTGTTCTATCAGCCAAGCCGCCGCCATTGCGGCCGTTATTGGCCCGCATGAAATTATTCGCGCACGCACGCACGAATTTGAAACCCGCCGTGACCGCGTGCATGCGTTGCTGAATGAATTGCCGAATATTCACTGCCATAAACCTGAAGGCGCATTTTATCTGTATCCCGATTTCAATGCTTATATCGGCAAAACGACGGCAGATGGTACGAAATTAGCTGATGATAACACGCTGGTCGAATATCTCATGAATGATTGCGGCGTGTGCCTGGTCGCCGGCTCCGCCTTCGGTACACCTGGTTTCTTGCGGTTGTCTTATGCGACTGCCCTGCCAGAGCTGGAGCGGGCGATGGGTAAATTGCGGGAGAGTTTGGTAAAATTGAAATAAGTTAATTGGTAAGCGTGGTAATTTAGATGGAAACAAACAGATTTCAGAAATGGGTTGATGCGTCACAAGGTTTTCATCCAACATATGCTCAAAACGTATTTAGAGAATTTCTATTACACGATGTGCAAGAGTTGGGGCATGCGGAAATTATTTTGTTAGATTTGGAAGAAAAATTAGATATTAAATTTAAAAAGAATGATGACGTTTCGCATGGGCAGGAAAAAAATTTAAAGGGACTTTCTAAATATTGGGTTTTCGGTCTCTATGAAACGTTAAGACAATATAAAGCGATTTGTAGAAAAGAAGGAAGCACTTTTGAATTTGATAGGTTTAAAGAATTATTTAAAGAGATTGAATTAGTTAGAGTTTTGTTAGCAAAATTTCAATTGCCTGAAAATAAGGTAGAAAAAAGAATTGATCATTTTCCCAATTTTTATTGGCTCAAAAACCAACGTTGTTTTGGTTGGAGTATGTATAGCAAAGAACATGATAGAGATGTTCTCATTTCTCGGCGCTATTTAGCAGATACTTTTCTAAAGGTAAGTGTTAGTGATGAATAAATGGTGGAGTCAATCGGGTTCGAACCGACGACCTTCGCACTGCCAGCGCGACGCTCTACCAACTGAGCTATGACCCCAAACCAACTGCTAATAAGCAGTAATCCATTTTCAAAATCAAGTTTTATGGTTCAAACAATTACCTTATCCTGAGAGAAAGCGCAGCTTTCATATCGAAGGAATGTTCCAGCGTTATATCCAGGTGGAGTATCCTTCGATACGCGTTTATGGCGCTACTCAGGATGAAGTTCGTTATAATTAAGCCGCTAATTTTTGTGAGTGCGCGAACTGTTGTTCGTGATCCAGCAGCCACTGCTTAGTTTTTAGTCCTTCAAAGCCGCTATAGCCGCCCAGCGCGCCGTTGCTGCCCAGCACGCGGTGGCAGGGAATGAGTAGAATAATGGGATTGCGGCCGCAGGCGGTGCCAACAGCGCGTGGGCCGCTGCCCAGCTCGACGGCAATCTCGCCGTAACTGCGGGTCTGGCCGAAAGGAATAGCGCTGATTGCTTGCCAGACCCGTTGTTGGTGCGCGGTGCCTTGTGGTTTTAACGCGATCGGACAGGGTGCATTGACGCCATTAAAAAAACCATCAAACCATTTTTGCAAAGCGGTAATGCGGATATCTTTTGGCGCTGTGAATTCGGTATGAACATGTTCAAGTGCGGCCAGCGCACCTGCATCGTCAAATACAGGGGTAAAATTGCCTAGCGGAGTGTGTAACATCGCTCTTATATAACACAAATAATGTCGATTTACGAGCAACACATCTTTGTCTGTTTAAATGAACGGCCCGCCGATAATCCAACGGGTGATTGTTGCCGCAAAGGCGCGCAGGCTTATTTCGATCAGCTAAAACAGGGTGCAAAAGCTGCGGGTGTAAAAAATATCCGCATCAATCGGGCTGGTTGCTTGGGCCAATGTGACAAAGGACCTTGTGCGGTGGTGTATCCGGCCAATATTTGGTATAAATTTGACAGTGCAGAGGATGTACAACGGGTGATTGATGAGCATTTGGTAGGCGGTGTTCCGGTAGCAGATCTATGCATTGATCAAGACTGATCGCAAAACTTGCCGATCGGCTTTTCCTGCGGCTACATAAATCATGAGTAATGTCACTGCCCCGGCCGGAATTCCCAAAGTTTTAATCTTAGATTTTGGTTCGCAAGTGACCCAGTTGATTGCGCGGCGCGTGCGCGAGGCGCAGGTTTATGCCGAAATCCATCCTTATACGATGAGCGATGAAGCCGTGCGGGCATATGCACCGGCAGCAATTATTTTATCGGGCGGCCCCAATTCGGTGCATGCGGAAAACACACCGCGTGCGCCGCAAGCGGTGTTTGATTTGGGCGTGCCAGTCTTGGGCATTTGTTATGGCCAGCAAACCATGTGCGCCCAATTGGGCGGCATGGTGGTGCCTGGCCATACCCGCGAATTTGGCCGCGCCGATATTACGCTGGTGGAAGAAAGTGCGTTGTTCATGGATATTGTGGCAACTGCCAACGGCGTGCCGGTGTGGATGAGCCATGGCGACCATGTACACACATTGCCCGCCGGCTTTAAAACCATCGCGACATCTGGCGGCGCGCCGCATGCGGCAATTGCCGATACCGACCGGCATTTTTATGGCGTACAATTCCATCCGGAAGTGGTGCACACCCCATCCGGCACGCAGCTGATCCGCAATTTTGTGCGCAATATTGCCGGTATTCACCCGAGCTGGAATATGGATGCTTACCGTGCGCAAGCAGTCGCGCAAATCAAAGCACAGATTGGCTTTGATACGGTGATTTGCGGGCTGTCCGGCGGCGTGGACTCTGCCGTGACGGCGGTGTTGTTGCATGAAGCGATTGGCGATCAGCTGACTTGTATTTTTGTGGATACGGGACTGCTGCGAACGAAAGAAGCTGAACAGGTCGTCGATCTATTTACCGAGCATTATAAAATTAAATTAGAGCATATCGATGCCAGCGCACAATTCATGCAGGCGTTGAGTGGATTGAGCGAACCCGAAGCAAAGCGTAAAGCCATCGGCAAAACCTTTATCGATGTTTTTGCGGAAGCCGCGCGACGAATTGATGATGCCAAATGGCTGGCGCAAGGCACTGTATATCCCGATGTGATTGAAAGCGTGTCGCCGCATGGCGGACCATCGCAAACGATTAAATCACACCATAATGTCGGTGGGCTGCCAGAGGATTTAAAATTTAAATTGGTGGAGCCATTGCGGTTATTGTTTAAAGACGAAGTGCGCGCATTGGGCCGCGAATTGGGTTTATCGGAAGCTTTTATTGGTCGTCACCCATTCCCAGGGCCTGGCCTGGCCATTCGTATTCCAGGGGAAATTACGGCAGAAAAACTCGCAATTTTGCGGCAGGCTGATGTGATCTATCTAGATGAAATTCGCAAAGCCGGTTTATACGATGATATCTGGCAATCCTTTGCGGTATTATTGCCGGTGAAAACAGTTGGGGTAATGGGTGATCAGCGGACCTATGAATATGTTTGTGCCCTGCGCGCTGTAAATTCAATTGATGGGATGACAGCGGATTACTTTCCATTTTCCCATGAATTTTTAGGCCGTGTTAGCACACGCATTGTCAATGAAGTGAAAGGGATTAACCGCGTGGTTTACGATATTACCAGCAAACCACCTGGGACGATTGAATGGGAATGATGGGTGAGTGGTAACATTAGCTACAGCTCTGTGGTTAGCAATAAGAATTACAGTGCGTAGGCAGGTACAGAATTAGCAGGTGCGCTCATGGCAACTGGCATACGCGTAATTGGAGTTGGGTTGCTGTTAGCAACCCGTGGGGCAAGAACATGTGCAAAAAATGCAGTTGGAATTAAGGCAACAGCTATTGCTACTGGTGCAATACGCCCTTTACCAGCATGCACAAATTTTTGGGCCGTTTCTCCAACTTGACTAAGAAAACTAACAGACATTCTTCAACAATCCTTAATAAGACGTTAACAAGATACTTATGACATTTTTATGACGTTCTTGCAAGAAATTGTCTAATTCTGGCAAATTGTTAAATAATGCAAACAAGTATTAATTGAATTAAATTCCTTAAGTATTTGAATTATAAATGGATTTTATAAATTTATTTTAATTCGTTCGGTATAAATATCAAATTTATTAATTTATCATAAACTACTTTAACGCGAATCGGTGGGACGTTTAAGTAATTTGCCCAACATCGTGATTTGCCGGAAATAATCCTTAATTGGCATGGCAGGGGAGCCCATCATTTTGGCACCGGCGGGGACATCCCGCATAATACCGGATTGGGCTGCGATCTGTGCGCCATCACCAATTTGAATATGATCGGCCACGCCGCCTTGGGCAGCAACGACTGCAAAATTGCCTAAGGTTGAACTGCCGGCAATTCCAGCTTGGGCCACAACAATCGCGCTAGTACCGATTTGCACATTATGCCCAAGCTGTACCAGATTATCGATAATGGCATTAGGGCCTATAAAGGTATCGCCCAGCGTGCCGCGATCAATGGTCACATTGGCACCAAGCTGTGCATATTCTTCAATCCGCACGCGGCCCAGCTGCGGTACGCGCAGATGGCGTTTGATTTGATGGTCAAAGATAAAACCAAAGCCTTCCTGGCCAATACGAGTGCCGGTATCAATCTGCACTTCATCGCCAATTATACAATGCGACAGCGTGACATTGGGGCCGATGCGGCAATCGCGGCCAATCATCACGCCAGGATTAATCACGGTATTGGGGCCAATATGCGTGCCACCGCCAATCGTAACATTCTCACCAATCACGACATGGTGACCGATGATGACATTGGGTCCTAGCGCAACACTTTGATGAATAGCCAGATAAGGTTTTAAGCCCAACCCCACCCAATTCACCAGCCATTCATGTTGTTTGGCGGGTGGATAAAAGACATGACAAAGCTGGGCAAATAGCAGTGCGGGTTGAGGATGCACAAGCCCAACACAACCAGCCGGAAGTTGCGCGGCAAGTTCCGGCGTAACACACAGCGCGCCAGCCTGGGTGGTTTGCAGCGCCGCTAAATATTTACGCTCGCTGCAATAACTTAAATCTTCGGCCCCTGCTTGAGCCAAGGCGGCAACATCGCGCACAAGATAATCGGCATCACCTTGAATGGTTAACTCCGTATTAATGGCGGCAGCTAATTCGGCAACTGTAAATGGGCCAACATTGTGGTGGAAACGGGGATCTGGCATAATGGTTTAAATAGTTTCAGCGCATGGGGTTAGTGGTTCAGTAACGGGTGCCGCGGCATCAGATTTTAACTGGGCCAAATAGGCTTGCATCGCCACCTTATCGCCGCGGAATTCTGCGATTTGCGCTTGGAGAATAAAGCTTAGTGCCTGACATTGCGGATGACTGGCATATTTTTGGGCCTGGGCCACGGCATTCTCTGCTGTTTTGATATCACCAATCGTAATGGCTGCCAGCCCTGTGCTCAACGCATTCAAACTGCGGTCTAAGCGTTTATTTTTTTGTTGGCGCTGCCAATTTTTGGGCATGGCGGCCAGGGTAAGCAGCAGGCGGTGGAGCAGCAAAATCCCCAAGACAAGCAGCAATAAAGCCAGCAAAGCAGTGGTCAGGCTATAATGTTCGATATGGTCCTGCCAGTTGATTTGCATATCGCCATGTTGTTGGAGTGCAAATACCAGGGCAGCCAGTAACAGCAGCATTTGCAGCACATTAATGGCGGTCCGCAGGAACATGGAAGCTACCATAGGCCAATTATGAATAGTTCGTAAATCATGTTGCAGAAAACTTGGCAGATCAAATTTGCTTATGTTAGGGTGGCCAAATCGGGATGTAGCGTAGCCTGGCTAGCGCGCCAGTTTTGGGTACTGGAGGTCGGAGGTTCGAATCCTCTCATCCCGACCATCCGCTTTCGCCTTTACGGGCTTCGGATGGTAATGCTATCCAAATAATGGAGATTTCCCATGCGACAAATCAATCTGGATGCCATGGGGCAATTGGAAAAAGGCGTTTACCTTTATTTGGGTATTGGCGGCATTTTAAGTTTTTGTTATGCGGTTGGCGCTTTATTAACTACGCCGTTGCTGCGCGCCGCTTTAATGATATACAAGCAGGGCGCTTACCGGATGTTAGGGCATTGGGTGGGCTCGGCCTGGCATATTGTTTTACATGCTATTATGCGCGTATTTTTATGGGCACCGGATTTTCTGACTTCGGTATTGAGTGGTAAGATAAGCTTATTTGTTTGGCTATTTGGTATGAATGCGCTGCAGCCATAAATGACTTTTGCTATTATCGATTATGGTGGCGGGAATGTGCATTCGGTGGCCCGTGCGCTTAATGCGGCCGGTGCACAAAATTGCTTATTGACCCGCGATCCCACAGAAATTCTGCAAGCCGAGCGCATTGTTTTTCCTGGCCAAGGCGCGTTTGGCCCTTGTGCTGAAATATTAACGGCGGAATTGCGGGCGGCCTTAACCCAAGCCGTGCAAAAAAATGCCGTACCCTTTTTAGGGATTTGCGTCGGCTTACAAATTTTGGGTGATACTGGCGAGGAAGCACCGAATATGCAGGGCCTGGGTTGGTTGCCAGGTAAAAATCCGCATTTAAAAAATCGGGTGGATAACACCGCCAATAAATTTCCGAATATGGGGTGGGCGGCGATTAACGTGTTGCAATCGCATCCAGTGTTGAACGGCTTAGACGGCGCGTATTTTTATTATGCCAATTCTTATGCTTTTGAACCGAATGAAGGTGAGCAAGTGATCGCAACCAGCGATTATGGCGGCGCATTTACCGCAATTGCTGCCAAAGATAATATAATCGGTGTACAATTCCACCCAGAAAAAAGCCAAGCGGTTGGGCTTAGATTACTGCAACTGTTTTTGAATTGGATTCCATAAAGCTTGCGCAATTATTCAAAGCTACTGTTAATTAACGAACATATTCAAAATGATTATTCGTTATTTTATTATTCGCCACGGCCAGTCTAGCGGTAATATTGACGCGGCAGCCTATGGGGTCGGTAATGGTAATGTTGGTTTAACCCATTTAGGCTTGAACCAAGCGGAAAAACTGGGAGCATTTTTACGCAGTATTTTTAGATATGAATTCTTAAAAGGTATTCAGCGGCAAAAAATGATTATTCATTCGCCGCAAAATCGCAGCGTTACAACCACGAAGCTGATTGAAGAGGTGTTGGTTGATTATTGTTCACTCACGCAAAGCAGTGAATTGTTAAGTGGACGACATCGGGGTTTATTCAATGGTTTAACCGATGCTGAAGCAGCCCAGAAATATCCAAGGATTTGGCAAGAATACCAAAGGCAACTGGCTTTAGAAGGGAAATATCAAACTTTTTGGCCAGGGGGTGAAAGTATTGCGAATGTATATCTACGCGCTGAAAGTTTTTTGAATGCCTTGGCACGGCCAGATGCATATGCCAGTATACAAGACTATATTATTTCAGCACATAGCGTATCAGGGCTTTGTTTGGTGCAGGCATTATTGAAAAAAGCGGGGAGCTGGTATTTGGCGCAACCCAAATTATCTAATTGTGCCGTTTGGTGTATTGGTTGCGATACCGCAACTAGCCAGATTATAGATTATGGAATAATTTATGATGGCCAGCAAGCCACGGGTCTTTATCAATTGCCCCAAACTGCGCCAGTCCTCATTGCCGCCGGAAAATATATGCGAGCAGACAACTGGTCGCCATAAAGCTTGCCAGGTGCAGCTCCCTTAAGCTATCCAAAGTTCTCACTTGGAGCCCAAGTGGCGAAATGGTAGACGCGCAAGTTTCAGGTATTTGTGGGGGCAACCCCGTGGAAGTTCAAATCTTCTCTTGGGCACCAATCTAAACGATTCAATTTTAGTCATAATAATTAAGCTGGTTTATTTTTGCTTAATTGAATCTTATGTTCTGTGCCAGCCAAAAGCCGTGCTACATTATCGCGATGCCGATTTAGGATCAGTAAAGTGATCAAACAGCTGAACATAACTGTCTGGGTATGCAGCAACGGATCGGCTTGATATAAAAAATAAGTATAAACAGGCAGCAGTAAAGCGGCCGTCAGCGCAGCTAGCGACGAATAGCGAGAAAGCAATAAAACAACCAACCAGGAAGCGATTACTAGTCCGGCAATCAGCGGCAAAAGTCCCAGTAAAACACCAGCAGCCGTCGCAACGCCCTTGCCGCCCTTAAATCCCAGCCAGGGGGTATAAATATGCCCCAATAAAGCCATGATCCCGCTAATAAATGGCAACAAATTTAGCAGTGCTAGATCATTGGGCAGACTTAAAGTCCAATAAGTATTGAGCCAACGCCCTAAATAAACCGCCAATACGCCTTTGCCGACATCGCCCAATAAAGTCAAAATCGCTAGGCTTTTGCGGCCGGTCCGCAAAACATTGGTTGCGCCAATATTGCCCGAACCGAGCTGGCGGATATCACCAACGCCCGCAAAACGGGTAATCAAATAGCCGTTTGGGATGCTGCCCAGCAAAAAACCGGCGAATGCAACGCCGAGTAGTAAAAGCGTGATTTCCATACCATTCGAGTATCCACCAGATTAGCTTGCATTGTCAAAGCGTTGACGTAACGGTTTGAGAAGCTTATTTCGCTATCATGCCAAATGTTTCTTCTGATGTCGCCACCATTACCCGGGCTGAGCTGACCGAACATGTTTACCGCGCGGTAGATTTATCCCGCCAAGACAGCCAACGCTTCGTTGAAGCGGTGCTAGAGGAGATCACCACTGCTCTGGTCCAAGGTGATATTGTAAAACTTAGCGGTTTCGGTACTTTTTCTGTGCGTCAAAAGCGCGAACGCGTGGGCCGTAACCCGAAAACCAAAGAAGAAGCGGTGATTACCGCACGGCGGGTGGTATTGTTCCGGCCATCGCTATTGTTGAAAAAAGATCTAAACAAAACCAAGAAATAAACTTTGTAATAGGGATTTGCAGGCATTATCTGTGCTCAAGAGATGTCTGCGCCCATGCCGCAATTAATAATCAATGGTTTGCAGGAAGTGGCGCGCGCTGCTTTACCGCTTGCTGGCGCGGAAAATACGCAAATAGTTGCCTTCGAATCGCCTGCTTTGCCTGGCGAACAATTGGCGATTTTGATCAACCCCGCGCAATTGACCAATACGCCTTTGGTACGGGTGCATTCTTCCTGCGTGACCGGCGATTTGCTGGGTTCATTACGTTGCGATTGTGGTGATCAACTTAGCCAAGCATTAGAGCAAATGAAAGCCAGTAGCGGGATTTTGATTTATCTGCTGCAAGAAGGGCGCGGGATTGGCTTGGTTAACAAGTTGCGCGCTTATGTGTTGCAAGATCAAGGTGCCGATACCTACACTGCCAATGAACAATTGGGTTTTGCGGCCGATGCGCGGGATTTTGCGGTGGCGGCGGATATCCTCAAACATTTGGGTTATACCCAAATACAGTTACTCACCAATAATCCGAATAAAGCTGCGCAACTGGAAAAATATGGCATCCAAATTGTTGAACGCCTGCCCTTACAGCCAACGACGCAGACGCATAATCGTGCCTATTTAACTGCCAAACAAAAGCGCGGCCAGCATTTACTGGATTTGGAACACAGCGCCGAGCGACTGGGCGAACCAGATACACAAAAATAAACTGATGGCCAGAGCCGGCCCAAATGGAAAGCCAGGTTCTGCATCATTCGGAAATAATTTCGGCCAGATCAAGCCCATGGGTATACCAATCAAGCCGGCCAAACCCAATAACCAAGGAATTAGTGTTGGGGTTAGCCATAACCCGGCTGCGGTTAAAAATTTAATATCGCCCCCGCCCAAACCATCTTTGCCACGTAATTTGGCAAAACCCCAAGCTAGACCGTAGCTGGTGGCAAATAAAATAAAACCGGTTAACAGCGCCGGCCACATCCCCACCAAATCAGATTGGTTTTGCCAAAGCTGCCAAAGCAATCCTAAAAAACCGATAAAGCCGTTTAAGGCATCGGGAATGATTCGGTGCGACAGATCGATGCCAATTAAAATCAGCAGTGTTGTCGCGAGTAAAATTAGTAAAAATGCGCTTACTGGATCAGTGGCATAAAACCAACCAATCAACGCACCCAACGCGGCACAAAAAAACTCAATCCAAAAATAGCGGATACTGATGGGCTGTCGGCAATTGGCACAACGGCCACGCAAGATCAAATAAGAAAATAATGGAAACAAGGCATAAGCTGGTAAAGTGGCCTGACAATTTGGACAGAAAGACCGGCCATTCCAATTGAGTTCACGCGGCCAGCGATAAATCACCATATTCGCAAAGGAGCCAAAACAGGCAGCCAGCAAAGCACCAAACAAGCTGATCAGCCAGTTTGGTAAAAAAAAATCGGGTGGAGGTAAGTTTGTCATAAAAAGTACTACATTGCGTATTTAACTATACACAGCTACCAATAATAGAGAATCGAAAAA
Organism: Alphaproteobacteria bacterium; assembly: GCA_965246945.1. GTDB lineage: Bacteria > Pseudomonadota > Alphaproteobacteria > UBA11073 > UBA11073 > CBDFFW01. The sequence continues at coordinate 429,801 of CBDFFW010000001.1, forward strand.
GAGAAACACAGAATGTTAAAATTCTCTGCCCGCCATTTGTTATTTTGTATCAGCCTGTTATCGCTTAATGCCTGCGATAATATTGATAAGCTAACGCATTTTAATGATGAGCCGCAAACCAAGGATGCGCAAAAGCGTATTGAAACTGGGGTTAGTGAATCGCTAAATCCCAAAGATATTCGCCGTCAGGATGACGTGTTCATGGTTACCAATGATGTATGGGTCGGCGGCCAAACCATGCGCTTATCACGCGGTAAGCCGTTGCCACCAGGTTTTGATGGCCCTAATGGGATTATTTTATCGCTGGCCAAATCGGCAGATTTATCGACGATTGCCAATACCATTACGGATGTAACCAAAATTCCTGTGCGAATTGATGACACTGTTGAAGGCAGTAAAAGCGGCAAGGGCGGTGGCAGTACAACGGGCGCAAGTGATTTGAATATTGCCTATGAAGGTCCATTGGCCGGTTTGCTAGACCAGGTCTCAGCGCATTTCGGGTTGTCTTGGTCTTATGATGGCAGTGGGATTAATTTCTTTAAGTTTGAAACACGCACTTTTACAGTTGAAGCATTGCCAGGAACGTTAGCGCTTTCCGATGAATTTAGTGGCGCCGATTCAGGTGGGAGTGGAGGTGGTTCTTCAAGTATTACACAATCTAATAGCAGCACCATTGATATCGGTTATTGGGCAGAGCTAACCACGGCCTTGGAAGCATTGGTGGGCGAGAATGGCGATGTGACGACAGCGGAATCTATCGGCTCGGTCACCGTTACCACCACGCCAGACCGGATGCGTAAAGTTGCGCAGTTTATGAATGATCAAAACACGCGCTTAAGTCGGCAAGTGGCGATTAATGTGGAAGTGTTCAGTGTAACATTAACGGATAGTGAAGCTTATGGCTTAAATATTGGTGATACATTTAAAGATGCCGGTGATGTGGCCAGCGGCGGTTTGAATGCAACCACAAATATTACGGGGTCTGGCGTTGGTGCGGGTGTGGTGCCAAACTTTCCAGTTAGTGATGCTGGGCAGATCAGCATTACATTGTTAGGCAAACATTGGTCTTTAACTGCGGTAGCGCGGGCGTTATCCCGCTTGGGTAATGTTACCACTGTCGCACGCGCACCGATTACGACATTAAATAATCGGGCAGCATCGCGGAAAATTACCACGGATAAAGCTTATGTCGCGTCAATCACTTCTAATGTGTCAGGCACTAGCGGTACAACCTCAACGTCAATTACGCCAGCCACGGTTTCAGATGGTTTAACCTTGCAAGTTTTGCCGCGGATTTTGGATGATGGACGGATTTTGCTGCAGTATTCGTTAAAGCTCAGCACGTTACAAAGTATCACTTCGTTTTCGACAGCTGCAGCGGGTTCAACCACCCCGAATACGGTACAAACGCCAGAGGTCTCAAATAAAGCTTTCTTACAGCAAGCCATGATGCAAAGTGGGTCCACGCTGGTGATTGCCGGCTTTGATCAAGACCGCAAAAATGGTGATACTGCGGGTATTGGCAGTGCTTACAACTGGTTTTTAGGTGGTGGCGTTAACACGTCGCATGAACGGCAAATGCTGGTGATTGCCATCACGCCACGGGAAGTAACACCCAGTCGGGGGATCTCGCCGCTATGACCCAAAATGTCATAACGGTTGGGGCATCGAAATATGGGGTTGGGCTGTTTTGGCAGCCTAGTCCCGATACGAATGTTCGGGCCGCTGCCCGTAAGGCCGCCAAACAACCGGGATACCAATCTGATTTATTTGTGGTGCGGCCAGCCACGCGCGCACGGCCCATGTCGCAATATGGTTTGGGACTGTCTGCTTATGGCCATAAAGCGGGAATGGCGGCAGCCGCGGGTTGCTTGGCCAATGCCATGCCAGGTTCTTATGCCGGTGCGTTTCGGGTACCGGAAGGTATTTGGTTTGCCGTTATTCGAGATGATTTGGTCGATGCGGATGGTGATGTTTTATTCATCAGTGAACAAGAAGCCCAGTTACGGCTTGAACAGGAAATGGCGCGGGGTGGTTTATCCAAAATCTATGCACCGGCTGAATGGAGTGTAGATGGCGCCGAAGATACGGCACTCAGCAGTTTGCTGGTGGGTCGTAAAGATGTTGTTTTTGAAGATATTAAGGGCACCCAAAAAATATTAATGCTCTTAGGCGGCCTCGTTTTGCTCATGGGGCTTGGTTATGGCGGCTATACTTACTACATGCAAATGGAGCAGGAAAAAGCGGATGAACTCGCCCGTCAGCAGGCGGAGAGCCAACGCTTGGCTAAGCAATTGGCCGATAAGCAATACAGCGTGAATGTTGGCAAAGTTGACTATCCGAAAACCTGGCAAACATCGCCGGCGGCACGGCAATGGTTACTGGCTTGTGATGCCGCCATGGGTAAAGTACCGGCCAATGTTTTAGGTTGGCGGCTTTCTTCTTTATCCTGCACAGGTAAAAGCTTAAGTTTGGCTTGGACGCATGGTACTGGCTTAGCCACATTGCCGCCAACCGGTGCTAAATGGGATGCTGTTTTAAAGGCGTCAACCATGAATATCCCCTTAGAAAATGTCCCAGCGCGTGGTGAGGAAACATTGTGGACCCGCCGTCAAATGGATGAATTTATTTTGGGCACGTCAATGACAATTAGCGTAGCGGATTTACCGAATGATTCATTACCAACGCCGCCACCGCCACCAAAAGGCAGTAATGTGCCCGCCCCGCCCCCACCACCACCGCCAGAATGGCAAAAGCGCAGTTTTAAATTTTCAACCAACTACGCGCCTTGGTTATTAGGCGGGGTAATCGATCTGCCAGGGTTGATTATTACTTCCATAAAACAATCTGGCGAAAATTGGTCGGTAGATGCGCTTATTTATGAAATGAAAGATAAAGATAATACAGATAGCAAATCAGCCAGTGCTACAGCAACGCCTGGTCCAGTAGTAAGCAATCCAGCTGTTGGTAACGCAGCAGCGGCAAATGATATTGCCAATGGCAATCAGGCAGGAAAAGATAATGAATTGCCATTCACGCCCGCAAAACCGGCTGAAATTAGCAGCACACCATCGGTAACACCGCCATCATCCAACAATTCGCCCGCGCCTGCGCCGGCAGTACCAACCAATTCTTCAGGAGCAACCAATGCGCCATAAATTAAATATTCCGTTACTTGGAATCTATAAAAGTAGTTTTAAATTATTAGCATTCACTATGTTGCTGGTCACATCAATGCCGGTATTGGCGCAAGAAACGCCGGCGCCGACAACTATCCAAAGTAAAGACAGCATCGCGAATGATCCAGCCGTTGCGCAAGTTGTTGAACGGCTTAAAAATTCAACTGAACAGCCGGTTAATTTAAGTGATGTTTCTGCGGCGCAAGATTTAATTGCCCGTATTGATTTGCTGTCTTCCCTGCAGGAAAAAATCAATAAGCTGGAAGAGCTGAAACAAGATAAAAAGAAAAAATCAAATGATCTTACGGCATTGGATGCTTTGCCGATGCAAGGTGCCATTAGCGCCTTACCACTGCCAAATAGTGGTAATTTGGCCCCAGCGGAAGAGCTGGAATTGGTAAGCATTCAAGGGTCTGGCAATAATTTAACAGCCTATGTGCAAGCGGGCGGTAATACGGTAAAAGTTGGCCCCAAAAATCGCATGGTTAAAAATTATGAAGTGCTTGAGATTAAGCCCACTTATATTAGTGTGAAGCGCAAAGGCGATAAAGTTGCCAAGCATCTTTATTTGGCAAGCAGCCAATAAAGACGTACACTGGAACCAAGTGTGGCAGAAAGTCCTCTCGATACCATTATCAGTATGATCCGCGGCGGTAGTCTCGGTAAAGAAACTGAATTGGCCAAAACAGCGCCAGCAGCTGCTAAGCCAGGTGATGCGCCGCGTCCTATGGGACCGCGCCCGCCGCCTGTTGCAGGCGCAAAACCTAGCCCAAATTCAACGGCTGAGCCACGGGCAGTACCACTGGCCAAGCCAGTGTCTGCCGAGACAATGGCTAACCAGCTGCCAGCAACCATCCCTAAACCAGAGGCTAAAGCTGATGCCAATGCACTAACAACACCAAGTGCCGAATTAACCAACACACATATCCAAGATATGATCGCCCGCGGCGATATTGCCGGTTTTGGGGAACTACTGACGATTCCTAGTGGTTCTTTAAAAATACCAGAACAATCACGGCAAATTTGTGCGCTGTTTGATACCGGTTTATTTGTGGTCAGTGAAAGCCATGGCACTTCACCATTGGTTAGTGCGGTTGCGGCGCAGGCACGGCGTTCGAGCTTAAAGGTGCATACGCCTGCTTATGTTACGCCCGATTTAATTCGCCGTTTATACCAACTTTATGACCGCGAAAAAGGCGGTAAGGTTGATAATAATTCCGTTAAACGCAGTCTCGAACGCGTTTTGCAAGCAGCTGTCGATTTAAATGCCAACGATATCCATATCGAAGCATCTGAAGGCCGGACTAAAATTCAATTCCGGATTGATGGTACGCTGCGCATTTGGGAAAACTGGACCCAAGACGAAGGTGAGCGGATGTTGTCGGCCGCCTTTTCTTATGCCGATGTGGCATCCGGTGCGACAGCTAATTGGAACGAGCCCATGGCCGCTACATTGAGCCCCAGCACGGGTGAAGATAAAGTCCGCCTACCTAAATTTGTCGGCGGGGTCCGTTGTCAGTGGATGCCGCTGGCCGCTGGCCGCTATCTCAATATGCGGGTGAATTACGATGGCGGCGCGATGCTAGGTGCCAATATCGAAAGCGCCGATATGGATAGCCTTGGCTTTAACGAAGAACAAATGGAATTGGTTAGGCATTTGCGGAATGTGCCAGGTGCCATGCGGGTGATTGCCGGGCCAACCAACCAGGGTAAAACCACCACTTTGCGGGTGATGTTGAACCGCCGGATGTTTGAAACCGATTTAAAATTAAACTGTTTGGTGATTGAAGATCCGCCCGAAGGCGGCGTAATCGGTGCCCGCCAAATTGGAGTCAGTTCTTCGACCGATGAAAAGCAGCGGCAGCGTGCTTTTATGGAAGTATTGCGCGCATCCTTACGGTTGGATCCCGATATCATCATGTTGGGGGAAATTCGGGATTTTGAATCGGCCACCATGGCGTTTCGTTTGGCGTTGACCGGCCGGCAGGTTTATACCTCGCTGCACGTTTATTCAGCGCTATCAATCCCGCAGCGAATTCGCGATTTAGGGATTGAGCCGTATTTGGTTTATGACCAAAATCTGTTGCGTGGCCTCATGTCGCAACGTTTGGGGCGTTCCATGTGTAAAAGTTGCCGCTTGCCGTGGCGGGAAGCCATTAAGGTCAAACCGGATTGGCTTGATGCCGTGCGGCGGGCGCGTTGTGCGATGGCCTTGATGAAATTAAATCGGCGTGAGGGTTTTGAAAAACCGGATTTAACGTCGATGACAGACCCTGATATTTCGGAAATGTATTTCCCGAATTTGGAAGGGTGCAGCAAATGCTTTAGCGGTTACAAAGGCCGGACCGTGATGGTCGAGATTGTGGAAACTGATGCCAAATTAATGGGCATGCTTATGAAAAATCAGTTGGAAGATGCCAAGCTGTACTGGCTGTCGCCCGATGGGCAAAATGGCATATCGATGCTGTGGCACGGTATTGAGAAAATTCAGCATGGAATTTTATCGCCCCCTGATGTGGAATTTGAATTAGGGCCCTTAATCCGTCAGCAAGAAGTGGCACATATCGAAAGTTATATCGGAGAGTTTAAACATGGCTGATCTGATATATGAAATTCAAAAGGCGCAGTTCCGCGGCAATATGAAAATGTTGCTGCGCCTATACCGCAAAATTGCCGGTATGTTACGCAACAATGAATCCCTACCGCGGGTGTTAGAGCGGATTTGGATTTCAGCCAGTTTTAACGGCCAAAAACCCAAAGCAATTCAAGCCGTGGCCTTAAAAGAATGGCGGCAATCATTGCAGCGCGGCATGAATTTAACTGATGCTATGGATGGCTGGGTGCCGGTGCGGCATTTAATGGTTTTAAAAGCGGGGGAAGAAGCAGGGGCCTTAGCCAAAGGTTTGGAATCGATTGAAGAAATTGAAATCTCCGCCAAAAAAATGAAAGGCGCGATTTCTGCGGCTATTAATTATCCGATTTTTTTAACTTTATTATTATATGGAATTTTATGGGGTTTAGGTGCGCAACTGGTCAGCCAAATCCGCCAATATGCGCCAGCAGGGGTGCAAGCCAAAATTGCGGATCTGGCGGCTGTCACCGATTTCGTGATGAATTACGGACATTTTGTTATTTTAGGCTTGGTCCTATTTTTCTTTTTCATTACCTGGACCATGCCCCGCTGGCGCGGTGAAGTACGCAAATCTTTTGATAAATTTATTCCTTATTCCTGGTACCGGATTTGGAACGGTAGTTCATTTTTAATGGGTTTATCGGCGCTGATTGAAGCACAAACGGCTTTATCTAGGGCGCTAACCATATTGGAAAGCCAGGCCAGCCCTTGGTTGCGGGAACGCATTGCCGCCACACGGGAAGAGGTGATGCGCGGGAAAAATCTGGGCGAAGCGTTGCAATCGGCCGGTTATGATTTTCCGGATAAACTAATTGTTTACGATATGATCGTATTGGCCGAACGGTCTGATATTGCGCGGGTACTGGAAATGGTCAGCCGCGAATGGATGGAAGACCAAATTGAATTATTGAATATTCAGGGTGCCTTCGTGAAAAATTTCTTCCTGGCTTTGCTGGCCGGTGTTATCGCCTGGGCCTTCAGCAGTATTATGGGTATTGCGCAAGGGGTTTCTGATAACCCGAATTCATTCTAATGCATGAAGCCGATATTATCGCGCAAGCACGGCAAAGCAGTGTGGCGGTCCAAAATTTAATCGGCGATGATTGTGCGGTGTTACCACTGAACGACACACATATATTATTGGTAACCACCGATGCCTTTTATGAAGGCGTGCATTTTCTGCGAGATGCAATCACGCCAGCCGAATTGGCTTATAAAGCTTTAGCCGCCAATTTATCAGATTTAGCAGCGATGGGCAGCGATGCGCACGGCGCTTCGGCGTTTCTAACCTTATGTTTACCAGCAGATCTGCCAACCGATTGGCCGCCTGAATTTTGGGCCGGTTGGCGGCAATTGGCCGAGGCAACGGGGATAACCTTAGCCGGTGGTGATACAGTGCAAGCGGCAGGGCCATTGGTCATCAGCATAACTTTAATGATACCGTGCTTAAAAACGCAGGTGAAGCACCGTGCCGCCGCCCAGGCTGGCGATATCATCGCAGTAACCGGTACGCTCGGCGATAGTTTAGCCGGTTTGCAGCAGTTATTAAACCAGCAGCGCGACTTGCCCAAATTGATTAAGCGGCATCATACACCACCTATTCGCCTATCAGAAGCGGCTTGGTTAGGGGCACAGCCGGCTATACGTGGGATGATGGATTTATCCGATGGGTTGCGGCGCGATTTGCCTAAATTATGTGCCGAAGCGCAATGTGGTGCCATTATAACAGTGGAACAATTACCGATTTCAATGGCGTTGCATGAATACGCAACAAAGCAGCAAATTAGTGCTGTCGATTTAGCTTATAGCGGCGGCGAAGATTATGAATTACTCTGCACCATCGCGCCCAATATGTGGCCATACATTCAACAACAATTCCAAAATGCGTTTCAGCAAACGCCATTAACAGCCATCGGCCAAATAGCTGCTGAAGCCGATATTATGCTCATTAATCAAGGTTTGCCTTATCACGCGGTGGTTGATTATGGCTTTGACCATTTCTGCGCGTCATAATCTATTGTATGAATGTTTAATCAAGCGTAGAGCAGAATAATGGGTTTGCGATTTCATAAAAGCATTAAGTTGCTGCCAGGTGTGCATTTGAATTTAAGCAAGGGGATGCCAAGCTTATCAGTTGGCGGGCGCGGCTTATCTTACAATATTGGGGTCAAGGGTAATAAGGCGACGGTAGGTTTGCCAGGTAGCGGCGTTTCGTATTCAGATTATGAAACGCATGGCGGCAAACAAGGCCAAACGCAAAAACAGCCTTGGAAAATTTGGTTCGGTATTCTTGTATTAATTGCAGCCGTGGTGAAAATGCTGTTTTGGTCATAAAAAAGCCCAGCATTAAGCTGGGCTTCAATACACAATTAAAGTGAATTAACCCTGTTCGGCTAACCCATCGATAATCGAACGGTTGATCGACAAAATGAAATCAACATCTAAATTTTTATTCAAATTCTCGGAAATTTCGCGGATCACGGTTTGGCCAATCTCCACCAATTGTTTGCGCAATTCAGCTGGCAATTGATTTTGTTCGCTTTGCAAATCGCGCACAAAAATGGACCATAACAGTTGGATGTCAGACGCAGCTTTGGCAACACCTGCATGATCACCTTTTTGATTGGCTTCTTCCAAAGCGCTGGTGACGCGTGTGAGGATATCGCGTTCCATGGCGCGGCTTTCGCGCGGGGTGCTGGCAACAGCTGCAGCAGATTGAGCAGACATATCATTAACTCCTAAAGTAGATAGGTTAACGCCAAAGCGTTAAGGACTCGTGAACTATCTATGCCAAAAAAACCGGTATACAGCAATAAGGGATTTTTTTTAACGTCATTGCATCCTGTTCACAATTTGTTAAAGATATTTGTGGAATCATAGTTGCAAGGGAAAAAGAACTTATGCCCCAAGCTTACCAGGATATTATCCACCGCGTTGAACGCCTGCATCGCCGTTTTTTGGACGTGTTGAGTATCGAATTGATCCGCCTTAAGGTGGAAGATATTAATAACGTGCAAGCGATGATTTTGTATAATATCGGCCCGGATACTTTAACGGTGGGGGAATTAACCGCCCGTGGTTATTATTTAGGCACAAATGTGTCCTATAATTTAAAGCGGTTGGTGGAAACCGAATATGTCAATCAGGAACGCTCGCTGCATGATAAACGCGCGATGCGCGTAAAGCTAACCGATAAAGGGTTGGCATTGCGCGAAGAAGTTGAAGCAATTTTCAAGAAACATGTCGACCGTTTGGGTCAAGCCGGTGTTGATGCGGATAAATTGCCTGAGCTAGATGCACTGCTGGCGAAAATAGAGCAATTCTTCACCGCGCAATTAGCCTACGCATAAATCTTATCGCATTTAAAGGGCATTGCCCCTTTACGCCATCCTGCGACTCCCATAGGTTTTCTATGAGGAGAATCCCATGGTTAAAACCCCGATTACAGTTGCTTATGGTGATGGCATTGGCCCAGAAATCATGAAGGCCAGTTTGCGTATTTTGGAAGCAGGCGGGGCCGAAATTGCGCTAGAAGTGATCGAAATTGGTGAAAAAGTTTATACCCGCAACATCAGCGCGGGGATTGAAGATGCTTCTTGGGATTCACTGCGTAAAACCAAGGTGTTTTACAAATCTCCCATCACCACACCGCAAGGAGGTGGTTTTAAATCATTAAATGTGACCGTGCGCAAAACTTTGGGCCTGTTCGCCAATGTGCGCCCATGCGTATCTTACCACCCATTTGTGCCCACGCATTTCCCGAATATGGATGTGGTGATTGTGCGGGAAAATGAAGAAGATTTATATGCGGGTATTGAATACAAATTATCGGATGAAGTTTATCAATCGGTTAAACTAATCAGCCGTCCAGGGTCTGAACGGATTGTGCGTTATGCCTTTGAATATGCCCGCCGCAACGGCCGCAAAAAAGTCACTTGTATGACCAAAGACAATATTATGAAAATGGCTGATGGCCTGTTTCATAAAGTGTTTGATGAAGTGGGCAAAGAATATTCAGATATCAAACAAGAACACTATATTATTGATATCGGCACCGCACGCATTGCCGACCGGCCGACCGATTTTGATGTGGTGGTGACGCTGAATTTATACGGCGATATTATTTCGGATGTGGCGGCGGAAGTCACCGGCTCAGTCGGCATTGGCCCGTCTGCCAATATTGGCGAGCATGTTTCGATGTTCGAAGCCATTCATGGCTCAGCGCCGACGATGGATCCCACTAGTGCCAACCCATCAGGTTTATTGCTGGCGGGGGTGATGATGCTGGTGCATATCGGCCAAACCGATGCTGCCGCGCGCGTGCATAATGCCTGGCTGAAAACACTAGAAGACGGTGTGCACACTAAGGATATTTACCAGGAAGGCCAATCGACCAAAAAAGTGGGTTCAGCCGAATTTGCGGATGCAGTAATTGAACGCATGGGTCAAAGCCCAAGCAAATTACCAGTTGTCACCTATAAAGCGGCGACAGGCAAACCCACGCCGGATATCACCCCAACAGTGGTGAGTGCCAAAAAATTGGTCGGTGTTGATCTATATGTATTTGCACCAAAAATCACACCAACTGCTTTGGCGGATAAACTGATTAAATTAAACAGCCAAGGTTTATTGCTGCAAATGATTGATAATCGCGGTGTGAAAGTGTGGCCGGATGGCAAACCAGAAACCTTTTGCACCGATAGCTTCCGCTGCCGTTACTTAGTGCCGGAAGGGACCGAACAAACCACTTATGCGGCGGTGATTGCCCTGCAAGGTGAATTCGCCAAAGCCGGCATTCCCTTCAGCAAAGTTGAAATGCTACAATATTTCGGCGCTGAGCGTGGGTTCACCCTGGGACAGGGAGAATAACAACTATTGCGAATTAAAGTGACGTGTTTATAGAGCACGTCACTTGTATGGTTAACGATCACTGGCAGCTGTTGGCAGCCAAGTAAAAAATTTATACAAAACATAATTTACTCCATCACCGCTTAAATGATTGGCATCGCGGTAAAGCACCAAATTATCTTTAATAGCTGAGCAAGTATCCTGATTGCACAAATAAGGGATTGGATCAAAAACCTTTAAATCTGGAAAACGGTGTTGCAGTTCCTCAATAATTTCACGGTATTTCTTCTGCCTTGCCATCAGCCGCTGTGTTGTTATACTGCAAGCAGGTAAAGCGGATTGTTTGGTTAAATATACAGGCCGTCCATCGAAACACAATGCTGGATTAAAATCCAGCTCTGGATTATCGATAAAAAAAATCACTTCTTTGTGGTTAGCCAGCAGATGTTTAATTGTGCGGGCATAGCCTTCCAAAAATATATCTGCCGCGCTTAACTCAGTAGTAACTGAATTTGGTTTTAACGGTGCTAAATGTTGTTCCATGGGATTGCCAGCAAACTCAAAACCAGAAAAATAAATAGGTCCTTCAGAAGCCAAAATAACTGTTTTGTTATCGCCAACCACTTCATCAACTTTTTCAAATTCGTGATGAAATTTGCCGCAATTGCTGTTTTGTTGTTTATAGTAAGAACGGACGTCGTTTAACGGCGGACAACCGCCATTACCAACATATTTAACACCATAACCATGCTGTTTAAATATATTACTGCCACTAACTGCCAAGGCGGAGGCATGACTATCTCCCAGAATAACGATGGTTTTTTGCTCAAGCGGTGAAATGTAACAGTCATTGGTAGGGAAAGAGAGCTGCTTGCAAGCAGCAGAAGTTGGCGGCTGCCAAATCATTTGTTGGATTTTTGCCTCAAGCACTTGATGGCGAAACGGCAGGCCATTTTGCATGTAAGTTATGAGACCAATCACAAAAACCAACACCGCGCCGCCAAGCAAAATGCTATAACGTTTGATTAACAAAGCGCGATTAACTTTTGCGGCTAACATATTTTGCGCCGGGCGTTCAACACAACACCAAGTGAAGAAAGCTAAAATGACAGCAAGACCAATGGCATAACATCTTATTTGGCTGGATGGAACTTGATTTTCCATAATTTGCGCCAGCGAAAGCAAAGGCCAATGCCATAAATAAAGTGGATAACTAATCCATCCCAAGAGCAAAGCAGCCCGATTGGATAATAAATATTTGTTGATATAAGCAGTATTCGAGGCCGCAATGATCAAAAAAGCGCCTATAACAGGAAATGTTGCACGCCAACTCGGATATAAACTTTTGTCACTGAATTTAAATGCGGCAAAGATAATCAAAATTAAACCTAACAAGGCAGCCAAATTACACAGGCATTTTTGCCAAAATAGAACAATATTATCATCTTTAGGTTTCAAATAAATGCAGGCTAGAAAGCCGCCAATTCCCATTTCCCATAAGCGGCCTGGCAGTAAATAAAAATCTGAAATGGCATGATGCTTTATATATAATAAATTGAAGATGAAAGAGGTAATTACAATACCCAGAATACCTATTTGTTTTAATCGCCAACGATGCAAGGCAAAAATGACCAGTGGCCAAAAAATATAAAACTGTTCTTCAACGCCTAACGACCATAAATGTAATAACGGTTTTAAGACAGCTGCTTTATCAAAATAGCCGTTTTCGCTCCATAACAAAAAGTTATTACCGAAAATCATACTAGCGCTTATATGCTTGCCCAGAGCTTGAAATTCATTAGCCAATAAGACTAGCCAGCCCAGTGCCCAAATGCTTATCAAAACAAAAATTAAAGCAGGTAAAATCCGCCGAGCCCGCCGAGCATAAAAACTTATAAATGAAAAATTATTTTCATTATATTGTTTAAGAATAATATTGGTGATTAGATAACCGGAAATTACAAAAAATATGTCAACGCCAATGAAGCCGCCAGGAATTAAGTTAGGAAAGGCATGAAAAATAACGACTAATAGAATCGCTAAACCACGCAAACCATCAATATCTGGGCGGTAATGTATACTATGTGTTTGCCCATTTTTCATAAACGCAATAAAAGCGTGTTTTAATTAAATATCCAACGAAATATGTATACTGCGCTACTTCACCCCAAAAAACTCCAATTGCCATTTCAGTTCATCGACCGACATCGGAAAGTCTTCGCCGGCATTGCGGGGATATAGTAATTGTCGGTAATTAATTTGACCAATTTTGCTTTGTTGCAAACGCAGCGCGAAACGGGGGGAGAGTTTGGCGCGCCAAACCAAGGCGGTGATGCCGCGGGCGCTATGCGCGTCAAAAATTTTATCGATCACGCCTGGGTGAATATCAGCGCGCAGTGCAAGCGCGATTTTAACGAAATCAAAATCAGCCACGGCCAGCGCATCGCCAATTTCGTCTTCGTTCAATTTGCCTTCCTTAGCCAAGCGCACAATGTATGCGGCCAAATCCTCGCCCGCTTTTTGTTGCTGGTTGCGTGCCATGCGGCGGGCCACGGCGGCTTGCACATCTTCAATCGTGGCCGCATCTAAATCTTCTTCATGATCCAACACGCTGTAAACCGAGCGTTCGACAAATTGGGCAATGCGGTTTTGCATATCGGCTGGCAGGTTTTGCCGATTTTTAAACGATTGCTGTAATTGGGTGGAGCCGCTTTCAGCGCGGCGCATTAATTCATCCCAGGCGGCGCTGGTCATCTGCGCCCCTAAATTTTCAATCAGTGCGGCGGCGGCATCGTGATCGCCGGTATCAACAATCGCGCCAGAAACGCGTTCGGATACGCGTTCACGTTTGGCAATGGCCACCAATTTCCAGCTTTGCGGATGATTGGCGATAATCGCGAGCAAATCATCATCGCTGAGCGCAGCGCAGTAACGCAAAATGGGCTCGGCCACTTGCCGTTCCACATCCTCGGCCAGTTTGCGGGCAATCTGTGGTGGGATGGCGGCGAAGTCCTGCAATGCTTGGGAAACGGTGGCGCGCACCGTATCCAGCTGATCGGTAACGATGGTTTCTAAAGTTTCTACGCTGAGCTTATACACAAATTCTTGTGATTGCCGGTCGAGATTGGGCAGCAGGCGGGCAACTTTTAACGCATTGGCCTTGCGCACTTCGGCCTGCGCATCTTTGGCCAGCACCACACTTGCTTTGATGGGTGTGGATGGATTACCGGCCACGGCACGGCGTACTTCGCCATCCTCATCGCTCGCTAAAAAATATAATACTTCAGGCGGACTGCCAGGATAACTCGCGGCTTTTAACCGATCGCTAACCAGATTACTCGTCATCAACCGCTTCAGCGTATCATAATTAGGTTCCATGCGAATCCGCTTTGTCTTTGGCTAAATATAAAGCCGATTGCATTTCTTGCAAACGGCTGGTGGTGCGGGTGAATTCGAAAGCGTGGCTGGTGCCGCTGACGAGTTGTTCGGGGGTGGCTTCGGCACCGAAAATGCATTTGGTGTGGGCTTCGTATAATGCATCGATCAGCGTGATGAAGCGTTTGGTTTCATTGCGCAGGTTTTCGCCCAATAAAGGAATATCACTAATTATCACCACGCGGAATTCCTTGGCCAGAGCTAAATAATCGGCTGCACCCCGCGTGTCAAAACAGGCATCGGCAAAAGTCAGCCAGGCAACGCCATGGGCGGTCCGCGGAATGAGCCAACTGCGTCCAGCTAGGCTTAGCACATAAGGCTCTGGCGGCGCATGTTCGGTGAGATCATCCCAGGCATGTTGCAGGCGTTCATTGGTGGCGGGACCAAGCGGATAATAATAAACGGGTATGCCGCGCAGGCGGTTGAGCCGGTAATCGGTCGGGCTGTCCAGATTGATCACACGTAAATGTTTTTGCAAGCTGACGATAAACGGTAAAAACAATTCCCGCTGTAGGCCATCCTTGTACAAATCTTGCGGTGCCCAATTGGACGTTGCTACGGTGATAACATCATGATCCCAGAGTGCTTGGAATAAGCGGCCCAGCAGCATGGCATCGGCCACATCGGTCACATGGAATTCATCAAAACATAAAACACGGATATGGCTGGCCAGTTGGGCGGCGAATTCCAATAATAAATCATCAGCATGTTTGCTAGTACGCCGGCCAGCACGCTTGGCGCTGCGCGCCGCATGCAACCAGGCATGCAAGCTCAGCATAAATGCATGAAAATGCACGCGCTGCTTTTGAATGGTGACCGGCAAAGTTTGGTAAAATAAATCCATCAACATCGATTTGCCGCGGCCGACGCTGCCATAAATATATAAGCCTTGAGTCTGTTGCAGATTTTTTGCTTTGCGGCTGGGTTTAAATGGCCACAAACAGAATTTACCATCTGATGCTTTGGCCAATAAAATCTGCTGATATAATGTATCCAAAGTGGTGACGACAGCTGCTTGCTGCGGATCCGCTTTTAATGCATTAGCGACGATCCGTTGCTGATATAATTCGAGTGGTGATGCTGTGCTCACATCATTGTTTTATGCAGGCTAGGTTAAAAATGCACGTATTGCTTAGTGGTTTTTGCGGCTAAGCGGATGATGCTGCAGCACGGTGTTGCGTAATTGGTCATCGGCGACATGGGTGTAGATTTGCGTGGTGCTAATATCAGCATGGCCGAGTAATTGTTGCACTAGGCGCAAATCCGCGCCGCCGCGTAGCAGATGGGTGGCAAAGGCATGGCGCAGGACATGCGGGCTCATTTGCGTGGGATCGAGGCCTGCATGCAGGGCCAAAATTTTTAACAATTGGAACACCCGTTGGCGGGTAAGGTGACCATCTTTGCCGCGGGATGGAAATAGATATTTCGCTGCGCTTTTATGCGTTTTTGGCAGAAATTGCTGGCGCATGGTTAAATAATCGGTGACGGCATCACGTGCCAATTCATGCACAGGGACCAGGCGATCTTTGCCGCCTTTGCCCGTAATCAAAATAAAATTATTGCTGTCTTTGATGGCCAGCAGCGGCAAGGTCACTAATTCACTGATCCGCAATCCACTGGCATATAGTAATTCGATGAGGGCGCGCAGCCGCGCTTGTTCAGCAGGTGCAAAACCAGCCAATGCGGCGAGTATTTTTTCAATATCTGCTTCGTTTAAGACTTTTGGTAATTGGCGGGCTTTGCGCGGCGCGGCCAATTGCGTGCTGGGATCATCGCTGCGTAATTTTTCGCTTAATAAGAAGCGGTAAAATTGTCTTAAAGCGCTGCGTTTGCGGCGCTGCGTTGCGGGGGTCCAGCTTTCAGCTATATCATTGGTAAAATAGGCCAGCCAATCTTGTTCGGCGGCGGTTAGCCAATCTTGCTTGACCGTCAGCAAAAATTTTTCCATCGCTTGCAGATCGGTGTTGTAAGCCAGGCGGGTATTGTGGGAAAGGCCGCGTTCGGCGGCCAGGCTTTCTAAAAAGCGATCGATTAACGCGGCCACTTATTCTTCCGGCGGTGGGGCAGGCAGTTTGCCGCTGGCCAATGCTTGCGCTTCGTCGGTTAAGCCATTGGCATGCCAGCGTTGGCGTACCAAATTTTTATTACTGCCATCGGCTAAAACCAGCAACCCGTGCAAATGCATTAAAGCCGGCTGGCCGGTGCTATTATTTTGCAGCCAAGCAGTGCCAATCAGCGGTGCAGGTGCCGGTTGTTCGTCACCCGCTTTTTCAACCGAGACTGGTTTGTTTAAAACAAAAATTGGTAACATGGCCTGCGCAAAAGCAGCCCGCTTTTCGGCATTGATTGGTAATTGTGCTATCATTACCATGCGTGGATCGCTTGTTGATAAAGCGGGTGCATTAATTAATTTAGGTACGGCTTGCGCACAATAAGCTTGGATATATTGCCAGTCATTGTTTTGAGCAGTGGGCCGGGCCGCCAAATATTTTAAACAAGCCGCATCGCTTTCATTGGCCGCAATATGCAGGGTGGTAAGCGCAAGTTGGGCCGCTTCCGGCATAGGTTCATTGCGCCAAGCCAGCGAATATAGTTGCGCGGCTTGGTGATAGGCGCGCATGACTACCAATTTTTGCAGGCGGTGCGCCAGCCAATTTTGCGGTGTAACATCGTTCGGCGGCCGTGCAGTGCTGAGCAATAAACGCAGTTGCAATTGCTGGGCAATATTTAACGATTGCTTGACTGGAAGCTGGTCCAATAAAGGCAAAATATCAGCGGCGGGTGCATCCTGCCAAAAATCATTGGGTAAAGCGCCCTGATCAGGATCTTGCAAACCTAAATGCCGCGAAACTTCGGTGGGAAAAAGCTGGTTATTGGGGATGGCTGATGGGATTTCACTGGCCCAAACGGGGCTTGCTAAAGCACAGCCCAGCAATAAAGCAATGAAGCAGTTAAAATTGAAAACGGTCATGCGCAATCTCTTCAGTCACCAATTTTTGGGGTGCGGGGAAACGACCAAACATTAAAAAGCCCATAAAACCAGCAATACCAATCGCCACAATGCCGAAAGCATAGGCCAAAAGCGGGGCACTATTGCGCGGCTTGCTACTGCTGAATTTATTGCTGGAGCCAACACGTTTCATGGAAAGCATCATGCGTGATTTGCATACAGGCTGTAAATCCTCATCATAAACTTGCCTTTAGCGTGTAATGATGTAGCTTACTGATATGACCCGTTCTGAATTGATTATTCGCATGGCCCAGCATTTCCCCCAATTATCGCTGGCAGATTTAGAAAAAGCAGTATTGACCGTTTTGGATTCAATGGCCGATACCTTGCGCCAAGGTCAGCGCGTGGAATTGCGCGGTTTCGGCGCGTTAGGTGTGAAAGACCGTATGCCGCGCCGCGCGCGTAACCCGCGCACTGGCGATCAGGTTGAAGTGGGCCGCAAACGCGCTTTATATTTCAAACCAGGTAAAGAACTCCGCGCACGCGTGAATGATGGTAAATGATTAACGTTACCAAAAGATGAATTAAAGGCATGACAATTCGATGAAATTTAATGGCGGCATTCAAATGCCGCTTGATCGGTCATGCCAAATCATGCATAATTACTAGGAAACTTTGTCTAAAATTTTAGGATTTCCAATGCAGCACCGCATTCTTAACAATCGCGCTTTTACTTTGGTAGAATTAGCGATTGTCGTTTTGGTTTTAGGCGTGGTGGTTGCGGGGGTTGTGCAAATGACCAACCGTTACTCCGCGCAGCGCTATGATACGCAAACCGCTCAAGAGGTTAAGAATATGACCAGCGCGGTTGAAGCATTTATTAAAAATAATGCGTCTGAAATCACCAAATTAAATCCAGCAGATGGCACTGTTTGCGGTTTTTTAAGCGTTACCGATCCCACCACTGCGGCGACCCATGCGCCAGTTCAGATTCTGTTCAACGGCAGCACGCCGAGCACCACTGCAGTCAGCTGTGATAGCGGTGCATCAACTGTCGTAGCGGCAATTAAAGCGTATTTGCCGGCGAATTTTACACCAGCAAATCCTTATTTAATCGGCTTTAAACGTGCTGCCAATATCAGTACAGCGGATGCAACGATCAGCGCCACCAATCCAGGTGTGCCGAATATCAGTGCAATGGTGATGCGCCAGGCATCCAGCGGTGATAATTTGACTGATACAAGACTGGCACGCATTGCTTCCAACATCGGGAATGAAGGGGGCTTTATTGCCAGCAACGGCACCAATGCCACCGGTGCGTTTGGCGGCTGGAATGCTGTGCCCGCTGATTACGGTTTAACCACTTCAGCCAGCAGTATCGCCGCACTCACTACGTTCAGCGCCACCAATTCCGTGCTAAATACTAATATGTTATCCCGCGTGAAAACGGGTAATTCCGAAGCCAATACCATGCGCACAAATTTGAATATGGGGAATGATACTACAACTGCGTCTGCGGATATTAATGCAATTACTGGCGTTCGCCAAATTGATGCGCCTCATAGTGCAGATAGTGCTGGCAACTTGACTGTGCCAAGTACGATTGCTGTTGGCGGCAAACTAGGTGGTGACAAGCAAACCGGATTAAAGCGTGAAAGCTCGAATGTGTTGGCTTTAGATAACAATACATTCCTGCAAGCTCCTGGCGGTATTTCGCTAGGTGAGATGACCACAGCGGTGGCCGGTCAGCCATGCGTATATAATGTCCCTGCAACCGCAAATGATGTCACTAATCCCATTGATGTGAAAGCAATTAATGGAATTGGTTTTGATATTCGTAAACAAATTGGTGTATTTGGTCCGGTTAAATCTTGGTATTTTATGGATGATTTTACTCCAAATAGTGATGCTAATTTAGTCAAGGGTGCCGGGGTGCTTAAAACAACTTTAAATTTGCCATCTGGAACTACAACCTATGGCGCTGTATTACCTATATTAGACTCTGTAAACGATATTTCTTTTGGTGAATTTTCTGGAAAAGCTTTCAATCCATATGATAAACCAGCAATTGTTAACGAGGATTATGCTTTAAAAGCATTAGTACCAATCGGTTCACGCCAAAGTCCCAACCAATCAACAGGTAAACCAATTATTACCACTTATGGTTATCATGGGCGTATTTTATTGGGTAGAAGTTCTTATTTTGATAATAAACCAGCGTTATTAATTTGCCAGGTTAGCCAAAGATTTCCAATGGATCGCGGCAATCCAGCAGATTATGCAGTAAATGGGTTTTGGCGACCATTGAATCAATTAGGGCATTTAGGGCCTGATAATCCTGCCGTGGCTGCGGTTAGTGTAGGCCCTAGTACAAATCAACGCATAAAAACAACTTATGCACCTTTTGAGCAATATAACTCTGGATATAATGGTGTTAATCCTTATCTGGGCGGCTCAGATCATCGTAGTTCCAAACAGTTATTTGCGACCTTAGGATTGAACACTATCTGCGGCTGGACAGTGCAAAATCCAATTAATACTGTACAAAATTCTGGTGCAATTGGTGCAGGTGCAACCTATCAATTTGCCTGTGGAACGCCAGAAAGCGTTTTAGGTAAGCGGGCTTGTTTTTGGTCAAATGGTACTGGTGGTGCAGGTACTGCTTATGATGGAAGTGGTAATGCTACAACAACCCATCAACGTTACAGCATAACACCATTCAATCGTGGAGCTGCAGGCGGAGTTTATGCTGGTAATGATCCAACAGCCACCACTCCTAAACAGATTGTGCCAAGCTTAGCATTTTTAGTACCGGCAACTACGCCATTCGCTGGGGATCCTTTGCAGGATAATGCAAGTTTTTCAGAGATGACTGCGTGGGTTGACCCATCATTTAACCAACAAATTTGTCCGGCAGGTTATTACGTATCAGGAACCGCAGTAAATGGTAGTGCCAATGCGCCTTATTTGGATATGTCAGTTGGTTATCAAGGCATTAAACCGGATAGTAGTTGTGGTCAGGATGCACATGATTGTACTTATATCTACTGCTGCCCATTTGATCCAGATCCATCACTCAATTTATATGATCTTGATCAACCCTATGGCCAAACTGCCGACCGTACTGAACTTTATTTATCAACAACTCCAGTGCCGCGTTACGATCCGCGCTGGTGATATTATAAGACAATTTAGGAGAATGCTAAATTGCTGCGCGGATATTTTTCAAATGCTGCACCATGGTGGCGATATTGTGCAGTGAAAGGATTTGCAGAGCTAGAATTTCACCTGCGCGCAATAGATGGTGAATGTAAGCGCGGCTGTAATTCTGGCTGTAGCGGCAGGGGATGAGCGGATTAAGCGGCGATTGATCTTCACGGAATTTTGCATTGCGTAAATTGATGCGGTCGCTGGGCGCGCCTGGCATAATCGCCCAGCCATGCCGGGCGATGCGGGTAGGGGAAACGCAATCAAACGTATCGATGCCCAAAGCGATGCCTTGTTCAATATCGATTAAGCCGCCAATGCCCAGCAAATGCACGGGCCGATCCGGATGCGCACCTTGCATCGACCAATCGGCCACTTCCATCATCATTTCTTTTTGATCGCCTAAACAGCCGCCAATTGCAGTGCCAAAAAAGGGCCGGTCCTGCACATAGGCGGCGCTTTCATCCCGCAGATCACGGTGCACACCACCTTGGATTACGCCATACATGGCTTGCGAAAATTTGGCTTCTTCGGCATCGGTCAACCGCACAAATTCCGCGAGTGAGCGGTCGCCCCAACGCTGGCTGAGCCGCATCGAACGCGCGGTGTAATTTTTATCAACATGGTAAGGCGTGCATTCATCGAATTGCACAATTAAATCGGCACCTAATTGCCGTTGAATCTTGGTGGCGCTTTCGGGCGTTAAGGTTAATTTACGGCCATCGGTATAAGACCGAAAATTGGCGCCTTCTTCCGTAATTTTTAGCAATGTTTGCGTGCGGCCTTCACTGCCCGCTGCGGAACGCTTGCCTTTAATTTCATTGCTATGCGAACCAGCCCCAAGCGAGAAAATTTGGAACCCGCCACTATCGGTTAGCATCGGTCCGCGCCACTGCATGAAATTATGCAGCCCGCCATGGTTTTCCACAATTTCAGCACCTGGCTGAATATTCAGGTGATAAGTATTGCTGAGAATGATATCAACGCCAATTTCGGCCAATTGCTCGGGCAACACGCATTTCATGGCGGCTTTGGTCGCGCAGAAAATAAAATTAGGCGTTTCGATCGTGCCATGCGGCGTGGTCAGCAAACCGCGCCGCGCACGTGAAGTGGCACTACGCTTGGTGACGTCAAATTTGAAACCTGGATAATCGATTTTGCCAACCATGATGCAGGCAGGCTAGCCGTAAATAATACGTGGCTTCTAGCTTTTCGTGACAAATAACTTGTCAGCGCGGCCAAAAAACCTGTATTTAAAGGAACCTGCTGTGCGCCTTTGCTTTTATTGACCGCTTGAAGCCAGCAGAAAAATTCCGTTTGAAAGGTTAAGCATGAAGCCCATGCACAATAATAATATGCGCCGGAACAACCGTCACCGTAGCGGTGGTGGGAATAATAGTGGCGGCGGTAATCGCGGCGGTGGTGGTAATAATTTCCGTCCGTATAACCGTAATCAAATGTTTGATAGCAATGGACCAGATGGCCGCACCCGCGGCACGGCTCAACAGGTTTATGAAAAATATTTACAGCAAGCGCGCGATGCTTCAGCCAGTGGTGATCCTGTCCGCGCCGAAAGTTTGTTGCAACATGCCGAGCATTATTTCCGCATATTGGCGAGCTTTAATGAAGGCCAGCAAACCCAGCCAACCACGCAGCGTTATGACCAATATGGCGATGAAATTGACAGCCAGGATGGGGACAGTGAACAGCCAAATGGCGGTTTAGGGCCACAACCAACAGCACCCAATTATCCGCAGCCTTATGGCGTGTATGCCGAAAATACGGGGCAAAACCAGCATTCGCCAGAAGGTCAGCCAGTTAGTCAGCGGCAACGCTGGCCACGGCCGGCGCAAACATCGCAAGAAGATGGTCAGCCTGCCGCGCAACAACCTTATGCGCCGCAGCAAAATCAAAATTGGGGGCAGCAATCAGCTGTCCCACGCACTGAAGTCCAAAATCAGCAGCGTACCGAACTGCGCACTGATCCGCGCCGCCAGCGCTGGGAACAGCAGCGTCAGCAGGCAGTTGCACCTGTCCAACAAAATGATGTGGAAACGGAATTGGATGATGGCTTGCCAGCGTTTTTAATGGGTGCGCCATCTATCTTGCCGGTGGCACCGCCCATGGCGACCAATTCCGTTTCGCCCATGGCCGTGGCCTTGAATGAAGCGCCAGCAGATAGCGAAGCGACCATTGCGCCGGATATGCCTGAGAATAACAGCGTAGATGCTGCGGGTGAAAAGCCTAAACGACGCGGCCGGCCAGCGCGCAAAGTTGAATAATCACACAACACTTATTCGACAAATTACCTACCAATCAGGCATGATGCATTTTTCTCGTGCCCCAAAATCTGCTTAACTGGTTAAAGGATCAATCACCTTTTCACCCGCAATTGCGGGCGCAAACCTGTCTGACCGAAACAGAATATCAGGCTGGTCAACGGTGGATGGTGCGCTTTGGCGTGGCGGCCTCGGCCATGGATGCCTTGCAAGCTGGAGCAGTCATCACGGGTTATGCGCTTAGTCTTGGCGCTAACCCGGCGCAAGTGGGCTGGGTGGTGGCCATCCCGCAATTGGCCAGTTGCTTTCAGCTATTTGGCTCCTGGGTCTTATCTCGTTATCCGCAGCGGCGACAAGTAACTGTGCTGGGCGCATTGTTATCACGCCCTGGCATTTTATTGATTATTGCGGCAGCGTTTATGCCCAACCCGCATACTGCGCTGACCATGCTGATTATCGGGCTGGCTCTGCGTTATGGTTTTGGTTGGTTTTTGAACGCCAGCTGGTCGAGCTGGATCAGGGACCTGGTGGCGGAAGATCAACTCGGCCGGTATTTCAGCCGTCGCTTGGCGTGGATGACTTTGGCCAGTGCGGGGGCCACTTTATTAGCGGCTGTGTTGATGGATTTCTGGCGGCAACAGGGCTGGCCAGAAAAATATGGCTATGTGCTATTACTCTGCACCGCCTTTGTCAGTGCGATTTATACCATTATCGCCTTGCGCCGTTGCCCAGAACCCCAAATGGAAATGCCGCCGGCCCCGCCGCGCTGGCGCGATTTTCGCAAAATGGTGCAAGCGCCCATGCGTAATAAACAATTTCAACCAACGCTTATTTTTTTGGGCTGCTGGCATGGCGCGCTTAATTTGGCTTTGCCATTTACCACCGTTTATGCGCTGCAAACCTTGCAGTTAAAATTGGGCTGGGTGCTTGGTCTTAATTTATTTGCCCAAATTGCCAGTGTGATCAGCCTGCTGGGTTGGGGGAGAATTGCCGATGAACATAGCAATGTGGCGGTGCTGCGTTTGGCCTGCCCATTAGCCATGCTGATGTTACTGGGTTGGGTGTTCAGTAATTGGTTGGCGGGCGATTCACAGCTGGTTTGGCTGGCCATTTTATTTGGCCTACAAGGTACTTGCACCGGCGCGTTTAATTTAATCGGCAATAATTTGGCTTTGCGCAATGCGCCCGCAGTTCAAGCCGCGCATTATATGGGCAGTGTTAGTTTGGTGACTGCCTGGGCAACGGGCTTGGCCCCCATTATTGGCGGGCAATTGGCCGAAGTTTTGAATCAGCATTTGGGCGGTAACGGAATTAATGTTTTAGGCTGGCACATTGTTTATTGGCATGGTTATTTCCTGTTGGCAGCAATGCTGATGTGGTTGGCTTACCGGTTTCTTTTACCGCGGATTATTGAACCACAAGCCATTAATCATCGTACCACTTATAGACAATTCGGGCGGCAGTTGCGGGTCGCTATTGGTCAACTGGATTTGCTGCGCTATGCGCAGGCAATGCCGCTTAAAATGAAATGGCGCCGCAAATAGACTGGCAAAAATGCAGTTAATCTGTCAGATTTAACTATGCCTCCCTCTGCCCCCGCAAAAAAAGCCGCAGCAAAAAAAGCTGTAACTAAAGCACCTGTTAAAAAAGCGGCGGCCCAGAAGCCTTTACCCAAACATAATCCGCGCAATGCAATTTTAGCCGCCGCATTATCGCATGTGCCATTTGATGGTTGGACGCATGAAGTGCTGCAAAAAGCCGGACGTGAAGTCGGCGTAAATGCGGCAGAATTAATGATGCTTTATCCAGCCGGGCCAACCGATTTATTATGGCAATTTGCCGAAATGGGTGAAGCCGAAATGCTCGCCCATTTAAACACCCATAAATTAATCACCATGAAAATGCGGGACCGCATTCGCACCGGCGTGTTGTGTTGGCTGGCAGCTATGGCACCGTATAAAGAAGCAGTGCAACGCGCATTGCGCAGCAGTTTAATGCCGTCGCATGCGTTGCTATCGGTGAAATCCATCGCCCGTTTGGCCAGCAGTATTTGGTATGAGGCTGGGGATCAATCGACCGATTTCAATTATTATACCAAGCGCGGTTTATTAATGGCGGTATTTGGTGCCACTGTTATTTATTGGTTGAACGATCAAAGTGATGATTATACCAAAACCCGCGAATTTTTAAATCAGCAGCTCGACCGCGTGCTAAAACTCGGTCAGGGTATCGGCAAAGTGAAAGACTTGTTCGGGCAAGCCAAGGGTTTATCAGGCCTGGCCAGTCACCTAAGTGGTTTAGGTGAAACGGTCAAAACTGCAACGAAGCGTTCCGCGCAGCGCCGTGCGTAACTTTTGCTTTATCGCTTTGAATTGCTTAGGTTGCAGGCCAGATGCCGGCTCTTGCCAACCAGTTTGATGTAAATGCCACGGCCGCTGATTGGGCGGATTGGCGCTGGCAATTGCGCCAACAACTTAAAACACCCGAAGATTTTGCCAAGCATTTTGCACTGACGCATGAAGAACGCAGTGCGATGGCCCTCACCCAACAACGTTTAGCGCTGGGGCTTACGCCTTACTATGCTAATTTAATTGATCGGCACAATCCGAACGATCCATTGCGCCTGGCATTTTTTCCGCAGCTGAGTGAATTAGAAATTCACCAGGGTGAGACCAATGATCCCTTAGGCGAAACCAAACATACGGTATTGCCAAATCTTGTACATCGTTATCCCGACCGCGTATTATTTTTGGTGAATAACCAATGTCCGGTTTATTGCCGTTATTGTATGCGGGCGCGGATGGTTAGTAAACCGGAGGCGCGCGTTCCAAAAAGTGATTGGGATAAAGCTTTAGATTATATTCGGGCCACGCCAGAAATTCGCGAGGTATTGTTATCGGGTGGTGAGCCCTTGATGTTGGGTGATGAAAGTTTAAAATATTTGCTGGAAGCGATCAGCGCTATTCCGCATGTCGACATCATTCGCTTCAGCACACGGCTGCCGCTGGTGCTGCCGCAACGTATTACCCCTGAATTGGTGCGCATTATGCAAAATGCCAAACCGATTTGGCTGGGTTTGCATATTATTCATCCGCGCGAGTTTACCGCAGAAGTAAAAGATGCCTTGCGCTTGCTGGCCAATGTAGGTGTGGTGTTAACCTCGCAAACGCCGTTATTAAAAGAGATCAATGATGATGTCGAAGTGATGCGGGATTTAATGCGGCAGATGATTGCCGCGCGCGTGCGGCCTTATTATTTATTTCATTGCGACCCCATGCAGGGCAATGCGCGGTTCCGTACCAGTATCGAAAAGGGACTGGAAATTATTGCTGGCTTGCAAGGACATCTTAGCGGTTATGCGGTGCCGCATTATGTGGTGGACATTGCCGGTGCTGGAAAAATGCCGATCACGCCGCAATATATCATCGGCCGTGATGGTGATTATTTGTTGATGCGCAACTTTCGCGGCGATGTTGTGCATTATTACGACCCGCAAATATCAGGCGAAAGTTCTGAAAAAGTTCAGATAGCTGAAAATATTTTTTCAGAAGCTATTTAGCGTGACCGAAATACCACAGTGATAATTTAGGTGCTAAAGGTATGTATTAGATAATGGTATACTATATATACAATTTATCATGCGCTTTAAATTTAAGGCATATAGATATTATTTATATATCAGATATAAAAAAGTTATATTGCTTTCATAAGCTTTTTAAGATGTTGCATTTATATATTTTATTAACCACAGGGTATTGTGTTCCCTATCGGTACTTTATGGCGAATCGTGTAAATTTATCTTGGCTCTGATCAACCCAGGAGGACTTCATGGCTTTAGCAAAACCCGCGCCGAAAAAAGCGCCAGCAGCGAAACCCGCTGCGAAAGCAGCACCAAAAAAATCTGCTGCTGTAAAAAAACCTGCTGCGAAACCAGCAGCTAAAAAAACCGCAGTAAAAGCACCTGCGAAAAAAGTAGCTACTAAAACTGCGGTTAAAAAACCTGCAGTGAAAAAAGCAGCTGCGAAACCAGCAGCAAAAAAAGTAGCAGTTAAAAAACCTGCAGCGAAAAAAGCAACTGCGGTTAAAAAACCAGCTGCCAAAAAAGCAACGGCTGCTAAAAAGCCAGCTGCTAAAAAAACAGTATCTAAAAAATAACTCAAACCACCTGGTTGAGGAGGGGCTTTCATAGCCCCTTTTTTTTGTGCCTTAAACAATTGGCGCAAGTTCGGTTTGGTTGGCTTGATAACGCATCATGCAAATGCCCGCCGTTATAATTAAAGCTGTGCCTGCAAAAGTGACTTTATCTGGCAGAGTGCCCCAGAAAATAAAACCGAACAATATACCCCAGATAATCTGGCTGTAATGGGTAATCGCCAATGGAGCAGCGCCCACCTGATAAATTGCATAGATAAAAGCCAGATTGGCCAACACGGTGAAAAAACCAGCTGATAAAAGTAATTCCCACTGCACTATGCTTAACGCTTGCCAGCCAGGTACAGCCGATAATAAGGCCAGAGCAGTGCCCACGGCTAAGGTCCAAACCAGACTGGTAGCAGCGGGTACATGCTGGCATAGCCGCCGCGCAACGACATTGCTGCTGGCATGCACTAAAGCTGCCAGGGCGACAAATATTAAACCTGGCTGCCAGGCCGCATCCCACGGGCGAAACACAATCAACACACCGGCAAAGCCCAGTAATAAAAACACCCATTGCGGCCAACGCACCTGTTCGCGCAACCAAAATGCGGCCAATATGGTAACCAATAGTGGGGATGTGAAAAAGACGGCGTAAAAGCTGGGCAAGCTTACTTGTTTTAAGCCGATAAAGGCCAAGGCAGAAACGCTAAAGAATAAAATGCCGCGCAATCCCAACCAAAAACGGTGGGCTGGTGCTACCGGTAAAAATTGCCAACGTCCGAGCTGGCCACGAAAAAAAATTAAAGCCGAGATTAAAGTTACGGTGTAAGTGACCGTCACAACTTGAAACGCGGGCACATTGCCCAATAATTTTACGCAGCTATCCATGCTGGAATACATTAGATAGGCGAATAAGGCGGTCAGATAGCCACGATAGGGCGCAAGGCGTTTCATGGGCAAAGTAAAGCAGTTATGGCGATTTGCCGGCTGCTTTTGCGGGTGCCTTCGCCGCAGCTTTGCTATTTTTACTATCAGACTTAGCGGGTTTGACCGGTGCAGTAGTTGTGGCCGGTTTATCTTCCGTTACCACCGGCTTGGGGGCCGGCGCGGCACATTTAACCAGCCAGATATCATAGATTGGATGTTCGAGCGCTGAGAGGCCGGGGGATGAGGCGAACATCCAACCGCTAAATAAATTCTTTACCTGATGTTCGCTGGTTTTTTCTTCGACGATTTGCAGAAAAGCCGCGCTTTCCGGTGGTTCTTCCGGTGGGCGCTGGCGGCAAACTTTAACGACCGCCAATAAATTGCCCACTTTGAATGGCGCATCCACCTGCACTTGAATGGTTTTGGCGCGGGCGGTGACTTTATCCAAAGTTCGCAAAACAGCAAATGGCATCGGCGTAAAATTGGGCGCGGTATTGGTGCTATCTTTGCCAACATCACTTGTTAGGTCATTATCAGGATTGGTATTGGTTACCGGTGCCGCTGCGGCATCTTTCCCGTCGCTGCCAATAATGCCTTGTAATAAGTTATTGAAGCCGTTTTCTTCGGCATTTGCCGCAATACCACACAGGGCAACACCGGCCAATAAATAAATGGCAAAAAACCAGCGCGGCACTTGTTTATTTTTTCTCGGATTGTTTATTCAGACTGAAAATAACCTGGCCCAGTAATTGTTCCAAGCCTGGCGGCGATTGAGTAATGGTGATATTGTCACCAGCTTGCAGCATGACATCATCGCCGCCTGGTTCCAGTGAAATGAACTTATCGCCGAGCAAACCACTGCTGGCCACAATCGCGGCAGTATCTTTGGGTAATTTGACGGTATCATTAATGGTTAGCGTGGCAACGGCGCGATAATTAGGATCCAGCACAATGCTGTTGACACTGCCAACCTTAATCCCACTCAGAATAACATCCGAGCCCGCTTTAATGCCATCAAGCTTTTGGAAAGCGGCTTTTAGTGTATAGCCGCTGGCCGCATGCACATTGGCTTTATCATAAGCAAAGGTAAGAAACAGGATGGCGGCTAATAAAACCACCGCACCTAACACGGTTTCAAAAACATTCTGACGCATGGCTCTTGCTTAAGGGATTAAATGGCAATGATCAATTGCAATCGCATGCAGGTTAACATTTATTCAGGTTGCCAAGCCTCATAGTCGCCCGTGGCCTTATCCCGCTGGTCAGCCGCCAACATATGGCCAGGCGGCAAATAGGCTGTGACCGTACCGGTCATATTCGGTTCATAAGGCTGTTGCCAACGGCGGCGCAGGGTATTGGTGGCCACCGGTACCACATCGGTTTGATAATGCAGCCACCCATGCCATTCGGGGGGCACATTGCTCGCTTCATCGCGCGCGGCATAAACCACCCAACGACGTTGAGGTTTTAACGCGTTTTGCGCAGTGGCACGCGTGTAATAACGGTTACCAAATTCATCAACGCCCGCCGGTGCACCAAACATGTAGGTGAACCAGGCAATATGGGCGCGGGACAAAGTTCCTAAAAGGTCGCCAAGGCGGTGGAAAAGCATCAGTTTATGTAGCAAGCGTTGCGCAGTTCGGCAATTCAACAGTTAATCGGTTTTCCCGCGGGCCACGAAATGTTCGTTTTTAAATTGCGGTTTACCGTAGCGCAGGCGGGCGCGGTTGGCATCGCAAACCGAACCACCAGCGGCTTCCAATACGGCTTGGCCGGCGGCCGTGTCCCATTCCTTGCTAGGGCCAAAGCGGGGATATAAATCGGCACGGCCTTCCGCCAAATCGCAAAATTTCAAACTGCTGGGCCGTGTTTTATGGTCGCGGATTTGGCGGCCCGCGAGGAATTTTGCCAATTGCACTTCATCACCAAAAGATTTGCTGGATAACACCCGCACGCCAGCCGGATCGGGGGCAGCAGCGTGCAAGGGTGAACAAACCCCATTGGCATAACATTTATGCGCGCCAGCACCGACCATGCCAGAATATGTTAATTCAAAAGCAGGCGCATAAATCACACCCAGCACAGGGTAATAATCGACAATCAAGGCAATATTGACCGAAAAATCTGGCCGGTTATGCACAAATTCGCGCGTGCCATCCAACGCATCGACCAGCCAATAAGGTTGCGCGGTATCAATCGGCTGATCGGGCTCCAACGTAAAACTTTCTTCGGCAACAATTGGAATATGTGCATCCAATTTAATTAGGCCGCCAATCACAATTTCTTCACCCAATAAATCGGCGGGGGTAACATGGGTGTTATCGGCCTTGAAACTATGCGTAGTATTGCCGAAATGGATAAGGATGGCTTCACCAGCCTTTTTTGCCAAAGTCTCTAACGGCGCACGCCAGTCCTGCCAAAAATTCATATATTATATGTGCGCTGAAAATTTCGCTTTTTGCAAGGTGTTGGAATAGAGTAAATTTATGCAACCAGTTACCAGCATTCACGGGATTGCCGCGCCACTAATGGAAGCGAATATCGATACCGATATTATTATCCCCAAGCAGTTTTTGCGCACTATCCAGCGGTCAGGCTTAGGGAAAAATGCGTTTAACGACCGGCGGTATGCTGCCGATGGCCAGCCATTACCGAATTTTATCTTAAACCAACCGCCCTATAATCAGGCTAAAATTTTGGTGACAGGCGAGAATTTTGGCTGCGGTTCATCGCGCGAACACGCCCCCTGGGCGCTAACCGATTTCGGTATGCAAGCGATTATTGCGCCGAGTTTTGCCGATATCTTTTTCAATAATGCCGGTAAAAATGGATTATTGTTGATTACGTTACCTGCCGCACAGGTAGATCAATTGGTCCAGGATGCCAGTGATCCAGCCGCGCGCGAATTGATGATTGATTTGCCCGCCCAAACCATTACCCGCGCCAATGGCGAAATAATTGGTTTTACAATGGATCCATTCCGCAAACATTGTTTGGTCAATGGCTTGGATGATATCGGCCTCACCCTGGCACATACCGATAAAATTGATGCGTTTGAGGCCCAGCAGCGCGCCAGCCAACCATGGCTGTGGGCCAAAGGTTAATTTCCCATGTTATTCCGCATGCGCGAAGATGACGATAATCGAAACGTGACAGGTGACAGCAAATTTGATACCTGATGACATATGGCCGCTGCGCAATCCCGCAAAAAAAAGAAAACTCAGGGTGGCTGGTTAAAAGTATTGGGCTGGCTGTTCTTCCTAGCTTTCATCGGCATTGTGATCAGCATCGCCGGCTTATTGTGGCTGTTATATGTTTATGGCACCGATGTGCCGGATCACCGGCAATTGGCTAATTATGATCCGCCGGTGACCACGCGGGTTTATGCGGGTGACGGCCGGTTATTAACCGAATATGCCCAGGAAAAACGCGTATTCGTGCCGATTGAAAATATCCCCAAACGGGTCATTGGCGCCTTCCTTTCAGCAGAAGATAAAAATTTCTATCAACATGAAGGCTTGGATTTTGCGCATATCGCGAACGCTGTGTTTGTAAACGTGCTACATCATTTTCATATGAGCAAACGGGTGATTGGCGGCTCAACCATCACCCAGCAAGTAGCGAAAAACTTTTTGCTGACCAGCGAACGCAGTTATTCACGTAAATTAAAAGAGGTAATCCTCGCGCTGCGGATCGAGCAGACATATAGCAAAGACCGCATTTTGGAATTATACCTCAACCAAATTTATTTGGGCGGCGGTTCTTACGGCGTGGCGGCGGCGGCGCAGGATTATTTTAACAAATCCTTGGATGAATTAAGCATCAGCGAAATGGCTTATTTGGCCGCGCTGCCAAAAGGGCCAAATAATTATAGTCTAACCCGCAATAAAAAAGGCGCGCTAATCCGCCGTGATTACGTGATTAATGAAATGCGGTCCAATGGCTATATTTCCTATAAGGAAAAGCAACAAGCCTTGGGTGAAGATTTGGTGGCGCATCCGCGCGAAGATCAAACTTATGTGAACGCCGAATATTTTGCCGAAGAAGTGCGGCGGGATGTAGCTGCGCAATATGGCGATAAAAGTTTGTATAATGGCGGGCTGTCGGTGCACACCACGCTTGATCCGCATTATCAGCAAATCGCCACCCATAGTTTGCGTTATGCGATTGAACAATATGACCGCCGGCATGGGTGGCGTGGGCCGATTGCCAAATTGGCCAATCCCACTAACTGGCAAGGGGCGCTGGCCAAAATTGCGCGCCCGGCGGGTTCGGCCGATTGGCAATTGGCGGCTGTTATAAAGGCGCCTGATAAAGGTTGGCAAATTGGGTTGGCCAATGGCAACACCGGCATACTAGCGGGTGATGGCGCTGCCTGGGCCAGCGGGAATTTAAAGGCGGGTTATGTGGTGTTGGTGAGCCGTGAAGAAAACGGCCAATATAGTTTGCACCAAATTCCCAAAGTGCAGGGCGCGATTGTCGCGCTCGATCCCCATACCGGCCGCGTGCTGGCGATGACGGGCGGGTTCGATCCATCTTTAAGTAGTTATAACCGCGCGGTACAAGCGCAGCGCCAGCCAGGTTCATCCTTTAAACCATTCGTTTATTTAACCGCCATGGAAAAAGGGTTCCGGCCAAACACACTTATTTTGGATGCACCCATCAGCTTCAGCATGGGCAGCGGGCAGGGCGATTATGCGCCAGGCAATTATGAAGATGATTATTTAGGGCCGATTACCGTGCGTAAAGCGGTCGAAAAAT
This sequence comes from Alphaproteobacteria bacterium, assembly GCA_965246945.1. Classification (GTDB taxonomy): domain Bacteria; phylum Pseudomonadota; class Alphaproteobacteria; order UBA11073; family UBA11073; genus CBDFFW01. The sequence goes on from CBDFFW010000001.1 coordinate 462,156, forward strand.
CGCGCAACGTGCCAACCGTGCGCACCGCCAATTTTATTGGGATGAGTAGTATTGCCCAAACCGCCAAAGATTTTGGCATTATGGATAAAATGCCCAATCAATTGGCGATGGCCTTGGGCGCTGGCGAAACCACGCTACTGAAAATGGTCACCGCATATGGGGAGCTGGATAATGGCGGCAAAAAAATCACGCCGAGTTTAATTGACCGGATTCAAGATCGCCACGGTAAAACCATTTACAGCCATGATGCGCGCGTGTGCGAAGCTTGCCGCGCGTCCAGCTGGGGGCCGAATATGCCGGTGCCAACTGTGCCGGATAATCGCGCGCAAATTGTGGATGCGGCGCATGCCTATCAAACCATTTCGATTTTAGAAGGCGTGGTGCAGCGCGGCACAGCCACCAAACTAAAAGAATTAAACCGGCCCTTAGCCGGAAAAACCGGCACTACCAATGACAGTAAAGACGTGTGGTTTATCGGCATGACCCCCGATTTGGTGGTGGGCGCATATGTTGGGTTTGATCAGCCCAAAACTTTGGGTAAAAAAGAAACCGGCGCAATGGTGGCGCTGCCTGCGGTGCAGGAATTTTTCAAACTGGCCTTGGCCGATCAGCCATCCACCCCATTTCGGGTGCCGCCTAGCATTCGCCTGGCGCGGGTTAATCCCAGCGATGGCAGCCTGGCGAGGGTAACCGATCCCACCGCCATTTGGGAAGCATTTATTCCAGGGACTGAACCGGATCCCGATCATCCCGAAGCGCGGCCCGTGTTGGGCAGCGGTGCATTCAGCTTGCCAGGTGTGAAAGCCGAAGGTTCGGATGAACTGCCATCCGATATCAGCAAACAATTGGGCGGTAATGGTGATGACGAAGATAAGGCAGCGGATGCTGCTGCGGCAGATAATACGGCTATTGATCCCAATCAAGCGCCAACCATTGTAATTGAGCCGAATAATTCGATTGTGCCAGGAACTGTGCCGCGCAATTCAATCGAGCCTGAACCGGTGCCGCAAAACAATGCGGCAATTGCCCCGCCACTACCGGCTACGCCCGCACCGCAACGGCCAACACTGCAAAAAGCGCCGCTGAGTGGCACAGGCGGGTTGTATTAGACTTGTCATCCCGACGAAAGTCGGGATCCAGTGACCAAAAGTGTTAGGCATAGCCTAACGCAAACGTAAATTTTTATTTTTGAGCAATGCTTTGCATCGCGCTTATTATTCATTGGATCCCGACTTTCGTCGGGATGACGGTGCTACAAAATTTTCTGTCCAGTCTTGGCCCAATCGCTGACGAAAGTGGCTAAACCTTTATCTGTTAACGGATGCGCATAAAGCTGCTTTAAAACAGCTGCAGGCATGGTGGCGACATCGGCGCCGATTTTCGCACACTCGGCCACATGTTGCGGGCCGCGAATGCTGGCGGCCAGCACTTGCGTTTCATATTGCGGGTAATTGCTATAAATTTGCACAATATCGCGGATCAGTTGCAGCCCATCATTGCCGATATCATCCATGCGGCCCACAAAGGGCGAAATATAAGAAGCGCCGGCTTTGGCTGCAATCAGCGCCTGGGTCGGCGAAAAACATAAGGTGACATTCACGGCAATACCTTGGTCGCTCAGCACTTTGCAGGTGCGCAAACCAGCCTGAGTCAAGGGCACTTTCACCACCACATTATCGGCGAGGTTGGCCAGCTTTTCGCCTTCGGCCAACATCGTTTCAAAATCGGTCGAAGCAACTTCAGCGCTAACTGGTCCATCGACCGCTGCGCAAATTTCAGTAATCATCTCCAGAAAATTACCACCGGCTTTGGCAATCAGGCTGGGATTGGTGGTGACACCATCCACCAAACCAGTTTGTGCCCATTCACGGATTTCGTTAATATCAGCGGTATCGAGAAAGAATTTCATGGCTTTGATGTGAAGCCAATCGGGCGAATAAGCAATCTTTTTACTGAATGATTTAATCTTCCGGCATTAACGGAATGGGTTTGCTGAGATCGATCGGTTTCGCATTTTCAAAACTATCTTTTAGCGGCGCAACCGATTGCTTTAATGAACGCATGGTTTTCTCAGAAATTATGGGTTCTTTAACATCAGGGCGCATATTATGCGGCAAAATGGCTTCCGCCACTTTGGCGCCGCTGCGTAGAAATGGATAGCTGTAAGAATGGGTCAGCCATGGGCCAAACATGTCGTCTTTCACGTACATGGTGGCGTAATAAAACGGTACCACCAGCACAATTGTAGCGCGGAGCAGGCCGAACAAAGCACCAACACCGTGATTAATACCGCCATCAACCGATTTGCTGATAAAATAGCTGATGATTTTAACCAGCATACCCAAAATAAGGGAAGCGCCCATAAAAACAGCCAAATAACTTAGCGAGCTCGCCACGCGGTCGATTGGCACCGCGCCGATAATATAAGGGGTCAGCCGGTCACCAAAAATACTGGCGATGATAAAGGCAGCAATTAATGCCCCCAGCGATAACAACTCGCGCACAAAACCGGTAATGGCGGCCTGAAGCACGGAAATCAGAACAATCGCCAAGACCAGATAATCGAAATAACTGATGTGACCAGGGCCGAACATGAATGTGGTTTAACGATTTGCCGAATGTTTGTCAGCTAAACAAAAAAAGCCGGACAATTTTTTGTCCGGCTTTCCTAAAAAATAATAAAACTATTTTTTCATCATTGTTTTAGTAGTTGTGGTGCTACTGCTTGAAGTGGTGGTGCCTTTTTCGGCCATCATTTCTTCGATTTCTTTTTTCTTCATGGCTTTCATTTCATCCATAGAAACGTTGCCATCGCCATTGGTATCGGCTTCGGCAAACATTTTTGTGCCAGCGGCATCATGTTCTTCTTTGCTAACCATACCATCGCCATTGGTATCCATTTTCGGGAAGAAATGTTTGGTCATCATGGTAGCCTTAGCATCGGTTGACATATTGTCAGCAGCCAAAACTGGAGCAGTTGCAGCAATTGCCAATACAGCAGTCGCAATTAATAATTTTTTCATTTGGTAAATCCTTGGTTCATTGGTGAGATAATCTCAACTTTCAAATAGGCTTTCTGGTATAAAATTAGCATGTTGATCACCATTTTGACGGGTTAAAAAAAATTAAATGGTTTTACCGTTTTTAATTGCTAAATGGCCTTCAAATAGAGAGCCATTTCAATAAATCATTTAATTTGCCGCAACTGCTGATTTTCAAATCAAGCTTGGGTAATTTTTGGCTGGCGGCTGGCACCAAGGCCTGGTGAAAACCAAGTTTGGATGCTTCCTTTAACCGCAAATCGGCCTGGGCCACCGCACGGATTTCAGCGGATAAACCAATTTCACCAAATAAGACCAGATCCAGGGGCAACGCGATATTATGCGCAGCACTTAATAAGGCGGCGGCCACCGCCAAATCGGCTGCCGGTTCATTGATTTTGAGGCCGCCTGCGACATTTAAATATACATCTAATGCGCCAAACCCTTGGCCGCAGCGCGCTTCCAACACAGCTAAAATCATTGCCAAACGGCCGGTATCCCAACCAACTACGGCGCGGCGCGGTGTGCCGTATGAAGTGGGTGCTACCAGTGCTTGAATTTCCACCAGCATCGGCCGCGTGCCTTCCAAGCCCGCAAACACGGCACTACCAGCGGTGGCTTCTTGCCGGTCGGATAAAAATAAGGCCGATGGATTGGCAACTTCTTCCAAACCCTGCAGTGACATGGTGAAGACACCGATTTCATCGGTCGCGCCAAAGCGGTTTTTGATGCCGCGCAAAATGCGGAATTGATGTGTGCGCTCCCCTTCAAAATACAAAACCACATCAACCATGTGTTCCAGCACTTTGGGGCCGGCGATCATCCCTTCCTTGGTGACATGGCCGACCAGAATTAACACAATCCCGCGCCGTTTGGCGATCTGGGTCAATTCATGCGCGGCCGCGCGCACCTGGGCCACCGTGCCGGGCGAACTTTCAATGGTATCCACAAACATGGTTTGAATGGAATCGATAACGACCAGTTTGGGCGCTTCCGCACGATCTAATGTGGCGACAATATCACCGACATGGGTGGTGCTGGCCAGCGCCAGAGGCGCATTTTCAAGGCCCAGCCGTTTGGCCCGCAGGCGCACCTGGTCGAGCGACTCCTCGCCCGTGATATAAAGGCACATACTGTTTTGGGACAGGCGGCTCGCCACCTGCAGCATCAATGTCGATTTGCCAATACCGGGATCCCCGCCGATCAGGACGACCGAGCCGGGGACGAGGCCGCCGCCGCACACGCGGTCAAATTCCGAGATCTGGGTCGCCAGGCGCGGCGGCGGGGCGGCTTCGCTATGTAGGCTTTCCAACTGTAAGCTGCGGCCGCTTTTGCCTTTCAGCTTGGTGTGACCCACAGCACTGCCCGTGCTTTCTTCCACCAAACTATTCCAGGCCCCACAATTAGGGCATTGCCCCGCCCATTTCGGGCTCACCCCGCCACAATTCTGGCAAACATAGCTGGTAAAAGATTTGGCCATAGTTACATTTAAATAAGTTTTATCAAAACCGCTATAAACGCTTTAAAATGTCTTATAAACTAAGATTATTAATAATATTTTAATAAAAGTATATGAAAATACGTAGGTGCCTATTCAAAGTGATAAGTTAAAAATTTTTGAAAATAGTATTGGTTTTGATTTTCAGAACAAAGGTTTAGATGATTCAAACCCTCGTGATCAGGCAATATTGAATTGGCTTTCCTGGTTCGCGGTAAATGCTATTATTAAACAAAACTTTATAAATGCTAAGGAGCCTATTCCCACAGAGCAGATATTTCAAATTCGTGAAGATATTCGACTGATTATTAATTTCTTAAAAGTTGCAACTGATCTAAAACAAGCAGGACCCTATCACATTCAGCGTTTAAACGGCATGTCTTATGTGCAAGCATTGGAAAAAGCTCGTAAATGGCATATATGGCATACTAAGCGAGCAATGGCACAAATTTTACCACCGAATTCTGAACGCGAGGTTATGCGTTTTGGAAAAGATTTCAAAATCGTAGAATTAATGATGCGTGAAGCATTAGCGCGCGAAGGAAATTTGATGGGGCATTGTCTTGATAATAATGATTATCAAGAAAGTTTTTCAGGACAAAGCGGCTTTCGGCAATTTTCATTGAGGGACATAAAATCTAATCAGCCACATTGTACGTTTGAGACTTTTGATGATACTTTATCCCAATGTGAAGGAAAAGTAAGAGGTACGCCATTGAAGCCTGAATATGCAAAATGTATTCGTGCGTTCATTGCGCATAGAGATCTGAATCCAACTGGTGATAATTATGCCCATGGCTGGATCAAAACAGCTGAAGGTTACACTGAAATCGAAAATCTGCCAACAGAATACAAGCATGAAGGGGATTTGGATTTATCATTTTATACAGGTCCTTTGCCTAAAAAACTTAATGTAACTGGCGATCTTTTGTTAAGGCAACATGGACGCCGATTAACACCTGATGTGCTATTGGTTGGCAAACATCTTCATCTTGAGGGAACGGAATTAGTGCTTAAGCCAGGCAGCCATTTATTGGTTGGCGGAAAAGTAATCGTTAATCGCAAGCAACCTTATATAAATGGTAATGATTTTGTTGCCCAATTATATACACATACCAAAAATTGCCCAACAAGAGATATAGAATACATATAAGGTAAACGATTATTAACCTATAAAAAATTTACTAAGCAATTCAGCCACCTGTTGAGGCTGCTCCAATGGTCCTAAATGGCCGCAAGGATCCAGCGTTATTAATTCGGAATTCGGAAAAAGCGCCGCCATTTCCTGTTGTTGATAGGGTGGGGTGCGTTTATCGGCTTCGCCGCTGATAATCAGCACGGGTTGCTGCCATTTAGGCAGCCAGGGACGCTGATCATGCCGGCCAATGATGGCGGATTGCTGGTGCAGAAATCCGCGGCGGCCCAGGCGCTTGGCCATATCCACAACCAAATCGGTAATGGCTTGATTGCTGACATGATCGGGATGCACCAGCGTTGGCATCAACCTCGCGGTCACGCCTTTAAATTCGCCCATTTCGATGGCGACCAGTTCGCGTTCGCGCCGTTCGACCATTTCGGGCGCATCCTGGCAGGCATTGGTATTAATCAAAGCCACTTTGCCAATGCGTTCAGGCGCGAGGGACATACAATGCCGCATCACTTCCAACGTGACATAACCACCCATCGAAAAGCCGACCAGTTCCAATGGCCCATCGGTTTGCGCCAGCACACCAGCCGCCAAACCAGCCATGGAAGTACTAAAGGTGATGTCAGGGATCAGCGAATTTTCAGCCAATGCGGGCGCAGCCGCATGCACCCAATCCCATAACCGTTCATCTGTCAGTAAGCCGCTTAGCCATAAACGCATATTGCTAACATCCAATAGTTGTCAGACAGATGCAATGGCGATTACGATACATTATTCATGAATCGCACTTCCCGCTCCAGTCTCGTGCTGTTTGCCGCTGGCTTGGCGCTGGTGGGTTATATTGTCTGGCAACAGGGGTGGCTGCGCAGTAACAACGAAATCCCGCTTATTCCGCATAGCGCGGTCTATCACATGTCGCTGGCCAAATTGCAGCAAGGGGACCGTATTGCCGATATGCAAGGGCGCACCCTTTATGCGCTGGAGGATAGCTGCAATGGCTGGACAGTGCGGCAGAAAATGATCACGCGGTTTGATAGTCCGGATGCGCCATCGGCATTTATCACCAGCTATTATAACACCTGGGAATCGAAAGATGGGCAGCGGTTCAGCTTTGCGATGCGCCGCTTGCGTGATCAAGCTATGGTCGATAATTTGCGTGGTAAAGTTGAATTGAATGGTGCCAAGCCGCCGCAATTAACTTTAACTCAGCCAAGTGAAGCGGTGGTGCCATTGGTTGGCCCGTTGCAATTTCCATCGCAGCAAAATGAAGCTATTTTAAAAGCGGCCCAAGCGGGCCAGACGCAGTTGCAGCTACCGCTGTTCGATGGTAGCGAACTGGATGCCGGTAACGATGTCACCATTCATATTCAGCCGGCCAGTGCCGAATTTTGGCCACATGAATTCGCACAAAAACCCTTGGATGCCAAAGTCAAGGCCTCACTCGCCACGTCAGCTGATAAAGATGCGGCCGAGGCAGAAAGTAAAACACCAACCGGTCAGCCAGATGTGGCGGGTGATTTGCAGAAAATCTTAAAAGATTCGGAAGCGGTTGAGCCCGGTGCCGCTGCGCCAGAAATTGCCAAACCAGATGCGCTGACCAAAGCCAATACGGATGCGGAATTGGATAAGTTGGAAACCAAGTCAGTCAATGTGCCAGGGAATGTCGATACAAATTTATTGCAAGCGGGCAAAGTGTGGCGCGTGAGTATGGCGATTTTCCCCAAAGCGCTGCCCGCAGAATTAAAAGCGGTGCAACATGCCGAACAAGCGGAAGCCGAAAGCGATAATGAAAGCGCAGGGGAACAAGACGAGCAGGTACAAATTGAACAACCGCTTTACGAAATGCGCATGACATTGCATGATAATGGTATCGTTAGTGATTATACCATTGATTACCCAGAATTTAGCGTGCATGGTGAGCTGGTGGGCTTATCTGCAAACCCTTCAATGTGCCGGTAGAGATTGTCGATGACCAAAAAAGTCATGATTGTTGAAGATAACGAGCTGAATATGAAGCTCTTTAATGATCTGTTAGAAACGCGTGGTTATGAAACCATTCGAATTACCGATGGTTTGGAAGCGATGAAAATGGCGCGCCAGGTAATGCCGGATGTGATTATTATGGATATCCAATTACCGGAAATTTCCGGTTTAGAAGTTACCAAATGGCTGAAAGAAGATCCGGAATTGCGTTCAATCCCTGTTATTGCGGTGACCGCTTTTGCGATGAAGGGTGATGAACAGCGCATGCGCGAAGGCGGGTGCGATGATTATATTGCCAAGCCGATTTCGGTGACCCGTTTTTTAGAAACTGTTGAAAAATACCTTAAAGATTAGCAAAGGCCAATCGTGACTGCCCGCATTCTTGTTGTCGATGATACGCTGCCCAATGTTAAATTGCTCAGCGCGAAATTAATTAATGAATATTACGACGTTATTGCGGCTTATTCAGGGCCGGAAGCGTTGGAAAAAGTGATCTCGGAAAAACCAGATCTCGTTTTGCTGGATGTAATGATGCCAGGGATGAGCGGGTTTGAGGTGTGCGAACGCATCAAGGCCGATGCGAAAACTGCGCATATTCCCGTGGTGATGGTTACTGCCTTATCCGAACTCAGTGATCGGGTGAAAGGTTTGGAAGCGGGCGCCGATGATTTCCTCAGCAAGCCGATTAACGATACTGCCTTATTCGCACGCGTGCGTTCGCTGCTGCGGCTGAAAATGGTGCTGGATGAATGGCGGTTGCGGGAAAAAACCTCCGACGAATTGGGTGTGGTGCAAGCCAATTCACTGGATGAGGCGCAAATTATCCAAGGCGCTAAAATTGTTATTGTCGATGATTTGCCGGTCGAAGCCGAACGGCTTAGCCAGTTGTTAAAAGATGAAGGCTATAATACTGAAATTATGAGCAGCGCGGATAGTGTGCTGGGCTTGATGAGCACGCCAGATGCCTGTGATCTGATTGTGATTAGTTTGACCATCGCCGGCACAGATGGGCTGCGCCTCACTTCGCATCTCCGTTCGCAAGAACGCACACGCGGTATTCCCGTGCTATTGATTGATGATAATAATGATATCAAACGCGTGGCTAAAGGTTTGGATTTGGGGGCCAATGATTATTTGCTGCGCCCCTATGATAAAAGCGAATTGCGGGCCCGCATCAAAACGCTGTTAAAGCGCAAACTTTTTCAAGATAAACTACGCAGCAATTATGAAACCAGCTTATCCTTGGCCGTAGTGGATCCGATGACCGGGTTATTCAACCGCCGTTATCTGGAAGCGCATTTTTCCAAGCTTTTGGATAAAGCCAGGCAGGAAGATAGCCGCGTATTGGGGGTAATGGTGATTGATATCGATAAGTTCAAAACAATTAATGATACTTACGGCCATCCGGTTGGCGATGAAGTGATTAAAGAATTGGGCCGCCGCCTGTCGCGGGCGATGCGGCCATCGGATTTGGTGGCGCGATTTGGGGGTGAGGAATTTGTCATTTTAATTCCAGATACGCGGTCAGAGCTTTTAACCCAGATGGCCGAACGAGTCCGCAGTGCGGTTGCTGGCGTGCCATTTGCGATTGAGAATGGTGCCAAAACAATTGATGTCACCATCAGCTTGGGCATCACCGCCGCCAGCGGTCAGCAACCCGCGATGACACCGGATAGCGTATTAAAAGTCGCCGATGACGCGCTCTACGAAGCCAAACATGGCGGCCGCAATAAATGGGTGTTTAATCCGCTGCCCATTGAATAATTAGCTTGGGCATAATAAGCTGCAAATGAAAATTGCCGAAATTAAAAAACCGCTTGTTAACTCTCTGCGGCTAAGTGGTTTTTTATTGTTTGCAGTTCTTTTGTTGTACCAGCTCATCCGTTGGTATCTCTATGCCAGTCAAGAAATTGTGCCAGTGCCGGCGGTGGCGTTTGATCAGATCAGTTATTTAACCCAAGTTTATAATGCTTATTTTATTGGGCAGGCTCAAGGCTTATGGGCCGCCATTATCGGCTTTTTCCAAACCGTGCCAGCGCAGGGGTTTTTATTCCAGCTTGCGGCGTTCATGGGATTGCAGATATTACCCTTTGGCCGTGCCTCGGCATTACTGATTAATGTTATTTTATATATTGGTCTTTGCACCATTCTCTTAATGGCATTTAAACCCAAAGCGCGGTTCGGGTTTGCCGCCTTGTTACTGGCTTATCTATTCTCACTGAAAACACTGTATCGCTTATCCGGCGGGTTAATGGACTTCCGGTTGGATTTTGCGGGATTGTGCATCTTAACCTGCACTTGCTTGGTGATTTGGCGCAGTTATTTTTTCACCCGCAGCCGTTATTGTGTACTGACCGGTACACTATTGGTTGTCCTGTGCTGCACGCGGTTTATTATGGTGGTGGAAATGGCCAGCGTTTTGCTGGTTTTCCTTACTTTGCTAGCCATCATATTTTTGGTAAAACGCCCATGGTTGGTACAAGCGCATTTGCAGCCGATTAAAATTCTGCAGGGATTGGGTGTAACCATTGGTGTTGCCGCACTTGGCATTATGCCATATCTGCTGATTTTCTGGCGGTCATTATCTGCCTATTATATTGGCGGCCATGTGCAGGGGGACGAGCCTGGTATCCGTATGACGGAAGCAGGCGTGCATAATCTCAAGGAAAGTCTGTTGTTTTATCCCTATGAAATGCTGGCCGGGCAGTTGGGGACGATCAGCACAATATTACTTGGCGCAGTGTGGCTGGCTGCGGGTGTGCTATTGTGGCGGGCCCGTCAGCAACCGGCTTTTACTGCTGCCATTTCAAAAGGTCAGATCTTATGGGCTGTTTGCTTTATATTGGCTTTGTGGCTGGGCCTGTATTTTGCGCTAACGCTTGATACCGCCAAATCAGTGGTCACGGCCAATGTCTTTTTGGTGCCCATCACTGCTTTATATATTATGGGTTTATATATTTGTACGCACGCCTTAGCGGCCATAGGCAATATTCGTTATCATCGGATTTGGTGGGGGATCGGGACAATATTATTGGTTGCCGTGCTGGTACTGCAGGCAGGGCGCCTGTTTCATACTCCCTTTAAACACTTGCAGCCGAAATATGTTGCCGGCCGCAACCAATTGGTTGAAATTTTAGCAGGGACTAGCCAACAGCATCACTGGCAACACCCGCGCTTGTTTGTGAACCATAATGGCGATCACGATGCGGCCGCTTTGAATTTCACGGCGCTGGAGCGGCTGCAGCAAAATTTGGGTCTGCAAGCGGTGCTCACCCAAATATTTGCGGTAAAACCCGAAGAATTATGGCCGCAACTGGCAGCTGCCCATTTCATCGTAATGATTCAGCCACCGCCAAATAGCAAAAAAGCAGTTTATCCTTATGATCGGCAAATGACAGATTTAGCTCCGCAATTGGCGGAATTTTGCCGAAAAAACGGCACGCTGTTATTTGCATATCAATATTATGATTACCATATAACACTATATGCCAACCGGTTGGTGCCGGATGGTTACTAAATTTATCAAATTTCTTGCGATGCTTGGCAAAACCGCGCTAGAAAAAGGGCATGATCCCCAAAATCTGCTGCAAATTCACCGGTTGCATTGATGATTCCGGCAGATAAATAAGTAAAAACACGTATAACCAACCACTTCCGCTTAATTGCGCACACACAGGTAAATCCATGGCTACTACTGAATTGATGCAAATGTTTGGCGCGCCGCAAGGCACGCAAAGTTTCGATGCGATTAAAATCAGCATCGCCAGTTCTGAAGAAATTCGTTCCTGGTCGTTTGGTGAAATCAAAAAACCAGAAACCATTAACTACCGGACCTTTAAGCCTGAACGCGATGGTTTATTCTGCGCGCGGATTTTTGGGCCAATGAATGATTACGAATGTTTATGCGGTAAATACAAACGCATGAAATTCAAAGGGATTATTTGCGAAAAATGCGGCGTGGAAGTCACTTTGCGCAAAGTGCGACGTGAGCGCATGGGCCATATTCAATTGGTATCGCCGGTGGCACATATCTGGTTCCTAAAATCACTGCCAAGCCGCATCGGCATCATGCTGGACATGATGATGAAGGAAATCGAAGCGGTTCTGTATTTTGAAAAATACATGATTGTTGAGCCTGGCTTAACAGACATGAAAATGTACCAAACCTTGACCGAAGACGAATATTACAACGCGGTTGATCAATATGGGGAAGACAGTTTCCGCGCGATGATCGGCGCTGAAGCATTAAAAGAAATGCTGATGGCGATCGATTTGAAAGCCGAACAAGAAAAACTGCGTGAAGATCTCAAAACCACCACCAGTGAATTAAAGCGTAAAAAATATTCGCGCCGCTTGTTACTGATCGAAAAATTCATGGAATCTGGCACCAAGCCGGAACACATGATTTTGGACACCATTCCCGTAATTCCGCCCGAATTGCGCCCGCTTGTGCCATTGGATTCTGGCCGTTTTGCGACTTATGATCTGAATGATTTGTACCGCCGCGTGATCAACCGGAACAACCGTTTGAAGCATCTGCTGGAAATCAATGCGCCAGACATTATTGTGCGGAACGAAAAACGCATGTTGCAGGAAGCAGTTGATGCGCTATTCGATAACGGCCGCCGCGGCCGTGCGATTACCGGTAACAACAAGCGGCCGTTGAAATCTTTGGCAGATATGCTGAAGGGGAAACAGGGCCGTTTCCGTCAGAACTTGCTCGGTAAACGGGTCGATTATTCTGGTCGTTCCGTGATCGTCGTTGGTCCAACCTTGAAATTGCAGCAATGCGGTATTCCGAAGAAAATGGCGCTGGAACTCTTTAAGCCATTCATCTTCCATAAACTTGAATTATATGGCCAAGCCCCAACGCTAAAAGCTGCCAAACGCATGGTCGAGCGCGAACGGCCGGAAGTTTGGGATATTTTGGAAGAAGTAATCCGCGAACATCCAGTCTTATTAAATCGCGCACCAACCTTGCACCGTTTGGGTATTCAAGCGTTTGAGCCCGTGTTGATTGAAGGCAAAGCCATTCAGTTGCACCCGTTGGTTTGTACCGCGTTTAACGCCGATTTCGATGGTGATCAGATGGCGGTGCACGTGCCATTATCATTGGAAGCACAGGTGGAAGCCCGTGTGTTGATGATGTCGACCAACAACATTCTATCCCCGGCCAATGGTAAGCCAATTATCGTCCCGTCACAGGATATCGTGCTTGGTATTTACTACATCACCTTGCAACGGGATGGCGAACCAGGTGAAGGCATGGCCTTTACCGATATGGGCGAAATTCAACACGCGATTGCGCATGGTACGGTCACTTTACACACCAAAATCAAAGCGCGTTATCACACGGTGGATAGCGAAGGCAATTCAACCATTGAGCGCGTGGAAACCACGCCTGGCCGCATGATGCTGGCTGAATTATTGCCAAAACATAAAGACCTGCCATTCAGCATCATCAACCGGTTGCTGACCAAAAAAGATGTCTCCAATGTGATGGATTCTGTGTACCGCCATTGCGGCCAGAAAGAAGCGGTTTTATTTGCCGACCGTATGATGCAGCTTGGTTTCTATAATGCCTGCCGCGCCGGTATTTCGTTTGGGAAAGATGACATGGTTATTCCAGCCGCGAAAACCCGCCTGATCGAAGAAGCAACCACCAAGGTTAAAGAATTCGAACAGCAATACCAAGACGGTTTGATCACCAAAGGTGAGAAATACAATAAAGTCGTCGATGTCTGGTCAACCTGCACGGAGCGGGTGGCCGATGAGATGATGAAAAACATCAGCCAATTAGTTCCAGGCAAACCAGTTAACGCCATTTATATGATGGCGCATTCAGGGGCGCGGGGTTCGGCTGCCCAAATCCGTCAGTTGGCGGGGATGCGTGGTTTGATGGCCAAACCATCAGGCGAAATTATCGAAACGCCGATTATTTCGAACTTTAAAGAAGGCTTATCGGTGCTTGAGTATTTCAACTCGACCCATGGCGCGCGTAAAGGCTTGGCCGATACCGCTTTGAAAACGGCCAATTCCGGTTATCTAACCCGCCGTTTGGTCGATGTGGCGCAGGATGCGATTATCGCCAGCACCGATTGTGGCACTGAAAAGGGTCTAACCCTGCGGGCTGTTATTGATGGTGGGGATGTCGTTGTGCCATTGTCTGAACGTATTTTGGGCCGCGTGACCCATGAAGATCTGATCGATCCAGCAGACAAAAAAACCGTTATCGCGGCCAAAGGTACGTTGCTGGATGAAGTATTATCAGACCGTGTTGAAAAAGCGAGTATCGATGTTATTTTCGCCCGCTCACCATTAACGTGTGAAGCCAAATTTGGGGTCTGTGCTCAATGTTATGGCCGTGATTTGGCGCGTGGAACACCGGTTAATATTGGTGAAGCGGTTGGGGTTATGGCTGCGCAATCGATTGGTGAGCCAGGCACGCAGCTGACCATGCGGACCTTCCACATTGGTGGGGCGGCGCAGCGTGGGGCGGAGCAATCCTCAGTCGAAGCAGCGTTTAATGGTACGGTGCAAATTCGCAATAAAAACGTGGTGGTGAATGATGGCGGCGTGCCGATTGTTTTGGGCCGTAACGTCGAATTAATTGTGCTGGATAGCAATGGGGCGGAAAAAGCGCGTCATCGGTTGCCGCATGGTTCACGCATTTTGGTGGCAGAAAAACAACAAGTGCTGGCCGGTCAAAAAATGGCGGAATGGGATCCCTACACCATCCCGGTAATTGGAGAAAAAGCCGGTACGGCGCATCTAATCGATGTCGTTGAAGGCATCACCGTGCGAGAAATCACGGATGAAAATACTGGGATTGCCAATAAAGTGGTAATCGATTGGCGGCAAACCGCTCGCAGTGGTGATCTAAAACCACGGATCGAATTGCGTGATAAAGCGAATAAATTGTTCAAACTCGCCAATGGCGCGGATGCGGTTTATTACCTATCGGTTGATGCGGTTCTATCAATCGAAAATGGTGCCCAGGTCAGCCCAGGGGATATTTTGGCCCGTATTCCCCGCGAAAGCAGCAAAACCCGCGATATTACTGGGGGCTTGCCACGTGTGGCCGAGCTATTCGAAGCGCGGAAACCAAAAGAATACGCGATTATCAGCGAAATCGATGGCCGGATTGAATTCGGCAAAGATTACAAAATGAAACGCCGTATTCTTGTGGTGCCAACCGATGCCAATGAACAAACGCGCGAATACATGATCCCTAAAGGTAAGCACTTAATTGTGCATGAAGGTGATTTCGTGCAGCGCGGGGACTCGTTAATTGGCGGAAACGCGGCGCCGCATGATATCTTGGCGGTGATGGGGATTGAAGCTTTGGCTGATTACCTGATCAACGAAGTGCAGGATGTTTACCGCTTGCAGGGCGTGAAGATCAACGATAAGCATATTGAAGTGATCGTGCGCCAAATGCTGCAGAAAGTGCAGATTACGGATGCCGGCGATACCATGTTGTTGGTTGGCGAAGAATCAGATCGTTACGATCTGGAACAAGCCAATGAAAAAGCGGTGGCCGATGGTGGCCGTCCGGCATCCGGTGTGCCGGTTCTGCAAGGGATTACCAAAGCCAGCTTGCAAACCCGTTCATTCATCTCCGCCGCATCATTCCAAGAAACCACGCGCGTGTTAACTGAAGCATCGACGAGCGGCAAAATGGATATGCTCGAAGGCCTGAAAGAAAACGTGATTGTGGGCCGTTTAATCCCAGCCGGTACCGGTATGGTGGTTAATCGTCTGAAGAAAATTGCGGCTGACCGCGACAAAACCAAATCAGATGAATTGGAAGCAAAGCAGCAATTGGCTTATGATAACCAAGCTGCTTAATATATAATTTCTCTGCGTAGAAAACGCAGGAAAATTAAAAAATTAAAATCCCGACTATATGTCGGGATTTTTTTATGAAATTTACTTAATGGTCCTGATAGCACAGCCAAATAAATTGCCAGCTTGTGTAATCACTTAATTCAATTTACGAAAAACAATGTTAATTCATGCGCGACTACATGCAGCTAAATTCTCGTTATTAACATATCCAAAATATATCTTTAAAAAATATCCCTATTTATGGCCGGTTATTTTTTTACTTTTACCATTCTTTTTATTTTTACCGAAAATATTAGATTGGAATATCTATGTTTATTATGTCGGCTATTTTAGTCATTCTCTCACCGCGGGTCAGCTGCCAGAATTTGTGCAAAATAATGCTATTTTCGGCAGCATACAACCGCTGCTCTATGGGATATTGATCTATCCTATTTTAGGCATTTTGGCTATCGCGACTGGTGCTGATATGGCGTTTAGATTGGCTGTTTTGATAATTACTCTTTTACCGGCGGCGCTCAGCTACCATTTGGGTTTAAGCTTGACCAAGCATCGTTTTACGGCGTTTGCTTTTTGTAGCCTCATCACCATCACCCAATATGCGTTTACCAATTTATATTTTCGCGGTGCAGCGATGGAATATGTGGCCTGCGGTTTACTGGTTACAACGGTTTTACTGCTTTGCCAGGCCTGGTTACCTGAAAACCAACAGCAGCAAATGCGGTGGTATAATTGGGCCGCTTTATGCTGGACCTTGGCGGCCGGTTCGCATCCCATTACCCTGGTATTGTCTTTCTATTTTTTTATTATCAGCCTACCAGTTTTACTAATTTTTATAAAAATTAACCGTTTAAGAATCCTTGGTTTTATTGGAAAAATCTTACCGTTTTTAATTCCAACTTTCCTCTCTCTCTTATCTTTTATTTACATTTCGGGGCTCTTAAAAAATGGGATGAGTGTGGGTGGCAGCGCTAATCTAAACCATCTCACCATCGATTTTTACCGCAATATTGATGAAATGATTTTTAAAATTTTGCCACTCGCCGGTGATTTCCGCACCTATACGGGCGGGCTCATGCAAGTGCAAATTCCGTTTCTGAAAGCGGCAATTGAAATGCTGCAATTCGCTTTTGCCGCATGGCTGTTGATCCGCATTTTCAAAACGCCTGGTGCTCACTATAAAATTTTGACCATTATTGGCTTTGCCTATCTGATATTGTGGGCATTTGGGCTGGTGTTCTTGCTCAGCCAACAAAGTTTATATACGCAATTGCCAGCAATTTTGGCCGTGGCGCAATTCGCTTACCGGTTCACCACTTATATCAATTTATTTTTTACACTGGCCATTATTCTAATGTTTTTTGTTATTGGTCATAACCACATTAAATTGAATAGCCGTGGGTATCTGCTGCCATTATTGGCGTTAATTATTTTATGTTACACGCAACTTTATATGCGATTTACCGAATTATTTTTTACGGATTATTATAATCACCAATTCGGCCATGAACTGAAATTTGAATTTAGTGATCAGAAATGGGAGGCGCTGCCTTATAGTTATAAAGATTTCGCAGATACAAATTTATACCTGCCTATGCCAACCAGCACTGTGCCCATTTTAACCAGCCCGCCACTGCCATTGTTGTCGCCTGGGGTTAACCAGATTGAAGCAGAATATGATTGCCCTTATACCGTTTGCTGGATTGCTACCCGTGCTTTGCCATCCCGTTTTTTACACATAACAGTGGATGGTCAGCCACCGCCGGCAGACAGCGTGTTTTTAAACACCATGTCGTTTGTCATGTTGAAAGTGCCCACGGGCCCGCATGCAATACAGCTGCAAACTATCTTAACGCCGGATATAAAATTCATGCGCGTGTTTAGTTATACAATCTGGTTTGGCTGGCTCGGGTTAAGTATTATGGTTTGGTTTGGCCAAAAGTTTAGCCGTAAATCTGCTGTAAATCCCGCATAACCTGATTTATTAGCACGGCATTTTTATAGATTAACACATGTTGATAATGCGGTAACAGCATGCGATATTCCGACCAGCGCCGCCAGTAAGATTTGAATAGCCAAATAATAATTGAATGCTGCGGTGATAATATGCGCCGCCAGGTTTCATGATTACCGTTGCAAATCATTGCCTTGGTTACCAGGCGCTGCCAACTGCGTTTTAGCAACCGCCATAAAGTTAAAGAGAAAGGATAGTCCAACCATATAATCACATCAGCCGCTGCCCAAATGACAGCGCGAACCGCTGAATAATTACCGCTAATAAGCCAATCTTCTGAATTTACAATTTCCGAAACTTTTTGCTCAAATTTTTCAACGGAACGTGGTTGCCAATTAGGTAGCCAATAAAATTCATCCAAATCGTAAACAGAAGTTTGTAATGGCTCACCAAGTTGTTGTGCCAATGTCGTTTTACCGCAACCAGTACCACCAACAATCACAATACGCATAGCTAAGCACGCATTAAATCAGCAGCGGCGGCGCGGGCAGTGTCGGTAATATCATGACCGCTAAGCATACGGGCGAGTTCTTCCTGGCGGGCTTCAGCGCTCAACACCGTAATTTGCGCAACGGTTTTACCAGCTTTGCTCTCTTTACTCACCTGCCAATGTTCCGCAGCGCGGCCGGCGATTTGTGGGCTGTGGGTAATGGTCAGCACTTGTTTATCTTTGGCCAGTCGCGCCAGGCAATCCCCCACTGCAGCAGCAACCGCGCCGCCAACACCGCTATCCACCTCGTCAAACACCCATAAAATTGGTGCTTGTTTTTGCGCAAGGATGAGTTTGAGGGCAAGCATCAGGCGGGCCAATTCACCGCCCGATGCGACCTTGGCCAGCGGAGCCAATGCCGCACCTGGGTTCATGGCGACCATAATTTGGATGCTATCTTGGCCATGCGCTGCCCAGGCAGTTTCGGGTGCTGGCGTAACAGCAATTTCCAGTCGGGCCTTATCTAGTTTTAAAGGTTTTAATTCTTTTAAAATGGTTTTCGCCAAAGCATCGGCGCTTTTCAGGCGCGTATTGGTTAACGCAGCGGCGGCATTTTCGTATTCAGTCCGCGCGATGCCAACCTGTTGCATTAAACGCTGCAAGGTATCGCTTTGATCTTCCAGCAACAGCAAGCGCTGCGTAATATTTTTATGCAGTTCTGGCAATTCAGCAACAGTTGTTTGATGTTTGCGGGCCAGGGCACGGAGGCTGAATAAGCGTTCTTCAATCTGTTCTAAATTGCCATCATCACGATCCGGTTGCAGTACAGATAGCTGTGCTTGCGCATTAGATAATTGGTCGAGCAGATTATCAATTGTATCAATCAGCGGGGCGGCGGCTTCGCGCCAGCTTTCGGGCACGCGGGCTAGGGCACGGGCAGCATCATGCACTTGGCCCGCAGCGTTACTCAGCTTATCTTCGCAAGTTTGGGCGGTATCCGTAATCTTGGCCAATTGCTGCAAGCGTGAGCGCTGGATTTGCAATTGCTCTTCTTCATCTATCTGCACAGCCGCTTGATCCAATTCATGGGCAGCATGTTGCAAATAGGCTTGATCGGCCTGGGCTTGCGCCATTTCATTTTGCAGGGCTTGCAGTGCGGCGGCTTGGCTTTGCCACTGTGTCCAGGCTTGTTGCACTGCGGCTAATTTGTGATTGCCATAAGCATCCAATAAATCGCGCTGCTGGCTGGGTTGGAACAGCGCGTGATTATCAAATTGGGCATGGATATCAACCAGCAGCACGCCTAGTTGTTTCAATAATGCCTGACTGACCTGCTGGTCATTAATCAGTGCTTTGCTTTTGCCATCGGCGTTGATCGTGCGGCGGATAATTAATTCTTCATTACCAAGATCATTTTCAGCCAATAATTCAAGCGCGGGATGTTTGGCGGGTAAATCAAACACGGCGGTCACGCGCGCTTCATTCGCGCTTGGGCGAATTTGCGCGGCGCTGGCGCGTTCACCCAATACCCAACCTAAAGCATCTAAAATAATGGATTTACCTGCACCAGTTTCACCCGTGATGGCGGTCAAGCCTGCTGACATATTTAAATCAGCGGCGGGTAGCAGCACAAAATCCTGCAGGGTTAAACTGCTTAGCACGTTATATATGTGGCATAAAATGCGCTAAAAAACTAGCGCGGGGTGAAAGTAAATCGCATTTCGGGGCGTTGATTGGCGGCAAATTGCTGCATATCTTTTTGCGGAGTAATCCGGCGGCTATCACCGGCAAAACCGCTGGTCGTATTCATACCGTCTTCAACCGCTTGGCATTGCCATTCGAGCAATTGATCGGCTTGTTCGCGGGATAGTTGCAGCGGATATAAAATCACCGCCCAATGCGGTTGTAACTGGCTGCGTTGATGGGCCAGCCAGCGCAGATATTCATGTTTCATGACCAGCAAATCATATTGCATGGGGATCACCACATCGGTGATGAAAGCGCCGTTAATGCGTTTATGAATTTCATAACGCGGTTGCTCCTTGGCTTCCCACACATATTCCAGGGTGCGTTGCGCGGCGGCAATTTTACCATCTTCAATGGCAGTGCGGCTCTGTTCAAGCAGTAATTCCAAAAAAGGTTTAGCGGTGCTGAGCAGCGCTTTGCCTTGATCGGGGGCCATTTTGACCTGCTGACCGTCCAAGCCAACCAGATAACTGGCGATTAATGAACTCCGCTGGCTCATCTGCTTAAGATAAGCATTGACTGTTAAAGTTGCGAATGGCTTAGGCGGCCAGGCTGGTTTTTAGCTGGGCCAGCGCGGCTTGCAGTTTTTCTGTATCAGTCTCGCTGCCGCCAGCCTGGGCAAAATCAGGGCGGCCGCCACCACCGGCACCGCCGAGGTTAGCCGCCAGCTGCTTAACCAATTCAGGCGCTTTAAATTTATCGGTTAGATCATTCGACAAGGCGACGATGATCGAAGCTTTACCTGCATCGGTGCCGATCAGGGCAATGACTGTTTGGTTCGGGTTTTGCGCTTTATATTGCTCCGCCAGTTTGCGGAGGTCATTCGGGGCAGCTTCGGCAATTTGGGTAAGCAGGGTGATATTGCCGATTCTTTCTTGATCTGCTTTCGCATTGCCAAGCAATTTTTGCTTAGCCGCGCTGAGTTCATCTTGCAGTTTTTTGCGCTCTTCGAGCAATGTGGCCAGACGGCTGGGGAGTTGGGCTGGGGATACTTTAAGGTGCGCGGCGGCTTCATTCACCAGATTTTCGGTGTCCTGCAAATGCTGCAATACGGCAGCACCCGTAATCGCTTCAATTCGGCGCACGCCGGCGGCTACCGCGCTTTCGCTAATAATGCGGAATAGGCCAATTTCACCAGTGGCACGCACATGGGTACCGCCGCATAATTCAACGGAATATTCTTTGGTGTCGTTTTCATGGCGGCCACCCATCGAAACCACGCGCACTTCATCGCCATATTTTTCGCCAAATAACGCCATGGCACCTTCGGCGACTGCTGCATCGGGGGTCATCAACCGCGTCACCACCAGTGAATTGCCAAGGATGCGGGCATTCACGGCAGCTTCAACGCTGGCCCGTTCATCGTCTTTTAAACCAATCGGATGCGAAATATCAAAGCGCAAACGATCGGGCGCGACCATTGAACCTTTTTGGGTCACATGCGTACCAAGTGCTTCGCGCAATGCTTCATGTAAAAGATGGGTGGCAGAGTGGTGCGCGCGAATGGTCTGGCGGCGTGTGGTATCAATTTGTAACTGAACGGCATCACCGGTTTTAACGGTGCCACTTATTAAAGTGGCAAAGTGCACAAAAAGTGAACCAAGTTTCTTTTGGGTATCAGTGACCTGCAACTGTGCGCCATCGCTGCCGATGATTAGACCGGTATCACCCAGCTGGCCGCCACTTTCGCCGTAAAATGGGGTTTGGCTAACGATGATTTGCACCGTATCACCGGCTTGCGCTGTTTCTACCACTTGGCCATCCTTAATGATGGCCTGGATTACGCCTTCCGCTTGATTGGTGTCGTAACCCAAGAACTCAGTCGCGCCGAGACGTTCTTTCAATTCATACCATAACTTTTCGGTACCCGCTTCGCCAGAACCGCTCCACGCCGCCCGCGCCATGGTTTTTTGTTCGGCCATAGCCGCTGCAAAACCGGCATCGTCAACCGTGATTTCACGGCTGCGTAATACATCACGCGTCAGATCTAATGGGAAGCCATAAGTGTCGTATAATTTAAAAGCCACTTGGCCGCTTAATGTGCCGCCAGCTGACAAGCTATTTGTTTCTTCATCGAGTAATTTCAAACCGCGATCAACATTGGCTTTAAAGCGGGTTTCTTCGGTGCGCAGCGTTTCACGAATTAAACTTTCAGCGCGGTATAATTCTGGATAGGCATCGCCCATTAAACGCAGCAGGGTTGGTACTAGTTTATACATATGCGGTTCAGTACAGCCCATTTGATGCGCATGCCGCATCGCGCGGCGCATAATACGGCGCAGCACATAACCGCGCCCTTCATTGCTTGGCAGTACGCCATCCGCAATTAAAAAACAGCTGCTGCGCAAATGATCAGCAATCACACGGTGGCTGGTTTTAAATTCGCCATCTGGGTCAGTGCCGCTGATTTGGGCAGAAGCCTCAATTATCCCGCGCAGCAAATCGATATCGTAATTATCATGTTTACCTTGCAGCACGGCGGCCAAGCGTTCCAGCCCCATGCCGGTATCAATCGATGGTTTGGGCAGCGCAATGCGTGTGGCTTTATTCACCTGTTCATATTGCATGAAAACAAGATTCCAGATTTCGATAAACCGGTCGCCATCCTCATCTTTGCTGCCTGGCGGGCCGCCCCAAATATGATCGCCATGATCGTAGAAAATTTCCGAACACGGACCGCACGGACCGGTATCGCCCATGCTCCAAAAATTATCAGATGTGGCAATGCGGATGATTTTATCATCGCTTAGCCCCGCAACTTTTTTCCAAATTTTAACTGCCTCCTCATCATCATGATAAACGGTAACACACAGCCGTTTGGCATCCAGGCCAAATTCTTTGGTAATTAACTGCCAGGCCCAGGCAATCGCATCATCCTTGAAATAATCACCAAACGAAAAGTTGCCGAGCATTTCAAAAAAGGTGTGGTGCCGCGCGGTATAGCCGACATTTTCCAAATCATTATGCTTGCCGCCCGCGCGCACGGATTTTTGCGCAGTGGTGGCGCGCGTATAAAGGCGCGTTTCCTGGCCGGTAAAGACGTTTTTAAACTGCACCATGCCGGAATTGGTAAACATCAAAGTGGGATCGTTACGCGGCACCAGCGGTGAAGAAGAGACGATGCTATGCCCCTGATCAGCAAAATAATTCAGAAATTTAGCACGAATATCGGCAACGGTAATCATGCGCTAAAGCATAAATATATTAAGTGATAGTTACAAGCAATCCGCTATCAGGTGAGTAATGAAAACCTATTTAATAGAATAGTATAAATTGTAAGAAGTTTGGTTTCGACTTTGCCTATTTCTGATAGGCTGGGTGCGGATATATCTTCGTAAACTTCATCATAGCGAAAAGCAAAGCCGTAAGTTGTCAGATATTTGAGCTCGACCAACTGTAGATAAAGAACATCATTTGCGGGTAATAAGTTTAGCAATTTAGCTAGATTATGGGTATGCGGAAAATCGATTTCATGGAAAATAAGCAGTGCCTTAATCATTTTTTCGGTAGCTTGCTGACAATGATAAGCGCCGCCTTCGGCTGTCGGTGAGGAACCGGTAAGGCTGTTATTAATCATTGCCAAATCGATTTCGATCGGCTTTAGCCAACGCATTAATGTTTCCGTTTTAGGCGACATAAATGAGTTTGCCTTCCTTGGCGATACGGTAACTTAAACTGCCAACCACGCCTTTATAACGATCAAATTTCGCCCGCGTGGTAGCCAGAACATCGGCAGCAATGTTTAAATCAAGGGCCAAGCCGCACGTAAAATTTAATTTCCGTTTATATTCCGGTGTGCTTTCTGGCACCAAAGCCAGTAAATCATAATCACTGCCGGCATGTGCGGTACCGCGGGCATGGCTGCCAAACAGCAAAATTTCTTCTGGTTGCAATTCTTGCACCAACCGGTCGATTAATGGCTGAAGTTCAGCGTTCATATGGTTATTATAAGAATATTTGGAGAAACGCACAACTTTAGATGTAATCGATCATCTATTAATAAAATAATTCAAAAATTTGGCACGAATATCGGCAACGGTAATCATGCCGCCTATTCAATCACGCTGCACCGCAATTGAGAATAAGAAAATACGTTTGAGTGAAAAATTTCTTATTAAAACGCGGCGGTTGGAACCGTGCCAACACCAGTTCTTTGTTGATAATTAGCTATCACTGTGACCATAGGTGTATTTAAGTCAATGCCGCTGGCCAAAGCGTTATTGATAGCCGCAATGAGCCGATTATCGCGGGCAACATGGTCACTAGCGTTAATTTCAATAAATGGCAGATCGCCATTTATTGCTGCCCGCATTTCTATAGCCATCCGGCTCAGAACTGTTTGATCTTCGTCACTTAAACCCAATTGTTTATTCAGGCACAGCCGCGAATGAAAATCGACCAAATAACTAACCAATGCAACTGGAATGCTATCACCCTGCCAGCCGCTGACATGATAGGTTAGCGCATCAAAAGCGCCCAATTCAGGGCGTAATTCTATTTGGGAATAATTAAAAGCCAAGGGTTTTAGGCCGTTGGTTAGCCAAAAGTTCTGACGCCCATTGGGCAGGGTTAGCGCGCCGGCGATATCGGCAATCGCGTCTACTAATGTTAACTGCGAGATATCATTTACTTCAGCGCCAATAATTATGTTGCCGCGGTTCATCCCACCCAGAAATTCGTGGGCTTTTTGCGGAACTAGTTCATTCACCATATAATTGCCCAAACCACAGCGGCGATATTGCGCATCCACCATCGCATAGGTAATGCCAACGACACCGTCGATGGGAAAGCGTTCGCGCAGCATCGGTGTGGTTTCGGCGACCCCATAAACCACGGCTGCAATGATGTTTTCGCGGGTGGTATCTAAAATACCGAGAATACGGCGTTCATTGCGGTAAAATTGATGGTCGCGATCTGGTTGGACATATGCTTGCCAGCCAGCCGGCGTTTCCCGTTCACCTTCCAACGGAAAGAGACGCTCGCTTAAATCATAAAAAGATTGCACCACAGGGATTGGGCATTGCGGGTCCCCGTCGCGGATATCAGTGGTAAGATCGACAATATTTCTCAATAAGAAATTTCTGGTGCTGCCATATTCTTTTAATAAGGCTTGGCGGCGGGCGGCATCTTCCGCGGCCTGTTGGTTAACGCTTTTTAAAATGTCAGCAAAATCTTTTTGAGTAATCATCCAGCAAGACTATTTATCCAAATGCTTTATGCCAAATAATTTCACCTATTTTTGAAAAAATAGTTCAATGGTTTCATTAATCGGCAGGGTTTGCTGCTCTTCGGTGCCCAGCATGCGTAGGGTCAGCGTACCGTTTTCGGCCTCTTTTTTGCCGACGACGGCGATGATCGGCACTTTTTGCAAAGAATGCTCGCGGATTTTGTAGTTAATTTTTTCGTTCCGCACATCCAGTTCCGCACGGATACCGACGGCTTTTAATTGTGCCAAAACAGCTTCGGCATAAGCGCGTGCGTCATCGGTAATATTGGCGATAACGATTTGCACCGGCGCGAGCCATAACGGCAATTTACCGGCATAATGTTCAATCATAATGCCGATAAAGCGCTCGAGCGTGCCAAGCACAGCGCGGTGCAGCATGACGGGGCGATGCTTGGCGCCGTCTTCGCCAATATAATTGGCATCCAACCGTTCGGGCAGCACGAAATCGGCCTGCAGCGTGCCGCATTGCCAGGTGCGGCCGATGGCATCGCGCAAGTGGAATTCCAGTTTCGGGCCATAAAACGCACCTTCGCCAGGGGCATATTCAAATGTCAGTCCTTGGGCGTTTAACGCGTCAGCTAAAGCATTTTCGGCTCTGTCCCATACTTCATCACTGCCCGCGCGGGCGGCTGGTCGGGTGGCCAATTTAATTTTTACATCCCTGAAACCCAGATCGGCATATACGGAATACAGCAATTGGCAGAACGCTTCGGCTTCGGATGAAATTTGTTCCGGCGTGCAGAAAATATGTGCATCATCTTGCGTAAATTGCCGCACGCGCATGAGCCCATGCAGCGCGCCATGCGCCTCGTTCCGGTGGCAACAACCGAATTCGGCCATGCGCAACGGCAAATCGCGGTAGCTTTTAATGCCTTGTTTGAAAATCTGCACATGGCCTGGGCAGTTCATGGGTTTCAGCGCCAGGAAATGTTTCGGCTCTTCCTTAAACACCGGCCCTTCTTCTTCGGTATTGGGCACCACATCCGGCACGGCGAACATATTCTCGCGGTATTTGCCCCAATGGCCGGAAGCGGTCCATAATTTCTGGTCCATCAATTGCGGCGTTTTTACTTCGACATAACCGGCCGCATCCAATTTGCTGCGGATATATTTTTCTAACAGATTGTAAATCTTAAACCCTTTGGGATGCCAGAAGACAGAGCCTTGGGCTTCCTCCTGGAAATGATACAAATTCATTTCGCGGCCGAGTTTGCGGTGGTCGCGCGCTTCGGCTTCTTCGATTTGTTTCAGATGCGCATCGAGCTCGGCCTGGTTGCGCCAGGCGGTGCCGTAAATGCGTTGCAGCTGTGGGCGGGTATGATCGCCGCGCCAATAAGCACCGGCGACATGGGTAAGCTTAAACGCATCGCCGATATGTTTGGTAGACGGCGCATGCGGGCCGCGGCATAAGTCTAACCAGTCGCCCTGCTTGTAAATACTGATATCCTGATCGCCAGGTAAACCTTCGATCAATTCGACCTTAAACAACTCACCTTTGTTCTTGAAAAATTCAATAGCTTGCGTACGGCTCCACACTTCGCGCGTAAACGGTGCATCGCGTTTGATAATCTCGCGCATTTTGGTTTCGATTTTGGCAAGGTCATCGGTGGTGAAGGGCTCGGCGCGGTAAAAATCGTAATAGAAACCGTTATCGATAGTGGGGCCAATGGTGACCTGTGTGCCTGGGTATAATTCTTGCACCGCTTCAGCAATCACATGCGCGGCGTCATGCCGGATTAGCGGTAGCGCTTCATCGCTTTCACGTGTGATGATTTTGATGGCGCCATCAGTTTCAATCGGGCGCGACAAATCCCATTCTTCGCCGTTGAAGACGATCAGCAACGCCTTTTTGCCCAAACTGGTCGCAATCGTGGTCGCTACTTGCTGGCCGGTTGTGCCTGCTTCAAACTGCTTTTGCGCACCATCGGGTAGGGTTAGAGTGATCATTTCTACTATCGAAACGCTTTTCACTTAATCATGCAACTATTTACATCAGTTTAGTAATTTTCTATAAACAACACATTGGAGTTTAAAATGAGCAACATTGAAAAAGTTATTTTTACTTATTTGCAGCCGGATGGTTCGACATATTCAAGTGATGTGATTAATGTTTCTTCAGATGTAAAAGATATTGCAAAACTGCCTTTAGCAGCCATGCTAGAAGCTGCGCAACTTTCTTCTTTGATAAAAATCACTTATCAACAAGGAATAGAAACTTTAGCGGCTTATATTGGTGACTTTTATACCTTGGAAACAGCAAGTCGTTGTAAGGTGCCGCAAGGGCTATTGCTATTTATGAAACAACACGGAGCAAAACAAGTGGTAGTGCATGGGAAACAAATTGTTTCAGTACCTGATAATGCTCAAGTTTTTATGTTATTTGATAACGCAGAAGTATTGTTATTGAGAATTTTCCCAGATGATATGAGAGCAAAATTAAGGCCAGACTCTAAGTCAGGTTTGCAGCTTTTATCAGTTTAACCTTATCAATCAATATTGCTTAGAATTTTTGAAGTAATTTCGCGTAATTGTTTGCTGAAAGCTTCAAAGGAACTGCTGTTATCAAGCTGGTAATGCGCGCTGCGGCGGTCGTCGTCCCATTGGGCAGCATTGAGCATGTCAAATTTTTCGCGGGTCATGTGGACGCGCGATTGGACACGGTGCCAGCGGGTTTCTGTTGGGGCGGTGAGGTTGATGGTGGCATCGCAATCTATATCGCGGCCGGTTTCAAACAATAAGGGAATATCGTAAATCACCGCGCGGGTGCCGCGGGCGTGTAAGCTGGCGGTCCAGGCCGCGCGGTCTGCTTGCACGGCTGGATGGATAATCGCTTCCAGTTTCGATTTCAGCGAGGGATCTTTCGCCAAGGCAGCCGCCAGATGTTGGCGGTTTAATTTGGCGTGGCGGACGATACCCGGGAACAGTTTGCCGATTTCAACCAAGATCGGCATTTGGGTATAAAGTATATGCACGGTGGCGTCGGCCTCATGCACCGGAAAGCCCCAGTTGCGCAACAAGCCAACGGCGGTAGATTTACCAGCGCCAATTTTACCAGTGAGGCCAATGCGGATCATGGTTTTCTATATCACCTCATCCTGAGTAGGGCAAAGCCCGTATCGAAGGATGCTCAAATGCTTGATCTCAAATAAATATCCTTCGATACGCGATCTTTGATCACTACTCAGGATGAGGTGATGACGCATATATGCTGACGTAATTCGTCAGTCACTTCCGGCTTCACGCCAAAGAATTTTTCAAAGGCAGGTGCAGCTTGGTGTAGCAACATGCCAAGACCATCAACCGTGGTTAAGCCACGCGCGGCCGCTTGTTTTAATAATTCGGTTTGAAGCGGTTTATAAACAATATCGGCTACCACCGCATGAGCGGGCAGGGTGGCCAAATCGATGGTCAAGGGTGGCTGACCATGCATGCCGAGTGAGGTCGTATTGACGAGCAAATTACAGCGCGTCAGTAAATCCTTGGAAGGCAACCATTCATGGTTATCCTCGGCCCGCAGAATTGGCTTCCTGCCTTGTGACCGCGCGGATGATAAAGCGGTGATCAGCTGTTGCGCACGGGCCGCGTTGCGATTGCAAATGGTGATTTGCGCAAAGCCAAGCTGGGCCAAGGCGTAAACCACGGCGCGCGCGGCCCCGCCGGCGCCTAGCACCACGGCATGCTTACCGGTCCAATCTGACCGCGCGGTTTGCTGGCGCAAATTTTCGGCAAAACCATAAGCATCGGTATTATCGCCCAATAATGTGCCATTTGGTTGAACGCTAACGCAATTCACCGCACCAATGGCTTGCGCGGTGGGCGTGAGTTGATCAAGCAGCGGAATAATCGCCTCTTTATGCGGCAAGGTAACATTCCAACCACGATAAATGTGTTTTAGTTTTTCGATTTCGGCGGCAAGCGCTGGTGGGGCTGTCGCGATTTTTTCGTAATTACCGATTAGGTCATATTTTTTCAACCAGTAATTGTGAATAACCGGTGAAAGCGAATGGTCAATTGGCCAACCAATCACAGCGGCAAGCGGCATCTGCATAATTATCGTTAAAACAAAATGCAGATAAAATGCCAGATTTAGTAGGTGTTATTAAGAGTTACTGACTATATGCAGATATTTAAACATCTTTCCTTAAATCTCGACTGGTTTTGTAACTGTGGCGCGCTGATCACACCCATTTGTAAAGGCAGCATCAAGATCGCGTGGGTGATTGACCGGATACCAGATTCGGGGTCAACCTGATCTTATACGTCCCAGCAAAGCGGGAGACTGCGCTTTCAAAAAGCCATGATCTTTTCGCCGGGTCATAACTACGGAGATGCAATCCATGCAAAAACTTTTGTTAAGCACGACTGCGCTTGTCGCTTTCACAGTTATCGGTGTTACTGGCGCTGTTGCTGCTGAAACCAAACAGGATGGTGTGAAATTAGGCCTGGGTGGTTACTACACCGCGCAGGGCGCTTATGTTAATCAAGATGATGGCACCAATGATCCTGGGAATGGCCGGCGTGACCATGATATCTTAAGCTATGGTGAAGTGCAATTCCAGGGCGAAAAAACCTTTGATAACGGTTTAACTGCTGGTGCGAAAGTCGTTTTAAAAGCGCAAAACAGCAGCACAACCAACTCTTCAGCTGGGCAAGCTTTGACGACCGCTGGTGATGATATTCAAGAAAACTTTATCTATATGTCTGGCAATTGGGGGCGTGTGGAAGCTGGTCAAAACTTCTCGCCGCTATACATGCTCAGCGTGATGGGCCCGTCAGTGGATGAAGGTATTGATGGCCGCGATCCAGACTTTAACTTTGTGGCCACTGGTGTACCAGGAGCAACTGGCAATACGGGCGGCAATGCGGCCCCAATCGGCTTTACCCCATTCTATCAAACCGGCAATTTGCTGGGCGATAAAGTGGTTTACTACACTCCGCGCTTTAATGGTTTCCAAGCGGGCGTGTCTTACACGCCAGATGGTACCCGCACAGGCCGCGGCAAAGCGGTTACCGGCGGCGTTGGTTCAAATTCTGATGCTGGCCAACAGGGCGAGCGTTGGGAAATGGCAGCCAATTACGAAACCAAATACAAAGACTGGGGTATCTTAGTCGGCGGTGGCTATGGTTTTGCTGATTTGGAAGGCAATGTTGCCAATACCAATTTGGACAACCAGCAAAGTTGGACGGGCGGCGCACAACTAGCCTATGCCGGTTTTGCTTTTGGTGGTGCGTATTTGCGGGATGATAATGGCCGCAGTAATGCCACCATTGGCGGTGTAAACCAGGGTGATACCGATGGCTGGCAGGGCGGCGTGAGCTACACTACCGGTCCTTGGAAAGCAGGCGTTAGCTATTTGAACAACCAAACCAAAGTGACCCGCGCGACATTCTCAGGGGATGATAAATTGGAACGTTGGGTTGTCGGCGGTTCTTATGCCTTGGCACCAGGCGTGTCTTTAGGTTCAACCCTGCAATTTGTTAACTACGATTCAGCAACACCAAATGGTACCAATGTTGGTGGTACTGTTTACGAGCCAAACAACAATGCCACGGTTGTGACTTTGGGAACAACGGTTAGCTTCTAATCGCGATCAACGATTAAGCGAGAGAGCGGGGCTGCGGCCCCGTTTTTTTTATGCGGTAAAGATGACAAGTGGCAGTTGATGGCGTAAAATAAAATTTGCATGTCTAAACCCGCTTCGATTTCTGCTGAATTACCGTTTGAAACGGCCATGGGCGAATTGGAACAAATTGTCCGCCAGCTGGAAGCGGGGCAAGGCAGTTTGTCAGACGCAATTGCGTCTTACGAGCGCGGTACGGCGCTACAGCAGCATTGCGCCAAATTACTCAACGAGGCCGAGCTCAAAATACAGCAGGTTGCACAAGGAGCAGATGGTAAGCTAAGTTTACAGCCTTACGGGACTGAAGATTCGCAATGAACGATAATTTGCAGGATAAAATTGCGCAAACCGCATCGCAGGTGGAAACCACCTTGGCGGCGTTACTGGAAGCCAATGATAAATTGCCTTATGCGCAGCTGTTTGATGCGATGCGCTATTCCACATTTTCCGGCGGCAAACGCATCCGCCCGTTTTTGGTGATGCAATCGGCGCAATTATTTGGAGTCGATCCATCCCGTGCCTGCCGCGTGGCCGCCGCCATTGAAATGATGCATTGCTATTCATTAATTCATGATGATTTACCCGCCATGGATAATGCGCATTTGCGCCGCGGTAAACCGACCCTGCACCGCGCCTATGATGAAGCGACCGCGATTTTGGCGGGCGATGCGTTGCTCACTTATGCTTTTGAAGTATTGGTCGATCCCAAAACGCATGAAGATCCGTTTGTGCGCTGCGAATTGGTGGCTGGTTTGGCCAAAGCCGCCGGCGCGCATGGTATGGTGGGCGGGCAGATGATGGATATGCTGGCCACCAAACAAAATTTTGATGCGCCATCAATTACCCGCCTGCAACGCTTGAAAACCGGTGCAATGATTGCATTTTCATGTGAAGCGGGCGCGATTTTGGGCAAAGCGGGCCGCGAAAGCCGCGCGGCTTTATACGCCTATGCCAATGATATGGGCCTGGCCTACCAGATTGTGGATGATGTGCTGGATGCCACCGGTGAGCGGACCGTAACCGGTAAAGACGCCAAACATGATGCCAAACAGGGCAAAGTGACATTTGTTTCTATCCTTGGTGTTGAACAAGCCAAATCGCAAGCCGATTTGCTGAGCAAACAATCCATCAACCATCTGGAAAGCTTCGGTCCGGCCGCTGATGGGTTGCGAGAAACAGCCAGCAGTCTATTGGCCCGGACGTATTAACTGTGGCGCTAACCCTCCCCTTGCGGGAGGGTCGAAAGTTGCGTAGCAAGTTTCGGGGTGGGGTTTAACCATGCCGAGCAAAGCACCCGTTATCATTCAACGTGCCAAACAAATGCGCTATGCGTTAACCAAAGAAGAAATGCGGTTATGGTGGTATTTGCAACATAATAAAGCGGTATTCGGCCGTTTCCGTCGTCAAGTACCCATCGATTTTTATATCGCTGATTTTGTTTCGTTCCAACATCGACTGATTGTGGAAGTGGATGGTGGCCAACATAACACAGTCAAAGACTTGGCACGGGATACCTATTTATACAATCAAGGCTTTCGCATTTTGCGCTTCACTAATTTGCAAGTGTTCCAGGAAATTGAGGCCGTGCTGGCAACTATCATGGCGGCAATTCACCCCACCCCGAAACTTGCTACGCAACTTTCGACCCTCCCGCAAGGGGAGGGTTAGTGGTTGTGATTTACTTTAAATTTGGTTGCCAATCACTTTTAATCGGTACATCGCTTTGCTCGCGCCGGCGCTGGGCGGTGATTTCGGCGTAGAGCGCTTGCAGGGTTTCCTCCACGCCTTGCTGCGTAGCGGCGGCAATTTGGGCCACCGGTTTGCCGATTGCTTTGCTGAGTTGCTTGGCTTTATGTGTGGCTTCTTGTGCATCCAAAGCATCGCATTTATTCAGCGCAACAAGTTCGGATTTATTAATCAATTCATGCCCATATTCCGCCAATTCAGCACGCACGGTTTGGTAAGCTGCCACCACATCATCTTGGGTAGCATCAATCAAATGCAGCAAAATGGCAGTGCGCTCAATATGGCCCAGAAAACGGATGCCGAGGCCATGGCCCTGGGCGGCACCAGCAATCAAGCCAGGGATATCGGCCAGCACAAAACTGCTATCGGAACCTAAGCGCACCACGCCAAGTTCAGGATGCAGGGTAGTAAACGGATAATCGGCGATTTTGGGTTTGGCAGCCGACACAGCTGCCAAAAAGGTCGATTTACCGGCATTGGGCAGGCCGATAATCCCAGCATCGGCCAATAATTTCAGCCGCAGCCAGAACCAGGATTCCTGGCCAGGGAAGCCTGGCGTGGATTTGGTGGGGGCCTGGACAATGCTGGTTTTATAATGCGCATTGCCATGACCGCCTTTGCCACCAGCCAAAGCATGCCATTCCTGGCCTTCCTCAATCAAATCAGCGAGCAGGGTTTCTTTGTCCTCGGCCAAAATCTGGGTGCCGACGGGAACTTGGATCACCAGATCCTCGCCGGACGCGCCGGTTTTCAGCTTGCTGGCTCCGGCCCGTCCGGCTTGGGCCTTAAAATGCTGGGTAAAGCGGAAATCAATTAGGGTATTAAGGCCTTGCACGGCGCGGAACACCACATCGGCCCCGCGGCCGCCATCGCCGCCCCAGGGGCCGCCATGTTCAATGAACTTTTCCCGCCGAAACGCCACTGCGCCTTTGCCGCCATCACCGCTTTTGGCATAAATTTTTGCTTCATCCAGGAATTTCATAGTTTAGCAATAATACTTTATTATATAATAAGTCTAAGCTTCTGAGAGAATTTTAATGGCCAATAATATATCACAAGTAATTCCGGCCGCGGCCACCGTGGTTGCTTTAGCCCCAGCGGCGGTAATGGCGCAGACTACAGCCGTTAATCCATTTTTTAGAGATGCTTTGCGAACCGTTTATACCCAAGCGCGGCCCGAACAGGTTTTTGGCTTGAATGCATTGACACCAGGGTCTTTGACCGTGGAACAGGCCGAAAGATTGCGGGATCTAGCACGTGATAATCTAAGTAGGAAGAAAGACTTATTATCAAATGCCAATCAAGCCTTGCGGAATGCCCAAAGCAACCAAGTGCAAGCACAAAGCGAATATGATGGGCGCCGTAAAGATTTTGATAGCAGCATTCAAAGCATCAAGACAGAAATGGCGCGTGACGAAGAGAAAATTACCCAAGCGAAGGAAAGAGAGAAAGACCTTCATCAAGTTTTTAAAGATAAAGCCGGGCATGTTGTTGAAAGCCCTGATGTGCTGGCAATTCGCCGGGAAATGAAGATTTATCAGCGCCAGCTGAATAAGCTCGAAGCACAAAAAGCAGCGGTCAAAAAACAAGTCATCACCACGACAAAAGAAGAAGTTGCGATTGTCGCTGCGCAAAAGTCAGTAACGGAAGCAGAAACAACAGCCGCGAATGCGCAGAGCACCTATGAAGCGGTGCGCAACAATCAAAATGTCAGCAACCAACTGCAAAATGGCGGCGGCCGCACGGTCGGCAATATCGCTGAAGCGCTTGAAGGCGTTTTTGCCAAGGCCTGGCAACAAGGATTGGTTAACCCGCATCAAAAAGTCCGTAATGGGGTGGATAACGCCCAAAAAGCCGCCAATTTATTTGGTGTTTTTGGCAAGGTAGGCAAACGGACCACAGATGCCATTGGGACAGCAGGGACCGTCACCAGCCGCGCAGGTGAAATTGGTAATTTAAGCCAGGGACAAATACAGACGAATGTTAATTTAAAAAATCCCCAATTTTTAAATGGGGTGGTGCAAACGACGAAATTAGATTTATTGGATAGCCAAAACCGCGATCCGAAAAGCATGTTATTGGATTTGCAAATCTTGTTTATGTCAGACCATCCGGCGTTACAGAATTTTCCGCTTAATGGTAATTTATCGGTGATTAGAAGCAATACAGCCTATGGGCAGAGCATTGCCACGGCGAGCAATTATATTTACCGGCGGGTGTTTGATCCGGCCGTGGATGTGAATGGTCAACCACGGCTGGCCCGCGCGGTTAATTTTGCCGAAGCTAAATTCCGTATGGATGCTATTGAGCTTGAAATGCGCAATGGTACTTGTCCGGTTGGCAATGATTTAGGACAGGCCATTACTGGGCTAACGATCTTAAGGGATGCGTTGGGTGAGCGCGCCACTAATAATCCGACCGGTATTATGGTGCCGGCCGAAGTGTTAAACGCCCAAAATAAACAATTTAAACAACCGAAGCTTATAAATGAACAAACAGTGGTGTTTAACCAAGCGCCACCGCAAACCGATATTTTAGGTAAACTGGTGGGCGAGCCGCCGCAATTCAGCCAAGCCGCGCCGCAACCAATACTTGCACCGCCCCGCTTAAATAGTTAGAAGTAGCTGGTTTTAATCTTTTAAGGAGTTAACATTGTCTCGGTTTGATAATCGTTACGGCGCGGCCGCAGGCCAAGATGCTGTAATTAAACGGGTGGAACTTAAATGGTTTGATCCCATCCGCGGTTTTGGTTTTGTGGCGGAAAATGCCAATAGTCCAAATGATATTTTTTTGCATGGTTCAGCGTTGCAACGCGCTGGCAATCCGCGCGTTTTCCCCGGCGCGGAAATGGAATGCGAAGTAGTGCTTGGCCAACGCGGCGAACAGGTTGAACGCGTGATTCAGATTTACAGCTATGGTGATAGCAGTGCGGTGGGCCAGGGCGGCCAGCGGCAAGGCGGCGATGGCGATGAACGGGGTGACCGCTTCAGCCCGAATTATGGGGGCGGTTACCAACGCCAAAATAACCGCGATGGCGGTCAACGTGACAGCGGCCCGCGTGAAGGTGGTTTCCAGCAGCGCGATAATCGCGGCCCACGCGATAATAACCGTTTTAACAGTAATGCCCCGCGTGATAACGCGCCGCGGCAGTTCCAGCAGCGCCCGCGCGTGCCGGAAGTCGTGCCGCCTTATTATCCCACCGGTGATGAGCAAGAGGTAACCGGTCATCTGAAATGGTTTAAAGAGATGAAGGGTTTCGGTTTTGCGATTGCCGATGGCGTGGACCAGGAAATCTTTATTCACCGCACGGCCTTGCTGCGCAGCGGCATTGCCGCGATTGCGCCAGGTCAGCGGTTGAAAATGCTGGTGCGCAAGGCAGAACGTGGTTTGGAAGCCATGTTGCTGGAAATCCTACCAGGTTCGGTGATTATGTCACCGGCAGCGACAGGTAATGACGGCCCAGCAGCTGAACAAATGCCGCCGCAAGCGCAAACAGCCCTGCAAAATGATCAAAGCCAGGCAGCAGCTTCAACTGCTGGTTATGAAGGTGCTTCAGAAGGCGTAAGCTCAAGCGAATAGTTTTAGCGTCATCCCCGCGCAGGCGGGGATCTAGGAGCTAAAATGTGTTATGCAAAGCATAACGCAAATAAATGGGAAAATATTGTGCGGCTTTGCCGCACTTTTTTATTCCTGGATTCCCGCAGGCGCGGGAATGACGACTGCATTTAACCCGTGCGTTTTGTGGCTAATCGAATTATCTTTTTTTGATGAATAATGTGATTACGCGTTTTGCCCCGTCACCGACCGGCAAACTGCATTTGGGGAATGCCCGCACCGCTTTAATCTGCTGGTTATTTGCGCGGCAGCAAAATGGTAAATTTATTTTGCGGATTGATGATAGTGACCGTGAACGTTCCAAGGATGAATATACGGCAGCGATTAAAAAAGACCTGACCTGGTTGGGCTTAACCTGGGATGAATTGCACCATCAGGCGCAGCGGTTGGAACGGTATACCAAGGTAATCGAAGATTTAAAGGCCAACGGCCATGTTTATCCGTGTTATGAAACGTCTGAAGAATTATCGCTAAAACGTAAAACACGGTTGGCACAGGGCAAACCGCCGGTTTATGATCGGGCCGGTTTGCAATTAACGGCTACGGATCGCGCTAAATTAGAAAGCGAAGGCCGCAAACCGCATTGGCGGTTCCGGCTGCAACCTGGCAATATTGAATGGCAGGATGAAGTGCGCGGGCCGGTGAAATTTCGGTCCGAAGATTTATCCGACCCCGTGGTGATCCGCGAAGATGGTAACCCGCTTTATCATTTATGCTCGGTAATCGATGATTGGGATATGGGTGTCACGCATGTAGTGCGCGGCGAAGACCATGTGACGAATACGGCCTGCCATATTCAAATGCTGCAGGCGCTGGGCAGCCATATTCCGCAATTCGCGCATTTGGCCTTATTCGCCGATGCGGAAGGCCATAAACTATCCAAACGGATTGGTAGCCTATCGATTGAAACGCTGCAGGCAGAGGGTTATGAGCCGATGGCGATTTTATCGCTGCTCGGCAAGCTTGGCACGTCTGACCCAATTGCCATTCATCCCACGCTGGCGGATCTGGCCAAAGATTTTTCATTCAAAAAGTTTTCCCGCACCGCTGCCAAATTAGATGCACGCGATATGGACCGGTTGAATGAACAGTTATTACATCAATTAAATTTTGCCGATGTGCAGGAAAAATTGGCCGCCGCCGGTTTTGATCAAGTTGATGAAGCATTGTGGCTGGCGGTGCGTAAAAATCTAACCAAGTTGAGCGATATCAAAATTTGGCTGGATGTTATTTACAGCCCCATTGCGCCGGTGATGGCCGAGCCGGAATATCTGGCGCAAGCGCTGGCTGCTGTGCCAGCAGAAATTAACGCGGAGAGTTGGCACCAATTAACCAAAATCTTGGGCGAGCAAACAGGCCGTAAAGGCAAAGCGTTATTCATGCCCTTGCGCCAGGCATTGACGGGTATGGATCACGGCCCCGAAATGGGGCCACTGCTGCCCTTATTGGGGGCCGCCCGTATTAAGGCACGCTTGGCGGGGCAAACCGCTTAAATTACCTAATCGTTAAACGCTGGTTTTGTTGCAATACAGGTTTTTCGGTTATGCGCTGGGCCAATTGCACATCGACCAATTGCGCCAGCCGCCCAGGTTGCCCCTTAATTTGCGTTAAAAACGGGGCAGCCTGGCCGGCTTTAGCGATGACATGATGGATTGCATGTTGCCGGCCTTTAAATGCGCCGGCTTTGGCTAGCACAAGTTTGGTGTTGCGGCCGCTAATTGAATGTGCAGTTTCATCAAAACGTAAAGCGCTGGGGTCGCCAGTACGAAAATATGCCGCTTCCAAATCCCGCCGGTAAAGCAAACCTGGATCGCTGCCATTACTGGGTTCGCTAAGCAAATTTTTGAAAGCGCTACTATCTGCCTTATCTTTTTTCATCAGCTTCAACAATGGCAAAGTGTATTTATAATAATTGGCGTTAAAAGCGCGGGCCACCAGAATATCGAATTCATGTTGTTTAAGATGTAAATGTTTTTTCCGGCAAAAATCATTGATGAGCATTTCATAATGCATTAATTCACGCATTAACCAATTCAGCCCTTTTTTATAGGAGATCACATTGGAAATCAGCGGCGTTTTCAAATCACCTTTTTCCCAAATGGTGCCAAATCCAATGGTTTCATTGCCGTCATTATAAGCCGTAAAACGCAAATGGTTTTCTTGCGCATTGCGCACATCGCAATCACGCAATTCGAAACGGGCCAGTGAGGTTAGGCCAATTTTACTAATAGTCAGAGGATGGTAAGGAGATTTAGTAACCATGGCTTGGTTATTTAGGATGGTTTGCAACTATTCTTATGGCAAATTTTTACTAACTAGAGCGGTGAGAATTAAAAGTGTAATATACTAACGCCTGGTCAAGTGATTGATTTGAATACGCGGCACTGAACACAAACTTAGACCGGCGAACCCAATGCCGCTGTGGTTAAAAATGTTTGAACGGGTGAATATTTCTTCATCATGGCTAAACCCATGCCCGCCACTGAAAGAATTGATATGTCTTAATATACAGTGAAATCGTTATTTGCGGAGCCGTTTTTGCAGGTTATCAAGTGTGCCATTAATCATTTTGGGTTCGTTACCCATGTAATAAGCGTGCGTGACCTCAACATAATCATTGATGATAATAGGCGCAGCAATCTCGCCATGTTGCCATAATTCATAAGTCCCAGCACGCAAAACCATGCGCAGTAAATCTTCCAGCCGTGCCGGATTGCTGCTGACGGTATAACTTTTAGCGATCATCTCATCCAATTCCGGAATATCGGCTAATACGCCGCGGACAATTTTGGCGAATAATTCACGATCGGGTGGCGCTGGCAGGCTGGCGGTTTCGCTGGTGTGATTATGGGCCTGGTCGGTTAAATATGCGGATAATTGTGCATCCAGCACCGCGCCGGTGGCTTCGGTTTGCGCCTGGCCGTAAAGCGCTTGTACAGCGGCAAGGCGCGCGGCGCGTTTGGCTAAATTTCCTTGATCCATCACTGGCCCATACTGGGTGCAGGCCCACTTCAGTTGCAAGCAAAACTGGCAATGGGCAGCAAATACAATTATATCCAATAAAATGTCGAACCCGCAAAACACTGTGCAAGACCCCTTTTTAAATGCGGTCCGGAAACAGAAAATTTCAGTGACCGTGTTTTTGCTCAATGGCGTGAAATTGCAGGGGATTGTTACCAGCTTTGATCAATTTTCGCTCATGCTGCGCCGCGAAGGGGTGGGGCAATTGGTTTATAAACACGCCATTGCCACGATTTTGCCGAGCCAAGCGGTTAGCCTGGCCGGTGAAGCGGAAGAAACCGCTTAATGCGCAAGCCGCCTAAAACGCCGATCGAGAATACGAATACCAGCACGGGGATTACGGCGGAATTTGGCGGCGAGCTTGGCCTGCCGCGTGAAAGTATTATTCCTGGCCATGCCTTGGTGATTTCGCCCAGCATTCCGGAAGAGCGGCGCGAGGCGGAAGCTAAGCTCGCCGAAGTGGTGGGGCTGACTGAAGCAATTAACCTGACCGTTTGTGCCACGCATAATGTGCGGCTGGGCCGAATTACGCCCAGCACCTATTTGGGCAGCGGGACGGTCAGCCAGATGAAAGCGCAGGTGCGGGAACACCGCGCCGAAGTGGTGATTGTTGATACGCAATTATCGCCGATCCAACAGCGAAATTTGGAACGTGTCTGGCAAACCAAAGTGATTGACCGCACGGGGTTGATCCTGGAAATTTTCGCCGCACGCGCCCGCACAAAAGAGGGGCAGTTACAAGTTGAACTGGCCAGTTTAAGTTATCAACGCTCGCGCCTGGTCGGGGCCTGGACGCATTTGGAACGGCAACGCGGGGGCGGTGCCTTTACCGGCGGGCCTGGGGAAACCCAAAAAGAATTGGACCGGCGGCGGATTGACGAACGCATGGTGCGCATTAAGGCGGCGTTGGCAGAAGTGGTGCGTACACGCACGCTGCATCGCGGGCAGCGGGCAGCGGTGCCGTATCCCGTGATTGCGCTGGTGGGTTATACCAATGCTGGCAAATCCACGCTGTTTAACCGCATGACGCAGTCAGAAGTGCTGGCGGCCGATTTACTGTTCGCGACGCTGGATCCCACCATGCGGCGCTTGAAACTGCCCAGCGGGCGCATGATTATTTTATCGGACACGGTAGGCTTTATTCATGATTTGCCAACGCATTTGGTCGCGGCCTTTCGTGCCACCTTGGAAGAGGTGCGCGCGGCTGAGCTGATTATCCATGTGCAAGATGCCACTCATGTGGAGCATCATGTGCAGGCCAAAGCGGTGGATGACGTGCTGCACAATATGGAGGTCGATCCTGGTGATATTCACCGTGTGTTGACTATTTATAATAAGGTTGATCAGCTGGGCAGCGAAGATCAAATCGAATTGCAGCGCCAAGGGCGGCGTGAGCAGGCGCTACTAATTTCAGCGCTCAGCGGGCAGGGCGTACCGGAATTGCTGGCGGAAATCGACCACCGTTTAGGCTTGGCTGATGATTTATATAAAGTAGCATTGTCGTTTAATGAGGGGACAGTGCTGACCTGGTTGCATGAACATGGGCGTGTGAATAGCCAAAGTGAAAGCGAAACAGGCTATCAATTGCAGGTTTGGCTTAACCCCCGCCGTGCGGCGGAAGTGCAGAAGCGGTTTGCCTTAACGCTTAAGCCAGTAAAGTGACTTTAGCGTTGATCTTTTAGCTTTTGCAGATGTTGCATAAATAGGCTGCTGCGGGTATTTGGCGTTTCATCATTAGCGGCGATGGGTGGCGGTATTGAGGTTTCCGGTTTGACCGGCGCATTGGAAACGGTTGCGGTGAATGCTTCAATAGTCGCAGTGGTGGCACTACTTTTATTGGCAATTGGGCGCACAAGCTTGTTGTTAACCGGTGTAATTTTTGCAGCGGCTTTTTTGATCCGTTTGGGTTTTTCTGGGGGTGGTTCTGCCACCTTAACGCGGGGATAAGAATCAAGCGCTAGATAAAAGTATTGCGCAACAATTTCTCCTAAATCGATGGTGTCTTCCGTAATCACCTCCG
Organism: Alphaproteobacteria bacterium; assembly: GCA_965246945.1. Classification (GTDB taxonomy): domain Bacteria; phylum Pseudomonadota; class Alphaproteobacteria; order UBA11073; family UBA11073; genus CBDFFW01. The sequence continues at coordinate 503,113 of CBDFFW010000001.1, forward strand.
GTTGATCGATTTCGGTATCGGCGGCTTCCCACACCGTTTGCGTGAAATCGGCGACAAAGTTTTCGTTAATCGTTTCCGGCACCGGTTCCCAACTGGCAACACAATGTTGCGCAGTTGTAGCCTGAATTGTACCGTCAATGCGGATGCGTTGGGTGCCCGTTAAGCGGCGATATTCCAAGGTTGCGCTCAGACTTTCTAAACTGACGAGTTCAAAACGGGCCGCGAGCGCAGCACATTCAGCCAGCGTTGCCTCAATACTGATTGTATCCAAACGCTGGGTAATCGCTGTTACTTTCAGCGGGCGACTGAATTCAAGCGGCAGTTGCGCTTGCTTGCTGGGTGGTTTGGTTGCCACGGGAATTGTCGGTTGATCGATTTGCACGCTGCCACGAAATTTCACCATTCATTATAACTGAATCGGGCTGGCTGCAAAGCCCTTCTTGTTGCCTGAAAACATATTCCGCCAAGGCGATCGCCGGCAGATAAGGCTCATCATTTTTTTGCCGGTAAACATTGCGGGCCAAGGCTGTGGCCAAACCGTATGCATCTTTTTGATCTAGAAAAGAAAAATACTGTGTGCGGCGGCCATTAAAGGCAGCAGTCATCCGGCGGAAGTGCCGCAGGATGCTCATATCGCCCACACCGATATGGCGGTTATTATGTTCGAAATCCTGAAACATGCAATCGAATAAGGCTTGATTAAGCATAAGGCCGTTCGGCACATGCTGCATGCGGTGCATCAGCAAAGAATTATGCATGATAATATTATCGAACCGGCCATCAAAGGTATCGGGGATATGGTAAGGCGCTTGATAAAGCAGCGGTTGCCGCGCCTGCGCGATCACCCCCTGATAAAGTGCGGCCGCCGCTTGACGGATGGCGCGGGGTGGCCGGCGGGGAAACCAAAACATGGCCTTAGTATAACGCTTTTTATTTGGAAAAGCCAAAGCTTGCTTTCAGTTGCGGTAACGCTTGCGAAATTAATCGAGGCACGGCATATCAATGTGATGGCTGACATTATTCCCTCCGTTCCCGTTGCTGAAACGCAAACTTCAGGTGCACCGGCACCGGCCGCTGCCGCGCCGGCGGGCATGGACTTAATGAGCATGTTGCCGATGGTTTTAATTTTTGCGGTGTTTTACATGCTGCTGATCCGCCCGCAGCAAAAACGCGCCAAAGAAATAAAAGACCAATTGGCGAATTTAAAAAAAGGCGATGAAGTAATTACCGCCGGTGGTTTGATTGGCAAGGTCAGCAGCCTGGGGCCGGATGATGAAATTTTGGTAGAGCTTACCGAAAGCGTGAAAGTGCGCGCATTGCGCAGCATGCTAACCGTGCGCACCGGCATGGTGGTGGCCACGGGGCCAGTCGCTAATGATGATAAACGCAGTAAAAAAAATAAAGACAGCCAACCGGCCTAAAACAGATCGTTCGCTATTCAAACGATTTGTAATGCGCTAAATTAAGAGTCGAGATATGATGCGTTCGTTTTTTACCCGCTGCCTTTTGGCGCTTACTGGTTTAGTAACCACTGGCCTGGCTTGTGCCGCTGATCTGCCGGAACAGGTGAGCAAGTACCGAATGGGCATGCTGCCTGGCGTTACCCCCATTAAAGAAAAAATGGTGGATTTTCACGACCATATTTTGCTGTGGCTGGTGGGTGCGATTGTGCTGTTTGTGTTGGCGCTGTTGATTTATATCATGGTGCGCTATAGCGAAAAAAATAATCCGGTACCGTCAAAAGTCACCCATAATGTGCCGTTGGAAGTGGTGTGGACCTTAATTCCGGTGTTGATTTTGGCAGCGATTGCGTTTCCCTCTTTCAAACTGCTTTATTATTTAGACAAAACGCCAAAACCGGAATTAACAGTGAAGGTAACCGGTCATCAATGGTATTGGGAATATCAATATCCGGATTCAGATTTTAGTTTTAACAGCAACTTGATCCCCGAAGCGGATTTAAAAACGGACCAGCACCGTCTGTTGGATGTGGATAATGTGTTGGTCTTACCCGCCAATACCAATGTGCAGTTTTTGGTGACCGCGGCCGATGTGTTACATGGCTTTTTCATTCCAGCGTTCGGCATCAATAAATTGGCGGTGCCTGGCCGCGTGAATGAGATTTGGGCAAATATTGATAAAGTTGGTACTTATTACGGCCAATGTTCCAAAATTTGCGGCATCAACCACGGTTATATGCCGCTGGAAGTGAAAGTGGTGCCGAAAGATGAATTCTTTAATGTCTGGCTGCCACAAGCAAAAAAGCAGTTCGTGGATAATGCGGTTAAGCCGACTAAATTAGCGATTGCGCAGTAATCTTATCTTGTCATCCCGGCCTTGTGCCGGGATCCGCAGGTGATACTAGACCGCTCTATCCTAACAAAACATAACAGTGTTGATTCCAGATCCCGGCACAAGGCCGGGATGACAATCGTATTATAAAACTAAGCCGCGAATTTTTGGTTCCAGCCTTCAGGGTCTTTAACATAACCTTCGATTTCTTGTTGTTGCTCAGCGGATAATTGGCCGCGTTGGTTGAGAACATTTAACACATCTGGCAATTGGCAAAGGTAATGCATGGGCATGCCTTGGTCAGCCAAATCATTTAATGTCTTACCGCTCGCGCGGGATAAGATGACTGTGCAACCCAATAATTGGGCATTGGCTTTTTGCAGCGCAGTTAAAAATTTTAATTTGCTGCTACCATGGGTGATTAAGTCATCAATCAATACGACCTTTTTACCGGCGACATCACAGCCTTCAATTTGCTGGCCAGTGCCATGGGCTTTAGGCTCAGGCCGGATGAAAACCAATGGTTTTTGCAAGCGTGCGGCAACCATCGCAGCGAGCGGTACACCAACGGTAACTGCGCCGGCAATCACCTCAGCCTGCGCCAATTCAGGAGTAGCTTTAATCAATTCAGCCAATTGATCGCCGATCATTTCACGGATTTGCGTATGGCCATAGAGGCTGGCACAATGAATATAAAAGGGGCTGAGCAGACCGGAAGTAACTTTGAACGGTTGCTGTAAATTAAAGCGGAAAGCACCGCTATCGACCAAACCGGCAGCGGCAAGGGCGGGATTTAAAACATTAGACATTCGGCATATTTAGCAGGGTCTACAAAGTTTAGCACGTTTGATTTTGCGTAGTTGATCCCTCTCCCCTTGCGAGAGAGGGAGAGGTAGATTATGAAATTTTACAGCGGTAGCCAACACCGTAGAGCGTTTCGATCATGTCGTTTTCGGGATCGAGATCGCGCAGTTTTTTGCGGATACGTTTGATATGGCTGTCAATCAACCGGTCATCGATTGTTTGTTCTTCTTCATAAGTCGCTTTGATCAAATCCGCGCGGGTTTTAACGGCGCCTGGTTCCTGCACCAAACAAGCGAGCAGCATAAATTCAGTCACGGTTAAATTAACCGGCTTGTTATTGATTTTACAGATATAACGCGCTTGATCGAGCCATAAGGGGCCGACGATCAAAACTTGTTCATTGCTATTGGCTGTGGGTGCAGCAGCCGTACTGCCAATTTTGGCCAAGGCTTGCCGGCGCAGCAGTGCGCGAATGCGCTGCAGCAATAGCGCTTGGGAAAATGGTTTGGTAATATAATCATCAGCGCCATTGGCCAAACCCGCTAATTCATCGGCTTCCTCATTTTTGGAGGTCAGCAAAATGACCGGTACGGCTGAAGTGGTGCGTAAACGGCGTAATGTTTCTACCCCGTCCATTTTTGGCATTTTAACATCCATAACCACCAAATCCACCGGTTTGCTGGTCAAACCTTCTAAAGCGGCGACGCCGTCTTGGTAAGTGACAACATCAAACCCTTCCAACTCCAGCGCCATGCTAAGCGAGGTTTGGATATTCACATCATCATCGACAAGGGCAAGCGTTGGCATCGGCAATATATTGCACATATTTTCCGCACGCCGCCAAGCATTAAACGGCGTATTGGGATGGTATTGTGCCAAAAAAGCCAAATAATGAAACGATGATTCCATTCTGGCAGTTATGGCTACACCATCCCAATCGCATGATTATTGGGCTGCTATTTGCCATCTTTGCCATTTTTTATGCATACGATGTGTTTTTATTTAGTGATGGCACTTATGTTGCGCTGAAAAGTTATCTGCAGTATTTGCAGGCACCGAACAATTGGTACCCCTTTGATGTCGATCCGCATTTTAAGCGTTTTTTGCCGCATATTTTGGTGCAGGCCTGGGTTTATGGGGCCGGCTTATTAAACCCTGTTGTCAGTTTTCATGCTTTCGCCCAATTATACGCTGCCGCGTATAGCCTTACTTATTTTGGTTTATATGCAATCGTCATCCTGTCATTTCAGGAAGTGAAGGACAAATATTTTGCCCTGTTTATTATCGGCATTATTCAGCTGCCGGTATTTTTAATATACTCATATGAAACGAATTTTTTAACGGGGTTTTTACTATTGGCGCTGGCACTGATTAATCGGCGGCCGCCATCACTTGCCCTTATGCTGTTAGCAGCCAGCATCATTCTGAATATGCTTTTTATTCATGAGTTTTATGTCATCGCTGCCTGCACATTATTGGTTGCGATTTATTTAACAACTCAAAAAAGCCAGTGGCAGCAAACAGCTGTTAGCCAATCGGTTTTAGCAATTGTAATTATCCATAGTTTGCTTGGCTGGTGGCAAATGCCTGCTGGGCAATATCAAGGTCAATATGACCAGGGTATTGTGCCCATTATATTAAATGCGCTGCAGTTTACGCCTATTCCATTATGCATCAGCGCCATTGTGGCTGTTGCTTACATGCTCTGGGAATTCGCAGCGTGCCGCCGCTGGTTTGATATTATAATAGCGATTTTGCTAGGCGCTTTATGGTTTCATTTAGCCGATCCCAAAACGCGGATTGCTGGTTTTGTGCCATACCGAATTATCGCCTTTTTTATCGTTTGTGCGGCGGTTATTATATACACGAAGTTTAAAGATAAACTGGCAGAACATGCATTGATTAAAGCGGTTTTAACCGGCGTGCTGCTCAGCCTCATTTTTGTGAGTTTGCTGATTTATGATATGTGGCAGGAACGCCAAGAAATTACCGCGGCGCTTGATCAAAAGACACAGATCAAATTAATTGATGCCGGCGCAGATTATGGTGCTTTTTTACCGCTGTTCTCGATCGCGTTTAGCGGCCAAAATTTTTGCCAGATTGCCATTAGCAAAACCTATTTTAATGGCCACCTTTACCCCCAAAAACAGGCCATTGAAAAGGGCTTGCGGCTGATTAGCGATGGGCAAAATTACTATCCTTATTTATTCTATACCACTGATCAGCCGCCGCATATCTGGTTGCAATTCATTGATGGAACGCTGTTTGATATCGCGCAGCTGCCGGATTACCAATGTGCACCGGCAACCCTGAATTTATTAAGCGCATCCGCAGTTTTTAAATAATTAGCCTGATATTTTCTGGATTTGAGCGCTGGCATTGGCTAGCATCTTAACCCATGGATCAGACCCTGCGCGATAACGCACTTGACTATCACCGTTACCCGAAGCCGGGCAAACTTGAAATTGTGCCGACCAAGGCGATGAGCAATCAGCGGGATTTATCGCTGGCCTATTCCCCCGGTGTGGCCGCAGCCTGTGAAGAAATCGTGCGGGATCCCAATGAAGCGGCGCGCCTGACCAGCCGCGGTAATCTGGTAGCGGTCATTACCAATGGAACAGCTGTTTTGGGTTTGGGTGATATCGGTCCGCTAGCGGCCAAGCCGGTGATGGAGGGCAAATCGGTTTTATTCAAAAAATTCTCCGGCATCGATTCCATTGATATCGAAATTAATGAAAAAGATCCGGATAAACTGGTTGAAATTATTGCGTCCATGGAACCGTCTTTTGGCGGGATTAATCTGGAAGACATTAAAGCGCCGCAGTGTTTTGAAGTTGAAGCCAAATTGCGCGCGCGCATGAATATTCCGGTCTTTCATGACGATCAACACGGCACGGCGATTATTGTCGGTGCCGCAATTTATAACTGGCTGCGCCTGGCCGAACGTAAAGCCGAAGATGTGCGCTTGGTAGCATCCGGCGCAGGCGCGGCGGCGATTGCCTGTCTCGATATTCTGGTTGGTATGGGTTTGAAAAAAGAAAACATCATCATCGTTGACCGTAACGGTGTGGTGTATCAGGGCCGCAATGAAAGCATGGATCCGTTCAAGGAAAAATATGCCTCCACCACCGATGCGCGCACATTGAAAGAAGCATTAATTGGCGCAGATATTTTCCTAGGCTTATCGGGCCCGAATGTCATGGGGGCGGAAGAATTGCGCGGCATGGCACCAAAGCCGTTGATTTTAGCGCTCGCCAACCCCACGCCGGAAGTCGATCCGGCAATTGTGGCCGCAGAGCGGCCGGATGCGATTATGGCCACGGGCCGGTCGGATTATCCGAACCAGGTCAACAACGTGCTATGCTTTCCATTTATTTTCCGCGGCGCTTTGGATGTCGGTGCCTCAACGATTAACGAGGAAATGAAGCTCGCTTGCGTGGAAGCGATTGCCAATTTGGCGACGGAAGAAATTACCGAAGCGGTGGCCTCGGCTTACGGCCGCAACGATATTACGTTCGGTCCGCAATACCTGATCCCCAAACCATTTGACCCGCGCTTGATTGTGCGCATTGCACCCGCAGTGGCGGAAGCGGCGATGAAATCCGGTGTGGCCACGCGCCCAATCAACGATATGAATGCTTACCGTGAAGCGTTGAACCAATTTGTGTTCCGTTCCGGTTTCGTGATGCGGAATGTCTTTATCCGTGCCAAAGAAGTGCCAAAAAAAGTAGTTTTTGCGGAAGGTGAAGATGACCGCGTGTTGCGCGCCGTGCAGCAAATGGTGGATGACCAGATTGCGCATCCGATTTTAATCGGCAGCGAAGCGACTATCCAAAACAAGTTAAACCAATTGCGGCTGCGCATTATACCTGGCAAAGATTTCCAGATTTTCGATTTGGAACATGCCAGCCATGTGGAAGCTTATGCGCAAACCTATCACCAATTGTTAGAGCGGCGCGGCACTTCGCCCGCTTTGGCGCAAACGGTGGTGCGCACCAATAGCACGGCAGTGGCCGCATTGATGATCCAGCGCGGTGAAGCGGATGGCATGTTGTGCGGTGCGGTGGGGCAGTATCAGCGTAACTTGAAATTGGTGACGGATATTATTGGCCTCAAAGCGGGTGTGGCCTCACCGGCCGCGCTGCATGCGCTGATTTTAGCCAATGGCACGTATTTCGTGGCCGATACGCAAGTATGTGTGGATCCATCGGCGCGGGAAATTGCCGATATCGCTTTATTGGCGGCCGATTGGGTGCAGATGTTTGGGATGGAACCGAAAGTGGCGTTGTTATCGCATTCCAATTTCGGTTCTTATGATGATGCGCAATCGCAAAAAATGCGCAAAGCGCTGGCCGAAATTCAATTGCGGGATCCGTCGCTGGAAGTGGACGGCGAAATGCAAGCTGATAGCGCGCTGGATGAAGATGTGCGCCAGAAAGCCATGCCGCGTTCGCGCTTAAAAGGTCAAGCCAATGTGTTAGTCATGCCGAATTTATCGGCGGCCAATATCTCATTGAATATGACCCGCGCTTTGGGTGAGGGGTTAACCATCGGACCGATTTTGATGGGCATTGCGCAACCGGTGCATATTATCACCCCCAACACCACCGCGCGCGGCATTTTGAACATGACCGCACTGACTGTAGTGCAAGCACAAATCCAAGCCAGCGGCTCTCCCGCCCGCAGCGGTTTCGATTTCCGGAATCTGTTGGCCAGTGCTGCTTAATTTCTTTCTGCGTCATTCCCGCGCAAGCGGGAATCCAGACTGGCATACAAATTAGCTAGTTTTGTTGATTGTCTGGATCCCAGCTTGCGCTGGGATGACGCGGTAGATAAAGATTATTCAATGATCTGGGTTTTATTTGCTGCAGTGGTTGCTTTAAATTCAGTGACGAATTTATTAAAAAAGCTTCGGCCTTGCCGCTTTGGCCGCTTAGCCCGTGGTGGCTAGCCGCAGCGGGTTGTTTTATGTTGAATGTGCTGGTTTATGGCCGCGCATTAAAATATCTGCCGGTTTCCCTTGCTTACCCCATGCTGGTGGGTTGCACAGTCGCCGTGGTGAGTGTGATTGCTTTATGGCGGTTTGGGGAAAACCTTAATTTTTGGCATTTAGTAGGCTTTACCTGCATCCTCGGCGGTATTGGTATATTGTGCTGGCAGGCACCGGTGAAAACCGGCATCGTCGCTGCAGAAGAGCGTGCAAATTAAGCGGTGAATGCTTACATTAACATAAATGCCAGCGGTTTTAGACACGATTGAGACGGTGGAGTCGCTGGGCGGGGCTTATAAATATGGCTTTGAAACCGCGCTCGATATGGATTATGCGCCGAAGGGGTTGAATGAGGACATCATTCGCTTGATCAGCGCGAAAAAGGAAGAGCCGGAATGGATGCTCGCGCAGCGGCTGGCGGCGTTTAAGCAGTGGTTGACGATGAAAGAGCCGAATTGGGCGCGCCTTAACCACCCGCCGATCGATTATCAGGAGGCGTATTATTACGCCGCCCCGAAAAATTCGGAAGGCCCGAAAAGTCTGGATGAGGTCGATCCCGAACTGTTAAAAATGTACGAAAAACTCGGCATTCCGCTGCATGAACGCGCAGCGCTGGCGGGTGTGGCGGTCGATGCGGTGTTTGATAGTGTTTCGGTGGTCACTACGTTTAAAGAACAGCTGAAAGCAGTCGGCGTGATTTTTTGTCCGATTAGCGAAGCAATTCGCGATTATCCGGAATTGATTAAGCAATATTTGGGTTCAGTGGTGCCGCCGCGTGATAATTATTTTGCGTGTTTGAATGCGGCGGTGTTTACCGATGGGTCTTTTGTTTATATCCCGCCTGGCGTGCGCTGCCCGATGGAGCTGTCCACCTATTTCCGGATTAATGCAAAAAATACTGGGCAGTTTGAACGCACGTTGGTCATCGCCGATAAGGGTTCCTATGTTTCGTATTTGGAAGGCTGCACCGCGCCGATGCGGGATGAAAATCAGCTGCATGCCGCGGTGGTGGAATTGATTGCGCATGATGATGCGGAAATCCGCTATGCCACGGTGCAAAACTGGTATCCGGGCGATGCCAATGGCAAAGGCGGTATTTATAATTTTGTGACCAAGCGCGGGTTGTGCAAAGGCGCGCGCAGTAAAATTTCGTGGACACAGGTGGAAACCGGTTCGGCCATCACCTGGAAATATCCATCCTGCGTGTTGCAAGGCGATGATAGTAGCGGCGAATTTTATTCGGTGGCGATGACCAATAATTATCAGCAGGCCGATACCGGCACGAAGATGATCCATTTGGGCAAGAATACGTCGTCGCGCATTATCGCCAAAGGCATTGCGGCGGGGAAATCCGACAACACCTATCGCGGGTTGGTACGCATGGGGCCGAAAGCCAGCGGCGCGCGCAACTTTACGCAATGCGATAGTCTACTGATCGGCCAGTATTGCGGTGCCCACACCACGCCCTATATCGAATGCCGCAACAAGGATGCGGTGGTGGAGCATGAAGCCACCACCAGCAAAGTATCAGACGATCAGTTATTCTACTGCCAGCAGCGCGGTATCCCTGAAGAGCAGGCACTCGCCCTCATCGTCAACGGCTTCTCCCGCGAAGTGCTGCAGCATCTGCCCATGGAATTCGCGGTGGAAGCGCAGAAGTTGATTGCCGTTAGCTTAGAGGGCAGTGTGGGATAATAATCAATATAATTTAATTATGGGGCAAGGCGAGGAGTCACATTTTCTTTAAAAGGTGAGCGCAATGTAATCGCATTGCCAACAAAATTTTGTGCAGATAAAAGCGTGTCTTTAACAATTTGAGGAACATTCCCATTATCGTCAATTAACCCATTTTGATTTAATAAAGCGAAATGTGGATTGTTTGTTTCCATTGGTGTTAAGTCTGGATGCAGTCATCACACCTATAGGGATAAGAAGTCTTCTGGTCTCTGGATCGCCAAACAATTTTTTAAGTTTTTGCTAAATTACTTCTACCTGTTCACCATCGTGAGATGAATTATTGCGCAGAGTTTTAGGATCAAGCATAATATATATTCAAATAAAGATTTGTAATTATGCAACAAAATTAATCTAAAAAGCTGCGCAGTTTTTTCGAACGGGAAGAATGCTTTAGTTTGCGTAAGGCTTTGGCTTCAATCTGGCGAATGCGTTCGCGGGTGACATTGAATTGCTGGCCGACCTCTTCTAACGTGTGATCGCTGTTCATGCCGATGCCAAAGCGCATGCGGAGGACGCGCTCTCCATGCGTCTTAATCAAGACAACTGATGTTTTACAAAATCATCAATGATATGAAATGTTTCTTTTGGGTTAGCAGCCAGCATGAAATGGCCTGCCCTAGAAACCTCAACGGATGGAATGAAAGAAGGCAATGCTTCTTTCTTCCAACTGTTTTTCTCTCCGTAAATAAATAATTTTGACACTGGGGAGTTGATAAACGGCTGTATCAGTTTTTCACTTCGCGACCATTCAACAATGGATTGCGAGGTTTTATAAAAAGCATAACCCGGAACCTGTTTCAAAGATTCCATTCTTATTCTGGCGCTCGGTTCCGCTAAAACTCCCAAAGACGTCAAATATTCAGGATATAATTTCTGTGAAAATTCATCAAAATTAGTCTGGGTCATCGACAGACTTGCGCCGCAATCCTTGAGCACAAAATTGCCCTCCATATTTATCAATCCTAAAATTTGGTCTTGCCGATCTTTGAGCAGCATGGTTCCGACCATGCCGCCCATGCTGTGTCCGATCAGAATGAATTTCTTAAAATTGAGTTGGTCGATAACACTGCCAATAATTTCAGCCTGATCTTCTAGCCGATACGTAAAATCTTTGAGTTTTGAAGAGTTTCCAAACCCAATAAAATCGATGCCAATGGTTGAAATATTGCGATCCGTCCATAGCTTTGTAAGTGGATAGAAAATATTTTTATTAGATTGTAGCCCATGTAAACATATAACCGCGACATCGCCTTGCCGCTCATTGAAACAAGAAACGTTCAATTGCCATTCTTTATAGATGATGGAAATCATGCCGTCTGACATGACTTAAGCTACCCTGTTTGTATTAAAGTGCCTAGTCCAGGAATGAACGCAGTTTTTTTGAACGCGAGGGGTGCTTTAATTTGCGCAATGCCTTTGCTTCAATCTGGCGGATGCGTTCGCGGGTGACGTTGAATTGTTGGCCGACTTCTTCCAGCGTGTGATCGCTATTCATGCCGATGCCGAAGCGCATGCGCAGCACACGTTCTTCGCGCGGGGTTAAGCTTGATAGTACACGCGTGGTGGTTTCGCGCAGGTTCGCCAGAATGGCGGCATCCATGGGAATGACCGCGTTTTTGTCTTCAATGAAATCACCAAGCGATGAATCTTCTTCATCGCCTACCGGGGTTTCCAGTGACACCGGCTCTTTGGCGATTTTCATCACCTTGCGGACTTTATCCAGCGGCATCATCAGCTTTTCAGCCAGTTCTTCCGGGGTCGGTTCGCGGCCGATTTCATGCATCATTTGGCGCGAAGTGCGGACAATTTTATTGATCGTCTCAATCATATGCACCGGAATGCGGATGGTGCGCGCTTGATCGGCGATCGAACGCGTAATGGCTTGGCGGATCCACCAGGTAGCGTAAGTACTGAATTTATACCCGCGCCGATATTCAAATTTATCCACCGCTTTCATCAACCCGATATTGCCTTCTTGAATTAAATCCAGAAATTGCAGCCCGCGATTGGTGTATTTTTTGGCGATTGAAATGACAAGGCGCAGATTAGCTTCAATCATTTCTTTCTTGGCGCGCGCGGCTTCGCGTTCCCCTTTTTGCACAGTGCCAACCACGCGGCGGAATTCGGAAATCGGCAGGCTGGTTTCGCCGGAAATGGCCGCTATTTCGGTGCGGATTGGTTCAATCCGCTGGGTCATTTCCGCGAATTTTTTCCATGGGGCGGATTTTAAACCGGCGATATGCCCCGGTAACCATTCTGGGTCTAATTCATGGCCGTAATAATTTTTCAAAAATTCATCGCGCTTCACACCGCTATCCACGGCCATACGCATCAATTTACCTTCGGACACCATCAATTTGCGGCTCTGCGCATAAAGCGTTTCGAGCAGTTGTTCGATGCGGGCGGGGGTGAAGCGGATCTGGCTGACCTTTTCCACCAAATCAGCTTTCACTTCTTCATAAGCTGTGGTGGCTTTGGCTGTCGGTTCCTGGCCTTTGCGCAGACCGGCCAGGCGTGTGCTTTGCGTTTTGGCGAGCTTATTATAGGTCTCTTTAATGGCTTTTAGAGATTCCATCACCTGCGGACGCAAAGATGCTTCCATCGCAGTGAGTGAAATGGCCGCTTCATCTAAAAATTCGCCGTCACTATCATTTTCTTCCGCGCCTTCGGCAGCACCTTCGACTTTTTCGGCTTCGGGGCCGGTGCCGTAGGTGGCATCTAAATCGATAATTTCGCGCAACAGCATTTTACCGGCATCGACCGCTTCATACCAGCCCACGATGGTTTGCAAAGCGGTCGGCGCTTCGCAAATCCCGCTGATGGTCATCTCGCGGCCCGCTTCAATCCGCTTGGCAATCGCAATCTCGCCTTCGCGCGACAGCAGTTCTACCTGCCCCATTTCGCGTAAATACATGCGCACGGGATCATCGGTCCGGCTGCCTTCTTCATCGCTGACGTTCCCGCCGCTTTCCTCTTCATCACCGCCGCTTTCTTCGACTTCATCGGCTTCAACGATGTTGACACCCATTTCCGCCAGTTTGGCGAGCATGTCTTCAATTTGCTCAGAGGTATATTCTTCGGCGGGTAGCGCCGCGTTTAATTCATCATAGGTCACAAAACCACGCGCTTTACCACGTGCTAATAGCTTTTTTATAGCCGCGCCGGTAAAATCTAAGACTGGGGCATCTACGGCTGGCGCAGGAGCGGTTACTTTAGCATTCTTCTCGGTCATTGATCACTAATCCAGGCTATGCGCAATTTAAAGGTGGGGCGTAAACAGTGATTTTTGCCACAAATGGAGCGAATCACGCAATGTTTTCATTTCTGATTACTTATATGTGCGTATAACGCAGCAATATCAAGGATTAGCTGAAGCAACCACAGATGGTGGCGCGACAGTCTTGCGGGTTGGCGCAGTTTACGCTTAAACAAAACCATGCCGATGCCGCCTAAAACCTATCAACGCGTATTACTTAAAATTTCGGGTGAAGTGTTGATGGGGCAACGAGAATACGGCATTGACCCGCTAACGGTTAAAAAAGTGGCTGAAGATATTAAAGATGTCGTGGAAAATCAGCAAATTGAAGTTTGTATTGTCATCGGTGGCGGCAATATTTTCCGCGGCGTGGCGGGTGCGGCCGCCGGAATGGAGCGTTCCACAGCCGATTATATGGGTATGCTGGCGACCGTGATTAATGCATTGGCACTGCAAAACGCCTTGGAAGTCGCCGGAGTGCCGACCCGCGTGCAATCGGCCATCCCGATGTCATCGGTCAGTGAGCCATATATTCGCCGCAAAGCGGTCCGCCATATGGAAAAAGGGCGTGTGGTGATTTTTGCCGCCGGTACCGGCAACCCGTTTTTTACGACCGATACGGCGGCCGCCTTGCGCGCCAGCGAAATGAATTGTGAAGCGTTAATGAAGGGCACCAAGGTTGATGGTGTTTATACGGCTGATCCATTCCAAGACACCACCGCCAAGCGCTATGAGCGGCTTAGCTATCAGCAAGTGCTGGTGGATGATTTAAAGGTGATGGACCCATCGGCCATCGCGCTGGCACGGCAAAGCAATATCCCCGTCGTCGTCTTCAACATCCGCGCCGATAACGCCTTTGCGCGGGTAATGCGGGGTGAAGGGAATTTCACGGTGGTGGAGGAAACAAACTAATTGAAATATTTTAGTAAGATTTTTCAGTTATCATTGCTACCAAATGGTTAGTGAAACGATTGTTAAAAAAGTAAGAATTAACGAAAATCATGAGCCTTTGGTTCATATTCAAGCAATAGCGCCTTATGTGCACATAGCCGATCAACAAACCAATCCAGATTTATTACCCTATGTTCGGCAAAGCGTAGCTGAAAAATTAAATCGCGCTTCCATTAATTAGAGAATGTGATAAAGACCCAATTTTACGCGGCTTGGCCTCACATGTTAGTTTGTATGTTTTCGATGCTTTACGCACTACGGAAATGCAGGGCAAATATTATGACCATTTCCTAAATGCAGCGCGGCAGCAACATCCTCTTTTATCAGAAGTTGAGTTGCGGACGAAAGTTAACGATCTAGTTGCGCCGATTGATCCAAATATGCCTTCTGGACACCTTTGCGGCGCTGCAGTGGATGTTCGTTTACGTTTAATGATAAATGGTAAACCGATATTAATTGATATGACCCAGCGGAACCGTAAAATCCCGCTTGAAAATGAAAGCCATTATTATGATGGCAATTCCGATTTCGTAAAAACTAATTCAGCTGGTTTAAATCCAACCATCAAAAAATTGCGGCATGTTTTAATTAAAGCCATGCACGATGCCGGTTTTGAAAATTATCGCGGTGAATATTGGCATTTTAGCGCGGGTGACCAGCAAGCAGCTGTTTATGGTTGTAGGCGGCAAGCTTGTTTTGGCGCAGTGCCCTTACAATTATTGCCATATGAAGCCGCAATAATTAGTGCAGGCCATAACCCTGCTACACGCTTTCCTCATCCAATCGTTGCTTAGTTGGGCTGTCATCTTGGGCTTGACCGCGCCAGGTGGCCCAGAATCTAAAGAAAACAAAGTGCGCAGCGCAACATTAAAAACATTTTGTATGCTTGCGCCATGCTTTGTATGGTTTAGGTACCGGATCAACACTGCGTTACGCTTCGTTTGTCCGGGATGACAGTGCGCAAATGACCAAAACCATCACTATTTTAGGAAGCACTGGTTCCATTGGGCAGCAGGCATTGCAGCTGTTGGACGAGCGGGCCGATGAATTTCAAGTTGTTGGCTTGGCGGCAGGTGGCAATGTAGAATTGTTGGCGCAGCAGGCCAAGCAGTGGCAGCCGCAGGTGATTGGATTGGCGGATGAGACGCAGTATGAAAATTTAAAAACAGCGTTGCAGCCGCAAAAAGGCGAGCAGGAATTTACCGGGGAAATTGTGGTAGGCGCAACGGCTGCTACGCAAATTGCGGCAATAAAAACCCAAATTACGCTAGCGGCGATGGTAGGGATTGCGGGACTGACGCCGACCATGGCCGCGATGAAGCATGGCGGCATTATTGCGCTGGCCAACAAAGAAGCATTGGTTTGTGCAGGCGCGTTGATGCTGGAAGCTGCCAAGCAAAGCGGCGCGACCATTTTACCGGTCGATAGCGAACATAGCGCAATTTATCAGGTGTTTGATTTTGCCAAACGGCATGAAATCAATAAGCTTATTTTAACCGCTTCGGGTGGGCCCTTTCGGGATTGGCCAGCGGATCAAATAGCCAAGGCGACAGTTGCGCAGGCCATGAACCATCCCACCTGGCGGATGGGCGGCAAAATTACGATTGATAGCGCAACGCTCGTCAATAAGGGTTTGGAATTGATTGAGGCGCATTATTTGTTTGGTATCGCGCCGGAGAAAATCGACATTATCGTCCACCCCCAATCGATTATTCATAGCATGGTGGAATATTGTGATGGTTCGGTGCTCGCGCAACTGGGGCAGCCTGATATGCGCACGCCATTAAGTTATTGTTTGAATTGGCCGCAGCGCTGGCCGACAGCGCCCGCGCCATTTTCATGGCAACAAGCGCAGGAAATGCAGTTTTTGCCGCTTGATAGCGCGCGTTTTCCGGCTCCTAATCTGGCCAGGCAAGCTATTGCCAGCGGGCCGATTGCGCCGGTCGGTTTGAATGCGGCCAATGAAGTTGCCGTGGCGGCTTTTCTGGCCAATGAAATTGCTTTTGGGCAAATTGTGCCGCTGATTGCGCACGTCACAGAATTGTCACTGGTAAAATGGGGCATAAACACCTTACATACGATAGAAGATGTGTTGGCGTGTGATGCGCAGGCACGCGCAATGGCAACAGCTGCCATCGCTAAACTATAGGACAGACCATGGACAGCCAATTTTCGATCGGTAAATTTTTGTTGCAATATCCGGTATCGTTTATTGCGCTGATTTCTATTTTGGTTTTTGTGCATGAATTCGGGCATTACTGGGTGGCGCGGCGCTGCGGGGTGAAGGTCGAGAAATTTTCAATCGGCATGGGCCCCGAATTATTTCATTGGTTTGATAAACATGGTACGCGCTGGCGTTTTGCACTGATCCCGATTGGTGGTTATGTGAAAATGTTTGGCGATGCCGATGGATCCAGCCGGCCGGACGAAGCCGTACATACTATGACCGCTGAAGAAAAAGCCGTGTCGTTCTATCATAAAAATGTGGCCCAGCGCGCGGCGATTGTGTTTGCCGGACCGGCGATTAATTATCTATTTGCCTGGGTGGTATTAATTGGTATTTTCCTGATTGCTGGACAGCCATTTACGCCAGCGCGGGTGAGCAAAATTGTCGATGCAAGTGCGGCGGCTCAGGCCGGTTTGCAGATTGATGATCAAATTACCGGTATTGGCGATCAGCGCGTCGAAAAGTTCCAAGATTTGCAGCAATATGTAGCGATGCGGCCTGGCGCGCAGACGCAATTAACGGTGCAGCGCGGGGAACAGGAATTGAAATTGCCGGTGCAATTGGCAACTGTGCAAATGACCGACCGGTTTGGCGGCGAACATGATATTGGCCGCCTGGGTGTGGAAGCCAAAGGCATTGAAGTGCGGCCCTTAAACCCGAGCCAGGCGATGGGTGAAGCCACCAAAGAAATTTACCAAATGAGCAGCAGTACGTTGCTGGGCATCAAACAAATGATTATGGGCGAACGCAGTGCCAAAGAATTGGGCGGACCGTTGCGAATTGCGCAATTATCCGGCGAAACCATTAAAGAAGGCTGGCTCGCCTGGATCATGCTGCTGGTTTTGATTTCGGTTAATCTGGGCCTCATGAATTTGTTTCCATTGCCAATGTTGGATGGCGGGCATTTGGTTTTTTACGCGATTGAATTTTTGCGCGGCAAAGCTTTAAGCTTTAAAATTCAGGATTACGCGATGCGGGCGGGCATGGCCGCGGTGATGATGCTGATGCTTTTTGCCTTTTGGAATGATTTGGTGCAGTTAAAAGTGGTAAAACTCATTACAGGTTAATTTTGGTGACATTCCCAATTGCTTATATTTTGCAGCCGTAAATATTCTAAATTACTGCTATCTTGTGGCAGAGAATGGTTGTTATCGGTTCCTGCCAGACTATCATAAAATAAATGCGGATAAACCGGGTTAGGTGATTTAATGCTGGGGTCGCCATCCCAACAACGGGAATTGTTGTTCTTAACGATTAATTGGACATGTTGGGTATTATCATAACCAAAGTCGCCGCCAAAAACACTGTTTCCACTTTTATCTAAGACAGCATATAGATAGTCTGTATTTGAACGGTTATTAGATATCCCAACATTGTCATGAATTGTTAGCTCACCGCCATTCAGCAAATAAATGACCGCAGTATAAGGTTGCTGGGCAGCTCCGCCATTTTCATTGTTTTCAAAACCATAACCCCTGCTTACATGCATTTCCCCATTTAAATAAATACTATGATTTTGTGGAGAGAGAAAATAAGTCGTAGTACCAACCGAACCACTAAAATTATAAGCGGAACCAGAAAAAATCAGTTGGGAACCAATATCGCTATCAATGGCTGAATAAATGTGATTTGTTGCTGCATAGGGCACACCGTTACTATTAAAAGTATATATGTTTGGTCGATTGATCATGAGGCCTTGATTGGTAAAGCGGCCGCCAGTGCGCAGATGCAAAGCAGCCCGTTGATAGCCATTAACCGGCGCACTGGTGGAGTTGGATAATAATTCCCATACAGCGGTGGATAAGACGTTAATGCGTCCGCCGCCGCTAATCTCAACATCTCCAATATTGACAACTGAAGTCATACGACCGGCGCTGATCATTAAGCGCCCGCCATCAGTCACTTTAATTTTGCCCGAGATATAACTTTGATTAGGCGTGTAAACTTTCATTTCGCCGCCTGCCAAATACAAATCAAAATAAAATACAAAATTTCCGGCAATTACTGTATTCATCGGCGGCACGGTAAATCTATGGCTAGGGTCAATAATCAAACTTAAGTTTTGTAATTGCCAATTTACCGGCAGATCAATGTCATGCGTGGCGGTAATGCTGGTATTGAACATATCCGAGCCGTCCAAATAATATTCAATCTGGCGGAAATTGCCTTTGGGGTAGCTGTGGCCCGCACTGGCATTATTGGAATTATTCCAAGTGTAGTTACCCGTAGTGAGATATAGATGGGCCCTAAGCGGTTTCAAGGCGTGAAGTTGCGCAAACACGCCGTCTATCGTGGCGCGATTATTGGGGTCGATGCCGCTGGCATCACCGGTGGCGTTCGGGGCTACATAAAACACCGCGGTATCGTTGCGGGCAGCGAGTTGTTGCTGCACGGGCTGCGGGTTGGTCACCACGCGCACATAATGATCGGTGATTGAAATAAAACCGTTCGCATCAATATTACCGGGACAATCGGCCGTGACCGTATTTTTGCTGGTGGGGGCCACAATTACCGCCAGTACATCACTGGGTGCCAAACTCGCGCCTGCGCCACCGAAAGCAATTTTTGTGCGGGCATACACATAATTATGGGCACGGGTATAGGCGTGGTTGAAAATGCTGATTGTGCTAGCGGGATAGGCTGTGCCGCTGGGTTTATTGTTGGTGGTTGTGATGGTGTTGCCTGGCATTATACTATCCAAATCGCGCGTGGCAAAGGGACAATAATGAAATGCCTGGCCAGTAGGTGTACGCGCATTAGGCATAACCCAGGCGGGGATGGTGGCGTAAGTGCCGGTATCATCGGCGGCGGGGATATAACGCACGCCGTTCATCACCACACTATTGGCTTGAATGGCGGCGGCGGCCTGTTCCAACCGCGCTTCAATAATCCGGTCGTTATACTGGCTATAAATTAAATCGCTGATACTGGCCACGCTGCCCACAATGGTGGCAATCAAACCAATAGTCAGAATGGCGGTAATGGCTAAAACATTCATCGGTTACACAGCCAATTCGAACGGTTATAAGTGTAAAGCCAATAATTGGCAGCAGTGCTGTAGGTAGCTCTAGAATAATTACCATTGGCATTGCCACTATCAGCAAATAAATTCGGTGTGCTGGTCACCCAGCAATTGCCACTGCCATTTAGATTGAAAGTAGTGGTTGGCCATGAACCGTCGCCACCCCCATATAATTTAGTGCTATAACCGCCAATGGCATATGGCCCAGCACCCGCAACATTATAAGTACCGCCATCAAAACCAATGCCGCCTTGGCCGCCATTGCCCCACACCAAGGCTGTGCCATAAGCCAGATTGTTGCCAATACCCTGGCAGCCGAAATATGCAGTACCGCCGCTGCGGTTGTTGATCAAGGCCATCGCGCCGCCGCCATCGAATGTTGCTCCGCAGGTATAAATATCACCAGAACCGCCATTGAGCAGATCATTGCCATAATCGGTGGTACTGATGGATGTGCCGCCGGTATAAACGCCGTTTACGACCCCGTTAATAAAGGCTTGATCGTTGGTGGTATCCAGGTAAGCGCGTTTTACGCTGCCGCAATCGGTATTATCGCGGTAATAATTATTTACAGTGGAATTGGCCGTGAAATAACCGCGCCGGTTGGTGAAATCGACACATTCAATCTGGATGGTGCCATCAATATAGGTACGGTCGCCGCCCGCGCTCTGCTGGCTGGGCAGCACGCCGCCATTGGCATTGGTGAAATTACCGGTATAATAATTGCCGCCATAATAAACGCGGCCGCCGCTGTTATTATTGATGCGCGACGGGCGGATATCGCCCAGCCACATGCCGCCAAAGGTGCCCGTATTCCAACCAAGATACGTGCTTTGATTGCTTGGTACATTCATCTGCACCAGACGGTTTTTATTCAACAGCGTGAAATTAAAATTACTGCTGTTATTAATTAACGTGCTATTGTCAGCACCGACCCATTCCACGCCGGTATTCATAAGTGCGCTGGTGCCAATGGTTTGGGCGGTGCCAGTTAGGGTATGCGTGCCGGTCGCCAATTCTAAACGGATACCGGAGGGTTCAAACAATTTCAGGTAATCGAGACTTTGGTTAAGCGTTAGGCGGTTGCTGGGGGAATGGCCGCTGCCATCGCCTGTCGCACTTGGTGCCACAAAAATTTTCTCCGCTGCTTGTGCAATCCGCAATTGCCGCTGCCGCAAATCTTGCCGCGTAATGATGCGCGTGTAAGCTCCAGCAATCTGACCATTGGCATCAACTGTTGCACAGCTGGGCGGAGTGATGTTGTTAGCAGGCGCAGCAATAATGGCGATTGCATCCGCTGCATTGCTTGGCGCGGCATCGCTCACGGTCACAAATTTGCGGGTTGCGCCGCTATATAAGATCGTTTCGGCCACGGCGTAGGTAGTGCCATCAGCTTTGGTCACGGTTTGGGATTTGGTGCCGCTGGTAACATTGCTAAACGGGCAATAGGCAAAGGGCACGCCAGTAGCGTTGCGGCTGGTCAGGCTCAACCAAGTGGGGATGGTGCTGTAAGCAATGCCGCTTAACTTATCGGCAGCGGGTGGATAAAACCCGTAGGCGGTGCTGCTGGCGCTGGCATAGGTGTTTTCGATAATCGCCTGTGCGGCTTCATCCAAGCGTTCACGCGTGATGGTGCTCGCGCTTTGTTGGCCTTGTTGTTTGAACAATTGAATAATATTCAGCGTCCCGCCACCAATAATGCCGATTAGAATGATAATGGCCGAAAGCAGATAAACCATTAGCTATGGTACCACAGTACAAGTGGCAACACCGCTGCTATCCACATTGCGGTTACGTAAAAAATCATAATTGTTAGGACGGCTTACAATTAAATTATCAACGCTGCGAAAGCTAACCCCAGAACCTGGGTATTCGCTGGCGTATAATCCTGCATAACCTGGCCCTGATATGGTGTTGTCGGTATACTGGGCAGTCCAACTGCCTGGTTCAGCAGTGCCATACAGCCAAATTTTGATTGAAAGGGTTGAGCCTATCACGCTTGAACGGACACTTATGCGGTCGCCATCATTGAAGTTAGGCCCAGGCATATTAGCCGCAGAATAGAAAGAACCCGCATTCGACACTAAAAAATATATAGAACCACCATTAAAAGCGATTGCATAGCCTTGGGTAAAATTCGAATTGGCTCGGAAGATAGGGCCATAGTTTGAGGTGGTTCCCCCGCTTACCGAAACCGTTTCATCGTAACGCATGGTCACATCGGCAGTAGCTGGTAAACTTGGAATATTATCAAAGATGACAGCGTCACCATCAGTGCCATGTGCATCTGTAATTGAATTAGGTCCGCTAAATGAATTGGCAGTTGTTACTTGAAAATCACCTGAATGTGCATTATGCCAGCCAGCCGGTAACGTACCCGCGCTAAGGCTGTCAAAATTTTGGGTATACGAAGCGCTCGAACCGCCTGCATAACTTTGACCGCTGCTATTCAGACTGCTTGAAAATAAATTGGTTCCACTCCGCGCAATCCAGCAAGCGGTGCTGGCGTAAATGTTGCTGCCTGCTGTTTGCAATGCGCTGCCGCCAAAATCGCCAATGGCATAGGTTGGCCGATTGGTGCTATCGCCAACCGAACCATTAAGCGCCGTAAAAATACCCCCATTGGCCAATTTAATGCCGTAAGTTGGCGCTGTGCCGCTGAACGATATTGCCTTGCCGCCAGTGCTGGCTGAAATAAATTTACCTTCATCTAAAACGCCATAATCACTGGCATCCGTTACTTGCAAATCGCTGCGCAAAGTTCCACCTGGATAAATCCGCATACCCCCCGTTAACGTACCGCTGGCCGCATTAATATTGATAGTACCACTTTCTTTGACAATACGGCCGCCGGCGCCAATAAATACCGGAGCCGTATTGGCAGTCCCGGTAATGACAGCCGGATTAGCGGATAACTCTATCCACGAACCCACATTCACATTTACGCCGCCATCGGTGGTAATGGTGATGGCTGGGGCATTATTGGTGATCAGCGTGCCGTCGCCATCAATGGTTATCGCATTGTTAATGCTCGCGCTGGCATTGCTGCTATTGCTGCTCAGTACCCGCCCGCCATTGATGTGCAGATTGTTTAAATTCATCACATCCGTTGTTTGTAATTCGCCGCGTATTTCCAGGTTATTCATATTGCTGACGGTTAAATTGGCCAGCACATATTTGCTAAATTCTTTGATCAGCCAAGCGCTGCTTAAACTCGCAAAACTTAAGGTCGTATTACCGCTGCCATTGCCGGCAAAATAAAGCGCGGTGTTTTCTGGAATGGCGATCGTTGGCGTAAACGTGCCGCTGCCCAAATTCAACCGCGCCGTGCTGGGCTGCAAAGTGGTAATCGCCGTTAATGCGTTATCAAGCGTAATCTGGTCATTCGGGCCGCGGCCGGAACCATCACCACTCGCGCTCGCGCCCACATAAAGCGTCGGGATGCCTGGTGCATTGGGGGCTTGCATGCGGGTGGCGTAATCGTTGTTGGCAATCGGCAGCACTATGCCGCCTGGCACAGTGGGATAGCTGTTGCGGCCCAGCACCACATCGCTGCAATTGGGCGGCTGGCCACGGCCTGGGGCGGCGGCGACCAATAAGCCCAAAGGCGGCGAAGTATAAGTTTGGACCGTCCAATAATCGGGATGGGCTAAACGATCCGCCGCAAATGTGCCGGATGCTGCACTCGTATGGCCTTTTAATGCCGAAAAATATTGCTGGGTCACCGCATCGTAAACCTGGGCGCTGATGGCATAGGCGGTGCTGTTGGCCCAATTACTGGTGCTAACCGCCAATGTGGCTGGCAAAGCCGCCGTGCTTGAACTCAGCAGATAATTGCGGCTGCCGGTCATGGCATTATTGATAATGCTGGTGGTAATCGCCGAACTATCGGTTGGTTGCTGGAACTGCCCGCTGCCGGTTGAACTGGGCCCGCTGTAATTGGCATAGGGGCAATACAAAAATGGTACACCGGCGGCATTACGCGCATTGCTGTTAATCCAGCTGGGCACTTGGCTGTAAATAAAAGGGGTGGTGCCGGTCACTGGCGCAGGCTGCAATAAATAGGCCTGGCCATTATCAGTGTAATAGCGGAAATTGGCTTGCAGCCGTGTGGCGGTTTCCACCAAACGCTGATGCGTTTCCTGCATTTCGTATTGATTATTGGCGCTGGCGAAAAAATGCTCGTTCACATAAAAGATGGTGCCGCCCATCCCCAGCAATCCCAAAATAACGGCAATTATCGCGAGCATCGGTTCGCTTGCATCATCAATTTATCTGGGAAAATAGTCAACACCACGCTCGGTCACCATCGCATCCAGCCGCTGGTCATGCGCTTCAAACGGAATTTGCGCGGCTTCCTGTGCGCTATAGGCCAGACCAATGGCGGTAATGGTTTTCTCCGCGCGTAAAAATTCCAGCGTGCGATCGTAAAATCCGCCCTTCATGCCCAAGCGATGACCGAAGCGGTCAAACGCCACGCAGGGCGTTAAAATAATATCAGGCGTTAATTCGCGGGCTTGGCCAGGTGGGATGGGAATTTCAAATTGGCCTGGTTGCAACTGCATATCCGGCTGCCATTGCCGGAACAGCAACGGTGCGCCTTGGGTAATAATAATTGGCAGGCAAATGGCGTAATCATTGGCGTGCAGTGTATGCATAATCGGGCGCGGATCAATCTCATCCCGCACTGGCCAGTAACCGGCAATCACTGCATTGCGGGCGAGTTCAATCTTTTCTTGGAAATGCACTTTTAGTAATTCGCCAGCATAGGGGCCAAGTTCGCGATATGCAGCCAAACGGCGTTGCTTGGCCATGGCGCGCAAGGTATCGCGTAGATCGCTGCTGCTAGGATCGGCTGCAACATCTAGCGAGTTTTTTGCCGGCACCAATTCTTTCATCTATTTTCTTATAGCAAAAATAGTTTAATCTTTAAACCATGCTCACCCATTTCGATCTTAAAGCTTTAAGCGATCATTACCTGATGCCAGATGGCGAAGCGCTTGCGCCGTTAATAACCCAAGCATTGTTGGATGCAGAAGTTTCAGCTGCCGTAAAAGCAAAAGCCACGCAATTGATCGCAGGCGTGCGTAGCCAGCGCAAAGAAGACAATCTGGTTAGCCAATTATTGACGCAATATAATCTGTCTTCGACCGAAGGCATTGCCTTGATGTGCGTGGCTGAAGCGTTATTGCGCATTCCCGATGCGGCGACTGCCGATGCATTGATCCGCGACAAGATTGGCAGCACGCAGTGGCAGAATAAAGTTGATGGGCAAGAAGGTGCGTTTACGCGTTTTACATCATGGGCCATGGGGCTGACTGGTAATGTGATCAATCTGGATAATGCTGGTGGCTGGGGCATTTTTGGCAAGGCGATTGCCAAATTGGGCGAACCGGTTATTCGCAACGCGTTGAAGCAGGCGATGAAATTACTGGGCGACCAGTTTGTGCTCGGCGAAAATATTGAAGCCGCCTTGCGCAACAGTAAAAAATGGGATGGCTACACCTTCTCATATGACATGCTGGGGGAGGCCGCGCGCACAATGGCCGATGCCGCGCATTATTATGCTGCCTATAAGCATGCGATTTTAAGTGTTGGTGCGCAGAATGACCGCAGCCTGGCGATCGAACATGTTGGCAATGTTTCGATTAAATTATCGGCGCTGCATCCCCGTTATGAATGGCGCAATATGGACCGCATTATGGCGGAACTGTTTCCGGTGCTGCGTGAACTGATTGTGCTGGCGCGCACTCACCATGTCGGAATTACAATTGATGCGGAAGAAGCGGACCGGTTAATCCCCTCGCTGCAACTGCTGGAAGCACTGTGGCAGGATTCGGCCTTGCGCGATTGGTCTGGTTTGGGTTTGGCCGTGCAAGCCTATAGCAAACGGATGCTGCCGGTATTGCAGGGTTTGCAAAAACTGGCGCATACGCTCGGTCACCGCTTGCCGGTGCGCTTGGTGAAAGGCGCGTATTGGGATACGGAAATTAAACTGGCGCAGGTGGAAGGGCAGGCGGGTTACCCCGTCTTCACCCGCAAAGCTGCGACCGATGTCAGCTTTTTGGCCGGTGCCAAATTTATGTTAAGTGATCCGGTCGCATTTTACCCGATGCTCGCCACGCATAACGCGCTCACTACTGCTACAATTTTAACCATTGCCAAGCCAGGGCAAGATTTTGAACTGCAGCGTTTGCAAGGCATGGGCGAATTACTGCAAGCGCAGTTAAATGGCGTGCGCCGCCGGATTTATGCGCCCGTGGGTCCGCATAAGGATTTGCTGGCCTATTTGGTGCGCCGCCTTTTAGAAAACGGAGCGAATAGTTCTTTTGTGCACCAAATTGCCGATCCAAACACACCCATCGAACAATTGCTACATGATCCGGTCACCATTATGCAGGCGGCTGAGCCGAAAACCCATCCGCGTATTCCACTGCCGCATAATCTTTTTTTGCCGGAGCGGTTGAATAGCGCCGGTGTGCTGATTGCTGATCCGCTAGTGCGGGCGGATTTGGTGCAGCAAATGAACATGCTGCAATTGGTTGATGCGGCACCGATTATCGGCGGCAAGTTACAAAAAGGGAGTGCCAAGCCCATTTATAATCCAGCCGATACCACACAGCAAATCGGCACGGTGACGGAAGTGATCGCCGCGCAGGTCAGCACCGCGATTGATCTGGCGCACCAAGCGCAAATCGCCTGGAATGCCAAAGGCGGGGCAGCGCGTGCCATTATTTTAGAACGCGGCGCTGAATTATTAGAAGCCAATTTGCCCGAACTGTTAGGGTTAGTAGCGCGCGAAGGCGGACGTACCGTGACCAATGCGGTTTACGAATTGCGCGAAGCGGCCGATTTCTGCCGCTATTATGCGGCACAAGCGCGCAAGGAATTTAGCACGCCCATTGTGCTGCCTGGCCCCACCGGTGAAAGTAACCAAATCAGCCTGCATGGGCGCGGCGTGTTTGCCTGCATCGCGCCGTGGAATTTTCCGTTGGCGATTTTTACCGGGCAAGTGGTGGCGGCCCTGGCCGCCGGCAACAGCGTGTTGGCTAAACCCGCCGCGCAAACACCATTGATTGCGTTTCGCATTATTCAATTGTTGCATCAAGCGGGTGTGCCAACTGATGTGTTGCATTTCATGCCAGGTTCCGGCCGCTTGATTGGTGAGGTGATTACCAAAGATCCGCGTGTGGTGGGGGTGGCCTTTACTGGTTCTACCAACACTGCTTTAACGCTCGCGCAAAATCTGGCGACGCGCGTGCCGCTGGCCACGCTGATTGCCGAAACCGGCGGGCAGAACGCCATGATTGTCGATAGTTCAGCGCTGCCGGAACAGGTGGTGGCGGATGTATTGGCCTCGGCTTTTGATAGTGCAGGGCAGCGCTGTTCAGCCTTGCGCGTGTTGTATCTGCAAGATGAAATTTACGACCGTGTTTTGGAATTATTAAAAGGTGCACTTGCGGAATGGCGCTTGGGCGATCCGCTTGATTTCGCCACCGATAGCGGGCCGGTGATTGATGCCGCGGCCAAAGCTGCGCTCATGCAGCATATTCATCATCTGCCGCGCGGTGCCAAATTATTGTATCAAGGTCAGTTAAGCGCTGAACATGCCCATGGGCATTTCATGCCGCCTTGTATTATCGAAATTCCCAATATTAATGTGTTGGAAAATGAAGTGTTTGGGCCAATTTTGCATGTGGTTAAATTCAAACGGCGCGACCTGGATCAGGTGATTGCCGATATTAATGCCACCGGCTACGGCCTAACTTTTGGCATTCATAGCCGCGTGGATGAAACCGTAAATTACATTATTGCGCGTATTAAAGCCGGTAATGTTTATGTGAACCGCAATGTGATTGGCGCGGTGGTCGGCGTGCAACCCTTTGGCGGCGAAGGCCTCTCCGGCACCGGCCCCAAAGCTGGCGGCCCACATTACCTCCACCGCTTCGCGCTTGAACGCACGCTGACCATCAACACTACGGCTGCTGGCGGGAACGCCAATCTGCTGGCCATTGAAGCAGATTAGATGTTGTCGCTATTTCTGACGAAAAATTGGGAACTGATTTTGGCGCTGAATAATTAAACGGATCAAATGAAAAAGTATTAGCTGACCATTCTTGATAAAGTTTTTTAAATGCCGGATCGCTATTTAAACCGCGGTCTTTAGTGTCTTGAAGTAATTGAGTAAAATCGCTTTTAACTTCGGCAGGCATCCCTGATAATAAAGAGGTTGAACTAACTTCCGGAATTCTTGCTACGCCATAAGCCACTGTTGGAATACTATTTTCACTGCCAGTAATGAAAAAATAATTCTGGCCATGGTCAGAAACATATATTGCACGAATATCTGCGTTATTGGTAGCAGCCGCTTTCTGCATATTTAGCAAATGATTAACTGCCTGATTGGTTGCGCTTGAAGGTATGCTAACAGCGGGTTTCTGCTGAACGTCTTCAATTGGTGAATTATTATGAGTTGGCCCACTAGTGATGGCCATAACTGCAGCAACCGCAAACGCAATTCTGATACGGTGTAAAACATTAGGAGATGCTAAATCACCATTCAATAAAGTTTTCAGCCGTGCTGCATTATAAGCCAATGCCAGACTGGTAAAACCAACAATGCATGCTAAGGCTGATATAGCATGATTATAATTATGATTATGATTAAGTCGATTAAAGCCCATATCCGCAATAGCAACCAAACCGGCAGCTACTCCGCCTCTTTGAGACATATAAAGTGCATGATAACGGCGTTTCAATGCATTTGCAGCTCTTGAAGTTTCATCAAACCTATCTGTTGTGGCTGATATGTTAGCGTTTGCAGCAGTATCTAATGTAATTGGTTCAATTGCTTGCCCGCCTAGATTATTTTCATTAGCAACTGGTGTTGTCTCACTTGGAATTCGGCGATAATTATCAACAACATCTGCGGGCTCTTTAAAGTTTTCATCTAATTGCATGGAATACATCGCTTATTTTACCAATTAACATAAGCAGAGCAAATAACGCAAATACTTGCACATCTAGTTGGTGCGCTCGGAGGGATTCGAACCCCCGGCTCAGGGCTTAGGATGCCCCAGCTCTATCCACTGAGCTACGAGCGCATACTAAAAATAGTATTGATAATACAGCCATATGGCAATCACTGCGATATAGCTGGGCAATTAAAAATCCGCTATTTTAAGCTAGCCACTGCAGTGTAAAAAAATTAAGCTGCCAATGCGCCGCCCATGTCTAACTTAATTATCACCATTATCAGCATCGCTTTGACCGCGATTGTGGCGCTATTAGGCGTTTATTACGGTGGTACTGCGTTTAGTAATTATCAAATTAAAAGCACTGCCTTGCGTATGATCAGCGATGCCGAGCAAATTGCGGGCGCTTGGCAAGCTTATAATGCCAATGCTGGCCGCGCTAAAGGATTGCCAAGCGCGTTAAACAGCGGCAATGAATTTCAACGCTGGTCGATAACCAATATCTGGCTAGCTTACCTAAGCCGCCTTTTCAGCTTGGTTATAGCATATATATGAATGGAGCAAATCCTATCTACCGCTTGGCACAAATACAAAGTGCATATGATCGGCTGTATTATCGACAATTCGGCAGCAGCGATGTTGAAAACAGCGGTGTAGTCGTTTTTGGTTTTGCTGCCACACAAGGTGGGACAACTATTTTAACCGATGCCGAAAAAGATTTTGCATTTAAAGTTTGTACTGAAATTGATAAAATTGCCAGCGGCGATCAATCTTTAACCGCGCCTTATGCCAGTTCTGATGACGGAACCGCGCTGGTGCCGGAGCAGGATTATGCAAACCGAAAATTTGCCTGTTTTTGGCCAGACCGCAATAGCGATGGCATCTACAATCCAGATGGGGCGCAAGCAGCATCAACAGGACAGGAAATTTTATTATTTTGGTATAAGGCTTTTCCATCATCCTAGGATAATGTTAATTGCTTCATTTAAGCGGGTCTTTTAAAGATAACCTATGTCATCTACTTTGCCTGTTTTGCGTGCCGGTTCAATTGAAACCGATTATCCAGCTGCGCGCCTGCATATGGTGGATAGCCAGTTGAAGCCGAATAACATTATGCGGGCCGAATTGCTGGTGGCTGCGTTGCAATTGCCGCGCGAAAAATGCGTGTTGCCTGGCCAGGAAAATATGGCTTATTCGGATCAAACCATCCGCTATGGCCAGACCGGCGCTTATTTGTTAGAGCCGATGCTGGTTTACAAACTGGTCGATGCCGCTAATTTGCAAGCTGGGGAAAAAGTGCTAATCATCAATAGCGGGATGGGTTATGCGGCGGCGTTGGCAGCGGCCTGCGGTGCTGAAGGGGTGGTTTTGGAAATCAATGCCGATTTGGCTAAGCGTGCTTATAATTTCTTGCAACAGCAGGGCGATACCCAATTTGTCTGTAAGTCTGGCGCTCTGGCCAAGGGCTGGGGGCGGCAAGCACCATATGATGCAATTATTATTGCCGGCGTGGCGGCCGAATTACCGGCCATTTATGCCAAACAGCTCACCGATAATGGCCGGATCACTGTGATTGCGCCGGATACCGCGGGTGTGCTGCGCGGGCAATTACTGCAGAAATTGCATGGGCAACTAAATCACAAAATTTTATTTGATAGCGGTGCGCCGTTTTTACCGGAAATGATGCCGGTTGAACGCTTCACGTTTTAACATGACTAACTTACCAAATCTTACTGTGCAGGAATTGCAGCAAATGCGCATTAATCACCTGCCGCATTTTTTATTAGATGTGCGCGAGGATGATGAAGTGGCCGCGGCCGCCATCACAGGCGCAACCCATATCAAAATGCATGAACTGCCCGCCCGCCTGGCGGAATTGCCGCGCGATGTGCCCTTGGTGGTACTGTGCCGATCCGGCGGGCGCAGCGGCCGCGTTACCGAAGCGTTACAACGTCAGGGTTTTCCGCAAGCGGTGAATTTAACCGGCGGGATTATGGCCTGGGCCGCGGCCATTGATCCCAGTTTAAAACCAATTTAAGCTGGCTGCTTGTCACAACTGATTATTACCATTATTGCGATCGCTTTGGGTGCAGCGACCCTGACCAGCGGTGTTTATTATGGTGGTGAAGCATTTATGCGGGCCCGCATGTATAGCCAGGCGGTGACGCTGGTGGCCAAAGCTGGTAAAGTGGGCGGCGCGTTGCAAAACTGGGCCCAGGCCAGCGGTACCCATACTTTAACGGATACCAATTGGTCTGATGGCACGGCCACAGATTTGGTGCCCACCTATCTGGATGCCTTGTCAACTATTGGCCCTTATGCTCAGGGGAATGGCAGTACTGATAATTATTTTAAAACCATGCCGCTGGCCAATGTGCAATGGGCCAATGAAGGGGTGAATTTTGATAGCCTGATTGCCATTATCACCGATAGTAAAATGTGCCAGGCAATTGCCAGGCTGGCAGGTAGCAGCACCTCGACCCCGCTTTACCGCAATGTCAGCGGCAGTACGATGGGCGATTTTAGCGCCAATATGGCCGCTAACGATTTTCAATGTGTGGTAAATGATGCAAATAATAATTCTGTCATCGACAGCGGCGAATATATGTTCTTTATATATAAGGTATTTTAAATCTGGCAGAACCCAGATGGAGAAGTGACGGATGGCTGAAGAACCCAACCCTATGAATAGTGCACCGGCAGAAGGAACAGAAGAACCTTCGATCGAAGAAATCCTAGCCTCTATTCGTAAAATCATTTCGGACGAGCCCACAACGGATGTTGCGGCGGCGGATGCCGAACCTGAAGCACCGGTTGCCATAGCAGCGGAACCGGTTGTTGAAAGTTCTGTTTTTACCGAAGATGCTGATGAGGTTTTGGATTTAACACCATTTGCCGCCGCACCTGTTTATACGCCGGCAACACCTGCCCCTGAAGTTTTTGTGGCGGAAGAGCCTGAACCGATAGATTTGGCGCTGGATGATATTGCGCCTGAACCATATATTCCGCCGCCAGCGCCGCGGCCGCAACCAACGATGGTGGATGATAATTTATTATCGGCCCGGGCCGCCAGCGCGGTCACAGATGCCATGCAAAAACTCAAACAGCCGGAACAAAATCCGTTTATGCAAAATACCGTATTGGTCGGTGTGAAAACGCTGGAGCAAGTGGTAGAAGAATTGTTGAGGCCTTTATTGGCACAATGGTGCGATGAACATCTGCCGAAAATGGTTGAACGCGCGGTTGAGCGTGAATTAGCCCGCCTGGCCCGCCGGTTAGAGGATAATCATTAATTTGCTAATTTATTAGTAAATATGAATATATTCCTTTACATTATTTGCCAATTCTGCTATCTAAACCAAGTGTGCTGATCGAAGACACAGGGCGCGTGGGCATGCTAGCTAATCCTGCGTAGAATTCCTGTCGAGAGATGACACCCATCCGGCCGACACCGCCGGATGCACGCGCGCGTGAAATGTTATGGTTGAATATTTGAATGAACCAAGACATTTTTTTACTTTTCCAAACCCCCGCTATTCTGCCCGTCATCCGGCAACCCTTGCATCTGTGGGCCTAAAAGTATGCTTCATTAGCAATGGTTTACCCTCTCTCCTTGCGGGAGAGGGTAGAAACACTTAGCGAAATGCAGTTGAGCTTAGTGTTTGAGTGAGGGTTGATATTAGCACTGAACTTCATTAATGCCCTCACCCATTTTCTAAATTCGCATAAATGCTCATTAAGAAAATTTACCTTCTCCCGCAAGGGGAGAGGGATAAGTTGCAGCTGGATTTAGAAAATGCCAGATTGCGCTTGTGCAATTAATCGATAGCCATTGCCATTTAGATTTTCCCGATTTTGCGGCGGAACAAGCAGAGATTATCGCCCGCGCCAAAGCGCGCGGCGTGCAGGGCATGCTGACCATTTCAACCTATTTCAGTAAATTAAATGATTTATTGGCGATTACTGAGCGATACCAAAATATCTGGTGTTCGGTGGGCGTGCATCCGCATCATGTGGCCGAGTTGGATGAGCAGATTACGGAAGATGATTTAATTAAAGCGATTAATACCCATCCACAAATTGTCGGCGTGGGTGAAGCGGGCTTGGATTATCATTACGATTTTGCCCCGAAAGAGAAACAGCAGGCAGTGTTCCGCACCCATATTCGCGCCTGTTTGGCAACAGGTCTGCCGCTGATTGTGCATAGCCGCGAGGCAGAGGAAGATACGATTGCGGTGATTGAAGATGAACGGGCCAGGCATGCAAATGGCCGCGAATTAAAAGTGTTATTGCATTGTTTCAGCAGTTCGCAGTGGCTAGCGGATAAAGGATTAGAAAACGGTTATCATTTTTCATTTTCGGGCATTGTGACTTTTCCCAAATCGCTTGAATTGCAAGCGGTTGCCACAGCGATCCCGCTAGACCGTATATTGGTGGAAACTGATGCCCCTTATTTGGCTCCGCCGCCTTACCGCGGCAAACGCAATGAACCAAGTTATGTGGTGCATGTGGCCGAAAAATTGGCTGAGTTAAAGGATGTGGGTTTGAATGAAATTGCCGCGCAAACTACCGCGAATTTTTTTAATCTATTTACCCGCGCAAAGTTAGTGGCGTGAATACAATTGTTACCATTCTGGGCTGCGGCGGTTCCATGGGTGTGCCGCAAGCGAAAGGGTTTTGGGGCGCGTGTGATCCGCATGAACCCCGCAATCGCCGCACGCGTCCCAGCGTGTGGGTGCAGCATCAGGGTAAAAACTTCCTGATTGATACCGGTCCGGATCTAAGCCACCAGTTGCAGCGCGAGCGGATCGAGCTGCGGCCGGATGTGGTGTTATACACCCATGCGCATGCCGATCACATTCACGGCATTGATGATTTGCGCTGCTTTTACTGGCCGGAACGGCAACCACTACAGATTTACGGTCATGCCGATACGATTGAAGAACTAGACCAACGGTTTAGTTATATTTTCCATGGCAATGCCACCAGCGAATTATATGAACCGATTGCCCAGGCCCATATTGTATTGCCAGGTCCGCAAATGATTGCCACGGTGCCGGTGACGGTGATCGACCAGTTGCATGGCCCGTGGCCCAGCTATGGTTACCGTTTCGGGGATATTGCTTACAGTACCGATGTCAAAACCTTTCCAGATGCCAGTTTTATGCATTTGCAAGGGTTGCAAGCGTGGATTGTCAGCGTCTCATTTCTGGAAACGATGCATCCCACCCATGCC
Organism: Alphaproteobacteria bacterium; assembly: GCA_965246945.1. Lineage (GTDB taxonomy): Bacteria > Pseudomonadota > Alphaproteobacteria > UBA11073 > UBA11073 > CBDFFW01. The sequence continues at coordinate 536,603 of CBDFFW010000001.1, forward strand.
AATTTGCCGGAAATTATCGCCTGGGCAGAAATGTTGAAACCGGAAAAAGTGTATCTAACGCATTTGAATACACATCTGGATTACAATGTGGTGCAGGCGCGGCTGCCGCCCAATTTTCATATGTGTTATGATGGATTGCGCGTGGTGGCTTGAGCGACTTTGCCCAGCAGTAAATCTTTCGCTTCATTCACTTTGGCGGCCAGATAATCGGTACCGCCGGCATCGGGGTGGATTTTCATCATAAGTTTGCGGTGCGCTTGTTTAACGATATCTTCATCGGCGTGTTCGTCGACACCTAAAATTTCCCGCGCTTCGGCATTGCTCATTTTCTGGCGCATGCGGGCCGGTTGTTCTTTTTTGGGTTGTTCAAACTCCAACTGAAACTGTCGCCAGTCAATCGCTTGGGTATTGTCTAAATAAACCATCAATAAACTGGCGGAACGTGGATCGCTGTGCCGGTATTGGGCCAATAAAATCATCAAATCGTTAAAGCGTAACTGCCCCAATTGAATACCGGCATATAACCCTTGGCGCACTTCCCCGCCCAGGGAACGGGTATTGTGGTTAAGCCGTAAAATCACAAATTCGGATTCCATGATGGCTGTTGGCTGGGTAAAGGCCGCTTGCACTTGCTGGCGGCGTTGCTGCTGGCCGATTTGATAAATTTTGTAGAAAAACGGAATAGTGATAACCGCAAAACCAAAAGCGGCGGGGCGATTGCCCATGATCAATAAAGTGATAATGGCAATTTGCAGAATTAAAAAAACAATGGTGCGCTTACGCCGTAAAAGCTTCTTTTGCTGCGGTTTACCGCTGACCTGGTTTAAAATATAGCCATGCAGTAAAATCACCAAACTCAGCGGGATCAGCACATCCGTTTGAGTGCACCAGCTGAAATCAAGATTGGTGGGTAAGGTTGGCAAGCCATTTTCTATTTGCCGGAATTTTCATCCCCGCGCAAGCCGCTCGGCCAGAATTTTAACTTTCGCTATTAATGCGTAAACCGCAGAGCGTGGTTTGCCGTGAACTGGTGGGGCGATGGTCGGGATCGGCAAAAGTGGCCAGTTCGGTAAAACCCGCTTTGCGCATCATCCCGCCTGATGGCTGATTATCGGCATGGCGCTGAATATAAAATTCGGTGAATTTTTGTTGTATTAATATTTCGGTGGCCGCTCGCAATAATTGGGTGCCAATGCCTTGGCCTGCTGTTTCGCGGTGGACAACCGCTTCGGCGATATAGGCATAGGGCTTATTTTTATTAAGATGATGGGGCGCAATGTCTTTGGCATATTCATAAATTAAGTTAGCACCACTGTGAAAGGTGATGAAGCCCAGCATTTGCTTGGTGCGCTCCGCAATTACCGCTTGCACAATGCCAGTGGTGATTTCATTTAAATGCCCGCGCACATTGGCAGCCGGTAAATAATTCCAGTCATTGGGGCCATGCGTTAAAATAAAATCGGTCATCGCCGGAATATCGGCGGTCGTGGCCGCACGAATGTTTAAATCTGAAGCCATTTTTCCATACTTATTTAATGAATAGATTAAAGACGCAAGGTTTACGCCGCTTCTTCGGTTAATTCTTCCGCGTTATCGTTTTGTGCTTGGCTTTTACCTTTGGTCATTGGCTTGCTTTGGGCCAGGCGTTCATTGACGGCTGGGATGTTAAGGGCGGCCAGCAACCCCCGGACTTCCTGGCGGGCCGCAATATGAGACATGGTGACTGCTTGGCCGCCATCATCTTCCATCACATCCATCATGGTCAGGCCATGCAGGAAAAGTTCGCGGTAAATCACGCGTTCGCTGAAGCCAGGTGCGATGCGGAACCCAATGCGGCTGGCCAGCAGCGCCAAGCTTTCTTCCATATCCCGTTTGTTGCGGGCGTTTAGACTGGAAAGGCGGTTGCGCATCACAATCCAATCAATATTGCCAGCTTTCGGGCTGCCCATGCGCACCATTTTCTGTTTGCGCTGTTCCCACACCATTTCGGCATAAATCGATGGCCGCATCATTTTGCGGTTATCGGCATCAATGGTGCCCAGCAGCGCGAAATCGACGAAGCTATCGTTAATCGGGGTGACCAGCGTATCGGCATAGGCATGCGCGGCGCGGTTTAAAAAGCAATCGGTGCCAGGGGTATCAATAATAATAAAATCGTGTTCGGCCTTCATTTGGGTGATGGCCGTTTCCAAACGGTGGCCTTCATCGGCCTGGGCAGTGGCCACGCTATCTTCTTTTGAAAAGGTGATGGTTTGATGATTTGGTTGCGGCAGAGGCTTACCAGTCATGCTCGCGCGTTTTTGCCGGTTGTAAAAATAACGGGACAGGGTGCCCTGGCGGCTATCCAAATCAATCGTGCCGACGCGGAAACCCAGTCTTAGTAGGCCAACGGCCATATGCATCACCGCAGTTGATTTACCGGAACCGCCTTTTTCATTCCCCACAACAATCATATGGCAAGCAGCTGTAGTCATCTGCCTGTGACTTTAACAGAAACGCGAAGCGCAAGCAACGGCTGATCGTGATTTTGCACACTTCGTAGAGTTATTATACCCACCAGTTTAAAAAAGCAGTTGGCAGCGTGTTGGTTTTCCGTTTATATGGCACCAAGGAATTGATCAGGACAAGCATGCGAATTTTTGGAATCCTATTTCTAACAGCGATTACTGCGGGTGCAGTTTATTTGGGCTATCATTACTTGGTCGAAAATAATCAAGAGCAAGCTGCGCCCGCGGATAAAGGCGCAGCGAAAGCCGATGCGAAAGCGGGTGGCCCGCCAGCCGGTGGCCCGCCAATGGGCGTGCCGGTTGAAGCGATGACCGTACAACCCGAACAATTCGTGAGCACGATTACTGCCGTGGGCACATTAATGGCCGATGAAGCGATTACTGTACGGCCGGAAGTGGCTGGCAAGATTGACCGCATTCCCGTGCAAGAAGGCCAAGAAGTGAAAAAGGGCCAATTGCTATTTGGCTTGGATGAAAAACTTATGCGTGCCGAACGCAATGAAGCCGCAGCGCAAGCAGCGCAAGCGCGTTTGCAGGCCGACCGCTTATTAAAGGTGACGGTTGAAGGCGCAATTTCAGCAGGCGAACGGGATGTGGCCAAGCAAAGCAAATTGGCAGCGGCAGCAACTTTAGGCGCGGCCGAAGAGCGCTTGGCTAAATCGCAAATCAAAGCACCATTTGATGGCGTGGTTGGGTTACGCCAAGTTAGCCCTGGCGAAGTGGTTGAAATTGGTAAACCGCTCACCACCTTGCAAAAGCTGGACCCGATTAAAGTGGAATTCACAGTGCCTGAAAAAGACGCAATGGTGTTGAAAGACGGCCAGGATTTGGAATTCACATTGCCGGATCAGCCGGATGCGAGTTATCACGCCAAGGTTTATGCGTTTGAGCCAGGCATTACGCAGCAAGGCCGGTTTGTGACGGTGCGTGCCAAAACCGGCAACGCCGATCACAAACTGCGCCCAGGCAGTTATGTGAATATCCAATTGGTGACCGCACAGAAAGAGGGTGCATTATTGGTGCCTGAACAAGCGATTATCCCGATGGGTAACCAAACCATGGTGATGACAATTGTGGAAGGCAAAGTGGTGCCCGCGCCTGTGCAGGTTGGCGCGCGCCTGCAAGGTAAGGCCGAGATTACCAGCGGTTTAAAAGCGGGTGACCAAGTAATGACGGCGGGTTTCATGAAAGCGATGCCAGGCGCGCCGGTGACAATTATGCCAAGTGGTGCGGATACCGCCAAGCCTGCTAGTAATGTCACAACTGCACCTACTGCGGGTGATGCGCAACCGGCAGCAGATGCCATGGCACCAGCCAATGATAATCAACACGCCGCCAATAATGTGCCAGCAACACCGGCTGGTCCAGCGGCACCGGCCGATTCAACTGCTGCGCCGGATACTGGCAAACAATATGAAGCTGGCACAGCCAAACAAAAATAATTGGAACGCACAAACGCTGCGTAAGCGGCGGATGGCAAGATAAAGGTTAACCCATGTCAATTGCTGAACTTTGTATTAAACGCCCAGTGCTGGCCACGGTGATCAATCTGGTCATCATTTTGCTGGGGATTGTTTCTTGGCAGCGGCTTACCGTGCGGGAATATCCGAATATCGATGTGCCCGTGGTAACGGTACAAACCAAATATGTCGGCGCGAATGCCAATATCATTGAAACGCAGGTGACCAAACCGCTGGAAGATGCAATTTCGGGGATTGAAGGCATCGATTATGTGAAATCAATCAGCCGCGCCGAACAATCGCAAATCACCATTCGCTTTAAACTGGAACGCAATGCCGATAGTGCTGCCGCCGATGTGCGCGACCGTGTGGGCCGCGCGCGAGATTTGCTGCCTGAAGCAGTGGAAGAACCAATCATTGCCAAAACCGAAGCGGATGCGCAGCCGATTATTTGGCTCGCGCTCTCATCTGATACCCGCTCGGCTTTACAAGTGTCGGACTTGGCGGACCGAATTGTGCAGGACCGCCTACAAACTTTGCCAGGGGTGGCGGATGTGATTTTGTTTGCGAACCGGCAATATGCGATGCGGGTAGATGTGAATACCAGCAAATTGGCGGCATATAATTTAACGGTGCAGGATGTGGAAGATGCGCTGCGTACCCAAAACGTAGAAATTCCCGCCGGCCGCATTCAAAGCGCTGAACGCGAATTTACTGTTTTGGCGCAAACCGATTTAAACACGCCCGCAGAATTCCAAAATGTGATCATTAAAACCGCGGCCAATGGGCATTTGGTGCGCCTGGGCGAAGTGGCCAATATCTTTATTGGTCCGGCGGAAGAGCGGCAAATTGCCCGCTACAATAAACAAGCATCGGTTGCCTTAGGTGTCGTTAAACAATCCGTTGCCAACCCGCTGCAAATTTCCGAAGCGGTACGCAAAGTCTTGCCGGAACTGGAAAAGATTTTACCCAAAGATGTGAAATTAGCGGTCGCTTACGACAGTTCGATCTTTATCGACCGGTCAATCAAAGCGGTATTTCACACCATTTTTGAAGCAACAATTTTGGTGGTGCTGGTTATCTTCCTATTCTTACGTTCATTCCGCGCCACGATTATTCCGCTGATTGCCATTCCGGTTTCCCTGATCGGCACAATGGCGATGATGTATATGATGGGCTTTTCCATCAATACGCTCACGCTGCTCGCCTTGGTGATTGCGATCGGCTTGGTGGTGGATGATGCAATCGTCGTGCTGGAAAATATTTACCGGCATATCGAAGAGGGCATGAAACCGATGCAAGCTGCGCTGCTCGGCATGCGGGAAATTAGTTTTGCGGTAATTGCAATGACTGTCACTTTGGCGGCAGTGTTTGCGCCCATGGCCTTTACACCAGGGCGCACCGGTAAATTATTCATTGAATTTGCGCTGGCTTTGGCTGGCGCGGTTATCATCTCTGGGATAACGGCGCTGACCTTAACGCCAACTATGTGCGCGCGGTTGCTGAAGCATGAAGATCACCAAGCCGGTTGGTCGAAATGGATTGAACATAAATTACGCTGGGTTGAAGTGAATTATAAAATTGGTTTGCGCAAAGTGTTGGGGCAGCGCGGGATTGTGGTGATTGTCGCGCTGTGTTTATTCGGCGTGGCCGCGTTTGTATTCACCACCTTGCCCAATGAATTAGCGCCGACTGAAGATCGCGGTGTTATCTTGGGTATTGGGATTGCGCCAGAAGGTTCAACCATTGATTATTCCGATCGTTACGCCAAACAAATGGAAGCGATGATCCAGGCACTGCCAGAATATTCCTGGAACTTCATCGCGGTCGGTTTTCCTTATGTGACGCAATCGATCACGTTCGCCGGTTTGAAAGATTGGGATGTGCGGCCGCGTAATGTGAAAGCAATTTTGGCTGAACTCGGCCCGAAATTTATGGGCATTACCGGCACGCTCAACTTTCCCACCTCACCGCCGCCATTGGGGCAGGATGCGATTGCGCGACCGGTAGAATTCGTGATTCAAAGCACCAGCGATACTTATGAAACGTTGAATGCGAAGATCGATCAAATTTTGGCCAAGGTCGCCGCTAACAAAGCGATCATTGTGCCGGATACAGATTTGAAACTGAACAAACCAGAATTAAAGGTCAGCTTTGCGCGCGAGAAATTGGCGCAAAATGGCATTTCCGTGGAAACTGTTGGTCGCACATTGGAAACGCTATTCGGTCAGCGCAAAGTGCAGCGCTTTAAACAAAACAGCGAACAATATGATGTGTTGGTGCGCCTGTCAGATGAAGACCGCCGCAACCCGCAAGATCTGACCAATGTTTATGTGCATTCCAATACCGGCGAATTGGTGAAGCTGGTGGATTTATTGAATTACCGCGAAGGGGTCGCGCCGCGCGAGTTGAACCACTTCAACAAATTGCGCGCGGTGACCATTCAAGCCAATTTGGCACCGACATATCCTTTAGGGGAAGCCTTGCAATTTATGGCCAAAGTGACGCGCGAAGTGGATCCTGGTTTATCAATTGATTACGGCGGGGTCTCGCGCGAATTTAAAGAGGCATCCGGCAGTTTGGCGTTTATCTTCATGCTCGCTTTGCTATTTATCTATTTGGTGTTGGCCGCGCAGTTTGAAAGTTTTGTCGATCCTTTGGTGATTTTGCTATCGGTGCCGCTGGCCATTGGCGGCGCCTTAACCGCGCTTAAATTCACTGGCGGTTCCATTAATGTATATAGCCAGATTGGTCTGGTCGCCTTGATCGGTTTGATTACCAAACACGGGATTATGATTGTGGAATTCGCCAATCAATTACAGATGCAAGGTAAAGCAAAGCGCATGGCGGTGATTGAATCCGCCAGCATTCGCCTGCGCCCCATTTTGATGACCACCTTTGCGATGGTGCTAGGCGCGGTGCCGTTGGCATTTGCCGGTGGTGCCGGTGCCGAAGCGCGCCAATCAATCGGCTGGGTTTTGGTCGGCGGGATGAGCGTGGGCACATTATTCACCCTATTTGTGGTGCCAACTTTCTATACGATTATGGCGCGGGTCCATCAGCCGGATGATGCGGAAAACGACAATACGCGACCGGCCCAGGTACCGCATGGTCATGCGTACCAAGCACCAAATGCCGTAATGCAGCCACATAGCGTTGGCCCCGCAACTACACCGGATATCACCACCTATCCTGGCGCACCACCGGTCTCAACCAATTGGTAAATTCATAACGGTATTAAAAAAGTATTTATCTGCTTGCTGTAAAATTGGCAGTGGAAGTTGGGGAGATAAGATCTCAACTTCCTTTAAACGGTTAACCGCTTCGGTCAAAAAATTATCAATAATGGTTATTGGGAGACCTAAGCCAAGTTCGGTGCCTTGCTTTTTATCAGTAATTAATTGATCGATGGCTCTACGTAATTCGCTTGTTTCAATAATACTTTCCAGCAACGTTTGGAAACGCATGGGTACGGGTCCGTAATTGCGCTCAAGCCAAAGGCAAGCCAAAATTGGCCGCAGCATGTAAAGATACTTTTTTAGCTTAACCTGATCTTTACCGATCAATTCCCGATATTGATTTAGCGCCATATGTAAATAGTGATGGAAACAATCATGCGGATTAAAAAACCCTTTGGCAAGTTGGCGGTACTCCTGCATGCAGTCGGTTGCTTCTTGATAAACCAAGGGCGAGTCCAACCATTCCAACAAGGTTGGATTGCTTTTTTGCATAAGTTGTAAGCTTTTTCTTAATTCCCAGCCATTGATATCAAGCTCGCCATGCGCAGTTGATTCAATCGGATATTCAATAACATTGCGTTGGGGTTGGATGCGCAAATACCATTCTGGTGCATGCACATAAATAAACCGCACATCCCAATCACTATTTACCGATTCAAAACCCCAGGCACGGCTGCCGGATTCAACTGCTAACAAAATTTGGATATTGTGCTGCTGTTCAATATCCAAAAGTTTTCGTTTGATAGGGGTCCGCATTTGCTAAAATTAAACATCCACATTTTCTGCATAAAGAGCATTTTCCTGGATGAAGTTGCGGCGGGGTTCGACGATGTCGCCCATCAATGTGGTAAATACCTCTTCGCAGGAATCAAGGTGATCAACTTTCACGCGCAATAACGTGCGGACATCCGGGTTCAAGGTGGTTTCCCATAATTGGTCGGCATTCATTTCGCCCAGACCCTTATAGCGCTGAATGTATAGGCCTTTGCGGCCTTGCGTGCCAAGCGCACGTAATAGGCTGATCGGTCCGGCCACATTCTGAGCGTTTTTATCGTTCCAGCTCAGTTGCGCACCGCGCGCAGCACCATTAGCGGCGTATTCATTGGCAAAAGACAGCACCAGTTCAGCCAATTTGCGGGCATCATTCCCCGCGCGCAAGGTATTGGGCAATTCATAGCTTTCTTCAAAGCCCTGGCCGTCCCGCCAGATGCGTAGGCCTGTCTCATTATTTTCGGCTTGCCAACCAGTTTGATCGGCCGTGCCATTGCCACAGGCATTTAACTGTGCAGCAAGTTGCGTTAATTGTGTTTCAGTCGCGGGAGTAGTGTTACCCAACAAGCCGAGCAAGGCGGTTTGTTCTAAAATATCTGGTTGCCCCACTGCGCGTTGCAGCGGGGAGGCGGCAGCTGTGACTTGCTGTAAGCGTTCCAAATATTTAGTCCATTCATCGCCGCTAATGCTGCGCGGGCCGAAAGCAAGGGTCGCCCCTTGAATGCCGATTTGCAGCAATTGCGCTTCCAGTGCGCGTTCATCTTTCATGTAAGTGATGGTTTGGCCTTTGCGAATGCCGTAGAGCGGCGGCTGGGCAATATACAAATGGCCATTTTCAATCAGCTGCGGCATGTGCCGGAAGAAAAAGGTAAGGAGCAGTGTGCGGATATGCGCACCATCCACATCCGCATCCGTCATAATCACGATTTTGTGGTAGCGGAGTTTTTCAACATTAAAACCATCTTTACCAATGGACGTGCCGAGCGCGTTGATCAGTGAGCCGATTTCGCCATTGGCCAGCACTTTATCAAAACGGGCGCGTTCGACGTTGAGGATTTTTCCGCGTAAGGGCAGGATCGCCTGAATTTTACGGTCGCGCCCTTGTTTGGCCGAACCACCGGCCGAATCCCCCTCAACAATAAATACTTCGCATTTAGATGGATCACGCTCTTGGCAATCGGCCAGTTTGCCAGGCAGATTGGTAATTTCGAAACCGGATTTGCGGCGCGTTTGCTCACGCGCTTTGCGGGCGGCTTCGCGGGCGGCGGCGGCTTCATAGATTTTGGCGATGATTTTTTTGGCTTCTTGTGGGTGTTCGCCCAGCCAAGTGCTTAAAGCATCACTGACGGCGTTTTCAACGACCGGCCGCACTTCGGATGACACCAATTTGTCTTTGGTTTGCGAAGAGAATTTGGGGTCTGGCACTTTCACGGAAATCAGCGCGGTTAACCCTTCGCGCATATCATCGCCGTTAATTTCCAGTTTTTCTTTTTTGGCCAGGCCGCTATCTTCGGCATATTTGTTAATCGCGCGGGTTAGCGCAGCACGAAAACCGGTTAAATGCGTACCGCCATCGCGCTGCGGAATGTTGTTGGTGAAACACAAACAGGTTTCGTGGTAACTATCGGTCCATTCCAACGCGCATTCCACGCTGATACCAGCCCCTTCGCCGCGCAAAACAATCGGCGGGGCATGCAGCGCATTTTTGGCTTTATCGAGATATTCAACATAAGCCTGCAAGCCGCCTTCATAATGCAGGATATCGGATCTTGGCGGAGTAACCCGCGCATCAATTAATTCGATATGCACACCAGAATTTAAAAAAGCCAATTCGCGCAAACGGTGTTCGAGCGTATTAAAACTAAATTCCGTTTTGGTAAAAGTTTCGGGGGAGGGCAAGAAGGTGATTTCTGTGCCCGTGCGGTCCGGCGTTTCGCCAACAATCTTCAACGGGGAAACGGCATCCCCGTGACTGAATTGCATATGCCATTCTTGACCGGCGCGCCAAATGCGCAAATCAAGCGTGGTGGAAAGGGCGTTGACCACCGACACGCCGACCCCATGCAAACCGCCGGAAACTTTGTAACTATTCTGGTCGAACTTACCGCCGGCATGCAGCTGTGTCATAATCACTTCGGCGGCGGAAATACCTTCGCCCGCATGAATATCGGTCGGGATGCCGCGGCCATTATCGCGCACGGTGCAGGAACCGTTTTCATTTAATTGCACCACCACGCGGTCGCAGTAACCCGCCAGGGTTTCATCAATCGCGTTATCGACCACCTCATACACCATGTGGTGCAGGCCCGACCCGTCATCGGTATCGCCGATATACATGCCCGGGCGTTTGCGAACGGCTTCTAAGCCTTTTAAAACTTTGATGGAGTCAGAAGTATACCCTTCAGCCGCTGCGCCTTTACGCTCGTTTTCAGACGCACTGTTCGTTTCGACATTGAGCGAGAGATTTTCGTTGGGATCGGTCATTTGCAGCGCAGGGTTTGCCATAATTTTTGAATGCTTCCTAAAGGCCAACTATATGTAATTTAGCCAGCTATGCCCATGTTTTTCTGCATTTTTGGCAGATAATTTAATATGGGTATTTAGAGCGTTATTTCCCAGTCTGAAAGCATTTTGATGCTTGCATTATTCGCCCAATTCATGCCTTATCATCGCAGATTTTAAATCATAGCGAGTAAATCAATGAAACAAGATTTTTTAGCACGGGTTACCACACCGCAAGCAGCGCAAGCCGCGATTGGCGACTGGTTTCGCTATTCATTGGCACATCATGGTAGTGCGGCAACGGAAACGTTAAGCGACCGCGATCTATTCGATTTAATAAAAAAATTGCAAAATGCCCCAATTGATTTACTGGATCACTATTACGAGGCGTTGTCGACTGCGCAAAAGAAACGTGCCGGTGAAATCTGGCTAGTCTGGGAATTTTGCACGCAGCAGGTGATGGGCAAAGCTCATCGTAATGCCATTCAGGAACGGCAGGCTTCCGAAGACTATCCTGGGCAAACCATTAAAGGTGCGTTGCAACGCGCCGCCCAAAACGGGGCCACAAAAGAAGAATTACAGGGTGTTTTGCTATCGGCCATTGCGTTATCATTAACGGCGCATCCGACCCAGTATTTACCGCCAGAATATGTGAATATCCGGCAGCGGTTGGCGGAAGCGTTGCAAAAAGGCGATCGCGACCAAAGTGGTGAGTTGTTGAAAGCTTTATTAAATATATCGCCAACCGATTTAGCCAAGAAAACGCCGGCGGAAGAATTCGCGTTAATTTTATGCCATGCTGAACAAATTTTTCAGGTGATGCCGGGTTTGTTGCGTGAAGTTGATAACACGCTAGATGTGCTGGCTGACCGTTATCCAGAACGCGATTATGGCAGTTTGCGGGATATTGCCTCACGCCATATGCACGGTATTTTGCCGCGTTTTTGGGCGGGGGTGGACCGCGATGGTAATCCGGCTATCACGGCTGATGTGTCAGCCAGTTGCATGGCTGAAAGCCACCGGTTCATCGGTGAATTATATGTGCGGGAGCTTGAAAATATTCGTGCGCAAGCAGTGCATAAAGGGATGATTGACGCGTTGATTAAAGATTTTAGAAACGGTGTTTTTGCCTATGCGCAGGATGCGGATTTAATCAAATTTCGCCACCGCTTGACCGATTTAAAATTGCATGAAAATGGTGAGCCGTTGGATGCCATTCGAGATTTGGAGCAACGGGCCCGCTTATTCGGTTGGAATTTGGGCAAATTTCAACCGCGGCAAGAAGCGGGTATTCATGCCCAAGGTGTCACGCTGCTAATGCCCGAATATGCCGAAATTGAGGATGAAGAAAAAAAATTAGCAGCGCTAAGCGAAACGCTCGACCGCTTGGGCAAATTAAGTAAGGCAGATCTGGCAGCCGAACAAAGCCGGATTTTGGCCAAACTAGCTGAGAAAAAGGGTCCGTTATACGATACGATTAAATCACTGGAATTGGTGCGTGATAATCCCGATGCCTTTTGCGATTACATTATTTCCAATACCGATAATGCCAGCGATGTGTTGGAATTAATGGTGCTGCTGCGCCTGATGGGTGTGGAAGATAAAATCAATATCCGTCCGTTATGCGAGTCCCGGGCTGATTTGGAAAATATGCCAGGCATGTTTCAATCGCTACTGGCCAATCCGCATTATCGCGGGTTTGTTAAAAAACACGGCGGCCGCATTTTAATGATGATTGCTTTGTCTGACACGCAGCGGCAAGACGGGCCAGCTGTAATTTTCGATCAACATTTAACCCCTTTAAATGTCATCAATAAAATTCAAACCTTATGTCAGCAGCAGGGTTTTACAGTCGATATTATGGATGGTGGTTCGGATGATATTTACCGCGGTGGTGGTGATTTAAGTATGTATCCATTTCACTTGGCGCGTAATTTGGTTGGCTATGCTGCTAAAACAGGCAAAGAAATTAGTGATTTTGTAAAATGCCTCGGGCATGAATTTGCGCTGACCATTCAAAACCGCCAAATCGAATCCGAAATGGGTAATCCAACCAGCGCTGCACGTTTTCTCGAGCGCATGGTGGCCATGCGTATCAACTTTTCCAGTTTTTTAAAAAATGAATTACCCCAAGGGGAAATTCAAGAATGCCGCCAGGAATATGAAGCCAATGAAAAAGCCCGTAATTTGCTCGCGCCCTGCATTGCCTACTTCCATCACTTTCGTGGACCGACCTTGGACGAATTAAGTGTCGCCGTTATTCCATCGGCCGCCGCCACTGTTCTCAATACCGGCGCGCGGCCGGATAAGCGGCCAAAGTTATTGGGGGATAATGGTGAGGAATTAGATCTTAAAGATGTTCATACTTTAAAGCTGACTGATACGCGGGCTATCACTAACCAATTCGCGGTCGAATTGCCAGGATTGGAGATCAATGGTTGGTTAAGCCTGCGGGCACTGCGCCAAATTCCACTGGCTGAACGCAATCAATTGATGGATCAATCGCCATTAATGAGGGAAATGTTACAACGTGCGATGCTGTGTTTGGCGCGGGCGGATTTTGATGAATCCTGGTTTTTTCTCGAGTTGCCTGTGGTGGATGCGGAAAATACGGTCACCCATAAAAAAGTGGCGTTACAGAAACCAGACCCTGCCACGGCGCTGGCTTATGCGGAAGTATTTGATGAGGCGTTCCAGGCCTCGCTGGCGCGCGGCGAGCGGGAGCAATTTGATTATCAGAAAGAAATCGGCCCGATTTTAGAAAAACTGGGTTTGGATAGTACCGGCGAAGCGGGCCGCTTGAATGGCTGGTTAGTGCAAATGTGCTGGCTGGAGCAGGAATTTAAGCAAACGCAAAGCATTGTATGTGAAACCATGCTCGGCCAGCGCTGGGGGGCCAAAGTTAGCGCCCGTGAATTACAGGGTTTATTTGAACGGGTGGATGGTGAAGAAACCATTAAGCGTCAGATGGTCAAACCCATGCGCCATTGGCTGGCGCGTTTGAACCAGCAATTTAAATGGCAAGAAGTTAAACGCGATAATCAGAATGCTGATGAATGTTTGCTGCAACAATTGGCGCAATGTGTGATTGAAGGGAATAAAACGCCGCCATCTTATTCCAATCACACGCCAGGTCATGAAGCGGATTTGCGCAAATTGCGGCGCTGTGCCCAGCATTTGGCCCGCCAATTCGATAAAACAATTGCTGGAGAAGATGGCTTTTATATGACTGAAACAATCAATGATAATTATCGGGCAAAAGGCATTAGTGGTATTATTGTCAGCATGCGTGCGGCTATGCAAACCGGTAACGGCAAAACAAATAATCCAGTTTTAGTAGCTTAGTTTAAGCCGGTGGCAGGCTATAACAGTTTTGACCAGCTTTTTTAACGCTGGCACAAGTTGTCGCGGCATCGCTTTGACTTAAACCGGTAAACTGCACTTTATAAACGGTGCCGTGTTTGGTTTTGCTGCTGGCCAAAAATGGCTTGTTATCTTTTAAATCTGGCCATTTTTTTTGAGCAGTGATCAAGGCGGCTTGCCCGTCTTTTTTGGTTTTATACGCGCCGAGTTGAATGCGCCAACTGCTGCTTTTACCGGTTTTCACTTGGACCGCTTCAATTTTTTTGGCCAAAGTGGGTTTGCTTACCACCCTAGTTGTTATCGTTTTGGTGGGATAGGTTTTGGGTTCAGCCAATGCGGTCTGCGTGGTATCGGTTTGAACTTTTTCATCGGTTACCCCTTCGGTGGCATAAACTGCGGGCCGTGCTTCCGGTTGAATGCTGGCCGGAGCCTGGGCATAAACTGGCGCATCGGCATGGCCGCCATTGGCTTTGATGAAGGAAGCATCTAATAAACTGGCCATATGCTGGTCGCGGCTAGCCGCCGAACTGCCGCCGAAGACGACACCCACCAGGCGAATGCCATCCCGCCGCACCGATGAAACCAGGTTAAACCCGCTGGCATTCACATAGCCGGTTTTAATGCCGTCCATGCCCTCATACCGTTCCATGAGATGGTTATGGTTGTTATAATTAACGCCGCGATAAGTGAAACTGGGGGTCGCAAAATAGGTGTAATATTGCGGGTAATGTTTTTGCAGCGCCAGCGCCAGGGTCGCCATATCGCGCGCTGTGGAATATTGATTGGGGTTGGGCAAGCCCGAGGCGTTATGAAATTCAGAACCATTCATGCCTAATTTGGCTGCTGTTTGGGTCATAATCCGGGCAAAATTATCTTCACTGCCGCCAAAATTCTCGGCCAAGGTAATCGCCGCATCATTGGCGGAGCAGGTAACTAGCCCTTTAATTGCATCTTCCACGCGGATCTGATCGCCAGCGCGCAAATTCAGTTTGGTGGGTGAAGCAGCAGCCCCATGGGCGGAGACGGTGAGCAGCGTATCCTTATCCCACTGGCCGGAATCCAGGGCACCAAAGACCACGTAAAGGGTCATCATTTTAGTAAGCGAGGCGGGGTGCAAGCGCGCATTGGCGTTGACCGAATATAAAACATCGCCGGTATCGGCATTAATCACCAAACCGGCATAGCGGGCAGATTGCCACCAAGGCTGCACGGGCGCGCGGGCGGCCACATGACGGCGCTTGGCGGCTTCAGCCGGAGCGGCCAATAGGCAGACTACTAAAAGCAGCAATAAGAATGCTTGGAATGAACCAAAAAGGCGACGAATCTTTATGGGCATTTAATGATTATCTCATAAATCTTTGTTAAAAGGTAAGGGCAAGATGTGGTTTTTGCACAACAATTATTTTGCAAATGGCGTTTGACCCAACCGTTCCAAAATATAGGGTAGATGCACTTGATCAGATTTGTAATCGCCGGTTAAGGCATAAATCATCACATTAATGAATAAGCGCACTGCCGTTTCACGGTCTGTATTCGCGGGGTCTGCCATTTTATCTAATAAGTCGGCAGGCAGAATTATGACGCTGGCGATCTGGCTTTCGTGATTGACGGCGATTTGATCGAGCCAAATGGGTTGCGTTAGCCAAGCGCCCGCTTGCAGCAGGTAAAAGCTATGCCATAACACATGGTTGGCAGGTAAGGTTTGCAATGCTGGTAATTGTAAATTTTTGGTGATGGTTGCCAAGTTTTGTGCGTCATCGCCGGCAAATATTACCAACATACCGCCCTTGCTAAGATAATTTTGCATGGCTGGTGCCGCATTGGGGGCAAGTGCTGAAGTTGTGGGTTGCCAAAACAACACTGGAAAAAGTGCCAGATCGGCAGTGTTTGGTTCAACCGCTATGGGTGCCGAAAATGTGGCGGTTGTTCGGGTATTTAAATTTTGCTGCAAAGTTGTTAATGCTTGTTGCAGAGGTTGCTGCGGTGGACCCAGATATCCCAACCCCATTTCGTCGGCGGCATGCGCCTGGGGTGCCCATAATATTAGTAACAGGCCCAGGGCGGCCAGGCTTTTACCGTGAGGCCAGCGGGGCAATAAACCACGCATCGACAATGTCACATAACTATCAATTAGCAATAAGCAAAGGGCAGCCAGCCATAAATACCCGCTGTAATCCTGGCTGGCTGGTGGCGTGGTGCGATAGTCAAATTGGGTGTTGGCCGGCCAATGATCGAAAGGCATTAAACCCTGCCAATTCGCGCCTAAATTTAAAAAACGCGTTGCAGTATTATTTTGATATTTGCCAGGTGGCGTGGCGGGTGTGATAATGTTGGTATCGTTATTTAAAATGAGCGCAGGCGAGGTTGGTTTGACGATTTGCCCAAACGCATTCACCATTTGCTGCATCACAAAATCGCTGCGGTTAATAGGTTCTGTGGTTATTTGATCAATATCCGCTTGTTGCAATAACGCGGCTATAAGGTTTGGCATTAAAGGGGTAATGGGTAAATTTGACCATTCTGGTGTGGCACTGGTGTAAATGGCGATTAATTGCCCTTTGCCGATTTTCTGGCTGGCGAGCCACGGGGTTTGATTTTGCAGGCTGCCCAAGACAGTCACATTGGGATTGGCAGGTAGCAAATCCATAACCTTGGCAAATGTTAAATCACCAGGCAATGGCACGGCTTGCAATGCGCTATGGGCTGGCCAGGCTTGCGCAGTTAAGATGTCAGCATGTTCGGTTAAACTATTGCTGTTGCGTAATTGCCGTAAAAACGGAATGGGATAAAGGGTATCATCCAGCGCAGGCAGGGTGGCTGGTCCCAGCCAACGGATAAGCAAGCCGCCCTGTGCGATATAGGTGTGGACGGCATTTTGCTGGGTTGCATCTAAAACAATATCTGGCAGCATAATGATTGGCAGGTGTTGGTTCAGCAGCACAGCCAATTCATCAATTTGCGGTTTGGCACCTAAAGTTTGTAAGGCGTTATTCAAATAATAAATTGGGTTTAGCAGTGGTGTGCTGTAATGCGTGGCGCTGGGTTTCACAATGCCGCTTGGCGGCAGGCCTGGCGGGTCCAGCAACCACATTGCGCCGGCATGCGATTGACCGGCCAGTTGCACAGCATGAATAAGGTGGGATTTATCGGCGGGAAAATTCGCCGGTATGGTTAAACGGGTTTGCGCGGCGGGCCAATCAAAGCTTTGACTGCTGAGCAAATGACCTTGGGCATCCAGCCAGTTTAATTGGCCAGCTTGCGGATTTTGATTAAAGCGTTCAACGGTTACCGCGTGGTTTTGCCAATTGCTAAGCCAGGCCAATTGGGCGGGTGCTTGTAATACAGTCAATTTGCTGTAATTGGCCAAAGCATCCGTTAATTCGCTGGGAAAATCTGGATAGGCGCCGCTGTTCAGCCAGATAATTTCAGCATCGGGGGCAATAGCATTATTGGCTAATTGATCAGTAAGCTCAGTTAAATTGGCTGGCCAGGGAGAGGGCTGGGCGGTGGCAATTTGCGCGGCGACGGTGCTGGCCAATTGCAAACCGTATTTATTTTTTCCGGTCGTGGTAAGCCATAAAACCGCGCGGTTATTTTGGGCGGCATCTGCCAACACACGCTGGGTCTGACTTTGCAACCAGGGCCAATTGGCCGCGGCGGCCGCGCTGTTATCCGTCACTAAAATTAATGCGGTATTATCTGCATCGGCCTGATCCGTTGGGGCATTGTATTGCAAATGGGCGGCAGCGGTGATGATGGTGGCCGCTAAAATTAAACGCAGCAGCCACAGCCACCACGGGGCGCGCGCGGTGATTTGCTGCGTGGTTTGTAAATTTTTTAATAATGGGAAAGCGCCGAATAAAACGCGTTTCGGGCGCGGCGGGGTCAACCGCAGCAGCCACCACAATAATGGCAAGGCCAAGAGCGCTGCAAAGGCCCAAGGCGCGGCAAAGCTAAAACTATCCCACATGGTTCAACTGCTGCACCAGATGAAGAATATCACGCGCCATATGATTGTTGCTGATACATAAATGATATTGCCAATGAAGCTGGCGGGCCAATTGTTCGATGGCCAATAAATGCGCATCAATCCGCTGTTGATAATCGGCCAGCAATATACCGGCATGGTCAAAAACGGTGTGTTCTGCGCTGCCAATTTCATGGATATCCAACCGACCGGTAAATTCCCAGGCGCGTTCGGCCGGATCCAAGATTGGCACCAAAATGCCATGCCAGCCCTGATCGGCCAGTTGGTTCAGGGGTTGCTGCCACTGCGGCGTGCCAGCCATAAAATCACTGCAGATAACGATTGCACCAGGCTTTTTGGGTAGTTGCGCAGTAGTAAAATTGGTGCCCGTTACCTGCATGGCACGCAGGCCGCTGCGTTTGCCTAATTGTTGCAGGGTGTGGGTGATTGTTTGGGCATAAATCTGTTTGCGCGGTAATTGCGTTTGGCTGTGATAGCGCATGGATGGTGACCCATCGGCCCAGAGAAATAAAGTTGCGCTTTCTTCATGTTCGCGCTCCCGCAGCCATGGCGCTTGCGCCTGCGCGGGTTCATTGCGGGCACTGCGCCGCCAATCAATCGCCCGTAACGGATCGCCAGGTTGATATTGCCGCCATTGCCAAAAATTATCGCCGATACCGCCATGGCGGCGCGGCGTTTCGCCCAAGCGCCAACGGGTGGTGCGCTGCAATACTAAGCGGCCAGCCGGCCATAATTCCTGGGCCAGTTGGGCCGCCTGCAGTTCTGGTTTAAGGGTATTAATTTTTATGGCAG
Organism: Alphaproteobacteria bacterium; assembly: GCA_965246945.1. GTDB lineage: Bacteria > Pseudomonadota > Alphaproteobacteria > UBA11073 > UBA11073 > CBDFFW01. Next base: position 555,225 of record CBDFFW010000001.1, read on the forward strand.
CAGCTGTTGACATACCACGTCAATAACTTGTTTAACATCCATCCCATCCACCCGGGCAGTGGGAGTAAGCGCCATGCGGTGCTGCAACACGGGGACAGCAATGGCGCGCAAATCGCTAAGATCCGGCGCAATGCGCCCTTCCAACATCGCGCGCGCACGCGCGGCTTGCAGCAAGGCTTGGCCGGCGCGCGGGCCAGGGCCCCATTGTACATAGCGTTCCACTTCGCTGAATTCGGTTTGCGTGGGGCGCAAGGCCCGCACAATATCGAGCAGGACATCCAAAAATGCGGTGCCATAAGGCAATTGGCGCAAAATGTTTTGGGCGCCCTGCAATTGCAGCGCGGTTAAATGGTTTTCCAGCGGCGCTTCCGCGGTACCGGTGGTGAGCACCAGCATTTGCCGTTCGGCTTGCCGGCCAGGCAGCGGCACATCAATTTGCATTAAAAAACGGTCCAATTGCGCTTCGGGCAGCGGATAAGTACCTTCATATTCCAATGGGTTTTGTGTAGCCAAAACGGTGAAGGGTTGGGGCAGGGGATAATCCACGCCGTTAACGGTCACTTGCCCTTCCTGCATGGCTTGCAGCAAGGCGGCCTGGGTGCGCGGATTGGCGCGGTTAATTTCATCCACCAATAGTAATTGACTGAAAACAGGCCCTTCAATAAAGCGGAACGCGCGTGTGCCATCGGGGTTAATATCTAAAATTTCACCGCCGAGAATATCGCCTGGTAACAAATCAGGCGTGGCTTGCACACGTTTATTGCTAAGCCCTAATAATTGGCTCAGCCCAAAGGCCAAGCGGGTTTTAGCCACCCCTGGCACGCCTACCAGCAAGGCATGTCCGCCGGACAACAGCGTGATTAATAATAATTGCACCGCATTGGCTTGGCCTAGAACATATGCATCTAATTGCTGGCGCAGTTGCTGTAAGGGCGTTTGCAGCGCGTTAAAGGCGGCTAAAATATCATCAGCGGGGGTTGGTATACTTTCAGCAATTGTCGATAAATTAGCCGGTGGCGGGACCTGAATATCTGCGTTTGTCTGCCGGCCCCAAGTAAACATCTAATGCTATTTATGCCGCGTATTCACTGGGGGAGCAAGGGGTTATCATTGTTTACACATCGCTGGCAGCAACCAAAACCCAGTTTAAATCACGGGCGCGGGTATCGCGGCGAAAGGTCCAGATATCGACCACTTCTTCAATGTCATTGCGGTTACCGGCCACTACTTCATCACTGCTATCGACCACATAACTAGTTTGATCGGAGGTGAATTGCAGAATAATTTCGGCATTAAATTCTTTCATACGCGCACTATTAATTTCCACATCGCGCAATTGATGAATAATGGTTTCCATATGGTAATTTTTATTGGCACGCGCTTGGATATCGGTTTTAAATTTTTCGAATAGATCGCTGCTCAATAACGGCTTTAATGCTTCAACATCGCCGCGGGCATAGGCTTTGATGATCAATTCAAACGCTGCCCGCGCCCCATTTAAAAAACCACGTTCATTAAAGGTGGGGTCGTATTGTTGAATTTGCTGCAGACCCTGGTTAATCGAAAGCGGTTCATCGCTATTCACCGGCGCGGCTTTTGGCACAGGGGTCACGGTTACGGATTGCACGGTCTGGCCGGTTTGGCGTTTGATTTCCTTGGCAATTTCGCTGGCCTGCCGGCGCAATGTTTCGGCTTCCAACGGATTTTGGCCTAATCGGGGTTCATTGCCATTGCGTTCGCCCAAAGCGCGCGATAAGCGATACATTAAAAAGCCGGCGATTGCGGCCAAAATAACCAGTTCAACGAGTTGCGAAGTATCCATTGCTAGTTATGATATTGGGCGCAAACAGGTGGGAAATCAATGGATATACATAAAATTTAATAATCCAAATTAACAGATTAACAGTATTAACCACGCGAATTTAAATATTTTTCCCACAGCTTTATATTCTTGTTTAAAATTATGAATCACCAGGCGGCAGATGAGTAATTTAGCAAGATTTATTGAACAATTCCATCTGATGGAAATGTATAGCGTTTTTGTGTTGATTTACATTTATTATACTTTTCGGACTAAAATCCCCCTGGTTAATTCTTCGGCAGCGGCCCAAAAAATAATTATGGTGCGGATTGCCGCTGAAGTGCAATTAAACCAGGCTAAGCCCATTAAAGTTTATGATTTGGGCTCAGGCACTGGAGGCCTATGTTTAGCCATTGGCAAAAATTTCCCTCAGCTTGAAGTGATTGGTATCGAACTGGGCTTGCCATTTTGGTTTTTTGCGGTTTTACGCAGCAAGCTTGGCGCGCGAAAAAATGTACGTTTTTTGAAAAAAGATTTTTGGCAATATGATATTAGCGATGGCGATATCATCTTATTTTATCTCGGCGATGTGGTGATGCCCATCATGGCGGATAAATTAGCCAAGGAAGCCAAAAGTGGCGCTTTAATTATTTCCAACACCTTTCCCTTACCAGCCAGCTGGGAACCAATCGAGCGGACAACAGTCCCCAAAGGATTGAGCAAAGAAGTTATTGTTTACCGTAAAATTTAGCGCCCCTTCATGCGGTCGGCATGGTAAACCGCTTTGCTGGAGCGGAGGGCGGTGAGGATGTTGGCGAGGTGGTCGCGGTTATTCACGCGGATATCGGTCAGCAGTTCCATCACATCCGGTGTGCGGTTGGTGACTTTGATATTGGTGATATTGCCTTCCTGCTTGGCGATGATGGTGGTGTATTGGCTGAGCGATCCCGTTTCATTGCTGATTTGCGCAGTGATACGGGCATTTAAACTTTCTGGAGAAATTAGCGCATTATCCCAAGTGAGATCCAGCCAGCGTTCCGGCGCATCGGCAAAACTTTCCAGGGTTTCACAATCGATGGTGTGCACCGTTACCCCCTTACCGGTGGTGATGATGCCGATAATGCGGTCGCCTGCCACGGGGTGGCAACATCTGGCATAATGCACGGCCATGCCAGGGATCAGCCCAACAATTGGGATGCCGCTGCCTTGACCGCTGACTTTTGTGCTGCGTTTGATCGGCACAGTGCCGGCTTCACGGGCAGTATCGGCCTGGCTGCGCTGCAAGCCGGGGAAGATGGTAAAAAACACATCGCGGGCGGAGGTTAAGCCGGCACCAATGGCGGCATATAAATCTTCCTCATTTTCGCGCTTTAATTTTTTGACAACGCTAATCACCTGTTTTTCCGAAAATTCGGCATTTTCTTGTTGGTATACTTTTTGTAGCATGGCCTTGCCGAGCTGGGCATATTCACCGCGTTGCTGCAGGCGGATAAAGCGGCGAATATGTGCACGCGCTTTGCCGGTAATGACAAAGCGTTCCCAGGTCGGCGATGGCGTTTGCCGTTTAGCGGTGATAATTTCGAGCTGATCGCCGTTATCCAACTGATGGTTCAGCGGCACAATGCGGCCATTCACCTTGGCCCCCGCGCAATGATCGCCGACATCCGAATGCACAGCATAGGCAAAATCCACTGGCGTGGCACCGCGCGGCAGTGAAATCAATTCACCCTTCGGCGTGAAACAAAATACCTGGTCTTGGAATAATTCCAATTTGGTATGTTCCAAAAACTCTTCAGGTTTTTGCGCACTATCCAAAATTTCCAACAATTCGCGCAGCCAGCGATATTGTTTACCATCCGCATTGCCGCTGCCTTGTTTGTAGGACCAATGCGCTGCCACGCCGCGTTCGGCGACATCATGCATATCCTGGGTGCGGATTTGCATTTCAATGCGCCGCTGCAACGGGCCAATCACGGTGGTGTGCAGGGAGGCATAACCATTCGGTTTAGGGTTGGAGATATAATCATCAAACAAATTGGGGACACTGCGGTATTGCCCGTGAATAACCCCGAGCGCTTTGTAACATTCTTCCACATCTTTGACGATGACGCGAAACGCCATGATGTCGGATAATTGTTCAAATCCAACATTCAATTTTTCCATTTTGCGCCAAATGGAATAAGGCCGTTTTTCGCGGCCTTTAATATCGACATTTTCCAAGCCTGCTTCAGCCAATTTCTGTTTGAGCTCGGCTATTACTTCCGGAACGATATTATCGCCTTCTTGTTTCAGGAAAGCCAGGCGCGTGGTGATGCTTTCCCGCACTTCGGGGTGCAGATGAATAAAGGATAAATCTTGTAGTTCTTCTTTGATACTGGAAACACCAATCCGTTCGGCGAGCGGGGCATAAATTTCCATCGTTTCGCGCGCAATACGGCGGCGTTTTTCCGGCTTTTCAATAAAATGCAGTGTGCGCATATTATGCAATCGGTCAGCCAGCTTCACCAGCAACACGCGGATATCTTCCGACATGGCGATCACTAGTTTACGGAAGTTTTCGGCTTGCTTGACTTGCTCACCGGCTTTTTCCGGCAGGGCAATACGGGATAATTTGGTAACCCCGTCAATCATCCGCAAAATATCGGGACCAAAGCGTTTTTCAATCTCTTCCGGCGTGGCGGTGGTATCTTCCAACACATCGTGCAACAAGCCAACGGCAACCGACTGCCAGTCAAGCCGCATATCGGCCAGAATATCGGCCACCGCTTCTAAATGCGTAAAATACGGTTCCCCATTGGCGCGCGCCTGGGTTTGATGCATTTCTTTGGCGTAGTCATACGCTTCTTGCAGCTTGGCCGGATTGGTGGCTGGATCATAACCCGCAACCTTGCGAATTAAAGCAGGCGCATCATGTGTGTATTCTTTTGTCGCAACCAGTGGCACGAATATAGATGTAGCCATTATTTGTGCGAATGCACAGAACGTTTAGCTGGTTTCTTCGTCATTACTGGGCTCAGCCGTGATGCTGTCGCCGCTATCGGAAGCTTCAGTATCTGGTAGCAGAGGCAGGGCTGGTTGCCGGTCGAGCAGGCCAGCGGCTTTGAGATCGGCCAAGCCTGGCAATTCTTTAAGATTGGTCAGCCCAAAATGATCGAGAAATAAAGGCGTGCACAGCCAGGTGAGCGGGCGGCCAGGAATATCCTTGCGGTGCCCTGGTTTAATCCAGCCGGTCTCTAACAGAATATCCAAGGTGCCCTTGCTGATCGCCACGCCGCGAATGGCTTCAATTTCGGCGCGGGTAACCGGTTGGTGATAAGCAATGATCGCCAGCGTTTCGAGCGCCGCGCGGGAAAGCTTGGCCGGTTTTTCGCGCACCAGATTTAAGGCGCTGGCCAACTCAGGCGCGGTTTCAAAGGTCCAGCCCAGGGGGCGTTCCACCACGCGCACACCGCGCTGCGCATATTGCTGCTGCAAAGTGGCCAGCCAAGGGCTTACTTCATCGGCCGTTACGCCAAAATGTTCGGCCAGCTGCTGTAAACTTAATGGTTTCGGCGCGGCAAACAACAGTGCTTCCAGAACATGCAATCGCTGTTGCTGATCGTCATCTGCAGAAGAAATGTCAAAAGCCAGCGCTTGCATAACTGTTGTTTAAGCAAAATTTATGAACCTGTCATCTAGCGGATGATCGCAAATGGGTTTGCAACTATTGTTTGGCTTGCAAATATGCAGCAGTTTATAGCAATATATGCCTATTGAAGGTAGGGACTTAAAATGGGTATTTTGCAAAATTATTTGATTAAAGCGGTTGAAAGCGTTCAGCACGTAACGGCACAGGCACAAAGTGCGGCCGCTCAAATTGAGGAAAAATGGCAAGCAAGCTGGGTGCGAAAAAATCCAGGCAAAGTGGCTGTTGCTGGTGCTGCATTATTATTCGCTGGTGTGACCCAAGCGGGTTGCGGCGGGGCTGGTAATGTTAATTCAAATAATTTGAATGCTTTAAATAAGCCTGTGGCTAAAGCCGCAGTTTTTTCGCCTGAAAAGGTTTTAGCCATTCGGGCTAAGCGCCCTTTAAAGCCGCATGTGGTTAAAAATTATAAAGGTTATCAGCTTGAATTCGCTAATATTGCTGGTCAAAAAGTGGTGCTTGAAACCAAAAATAATGGTCAACGCCATTTATACGTCATCAAAGATAATTCAAAGATTGTTTACAATGCGGACGGAAATTATTTCCAAATCGTTGATAACCATGGCCATGCCGGTGCGAAAGCCCAGTGGCCGAGTGCAGCAGCACCTGCAGCTACGCCTAAACCACCTAAGATAAACGTACCTGGGGTGATTCATATGCCTGGTTCTTCCAGTGTAGTTCAGCCCAAGCGCAATATAGTTAACATTACGCCGCGCATAGCGGCGGCCAGTGGGAAATCTGCTTTGACCAGCTGGGCGGCACCTGTATTTGGCCGTCGTGGCCCAAGCTTAAATATTTAGTTAATGCAACCATTCGGCTGGAGGTTTGGCGCGGATATATAAGGGATCGTAATTTTCAGCTTGTTGAAGATCTAAAGTGCCAGCCTTGACCATTTCCAAGATCGCGCTGAATGAGGCGGCGACGACCGAGCGGACGGTAATAGGGTCGGCGTGTTGCGTAGTGAAATCTTGCAGTAATTGTTGCAAATCGACCCAGGCATGGCTGCGCCACAAATCATCGCGGTCAAACATGGCGCCGATGCGTTCAAGCGCTTCATCCAAGGTGACCAATTGAAATTGCTGCGAAGGTTGATAAGTACGTTTTTCCTGGGCGCGCTGGATAGAACCGTAAGCGGCCAGAACATCATACAAAGTATCGGTAAATTGCGGCCGGTTTTTGATGCTGAAGCCTTCAGGGTTGCCGCGGCGGAAACGTTGCTGGCCGAGTTGCGGCAAACGCCAAATCGCTTCGGCATTTAATTGCATCGCTTCCAACCGTTTGAGTTGCCAGGCAAGTGCATCGGCGAGTTGGGCAGCCGATGGCTCATCACCTTTTTTTTCATCCTTCGGTAATAACAACCGTGATTTTAGATAGACCAACCAGGCGGCCATCACCAAATAATCAGCAGCGAGATCCAACTGTAAATCCCGTGCGGTTTCGATGAATTTTAAATATTGTTCGGCCAGTTGCAGAATGGAAATTTGCGCCAGGTCAACTTTTTGCGTACGCGCCAGTTCGAGCAGCATATCCAACGGGCCTTCATAAGTGCCCAAATGCAATTCGAACAAATCGCCTTGCTGCAATTTCACACGCGGTTCGGCAGCGAAGGGATCGGCCATCAAGGTATTATGGAATATAGATTTATAGAGACCAAGTGTTTTATTAAGCGTCATCCCCGCGCAGGCGGTGATCCATTTCTTTGTAAAGTGCCAGCTTTGCTGTGCGCATTATTACTCCTAGACTCCCGCCTGCGCGGGAGTGACGGTGACAGTTAAGCCTTATGGTTTAAGCCCCATTCCTCATAGTGCTCGGGGTCTTCAGTCCAATTTTCGTGGATTTTGCAGAAAAGAAACAGGTGCACTTTGCGGCCGAGGGCGGCTTCGATTTCAGCTTGGGCAGCTTCGCGGATTAGTTTGATTTGCCCGCCGCCTTTGCCGACCACAATTTGTTTTTGCGTTAAACGCTGCACATAAACGGTTTGCATAATTTTGACTGCGCCATTGTCAAATTCTTCAAATACATCGGTTAATACGGTGGCGGCATAGGGCAGTTCTTCCTGCAATTTATGGTAGAGTTGTTCGCGGGTAAGTTCTGCCACCCATTGCCGTTCCGACCAATTGGTCAGTTGATCGGCGGGGTAATGCCAGGGACCAATTGGCAGCTTTGCTAAAATCGCTTTCTTAAGCGGTTCCATGCCATCGCCATGCATCGCGCTGAGCATAAAAATTTCGGCGAAAGGATAAGCGGCTTGATAGATTTGCGTGAGCGGTAGCAGCATGCGCCGGTCTTTTAAAGCATCTACTTTGTTAAGCACTAACCAAACCGGTGTTTTTAAATTTTTAAAATGTTCTAAGACAGCCAACACTTTGGGGTCCGACTTGCCGCGCTGTGCATCGGCCATCAAAATAACGACATCGGCGGATTGCAGGGCATCGGTGGCGGCCCGTACCATCGCACGGTCTAATCTTTTCGTTGGCGTAAACAGGCCAGGGGTATCGATTAAAATCGCCTGCGCTTTATCTTCTACCCAAATCCCGCGTTGTTCGGCACGCGTGGTTTGCACTTTTTTGCTGACGATCGCTAGTTTAGTGCCGAGCAGCGCATTTAGTAGCGTCGATTTACCTGCATTGGGCGGGCCCACAATCGCAACAAAGCCGCAGGTGGTGCCTGCGGCTTTGGCTTCGTTCATATGATCGGATAGCATCAATTATTTCGCCGGTGCGGCAGCTTTTTCAGCATCCGCCAACACTTGCAACTTCACAATTTTATCTGGATTGGCCGGCGGTTCGCCGCGTTTGATTTTATCCACGAATTCCATACCTTGGGTAACTTGGCCAACCACAGTGTACTGACCGTTTAAGAAACCGGCTGGCGCAAAATCGATAAAGAATTGGCTGTCCGCACTATCAGGGCTGGCTGAACGGGCCATCCCCACGGTTCCCCGTTCAAATGGGACATTCGAAAATTCGGCTTTGATTTTTTTGCCGGAACCGCCCGCGCCGGTGCCGGTTGGATCACCGGTTTGGGCCATAAACCCTTCAATCACGCGGTGGAAAACCTGGCCGTTATAAAAACCTTCGCGCACCAATTCTTTAATACGGGCGACATGGTTGGGCGCGACATCCGGACGCAATTTAATAAATACATCGCCGTCTTTTAGGGTCAGCACCAGGGTGTTTTCAGGATCGTTTGGCAGAGACATTTTTTTTGCGCTTTCCGGGGCTGCGAATGCGGCGTGGCTGATGACCAGCGCACAGACCAAAGCAATTATTTTTTTGAACCAGCTGCGCATCGCGTTCCTCAAAGGGGTAAAAAGTGAAGCATGGGGCGGACGACGGGGCTCGAACCCCTGCGTGCACATGCACGCCTATATAATATTAGCGGGTTCGCGCAGGCAAGAATTTAAAGTGCATGGGGCGGACGACGGGGCTCGAACCCGCGACCACTCGGACCACAACCGAGAGCTCTACCGCTGAGCTACGACCGCCATGCGATGGTGATCATTCCAAAACTTAGGCGCCGGTGCAAGCTTTACAAGCCTAAAGATGGCGCATTTTTTTAAGAACATGTTTTAAATACTCTACCTGCTTGCGATTATAAAGATTATAAGCAAAGTATCTTCCAGGATATGTTAACTCCTGTTGAATAAGATCTTGGAACTCTTGATTTTTAAATAGCTTAATTTCTTTTAACAATCGCCATGTATTATAAGTATTTTTAAGTGTAGCTAAAGATTTTTCAATTATTCTTAAAGTTAAATAGGTGGATGCTGTACCTGAACAAGCTCCGATTATTCCGCCCCCAATGATAGGCGCGATAAAATGCGTAACTGGTAAATGAGAGTTAGGGGCAGTGTTTAATATTGTAGATATGGTTACTAAATTCATCCCAACACAACTGCCTATCGTGCTACCAAAAGCCACACCTAATTTTTGTTTGGGCCCAATACTTTCACTCGGTAAAAATTTTCTGCCTAAATAATGATCTGCATAACTTAAAAATTTTTCCGAAAAACTTTTATCTTTCATCCGTGCTAATGCCTTTAAAATAGCTAGGCTTAATGGTGTATAATTTTGATAATTGGCTTCAAGAATATCGCATTGCTGTTGGGCTGTATAATGCTGGTTTGGATCTCTATCACTTAATATTCCTTCGTAATCAAAACTTACTATATAAGAGTCTGATTTTTGATATGGCATGCCGAATTATGGATTAAAATATACTTTATGTCTAATACTTGCAGCCGTTAGCCATCGCCTTGCTACTTTCAATTTTACCTTTAGCAATGAGTATTTTGCCGTTAAAGTGAAGAAATCATGAAAAATAAAGGCTTTGCGACCCGCGCTATTCATTATAGCGAGCAGTTTGGCGAAAAGGGTTCGCTGAATGTGCCGATTTACCAAAACTCGACCTTTAAACAAAAAATTCCAGGGGAATGGGAAGAATATACCTATACCCGTACGAATAACCCAACTGAGGAAGCGTTGCGGCAGGCAATTGCGGGATTAGAGGGTGGTCAATACGGTGTCATTTTTGGTTCTGGCCTGGCGGCGATTGGCGCGGTGACGGAGTTATTTGGGCAAGGCGATCATATTATTTCCACCGCTGATATTTATGGCGGGACGCACCGGTTGTTCGAACGGTTTACACAGAAAAAGGGCATTGCGTTTTCTTATGTGAATACGAAGAATTTGGACGAAATTAAAGCGGCGTTGAAGCCAAATACTAAATTGATTTATGTGGAAACGCCGTCCAATCCATTATTAGAAATCACCGATTTAAAGGCATTGAGCGAAATGGCCAAAGCGCATGGTGCGTTGCTGGCTGTTGATAACACCATGGCCACACCGTTTTGCCAGCAACCATTGGCTTTGCGTGCCGATATTGTTATTCACAGCACCTCCAAATATATATCGGGCCACACCAATGTAATTGGCGGGGCGGTGGTGATGAATGATGCGGCATTGTTTCAGGAACTGAAGTTTATTCATAAAGCAGTGGGCGGTGCGCCAGGCCCGTTTGATTGTTATCTAACCATGCTCGGCATCAAAACCTTGGCGCTGCGCATGCAGCAGCATGAGCGCAATGCGCAAACGATAGTTGAATATTTAAAAACGCAGCAGCGCATTACCAAAATTTACTACCCAGGTTTGCCGGAACATCCACAGCATGCGCTGGCGAAAGCGCAGATGAGCGGCTTTGGCGGGATTGTGAGTTTTGAGTTAGACGGAGATGAAGCGCATGCCAAAAACTTTTTAAAACATTTGGAATTGTTTGGCTTGGCGATTTCGTTTGGCTCGGTTACCTCGCTTTGTTCATATCCGGCGAAAATGTCGCATAAAGAAATGCCGCGAGAGGAGCGGTTAAGGCGTGGTTTTTCTGACTCTTTAATCCGCTTATCGGTTGGAATTGAAAATGTGACAGATTTAACTGCCGATATCGATCAAGCCTTAACCAAAGTGTATTCGTAGATGAAATACGGGTTATGGCCGTTAATGCTGTCAATCGGCGGCAAAGATTATCCGGCGGAGTTGGTTGAGGCCACTTATGCGGAAAAAGCGGGTTTTGATAAAATTTATGCGGTGAATGCCTTGCCGCCCATTTTTATCGATGCCTTGGTGCGGGCCGCGCAGGTTTGTGCGGTGCCGCATACCTGGCGGGTTAAGGAATATCAAACCGAAGCAGAAGTTCCGCCTGATATTGTGCGCCAAGGCCGCGTGGTGTTGGAGAAAGATCAAACCGCCTTGGGCGCGCATATTATTACCTATATGGGCGAACAAAATGGTGAGCAGATATTTCTGGCGGCCGGCGCGATCCGCGATCATTTAACGCGTGATTTTCATAATCCGCTTTTTCCCGTGGTTTCGCGCGCCGTGGTGGCACCGGCCTGGCGCGGCAAGGGTTTAGGCAAGATGATCGTCGAACACCGCTTTAAAGCGGTGCTGAATTATTTTGGCCATATGCCCAATGCCATTCATTTCGCCACCGAAAATGAACGCATTTTAAAAGCAATTAAGCATGTGGAGCGGGATACAGAATTGCGGTTTGTGCATATCGGCAATGAAACTTATGCAGCCGCCGATGGTGTGTATTCTGTGAGTGATTATTTATGTTTTCTGCCAGAATATCAGCGGGTGTTGTTAAAAGCGTGCGATGTGTTGGCCAAGCCAGTGCCGCTAACGGCAGAATTTAAAGCAAGTTTGAAATTATTTATGGCCAATGGGATTGAGGTAATCAAGGGTAGTACGTTGGAGCAGCAATTTTATACTGTGCGGGAAGCAGCCAAAAAGCTGTCGTCAGCAGATGTAACGATCCAGCCAGCGCTGCAAACTATTGCCGAATTTTTCACCGTGAAAACCAAAATCGGCGCGGTGTATCCTTAGTTTTAAGCAGCATCGCTAACCTTCCCCTTGTGGAAGGGTTAGCAATCTTCTAACCACAACTATCGCCTTCAACTTTTTCTATCTCGCCTTTGGCGATGGCCATTTTGGCGGCATCGGTGGTGAAGCTTTCGCCGCAGCCGCAGCTGCCTTGTTCATTCGGGTTGCGGAACACAAATTTAGATTCCAATTCGCCGCGCTCAAAATCCACTTCAGTACCGATTAAAAACATGGTGGCGGGCGGATCGATCAGCACACGGGTGCCATCCGCCAATTGAATAATCTCTTCAAATTTTTTATCGGCTGATGCGTATTCCACGTGATAGGCCAGGCCTGAACAGCCCCGCGCCTTAATCCCAAACCGCAGGCCGACCGTGCCCACCGGCGCACGGCTTAATAATTCGGCCACGCGCTCCCGCGCAGAATTCGTAAAGGTCATCGCTTGGCGCATTTGTTACTATATAATGTACCTAATGCTAAATGCAAAAGAACCTAATTTATTAGGAGTTAAAAAGTAAATTTATTATGGCTGATTTATAAACCTAAAAGGAGTTTTCTTTATAGTTTGTTCAACTGATTTGCCCTTAGTATTTTTTTGTTCAAACAGCACATAATCATTATTACCAGATTTTAATCCAAAACGATCAAACAGAGCTTTTTGATTGTCAAAATCAAGACTTTTGTTCATGTCCTCTATTGTTGCATCATTGCCAAGAAATTTAAATCGCTGTTCTGAGGTATATTTTTCCGGAATGTTAATTCGATAAGCTATGCGGCGAATAGCTGTGTCGTTATTTAGTTTTATAGTTGTATCAACTAGCTGGCCACCTAATCTGATATGTAATCCAGCCCCAGTTATTAAAGTAGTTAAAGCAATAATCCATGTAAGCCCTTTCAAAAAAGTAGCCGTATCATTGTGATTAATTGGCAAGGTACTTGATGACATTTATAAAATAAGCCTGCTTTTCTCAGCCTCTAACTCTGCTTCTTTACCTGCAACAGTGGGAATGGCATTTGGAATTTGTCCATAATATTTATGACCAGTTGTTGCAACCAGTTCTTTAGGTAAAACTGTGCCACCAAATGGGCTTTCTGTTGATGAATATGACATGTTAATTTCCTAATTAAGAATTCGATAAGTAGTAAATATTGCTTTTATTCGCAAGTTTAAATAAGTTTTAAGCCACATCTAAATACAAACTGTCATCAAAGCCGCCGGTGGTGCGTTGGTAGCGTTGGGTGCTTTTGCAGCCGTCACAAATACGGTGACCGACGCTGGTTGAGGGGAAACTGCTTTTGCACATTAAGCAGCAACGCGCTTGGGTGGCTTTGGGTTCGCTGTCATAATAATCACGCACGCGGGCAATGCGTTTGCTGCTGAAATTCAACACATTGCGTGGTTTATTTTCACCGTTAAAGTTTTTGCGGCCGGCATTGCTGCGGCGCGGCAGGCCCAGGCGGGCCGCCTGGGTCAAAATGGCGCTGGGGGTGCGGCCCAATGCGTCTGACATATCATTCAAGGCCGCTCCCGCTGCCCATAAACCGCGCAATTCCTCATGCTGGCTGGCCCAAGAAGAATTTTTGGTCGGGTTGCGGCCAAAATTTTCATTTGGCAAAGCAGTCGCCCGCATAAAAGGCGAGGTGGTTGCCCGAGCGGCTTGACTGGCAGAAAGAAATGCAGACATTGAAATGACCTTTCTTGAATAATTTGCCTAAAACTTTAGGAATATTTTCAAAAAATAGCATATAATTGATATCCTTGCAATAGAAAAAATGAATTTTTTGTCAGAAAGTGGCAAAAATTGCTAAAAACGCTGATTTAACGGAAATTATAGAAGGTTTTGAGTACAGCATAGGCCAAATTGATCTGCTTTAATTTTTGCTCGGCCTGGCGGCTGCCGGAATTGTGATCGGGATGGTGTTTTTTGGCCAGCAAGCGGTAGCGCGTGCGCACAGCGGTAAAATTGGCAGCTGGGGTGAGGTTAAACAGGGAAAAGGCCTGGCTTTGTTCCTTGGTCAGTTTGGTGGTGATTTGTTCAGGCATTTCAACATAAGCGCCTGGTTGATCTTTAAAGGCATAGCCCATATTTTCGCGCATGGCTTGGTTAACCGCTTGCCATTGCCAGCGCGGGTTGCGCGTGGCATTGCCGCGCAGGCCGAACGGGCGGGTTGGCTGGCCGCCAATTAGGCTTTCCGCCATAAACACTTCCAATTCACCAGGGGTCATATGCGCACAAAAATTCCAGCCTTTATTATAAGCTTGCACATGTTGCAGGCAAAACCAGTGATATTCACGCAGATTTTGGGGTGATTTGGGCGCGCGGTAAATGCCCGCTTCTAAACAATTTGGCACTTCACAGGCTTTGCCCTCGCTTTGCGGCTCGTATTGTGATTTGCGCTGCGCCATGGTGTTAACAGAGTAATGTAATGCCTTTGCCAGCCAAACCAAAAGAATTTATTCACAAAATTTGCCGTTTTATGACAAAAAACCCTCTTGCGGATTAACGTAAAATCAACTCATAGTTGTTTATAGATATTACATACAACTGAGAGACTGAAATGGGTAATGCTACTTTTTTGATTAATCGCAATGTTGTGGTGCGCGGGCATCGCACCTCCGTACGGTTAGAGCCGGATATGTGGGCTGCTTTGTTCGATATCGCGTCGAAAGAAAGCCTGACCATTCACCAGCTATGTGATGAGGTGGCGGGCAGTCGCCGCCCGGGCACGTCTTTCACGGCTGCCTTGCGGGTGTTTGTCATGAATTATTTCCGGCAGCGCTCGGCCATCACCACCAATGTGGATCCGTTGGTAACTGAAGCACGGTCGGAGACAGCAGCTGGTTACGCCCGCACTGCTTAACATAAGTGACAAGGTGGCTGGCCGCCTTTAACTTAAAAGGCATGCAAAATGCGCCAGTGATTGTGGGTGGGGGCTTGGTTGGGCTCAGCACGGCGATTGCGTTGGCGCAGGCTGGGTTGCCATGCACCGTTTTGGAGCAGCAAAAAATTAGTCATTTGCCATCAAGCGATTTGCGGACAACTGCCGTGAATGCGCGGAGCCAGCGATTGCTGGCCAATTTAGGGGTGTGGCCAGCCTTGGCTGCGGGTGCGTGCCCCATTGAGGACATTCGCATTGCTGATGGGGCCAAGCCTAACCTGCTGCATTTTACCGCCGAACCTGGGCAACCAATGGGCTATATTGTGTTGAACAGTGATTTGCGCCAAGCGCTGTGGCAACGCGCACAGGCTTTAAAGGTGGTAATGCAAGATGGTGTGCAAATTGCTGGTTATGCGCGGGATGCCCAAGTGATAAAAATTGAACTGGCAGACGGTAAACAGATTACCACACCGCTGTTGATTGGAGCAGATGGGCGTAATTCACGCATTCGCGAATGGGCGGGGATTGAAACCATTGGCTGGGCGTATAAGCAGCAAGCGGTGATCGCGGTGGTTGAACATGCGCAGCCGCACAATAATATAGCCGTTGAACATTTTTGGCCGCAAGGGCCGTTTGCGCTGTTGCCGATGCCGGATGGTGAAAATAAGCAACCGCGTTCGGCCTTGGTGTGGACGATGAAACCGGCTGAAGCGGCCGCGTTAATGGCGCTGGATGAAACAGCTTTTGCTGCATTATTAAATGCACGGATTGGTGAATATTTTGGGATTGTCACGCGTGCTTTTGCCCGCCAGTCTTATCCGCTATCTTTAAAACTGGCCAAGCGTTTTGCAGGGGAGCGCGTGGTGCTGATCGGCGATGCCGCGCATGTGATTCACCCCATCGCCGGACAAGGGTTGAATCTGGGCTGGCGTGATGCGGAATGCTTAGCCAAATTAGTGGGCGAACATGCTGGACTTGGTTTGGATATCGGTCTTAGCACAGTGACGGATCGTTACCGTGCCGCCCGCATCGCCGATGTGTGGGCGATGAGCGCGGCAACCGATGGGCTTGATCGTTTGTTCTCCACCGCGCACGAACCATTTAGTTGGTTGCGGCATACGGGTTTGAAACTGGTTGAGCAGATCCCACCGTTGAAAGTGCTATTCCGTAATTATGCTATGGGCCGTGTTTAAGTGGGCCAGATGGCGGCACCGCATTATCAGCCAATAATTTTTTAATATCTTGTAAAAAAATGATCCAATTTAAATCAGTGTCTTTGATCACTACAATACCGCCTAACTTTTCTACTTGTTCTCGTTCTGTTTTATTGACAGCGCTGGAAAATAAAATAAATTTTGTGGTATCACCACGGGCCCTTAGTTCTTTCAATGCATCAATACCATTTTTGCCTGGCATGTTAAAGTCGCTAATAATAAGATCGGGTTTTTCCTTGCCAGCTTTTTCCAATAGTTCAATTCCATTATTTACTTGAACAACTTCATAACCGGCGTTTTTTAAAAAGAGTAGAACGATCCGCCGATTACCGTCATCATCTTCCGCATGCAAAATTTTTGCCATCATTCCCTCGATTACCAGCTTTCACGCTAAGTGTTAACATTTTATGTCAATTCTCTATAAGAACTTATGCTAATAAATAATATGCAATGGCTGCAACCCGCACAATTGATCGGTTATGGCGCGTTTGCGGCAGTTAGTTTCGGGTTTGCGCAAAAGGATATTCAGCGGCTTATTCGCTTTCATACATTCGGCACGGCGTTGTTTATTATTCATTATGCGTGGCTCGGCGCGTGGCTGCCGGCGGGGGCCAGCGGGATTAATGTCATCCGTAATTTGTTAATTAAGCGTGCGGATACGGTGCTGCGCAAACACCTGATTATTGGCGGGCTGGTGGCGGCCTATACGCTTAATTGTGTGCTGACTTACCACGGCTGGGTGAGCTATGTGTTGTGGTGCGCCAGTATGGTGATTATTGTGGCGTATTTCAAGGCGACGGGCCTTCGCCAACGGTTTTGCCTGTTAACTGCTTCGCTATTATGGCTATTAAATAATATCGGGGTGCATTCGATTGGCGGCGTGGGCATGGAAATACTCAATACCGGCATTCACTGCACCACAATTTGGCGCTTATTGCGCGAGCAAAAGATTGATGCGCAGCTGGCCCAAACAGATATTGCCGTTGGCAATCTTACTTAGCCGGTTTGGCTTCGACCTTGGTGGCGGTCATGGTGTAATACACGGTGACTTTGCTGCCTATTTTTACATCGGCGGGAATTTCGCTGGCCGCATCGCGCTGAATTTCCCATTTGTCTTTGCCTTTCATTACCACCATGGTTTGATCGTTTAATTCAACCACTGGACCCGTAACTTGGTAATTTTTGGCGGCAAAAGCAGCGGGCGCGCATAGCAGCAAAGCGGCAGTAAGCAGGGCAATTTTTTTCATATAGCCTGTATATCTCATAAACTTTATATGTTCAATTGATAAAGTTTCTTAGTGGATAGCTTGTGTAATTTTATAAGTATAAGGTTTAATGCGAGCGATTTGCGCACCAATTTTGCGGCGCGTTTCAAGTGTGTCATAGGCATTTTGCAGGCGCATAAAATAACCTTCCGAAAGCTGAAAGAATTTACACAAGCGTAAATCTGTATCCGCAGTAATCGCGCGTGTACCTTTAACGATGGCATGGATGCGGTTAGGAGGAACGCCAAGCGCCGCCGCCAAAGCATTTTGGCTTAAATTAATCTCCTGCAAAAATTCTTCTTTCAAAATAATGCCGGGATGGGGGTTTCGTAATAATGCCATTTCAATCTCCTTTAATGATAATCCGTAATTTCTACTTGTTGGGCTGTATCATTCAGCCAATGAAAGCAGATGCGCCACTGATTGTTGATCCGTATACTCCATTGTCCCTTGCGGTTGCCTTTCAATATTTCCAGCCGGTTACCAGGTGGATTGCGTAAATCATCAACCGTTATGGCAGCATCCAGTTGACGCAATTTGCTTAGAGCGCGTTCCTGAATATCGCGTGGGAATTTACGTGATATTTGGCCCGACCAAATTTTTTCTGTTTCCGAACATTTGAACGAACCAATCATTGATTATTTCTAATATAGCATGATACGTGATACGTATCAAGTAATTTCACTTTTTAATAAATGATAAACATAACTTTCGACCAAGGCTTGATAAGAAGCGCTGATGATATCTTCGGAAATACCAAGCGTTACCCAGGTGTTATTGGCCGTGCCGCGTGATTCAATCATGACCCGCGTCATCGCTTCGGTGCCCGCATGCGGCGTTAAGATGCGCACGCGGTAATCGGTTAGCCTAACCTCTTTTAATTGCGGATAAATAGGGTCCAAAATTTTGTGCATGGCCTGCGCCAATGCGCTGACCGGACCATGCGTGCTATCCGCCACGGCCATTTGTACGGCATTTTCCACCTGAACCCGCACCACCGCTTCAGAAACCGTTTCTTGCTTGTTACCGCGGCGGGTGTGTTCTTCCAAAACGCGGTAACTTTGCACCTCAAAAAAATTCGGTAATTGCTTGAAACTTTGCCGCGTTAAAATTTCCAAGCTGGCGGGCGCTTCGCCATAAGCATAACCGGCCAATTCCCGCTGTTTTACTTCATTGAAAAATTTATCAAAGGCAGAATCGCTGTCTTGTAGCTGCACGCCAAAACCTTGCAACTGTTCGAGCAAAGCGGGTTTGTTGATTTTATAAGCAACGGCTACATCGCGCTGAATGGCGGCCGGTAACTTGCTCACTGGCCAATTGGCACCGCAAATCACTACGACCACATGCTTGTTTTTCAATTGAGGGATTAGTCCTTTTTCAATGGCGGCTAGGCAGCAGCTGGCGGCGGGTTCGGCCAATTGTTTAACTTCCTGCAGTAATTCAATTTGAGCATGCAAGGCTTCATCATCCTCAACCACCACCACGCCGTCGACATAGTCTTTGACATATTGCAACGCATTATCCGCCACGCGGCGCACGGCGATGCTGTCGGCGACCGTATTTACTTCATTTAAGGTAATCGCTTCGCCTTCCTCCAAGGCTTGGGTCATCCCTGGTGCACCGCTGGTTTCCACGCCATAAATAAGCGTGGCTGGTTTGATACCCTTGGTATAGCGGGCCAGGCCGCTGATTAGCCCGCCGCCGCCAATCGAACAGATAATCATATCGGTTTGCGGCGCTTCTTGCAGAATTTCCAAGGCGATGGTGGCTTGGCCCTGCATCACCGCTTCATCGGCAAAGGGATGAAAATAGGTCATACCACTTTTCGTGGCTTCGATCATCGCCGCTTCATTGCTGGCAAACCAATCTTCACCTACTAAAACAGGTTCGCCGCCCAATTGCACAATCTTGCGCACTTTAAAATCGGGGGTGGTGATGGGCACAAAAATTTTGGCCTTGGTGCCCAGCAAACCGGCGGCCTTGGCCACGCCCATGCCGTGATTGCCGGCGCTGGCGGCAATAAAGCCTTTGGCTAATTCTTGCGGCGAAAGCGATAGGGCTTTGGCCAAGGCACCGCGAATTTTAAAGGCACCAGTATATTGGATATTCTCGAGCTTTAGATATAAGTGGCAGCCAAATTTTTTGGAATAATAGTCTGATTTAATCAACGGCGTGCGCCGCAAATTTGGCTGCATCGCCAGATATAAATTTTGGACTTGGACAGCAAACTCTGCGGCAGCATTGAGGGGCATCATTTTTATTTCTAACGTTTAAAATTTACACATGGGCATAAGGTTCGGCGGCTTCGCTGACCGGAATTTCGGCGATTTTATCGGTCTGCGCCTGCCGCCAGTCTTGCAAATGTTGGGACAAGACGGGGTCGTTCAACGCTAAAATACTGGCGGCCAGCAGCGCGGCATTTTTTGCGCCAGGTTCGCCAATGGCCAATGTGCCGACCGGAATGCCGGCTGGCATTTGGACAATGGAATATAGACTGTCGATCCCGTTCAGCGCCTTGCTGGGCACCGGCACGCCCAGCACGGGTAGATGGGTAAGGCTGGCCACCATACCTGGCAAATGCGCCGCCCCGCCCGCGCCCGCAATAATCACCTGAATGCCGCGTCCGGCTGCGCCATCGGCGAAAGCCATCATGCGTTTGGGTGTGCGGTGGGCAGAGACGATTTTGCATTCATGCGGCACGCCCAATTCGGTTAAAATCAGTGCTGCGGCCTGCATCACCGCCCAATCAGACTGGCTGCCCATGATAATGCTGACTTTGGCAGGGCTGGCGGAAATGGACATGACTAATCCTAAGCTTAGCCAATCAATTTGTCACCCTTCGCCAAATGTTTTAATGTGCTAGCACATTAAAACAAACATCAAAGTGTTAACGCATTGGCTGGCCAAAATGGAAAACTTGCGCCGGCGGTTAAAATTGCCATAATAAGCCCAAGTGGCGCGATGGCGGAGTGGTTACGCAGAGGTCTGCAAAACCTCGTACACCGGTTCAATTCCGGTTCGCGCCTCCAATCTTACATTTCAGGGTATTCGAAGAAATCCGTTTTGCCTTTGAAAGCCGTATGAAACATAGGAAATTGTGTTCGATAGGCATTTTTGAAATTCTTGGACATCCGTATTAATTTGGGGTATAATTTAAGGGTACATGACAATTTAACTTCGGATATACCCCAATGCCTTTAAGTGATGTTACCCTTCGAAATGCCAAAGCCAAGGATAAACCGTATAAGATATACGATGAAGATGGCTTATTTGTGTTGATCCATCCAAATGGCAGTCTCTATTGGCGTTGGAAATACAAATTTGGTAGCAAAGAAAAATTAGAGCCTTTGGCAGATACTCAGCCATAACGATAAAAATGGCGCGACAAAAACGTGATCAATACCGTGAATTGCTTAAACGTGACATTAATCCTGGTACATATCGTAAAACAACCAAAGCCAAGCGGTTAGAAATTGCTGGCAATACTTTCGAGGTAATCACACGCGAGTGGGCAATCATTAAGGGTGAAAACGTAACGACTAATTATATTGAGCATGTTTTGCGACGCTTTGAATTGAATGTTTTCCCTTGGTTAGGTAAACAACCTATCACTGAAGTTACCGCACCCGAATTGTTAAAAGTTATCCGCCGCATTGAAGAAAGTGGCAGAATTGAAACCGCCAGTCGGAGTTACCGCCGGTTTTGAACTGGAAACTTTCAGCATCGGTGCCAATTTCAATCGGCAACGCTTCGGCAATTGAAGTAGGTGGCAGTTGCTTAAACAATATGCACTTTTATCATCACATAAATAAGTGAAAGCAAGTTCATAATTTACTTTTACTATCTTAATAATTGGTTGGGGCGCTCAGGATTGTCTGTCACGCTGTAATCCTAGGAAATTAAAGAATTTGACTTCCGTCATAGCGAAACCGATAGTCCGTCTAAGAAAAAAATGTCAGATTTAAATTCATATTTTAGAGATGGTCGCATCGCGGACCGCAGCCATGCATTCTTGAAAGATATTATTGATGGTTTTTCTCTTAAAAAAGAGAAGCTACCCGCAATCATTATTGTAGCACATTGCTATGAAAGTTCGCTTTCAATGATCAAGGCCATCGGCGAACTTGGCACTGTTGTGGCCGTGATACCGAAAAACTCTACCCGTAATCTTTATCCAGATGTGGTGCAAAAAGTTAAAGATTTTGGATTACCTGTTTTTGATAACGTATATAAATCTAAAAATTCTTTAGCCGATGGTGAGTCTATTTTTTTGAATGATGCGCAAAAGGCAATTTCATTTGTCGAAAAAGTTCTGTTGGATAACCGAAAAATTCTGATTATGGACCATGGTGGCTATTTTGCCCATAGCTTGAAGGAACTTGAAGCATATTTTGGCAAGCGCATTGCTGGTATATTAGAATTTACGGATAATGGTCATAAAAAATATGAGAAAGTAGCCACTTCAACCGAATTGCCCATTATTTCAGTTGCCCATTCGCCTTTGAAAAGACCAGCTGATAAGAAAGCGGGTGATTTCATTGCACATGAAATTGACGATATTTTTCGGGAAGAATATGGGGCGATTATTGGCGGACCTGGTGGACCGCGCATCGGTTTAGTTGGTTATGGCCGAATAGGCAGTGCCGCTGTTAAAGGGCTAAAAAATCGTGGCGCGTATAATATTGTTGTGTATGACCGTGATAATTTGGCGCTTATCAATGCGCCCAGTTCAGGGTTTTCCGTGGTGCGTGATATTGAACATGCTTTGGCGGATAAAGAAATTATTATATCGGCAACCGGTGCTAAAGCGATTAAGGCCGCACATTATGGATTAATTGCGTCTGGCGTTGTGATTGCAACCGCAACCTCACCAGATGATGAACTTGATTTAGATAACTTGGTTGATGATGGCGTGCTAACTTTTGCGCCAGATAACAATTGGCCGAAACGGCGCACCAGTCGCTATATGGTTAATAGCAGCAACCGTAAATATGTTGATTTAATCCATAACGGTGAATCCCCCAATACGTCTTCGCGCACTGGTATAGGTGACCCATCTCTGTTTCTGCCCGAAGGTGCTTATGTGGCAGGTGCGATGCAGATAATGTCGGGTTATTATAAGGAAAGTCGTGGCCTGCGAGAGGTTTCGATTGAGACATCTAATCAAATTGCCGGCAGATGGTTAGACCATTTTTATTGTGATGAAAGCGGCCAACAAAGATATTGGGCTATTCCAGTTTTAGGTCAGTAAAGAATATTCACATGCAAAACCATAATGATAACCCACATTTAGCTCTGCAAATTTACAGGGCTGTCGATAAACAGATTCCAGGGTTTGGCGCGGTTGGCTTATGCTTTCTCGTCGGCGGGTTAATTTTTACCTTTAAAGGTTTGGGTTTGCCATTCGAAGCATCGTTTTGGCAACGCTATGGTAGTGAATTAGCGCAACCAAATTTACTGCGCTGGGCTGGCACTGGTTATTTATTGAATAGTATCGGCGCAGCAGTTGTTTCGGCAATTTTTAAAAAGCAGCCTGAAAAACGTGAAGTTTCTCAGTTAATCTTCACAGTATTGGGATTGGTATCCGCCGGTATACAAGTGGGTGGTGCAGTTCAACATCATGATAACGGTCAGATTTTTTCCGGCGGTTTGGGTAGTATTGGCAATTTAGCGGGGCTGGTCGGTTCTAAAACCATTGGTGGTTTGTTTAAACGAAATGCCAAGGATTTGGTTAATCATTCCAAACTTTGCGGCAATATCATGACAGCCTCTTTTGGTGTCAGCATTTTGGGTTTGGCAAAAAGCGCATGGGAAAATCATGATATTGGCATGGGTGTAATTGCTACGCTTTGGGGGCTAGGCACATTCCTCGGATGGTATGAAATGAGAAGTGGCAAACAAAGTAATCTGGAAAATATAAGTCAAGTTGCCCCTGTTTAAATGATGTAAATATTGTTTTAGCGGCTCATTTCCCATCATTAATTTTACAAACAGGATTGGCCAGCACGCAAGCTCGAAAAACCAAGGTTATTGTAGTGAAGCGTTGGCCTAACTAAAATCTATTTTGCTTTTATGCCTCGATCTATATTTTTGCATGAAGCGAAAATACCATATTAGGAATAGTTGCATAAATAGGCATGACTGTCAGGTAATGGCAAAATTACCATTATCTGCATTGATGGATATTGCGAAGGTAAAATTCTTATTCTACTCAGAAACCAAGGTACAAGTCTGCTGCAAAGGCTTGAATAAGCACTAATCTACATTAATTTGAGGTATAAAACGGGGGTATATGGTTTTCAGCATTAGCAGAAAACCAAATTCATACAACTGTTTATAACGAGAATTAAAAGGCGGTTCGCGCCTCCAGATTTGCATGTAAATATTGCGTTTAATCCAGGTTTTTGTCCAATATTTGGAATGTTTATTTTTCAACGGCGGGCTTGTTTTAATAATGATGGCTTAACCAAAGTTTTTGACCATTTGTCGAAACACGCCGTATCATATTTGTTAGGCAGTCAATTAAATGCTACGGTCGGTGCTTATGTGGCAGACCCTGGTTTGAATACTTTTATAGCGATTGGAGCCACAGCGCTGGCGGTGCAAACTATTTATTATGGTTTGCAAACGCGCTTAACGCAGCCAAGAAGTTTACCGATTAACATTTTATTATATACTCAGAGTTGTATAATCGCTTTCGTTAGTTGCTCATATGCTTTGAAAACAGCCAAAAGTGATAACCAGCCAACTCCAAGTTATAAAATGATTGTGGATTTTGCCCGTCAGGCAGATGCTTGCGGAAGTGGTTCGAGCGCTAATTTTAATGTTACTTTATTGGGAGACACTGTTCGTTGTGAGGGTAAAAATAACGCTGGTGAGACAGTTGAGTTTACATTTTCTAGAAATATGGCTGGTGAATTTGTTGGTAGCCTAAAGCAGCCTATCGTCAAAAAAATTGTTAGCACCAGTTTTTTTGGGCCACCCAGACATGGGCTTGGCCTTTAAAAATTGGCGGTTGCATTAGCCGAATCCTGATAGATAAATATTATGTTCGCTAATTATTGCCAAATCGTGGCGCGGAATTTTGAGAAATTGGCGCAAGCTGATTTGCCATTGGCAACGTTGGCGCAGGCTTGGGTGCAGGCACTAACAGCCGGCAACAAAATTTTATTTTGCGGCAATGGCGGCTCGGCGGCGGATGCGCAGCATTTGGCAGCGGAATTGGTGGGGCGGTATCAGCGGGACCGGCTGGCCTTGCCTGGGTTGGCGCTGACGGTGGACACCTCGGCGCTGACTGCTATCAGCAATGATTTTGGTTTTGAAGAAGTGTTTGCGCGGCAATTGCGCGGCTTGGCGCGGGCGGGGGATGTGTTGATTGGTCTGTCCACCAGTGGCAACAGTCCCAATGTAGTCAAAGCCTTGGCGCAAGCACAGGAAATGGGCGTGATCACTGCTGCGTTTACTGGTAATAC
The DNA here is from genome assembly GCA_965246945.1 of Alphaproteobacteria bacterium. Taxonomy (GTDB): domain Bacteria; phylum Pseudomonadota; class Alphaproteobacteria; order UBA11073; family UBA11073; genus CBDFFW01. The sequence continues at coordinate 579,922 of CBDFFW010000001.1, forward strand.
ACCCTCTAAAATGCATGCATTTGCCGATTTTGTGGTGGCGGTGCCAAGCGATCAGACCAACCATATTCAGGAAATGCATATCGCCATCGGCCACTGGCTATGCGAACAGGTGGATGCCCATTATTTGGATTAAGCGTATGCAAGTATTGATTTAACGTCTGTAACGGTAAAATACTGGTGTATGGTTCCTGAAGGGTCAAAAAAATCTGTTTTATTAAATACCAATCGCGATTCTAAAAATCGGTTTTGGGATATGCGTGATTTTATGCAACAGGCTTATTTATGTGCTTTTGAACGCGATTACAGCAGGCGAGATTTTTTAAAATTGCACATTCAATTGGTGAAAGCAGGGCTTACTTTAAGTCGACAAAACCACTACGCGCTTTACCAAGATGATTTACTGCGTTCATTTATTAGCCGTCATGATCATATAGCTGCCCATCTGGCAGCTGCCAGCAAAGGCGGTAAGCTTCAGCGGCAGAAAAATGCCAATGTATTTAAACGCGCGGCGCGCATATGTCCTAACTACAAATGGGCAGATTTGCGATCTGGAAAATACAACCATCAAGCCAAATTAGGTTGCATGAGCGACATGCTTATCGGGTGGTCAGAACAGGCTTATTTAGCTGCCGAAAGAACATACGAAAATAAACGAAGATTTGACGATGCTAATGTCGTTACTTGTCATTTTATAGATGGTAATTCTGGTATTGTAGTGGAAGACCTACACAATCAGCATTTGGTTAAAACCAGTGCCAATTATACGGATTTAAATTTGCTCATAACAAAAACCCATGCCTGGTTATTGAATGCGGATATTCCACAAACACAAGCCTATGCCTATTCGCATATTTTAGCAGAAATTATTCAAACGAGTATCGATAAGGTGGATTTTCTCGCCAAAAAACAAGATGGTGATACAACCTGGGCTATTCATTATGATCAATTATGGTGTGAATTAGATAATCAAGCTGAACTGCATCCACAAAAAGCAATGCCCTATATTAAAGAAGCATTGATGATTGCTTACGACGAAATTGGCTCCCGCAGCATTAAGCAACTGGAGGCTATCCATTATAAACCTTATTTCGATGAAGATAATGCTTTAAAGACACAAATTTTGGGCATGTGTGAACGTTTTCGCCGCCCAATTAATATTGCTTATCAAGCAGCGCAGCGAGCAGCACAAAATCGCGAAGCGCTGTTCTTAGACTTTCCCTAGTTAATTGGTTATGGTCTTTTATGCTGCCGGATTGGGACACGTTGTTGAAAGATTTTGAAGCGCTCGAAGATTGGCAGGCGCGGTATGAATATGTGATTGATTTGGGACGGCAATTACCGGCCATGGCCGAAGGTGATAAAAATCTGCAGTATAAGGTCGCTGGCTGCCTGTCGCAGGTATGGCTGAAAGCGGAACTGATAAATGGAAAATTGCATTTTAATGCGGATAGCGATTCCAGCATTGTAAAAGGTTTGATTGGTATTTTAATGATACTGTATCAAGATTGCTCACCAGCCGATGCATTGGCAGTCGATATGCCAGCGCGGTTTACTGAATTGGGTATGGAAGAGCATTTAAGCCCCAACCGCCGCAACGGATTTTTTGCGATGGTGGATAAGATTAAGATGTATGCTGAGAAGTTTGCCTAAACCCCTCTCCCATGGGGAGAGGAATCAAATCATCGCCATGCCGCCATTGACATGCAGGGTTTGACCGGTGACATAAGCGGCTTCGGCGCTGGCCAGATAGGTGGTGGCGGCCGCAATATCTGCGGGGGTGCCCATGCGGCCCATGGGGATGCGTTCGTTCAATTTATCTTTTTGGGCATCCGGCAATCCGGCAGTCATCGGCGTGGCGATGAAGCCCGGGGCGATGCAATTGACGGTAATACCGCGCGCGGCGACTTCGGCGGCCAATGATTTGCTCATGCCAATCAAACCGGCTTTGGCGGCCGCATAATTGGTTTGGCCAGGATTGCCGGTGACGCCGACAATGGAGGTGATATTGATAATGCGGCCAAAGCGGCGTTTCATCATGCCCTTTACCGCGGCACGGCACAGAATAAAATTGGCGCGCAGGTTCAGATTCAACACTTCGTCCCATTGCGCATCGCTCATCCGCATGGCCAGCGTATCACGCGTGATGCCGGCGTTATTGACGAGAATATCAAGCTTGCCAAATTGTGTTTCTACCTGATCGATCAAGCCGGTTAGCGCGGCGCTATCGCCCAGATTGGCAGGAAAAACTTCCAAGCGTTCTGGAAATTCTGTTTTAAGGGCGGCAAGTTTATCGGCATTGGTACCGCTGGCGGCAATCGTGGCCCCTTGTGCATGCAAAGCAGCGGCAATGGCTTGGCCAATCCCGCCCGTGGCACCCGTTACCAATGCAATTTGTCCTGTTAAATCAAACATACGCGCTTTATGCGGGAAAACGACCGCTGCGGCAAGTTTTGACGAATTAACCGATTTATACTATAATAAAAAAATGGAAACGATTGCTGTCAGCGATAAAGATGCCACTCTATCAGTTCTTTTAGCTAAGGTACGGGAAAATAAACGGGCGGTTGAACTTATTGATAGTAATGGTAATGAATATCTATTGTCCAAACGCCGCCGGTCAATTGCTAAACCAGTAGCGTATGATCCAGAATTTATTGCCAAGATCGAACGGGGAATGCTGCCCTGGCGGCGGGGCAGGGCATTACCATGACCATTGAAGAATTTAATGCTTGGTCTGATCGTTTATTGGCTGAGAACCAAGTCTAAAACTGCGAATGAGGTGGCAAATTAAATTTGAGCCAAGCGCAGCACAAGACTATGAAACATGGTCTAAAAAAGACGGACGAATTTTCATAAAAATTCAGCAACTTATTAATGCCATAAGCGTTGATCCTTATAAGAGAATTGGTAAACCAGAACAATTGAGACATAAGTTGACGGGTTATTGGTCACGGCGGATTGCTCAAGAACATCGATTGATTTACCAAATAAAAGATAATCAGGTTATTATTCGAAGTTGCCACGGCCACTATTTGAAACAGTGATTTATCGCTGTTCAAGTTGCGTTAAGGTTTTTACGCTATGAATAAATTTTCATGCGGCTTCGATCGTTCCATGCGGCAAGTGTTGCTGAAGCGTTGCACCAAATACGGGTAGCTTTGGGGGATGACGCCATTATTGTGGCCACGCATGATGAACCCAATGGCGTGCGTGTCACCGCTGCCGTGGATGATAGCGCGCCAGCACCCGTTGCTGCTGCTCTTAACAAAACCGTTATTTCAGATCAAGCGCCGGAGCCTTCTTTTGTGGATCAGGCGGCTGAGCTTTTCTATCAGCATGGCGTGCCGAGCCAAAGCGCTGAAAAATTGATTAATTATATTGTGGCGCAATCGGCGGCCGATTGGCGGCACGCACTGATCGATGCGCTAACCACGCAATTAAGCTGGGAAACGCTCAATCCAGTGGATAAGCCGATTATGCTATTGGGGCCGACCGGTGCAGGTAAAACCCTGGCGACTTCCAAATGGGCGGTGGAATTGGCCAGCCAGGGCCATAAAGTTCAATTATATACGACCGATACGGCGCGGGCAGGCGGGGTGGCGCAGCTTTCTGATCTCGTGCGCTGGGTACACATTCCGGTGATTGAAGTGGAAAGCGCCCATGCACTGACCGATGGGTTGCAGATGCTGGGCCGCGGCCAGGTAACCTTAATCGATACAGCCGGTGTCAATATATATGACGAGGCTGAACGCAAAGAAATTTTGGGCTTATTAAAAGCAACTGAGGGGCAAGTGCTGTCGGTACTGGCGCTGCCCGCGGGCGGTGATGCGTTTGAGCAAGCGGCGATGGCCGAATTATTCAGCCAGCATGGTGTGCAGCATTTGCTGACCACCAAATGGGATGCAGCAAAGCGTTATGGCGGCTTGCTACATGCCGCCATTCAGCATAATTTAACCTTCACGCATTACAGCGCGGGTACGCGCGCGGCGGCGGGTGTGCCGCCCTTAACGGCAGCCCAACTGGCCGCATTTTTGCAGCCGGATTTGAAAGGAAATAACGCATGACCATCTTAGCAGTTGCCAGCGGTAAAGGCGGGGTGGGGAAAACTTGGTTATCGAGCACGCTATGCCACGCGCTGGCGCAAAGCGGGAAGCGCGTGCTGCTATTCGATGGCGATTTGGGGCTGGCCAATGTGGATATTCAATTGGGGTTGACGGTTGAAAAAGATCTCAGCCAGGTGGTCGAAGGCAAATTGCCATTGGCGCAGGCCATCACGCGGTTTGATGGTGGCGGGTTTGATATTATTGCTGGACGTTCAGGCGCGGGTTCGCTGGCGCATATCCCGGCGAGCGCGATGACCGCCTTGCGGCAGGATTTGCAAGCATTGGCCAAACAATATGATTATGTGCTGATCGATCTCGGCGCGGGCGTGGAAGCGACTGTGCGGCAGCTATCCGCCTTAGCCAGCACCATTTTAGTGGTAACGAATGACGAGCCCACCGCGCTGACCGATGCTTATGCCTTTATCAAACTAACCCCGCGCCCAGGGCCGGAATTGAAATTGGTGGTCAACATGGCGGGTTCGGTGGCTGAAGGGCAGAAAACTTATGAAACCTTAAATAAAGTCTGCCAAAATTTCCTGAAATTCAATTTAACCCTCGGTGGCATCATCCGCCGCGATACACGCGTTCGCGACGCCATCCGCGCGCAGCAACCACTATTAACGCGCTCGCCGAACAGTGAGGCAGCGAATGATGTGCTGCAACTTATCAAACAATTATAACTGTCAAACGCTTGTCACTAATTTCTGTTATCATCTGGCGTGAAAGTTGCATCGCTTAAACATGGCGCTAGCCAGGTACTGGCACCTTCGGGCAAAATAAGGTAGAATCAAATCATGGGTGGTTTGCTGCAAATGCTGCGCGGAATGGGACCGGCCCGCTTGGGGCTCATGGGTGCCGCGATGGTTGGCATGCTGGCCTTTTTTTTGTTCCTAACCACGCGCATGAATACCGGCCAAATGGCTGTGCTTTATACCGATCTGCCGCCTGGTGATGCGGGGGCGATTGTCACCAAATTAGAAGGTATGCAAATTCCGGTTTCGGTCAGTCCCGATGGCGGGCAGATCCGCGTGCCCGCCGAACAGGTTGGTAAATTGCGGATGACCCTGGCGTCTGAAGGCCTGCCCAGCGGCGGGAAAATCGGCAATGAATTATTCGATAAACAAAACATGCTGGGGGTCACCGATTTCCAGCAGCGGGTGACCCAGTTGCGCGCTTTGGAAGGAGAGCTGTCCCGCTCCATCGAAACTCTATCGCCTGTCAAAGCAGCACGCGTGCATGTCGTATTGCCGGCGCGTGAATTATTCGCGCGGGAAGCACAAACCGCAACGGCTTCCGTTATTTTGTCATTAAAGCCTGGGCAGACATTAAGCCGCGAACAGGTTGGCGCCGTGCAGCATTTGGTGGCTTCCGCCGTGCCGCAATTAAAACCGACCTCGATTGCTATTATTGATCAAAACGGGGATTTGCTGGCCAAAGCGCGGGATGCCTCGAATACCACCGGCGCGGCCAATGACGATGCGGAAGAGCGCAAGCAGTCAATGGAAATGCAGCTGCAGCAAAAAATTGAAGATCAGCTCGGCCGGATTGTGGGTTACGGCAAAGTAAAAGCCAATGTGACGGCTGAACTGGATTTTAACCGGATCAGCAAAACCTCGGAAGAATACGACCCCGAAAAGCAGGTGGTGCTATCCACTCAAACTTCGGAAGAAAAAGCGACTGAAAGCAATGGTAGCAGTAGCAATACTACTGCCAGCGTGGCCAATAATTTGCCGAATGCGCAGAAATCCGCTGGTGGCGGCGATAGCAGTAATAGCAGTAATAATAAAACTGAAGAAACCACGAATTACAGCAATACCAAAACGGTCACCAATACTGTGCAGGAAGTTGGCCAGATTAAGCGGTTGGCGGTGGCGGTGGTGGTGGATGGCACCTATGTGAAGCAGCCGAAAGCGGCGGACCCCAATGCCAAGGATGCCAAAAAAGATGCGCCGCCCGTAATGGAAGATGTCTATCAACCACGCAGCGCCGAAGAATTAAGCAAGTTGCAAGATATTGTGAAAGCCGCGATGGCGTTTGATGACAAGCGCGGCGACCAGGTCAAAGTGGAAAACATGCAATTTGCCAAGCCGGAAGAAATTCCAGCGGAAGCGCCGTTACCCTTGGGCATGACACGCGATGAGTTGATGGGTTTGGTCGAAACCGGCGTGATTGGTTTGGTGGCAGTATTGTTTATTTTATTGGTGGTGCGGCCGTTGGTCACCAAAGTATTGGCCGATGCACCAGCGGGTATGGGCAGCAGTTTGGGTTTAGCCGTGGCCGGTAACAGCAATAGTTTATTGACCGATCAAAGCAACGGCATGCCCATGCTGGGCAATAGCGGCGGCAATTCAGAATATATGTTGGAAGGTGGCGGTGCCACCACCGATCAGGAAATTGAACGCATGATTAATTTAGAGCAGGTGGAAGGGCGCGTGCGCGCGTCATCGCTTAAAAAGGTCAGCGAAATTATCGATAAAAATCCAGAACAAGCAGTCGCCATTCTGCGTAACTGGATGTATCAGGACGCAGGTTAAGTGCGATGGCCACGAAAGTACGCGAAGATTATCGGGCATTAACGGGACCGCAGAAAGCGGCGGTACTGTTACTGTCTTTGGGTGAAGACAGTGCCGCCAAAGTTTTCTCGCTTATGGATGAAGACGAGATTAAAGAAATTTCGCAGACTATGGCAAATTTAGGCCTCGTCAGTTCCACCATTATCGAACGATTATTTGTCGATTTTACCGAAAAATTATCCACCACAGCGTCGTTAAGCGGCACGTTTGAGAGCACTGAACGATTATTGGCGCGTGTGCTGGGTAAAGAAAAGGTTGGCGGGTTGATGGAGGAAATCCGCGGCCCCGCCGGCCGCACCATGTGGGATAAGTTGGGTAATGTGAATGAACAAGTACTGGCCAATTATTTGAAAAATGAATATCCACAAACAGTGGCGGTGGTGATGACCAAAATCCGGCCAGATCATGCGGCGCGTGTGCTGGGCATTCTGCCGGAAGGATTTGCCATGGAAGTGGTGATGCGCATGCTGCGCATGGAAACCGTGCAAAAAGAAGTTTTGGAAGATGTGGAAAAAACGCTGCGCACCGAGTTTATGTCGAACCTGGCGCGCACCAACCGGCGGGATAGCCATGAGAGCATGGCCGAAATTTTTAATAATCTCGACCGCAATATTGAAAGCCGGTTTATCGGTTTGCTCGAAGAACGCAACAGGGACAGTGCGGAAAAAATCAAATCATTAATGTTCACTTTTGACCATTTATCATTGTTGGATCCAAGTGGCGTGCAAACACTAATCCGTAATATAGATAAGGATAAATTGGGCATTGCCTTGAAAGGGGCCAATGATACTTTAAAAGAACTGTTCTTTAGCAATATGTCCGAACGGGCGGCTAAAATCCTTAAAGAGGATATGGGCGCCATGGGACCCATCCGTTTGCGCGATGTTGATGAAGCGCAGCAAATCATGGTGCGCGTGGCCAAAGAATTGGCGACCAAAGGTGAAATTGTGCTGTCTTCCGGCAAAGAAGACGATGCGATGGTTTATTAATGACCCAGCAGCAAAAACCATTTCTGTTTGACCGGCGGAGTTTTGATGCGGAGCTGGGTAAGCCGGTTTCGGCGGAGGAACAGCCGCGTTATAGCCAACAGCATTTTGATCAGGCGATTGAAGCGGCGGAAGCGCGGGGCTCTAGCAACGGTATAGAGCAGGCACGCCAATTGGCGGAACAGCAAATTGCCAATCAGCTCAGCCGTTTAACGCAGCAAATGGAACAATTTTTGCAGCAACAAACCGCACGGGATGCAGCCGCGCAGGAATTAGCGGTGGAAGTAGCCGTCGGCATGGTGCGCAAATTGGTGCCGGAATTATTAAGCCAGCCAGCCTTGGACAGCATTACCCAATTTGTGCGGCAAATATTGGGTGAACATTACGAAGAAAATAAACTGATTATCCGCGTGCATGAATCGGTGATGGATGCGCTGCACAGCCGTGTGCAAACTTTACCCGAATTGGTGCGCGTGCAGGACCGTTATGCCTTGGTGGCCGATCCGCAATTGGCACCATCCGATTGCCGCATTGAATGGCCGAGCGGCGGGGTGGAGCGCAATACCAGCCGCTTGTGGCAGCAATTGGAAGCAGTGACGACACAATTGGCGACGCAATTGCGGCCAGCAGCATTGCAGGCACCTGGCTTAACTGGCACAATCACAGCAGGAGTCGATGATGGCAGATGAAGAAACGACAGATCTGAGCTTAAAAGAGCTGGAAGATAATAAAACCTTATCGCCCCAGGATGTGCTGGGTAACCAACCGATAATGGCCGAAAAAGATTTGAATGCCATTTATGATATTCCGGTGCAGGTGCAAGCCGTCTTGGGCCGGGCGCAAATGCAGGTCTCGCAATTGCTTAAACTGGGGCGCGGCGCGGTGGTTGAATTAGACCGTAAAGTTGGTGAAGCAATTGATATTTATGTGAATAACCGCTTGGTGGCCCGCGGCGAAGTGGTGGTGGTGGAAGACCGTTTAGGGATTACGATGACTGAGATCATTAAATCTGAACGATCTAATTAAAGTAGTATTATAAATAGATAATCAACTTTTAATTGTATCGTTATAATTCGTCCTTATGATAAGGAATCGCGGTTGGTAATGGCGCTGGCTGCAAGTTAGGCGAGAAATAACGTGATTGCCCCATCTGAATTGCAGCCATTGCTGATGGTTTTAAGGCAGGCACTGGAGCATTGCGCACAATCGCAAAATGATATTTTGGTATCAAACATTCATCCAGAATTGGCGGAATTAGCAGCATTATTAAATAAATTATTTCAGCAAAACCAAAACCAAACCCATGAATATCAGCATCAGAAATATTTCTTCGACAGTATTTTAGAACAAATGCCTATGGTGCTTTTTGCCAAAGACCCGCAAAATAATTTTCGCTATATCAAATTTAACAAACAGGCTGAGAGCGTTTTCGGCTTTAAACGAGAAGTAGCAGTTGGCAAAACCGATTATGATTTTTTCCCCAAAAAAGAAGCCGATTTTTTTCGCAGTATTGATGAACAGGTTATACGTGAAGGAAAAGTAATCGATATTCCGGCTGAAAATGTTACCAATGAAAAAGGTACTTTTATTGCCCGCACGCGAAAAATCCCCATTTATGATGCCAGTGGCAAGCCAATTATTTTGCTGGGTTTGTTAGAAGATATAACTGAAACCCGCAATGCGCAAATTCGCTTGCGGGATTATGCCATTGCGGTTGAACAAAAAAACCGCGAATTGCAAGCCGCCAAAGCGCATGCCGAACAAGCCCATGTGGAAGCGGAAACAGCCAATACGTTAAAAAGCCAATTTCTGGCGACGATGAGCCATGAAATCAGAACGCCAATGAATGCTATTATTGGCATGACCGAAATTTTATTAGGCTCCGCCCTAGATGATAAACAAAAGCTTTATGCCAAGACGGTGCTGAGTTCGGCCGAGGCACTGCTTAATATCATTAATGATATTTTGGATGTCTCCAAAATTGAAGCGGGTAAATTATCGATTGAACATATTGCTTTTGATTTGCAGCAATCCTTACGCGAAATTGCGACATTGTTCACGTTTCATGCGCGGGAAAAAGGCGTGAAATTACGGTTTCATTATGCCAAAGATTTGCCGCGTCTAGTTTGGGGTGACCCCATGCGGCTGCGGCAATTGGTCCAAAATTTGCTGAGCAATGCGGTTAAGTTTACAGCGCAGGGAAGAATTACTTTGAATGTCGCACGTTTGGCTGTATCTGATCAGCCGGATATATTGAAAATTTCTGTGCAAGATAGCGGGATCGGTATTCCAGGTGAAGCGCAGCAATATATTTTTGATAGCTTTACGCAGGCCGATACTTCTACCACGCGCCGGTTTGGTGGCACGGGTTTGGGATTGTCTATTTGCAAGCAATTGGTGGAATTGATGCAAGGCGAAATTCATTTGGAAAGCCTGGTCGGGCAGGGCTCCACTTTTGCGCTACATTTGCCACTGCAAGAATATTTACCAATTGAGGCGAATACTAAGCATTTCGAGCTACAAAATACGGTTAAGGCACCGTTGTGGAATGACCGCCGCTTTCAAGGCTTTCAAATTTTATTGGTGGAAGATAGCCGCGTTAACCGGATGATGACAGAAGCGATGTTGGATGAAATCGGCCTGAAAATTGATATGGCGGAAGATGGCCAGCAAGCGATATTGGCCGCCCAGCGAAAAAATTATGATTTGATTTTAATGGATATTCAAATGCCGGTGATGGATGGCTATGAAGCCACCAAACAATTATGCCAGTTGATGCAGGAACGGGTGATCCCAAGCTGCCCGATTGTGGCCTTAACCGCCAATGCCATGCGGGAAGATGAAGCGAAATGTTATCAAATCGGTATGCAGGATTATTTAAGCAAGCCGGTGCATAAAAGGGATCTTTATCAAACCTTGCATCAATGGTTGCCGCAGCCGGAAACTGCTTAGAATCTGGTAATCCACCGCGAAACCGCTTATACCGATGATTATGCGGTTGTTAATTGTGGGTAGTATGGAAGGGCACGTGGCGCAGGCGGGCAAAATTGCTCAAAACCGCGGTGCCAAAGTGGCTTATGCCGATAGTGCGGAACGGGGGCTAATTGCCTTGCGCAATGGGGTGGGCGCCGATTTGGTGTTAATGGATTGCCGCCTGGCCGTGGGTGATTTTATTCAGCACATGCAAAGCGAACGGATGACCGTGCCGGTTGTTGCCTATGGCTTGGGTAATGAAACCAGTTTAGCAGTAGCGGCGATCAAAGCAGGCGCGAAAGAATATTTACCGCTGCCGCCCGATGCCGAATTGATTGCCGCGGTGTTGGAAGCAGTGGCGGGTGAACAAAATCAGTTTATTGCCAAAGATCCATCGATGTTGGCGGTGTTAAAAATGGCCGACCAGGTCGCGCGCAGCGATGCCACGGTGCTGATTACGGGTGAAAGCGGCACCGGTAAAGAAGTGATGGCGCGCTATATCCATGCCAAAAGCCGGCGGGCGGCCGGGCATTTTGTGGCCGTTAATTGTGCGGCTATTCCAGAAACATTGATTGAGTCCGAACTATTCGGGCATGAAAAAGGCGCGTTTACAGGGGCTGTGGCGCGGCGGTTGGGCAAGTTTGAAGAAGCCAATGGCGGCACGTTATTCTTGGATGAAATCAGTGAAATGAGCCTGCCGCCGCAAGCCAAATTATTGCGGGCGATTCAGGAAAAAGAAATTACGCGGCTGGGCGGCAACGGCAATGTTAAAATTGATCTGCGCTTGGTGGCTACCAGTAATCGCAAGTTGCTGGAATATGTGCAGGCCAAACAATTTCGTGAAGATTTATATTACCGGCTAAATGTAATTAATTTGCAACTGCCGCCATTGCGGGAGCGGCAACAAGATATTCCGTTATTGGCGGATTTCTTTGTTAAAAAATATTCAGAAGCCAATGGCGTGCCATTAAAAAGTTTTAGCGCGGCAGCGATGCAAAAAATGCAAAGCTATGCCTGGCCAGGCAATGTGCGCGAATTGGAAAACACCATTCACCGCGCGGTGCTAATCAGTATTGGCAGTATGATTGAAGCCGATGCGATCATTTCGAGCAGTGCGCCAGAAATGCCAGCAACTACGCCAAGCGATGACAGCGCGGTGGTGAGTGACGAAGGGTTGCAAGCTAAATTAGTTGGCCAAAGCCTGGCGAGTATCGAACGGGCGGCTATTTTGCGGACGATGGAACATTGTTTGGGCAATCCCAACAGCGCCGCGCAAATTTTGGGCATAACTTTGCGCACCTTGCGGGCCAAACTCAAAACGTATGAAACTGCTGCCTAAGATGAGAATTTGCTTGTTCATGCAAGTATATTGTTTGGATACGCATAAATTTACGATATGGAAAAATCTATATTAACAAACACAAAATTATACTTATATATTGTGTGTTTTATTGAGAATAGATCGTTCGATTAATGCTTTTAATGTGATTAAAATGATTATCTAAAATTTTAGATAATTCACAGAATTGTAAAGTAGTTTTGCAAGTATTTTCTTAAGTCAGGACAAATGTTACGCTCCTTAATTCAAGGATATTTTATAATGAATAACAGTACCTATCAAGATATCGGGCCGCGCGACGAACAACAAGACCGGTATTATGGCGGTAGTTTTGAAGAGGCTTCCCATAACCCCTTAGTGCTTGTGCAAAAATGGATGGAGCAAGCCAAGAAGAAATCTAACGCACTGGCCATAAAAAATGCGGGTGCGACCATTGTGATAGCAGCGGCCCAAGCTACTGGTGTAGCTGTGGGCTATATTGGCGATAGCCGCGCTTTTATGGTGGCCGTTAATTCTGAAAACGGTGAAGTTTTGGTGCGTGCTGTCACGCCGTTTAGTCAGCTGCATAAAATTCAAGCAGTAGGGCATCAAAATGAAATTACCAAAGCATTGTCTCCAAATGCAGATGATGCCCCAACTTTTGTTTGGCTTGATGGGCAGGACAAGCAGCCTGGGTGTAAATATTATCTGTTACTGACCAGTGATGGTATTGAAACCTATAATAAACATCATGATGCTAGATTGGACGAGCCCGGATTACTATGGGCAATCGGCCGTGCCTTTACCGAAGAAAATGTGACTGCGGAAAAGGTTTTAAGCAGTGTTCATCGATTGCTGATTAATGAATGGGGTAACCGGATCACCGATAATACTTCGGTAGTGTTAATGCCGGTGCCGACCGATGATGGGATAAATCTCGGTTTTGTGATAGATGGTCATCTTGATAATGGCGGCCAATATGCGGAAGCGCTGGCAACACATTTGGCGGCATTGGCGTCAAAAAACGCCCAGCTTTTTGCCGATGGTATGCCCCAAATTGTTGTGGATAACAACATTGAATTGGTGACGCCAGGAGGCTGGCAAGTGTTGGGGCCATTGCCGCCTGCCAAACCAGAACCTGTTAATCAATTGCAGTCTGCTGGGATGGGCAGTGTTGATGAAGCTGAGCCGATGCAGGCCGGTGGAGAAGCCGCGTCGGGCTTTGAACCTTTAAGCAGTCATGCGGTGATTGAAATGCCGCAGTTCGACCGTGTCTATCGATCTCGGCATAACAGGCGTCAAAATCGGGCAGCGTTTCTTGTGCTTGCCACTATCTTTGCTGCGGCTGGTTTAGGATCTTGCCAATATCAATCTCAAAAAAGCCAACAACAAGCGGCGAAAAAACTAGTGCGCTTAAAACAAGATTTAAACGGTGAGATAGATTTTTTATTATCCCAATCGCACAAAACGCTTTCAAAAGGTTTGCGCCAAAATACGCAAACACCGCCAGCTATGAAACAGTTAGCGAATGATTTATGGGCAAGTGCGCGGGAAAATGGGTTGAATGGAAAATGGTTTTATAATCCAGAACAACCAACCAGCTTTAAAGTTGAATTTTCGACGAAAGATTTTTCTTTCACAATTTGTGCAACGCAAAATCCGGATGGCAAAGTGCTAGCCTATATTCAAGAAGATTTTAATAATGGTAAAAATCTACAGTCTGCAACAAGCTGGCAGCGTTTGGATAGTATCTTACGGTCTGCTGCGCATGGAAATGACTTATCTGAATTACATCGCCGTCCACATTCAGCTGCTTATTATAATCTCCAACCGCCGTTATGATGCACGGGCGTTGTCGGTGCTGCGGCGGGTGCGTGGTTTGGCCGGTGCGTCTGGCAACAATGGCACGAAACGCACGGGGCAAATTTCTTCATAGCCGCAATTATTTTCATGTTTGGTGATCCGCACCAAGACCTGCGCGCGTTTAAAGGTCAGCGGGATAACCATGATGCCGCCGAGTGCGAGTTGGTCGAGCAAGGCAGGTGGCGGTTCTGCACCTGCCGCCGCTGCGGTAACAATAATGCGCGTGAACGGCGCTTGCTCTATCCAACCCTTCGTGCCATCGCTGGCAATGGCGGTGACATTGCGAATATGCAGGCGCTGCAACAACGCTTCAGTTGGTTTGAGCAATTCGGCGATGCGTTCAATCGAATAAACGCGGCGGGCTAATTTCGATAAAATGGCGGTTTGATAACCACTGCCGGTGCCAATCTCCAACACCTTATGGGTTTTGTTGACCTGCAAAGCTTGGGTCATCAGCGCGACAATATAAGGCTGGCTGATGGTTTGCCCATGGCCGATGGGCAAGGCGATATTGTCATAGGCTTTATCGTGGAATTGTAAGGGAACAAATACCTCGCGCGGCACGCGTTCGATCGCGCTGAGCACATGGGCATCAGTAATGCCCAACTGGCGCAATTCCATGATCAACCTGATCTTCCGGGCTTCCCAAATACTCATCGGATTCGGATAGCGTAGACAGGTTAGCCGGATTCGGAAAACGGTTTGTGGTTAAAATGGTCAGATTCTCTTACTGCAAAATGATTTTCTTAAGGCTGATAAGAATTCGAATCAAAACCGCTGTTTTGCTTGCTGCAAGCGCCAAAAAGACATAAATATAGTGTATAATTTTTTTGGAGTTCCGATCCGTGCAACCAGCCCCGCAAAACGCGCAAATCCTTGGCCAGATTTATCAGCGCTATCTTGAAAATCCAGCCAGTGTTGATTCCGCCTGGGCGACTTATTTCCGCGAATTTGGCGATGCCTTTGCCGATATTGCACGCGAGCAGCAGGGACCAAGCTGGGCCAGGAAGAAAGCCAAATTACCGGATGAAACGGAAAAGCCGGTTAAAGTACCGAAAGGTGGGGTTGTCCCAGAAAAATCCGCGCCCATGGTGGCATTGGTTGGTGATGAATTTTCGGCGGCTGTGGCCGTTAAAACAGCAGCGTTGATTGAAGCGTACCGTACTTACGGTCACTTTGCCGCAAAACTGGACCCACTTGGTTTTACTGCACCACCAGGCCATCCAACCCTATCACCCGAATTCCACGGTTTTACGGCTGCCGAATTGCGCCAGCCATTGCCGGTTAATGGGTTGATGGGCCAGCAAACCATGTCGAGCGACCAATTGATTGGTGCATTGCAGCAAACTTATGCTGGCCCAATTGGCGTTGAATTCAATCATATTAGCGAACCCAATCAGCGTACCTGGTTATTGCAACAATTGGAAACCGCAGCTGCGCCATTAAATGCAGCGGAACAAAAACAAATTTTGCAGGAACTAACCGCGGCGGAGTCTTTGGAAAAAACCTTGGGCAAAAAATTCGTCGGCGCGAAACGGTTTGGTTTGGATGGCTCGGAAAGTGTGATTGCGGCCACGGAAGAAATTTTGCGGCAAGCAGTCGCTAAAGGCACTGAAGAAGTGGTGTTCGGCATGGCCCATCGCGGCCGCCTGAATGTGCTGACCAATATTTGCCATAAGCCTTACCGTGCGCTGTTCAGCGAATTTATGGGTGTGCCGACCAATCCGGAAGATACCGGCATTATGGGCGATGTGAAATACCATAATGGTTATTCGAATGACCGTGTGATTGCGGGTAAAAATTTACATGTGTCATTGATGCCAAATCCATCGCATTTGGAAGCCGTGAACCCGCTGGTGCATGGTAAAACCCGCGCGAAGCAGGATCTGCGTAGTGATAAAACGCGCCGCAAGGTTTTAGCCGTATTGATGCATGGGGATGCCGCCGTGGCAGGCCAGGGCTTGGTCGCCGAATGTCTACAAATGGCCGCACTGCGTGCTTATGATAATGGCGGCACAATACACATTGTGATTAACAATCAGGTTGGGTTTACTACCAACCCACTGGATGCGCGTTCCGGCCCCTATGCCACTGATATCACCAAGATATCTGCTGGGCCGATTTTCCATGTGAATGGCGACCAGCCAGAAGCGGTGATCCGCGCGGCGCGTATTGCGATTGCATTCCAACAGGAATTCCAGCGCGATGTAGTGTTGGATTTGATCGCTTACCGTCGTTATGGCCATAACGAAACGGATGAGCCAGCCTTTACCCAGCCGAAAATGTATGAATTGATCCGTGCGCGCCCAACTGTGCGGGAAGAATATGCGCAAGCGTTGCTGCAAGCCGGTGCCGTGAAGCAGGAAGAAATTGATGCGATCGACCAGGCGCAATATGCGAAATTGGAAGAAGAATATCAGGCCGCGCAAAGCTACCGCCCGAATGAAGCGGATTGGTTAAAAGGGAATTGGGCCGGTTTGGTGAAAGCGCCCAATGATGCGCGGCGCGGCGCCACGGCGCTGTCCGAAAAGGATATACAAACCATCTTTAAAGCGATTTCGCAAACGCCCAAAGAATTTCATGTTAATGCTAAGATTGCGCGGCAGTTGGAAGCCAAGGCAGAAATGGCCAAAACCGGCCAGGGCATTGATTGGGCGACAGCGGAAGCGCTGGCCTTTGGCGGCTTGTTGCTGGAAGGTAATCCCATTCGGTTTACCGGCCAGGATGTGCGGCGCGGAACATTCTCGCACCGGCATGCGGTGTTGACCGATCAGGAAAATGATCAAACTTATACGCCATTAAATCACATTGTGAATGATCAAAAAGCGCAGCTGGAAATCTATAACAGTTTTCTGTCGGAAGCAGCGGTGCTGGGTTTTGAATATGGGTATTCAAATACAGATCCCAATACGCTGGTATTATGGGAAGCGCAGTTTGGGGATTTCGTGAATGGCGCGCAGGTGATTATCGATCAATTTATCGCCAGCGCTGAAACCAAATGGCTGCGCCTTTCTGGCCTTGTGATGCTGCTGCCGCATGGATTTGAAGGGCAGGGGCCGGAACATTCCTCCGCACGTTTGGAGCGCTTTTTGCAGTTATGTGCGGAAGATAATATGCAGGTGGCCAATTGCACTACACCGGCAAATTATTTTCATATTTTGCGCCGCCAATTGCGCCGCAATTTCCGCAAACCGCTGGTGATGATGACACCGAAATCCTTGCTGCGGCACAAACTGGCCGTTTCGCCATTGGCGATGTTTACGGGCAGTGAAACGTTTCACCGGGTACTGCACGATGATGTGCGGCCGAAGGATGGCAAAAAAGTAAAACGCGTGGTGCTGTGTAGCGGTAAGGTTTATTATGATCTGCTTGAGGCACGTGATGCGAAAGGCTTGCAGGATGAAGTAACCTTCTTGCGGTTGGAGCAACTATATCCATTTGCGCATGAATTGCTGGCGGAGATGCTAAAACAATATCCCAATGCGGATGTGGTGTGGTGCCAGGAAGAACCTGAAAACCAAGGTGCTTGGCATTTTGTGGATCGCCGCATTGAAGCGGTGTTAAGCGAAATCGGCCATACCGCCGCCCGCCCGCAATATGTGGGTCGCGTAGCTGCTGCGTCGCCAGCAACGGGTTATGCTAAACGGCACGAGAAAGAACAGCATGCCTTGGTCGAAGCCGCCATCACGGCCGGCGCTGCGAGCAGTGCCAGGTCAGCCAAAGCAAAATTGAAAGTGGTTTCGTAGTATGAGATTTTCAGACTTAAAAGCCAAAAGTACTGAAATTAATGCTGTGGCTACCCGCTATGGTATAAGCAATATTCGCGTGTTTGGCTCTATCTCTCGGGGTGATGCACGGCCTGATAGTGATGTTGATTTGCTGGTGGATTATGATGCGTTGACCGGTAAACGGGCATCAGGACTTTTAGCATTTATGGCAGAAGCTGAAATGTTACTGGCCAGATCGGTTGACGTGGTTACGGCGCAATCTTTAAAACCGCACCAACTTGCCCGCATTAGCTCTGACATTAAATGGCTGTAAATGGATCTTAAAAACCGCAATGCAATTGAAGATATTCTAGAAGCGATTGCTGCAGTTGAACGTTTTGTGACTGGTTACGATGAGCAAATTTTTCTAGATGATGAAAAAACCTGTTATGCAGTTGCCCGTGCCTTGGAAATTATTGGTGAAGCTGCCAAACGCGTTAACGAAGATATACGCTTAAAACATCCAAATGTACCTTGGTCATTCATGGCCAAAGCGCGAGATAAAATTATTCATCATTACGATTGGATCGATTATCTTGCTGTTTGGGATATTGTGGTAACGCATTTACCGCTTTGCAAAAAAGAATTATTTGCGATTATAAATTAAGACAATTGCACACCGCAGCGGCTTTCGATGATTTGGATGACAGCGTTGTGCACTTGTTGCAGGGAGGCGGTGGCGTCGATGACGATGCAGCGGTTGGGTTCGCGGCGGGCGATATCTAAAAAGCCATCGCGGATGGCTTGGTGGAAAGTAGTATCGAATTTTTCAAAGCGCTGTTGCGCCTGGGCGCGTTGCAAACCAATTTCCACTGGAATATCAAAAATCAGCGTGAGATCCGGCATGAAATTGCCAAGCGTGATTTCATGCAGTTGTTCGATCTGTTGGCGGCTGACATTTTGGCCGTAGCCTTGATAGGCCATGGTGGAATCTGAAAAACGGTCACATAGCACCCAGTGATTTTGCTGTAAGGCAGGCCAAATCATTTCCCGCATGTGGGCCCGCCGCGCGGCGTACATCAACAGCGTTTCGCTAATTCCATCCCACCGCTCCGGCGCACCGGTGAGCACCAAATCGCGGATTTCTTCGGCTGAAGGGCAGCCGCCAGGTTCGCGGGTGAGCTGGACGGTAATTCCTTGTTGCTGCAACAGCCCGCCGAGTAATTTGGTCTGCGTGGTTTTACCCGAACCTTCCCCACCTTCAAAACTAATGAAATAGGGACGGGTGATGCTAACCATAGATGGTAACTAAGACCAAATCATAAGTCTAATCAAGCAAAAGGGAAATAGGTTACATCAAAATTAAATAAAACTATGCAACTATTGCGAAAATTTTGTGTTCAATTTAAAAAAGTGGAATGCCAATTACTACAAATTTAAATTTTCAATCAAGTCTCGACCAAATTCAAAAACGTAGAAACGCTATTCAAAATGAATATGTTATTTCTTTTATCAAAATTTTTGATTTTAAATTAGACGATAATGGAATGATAAGAAGAAGTGTTCATTCTTACGAAAAAAATATATTAGAGTCTTTACAAAATTATAATTTAGTTTTTTCATTAAGTGATTTATTACCTCCTCCTTATACAACTTCAGAAATAATATCTCATATATTTGGAACAAGAGAAATTATCATTGATCCTTTGCAAGTCAACTTTTTAATAAATATTAAGTAGATATGTATTACATATTAAAGGTGAAGCTTTAAAGAGTAGTTTGCGCTATGCGCGTGCAGCGTTCTTGACAGAAGATCACCCTGCTATCAGAGCACTACAAATCGAATTTGATAACGTGCAAGCCAACACTCCACCAGTTCCAAATTAATCTATCTAAAATAAATTTACGAATGACCGTTCAATAGATACTTTAATGCGGCTGGGATGCGGGCGAAGGCGCTGAGAGCATCGACATCTTGGGCGACGGTTAAGGGATATTCTTTCGGTTCGGGTGAACCTGGTGTGCTGACTAAAATCTTGCCCACTTCTTCGCCGATTTTAAGCGGTGCAGATAATGGGCCTTTATATTGCACTTCTACTTTTAAATCGCCGCTGTTCAAACGGGGGAAAGTGGCGCGGATATCGGCGGGGGTGGTGAGTTCAACATCGGGTTGCTGGCCGAGCCACACGGGCGCGGTGGTAATTTTATCGCCGGCCTTGAAAATAAGTGGTGAGGCATAAGCGCGGAAGCCCCAGCTGATAAGGCGCACGCTTTCTTCGCCGCGGTCTTTCATGGATTCCATGCCGTTCAATACCATCAAAATACGGCGGCCATTTTGGGTCGCGGTGCCGATTAACCCATAACCACCATCTTCGGTATGGCCGGTTTTCAAGCCATCCGCGCCAACATTGGCATAGAGCAGCGGGTTGCGGTTGCCTTGTTTGATACCGTTATAGGTAAAATCAATTTGTTTATGCAGTGCATAGAAATCCGGATGTGCGCCGATATATTGCATGGCCAATTTAGACAAGTCGCGCGCGGTGGAATAATGTTCGGGATCCGGCAGGCCGCTAGCATTCATGAAATGGCTATTCTGCATCCCGATTGCCTGGGCTTTTTGATTCATTTTGCTTACGAATGCTTCTTCGGTGCCAGCCAAGCCTTCCGCCAAGGCAATACACGCATCATTGCCGGATTGAATGATTACCCCGTGAATAAGATCATCGACCTTTACTTGATCGCCCACTTTAATAAACATTTTGGAGCCTTGAGTGCGCCAGGCTTTTTCTGAAACGGGTAAGGTATCGGTGAGTTTCAATTGGCCTTTTTCAATCGCATCGAACACCACGTCCATGGTTAAAATTTTGCTCATCGACGAGGTGGGCATGCGTTCATCGGCATTTTTTTCGAACAATACGGTGCCGGTGGTCATATCAATGATGATCGCCTGCTTGGCGCTGGTATCAATCGAAGTACCGGTGGGCACTGGTTTGACGGCCGGTGCGGAAGTATCAGCATCACCACCGGCAGCAGCAGGTTTGGCTACTGGCTTAGGTATAACTTTTGGTTGAGCAGTATGTTGCGGGGCGGCGACGCGAACGGGATGGGTGGGCAATTTAGCCGAAACTGGCTGAGCGGCCAAGGCTACACTTAAAATCAGACCTGTCAGAATCGCACGCATGATTTTTTGTAAAACAAGCGCTGCGTGCTGGCTAGTTAATCCGCGATTACTTTCGGGGCGGTGACCCCGAAACTGCCAAGTTTATCAGCGACTGCATTGGCTTGGCTAACATCAGGCAACGGGCCTAAACGCACGCGGTATAAAGTTTTACCATTTAATTGCACGGTATCAATTTCGCTTTTGCCAACGCTTTGCAATTGCTGGCGCAAATGTTCGGCATTGCCGGGATTGGCGAATGAACCCGCTTGCACAAAGTAACCGCGGCCAGCAGGCGGCGGGACAAAAGAAGTTGTGGTGGTTGTGACCGTATGGGTGGTTGCCAATGGTGTTGGTGGCGGCGTATAAGCGGCTAGTTCAACGTGGCCAGGTTGCACAGGTTCAGCAGGAATGGTGACGGGTGGTAAATCGGTGGCGGTAATTGCAGTTGTGGTGCTAGCAATGGTTTCTGTTTGCACGGATCCCAATGGAGTGCTGGCAATCACAATTGGGGCCTCGGCAGTATTGGCCGTAGGCGCGGCATTGGCGAGCTGGGTTTGATTATCGCGGCGGCCCTGGGCCAGTTGGACTGCTTCATCCACATTCATGATGCGGCCATCCTTGGCCGCACCGGCGGCATAGGCGCTTTCAACCGGTAAATATTCCACATGAACCCGGCCAGTGCCCGGGCCAAAAATGCCCAATTGCTGGGCAGCATTTTTTGACATATCGATCAACCGGTCTTTATTAAAGGGGCCGCGGTCATTTACTTTTAAAATAGCTGTTTTGCCGGTCTCTACATTCGTGACTTTAATCACGGATGGTAATGGTAAGGTCCGGTGCGCGGCGGTCATGGCATTGGTATCAAACGGTTCGCCATTGGCAGTGCGTTTGCCATGGAAACCAGGACCATACCAGGAAGCCATGCCGGTGGCTTCATAACTGCCCACTTCTTGCGGGACATAGGTGCGACCATCCACGCCGTCATAGGGTTTGCCAACTTTGTAATAACCTTGCGGCGGGACAAAGGGCGCATCAGGCCCGCCAGTGCCGCAAGCACTTAATAAAAACAAAGATCCAATTATAGAAAGGCACGGCCCCCACCCCGAAAGTTGTGAAACAGCTTTCGACCCTCCCGCGAGAGGAGGGTTAGCAGTTATTAAGGTTGGGCCTGCCATGCAGCTTCAAT
Organism: Alphaproteobacteria bacterium; assembly: GCA_965246945.1. Lineage (GTDB taxonomy): Bacteria > Pseudomonadota > Alphaproteobacteria > UBA11073 > UBA11073 > CBDFFW01. Next base: position 601,791 of record CBDFFW010000001.1, read on the forward strand.
CTTTTCAGCAAGTAGCGCGGTGGTCAAGGCAAAATTGATGGAATGGTTCCAGGCATAAATAGCCCGAAAATTTTGGTAAACTAGAAAACTTTGGCCAGTTAAACCATCAGGCTGGACCAAATTACCATTCAAATCGCTCACCGGCAACAAATTACCGTCATTTTGGGTAATGCCAGCGGCATGCCAGGCTGAACTGGGCAAAATTGGATTGTTTTGCAGCAAATCCGCATCAAATTCGGCCTGCAGTTTAACGCGCGTGAAAATTGCGGCACCCGTTTGCCAGCCTTCAAGCTGCAGCAGATGGGCAATGGAAGCCAAAACATCCGGCACATTGTGCCAAATATCCGCCAAGCCATCGCCATTAAAATCTACGGCCGCGCGGGCAAAGCTGCTGGGCATAAACTGGGTTTGTCCCATTGCACCCGCCCAGGAGCCTTTTAGATTAACCGGATTGATTTTGTGGGCATCCAATAAGGCAAAGGCTTGCATTAATTCACGGCGAAACAATTCTTCGCGTCGGCCTTCATAGGCCAGCGTGGCCAAGGAAGATAAAGTCGGGGTGTTGCCCTGCTGCTGGCCGAAATCACTTTCTTGCGCCCAGAGCGCTAAAATCACACTGGGCGGCACACCGTAAGTTTGTTCAATTTTTTGCAAAGTGTCTTGGTATTGCTGGTAGTAAGATAGGGCCAATTTGATGCGCGCGCGGGTGGCGCGGGGTTTATAATAATCAGCAAAACTAAGTTTACCTTCAGGTTGTTGATGGTCGAGCCGGATGACCTCCGGCAAATATTGCAATTGTGGCAAATAAGTGTTGATTGTGCCTGCGCTAATACCTTCGGCTGCGGCGCGGGTTTGCAAATCCAATTTCCAGGCAGGCCAATCGGCCAAGGCTGGGGTGGTAGATAAAAGCAGGCCCGTTAAACAAAATGGGATAAGCCAGAGCATTTTGGGCATAGCGCATATGTGGCGTGATTTGGCAGATAAGACAATCGTCTCGGCAATCTTTAAAGCGGTTGCAAAGGTTGGCATGGTGTTTGCATTGGTTTTGGCATGGATGTTACCGCCACCACCACTGCTTTACCGGCCAATGCCGCAGCTACGGCTAATAGTGCTGGCAAGGCCACGACCAAGGGCAGTCCTGCGGACTTATTTGAGCTTTTATTTGCTTCTTTTCAAGGGCAGCTGGCACCGAATAAAGCCAGCTTATTGGCTAATGCCACAGATGCTGTCAAAACAACAGATGTTAAGCAAACCACCGCAGTCGATGCTAAAAATCCCGCGGAAGGTGATGACGCGGTTACCAAATTAAAAGCGTGGTTGACCCAAAATTGGCCCAAGGATGAAGCCAAACCAAGTGATGCTGAATTAAGCGCCATGGCGATTATGGTGATGAGCCAACCCAACTGGCTGCAGCAAGTGCCGAATTTCGGAGAAGTGCAGGCGGACCTGCAGCAAGTTGGCGCAACCAATGCTGGCTTGGAAAACTTACCGCAACACGCCAAAGGGTTAGAAGCTGCCTTGGCTAATTTACCAACTGCCAAAGCAAATCTAATGCCAACAACTGCGGCCATAGTGGCGGCAGCCAAGCAGAAAATAGCCGATAAAACAATTGCGGTGACTGACCAAGTTGATTTAGTTCCGGTTAAAGAAGCGGCTGTGCCGATGCCAAGCCATGCCACTGTTCAAGCGGCCACCGATAAAACCATCCAGCCGCAAAAATTGGCAGGCGCAGATAAAGTTGCGAATAAGGCCGATAATTCTGTTGAACATTTCTTTGGGGTTGTCGCCGCTAATCAGAATGGCCAAACCACGACCGGCGGACAGCAGGGCAATACCAATTCAGATAATGGTAATTCAGAATTACTGAATGCCGTTAAATCAGCTTTTAACACAACCAAAACACCGGATGATCAGCCCAATGGTTTTGTCAGCCATCTGCCAACCGATGCCGCTGGTTTAGGGTTTATGGCGCCCACGGCGGAACGGACTTTTGATCCCAGTACCAGACTTACTTTAACACAAGCAACCAATGCAGATTTGTATTCGCAAATGCCAAAATTGCAGGACCCCAATCCCGCCAGTATGACCATGGGGGTTTATCTGCAACGCAGCGCACTGACCGGCCAAAACCAAAGCTTTAAGATCAGAATGCAGCCGGAAGAATTGGGCGCCGTGCAAGTGGATATCAAATTTGTGAATGGAAAAATGCGCGCAAGAATTACGGCTGAAAAAGAAGATACTTTGGAAATTTTAAAAAGTGATAGCCAAACGTTAACCGATGCCCTGCGGCAAGCTGGTGTGGGTGCCGACGCTAATTCACTCAGTTTCAGTTTGAACGAAGGGCAGCAGCAAAATGCCCAAGGTCAAACCAATAAAAAAGGCAACAAATTTGCCGAAGCATTTAACGCAGATGCGGAATTATCCGCACCTGTGCAACTTTTAGCCATGCCCCGGATACTTGCCGCAGGTCGGGTTGATAAAGCAATTTAAGGAGAGAACCATGACCACCATTAGCAATGTTTCCACCGCCACCACTGCAGCTGCTGATAAATCATCGCTGTCCCAAACTTATAATCAGTTTTTAAAGCTGCTGGTCACGCAGATGCAAAACCAGGATCCGCTTAACCCGTCTGATTCATCCCAGTTTACCCAACAGCTGGTCTCGTACAGCAATGTTGAACAGCAGATTAAAAGCAATACCTATTTATCGCAACTGGTAGCTGCGCAAGGTAGCAGCGATTTGCAAAACGATATTGGCTATATCGGCAAAGATGTGGTCGTGAAAAGCGATAAATTTGCTTACACCAAGGATGCCACCGAAAGCCTGGCGTATGAATTAGATAAAACAGCCACCAATGCAACCGTGACGATTACAGATGCCAATGGCAACCCGGTCAGAACCTTGGCCGGCGATCCCGCCAGCGGTATCCATGCCATTACCTGGGACGGTAAAGATAACAACGGTAATACGCTGGCTGGCGGGATTTATAAAATTTCGGTTACCGCACCGGATACCACTAATACCAATGTAGGGGTCAGCACGTATGTGCCTGGCACGGTCACTTCAGTGGTTAACAATAACGGCGTGGTGGGTTTGATGATGAATGGCACCATCGCCATCGATAAAAATGACATCATTAAAATCGGCTTAGCCAACGCCTAAGCTAATAAAAGAAACAAAAACCAAGGAGTAATATCATGTCTTTATTCGCAGCATTATTTACAGGGGTTTCGGGCCTAAGTGCGCAAAGCCAAAAGCTGTCCACCATCGCCAACAATATCGCGAACTCGAACACCACCGGTTACAAACGGGTTAATGCCGAGTTTTATTCGCTGGTGACCACCACCGGTATTGGCGCTGCCTATTCACCAGGCGGTGTAACCACCAAAGTGATTGGTACCCAGAGCGAACAAGGGGTTTTGCAACAAACCAATAACCCAACCGATATGGCCATTTCCGGTGATGGGTATTTTGTCACCCGCACCAATCCAAGTTCAACTGCCGATGTGTTATACACGCGGGCAGGTTCCTTCCAAGAAGATCAAGGCGGTTATTTGCGCAATACTGCAGGCGATGTGTTATATGCCTGGCCGATTGATGCAACTGGTAATATTCCAGCTTCTAATGCCGATTTATCCAGTCTTAGTCCGGTTAATATTTCCTTTATCGGTGGTCTGACAAGTGCCACTTCATCAGTCACTGCGGGAATTAACCTAAATGCCACGGAAACGAATGTAACTGGTGTAACAGTTGCCGCGGCCAAAGCATCGCCGCCAACACTGCCTACGGTCCCAGCTTATTCACGGCAGGTTACGGTTTATGACTCGCTTGGCTATCCACAAAAGTTGGAACTGCAATTTTATAAGCATAATCCGGCTGATACCACTGATACTACACCACCACCAGGGGATTTCGCTTCACAAAGCGCACTTGTTCGCAATAACTCCTGGTATGTTCAGGTTCGTAACGTAGCCAATAATGCCATTGTTAGTAATCCAACGCCCGTTGTCTTTGCGAATGGTGATGGCAAACTCACAGCACCAACGACTGATATTGGTATTACCAATATCAGTTGGGGTAATGGTTCCAAACCACAGAATATTAACTTGGATTTAAGCAATGTGACCCAATTTTCATCTGCCTATAACGTGGTGAGCGTCGCTCAGAATGGGGCAGAATTAGGGCTGCGGACCAGTGTGGCGGTGGATAAAGATGGTTATATTTTTGCTAATTTTAGTAATGGTCAAACCCAAAGATTATATAAAGTGCCGCTGGCTACTTTTACCAATTCCAACGGTTTATCAGAAGTAACCGGTAACTCCTACCTACCAACCACTTATAGCGGAACTTATAATTTACGGGAACCAGGGTTGTCTGGGGCGGGGACCATTTCACCTTCATCACTGGAAGCATCAAATGTGGATTTGGCGGATGAGTTTTCGAAAATGATTGTGACCCAGCGCGCTTATTCAGCAAATACCAAAGTGATTACCACCGCCAATGAAATGCTGAACGATCTGCTGGCTTCAGTCCGCTAATCCATTGATCGCAAACTAGCAGAAACTGGTTTGCGATCGCTTTTTTTAAGGCTTTGTTGTATAATGAACCGGTTCGATCAGTTCGGATTCGCATAAAGGAAACCCCATGTCTGGTTATAATGCCTATCTTAAAACGCAGAATGCGACCACCACGCAGAATAGCCGCGATACCGAATACCGGTTGTTAGGCCAAGTGACGGCGGGTTTGATTGAAGCTGAAAACGATGCTGGTAATCTAAAGCGGCGGATGGATGTGCTGGTTTGGAACCGGCAAGTTTGGTCCGTTTTCCGGATGGATTTAACCCATCCAGAAAACGGTTTGCCGAAAGGTTTGCGGGACCAGTTGGTTGATCTATCTAACTGGATTGAGCGGGAAACTTTCCGTATTTTACAGCAACCAGCGCTTTCTTTGGATGGGCTGATTGATGTGAATAAGAACATTATGGATGGTTTAAAAGACCAAAGCGCTATTGCTGGCGGTATGATTGATCCCGTTAATTTATCGAATGAAACCAACAATTTTGCCAGTAATGCCTAGGCTAAATTTGTTCATGGCTTTTTAACTATTCACTGTTACACTGTTATAAGGCCTTCCAGAAGGAAAGCCGCGCCTACAAAGAAAGGTTGCGCAGATGTCCGTGGTTATTCCCGGTATCGTCGGTCTTGGCTCGTTACCTGCGGTAGCGGCTTACGGGATCTATAACAAGCTTGATCAAACCAAGCTGGATACTGCCACAGCCAAAAATCAACAGGTTAAACAGGATACCGATTATTTCAACGCCAATATTGGCAAAGTTAAAAACGTTGATGATTTAATGAAAAATCAGCGCTTGTTGAATTATGTGCTGACTGCTTATGGGGCATCAAGCTATGCGGACAGCCCTGGTTTGATTAAACGCGTTTTATCCGAAGATCCGACCAATAAAAATTCAACGGCCACCAAACTTGGCAATGCCAGTTTGACCGCCATGTCAAATGATTTGCAGCTTTATAAAGGCAATGCCAACCGTTTAAATTCATCCACAGTAACCCAAAAAATTCAGGTTAGTGGTACGCCCAATCAATATTTTGCGGTTAATAAATACGGTACTGACAGCACAACATTTTTAGGCACTTATTATACGAATAACTTGAACATTAATGTTGGCAGTAATGGTGCACTAACTACGACAGAAGGTTATAGCGTGATGGGGGTCCGCCTGGATAATACCGGGCAGCCGATTAAAGCAGTTGATAAAAATGGCAAGCCGATTACCTATACCGATAGCAATGGCAATGTGCGGCCAGATCTGGAAAAAGGGTATAGCAATACCGATTTGGTGCCAGTGAATACGGGCGTATTGGCTTATAAAAAGACTTCAACAAGTGAGGTTGATTTTTCAGCCCTCCTGAACCGTGATGCCAGTGTTTACCAACCAGGCAATTATAATTTAACCGATGTGTCAAATGACCAGGATGGTAAATCCCATTCCGTGAAATTCGTGATCACCTCGGATGATAATATTAACTATCACGTCAAAGCCTATAATGTGGTGGATCCCAATAATCCAACCAATGGGGCAGTGGTATACGATCAAGATATTTCCGTTACACGGGATAACACGGGTAAAATCACCAAAGTTGCCACGCCAGACGGGAAAAATACAGATGGTACGGCCGCTGGCATTGGTTTAGATTTTGGGAATGGTAAAACCAGTACTTACAAACTGGATATAGCCAATAGTACCCGCGATTACCAGCTTAGCCAAAATGCCGCGGTTTATGATAGTGCTGGGGGGCTGCATAATTTAGCATTGGATTACACCAAAACGGGTGTCGACAGTGCAACAGGGTTGCAGAACTGGTCGGTGAAGGTGTGGGATTCAGATAGTAAACAATATGTGCAGTCACTGGCTATGCAATTTGATCCGGCTACCAGCAAGCTGGCCACGATTAATGGCCAGCCCAGCGGTGGTTATTCAGCACAAAACTTCACTTGGTCAAATGGCGACCAATCGTCAATCACTTTTAATTTTGGCGATGTGAAATTATCCAATACCTTTTATGATATTAGCAAAACCACAGACAGTGTTGAATTGGGCAAACTACAATCAAGCCATATTGACGAGCAAGGTAATGTCTATGCTACCTATGATAAAAAAAATGGGGGTAGCTATACAATACGGCTTTATAAACTAGCGGCAGCCAATTTTGGTAACAGCGAAGTGCAGGATCAAAGCATATTTGGGGCCGGTTATGTCACCCCGCGCAATCCAGCGCAAAATGGCAAATTTTTGGCTTTTGGCACTGGTGATTATCAACGTGGTAAATTAAGCAATGTCAAAGAAACATCCACGAATGATAATGTATTGGCCAATATCCAAAAGAAATATATTAAAAGCCAAGAAAACTTAGCCTTGGGCGGTGAAAATATCGCCCTGTTTTATGCGCAAACCTTTAAAAACAACATTCAAAATGCAAGCAACTTTTATGATATTCTCGGCAATTCAGCATTACGGACTGTTGTAACAACGGTACTGGATTTGCCGGCGCAATTCGCCAATCAATCCGTTGAAACCCAATATGCTGCATTAAGCCGCCGGTTGGATCTCAATAAATTAAAAGATCCAAAATTTGCCAGTCAATTCGTGCAGAAATATTTAACCCAAGTAGACTCTCAGAAAAAAAACGCCACGAACAGCCAGTCTTATCTAACTGGTTTACTGTCGTCATCAAACAGCAGTAGCGACAGTAGCAGCGGTATCAGCACAAATTTATTGGTTTAAAAATCTAATTGCGTTGGATCTTTAAATGGCTTGCCCTGGGCCACCGCAACCGCTTCACAGGTTAATTGCCCTTGGTGCACATTTAACCCAGCCAAAAAGCCAGGATCTTTTTTCAGCGCGGCTAAGCCATGCTGGGCAAGTTGAATGGTATAAGGCAGGGTCACATTGTTCAGCGCCATGGTGGAAGTGCGGGCCACCGCGCCAGGCATATTGGTGACACAATAATGGATCACGCCTTCTTCGACATAGGTTGGATCGGTATGGGTGGTGGGACGGGCGGTTTCCACGCAGCCCCCTTGGTCAATTGAAATATCCACAATCACCGAGCCGCGGCGCATTTGTTTGACCATTTCCCGGGTCACCACTTTGGGCGCACTGGCCCCTGGCACTAACACTGCACCGACCACCAAATCGGCTTCCCGCACCGCGGCAGCGATGGCAGCGCCGGTGGCGGCAATGGTGGTGACGCGGCCGCCAAATTGGGCATCCAATTGCTGCAGACGTTTAATCGATTTATCCAAAATGGTCACGCGGGCACCAATACCCAAGGCGATTTGTGCTGCATTGGCCCCCGCAACGCCGCCGCCCACAACGACAACATCACCAGGTGCCACACCAGGGACACCGGCCAATAAAACACCGCGGCCACCTTTGGCTTTTTCCAGATTGGTGGCGCCCATTTGAATCGCCAACCGGCCGGCCACTTCTGACATCGGGGCCAGCAAAGGCAAGCGGCCTTCAACATCAGTCACCGTTTCATAGGCGATGCAGGAAGCGCCAGATTGCAGTAATAAATCCGTTTGTGCAGTATCGGGCGCCAAATGCAAATAGGTGAACAAAATCTGTTCTTGGCGCAGCATTTTACATTCAACCGGCTGGGGTTCTTTCACTTTCACAACCAGGTCATTTTCGGCAAAAATGGTGGCGGCATCGGGCGCAATGGTGGCACCGGCCGCCTTATATTCATCATCGGTCATATCAATGCCGGCACCGGCACCGGTTTGAATCATCACTTGATGGCCCAGGCGCACCAGTTCGGCGGCGGCCATCGGGGTGAGGCCAACGCGGTATTCATGGGTTTTAATTTCTTTGGGAACACCGATGCGCATGTAATTTTCTCTCTTGTCAGTAAGCTAGCGTTTATGCCCAAATAGCGTAAATGCGTCGCCAACTACAAGCGTAAAACCGAATAAGAGCCAACAAATGTCAGATCAACGATCAGAGGATGTGCAATTAACTCCGGCCGATGTGCAGCGGTTGATTAAAGAACCATCGGCGGACAGCCGTATTGCAACGGTTAGCAAAGTGGCAGCACAGTTAGATCGCGCGATTTTGCAAGTGGGCGAACGCAAATTGGCCGAAGAAATTTTGCGGATTTTTGCCGATGATGCGGCTTTCCAAGTGCGGTTTGCGGTGGCGGATAGTTTAAAGGCATCGCCCAATCTGCCGCGCGATATTGCCAATAAACTGGCGCAGGATGTAGAAGAAATTTCCCTGCCGCTGATCGAATTATCCCCCATTTTTGATGAGGATGATTTAATCAATTTGATCCGCGGCGGCGAAGTGGCCCGCCAAGTGGCAATTGCGCAACGCAAAACCGTTTCCCGCCGCGTGTCAGCGGTAATCGTGAATGAAGCGGCCGAGCAAGCGGTGGCGGTATTGGCCAAAAATGATGGGGCTGAGATTGCTGAGCATGATATGTCTTTTATGTTGGAGCGGTTTCAGGATTCCGAAATTATTGCCGCCGGTCTGGCGCAACGCCAAAAAATTCCGCCGCGGATTATGGAATATTTGGTGGCCAAGGTTTCCGATCAAATTAAACAGCAGTTATTGCTGCGCTTTCCGCAAACGTCGCATGCCCAGGCTGAAGCGATTGTTAGCCAAGGGCGTGAACGGGTGACCATCAAACTGCTCGGGCGCGAACGGCCTGAGCAGGAATTGCAGGAAATGGCCAAGCAGTTAATCGATAATAAACGGCTAACTGAATCTTTATTGCTGCGCGCCATTTGCATGGGCGATTTGCGATTTTTTGAAGTGGCCATGGCCACTGCTGCGGGTGTGCCTGTGAAAAATGCCCGTATTCTGATGCATGATAAAGGGGAGCATGGGCTGCAGGCATTGATGGAAAGGGCTGGTCTTAAAATGGGTTTTTTGCCGGCTTTCCGACACGCGTTGCAAATTGCTGCTGAAACCAATTTTGATAGCGAACCTGGCGATTTGGAACGCCACCGTAAACGCTTGATCGAGCGAATTCTATCCGATCCCCGCGGCATGAGCGAAACCGATATTGAATATCTGTTTGGCAAATTGAGCGATTTTAATGTGGTTTAATTAAGCTGCGCGGGTCTTTTTTGACTTCAATAATTGCTGAGCTGTTTTGATAATGGCAGCGGCATCCAGGCCGGCTTCGGCATATTGTTTGTTTTGGGTATCGTGTTCCTGAAAATTGTCGGGCAAAGTGAGCGTGCGGATTTTAAGGCCGTGATCAAGTGCGCCATGCGCGGCCAATGCATGCAAGCATAATGCACCGAAGCCGCAGATACTGCCTTCTTCAATGGTGATCAGCGCTTGATGCTCATGCGCCAATTTTAACAGCAATTCGGTATCCAATGGTTTGGCAAAGCGCGCATCGGCGATGGTGACACTGATCCCTTGCTCGCTTAATTGGGCAGCGGCTTTTAAGCATTCTGGCAGGCGGGTGCCGTAAGACAAAATGGCGAGGTCTTTCCCTTGCTGAATGATGCGGCCCCTGCCGATTTTTAAAACTTCTGGTTGGGCCGGCAAGGCAGTGCCAGTGCCTTCGCCGCGCGGATAACGCAGGGCAATTGGACCGTCATTATAAAGCGCTGCGGTGTGCACCATATGGACCAGCTCCGCCTCATCGCTGGCGGCCATCAATACGAAATTGGGCAGGCAGCCAAGATAAGCGATATCAAAGGCACCCGCATGGGTTTGTCCATCGGCCCCCACCAAACCGGCACGGTCCAGCATAAACCGTACCGGCAGATTTTGAATGGCAACATCATGGACGACTTGGTCATAACCGCGTTGCAGAAAAGTGGAGTAGATCGCAACGAATGGTGTGTAGCCTTCGGTGGCGAGACCAGCGGCAAAGGTCACCGCATGCTGTTCAGCGATGCCGGTATCAAAACAACGCTCGGGAAATTTTTCGGCGAATTTATCCAAACCCGTGCCGGATGGCATGGCAGCGGTGATGGCGACAATTTTATCATCGCGCAAAGCTTCAGCGATTAGGCGGTCGGCGAATATTTGTGTATAGCTCGGCGCTTTCGGCTGGCTTTTATTTTGTTTGCCGGTCGCGACATCAAATTGCGCCACCGCATGCAGCTTGTCGGCCGAGCTTTCGGCGGGTGCATAGCCTTTGCCCTTTTGGGTCACCACATGGATAAGCACAGGGCCGTTATCATTATCCCGTGCGTTTTCCAAAACCGGCAATAAGTGATCCAAATTATGGCCATCAATTGGGCCGATGTAATAAAAGCCCAGCTCTTCAAAAAGTGTACCGCCGGTCATCAAGCCGCGGGCATATTCTTCTGCTTTTTCGGCTGCCTGATAAATGGGTTTGGGCAAATGGCTAAGCGCGGTTTTGGCCAGTTCGCGCAAACCGCGATACGGTTTAGAAGAAATCAGGCGGGACAAATAACCGGACATCGCACCCGTGGGCGGCGCGATCGACATATCATTATCATTAAGAATAACAATCAGGCGTGATTTCAAATGACCAGCATTATTCATCGCCTCATACGCCATACCGGCGGACATCGCCCCATCGCCAATTACGGCAATGACATGATTATCGCCATGTGACAAGTCACGTGCCACGGCCATGCCAAGGCCGGCTGAGATAGAGGTAGAAGAATGCGCCGCGCCAAACGGATCATATTCGCTTTCAGACCGTTTAGTAAAACCGGATAATCCACCGCCCTGGCGCAGTGTGCGAATACGGTCCCGCCGCCCTGTTAGAATTTTATGCGGATAGGCTTGGTGGCCGACATCCCAAATCAATCGGTCGGCAGGGGTGTTAAACACGTAATGAATAGCGGTAGTGAGTTCGACGACGCCCAAACCGGCGCCCAAATGCCCGCCGGTGTGCGACACTGCAGCAATTGTCTCCGCCCGCAATTCATCGCAAAACTGCGCTAACTTTGCAGGTGCCAAGCGCCGCAAATCGCTTGGGATGGTTACCTGATCCAATAAGGGCGTGGCAGACATTATTGGCTTTAGAAGAACATTGCCTTAATAATAGTTGCAAGTGTTAATTGTTTTAAAGCTTTAAGATGGATCGATTTGAACCTAAAATATTACTGGACGAGCCATATTTGGAATTAGCTGAAGCGGTTAATGACTTTCTAAACCGTGCTATATCTGCTCAGGCCTATATTCCAGATGTTTTTTTGAGCAATGGTAAATGTATTTCCTATACTGAGTTGCAACTAATGTCTGTTGCAGAATTAATTAATGGAATGAACGATTTATTAGGGTCTAAAAATATTAAAAAATATGCAAATCAAGAAGTAACTGCCGAAGAATTAAGAAATATTTCATTATACGCTTGGAATTTATGTAACGGTAAAGATGTGGCTAAAACAAAGAAACAGCCGATCAGGGTTGTAAATCGCTTGTGTCAAATTTATCCAGGAATAGAATTAATTGTAAAATTGGATGAGCCACATATTTGGATAACAAAATATTTTCAAAGGTTACAAGAACAGGAAAGGCGATATAATAAAACTATATCAAGCGATTTTTTATTTGATGAAGATAAATCTATTTTAGATGCTGAAAAAATCACCATTAGGCAAGGCATTAAGATAATTATGCGCTTTTCCAATTCTCACGAAAATATAAATTCAACTTTAAAAAAATTAGGTCTTGTTGAAGTTGATTTAGACAGTTTTAGCATCCATCCAGATGGAATTCCAAGGCGTTCAGAAATTTCTTGCGATGATTTTACAAGCGTAACGCGAGCCGTTTCTGAGATGAGCATTTCTTTTCGCTTAAATGAAGAATTTGGCCCTTTGACTAAAATTGCATTACAACATGGCTATTCTAAATCTACCTTCTCAGCTTTAGAAACTTTACAATTTTTATGCCAACGCGCGGAAGCCCAGGGCTTTAGTAGAAGTGATTTTGGTTCTTTCCTTGGAAAAGAAAATATATTCAAGAATATTTATAATGGCAAAGCAAAAACAATGCATCGTAATGATCTATTTATTGCAATAGTTTATTTTGCACGATTAGAAAAACCAGTTCCAAATTCACAAAATGATAACGAACAATTTGATCAGCCTGTACCGCGCTTAACACATTTTAATTGTTCACCGACATTAGACGATTGGTTATATGCCTGTGGCTTGGAAATAGTAGCAACAATTGAAGAAACACGTGTTCCGAAAACTAAAGGGGCACAAGCACATGCTGGCAATAGTTCAAAAGGAAAAATTGCAGTGCATGAACGGCAGAGAGCGGCGATAAATCAAGCGTTGGACGAACGATTTAATTTAGGATGATAAAAAGTTTGGTAACGTTAACTATTTAACAGAAAATTCTCTTAGTAGTATCTGATCGTTTATAGTTTTAAAGGTGAATGAGGTAATTATTCCTCATCCCCAATTTCGATTTCGTTGAGATCTTCGTCAACTTCGTTGAAGTCGTCCATGTCATTGGTATCGAAGCTATCCCCCAGGGCAGGAATGATGCCTTCTTCGGTTTCCATGAAAGCCATCAAATCTTCTTCGCTATCGGCACCTTCCACCATGCGCTGGTGGCCGCGGATTAGATTTTCTTCTAACTCAGGCAAATTCAATTTTTCGGCAGCGATTTCGCGCAATGCGATGACCGGCAATTTATCATTATCGCGGCTGACATGTAATAGCGCACCATCGTTAATATCACGGGCGCGTTGGGCGGCCAGCATCACCAAATCAAAACGGTTCGGTACTAAATCAATACAATCTTCAACAGTGACGCGTGCCATCAGTAATCCAGTCCTATTTTTTTGACAAGCTTCGTCAATACCAGCCTAAAGCCTTTTAAGCAAAGAAAAAAAACGGAAAAATAAGCAGGAAAACATTCTATCAGGGATTGTCAGAAAAATATGGATGGTTTATCTGTTATCATGTTAAACGACTCATCCAAACACAATTAGGGATAACACAATGATTTTTTATAAAGAAGAGCGGATGGCCATTTTTATTGATGGGGCCAATTTATATGCTGCGGCGCGCTCACTTGGTTTTGATATCGACTACCGCTTATTGTTGAAATGGGCTGCGCAACGCGGGCAATTGGTCCGTGCTTATTATTATACCGCTTTGGCGGAAAGTGAAGAATATTCGCCTATTCGCCCGCTGGTTGACTGGTTGGATTACAATGGTTTTACCATGGTCACTAAACCGGTGCGGGAATTTGTGGATGCCGCCACCGGCCGCCGCAAAATCAAAGGCAATATGGATATTGATTTAGTACTCGATGTCATGGAAATGTCTGACCGCGTACAGCATGTGGTACTGTTTTCGGGTGATGGCGATTTCCGCCGGTTAATGGAAGTGGTGCAGCGCAAGGGTGTGCGCACTTCGGTGGTTTCGACCATGAAATCAAACCCGCCGATGGTCTCGGATGAATTACGCCGGCAGGTGGATAACTTTATTGATTTGGCTGATATCGCCCATCACTTCCAACGCGCACCGCGTGAAGAAGGTGTGGATCAAGGTTCGCCGTTTTACTCCATTGGCAGCTCGGTACCACCGGTCACCTATGAAAGCATTGCCAATAGTGCAGCAGGCACTGCACCGCAGGAAGCAGCCAATGCGGAAGGCGAAGTGACAGCGGAAAAAGCGCCAGCCAAACGTGGTCGGCCAATTACAACTTCTGCTGCTTAATGGTGCAAGTGCCGCCGCAACTGGCAGCACCTGGTGCCGGTATACCGGCATTTGAACGCCTTATTGCCAAGTTTATCATTATGCATTTCCGTTTGCAAAAGCGGATTGATGTCAATTGGTTGCGGCAGGAATATCAACAATCGCTGGCCAAAATAATGGCGGCGGCCGAAGCGTTTCCAGTGGCTGCCAGGCAAATACCGGTGCTTATTCCGCGCTTGTCTGGTTTAGAAGATAGTTCACGTTATTATTCGCCCGCGATGGTGTTAGAACATGTTGCCCTGGTTGATAGTGGTGTTAGTGCAGTTATTGCCAGCTTAGGAAAACAAATTGTGCCACCGCAGGCACCAAACACAGCAAATGTGAAACCATCACCAGGTATTGCTTGGGCAACTGCGGTTGCGCAATTACAAAAAGCAACTGAAATTTTTGAAGTTTGTTTAAATACAAATTTTGCCAGTTCCGCTGTTTTGCCGCATCCATGGTTCGGACCGCTAACAGCGTGGCAATGGGCACAATTCCTGCCGATCCATCATGGTATTCATTTAGCACAATTAAAAAGAATGCAGGTGTTAAGTTAAGCCATATAAATTTCAGGCCCGATGATAGGGATGATTTTTTAAAATGCATTGGGCGCGATAAAGCTGTTCGGTGAGCATGACGCGCGCTAGTAGATGCGGCCAAATGGCGGGGCCGAAGGAAATTTGCAGAGCGCTGCGCTGTAATAATTCTGCATTTAAACCATCTGCTCCGCCGAGCAAAAAACTGATATCGGCCTGGGCTTGCCATTTTTCCAACGCCTGGGCCCATTCTTCACTATTTAAAACTTTACCGCCAGGCGTTAAGGCGATGATGTGGGCATTAACCGGTAATGCTTTTGCCATGGCGGCGCATTCGCTGATTTGTGTGCTGGTGGTAATCTCTTTCAACTGCACAGGCCAGGTGAGCCGCTTGGTGTATTCGGTGACCAATTCGCCGTAAGGGGTATTAGCTTGTTTGCCGACAGCAATTATCTGGATGCGCATGCTAAACCTCATCCTGAGCTTGTCGAAGGAGCGAAGGACAAGGTTTAGCAGTCTTGGTAAGTTGAGGTAAAATCGCATAATCACCGCAAATGAGTGCCTCTTTTTTAGCGCGTCGCCAGCCTTTGATTTGGCGCTCACAAGCAATTGCATCGGTAATGCTAGAAAAATATTCGGAGAATACTAGTTTCACCGGTAACCGTTTGGCGGTATAGCTATCGATGTAAGCGCCAGAGTTATGTTCGCTAATACGCTTTTCCAAATTATCACGTGTGCTGCCAACATAGTAACTTTTGTCATTGCATTCGATCATATAAACCCAAGCGCCCATGCAATAATATATTTTAAATCCTTATCCTTCGACAAGCTCAGGATGAGGATTTAAAATATATTATGCTTCGCCAAACTTTTGCACCGAATGACCTGTTGGGCGATTATCTGAATAACTTAAACGGCCAAGAAACGCCGGTGATGCAGGCGTTGCGAAAATATACCCAAACCTTGGGCGGCGCGGGCCAAATGCAAATCGATCCGATCCAAGGGCAGATGATGGCCTGGTTGTTGCGCAGCATCCATGCACGCGATGTGTTGGAAATTGGCACATTCACGGGTTATAGCGCGTTATGGCTGGCGCAGGGAATTACCGCTGATGGCACCATCACTTGCTGCGATATCAACCAGGAATGGGCGGATATTGCACAGCATTATTGGCGGGAAGCGGGCGAAACCCGTATTACGCTGAAGTTGCAGCCCGCTTGGGATAGTGTGCGGGAATTGGCCAATGCGCGGCACATGTTCGATGCGATTTTTATCGATGCCGATAAAGGCAATTATATGTCCTATTTCGATGCGGTGCTGCCCATGCTGCATCAAGGCGGTTTGGTTATGCTGGATAATGTGTTGTGGCATGGCGAAGTGGCCGATGCGCATAGCCAGAAACTGGTGGTGCAAACCATGCGGCATATTAATGATTATGTGATGCAGCATCCGGTCTGTGATGTGACGTTGCTGCCGATTGGTGACGGGCTATTGATTGCGCGCAAGCGCTAAGCGGCATAAGTTATAAACATGAAATTAGCGCTGATCGGTTATGGGCAAATGGGCAAAGCCATGGCAGAGCGCTGGTTTAATATGCCGGAAATTAGTGAAATCCTACTAATTAAACGGTCTTTTGCTGAGGCAAAACCCAATGATTTACCTGCCCATGTGCACTGCCAAGCGGCGGTTAGTTTTCTGAAAGAATGGCCAGCCGATATAATTTTGTTGGCGATGAAGCCGCAGCAAATGGCGGAACTGCTGGATGACATTAAAACATTAATTAAGCCGCACACATTGATTATCACCGTTGCGGTGGCTTTGCCTTTGACATTTTATCAGCAAGCCTTGTCTGCCAAGCAGCCGATTGTACGCATTATGCCTAATACACCATCGCAAGTGGGGGCAGGCATGAATGTTGGTGTGGCCACCGATACAGTTTCCACCAACCAGCGGCATTTGGTTGAACAGTTATTTGCGGCAATTGGCCAATGGGCATGGCTGGCAGATGAAAAGCAAATGGATACGGTATCGGCAATTTCCGGCAGTGGGCCGGCCTATTACTATTTATTTACCGAGCTATTGGCCGCGTGGGGCGCGCAGCATGGTTTAGCGGCTGATCTGGCAGCGCAATTGGCGCGGCAAACGCTGGTTGGCAGTGGCGCGTTGTTGGCTGATCGCAGTATCCAAACACCAGCGGAATTGCGGCAAGCGGTAACTAGCAAGGGCGGCGTAACCGCAGCGGCATTAAATGTTTTTCAGCAGAATGACGCTTTGGCCGAATTGATTAGCCAAGCATTAAGTGCCAATCTGGCGCGGAGTATGGAAATGGCAGGCGGCCAATGAAAAAAGATTTTACCACTCATTGGCAGCAAGTGGTCGCCGCTGCAGTGCAAAATGCCGAGACCGATTGGGCTGCTACAGAAAAACTATCTGAAAGATGGCTGGTGCTGTTATTGGCGCTGGCCGATGAATGGCAACGGGATCGCGGCAGGTGGTTGCAGCGGTGGCCCAGTGATTTCAGCGCCATTAAAAAGTTGCCAGAATATTTGCCAGCCATTGCCCATAGTTGCACGTGGTTGGTGGCGCTGACCGTGCCGGTTAAACAACAAAGACCGTGGCATGTGATGACATTAAAGGGATTACTCCTCTATTTAATTTGGCAATGGCAACGGGATGACACGCCGGATTTAAGCAAAAGCATGGCGGCGATGGATCGCAGTTTGCGATGGCTTGAAAAATTGCAAAATGATTTCACATAAGATTGTGAATTAACCCCTTCTCTTCGCCGCCGATCTGGCGTAGAATGGTTTAAACTTTTCGTGAGGTGCTATGTCCCGTAATTTTCCGTTTTTCGAGAACGAGTTTTTGAAAACCATGACCCAATTTAATGTGCCTAGTTTGGATGTGGAAACTTTGGTTTCTACTCAGCGCAAGAATGTGGAAGCATTCGCGGCGGCTAACCGTTTGGCGGTCGAGGGTATTCAGGCGGTGATGCGCCGGCAGCTCGAGATTTTTCGGCAAACGGTGGATGACACGGCCAGCACGATCCGTGAGCTGAGCCAGGCGCAAGGCCCGCAAGAACGTGCCAGCAAACAACTGGATTTAATGAAGGTTGCCTACGACCAAGCACTTGAAAATATGAGTGAGCTCGGTGAAATGTTGCGCCGTTCAAATACCGAAGCAGCGGAGTTGATTAAAAACCGCGTGGATGACACGCTGGATGAATTAAAAAATACGGTAGCCAAAAAAGGCGCTGCAGTAAGCGCAGGCGTTGTCAGCAAACCTGCGGATAAAACCGAACAGGATAATCAAAAGAAAAAATAGTTTCTGTAAAATTCGTTTAACGAAAGCCCTTCTGAGAAGGGCTTTTTTTACCGCTTGCTGTTAGGTACTTTAAACACAAAAAGGGTGGGATCAAATTTTTCGCCCATGATGGGGTTTAATAGACTCGTGGTAGTGGTTTGGCCTTGCGCATCAACCACTTGCCATTGTTTTAATTGCATGGGCCGGTCATCAAAAATTAGGGTTAGGCTGCCGCTATCGGGTGAAGATGCTTGCACCAGTTTAATGCTCAGCTCCCCTTGCTTACTCTGTACATCGGCCACTTTCACATCACCGCTGAATTTAATTTTATCGCGCAGCAGAAAATCTGCCAAGGTTTGACTAATCGGAGCAGTTGATTGGTTTTCCAATTTGGCATCCCAAAAATTGATAAATGCGCCATCGGCGACCATAAAATGGGCAATTGGCTCTTTATATTGGAACCGCAAGCGGCCTGGGCGCTGCAGCCAAAATTCGCCCGTACTTGTCTGGCCCATGGCATTCTGCTGAATAAAATCAGCCCGCACGGTATGCAGGCTATTCATA
This sequence comes from Alphaproteobacteria bacterium, assembly GCA_965246945.1. GTDB lineage: Bacteria > Pseudomonadota > Alphaproteobacteria > UBA11073 > UBA11073 > CBDFFW01. The sequence goes on from CBDFFW010000001.1 coordinate 620,421, forward strand.
TAAGCTTCCGCGCGCGCCACATCGCTATTGGCATCGGCTAAAGCCTGGGCGCTGGTTAATAGCAAGATGACCGTTAACAGGCCCAAAACACGCTGAATTAATTTCATGGCTTAAGCTTAGCAAACCAGCCAGGCATTTGCCTAATGACATCTTGGCAATCATTACCGCTACATTAGTAACAACAGGCAAAGTGCGTCATCCCAGCGCAAGTTAGGAGCCAGCTTGGCCAAGCGGCTTGCAAATTGAGGGGATAAATAATAGCTTAACTTATCATTAATCTAAAACTCATATACGGTCTGGATCCCAGCTTGCGCTGGGATGACGCCAAGTTAAACGCCGTTAGGCACCAGCTTCAATGATGCGGAATTAATGCAATAGCGCAGGCCGGTGGGTTTGGGGCCGTCTGGGAAAACATGGCCTAAATGCGCGTGGCATTTGGCGCATTGCACTTCAATCCGCATCATCCCATGGCTGATGTCTTTGATTTCTTTAACTGTATCCATTTGCATCACATCAAAAAAGCTGGGCCAGCCGGTGCCGCTATCGAATTTGGTGGTGGAGCTGAAAAGGGGCGTATTGCAGCACGCACAATGATAACTGCCAAGAGTTTTGGTATCCCAATACTCACCCGTGAAGGCGCGTTCGGTGCCGCCCATCCGGCACACATCATATTGAATAGGCGTTAAATCGCGGCGCCAATCAGCATCGGTTTTGTTTTGAGACATGAATAATATATAGGCAGACATTTACCCCAAAACAAAGTCGCCATTCAATATAACTGTTTTAACGTGCTAGCACGTTAAAACAAACATATTCAGTCAAGCCAAATCTTTTATTTTGAATAGCCGCGTATTGGCATAGCGGAGGATATTACAGCGATATATTCAGGCTCTAGATCACTTAAAATGCTTATAAAACATACTACTCAAAAAAAATGATGAAACGCATTCAATGTTTTAATGTGCTAGCACGTTAAAACAATTGTTGTGGGTAAGTTGCGCGGATAAGTTGTCTTGAAGATATAATATTGGCTAGACTGCTTAGGCGGCTTGCTGCACGAGGTGTTGCACTTCCGCAAAAGTTTGCTGGGCGATGGGCAGTTGTGCTTTCAGCAGAGCCCAATCAGCATTTTCACGGCCGCCATGTTCGATGGTTTTGGCAATTTCGGCTAAGCGAAAGAAACCCAGCTGGCGGCTGGAAGATTTTAAGCTATGGGCGGGGGCAGTGACTTGCGCGTAATCTTGCGCAGCAATACCGGCGGTAACTGCGTCTAAATACTGCGCGCTATCTTCCAAATAATACGCCAACATGGTGGCAAATTTACCGCCCAATGTGGTTTGTGCATCTTGCCAGCTGGCGGCATCGCATAACGAGAATTGTTGATAGTCGGTAATCATGGGTTGCTCCTTAGGCCGATTTGCGTTGTTGGCTATACGCGCCATCAATCAGATAATGTTGCAGTAATTGCACCAGCGTATCCTTGCGGATGGGTTTGGCTAAATAATCCTGCATGCCGGCGGCCAGGCATTTATCGCGGTCGCCCTTCATGGCATTGGCGGTCAGCGCGATAATCGGCGCATCCTGCACCATCCCTTCGGCGGCCAGTTTGCGGAACGCGCGGGTCGCTTCAAAACCGTCCATTTCCGGCATTTGGCAATCCATCAAAATTAAATCAAAACTGTATTTATGGGCGATTTCGATGGCTTCACGGCCATTATTGGCGGTGGCCACCTGGCAGCCAAATCCTTCCAGCATTTCCAAAGCATATTCGCGGTTCACCCGATTATCTTCCACTAACATAATATTTTTGCTGGCAAAACGCGGCACGCTATTGGCTTCGGCGGGCTGGGCATCAAAATTATTTTTGCCAGCGCTGTTTTGCATTTTTTGCGGTAGCCACAACATTAACATATCAATCAATTGCTGCTTGCGCATCGGTTTGGCCAAATAATCGCACATACCGGCAGCCAGACAGCGTTCGCGGTCGCCTTTAATGGCATTGGCGGTCAGGGCAACAATCGGGATGGGTGTGGCGGCTTGCAATTGTTCCAAAGTGATTTGGCGGCTGGCTTCAAAACCATCCATTTCCGGCATCTGACAATCCATGAGAATTAAATCAAAATGTTGTTGCCGAAAGGCGGCCAAGGCTTCCAAGCCATTGGTGGCGACATGCACTTCACAGCCTAAACCTTCTAAAATTTCGACCGCAAAGCCTTGGTTAATCCGGTTATCTTCGGCCAACAAAATATGGGTGTTGGGGAAATGCCAGTCTTCGCCGAAAGCAAGCTTGGCCTGTGGCGCCACCGTAACTTTATTGACGGTTTTCGCTTTGTCTTTATTTTGCCAGGCTTGCAGCAGGGTTTGCATAAGTTCGCGGCTGCGCACCGGTTTATGAAGATAGGCGGCCAAACCATTATCATTTTGCCGAATGGTGGCGGCGCTGGAACTCAGCATCACCAACACAGTGGCGGCAATTTGCGGATCAGCCTTGATTTGTTTGGCCAGCATATCGCCGTTCATTTCAGGCAAGATATAATCCAGCAACGCAATATCATAAGGCTGCCCCGCCTGCACCGCTGCCCGCAATTGAGCTAGCCCTTGCGATGGCGTATCAACCGCTATGCATTGGATACCAACCTGTTCTAATTGTTCGCATAAGATTTGTTGATTATCCGGTAAATCATCAACCACCAATAAGCGCAAACCGGCCAGGCTTTGAGTATTGATGGTTTCATTTTCAATCGCACCATCAGCAATCGGCAAGGGCAGCCGAAACCAAAAAGTTGACCCCGCATTTGGCAAACTTTCTAAACCAATTTCACCACCCATCAGCAGCACCAACTGGCGGCTGATGGCCAGGCCCAAACCCGTGCCGCCATATTTACGCGTGGTGGTGGCATCGGCTTGTGAAAATTGCTCAAAAATGCGTTTTTGTGCATCGGCTGGAATGCCAATGCCCGTATCTTTCACGGCAAAATAAATTTGCGGCTTGCCACTATGATCAGTTTCCAGTTCGACGATTAACCGGACAAACCCTTTATCGGTAAATTTAATCGCATTGCCGATGAGGTTATTTAAAATTTGCCGAATACGGCCCGCATCGCCAACCACATGGGTGGGAGTATCGGGCGTATAACGCATGATTAATTCAATGGATTTTTCGCGCGCCCGCACGGCTAAAAGTTCGCTGATATCCTCGGCCAAGGTTTGCAAATTGAATTCTATGGGGTCCAATTCAAACTTGCCGGATTCAATTTTGGAGAAATCTAAAATATCATTGATGATTTCCAGCAATGCTTCTGAAGAGCGAATCACGGTTTGTGCGAAATTACGCTGTTTGGCATTGAGCTCGGTTTCCAATAGTAATTCGGTCATGCCGATAATCCCATTCATAGGCGTGCGGATTTCATGGCTCATATTCGCCACGAATTCTGATTTCATGCGGTTGGCGCGTTCGGCATCATAACGCGCATGTTCGGATTCCGCATGGGCGTTTTCCAAGCGTTCAGTGTAATCACCAAGCAATTGTTTTTGTTGTTTTAGCTTGGTTTCGCGTTCCTGCAGCATATCAAGCATGTCATTTAGGGAGCTGGCTACCTGGCCGATTTCATCGGGTTGATAGACCAGCGTTTTGGCGGTCTCATCGCCTTGGGCGCGCGCGGCAATTGTGGAATGGATATTGGCAATGGGTTTAAAAATATGGCGGTTGATCAAGCTGAAAATAACAATATTACTGGCCACGCAACCACCGAGGATAAATGCAATAAGCGCCCATAGACGGTTATAGATTTTAGCGGCAATTACGTTGATATTCAGCCGTAAATAAATAACCCCTCGCTCAGGAAACACCTGTTGATGCGAGAAAAAACGGACGGGGGCGGCAAATTCAAATTGTTCGGTCATCCCATCATGATAATCATAAACCGCTTTTTGCTGTTGCACGGCGGCCAAAACATCATTCACGGCTGCAGGATCGGTTAGTTCGTTTAACGGTTGATTGTGCAAAACTGGATTGATGGAGCCGAGAATAAGCGGGGTGGGATCGAGCGCATCATTTTCCACCACCAAAATTTCATCAATATCTTCTTCTTTTTTTAGGCCGCTAATGAATGGCATAATTTCATTGTTATCCGCGTTGATGGCAACGAAATCTTTAATGGCAGTATTGATTGCTTCCGCCCGTTTCAATAATTCATGCCGAACCTGTTGGGTAGTAAACCACATCCCAACCACAGCAATTAACACCAATTGTATGGCGCTGATGGCAATGATCTGCCCAAGCAGGCGAGCGACAATGGATTGACGGAATCGGGAAGGGGCCATAACCCCAATTTATAACACAACCTATAATAGAATATTAATATAATGTGATAAAATTCAATTATTTATATGCATGCTATGGTATGCATTTTGATTTTTCAATTTACTACCCTCATCCTGAGCCTGTCGAAGGATGCTTAACCAGGATATTCAGCTGGAGCATCCTTCGACAGGCTCAGGATGAGTGTAGTTACAAACTTATTTACCAATTCAAAGGCGTTTGGCGCAGCACAACGGCGGTTACTTCATTGCCTTTTTCGTTGAATTGGAGGCGGTCAAAACTAACCGCATGCGCTTGGGCAATCCCGCGGCCATGGTTATCCCCTGCGCGGGCCGGATCGATGGTTAGATAACTTTCCCATTGAAAGCCCTGGCCGGCATCGCTGATCGTAATGGCGTAGCCGGTGTCATCATGCCAGAAGGTGGCGCGGGCGCGGCGGCTGGTATATTGCGGTAATTTTGTGCGCCGGTTCACTTCCTCGCGCCAATTACCACTGGCGAGCAGACGGCCTTTTTCTTCATAACCGATTTCGCAATTGCCGTGTTCAACCGCATTGGTTAAAAGCTCGGCCAAGCCCATCACCACGCGGTCAGGTTCAGGGAAACAGCTCGCTAAAAATGCGGCTAAATTTTCCGCTTCTTCCAAAGTTTGAAAGGTGTATTTGGCGTAATCCATCAGTTTGAAGCTATTGGCGTGGCGGCCCAATTCGCTTTGCAAGGATTGGCGCTGCTGCGCTTCACGGGCGGCGGCTGTCACCACCGAACTGAGTACCGTTTCATTAATCGGTTTGGTGAGATAGTAAAACACACCCGCTTCCATGCTTTCGCGCATGGTGGATGGATCGCCCGCACCGGTAATCATGACCACCGGTACTTTATTTAAATGAGTGTCGTTTTTCAGCTTTTCTAATAAAACCATGCCATGCATGCGCGGCATTTCGCGGTCTAATAAAATGGCATCTAGTATCGGTGCATCTGCTGCATGCATTTGCTCCCACGCATCTTGGCCGTCGGTCGCTTCTAAAATGTGATAACCCATTTTTTCCAGCATGGTGCTGATCAATAGGCGCAAGCTGCGGTCATCATCCACCACCATCACGGTCGGTTGATTGGCTGTCCCACGGATGGGATAGACATTTTGTTTGGAATTAAAAGCGTATTTCATCTGAGATTCTCTATTTCTGTGATTAATGTTCGGTCAGGGCACGGTCGAATGCGCGTTGCAGCGGCTTCATCAAATAAGCCATCACGGTGCGCTTGCCGGTGATGATATCGGTTTCCACGGTCATTCCAGGCAGCAATTTGCGGCTGGCGCTGCCCAATTGTTCGCTCGGCAAAGCAATCCGCACATGATACATTTTTTGATCATGCTCATCGGTAAAGGTGCTGGCCGAAATGCTTTTCAACGTGCCATCCATGGTGCCGTAGCGCGTGAAATCGTAAGCGGTGATTTTCACGCGCACAGTTTGGCCTGGGTGCAACTGGCCGATATCATGGGCGGGCACTTGCGCTTCCACTTCCATCGGCAAATCGGTCGGGACAATTTCAAACAGGGTTTCGCCAGGTTTAACCACTTTGCCCATGCTATTGGCAGTTAAACCTTTGATCATGCCATTGATGGGCGCGCGGATTTCTAAACGCTGTTGCTGGGCTTGCAATTTGATGATCTGTTCATTGTTTTGCGCTTGCAATCCGATTAATTCATCCAATTGCTTGCTGATATCTTCTCGGCGCTCGGCATTACGCGCGGTGATTTTCTGATTGATTTCTGCCAAATCGGATTGCGCTTGCGCAATGTCGCGGCGGGTTTCATTCATATCTTTGATCGTGTCATATTGTTGATGCTGGGTTTGCAGATATTCCTGGCGGGAAATCGCACCTTTTTCCATTAAGCTTTCCTGCATTTGGGTGATGTTGCGCACATTATCCAAATCGGTTTGCATTTCAGCCAAACGGCGGTTTAAAGCGACCAACACATTCTGGCGAGATTGTTGTTGCGCACGGAAGACCGAAATTTCGGTGGCTTTGGCATCCTGCATGGCTTTCAAAGTGGGATTGCTGGGATCCAGCTTGCCATCTTGGAAAGCGTTTTTTAACGTGCTGATTTGATGGGCCAGCGTGGCAGCTTGTGCCTGGCGCTGGGCCAAATCTTCGGTGGTGCCGGCACCATTCATCACCACCAGTACTTGGCCAGCTTTGACAAACTGACCGTCTTGCACATTAAGTTCTTTAATAATACCGCCATCAAAATGTTGAATAGCTTGCACATGGCCTGGCGGGATAATATCGCCGGTGGCTTTGGTGATTTCATTCACCGGCGCAAAACTGGCCCAGCCGCAAAAGCTGAGCACGGTCAGCACAGTGACCATTAAAATCATGCGCACCCAATCCGGCACGCCCGCTTCTTCCAGCATAATGGTATGGGACAGATAGCTGAGTTGCTGCCGTTCACGTGCCGATAGATGCGGCAATTGCCGTTGACTGCGCGCCAATTTGGCGGGCGAGGTTGGCGCATTGGCAATGGCCAATGGGTTATGGGGGTTAGTGAGTAAGGATATCATGACGCTGAAAGCTCCGCATATGTTTAAGAATGTCGTTGGGTAAGCCGATCAAGGGCCGCTCGCCTGGGTGCAGCCACAAGGCTTGATCGGCTTGGGCGATGTGATCGTTCCGGTGGGTGACTTGGATAATGGTGCGTTCGCCGCGCCAGGCCATAATTTGCCGTTGCAGCGCTTGGCCGGCGAGGCTGTTCCACACAGCATGCGGCACTTCATCGATCAGATAAATGGGCGCATCGCGCAGCAGCAAACGGGCGATGCAAAGGCCGTAAGATAATTCCTGCGGCCAGCTGGCAGCATCGACCACCGAGGCATTTAGACCATCAGGCAGTTCCGATAAGAACGGTTCGAGGCCTAAAATTTGTAAGGCACTATGCGCCTTATCAGCGGTGATTAATGGGTTGGCCAAACGCAGATTATCCAGAATGGTGCCCGCCATAAATTCCGGATTTTGAGATAGATAGGCCAGGTGTTGACGCAGGGTGGCGGGGGCCCATTGGCGGATATCATGCCCATCAATCAGCACAGAACCCGCTTGCGGCCGGTATAGACCGTTGACCAGTTTCAGGATGGTGGATTTACCGGCGCCATTGCTACCCGTAATGGCTAAATGACCACCCGCGCGGACATTGAAGGATAGACCCGCGAAAACGGGTTCGGCCTCTTTATTATAACGTAGACCGACATATTGCAGGGATAACTGGCCTTGGATGTGATCGACCGGTGCGGTGGTGGCGTAGGGTTGGTATTCAGTGTCCAGCGCCATCAGGCGGTTGATCTGGCCCATGGTCGCACCCAATTGTTCCAGGCGCGGCAAGGTGACGCACAAGGCTTGCAGCGGATACAGCACGCGCCAGGACAGCATCACAATGGCGATTAAAGTTCCAACTGTTAAACGGCCTGCCCAAATTTCATTCACGCCCCAGCAAATTAGCGCCAAACCTGCAAAGGCGAAAAGCAGGGAGGCGATGGTTTCTAATACCACCGTTTGCCATTGCACGCGGAAGCCGGTATGGGCCACACCAGCGGCGGCATCCTGCAGCCGTTTTTGCCAATGTTTGGTTAACCCATCGCTGCGGATAGTGTTAAATTTATCATAGGTTTCAATCAGTAATTGCTGACGCTCACTCGCCGCGGTGGCTTGCGCGCGGATGGATTTGTGCAAGATGGGCCGTGCGATGGCCAGGATCGATAAATAAATTACCGCCATGGCCACTGGCACCCAGGCCAAGGCACCACCCAAGATGAATAAAGCCAGCATCACCAAGGCGGTGAAAGGTAGGTCCAAGAGTGTGAGCAATAATGGGCCCGTGAAAAAATCGCGGACGGATTCAAATGACCGCAGTCGGGCAATTTGAGCGGCAACTGAAGCGCGTTCAATGTAAGTGGCGGGCAGGTTCAGCAATTTCGCCAGCACTTGTGTGTTTACCACATAGTCCAAACGTACACCCAGCCAAGAAAGCACACGGCCACGCAAATGCCGCAGCGCCCATTCAATCATCAAGGCAATGGCCACGCCGCAGGTCAGCGCAAACATGGTGTCTTTGGCTTGGTTGATGATCACTTGGTCGTAAGCCTGCATCACGAAAAAGGGCACGGTTAGTGCGATGAGATTTAGCATAATGCTGACCAGCACAATTTGGCCGAGCAGGGTGCCAAAGCGTGGCAACAAGCTTTGCAGCCAATGGTTTTTGGCTTGCAGTGGATTGCGTTCCAGTTTGTTGGCTTCGGTTTTAACAAAGGTATAAATGGTGCCTTTGGGCAATTTGCGAATGGTGCGCAGATCAAACACCGCTTCGATTTTCTGGCCGTTATGGCTGACCCACATCGCAGGCAGCAGACGCATATCTAATTTGCCGCCCATATGGCTAAGCGAACGGGCTGGAAAACCCAATTGCGCGAAGGCATTTAAGGCATCGCTAACTGTATGCTGTTCGCCCTCATGCAACGGCGGCAGCGCGGTGAGCAGATCGCTTTCATTCTGCAATTCAAATGCTTGCGCCAATTGCAAATAGGCATCCAATACGCGGTTTTCGCCATGGCTGAAAAGTGCGTGGAGAAAGTTTTGTGAAAAAGTGAATTCGGGGGTCATGCAACTAACCCTTTCTGCTTAATTTTAATATTTTGTTCGGGCGGCATATCGGGGGCTTGGATGGTGCGGATATGCTGATAGGCTTGGACATGGTAGAAGCTTGGTTCGGCCTTGGTTTCAATGTTCGATAATTGGCCGGTGATTAAATCAAAGCGCTGGCGGGCGAGGCGTTGCAGGTTCTGATCTTCGGTGACCAGCAACATGGTCACACGGTTTTGCAAGCGGCCCAGCAAGCTGTGCAGTTGGGCATAGCCGGCTTTATCCAAAGCGCGGTCGGCTTGATCGAATAAAATGACGCGCGGTTTTTGGGCTAGGGCGCGGATCAATGCCAAACGTTGTTTCAGGCCAGGCGAAAGGGGATCGGCGGTAGTATCTTCCAACACGGTTTCATAGCCATGCGGCAATTTGGCGATTTCCTGATCAAACCCGAACAGTGCGAGCAGTTCCTGCATCGCCGCAAACGGGATTTGGCCAAAGCGGGTGAGGTTGTCACGGATCGTGCCTTGGAAAATTTCACCTTGCGCGGGGAGGTAGGCAATATGCTTGGCCAATGCTTCGCTGGCCAGGCGATAAATGGGGCGGCCATCAATCCATAACTGACCGCGCTCGGGCGTGATTAAGCCAGCGCAGAGTTGCAGGAATTGCGTTTTTTGCGCTTCGCTGCCGCCGGTGATGTAAATGCTATCACCCAATTGCAGATCGAGATTTAAATTACGCAAATCGCCATGCGATAAGGTTTTGATTTGCACCTGACCGGTGCGCTCGGGCGGTGGCGAAGCCAATTTGCGGCCAGGTAGTTGCACGATGGGACGCAGTTGTTCCAGCGCCAATTGCCCTTCTTGCCAGCGCAGGGATAGGCCAAGCAAGCGTTGGACGGGTTGCACCAAACGGCTGGCGAGCATGACGCAGGCGATTAGCGCGCCCATGGTGAGTTTGCCTTCATACGCCATGGGCGTGCCGACGGTGATGACCGCAGCGGTCATCGCTTGCGCGAAAATCGCGCTGTAATTGGCGGCTTTGCTGTTCATTTGGGAGAGGTGATAATGATATTCGGCCGCTTCAGTGGCCAAATGTTCATAGCCGCGTAGCGCCCATTGTTCGCCGCCCAAAGCTTTGAGTGTGTGGATGGCAGTTAGATTTTGGCGGATGGATTCATACCGTGCATCATCGTGATTTTGCTGCAGCACGAGCAGGCGGCGGGCGGTGCCGACCTGGTGCCACATCACGCCGATAAACATAGTGGTCAGCACCAGTGGCACGGCGACCAGCCAGCCGCCCAAGGCATAAAGCAGGCCGATGAATATAGCGGCGAAAGGCAGATCAACCAGGGTCAGCCAAAAGCTGCTGCCATGCAGATCTTTCAACCGCGCGGGCGCATGCATTTGCTGCACAAAGGCACTGGCCGATTGCGCCGGCAGTGCCACAAAATCACTGCCAAAAACTTTTTGGTGCAAGGCCTGGCTGACTTTATATTCAAACTTGCTGGCTTCCCAGCTGATGGCGTAATGCCGCGCCAAACGCAGCGCGTGATCCAGCACCAGGGCGATGACCAAACCACCGGCCAATACGGCCAAAGTTTCACTGCTATGCCGCAGCACAATGCGGTCATAAACCTGCAGCATGAAAATCGGCAAAGCGAGGGCGAGTAAATTCGCCGCAATGGCGCCGCCGACATTCCAGCCCGCTTCGTAATAACGGACCAGTTTGGCGAAGAATTGCGGCCAGGCAGGCAGCGCCGCGAGATTGCGCGGGGTGTCAGAAGAATGATGCATAGCTACTCTTGAGGTTAATGGCCGAATAATCCGGTTTTGAGGGTGGCAGTGACGCTGGCGCTGACCGGATGGCTGGCTGCCGCAGTGGCGGTGCTGGCCAGGCTGGTCACTGGTGTGACGGTGGCGGTGACCGCATGGGCGGCGGCGCTGGTGATATCGTTGCTGGCGGCATGCGATACGCTGGCGATATCGGCACCGATATGCTGCGTGGTGGTGTCCACCCAATTGCTGGTGGTGGTTAAAGTAGTATCTGCCGCATGGGTGGCAGTTGTGGTGGTCTCCACCAAATGGTTCCAGCCAGTGCTGACCGGATCACTGCTGACCGCATGGGTGACCAGCGTGCTGGTTTCCTGACCGGCGATGGTGAGATTGCTGGCGGCAGTATTCACGGTGCTGGTGGCGTGATCGGCGGTGGTTAGCGTTGTGGTTGCTGCCGCGCCAAGCGTATTATTAACCGCAGTGGTGGCCAGGCTGGCGACCGTTGGGATGGCTTCCACCACAGGTGTCACAATCGCGGCATGGCTGTTAGCAGCAGCGGCCAAAGTGTTGGCTGTTTGGACTACAGAATTTGCCACATTGGTTGTGGTTTGGCTGACAGCAGTGGTGAGGTTGTTAACCGCATGGCTGGTATTATCCACGATTGCTGAAAGATTAGCCGGCGCTGTTGAGGTCGCGCTATTCAAATTACTAACCACCGTGCTGGCAGTGTGATTGGTGTTATCTACCAAAGCCGGTACGATATGGTTGGCAGTGCTGATCACTTCATTGACATGGCTAGTGATTGTTTGAGCAGCGGTGTTGATATTTGCAATCGCCGGCGCAATTACTTCTGGCACGCTGGCGGTTACATGGTTGGCAGTGGCCACCACATTTTCAACCACTGGCGTGATGGTGACTGGTACTGTTGCGATCGTGCTCACAACATGTTCGGCAACGGGCGCGATGGTTGCATTCGCTATGGCTGGCACATTGTTAACCATATGAATGGTGTTATCAATTACTGGTGCTGTTGTATCATGAAGCTCCGCCGGCACAGCGTTAACTGTGGTAACGGCGTTGTTTGCGACATTGCCAATGTTGTTTTGCAGATTGGTGGGGAGTGCAGTGATTTGATTGGCGGCAGCAGTGGCTATAGGCGTTACAAAATTTGTTGCTGCGGCTACGGTTTGTTCAATGATTGGGGTAATGGCCGCCACGGTTGACGTTACAAAAGTTGATATTCCGGTATGCAAATTGCTAACAGTGCTTTCAATTGAATTAACGGCATTGTTCAGAGTCGCTGCGGTTGTCGCAGGAATGGCGGCAATTGTGCTGGTTGTATTATTAACTACCGTGGCAGCATTTGCGGCAAGCTGATTAACCACTGGCACAACATTATTATTAATATTGGTTGGCAGATTGTTAATTGCTTGTATTGCATTTTCAATCACTGGATTGAGCGCTGCTGGCGCGGCATTCAGATTGCCAAGCGCAGTATTCACCGTTGGGATAACGACAGTATTGATCTCGCTAATCACAGCGGCTAGTGCATTATTGGCGATGCTGGCCACAGTGTTGGTGCTGTTTTCAACCACCGGTATAATCACTGCTGCGGTTGCGGCCGGAATGGTATTCACGCTATTCACTGCGTTGCCCGCCCAATTATCAACGGTGCCGATGGCTGCATTGGCGCTGGTTTCAACACCTGCGGGGATAGTGGCAACTGCATTAACCGCGTTATCGATAACCGGCGCAATTACTGTTGGCGCAGTGGCGATTGTTTCAACAACTGGCGTTACCACCGCAGCGGTATTGGTGCTGATGTTATTTACTGCACTGCTAATAGTGCCAGCGACGATATTTTCTGTGTTAATGATCACAGGCGCAATGGCAGCAGCGGTATTTGCTGGGACAGTGGCGATATTGGCAATACCGTTATCGATACTGGCCAAAACAGGTTGTACAATTTCGGTGCCGGTTACCGCAATCACATCACTCACACAGGCCGTGGTTTCACATACCGTGCAATCATCGCCATTGCCAGTTGGCGTTAAAATATTTTCCAGCCCGTTGGCAGCGGTTCCGACCACATTTTGCAAACCGCTTAGCAAGTTATCGGTAACACCACCAAGCACGCCGTTTACATCCGGCAGTGAAGTATCTGGCAAACCTGGGATGGATAGTAAATTGGCTGGGTTTAAATCTACAATTGGGGTGCCCAGCACCTCTACTTGTGCGGTTAGTGGTGCCGCTGGGTTAGCCAGCAAATTGCTGTCGATATTCAGTAAATTCGTATCACTGGGGATCAGGTTTAAATTAACTGGAATGATTGGGGTGCCGATATCGGTTGTGATCAAACTATGGCTGCTATTATCAAATGCCAAAATTTGATTAAGCACGGGTGCGCTCACTTCGCCAAGCGTGGCAGGCAGATCATTTAAACCGTTTTGTAGATTGCCAACGATATCACCAATTTGGTTGGGCAGTTCTTCACCGCTGGTAAGCGGTAATGGAATATTCGGCAGATTTAAACCATGGCCAAGCAATATTACAGCTGGCGCAATGTTGCCATCCTGCAATTGCAGTTGATCGTTTACCGGCAAGGTCACATCGCCACTGATGGATAGCAGGTTAGGCAAGCCAGGGATCACCACGGCGGTGAAATCGGCAATCGGCAAGCCAGTAATATCAGCATTCATCAAACCATTGCTGACCGGTGTGGCAGTATGATTAAATAGCGCGGCATTGGCATCCAGCAAAGTTGGTGCACCTGGAATAATTGTTGCGGCGAGATTATCCAATGGTGCGGCCAGCACATCCGCGCTGATCAAACCACTATCGGCGGGGGTAACTGAATGGTTGAACAAGCCATCATCAAGGTCCACCAGTTGCGGTGCGCCAGGTGCAATTACCGCGAATAAATCGTTGATGGGTTGACCCAATAGATCGGCATTGATTAAGCCGTTCTCAGTCGGTGTGGCGTGATTGCCCAGCAAGCCATCATTGATATCGACCAGATTAGGGAGGCCAGGCAGAATAACGGCGGAGACATTATTAAGCGGCTGGCCGATCAGATCCGCATTAATCAAACCCGTTTCGGTGGGGTGCGCGCTGCCGCCCAAGAGCCCATCATTCACATTCACAATATTCGGTAGACCAGGCAAGATAGCAGGCGCGGTATTCAAAAGGGGTGAATTAAGATCACCCGTAATCAAACTGCTATCACCGTGACTGCCCAAACCATTTAGAATATCGGCAATAGGGATAATCACCGGATTATCTGGTGCGCAATAATTGGGATCGCCAATTGCGCCGATTACGGAGGTAACCAGATTTTCCACCGGCACTTCGGGCGAACAGCCGCAATCGGCCGGGGAAGTAACGCCATTAACATCGGTTAGCACTGCCCCCAGCAAGACATTGCTATTGGTTTCCGTGGCCGCCAATTCATTATTCAGCGGTGGTAATAAAGATTGCAAAATGCTGTTGGTATCAACAGGGCAGCCCAGGGCAGCGGTGGAATCATGCACTAAATTCACCACACCATTTTCGGCCGGAATGGGATTGAACACTTGGAATAGATTGGCGGTGAGACTGGTGGCCACATCCTGGCTGGTGGCAATGATGTCACCCGCTTCGCGGACCACTTCAGCTGGACCTAAGGTTTGACCGGCAGCAATTAACACATCATGCAGCACTGGGATATTATCAACCTGCGTTACCACCGCATTTAATTGCTGGGCCAATGGGTTTAATGCTTCGGGTGTTTGAATGCTGATTGGCAAACTGCCCAGCGGGGTCACAATTTCGGTATTTACATCCACAATATGATTAGGCGTAAACAGGCCAACTGCTACATTCGCATCGGCAATGGTGATATTGCCCGCTTGCAAATGCAGATCGTAAGCAACCTGGCTGGGCTCGATCCCATGGCCGGTTAAGGGGTTATCGATATCGGCCACCAAATGTGTAGCAGCATCAATGGGCAAATCGCATAATTCGATATGGTTTTCCGTGCCGGTATTGGTGGTTAGATCCAAATCATTGTTTAAATCGGTAATGGTATGCGTGTGATCGGTTACGTTCACATGCTCACCGCCAATGGTGATGGTGTTATCGGTGATAACCAGCGGGCCAGCATTAACAACAGGCGGCGGGTTTGGATCGTGGGGACCATCGGTCGGTGGGTTGGGATCGTGCGGACCATGCGGCGGCCAGTGCGGTGGCTGCGGGTTATGGGGTCCGTCTGTTGGCGGCTTGGGATCATGCGGACCGTCGGTCGGTGGATTAGGACCAACTGGCCCATCGTTTGGTGGAATAGGGCCAGTCGGCCCATCAGTCGGCGGCTTTGGATCGGTTGGCCCACCTGTTGGTGGATTTGGATTAAGCGGTCCATCAGTCGGTGGGCTGGGGGGAGGACCATCGGTCGGTGGGTTTGAATTGGGTGGGCCATCAGTTGGCGGATTAGGGTTAGTCGGGCCAGGAATTGGGTTGCCGCTAGTTGCTGGACCACGGGTGATAACGTCAGTTCCTAAATTACCCCTTAAATTTTCTCTGAGCGCTGAAAAATTAAGTCCCTCATTGGTGGTGGGACCACTAACCGGATTTAATAGGCGCAATAAAGCCGGATCATTGGTGGGGTTTTGGATATTCCCAAACAACGTATCACGATTATCGTCATTATAATTCGTAACTGCATCAGCAGTAAGGTGGCGATTTGCGTCAGTATTAAGCGCAGCCAGATCATCTTTATTGGGATTGGTCTGCAGGGCATTAAAATTCGCACTGGCCAAACCAATACCCTGATCATTCGGCAAGCCGCCGCGGGTCAGCGTGCCGGCTGCTGCGGTTTGATCGGCATTGCCAAAATCATCCAGCAAACCATATTGCCGCGCATAAAGATTGGCCTGGGCGACATCCTGCAGCACAGTCATATGATCAAGCTGTGTTCTAGCACCATCAATCACAGCGACTGGCGCAGTTGTATCGAGAAAATCAGTATCAGCCATAGCAGCAACCCCAAATTGTTTAAAGACAATCTTAGGTTGATTTTATGAATAACAGGTTAATGCTGAGTTGTGAAGACAGGCTTTTTTGTATGACACAGTATGCTGTGATCAGAAAAAACAGCATTAATTTCCCGTAAAAATTATAAAAGTATTTTTTATAAATTCCGCTTGGCCATTTAAAGCAAATTAGCAATAATCTGTTTTGATGAATGAGGCACAAAAAAAGCTGCCAGGTTGAATGGCAGCTTTCTTATATTATTCTATAACTTACCTACCGGTTATGCCGTTTGGCATTATACCCGTTTAAAAAAGCGCTGAGCATATTATGCACTTTGTAAGAAATAGGTGATTCTTCTTGCATCACTTGCCGCGGTAATTCTTTCACCTTTTTAAGATGATTGATGATCACAATGACCAAAATAACCAGTGCCAAAAGGATGATTAAACCCAATACCAGTAATGCAGTATCAGAAGTCAAACCATGTTCAACTAGCACGCGGTAAAAGAAATAAAGCACACCAGCAAACAAGCTGAAAAACAGCAAGGCTGAGATCACTGCCAGTGATACAACCGTAATCACACAGGAAAGCAATTGCTCGAACAATGTCCCGCTGGTGTAAATGGTGCGACCAGCAATCAATGCGCCAAGTAATTTACCAATTCCAAACATGGCCTCAACCTTTGCAAATAATGAACGAGAAAAAAACTTAAACATTAGCGACGAAACAATGCACCAAGCACAAAGCCTGCCAATAAGGCAATAGCGGTTGATTGCATTGGGTTATCATTAATTTGGCGGGTTACACGGGTGCGCGCACCTGAAACTTCATCCAAAGCATCCTGCATAAAATCACGCACTTGGCTGCCTACACGGTTGGCAATATGTTCAGCATCTGCACTCACATCCTGAAAAGCACGCTTGATATCGCTTTGCGCATCTTGGGCAGTATTTTTCATGTCACTAACGGTCGATTTAATCTCGTTAGAATTTTTAGCCGAAGCATTGGAGCTGTACATGGGATATCCCTTGGTTGAGTTTGGGTTGTTAAGCAGCGCAGTCAAACAATTGAAGATCAATTATTCTTGCTTGCACCATTTATGCTGTAAACCTAAGCGGATCAAGATATATTTAAGATATGACTGATAGTAAGCATATATAAAAATTCTCTAAAAAAGCAGTTATTTTAGAGGATTGGGCAAAATTTATCGAAATTAGAATGAATTCTTTATGTTATGGGCCATAATGTGCTAAAGCAGAAAAACAAAGGCTGTAAATCCAATGAACCAGAAGAAAACAACTATTCTTATTATTGAAGATGAACCACCCATTCGCAAGTTGCTCACCATCGCGCTTGAAGGGAAAGGTTATAAAGTGGTTGATGCTGAAGAAGGCCGCGCGGGTGTACGCTTGGTGCCATCGGTCAAGCCGGAATTGGTATTACTTGATTTAGGTTTACCGGATATTGACGGTAAAGAAGCCATTAAGATGATCCGTGAATGGTCGCAAGTGCCAATTATCGTTTGTTCGGTGCGTAGTGATGATGATGAAATGATTGCAGCTTTCGATGCTGGTGCCGACGATTATGTGACCAAGCCTTTTAATCCCGATGTTTTATTGGCGCGCATTCACGCCAATTTGCGTAAATCAGCAACACAAGAAGCGGGTGAACCTGAATTATTGAATGGTAGTATTCGCATGGATTTGGTGCGCCACGAAGTTTTTTACAAAGAAGAACGTGTTGCGCTGACCCCCAAAGAATATAAATTGCTGCGCTATTTTATGGTCCATCGCGGTAAAATGCTAACCCACAAACAAATTTTGAAAGAGGTGTGGGGGCCAGCACATGGTGAAGACATGCAATATTTGCGCGTTTATGTTAGCCAGTTGCGCGAGAAAATTGAGAAAGACAAAGATAGCCAACCTTATATTCAAACGGAACCAGGCATTGGCTACCGCATGGAAGTTATTAAAGAACCGGCGCAACCAACTGAAGAGCGTGTTGTTGGTTAAGTATTAATTTATCTTTCAATCAGCCCATTAGCCGCAAGCTAGTGGGCTTTTTTGATAGCTAGTACCATTTTTACGTAACTTTAATAAAATTTTCTTAACTAAATATCGTTTTCTAATCTGACTTTGCGGATGTTGAAGAAAGCTGGAACTGTTAAGACATGAACAGTTGAATGGAGAATGACATGAAAATAAAACAAATAATGGCAATTGTTTCACTTGTGGCTTTATTAGCGGCTTGTGGAACCAGTAAAACCGATCGGGCTTTATCCGGCGGTGGTATTGGTGCTGGTGTTGGCGCAGTGGGTGCGGCAGTAACGGGCGGTAATGCTGGGACTGGCGCGTTAATCGGCGGTGCCGTGGGCGCAGCAGGCGGCGCATTAACGGATAAAAGTGATGTCAATCTCGGTAAGCCAGTTTGGCGTTAACAGCATTTGAACTAACAATAGGAGGATAATATGTTAGGTTGGGTAATTACATTTTTCTTGATGGCAATCGTTGCGGCTGTATTTGGCTTTGGCGGTTTAGCGGGGACATTTGCCTCGGTAGCAAAATTCCTAGCGATTTTATTTGTGGTGCTGTTTGTGGCCAGCTTGATTTACAGCATGATTACAGGCCGGCGGGCCACACCGCCTTTGTAAAGGCTTAAACGCTTAATAAAGAAAAGCGGGAGATTAACTCCCGCTTTTTGGTTTAATCACTATGGATTTAGATATTAATACTACTACCGTTTCAAATTGGCTCAATTTTGCTATAGCACCACGCCGTTTTGAAATGCTACTTATCTTGGCTCATGAAAATCAATTTGAAACCGTTAAAAAAGTTTTATTAGCAACAGCAAATGATAATCGGATTTTAATACAGCCGGCGTTAGAAATAACTTTGGAAAAACTTCAAACCAATAGCATGATTGTGGCTTTAAAGAGCTGGACCAATAATTCTAATTATGGTCCGGTGACAAAAGTATTGTTAGAGAAAATCAAAATTAACTTTGATGCAGCACAGATTGTATTTCCACTCATGCAAACAGCAATCCAACTAGGTAAGTAATAGAGCACAAAATGAAAAAAAAATCACTTCTCATTAGCGTTATGCGCATAATCGGCGGCTTTCTGTTAACTGTTATCGTATTGATTGCTGTCTTTTTTGCATTTATCAACATATCACTTGGCCAACAAGCTTTATCCACATTTCTGACCAATAATTTAAAGCGTGAAGTTAAGTTTTCTGGCGCTTTTTACCCGCAATTGGCATGGCCGCCAAATTTCCATATCAGCAAATTATATATTGCCAATGCAGATCAGGGCCGGGCCGATAAAATGGCCAATATTGGTAAAATGGAAATTGCCATTAATATTAAACCTTTATTCAATGGAAATATCGAAATAGCGCGTTTGGCTTTGTGGGATAGCGCATTAAATCTGGAACGTTATAATAGCCAAGAAGCCAATTGGATTTTTGAAAAAAAAGTACCTGCAGATAAAGATAAAAAATCCATGCAGATGGGTGCGATTGAGCATTTATTTTTGCAAAATTCAGAATTTACCTATTTAGATGTTCCGCAAAAAACCGATTTGAAATTTGCCGCTGAAGCGAATGGGGATGAATTAAAAATTACAGGGGATGGGCTTTACACCGGCCGTGCTGTGAATATTAGTGGGACATTGGCATCGCTGGAAGCCGCCCAAGCCAATCAAACTTTTGATATTGATAGCCATATTAAAGTGGGCCACACCACCGTTGATGCCGCTGGTAAATTACAGAATATTTTACATGCTGGCGAAGGCAATGTTGCCTTAAAAATTAAAGGCGCAGATGCCGCGGAATTATTTCCCTTGCTTGGCGTAGTGTTGCCGCCAACCCCCCCTTACACAGTGGCGGGGCAGTTAACCTTTAAAGATGGCATTTTTAATTTTAACGATTTTAAAGGCACGTTAGGTGATAGTGATTTGCATGGCAATTTAACATTTGATAAAACTAAAAAACGACCGAAATTAACCGCCAAATTCATATCCAGTAACCTTTATTTCAAAGATTTAGGCCCATTAATTGGTGCCGCACCTAATAAGAAAGATGCCGTTTCGGCTGAACAAAAAGCCCAGGTAATTAAAGAAGAAACAAGTGCGCGCATTATTCCGGATGCACCATTAGATATTTCCAAACTGGCTTCCATGGATGCCGATGTAGAGTTCAGTGGTCAGCATGTTATTTCGCCTAGCCTGCCATTGGATAACTTTTACATGAAAGTGTTGTTGGATGATTTAATCCTTAAATTAACACCAATAAAATTTGGGACTGCCAATGGGGATGTTAAAGCAAATATCACCATCAATGCACGTAATCAACCGGTGCAAGATGATATTGAAGTGGATTTTCGTAAACTGTCGCTCGCCCGTCTGATGGAAAGTGCCAAAGATAAAATCGGCGGTAATAAAACAGGCGAGGGGTATATCGGGGGAACCATCAAACTAAAAGGCAGCGGCAAATCGATGCATGAAGTGTTGCAATCTTCTAATGGTGTGGTTGGTTTCGGCATGAATGGCGGTAAGGTTAGCGAATTATTGGTGCGGCTAGCTGGCTTAGATGTTTCAAAATCTTTAGGACTCATTTTAACGGGTGACCAATATATCCCTATTCGGTGTGTGGTTGGCAGTTTCGATGTGAAGCAAGGAATTATGCAAAGCAAAGCCTTTGTGATTGATACTGCAGCCAGTAATATTCATGCCAATGGCACAGTTAATCTAAGCACCGAAGCAATGAATTTTGTCTTCGACCCGCATCCAAAAGATCCTTCATTATTATCATTGCGTTCACCGATCCATATTGAAGGATATTTGAGAAAACCCACCCTTGATTTGGACCGCGAAGCGTTGGCGCAAAAAGGGGTGATTGCTGGCGGATTAGCGCTGGTAGCACCAGTGGTAGCTTTTTTAGGATTTATCGATCCGGCCTTAGGGGAAGATAGCGACTGTGCCGCATTAATTCATGGGGTAAAAACGAATGTAAGCAAAACCGGCAAAACTGTGCCGGTGCCTAACAATAAATGATTTAGAAAAATAAATTATAAATCAGAATAAGGGGAATGGGAACACCAAAAAGTAAGAGAAGAAGACTGCGCATAATTATACTCCGTTATTGTTGCGGTGGTTGTTTCTGACCAACAAGGTCTGAAATGTTATTATTGGTAATGGTGTCGGGCCGGGCCGTATTATTTTTAGTTGAACCAGTAATGGCGGTCAAACGATTATTCTGGGTACTGTAACTATCACTGACGCTGCTAAGATCGTTACGCTGGGGTTGATGGGCGGTCGTACGCAATTGAATACCATCACTGGTTTGGGCAGTAGCGGGTGCCGTTTCGATCGCCACTTGATTGGCTGGTTGCGGGCGGATTTTATTAGCCGTATTTAAATTTGTCGTTGAATTAGGTAGGCTGCGCAAAGCTTGATCCAGCGCTTGACCGCGGTCCCGTTTACTGCGGACCGTTGTGGCTTTAATAACCGGTATATTATAACCATTTTCAAGCGTGCCGGAAACAACCACTGGTTCCCCAGGTTGCAAATTTAAAGATTGTCGTGTGGTCATTTGCACATTGAAATTGCCATCAGGGCTTTGCAGCATAAATTCCCGCTGATTATTAACACTTTGCACGGTGCCTAAAATGGTTATCGCACCATTATTGTTGCCGTTATTCTGGGCCGGTGGAACGGTGGCGTGTCCGGCACTAGCTAGCAGGGTCGCCAAGGCAACAATACGGAGAGTAGCACTAAACTTCATAATCTGACGCTAATTATAAACATGATCATATAAATTCTATATTATCTAGGCGGCCGCTTTTAACTGTTCGCGCAAAATTTCCAGTAAATCATCCATAATAAAAGGTTTAGTGATGAAAGCATTCGCGCCCAATGTAATCGCTTGATCAATGGTGCGTTGATCTTTACGGACAGTTAAAATAACAATTTTAGGCGGAACATTTTTATTCATACCTTTAATTTCAGGTAAAATATCCAAACCATCCCGATCAGGCAAGCCTAAATCTAATACGACTAGATCTGGTTGAATGGAAGCGCATAAAGTCAGCCCTTCGGCTGCATTACTTGCTTCAAAAAATTGCACTTGCTGCGCTTCTAATGAGATACGCAAAAAGGTACGGATTGCGCCCGTATCATCAATTGCAACAATGCGTTTATGACGCAGTTCCATATCTATTCGACCCTGGTTTCGATTTCGGCATTACGCCATTTTCTAAAATTCAATGTGAACACAGCACCGCCATCTGGATGGTTAGCGGCGATAATTTCACCATCTTGCGCTTGCATAATCGCTTTGGCAATTGCCAAACCCAATCCGGTGCCGGCAACTTGGCTATCTTTACGGTGAAGGCGGGCATATTTGTCAAACACGCGTTCCACATTATCAACCGGAATGCCTTTGCCATGATCGTGAACGGCAATTGTAAAACCGTCTTCGGTGATTTGGCCGGAAATATGAATAATCGTCCCTTTGGGCGTGTATTTTACGGCATTATCAAGCACGTTTTGGAGAACCTGTTCGCTCATCATGGCATCTGCACAAATTTGAATATTACTTTGAATTGGCTGAATGTCCAGTTCGTGCTGCGCTAAACGCGAGCGAAGCCGTTTTAACACGTTATTCACCATATCGCTTGGAAAATACCATTCTTTTTTGAAATCAATATCACCGCTTTCGATACGGGTCATATCTAAAATATTGGTGATAAAATTGTCCAACCGTTGGGCTTCTTCAATGGCGGTATCGATAAGCGTGGCTTGTTGATCCAGCGGTAATCTGCTGCCCATACTGCGATACACACTTAATGAGCCAATAACTGAAGCCAATGGTGTTTTAAGATCGTGCGAAACACTGGATAGTAGCATGGCGCGCAGTTTTTCGCGGTCTTCCCGCATATGGCTTTCGGCAATGCGTTCATCCAAATTAAAATGTTCAATAATTAAAGCAAGTTGATCACAAATAGCGTTGAGAAGCTGTTTAAGCGCCATATGCGGCATGCCACGCATATTAAACCGAACGCCCAAAACACCCACCTGGCTATTTGGGGTGTGCAAAGGTTCAAAACGCCAAGGCATTTTAGGGGAAAAGTAGGATCCTAAACCTGTTGTTTTACTTTCTTGCCAACAAAGTTCCAAGGCTTGTTTTTCCGTATCAGATAACAGAATGTTATCTGGATAGGTTATCGTAAGTTCAGTGTTTTGGTTTTGGCTGGGTAAGAAAAACGCAACATCACCATCCAATTTGCTCGATAGTTCATGGTGCAATGCTTTTAACAAATCAGTTTGGGTCTGTTCGGTTAAGGTGGCGCGGTGCAGCTGAAACAGTGCTTGCAATAAATTGGCGCGGGCAGCAAAAAATTCGCGTTGCATACGCGTTCGGCTCATAAATAGGGCAATGAATATGGTTGATGAAAGGAACAAACCTAAGTTAACCACATCAACCATTGAGGTAATGGCCAATTTCATATAGGGCGATACGTAAAGTATATTCAGCGCCATAAAACTGGTTACTGCCGCTAAAATACCTGGCAAAATACCAAAACGTCCGGCAGCAAAAGCGCAGGCGGTCATATAAAGAATTACTTTATTACGGTTATGGGAACCGATGACATCTGGAATTCCCCAGGTGATTAACTCAATACAAATAGTCGCCAAAATAACAGCTAAAACAGTGTAAAAAAGATGTTTTGGGTTAAATTCAAATAAAGACAGAAATTTACTGGGACCAGGTGGTAATGGGGCACCCAAATCAACCACTTCAATAACAGCAGATTTAAACTTAACCCGTTTAAGTTGTTGGTTTAAATCATTAGAAAACCAATTTTGCCAAAATTTCTGTTTAATGCGCCCAATAATAATCGCCCCAAAACTTTCCCCTTTACGGGCGCATTCATATAGATAATGCACAATGCCATCATAAGTACTGGCAGCAGTGCGCTGAACAATTTTAGCGCCCATTTGCGCTGCCCGTTTAAGCGCATTGATCAGATACCCATCATAATATTCATGGCTGGTGGCCGAGCGCGGCGGCTGGATATGCAATACTTCCCAGGGTAAACCCATAGCTTCAGCCTGAGCATGGCCAGCTAATAATAAGCGCAAGGCATTGGGGTGATTATCGATATACACCAGGATTTTTTTTACCGGTTCAATAGGTAAAACCTCTTTGGCGGATTTAGCTATTGAAGAGTTCATAAGTGGCTGCGTCATTCTGTTACTAGCACTATAAAAATTCTATAAGGAGATCTAATATACTGTGGGATATATTTAATCTAATTTTTAAATTTGGGAAAGGCTAAATTTAAGTGGCGTGAAAATTAACAAATCAGAAAAGGCTTATTATCTTAGTTTTAATTAAGATAATAAGCCTTTGCGAAATAAATTAAAGCCTTTAATCACGTGTTGCTTTATCAATATCGTGACCAACATCCTGAGCAGCATCACCAATTTTTTGGCCGACACTGCGATCTGGATCTAAATCGCGACCGGTTTTTTGTAAGCCATAACTGGCATCTTCAGTGGCATTGCTGATTTGTTTGCTGGCGTTGTGCGGATTTTGCAAAAACCACACCAAACCCACCAATGCTAAAATAACAATTAGCGTGATAATCAGGTTGTTGTTGCGGGCGTTAGGGAGAGGGGAGTTCATTTTTTTCCTTGGTTAAACTTAAGCGGCAATCGTGTTTGGCCATTCTGTTTCAATTTCATGGTGCACTTCTATAATACCGCCTTGCCAAAACGGCAGGGCATCGTCAAATAACGCGAATTCTTCTAAACTATCATTGGTTGGTAGTAAGATATCATCTAAGAAAGAGTCGTCGTGAAACATAATGTTCTCCTGTAGTTTCTGGTTATTGGATTTTTGTTTGCGGTGATGATGGCAAAGCTTCGTTAAGAAATTCATAGGCGCGGGCTGCGATTGCTGCTGCTTTATTTAAACGGTCAGCACGACCGCCGGTAAAATTCTTGGCGATCGGACTTTCCCCTTCAAGGCGGGTAATTTCGGTTGCAGCGTTATTTAGTTTATCTTTAATATGCCCCAACAATTCTGGACCAAATTCTTCCAAATCACGCATGGCAGCAAGGTGGCCGCGATGAGTAGCATCAATCCAGTTTTGTAAACACTGAACTTCGCCATTAAGCGCTTCCTGTTCCAAATATTCCTGATAGCCATCAGTGAGAGCATTGAGTTCAAGTTGCAAAGATCCAATATGACCATTTGCTTGAAAACGATTGGGAGTAAGCATTGATGCCTCTTGCTGTTGCATAATCTTAAAGTAAAAGGGGCTGTATTAGTTTACAGTTCACGGTTTTGCCTTAATTCATTAAAGTAGCATCAATTGATGCAAAATTTACTTTTTAGTTATAGTCTGTGATCGTGATTTAATTCTGCTGTTGTAATGGTTAATCTCTAACGTGTTGAAAAACAGGAGTATAACATGAATAAAGATACGATTATCGGTAATTGGAACGAATTGGTTGGCGAAGCCAAACGCCAATGGGGTAAATTAACCGATGACCATTGGTCAGCGATTGATGGTGACCGTCAAAAACTGTCTGGGCAAATTCAACAAGTTTATGGTGTGGCTCAGGATGAAGCAGATAACCAAGTGCAAAAATGGGAAAAAGATAACGAAACCCGTAAATCTGCTTAATTATTTTAAAGTGGGGCTGAGTTGAAATCGGTCCCATTATTTATTGTTTATTAATCAGCAAACCCTAAATTGCGCATCCTAAACTTAGTAGGTTAATGTTAAATTTTTTTTATATGATTAAAATACCGACTTCCTTAGCGCAAATTTTTGTTTTCGCCACCTTATTAACCATTACTAATATTGGTTGTGCAGCAGAAACTGGTGATGTTGTAACTGGTGGGGTTGGTAAAGATGAAATGCAGCGCATTGAAAACATTCAAAATGAATATAATTTAAAACTTACTTTTGCCGCCGCTAATGGCCATTTTTTATCTGATATACGGGTACAGATTACCGATGCCAGCGGTCAAAGCGTGCTGATTACGACAACAGAAGGGCCAGTGTTACTAGCCAAATTTGCGCCAGGTAAATATACAATATTTGCTAATAATGCCGGTGGCAGCAAAACCCAAACTATTATGGTCGGCACTAGTTTAAAGAAATTGGGCATTATTTTACCGGAAGCGGATAATCTTTCAAAAAATTTACCGACGCAGCAATACTTGGAAAATAAAGGCTTTGCTGTTGATCTAGCTTTTCCTGCCTAAATTATAACAAGCATTGGATAATTAAAAATGCCAAAGAACCAGCAAGTGCAGCCAATGGCAAAGTCAACGCCCAAGTCAGTAAAATCTTCTGAAACAAAGACCAGTGCACATGCTCTCTGCCTTGAGAAACGCTTATCCCAATCACAGCACTCATGGTGGTTAAAGTGGTGGAAATAGGCATTTGTACTATTAATGAATTCAAAAAATTAGCGCCACGGCAATAATGCCGATGGTAACGGTTAAAACCGGATCCATATTCGGCTTTTAATGGTGTGCAGTTAAACAAGCAAACTTGCTAAAATGTAATTTGGTAACCTATAGCGCCGGATTGAAAATTGGCGCAAAAGAAATAAGTCAGTTTAACGCACAACCAAGGAATAAAGATTATGAGCGATCTAAAAGGCAAAATAGCCATTGTTACCGGTTCAACCAGTGGGATTGGTTGGGGCATGGCGCAAAAACTGGCCGCCCAGGGCGTGCATATTATGA
Source organism: Alphaproteobacteria bacterium (assembly GCA_965246945.1). Lineage (GTDB taxonomy): Bacteria > Pseudomonadota > Alphaproteobacteria > UBA11073 > UBA11073 > CBDFFW01. Next base: position 646,925 of record CBDFFW010000001.1, read on the forward strand.
TGAATGGTATGGGTGATGCCGCCGAAATTAAAAAAATGCAGCAGCAATTGATCGACCAATATCAAGTAAAGGTTGAATTTTCCGGCGCGGATATGAGCAAACCAGCCGAAGTGCGCCAAATGGTCGCCGATGCTGAAAGCAAATTGGGTGCCTGCGATATTCTGATCAATAATGCCGGTATTCAATTCACCGCCAATGTGCAGGATTTTCCGGATGATAAATGGGATGCGATTATCGCCATTAATTTATCCGCCAGCTTTCATTCTATTAAAGCGGCCGTGCCTGGCATGTTAAAGCGGGGTTGGGGCCGGATTATTAATATTTCGTCCGCGCATGGTCTAGTAGCCAGCCCGCAAAAGTCAGCATATGTGGCAGCCAAACATGGGATTATCGGCTTAACCAAAACGGTTGCTTTGGAAACTGCAGCGGCTGGTTTAACTTGCAACGCCATTTGCCCGGGCTGGGTGTTAACACCCTTGGTCGAAAAACAAATTCAAGCCAATGCGGATCGTGATCATACTGATTATCACACCGCCGAAGCGGCCTTGCTGGATGCCAAGGAAGCTTCCAAGAAATTTACGACGCCCGAGCAGATTGGCGATTTGGTGGTATTTTTATGTTCGCCTGGGGCGGATAATATGACTGGTTCAGCGCTATCGATTGATGGCGGCTGGGTGGCGGAGTAAGTATCATGAACCGCGAGCAAATCCTCAATCTCACTGCCATGCCGCCATCGGCACCCAGTTATCCAAAAGGGCCATACCGATTTTATAACCGCGAATATATGCTGATTACCTATGAAACGGATCCAGCTATTTTGCGCGCCATGGTGCCAGAACCGTTGGAACCGGAAGGCGAAAACCTGGTTACCTATGAATATATGAATATGCTGGATAGCGGCCAGGGCTTTGGCAGTTATAGCGAAAGCGGCTTAGTGATCCCGTGTTTATATAATGGTGAGAAAGTTAATTTCACGGCGCAAATGTATTTAAATTGCGAACCGCCCACCACCGGCGGGCGTGAAATTTGGGGTTTCCCCAAAAAATATGGCGAGCCGAAATTAGAAGTGGTGCATGAAACCTTGGTTGGTACGCTGCATTACGGCGGGCAATTGGTATCGATGGGTACCATGGGTTATAAACATAATAATTTGCTCGATCCCACGAACCCCAATAACCAAGGCGAAAAAGCCATTAAGGAAAAATTGGGTAAGAAACAGTTTAACTTGAAATGGCTTCCCGATGTCGATGGCAAGCCGGCGATTGCGCAATTGGTTTCATATCAAATGACCGATATCGAATTGAAATTTGCCTTTGGCGGACCAGCGCGGCTGCATTTGGTGCCACATGTGAATGCACCGGTGGCGGATGTGCCGGTTAAACGGATTGTGTCGGCCGCGCATTTTATGGCCGATATTACGTTGCCATATGGCAACGTAGAATATGATTACCTGAACGGCTAAATCCCCCCCTTACGGGAGGGTCGGAATTTGCGTAGCAAATTACGGGGTGGGGTTATACCCCTCACCAAGTTTTTCTAAGCGCATTGCATTTGCTAAGAAAAACTATCCTCTCCCACATGGGGAGAGGGAGAAAGTGAGTATCGCGATGGCGAAGTATAAATTGAATTTAGCACTCCAAGGCGGCGGCTCGCACGGTGCTTATACCTGGGGCGTGCTGGACCGCTTACTGGAAGAGGGAGACCTGGAGATTGTGGCGATAAGTGGCACCAGTGCCGGTGCCATGAATGCGGCAGTCGCTGTGGATGGTTACCGCAAGGGCGGCGCAGCGCAGGCCCGCGAGGCGTTAAACAAATTTTGGCAGCAGATTAGCAATATTGGCAAAGCGTTTAGCCCGTTTCATGAATTGCCCAATCAGCATTTGCTGGATCACTGGAATTTAGATAGCTCGCTCGCTTATCAAATTTTTGAAAGCACCATGCGCGTGCTATCGCCCTATCAAGCCAATCCTTTAAATTTAAATCCGTTGCGTTGGATTTTAGGCAATACCATTGATTTTGCGAATTTGCAAAAGGGTGATGGCATCCGTTTGTTTATTACCGCCACTGAAGTGCGCAGTGGCCAACCACGCGTATTTGAATGCGCAGAAGTAACCGAAGAAGTGTTGTTGGCATCGGCCTGTCTACCCAATTATTTTCAATCGGTGGTGATTGATGGCGAAGCCTATTGGGATGGCGGCTATATGGGCAATCCCAGTATCTGGCCGTTGATTTATAAAACGGAGACGGATGATGTGCTGTTAATTCAGATTAATCCTATTTACCGTGACGATATTCCCATGACCGCGAATGAAATCGTGAACCGGCTCAATGAAATTACGTTTAATTCCAGCTTAATTGCTGAAATGCGCTCAATCAATTTTGTTTCCAAATTGGTGGCAAATGGCAAATTGGAGGATGACGAATATAAAAATATGCGCATGCATATGATCCCCGCACCCGATGTGGTATATGGCCTAAATGCTTCCAGCAAAATGAATACCGATTGGGAATTTTTGCAATTCTTGCGGGATAAAGGACGCGAAAAAGCCGATAAGTGGCTGGCTGAACATAAAACCAGTATTGGTGTGCGGGCAACTTTGGACATCGAAAAAGAGTTTCTAAATGTCGGCAAGCCTACCATCGGTGAAGTAACACGTAAAAAACAGGAAAAAGAGCGGCCGGAAGCAGTGCCGCCAAATGTAGTTTAAGCATTTGGCAAAATTTAATGAGTCTGATTTTCATTAAATAAGCGCACTATCATTATTGTATTAATGTTTCATCGTGCTAGCACATTAATACAAATATATTTGTTAATGCAATTTATCAGTTGTTTCACCCAAAAACTTCTTGCAGACAAATGTTTCAATGTGCTAGCACGATAGAACATGAAAGAAACTAAAAAAGATCAGACTAAATCTGAACGGCAAGCATTTGAGGACCAGCTTTTTGCAGCGATTTTGAAATTAAAAAAGCCGGATGAATGCCGCCGTTTTTTTGCTGATTTATGCACGCCGACCGAGCTTGAGGCTTTTGCCGATCGGTGGCAGGTGGCCAAATTGCTAACTGCCGACATGCCTTATCGCCAAATTACTAAAAAATGCCGCGTTAGTTTGGCCACCGTTAGCCGCGTTGCGCGGTTTTTGCACCAAGGCAATGACGGTTATCAATTGGTTCTGAAGCGTTTGGCCAAAGTATGAGCATTTTAGCCAAGGTATTGGCTGATGTGCGCGGGGCCGATTATGCGGCGGCAGAAGCAGCGCTGGCGGCCTTTATCCAAAAGAAATTTAGTTTAGATTTGCAGGCTGCCTCACTGCAAATTCGCCGCGATAGTATCAGCCTAAATTCCGTGAATGGTTTTTTTGAGGATAAAGCAGGTAAAAAATACTTCTTTAAATTTCATTTGGAAGAAGGCGAAAACGAAACGGTAAAGGAATATTACCGCGCCGAATTATTGGCGCAGGTTGGTTATCCGGTGGAGCAGCCCTTGTTTATTTCGACCGAGGTGGGCGAACAGATTTTAATCTATCCTTATTTGCAGCATGAACGCTTGTTCGATGTGTGCCGCCGGATTGAGCAAGGGGCTGAAGATGGCACGGCGATTATTGCCGCGCAGATTGAACTCGATAAACTATGCGCACAGAAAGCCATTGAAACGCTATCGATTGGCATGCGGGAAGATTATGTGAATGAAGCGCTGCTGCAGCTATTTTACTGGCGCTTGGTGGATACGGCAGCAGGCGAGCCGGATGTGCCAGGCGGGCGGCATTACCGTTTTTATGTCGATCAAGAATTTAAGTTTCCGAATGGCTTAACCTTGTCTTATGCCGAGCTGGCCAAATTGCGCTGGAATATTAACGGTGTGGATTATGGCATGACATTGGGCGAAGCGTTTGACCGTGCCCGCACTATTATGGCACCTGAAAATGTGGAAAATTATCCAGCCTGCATTGCGCATGGTGATGCGCATAATGGCAATATTTGGGTAAAGGAAAACAACGGGAAAACGTCTCTTTCTTATTTCGATCCGGCTTTTGCTGGCAATAAAATGCCAGTGCTATTGGCAGAGGTTAAACCACTTTTCCATAATATCTTTGCCCATGCCGATTGGCTGTATGATGCGGCTGATGCAGACCAAATGCTAGCTGTGAAAGCGGAAGTAAGGGACGATACTCTATACGTTGTACATAATTGGCAATTGCCAGAATTGCGCGCTGCATTTTTACAAAGTAAATTGAGTAACTTTTGGATACCTGTGTTGCGCGAATTAAAACAACGCGATTTATTGCCAGATGATTGGCAGAAACAAGTACGCGCTGCATTATTTTGCTGTCCAACTTTGGTGATGAATTTGCGGGCTGGCGCTGGGATGGAACGTAATATTCACACGCCACAAACATCACTGCTTGGTTTATCAATTGCAATGACGTTGGCTGCACAACCAATGAATGGAGAAGATGACATTTCTGAATTCTTCGATAAGATTAGTCAGAACTTACAAAAGGACAATTAATGAAATTGAAGATCAAAAAAATCTGGTTGTTAGATCTGTTGGTTTTTCTAATTTTAGCTAATCGCTTTTTGTTGCCGGAAGGTATGGTTAATTTTTCTATGGTAGAAATAACACTCGTTAATTTAATCTTTATGTGCTGCATAATTTATTTTATTTTCAGATTTAACCTACTCATATTTGTACCTATCGGTATTATGATTGAAGTTTTATATGTGAGTTTTACATCTCCCCGTGGGGAAGCTGTAGAGATGGATGATATATGTTCCTTTCATGATAATTTCTTTTTGATTTTATCCGTTATTGGGTTTTTCATTGCAATTGCTAGGCTTATGAGGACATGGAAATCTTCCAGATATGCAGCTACCTCAAAGTACAAAATATTCCTAATACTTATTTCTTCTATTTTGGGCCTATTAAGCTTGGTTGGAATCATAAGAAGTATTTATGCACTTATTTACTTAGATGAGGGCTTATGCCCTCTGTAACTTTGCAAGTGAGAATAAAATGAAAATCAATTTTTGGGAACTTAATAAATTATCGGTTGTTGAAAAAGCACGAATACTAAAACGCGCGGAAGCGGATATTCAGGATGTTGCGAGTGTTATAAAACCGATTATTGAAGCGGTACGGAGCCGTGGTGATGCAGCGCTGTATGAATATGCCGAGAAATTAGATGGTGCCAAAATCACGGGCGGCTTAAAAGCGACGGATGCTGATTTTGACCAGGCTTACCGTTCGCTTGCACCAGAAGTTATCGCTGCGATTAAAACCTGCGCGGAAAATGTGCGTATTCACCACCAGCAACAGATGGCGCGGGTTGAGCGGCAATGGTTAGAAGAACTGAATCCTGGCATTTTTGCGGGTGAAAAAATCACGGCGATCCCATCGGTTGGCCTATATGTGCCGCGCGGCAAAGGCGCATTCCCATCGGTCATGTATATGTTGTGCACACCGGCGGTGATTGCGGGCGTTAAAAATATCGCGGTCTGCACACCGCCTACGCCGGCTGGCGGGATTGATGCGGCATCGCTGGTCGCGGCCGATATTTGCGGCGTACGCAATGTTTATAGAGCAGGCGGCGCGCAGGCCATTGCCGCTTTCGCTTTTGGCACCGAAACTATTCCGAAAGTGGTGCAGGTCAATGGACCTGGCAATCCGTATGTTTCCGCAGCTAAGCGCTTGCTCAGCGATATTATCAATCCAGGCATGCCAGCGGGGCCGAGTGAGGCGATTGTGTTGGCGGATGAAACGGCCGATCCATGGAACACTACGCTTGATTTAATTAATGAAGCCGAACACGGGCCGGATTCCGCTTCGCTATTGGTAACCACTGCACGCGAACTCGCTGAACAAGTGATGGAATATTTACCAAAAATTCTGGCTGGTTTACCGGCGCAACGGCGCGAGTTTTGCGCGGCGAGTTTGTCAAAATATGGCGGTATTATGCTGTGCGATAATATGTCCGCCGCGATTGATTTTTGTAATGAATATGCGGTGGAGCATTTGTTGTTAAAGGTTGCTGATCCGCAAACAGTCATCAGCCAATTGGAAAACACCGGTGAAATTTTGATTGGTGAAACCACGCCGATTGTATTGGGCAATTTTGGGATTGGGATTAATGCAGTGTTGCCAACCGGTCAAAAAGCGTTAACGCATGATTGCACATCAGTCTGGACCTTTTTGAAACGCACCAGCCTGTCTTACGTGACCGCTGCCGGTTACCAATCGCTGAAAGATCCGGTTATCAAACTTGCGCATTATGAAGGGTTTCAGGGGCATGCCGCTGTGCTAGAACAACGCAATGAAGCCGTTTTTGCGGAAAGTGATGCAAAACTGGCATATGTCAAAACCTTGCCGTAAAGTACAAGGATGGACGCTCAGCCAGCGGTTATTCCCTTAAAACCGCGTCATCCGGAAAAAGCCCATCGGCCTGATAATCTATCGCCGCGCAAGCCCGATTGGATCCGTGTGAAGGCGCCCACTTCGCCAGGTTACCGCGAAACGCTTAGCATTGTTAAAAATTTGGGTTTGAAAACGGTCTGTGAAGAAGCCGGGTGCCCCAATATCGGCGAATGCTGGCAACAACAGCATGCCACATTTATGATTATGGGCGACACCTGCACGCGCGCCTGTTCATTTTGCAATGTGATTACCGGCAAGCCGGAAGGGCTCGATCCGTTGGAGCCGTTACGGGTGGGGCAGGCGGTCAAAGAACTTGGCCTCAAACATGTTGTCATCACCTCAGTCGACCGCGATGATTTGGTCGATGGCGGCGCAGAACATTTTACGCAGGTGATCAGCAAAACGCGGCAAAAATCCCCAGGCACGACTATTGAAATTCTAACGCCCGATTTTAAGGGCAAAGCCGAAGCCATTCAAATTATGTTGCGGGCCTTGCCGGATGTGTTTAACCATAATCTGGAAACGGTGCCGCGGCTGTATCGCACCATTCGCCCAGGCGCACGCTATTTTACGTCACTGCGTTTATTGCAGGCGATTAAAGAGGCTGCCCCGCAAGTTTTCACTAAATCAGGTTTGATGGTGGGATTGGGTGAAACCAAAGACGAATTATATCAAGTCATGGATGATTTGCGCGCGGCGGATGTGGATTTTATTACGCTTGGCCAGTATTTGCAGCCAACGCCGAAACATGCGGCCGTCGACCGGTTTGTGACCCCCGAAGAATTTGCGGAATACGCTGCCATGGCGCGCGCCAAAGGGTTTACCATGGTTTCGGCTTCCCCCTTAACGCGCTCTTCCTACCATGCTGGCGATGATTTTGCGCAACTCCGCAGTAATCGATTGGCGGAATTGAGCAAAACTATTTAAAAACCAGGACTGTTGAAAATAGGCGCAGCGCGGCTGACATTATTGATCGCGTCACCGCAACCGGTAAGTAAAAATCTGCCAGCAGTGACGCTAATAACGGCAGCAAAAGCAGTCTAACGTTTAAAGGGGTAATGTGTTTTCACTAAAATCTTTTGGTTAAGTTTAGCAAAGAAGAACAATGGCGAAAATGAGCTGTTTTTTGATATTATATGGGTTAAATATGTTTGATTTATAGCATAATATAAGTATTATAGTAACTTATTACGCCTTATAAAAACCGCGATTTGGTGTAATAATGGATTACATAAACTGTTTTCAAAATGTTGCTGCGAGCGGGGCAGGTATTTTAAATAACCATCTTTGCCATCCCGTAATTTCAAACGAATAAACTGGCCCAGTAGACGGCCATGTAATTGAGCAGCAAAAATTAGATAAGCTTGGTCAAAACTAACGCGCTCAAAACCGGTTTTTTGTAAATAGTATTCATACAATTCTGTGGCCAAAGCGGTTGGGATATCCAGCCGAGCATCTTGCAATAGCATAACTAAATCATAAGCCGGATGGCCGATTTGGGCATCCTGAAAATCGATGACGGCGAGTTTAATACCAGCCTCATCCTGAGTGGAATGTGTAGCATTCTTATCGAAGGATGCTTTAGCTGAATCGGCAAGATGAGCATCCTTCGATACGCGGCTGGCACCGCTAATCAGGATGAGATTTTGTTTTTTTAGCGGTGAGGTCAGCACCATCAAATTGGCGGCGTGATAATCGCGCAGTACTAAAGTTTGTGGGGTGACAGGGATGTGATTAAGCAAGTCGCTGACCAGTTGCGCAAATTCAGTGCGGATTGGGGCAGGGACCTGTTCGCCTTTGAAATATGGCCAGCGCCAATCGATAAAGCGCATCATTTCATCATGTAAAAAAGCATGATCGAACGGGGCGACATTGATATTGGCGGCAGTTGGCTGCGTGTGCAGTTGAATGAGAATATCCACGGCCGCACGGTAAAGCGGGGCCGGATCAACGCCGGCGGCTAATTGGCTGGTAATGGTTTGATCGCCTAGATCTTCCAGCAAGGCAAAGCCTTCAACGTCATCAGCGGCATAAATTTCCGGCCCGCGAATGCCAAGATTGTTGAGATGGCGGGCCACCTGCAGAAATTCGGCGAAGCGTTCCTCCGGATGGATTGGCATATCCATGAACATGGCTTGGCGGCCATCCGGATTAATTAACCGCGTATAACGGCGGCGGGAAGCATCACTTGGCAAAAAGAAATGCGTGGCCTGTTCCCAGCCATGAAATCTTAAAAAATCAGCCGCTTTTTCAGCACGCATCATAATTACTGAGCAGGGAAAAAAAGCTGTGCAGCGGTTTGTGCCGGGGCGATTATATAATTGGCCCAAATAATAAAGCTTAGCACTGCGGCGCTGCTAATAATTGCCATGGCAATAAGCGTGGTGTTTGGCGCGATAAGCGGCTCAGCGCCCACATTTTCCGCTTCAGGTTTATCAAAATACATAATCTTGATCACACGCAAATAATAGTAAACGGCGACCACCGAAAATAAGACAGCGGCGGTGGCCAGCCAGATCCAACCGGCTTGAATGACGGCTTGGAAAATAACCAACTTGCCCCAGAAACCGGCCATCGGCGGAATACCCGCCATTGAGAACATCATCATGGCAATGCCCAAAGCAATGCGCGGTTTGCGCTGGGCCAGGCCAGCTAAATCGCTGAGCTTTTCAATTTTCTCGCCTTGTTGTTCGGCCAATAATAACAGGGCAAAGGTGGCCAGGCTGGTAAGCAGATAAGTGACAATATAAATCAACACCGCCGCAATACCGGCCGCATTATTAACGGCAATACCCAGCAAAATAAAGCCGACATGGTTGATTGAACTGTAAGCCAATAAACGCTTGGTATAAGGCTGCATCAAAGCCGTGAAACTGCCCACCGCCATGGAGAGGATGGCCGCAACAATAATGATTTGCTGCCACTGGCCAACCAAGGGGGCCAATGGGCCCATCAACACTAGCAGCATAACCGTTAAATCGGAGGCTTTGGGGGCCATGGAAAAATGCGCAGTGACAGGGGTGGGGGCACCTTGATACACATCAGGGGTCCACATATGAAATGGCGCGGCCGATGTCTTAAATGCCAAACCGGCGAGAATAAAGACCAAGCTCAGCAAAGCGGGCAGTGTGCCAGCATGTTCGGTCAGCCGCGCGGCGATATTGACGTAATTCGTGCTGCCGGTGAGACCATATAGAATGGAAATGCCGAATAGCAATAAGCCGGAGGAAAGTGAACCAAGTAAAAAATATTTTAAACCAGCCTCGGCTGCCTCGCGCCGTTCGCGCGTGAAAGTGGCCAGGATATATAAAGACAGGCTTTGTAGTTCGATGGCGACATACAAACTAATAAAATCGCCGGCCGAGAGCGCGAGCAGCATGCCAAGCACCGAAGTGCCAATTAAAATCGGATATTCGAACTTATCGGCCTGCGCAGCGGCCAAATGTGGACGGGCCAAAAGTAACGCGGAGCCAGCGCTGATTAGCACCAAAAACTTGGTATAAAGAATGACCGTGTTTTGTTGGAAGAAGCCATGAAATGCGCTAAAGGTTAGGCCGGTGCGGGTGGCATATAAAATACCGATACCGGCCAAGGCCGCCAGAATACCAATTAACACGGTGTAATAAGCGTTGCGGCTCCGCATTACACCAATTACCAGCAAAGCCAAAACCGCCAATGATAAAACGATTTCAGGCAATACTGCCGTTAGTTCAACGCACCAAGATCCATTCTGCATCACAACGGTAAGGGGTAATGTGAATTGCGCTTAATCACAAGCAAGTTTTCAGAAATTCAAATTAAGCCAGAATATCAGGAATGAGTAAGCTTTCCATGCGGGCGACCAAATCCTTCAATTGCAATTTGCGTTTCTTCAAACGTTGCACCGCCACATCATCAGCGGTCTGTTCTTCCATTTTGGTAATCATATAATCTAAATTGCGGTGTTGGTGGCGCAATTCTTCCAAGCGCGCTTTAATTTCGTCCTCAGTTAAATCCGTCATTCTTCAAAAACCTAATTATCCTTACGAATCGTCTCGCCAGTTATAGTCATGATATCAGATTTTTATGACACTGTCGAAAATTTCGATACGCGCAATATCGAAACAAAAAATTAGTGAATTGCAATAAGTTTTTTTGCTGCAACTTGCCAAAAACGCAGGTTTTTTGGAAATACACTTAGGAATAAGCCGTATTTTATGATATTATGTCTTACAGAAACGTTAACAAACAGCGTTTTAAAATACATTCTGCCGGTTATGTGGTTTGCATACAACAGCATGCCTAGCATGCAAGGAGAGGTAACATATGTCTTTGGAAGCACGTTTAGATTCACTACGGCGCAAGCATGCGCATTTGGATTCGGAATTAGATTATGAGGTGCAGCGGCCACTGCCCAATGGCGCGGCCATTTGGCGCTTAAAGCGGGAGAAATTGCTGATTAAAGATGAAATTCAGCGCATGCAGGCCGCCAATGATGATGAGCCAGTGAAAGCTGTGACCGTCCATTAAGTTAGCCTATATCTCTGTTAATTAAAAAGCGCCAAATTGGCGCTTTTTTGCTTTAATATGAATGATGTTTCACTTGCGTGGGCAGCAAATTCGCGGTTGGTTAGTAAGCAGTGTCTGAAGCAACCGTTCCATCTCTGAAATTGATTATTCAGGCAGTGTGGCCTTATATCCAGCCGCATCGCAAACGGTTTGGGATTGCGCTGATCCTAATGTTGTTAACAGGCGGGATGACAGCGCTGCTAGCCTGGTTAATGCAGCCAACAATTGATCAAATTTTCCAGCAGAAAAATCAGGCGTGGTTATGGCCGGTGGCCATAGCTGTCTTCACCGCCTTTACCCTGCGTGGTTTGGCCCAATACGGCAATAAAATGATGATGACCCAGATTGGCCAGCAAATTGTCAGCCAGTTGCAAAAGGATTTACATGCGCATTTGCTGCGCGCCGATCTGGCATTTTTCCAGCAGCAATCGCTCGGCGATATTTTAACGCGGCTGACCCAGGATATTCAAAATATGCGCAGCACGGTCAGCGATGGTCTGACTGATTGGGGGAAAAACTCGCTGACGTTTCTGGGTTTATTCGGGGTAATGCTTTACCAGGATTGGCAATTAACCTTGGTCGCCATTGCCGCCTTTCCGCTGATGGCGGGCGTGATCAGCTATATGGGGAAAAAATTGCGGCGCAATGCCCGCGAAACCCAGGTGCAAAGCGCGCAGGTGTTGGCGCGTTTAACGGAAACCTATCAGGCCATTAAACAGGTGAAAGCCTATCAGGCAGAAAACCTTGAACATGGTCGGCTGTCCGCCATGATTGACCGATTATACCGGTTGGTGATTAAGAATGCCAAATACAGCACGCTGACGCAGCCATTTGGGGAGCTGTTATCTGGCCTGGCCATTGCCGGTATCATCGCCTATGGCGGGTGGCATGTCATTCACGGGCAATCTTCCGCAGGGAGCTTTTTCTCTTTTATTGCGGCGTTTACCATGGCTTATGACCCGTTGCGCCGTTTGGCCAATATCAATGCGCAACTGCAAAATGCCCGCGCTTCGGCCGAGCGGGTTTTGCAGTGGCGGGCGCTGGAGCCAGAGTTGCAAGATGCCCCCAATGCCGAACCATTGCAGGCCCCGCTGCAGCAAATAACCTTTGATCAGGTCAGCTTCGGTTATAAAGATAAGATTGTTTTAAACGGGGTTAGCTGCCAATGGCGTTTGGGCGAAACGGTTGCTTTGCTGGGGGCCAGCGGGGCCGGAAAATCCACCTTAATGTATTTGTTGTTGCGGTTTTTTGCGCCGCAAACCGGCGCGATTTATTTGAATGACCAATTGGCCGCCCAGGTGCAGCTGAACAGCTTGCGCGCACAATGTGCCTATGTGGGGCAGGAAACATTATTGTTTCAAGGCACGGTGGCCGATAATATTGCCTATGGTCTGCCGCATTGCGCGCGTGAGGTGATTGTGGCGGCGGCCCAGGCCGCAGCGGCGCATGATTTTATTATGGCCTTGCCCAATGGTTATGAAACCATTTTGGCCGAAGGCGGCACGGATTTATCCGGCGGCCAGCGCCAACGGTTAAGCATTGCGCGCGCCATGGCCCGGCAAGCGCCCGTATTATTGTTGGACGAGCCCACCTCCGCCCTGGATCCCACCACCGAACAGCATATCTGCACGCATATTCTACCGGCGCAACCGGATCGGTTAACCGTGCTGGTAACGCACCGCCTAAATACGGCTTTATGCGCGGACCGCTTCTTTTGGCTGGCAGGCGGTTTCATGCAAGAAATCGACCGCCAAACGGTCTTACGCCGCTTTGGCGGGCGGGAGGAGCTGGTTTAAAATTATTCAGCAATGCGAATAAAATAAAATTCGCTTTCTTCAATTCCTGTATTCTCAATTTTGTGATTAATATTAGCCGGATTATAGATTACATCCTGCGGTTTATATTGAAAGCATTCGCCAGTCGCATATTCAATAATACCAGTGCCTTTTAATACAAGCCAAAACTCATCAATGTTATCATGGCCATGCCAATCATAGGCCTTACCTGCAGGCAAAAAGCCTTTCGTCATTGCTTCTAATTTTGTTGAAACAGGATCGCTCTTAGATAAGATTACTTGTCTGCTGCCGCTACCACCATGAGCTGTTTCTATTGGAATATCACCCATATTTTGATGAATGGAGTTCGCATATTTGTATACTCTCTGTTTAATAAAATTATTTAGCGATGCACCAGCATACATGCTTGGTTTTTGGCTTTTAGTTTGGCGCATAAGGCTTCGCCATCGGTGCGGGTAACGGGGCCGGCTTGCAGGCGCACCATGGTGTGATCGCCCACCTGGACATGCGGCGCGCTAGTGGTTAGGCCAGTTAGCAAAGCACCGGCGCGGCCCTTAATATTAACCCATTCTTTATCGGCCAATCCGGCATCATCCCGCACGGCCGCTAATTGGATATTAAAAATGGCATCGCTGCTCACTGTTTTTTTGATGGCCGGTGGGGTGGCCGCCGGGGTTGTTTTGGTTTTTTCTTTTACGGTTGGATTGGCGGCAGGTTGTTCTATTTTTTTCGCCTCCGTTGGCTTCGCTGTAGCAAGTGCAGTTGCCGTCGCTGATTTGGTTGACTCGGTTACAGGGGCCACCATTTCGACAGGTTTTGGCGTAAGAGCGGTTGGTTCTTCGATTTTACTTTGGACGGTTTTGGCGGCATCGACATCGCTGATTAAAGGTGGGTTATCTTCACCATCGCTTAGGATGGTTGTACTTTCATCGGCCGGTTCTTCCGCTGCTGGCATGGTTTTTTCAGCGCTTTCGCTTGGCTTATTGTTAAGCTCGTCATAAATGGTCGCGTCTTGGTGGGGAATATTCATACCGCCTGGGTCAGTGGGGCGCAGCTTCACGGCTTCTTCTGGCCCGGCAATTACGGGCATATCAGCATCCGATGCCACACGTTGTTTTTGCCACCAATTATAACCATAAATCATGAGGCCGACGGCACCAGCGGCAAATAACAGCGCAAATAGCGAGGCAATCCATTTAAAGCCGCCGCGTGTTGCTTCGTCATCCCCATGATTATGATCACCATCATCGGCAGGAAAATGCTGGTTGAGAATTTTTTGCAGCTCGTCATCTTGGGGCATGCGGCTATCTTAGGCTGCTTTGCCAGCGGCGCAAAGGCTTTTACTGCAATTTTTGTGGGCGATGCCTATATAGCAATTGTGCCAAAATTATCTCTACGCTGGCTGGCTCTTTTACTGCTGTGGGTTTTGCCGCCTATTATCATTTTAAGTTTAAAATTACGGTTATTGATGTTTATCGCGCTATGGCTCAGCGCGGGCTTACTGTTTGTTTTATTGAAAAGAAATCAGCAATTACGTTGGCGGCAAGAATGGAACTGGCTTGGCTTTAAACAAGGTTGGCGGTTGGTTTTAAGCCGCTTTATCATTCTGGCGCTGATCATCACGCCATTGGTTTATTGGTTTAAACCTGATTTATTTCTAAATCTGCCCCTTAACCGCCCGCAATTATGGGCATTGATTATGTTGATTTACCCCTTGTTCTCGGTACTGCCGCAGGAGCTTATTTATCGCAGTTTTTTATATCATAATTATGCAGCGATTTGGCAAAAACACAGTTGGTTATATCCGCTTGCCTCCGCTTTAACTTTCGGATGGCTACATATTATTTTTTTGAATCCTGTTGCCGTAGTAATGTGTCTGGTTGGTGGCTGTTTATTTGGCCAAACTTATCAACAGCATAAATCACTGGCATTGGTGTGTTTTGAACATACACTCTATGGCTGTTTAATTTTTACCATTGGATTAGGACAATTTTTTTATTCAGCAGGCAACTGGGCGCATTAAGCCGCTTTTTTATGACAAGCAGCAAAGGCTGGCGGGTCGCTTGCTGGGAAAGACTCCAAAGAAGCCTCCAAAACTTCATCACATGCGCAATTTTTATCACCTTTGGTATAAATGCCCAAAGGCTGGGCGATCTTCATTTCCTGTTTGCGGATCCACTTGGTGGCGGTTAGCTGGTCTTCATAAGCCCCTTTAAAAAACTTCATACCATCCAAATGAGTATAAACTTCCCAGGGTTTGCTGGCTTGCGCGTTAAAGGTAAGTTTCCATTCTTTCATGACTTCAGCAGAACAGAATTCAAATCAATTTTCTATGCGGCAAAAGACAGCTTTTTATTGGTTGCCAGCAAATTATGGGTTAAAACAGTTGGGAGATGACCTTAAAAAACTGTTCAGCCAAGCTTTTATTGGGCGTATTATTGTTAAGCCAAACGGTTTTAATGCCAACTGCGGGGGCCAATGAATATCAACGCTATGCGCCAGCCGAATTAAGCAGCAGCCAGGGTTTTGAATTGGGCGGCCAAATTTCGCATTACCGTTATGTGGAGCCTGATTTTTCACCTGGTTTCGATGTGGTGGATAAAGGCACCAAATTTGGTCTAACCGCGAATATGATCCAGAAATTCGGGAAAACGCCGCGCGTGTGGTTTGGCAAAGTGGAAGGCCGTTTTGCTTATGGGCAGGTGGATTATAGTGGTTCTGGCACCAGCAGTGGTAATGATGATTATTTGTTTGAGGGACGGGTGCTAATTGGCCGCGACTCTGTGTTTCATTATAGCGGCTGGTCGCCTTATATTGGTTTTGGTTACCGCTATTTGGATAATGATAGCCAAGGTCAGACCAGCACGGGTGCTTACGGTTATCAGCGGGAAAGCCAATATATTTATTTGCCGCTGGGGATTACTACGCGGTTTTATGCGGGGCGCAATGCGCGCATTGCCACCAATATTGAATATGATGAATTGCTTTATGGTAAGCAAATTTCGCATTTAAGCGATGTCGGCAGTGGTTATGCCGATATTTCCAATGATCAACATTCGGGTTATGGTATGCGCGGCAATATTATGTATGAGCGGCAACATTGGGGTTTCGGTCCCTTTGTCAACTATTGGCATATTCGCACTTCCGATGTTGCCTGTGCCGGTGTGTTATGCGGGGTTGAGCCCAATAACCGCACCACAGAATATGGCTTAGAGCTCCGTTACCGGTTCTAAATCTTTTGTGCTTCATCCGCATAAACCACGGTGCGGCGAAATTTTGGGGAAAGGGTGGCGGTGATGACCACCACCAACAGCGTGCACATGCCGCCAATCACCACCGATGGTACGAGGCCAAGAAATTTGGCAGCTAAACCCGATTCAAATGCGCCGATTTCGTTGGATGAAATGATAAACATACTGTTGACCGATGACACGCGCCCGCGCATGCCATCCGCCGTCAGCAACTGCTGAATGGTGGTGCGGATTACCACGCTGACACTGTCAAACCCGCCGCTGATTAACAGGAAGAATAAGGATAGCCAAAAATAATGGCTGAGACCGAAACCGATCATACAACAGCCAAAACCGGTTACCACATATAATAGCCGTGTGGCAGAAATACGCTGCAACGGCCGCAGCGCTAGGAATAAAGCGACGACGACCGCACCAATGGCGGGTGCCGCACGCAAGATGCCTAAACCTTGTGCGCCGATATGCAACACCTGATCGGCATAGGCGGGCAGCATCGCCACCGCGCCGCCAAATAGCACGGCAAACATATCCAGCGCCATTACAGATAACAGCACCGGATTTTGAAAAATAAACGCCCAGCCCGCCCGAATACTGGCAACTGCCGGTTCCCGTTTTTCCGGCCGCGCCACTTCCGGTGTTTGCATAAAATTTACCATGATAAAGGCCAGGCTGACCATTAACAGCGGAATGCACCAAGCGATATGCGCGCCATAACCGCCGAAGATTACACCGGCAATGGCAGGCGAGGCGATGGCAGCTGTTTGAAAACCGCTATTAAGCCAAGCTGAAGCCGTTGGCATTTCTTTTCGGACAACAGTGCGGGATAAAATAACTGATGAGCAGGGCATGAAAAAACTGCGCACCACACCAGACATAAAAACACCGCCAAACATCAGCATTAATTGGGTATGCGGCAGCAAAGTTATATAGCCGCCAGCCCCTAGAAATAGCAGCAGCGTATTCAATAAGTTGACACCGATGCAAATGCGGAAAATTTTTTGCGGCGAAAAACTATCAACAATGTGCCCCGCGAATAACGCACAAAGAATAGCGGGCAGCGCTTCAGTTAAACCCGTTAACCCGAGCATTAGCGGGTCTTTGGTAAGCGAGTAAATCTGCCAGCCGATAATTACGCCTTGGGCTTGCACAGTAGCTGTGTTGCAAAAACGGGTCGCTAGCAATAACCGGAAATTAGGCAATTTTAAAACGGCAAGCGACAGTGATTTCATGGATGCTTATATGTAAACTGCTTTCGCTTACATTCAAACAAATAGACTGCCTTATCCTGAGGAGCCACGCAGTGGCGTCTCGAAGGATGCTCCAGCACTATACCCTGATTAAGCATCCTTCGAGACGCGCTATGCACTCCTCAGGATGAGGCAAGCGTGTTTTTCTATTTAGTAATTTTCCACAGTTCCGTTTTCACCGCTTTATCTGCACCAAGTTTAAACCATGCGCTATCTTGAATGTGCGAAGTGGTGACATAAATCGCGCCATCGGGTCCTTGGGATAAGGTATCCGGCCAGCGCAACGCAGCATCTTGCACCCAGATTTGCGGCTGGGCCACGCCATCGCGGATTTTAACCGAATTGTCTTCCGGTGAGGTGACATACAGCATATCCTGTTTATCCATTAATAACCCATCAGCCACGCCGTTATCGCCAACCGCTTCAACTTGCTGGGCCAGCAAATTTGCAGGCAATTTTTCATCACGCAAAGCATCGGTCGGTACGCGGTAAAGGGTGTGACCGGTCAGCGCCTGCCAGTACAGGTTTTTGCCATCGGCGGATAAAGCCAGACCATCGGCATTAAATTCCGGCTGGCGGCCATCAGGGCGGCGCAGTTCTGCGCCATCGGCATGCACAGTGACATTTTTTTCAAGTTTAACGCTTTGGGTATTTTCCAGTAAACGACGTGCTTTGCCGGTTTCCAGGTTAACGATAATTATCGCCCCTTTGCCGGAATCGGTTAGATAGCCCGTGCGGCCATCAGGGCTAATGCGGATATCGTTTAAATAACTGCCTTGCGGGGCAGCCTTTTCATCAAGCGGAATAATCTTACTCACGCTATTCGTGGCCAAATTAATTTTAACCAGTTTTGGCGCGCCAGGGATAATGCGGTCATTGGCCGGCGCACCGGCATCCACCACCCATAAATTGCCGTGGGTATCGGCCACCACTGCTTGCACGCAAACGAAATGATCACTAGGCGTGACATCATTTTTATTGGTGTTGCGCCAGGCATTCCATTCCGCATTGGGATAGGGTGTGGTGCTGCCGTCTTTATTCAGTTCAGCGACAGAAACCGGCGCGTCTTCTGTCCAGCGCGGGAAATTGACAAAAGTGCGGCCATCGCTGGCCACGGTCACACCCGTTACTTGGTGCCCGAAACTAGCCACTTTTTCTAAATTGCCGCTTTGGGTCATGGGTTTGGCCGTCATCGGCGGATTGCTGGCGCAGGCAGCCAGGGCCGAACTGGCCAATAAAGTCAAGGCGAAATTTTTAAACGAAGTACGGTTCATAATCGCTGAATATAAGATACCAGGATAAAAAAGGTAGTGGAAAGTTGCTAAGCAGCTTTATTTTGCTTTAAACGGTTAATACCTTCTTGAATTAAAGCTTCGGCTTCTTTGGGGCCGACCCAGTTCAGCACTTTCACCCATTTATTCTTTTCAAGATCTTTGTAACGTTCAAAAAAATGCGCAATTTGTTCCAGCAAAATTTCCGGTAGATCTTGATAGCTTTGCACTTTGCTGTAATAGGGATGTAGCTTATCCACCGGCACGGCCAATATTTTTTCATCCTGGCCGCTTTCATCTTCCATCAGCAACGCGCCAATTGGACGGCAGCGGATGACACAACCTGGGATTACGGGAATGGCGGTAATCACCAGCACATCGCAAGGGTCACCATCATCTGAAAGCGTGTGAGGCACAAAACCATAATTGCAAGGATAAACCATCGAGGTATGCAAAAAGCGGTCAACAAACATAGCGCCGGAATCTTTATCCAATTCGTATTTCACGGGATAACCGCCTTGGGGAATTTCAATCACCACATTAAGATCGGAGGGCGGGTTTTTGCCGGCGGAAAGTTTGCTGATGTCCATAATGCCGCGACCATAATAGGACAGGCGCAATAGTTCAACTATTTCGCATGGATAAGATTACCGCAAAGTCATTTGCGCGCAGCGGTCCCGTATCTGTATGATCAAACCAGATGGTTCATTTTTCTGTTTTATGGTTGCGCCGATTTTTATGGGTTGGGCTAGTCGCATTTTTGCTGTTATCGCCCAGGGCGGATGCGCAAATCACGCGGGATGACGAAGAACAAAATTTAATGGCGTATTTGGAGCAGGCGATTGCCTGGCACCGCGAAATTGCCAGTTTGGAAGTTTCCAGCAACAGCGCACGGCAAGCATCATTCAAAGCCAGTTTGCAACAAAGTTCGACCAAAGTTTTGGATTATGCCTTCGATTTTGCCAAGGGTTTAGCCAATGCCGTGCTGATTGATTCAGCCGATAAAGCGGCTGCCGAAAATAACAGCAGCCGCCAGGAAGTTTTGGCCTCGGCCGAGCGCATTAAGCAGCGCCTAACCCAGTTGGATACCGATATCAAAACGGTTAGCCAGGAATTACAAAAAGCCAAACGCAGTGAGCGGCCAGCGCTTACCGTGCGGCGCGATGCGTTGAATGATGATTTAAAATTTGCGCAGGCGCAGCAAGAACTTATTCAAACGATTATCAAAACCTGGAACACTGGTGATAGCAGTGAAACGGGGGTGCTGGGTAAAATCAACAGCCTGCAACGCACTGTGCCGGAAAGCCAATCGACGGCCAAAGCCAGTAGCGATGCGGCGGATATCAACACCAGCGCCACTATGGCCGCCGTTGCGGCTGTGGTGCCCAAACCAACCATGTCATCCAACGGGATCATTGGCTTATCCACCGAAATCTATCAGTTGTTTCAAACTAAAAATGATCTGCGCGTGTTGGCGCAACACACGAAAGCTTTGAATAACACGGCGCAGGAACAGCGCGATTTTATGCGCGCCACCTTTCAAAATTTAATGTTGCGCAATAAGCAGGCGGCCGAAGCTAATAATGCCGGCCAGCAAGCCACGGCGTTGGAGCAATCCAACACAATTTTAGGTTATTTCAAAAAACTATCGCTGGCCATTGTGCCACATAGCCAAACGCGTAGTTGGCTGGAAATTAGCACGCATAGTATTGAAGAATGGAACGATCTGATTGATCAGGAATTGCATGATAATATTCGCCAATTGGCGATCCGCATCGGGTTGCTGGCTTTTGCGTTAATTATCCCATTTGCGCTGTCGCATTTTGCCAAAAAAGCGATTAACAATTATGTGCGGGATTCCAAACGGCAAACACAATTGCGCACCCTGCGCCGGATTGTGTTTTTAATTCTGGTCGCGCTGGTTTTACTGATTACCTTTTCGACCGATTTCGGTTCGCTGGCCACCTTTGCGGCTTTGATTACGGCTGGTTTAGCGGTGGCCTTACAAAATGTTATTTTATCTTGGGCGGCGCATTTTCTGTTTTACGGCAGCTATGCCATTCGCGTGGGTGATACCATCACGGTTTCCGGTGTAACAGGTAAAGTGATCAAAATCGGTGTGGTGCGGTTTTATTTGTTGGAATTGGCAGGGCTTGATTTGGGTGCCTATGCCACTGGCCGTGTGGTCAGTTTTCCGAATTCCACGCTATTCCAAACCACGCCATTTTACCGCGCAGTGCCTGGCACCAGTTTTGGGTGGAAAGAAATTACGCTGGTGTTGGATGCCAATAGCGATTGGCGTTTGGCAAAAAGTAAAATCAAAGCAGTGGTGAAAGAAATTTACGGCGATCATCAAAAGCAGATTAAACAACAGCAAACGGCCTTGGAACACATGACCCATTTGCCGGTCACGCTGTCTGCGCCCCAAGTCTATATGAAGTTGACTGATTTAGGGATTAATTTTGTGATCCGTTTCGCGGCAGAAAGCGCCCAAGCGAATGAATTGTACAAACAAATGATCAAGCGCTTATTGGAAGTGCTGCAAAGCACGCCTGGCCTGCGTTTTGCCAATTCCAGCCTATCAGCGCCCAATGCGGATAGCGATAATGCGGGCGATGCACCGCCAAGTGAATAATGGGAATTTTATAATTTTAAATTAATTAGAGCCTATCACTTTAAAGGGCAAAAAAAATGAAGGCATTATGCTGGCACGGTAAAGAACATGTACAAGTTGACAATGTACCGGATCCAAAAATCGAAAATGCGCGGGATGCGGTCATCAAAGTGACCGCCTGTGCGATTTGTGGTTCCGATTTACATTTATACGATGGGTATATGCCCACCATGGAAGCGGGCGATATTATCGGCCATGAATTTATGGGTGAAGTGGTAGAAGTTGGTTCAGAAGTTAGCAACTTGAAGGTTGGTGACCGTGTGGTGATCCCATTCAATATCGCTTGCGGGCAATGCTGGTTTTGTGAAAAGAAATTGTTTTCATTGTGCGACCGTTCAAATCCCAATGCAAAAATAGCCGCGGCAATTATGGGGCAATCACCATCTGGTCTGTTCGGTTATTCGCATATGCTGGGCGGTTTTCCAGGCGGGCAGGCCGAATATGTGCGCGTGCCATTTGCGGATGTTGGCCATATCAAAGTGCCGGAAGGCATTACGGATGAACAAGCGTTGTATCTTTCTGATATTTTTCCAACCGGCTATATGGCGGCGGAAAATGCGCAAATTCAACCTGGCGATACGGTCGCCATTTGGGGTTGTGGACCGGTGGGCCAATTTGCCATTCAAAGTGCGTGGATGCTGGGCGCAGGCCGTGTGATTGCGATTGATATGGTGCCCGAACGAATGCTGATGGCGGCGACCTATGGTAAAGCGGAATTAATTAATTTCGATAAAGAAGATGTTTACGAACGGCTGATGGAGATGACCGGTGGCCGCGGTCCCGATAGCTGTATTGATGCCGTGGGCACTGAGGCGCATGCCACTGCGCATGGCATGGGCGGGATTGAAGCAGTGATGGATAAGGCAAAAAATGCAGTGGGCTTGGCGACCGACCGCGCGCATGTGTTCCGCGAAGCGGTTAAATGCTGCCGCAAAGGCGGCACCGTTTCAATGCCAGGGGTGTATATTGGGATGGTCGATAAAATTCCATTGGGCACCATTATGAATAAGGGTTTGACCATTAAATCCGGCCAAACCCATACCCACCGTTATCTGCAGCCATTGATGGATAAAGTGGTTAGCGGTGAAATCGATCCGTCTTTTGTCATTACCCATAAAATTGGGTTGGATGAAGCGCCGGATATGTATAAAACCTTCCGTGATAAGGAAGATGGCTGTATTAAAACCTTTATTCGTCCTTAGTCACCAGCTTTCACAATTAAAATGTAAAAATTATAACTGCTATCCTAAAGATAGCAGTTATGAAATGTGCACCGCTGGTTTTAATTACATTACTGCTGACCGTGGTCATTTGGCTGGTTCAGACTTGGGCAATTGCCAATGGTTTGGCTTATTGGTTCGTCGTGCCGTTATGGCTCACAGCTATTGGGGCGTTTTGTTTCGGCTGGATACCCGCTTTCGCGCCAATTGTGGCTATGTTTGCGGCAGTCCAAGTATGGGGCTGGTCTTGGCTCGCGGCGTTTGTAGTGTTTTTTGGCGTTTATATTTTATATGGCGTGTTGTTTGTTTTAGGCGGTTTAACCGTTTGGGACGGTGTGAAATATTTACGTGGTAAAACCCGCAGCACGGGTCCCATTACGATATATCAATAATTTTCGGCATAGAGAATTTATTTGGTTTTAAACAATTATCTTGTATGGAAAACGAAGTCCCAAAAGCTGAACAGTTTCATATTTTGCAAGATGAAGCGAAAGACAATTTGCTTTTCGCCGGTGCTGATCGGCCAGCGGGTGTCTTGAACACCGCGTCACCTTTTAATACTGATGTCGAAGCGCCACTGGCGCGCCGTGAACCATTATTGGCCCGTGCTGAGGCCATGCAAAATTATGAGCAGGGCGGCAATAATTTCGGCACAGAAGATGAAATTATTTCCTTACGCCGCGCAGGGGAAGAGCCCTTAGATATGGATGAAAGTTTAAACGATGGTAATAGCGCATTTTCCGATATTCCATCTAATGGTCCAGATGCGCTGCCGATTGAAGAATAAATTTTATTGATTAAAAGCGGATTTAAAAAATCGTACAGCGGCATTAATGCCGGTGGCATCAATATTGTGACTAAGCTGAGGGCGCGGCAAAGTCGTTACCGCAAAATCAAGATTACAGAGCGCCGTTTCGGCTTCTTGCATGCGGGTAAATGGCACCACATCATCCAACTCGCCATGGACCAATAACACAGGCGGGCGGGAAAGCGCTTCGGCCGCGATGATTGCTGGCACCAGTCCACCTGAAAATGCAGCTACCCCGCCAATTGCCTGGGCAAAACGCGGTGCGGTATGCAGCGCCATTGCCGCGCCTTGGGAAAAGCCGATCAGCGCTAGATCTTTTTCAGCTAATCCGCGTTGTTGCAATTGCTCTTGCAGCCAATTTTGTAATTTGGGAACAGCGTTGGCTAGTCCGGCGCTATAGGTTTCGGGTGTCCGGTTCATCAGCGTGAACCATTGGTAGCCTAAGCCGTATTCCCCTGGCTCAATCGCATTGGGTGCTAAAAACTCAGCATCGGGTAGGGCTGCCGCGAAATAGTTGGCCAGTTCCAATAAATCGCCGCCATGCGAACCATAACCATGTAAAAACACCACTAATTGTTTAGCGCGCTGACCGCTGACTGGTTGTAAGGAAGGACCGTTTAGCATTTTACAAAAACACATCTTTCAGAATAATCGAAGCGACTGAGAAATAGATGATTAGACCGGTCACATCGACCAGGGTCGCGACAAATGGTGCGGAGGCGCTGGCGGGGTCGAAGCCCAGTTTCTTTAAAATGAAAGGCAGCATCGAACCCGTGGTGGTACCCCAGAGCACGACCCCAACTAAACTAAAAGCCACAGTCATCAATATAGATAGATAATGTTCGCCGTAGGTATGGCCAATTTGCTGCCAGGCATAGATGCGGATAGCACCAATCGTGGCCAGGATGATGCCCAGGAACAGGCCTACAGCAATTTCACGACCAAAGACTCGCCACCAGTCCCGCAAACGGATTTCCTGCAACGCCAGCGCACGGATAATCAAAGTTGATGCTTGTGAGCCGGAATTTCCGCCGCTGCTAATAATCAGCGGAATAAACAAAGCCAGCACCACCGCTTTTTCAATTTTATCTTCAAAATAACCCATGGCACTGGCCGTAAACATTTCACCAACAAATAATACGGCCAGCCAACCCGCGCGTTTTTTAATCATTTCCCAAAAAGTGACATTGAAATAGGGCGCGTCGAGCGCTTCCATGCCCCCCGCTTTTTGCATATCTTCGGTGGCTTCCTGCTGAGCAACGGTGCCGATATCATCATAAGTGACAATCCCTTTCATGCGGCCGGCACTATCGACCACCGGCACTGCCATCAAATCGTGGTGGGAGAAAACCATCGCCACATCTTCGCGGTCCAAATCTTCAGTCACCGTCACCAAATTGGTTTCCATAATCTCGGCAATGGTTTTTTTCGGTTGCGCCAAAATTAAATCGCGGAAGGAAACCGCACCCTGCAGTTTTTGCTCATTATCCAAGACATAGGCGTAGTAAATCGTTTCAGCAGCCGTATCGGATTGCGCGCGCAGATAACGAAACGCTTCACCGACCGACATTTCAGGGCGCAGGCGCACATATTCGGGGGTCATTAACCCGCCGGCTTCATCCGCTTTATACGCCAATAATCCTAATACTTCACGGCGTGCTTGGCCGGTTAGCAGCAGCAATGCCGCTTCCCGCTCGTCATCTTCCATTTCTTGCAATAAATCGACCGTGTCATCCATGGGCAGCAGGCGCAGCCAGGAGCGCTGTTCGGTGCGCGGCAACATTTTAAACAAGCCATATTGATCATAGGCCGGCAGGCGCATAAACAGCTCTTCTGCTTCAGCGCGGGGCAGTTGAAAAAAAGCGGTTTCCTGCTGGTCGGCGCTATATTCCGCCCAATGGGCGCGCAGGGAATCCTTATCCAGCTCTAACAGGGTGGTTTTCATGGCGAACTCCTTTCAAGCGAGCCCTGATGAAATTTACCGATTACCAAAAAAATGTAATTTCCCAGAGCACTAGCAATGGGAATTATGCCCATGCTTAGCGGTTTTGGATTAAACTTCGTTTGGCAGGGTCATCATCCATTTCGGGTCCTAACAATATCTTGGTTCTGTTGTATGGTGATCGATAGGCAATTGTCATGAAGTTTTTAAAATTTAGTTTAATTTGAATATCGAAAATTGATGGTTACACTGCTTATATCGATATTGTGCTGCTGATGCAGGACATATCACTGGTTTTGGTAAACAGGCTTCGGCCAGTCGCCTTATTTGGTTTTTGCAATTGCAGATTATCCAAATCTGGTTTGTCTGGTGGAAGTTATCAAAATTAGTGATATTGGGCGTTTATTCGCTCCTTTAAAGCCATCCATAAATCTTTACAGATTGTATGGATGGCTTTTTTAGTCAGATTATAGGGAAGACATAGAAAATGTTCAAAAATAACCAGAGGCTGCGCCCATTTCAAATTTTGGCTGGAATAGCCTTGATTGCTGGCTCAATTTTTGCTGGTGCTGCGCGGGCACATGGTACAGATGCAACGGCAAGTGATAATTCGGTATTAGCGGATACCAATAGTCAAGTTGTTGGTCATGGTGCCAATAGCGATGTGGTGGGTATCGGCACTACAACAGGTTCTAATGGCTCAACCAATACCAATGATACCACAGACAGCAAAACCAGCATGGCTGGCATGAGCGCGAGCCGTAATGGCAGCGCGCCCAGCCGAACGACTGGCGATGGCACGTCAACCGGTATGTCCTCTTCTGGCAGCGCGTTGCGCGGCCGTTAAAAATTCAGCCACCTCCTGGGTTGATCGGTGCCTGCCAGCTGAAAAGCTGGCAGGCATTGTTTATTTGGTTTTTAGAAAAGAGCTTGTTTTTCCTGATGGGCTGATGATGTGTGGCGCTTTATTTTATACATACACACCGATCAGGAGGAACCTATGCCACAAGGTGATAAAACGGCCTATACTGACAAACAAAAACGTCAGGCCCAGCACATTGAAAAAGGTTACGAACAGCGCGGGCTAAACAAAAGTGAGGCGGAAGGACGCGCCTGGGCAACCGTTAATAAAGAAACTCATGGCGGCAAGCAATCAGGCTCTGGCCGCAGTAAAGCCGAAGATCATTCTTCAAGCCGTAAAAGCGGACATATCGGCGGCAATCATAGTCATGGCGGTAAAACCGCCGCTAATACCAATCATGACAAACGCAGTGCTGCCGCCAAAAAAGGCTGGGCCACCCGCCGTAGCCATGCGGCTTAAATTTAAAAACCAATAAGCGTAGCTAATTTAGTTACGCTTTTATTTTCTCAGGCGATTTATCGGCGATGCGCAGGCTTTTGGCCCGGTTATCGATTAACCAGCAAGCGGCTTTAGTCGCCAGTTGAAATGCTTTGGTTTGCGGGCTGAAACCACTGGCTTTGAATACCATCGCGACACCACGTTCAATATGTTTTGGCCGGTAATAACTATAGGCACGTTTAACATATTCATGGTTATAGGTTTTACGGTCATAAGGCTGGCCGTCATTGGCTGCATTGGCCGCATAATACGCAAATGCCAGTTCATCATCTTCCGTTTCCATAATGCGGCTTAACGCCACGCGCAACCGGCCCCATTTGGATAGGCCTTCTTTGTCCAAATACCGGCGCATATTATCATAAAACATTTTATAATGACGGTGCTCATCAGCGGCGATATTCTTGCAAAGCTGCTTTAAAACGGGTTCATTTGTCACATCGCTAAGCGCGGTGTAATAACTGCTGGTGCCGGTTTCAACCATGCAGCGGGCCACCATTTCACCGGCGCGGGAACCGCGGATGGATTTTTGCACATCGGTATTAATCACAATTTTTTCGCGGTATTTTTTAAAGGCGGCTTCGTGGTCAAAACTGGGGTCAACGGCCTGCGCCCAGGTGCCCAGAGCTTTGCCATGTTGGACTTCTTCAATGGCCCAATATTCGGCATTGGCTTTAAATTCTGGATCATCATGGAATACGCTTAACAAATACGCTGTATAATCACGGGCATTGTATTCCACCATGGAAGCAGCCTTGACAACCTTCAGCACATCCGGATCAACCTTAGACGGGTCAAGCTGGTCCCAGGGCAAATCTTCAATCCGCCAATGCTTATGGCCTTGCGGGCTATCCGTTAGCTTGGTTTGGGCAACTGGTTCTTTAAAGGCAGCAGCAGCGTTGATCATGATTTTCTGTAGCAGAGATTACGGAACATAACAGCAATTTCCAGCGTTTTTTAGTTTCAGTTACTAAACTTAACCAATTTTTATGGTATGTGGTGCAAAATCAAGTCTTCAATAATTTGCGGGTCGGCAAGGGTGGAGGTATCGCCTAAACTGTCTGTTTCGCCGCCGGCTATTTTGCGCAAAATGCGGCGCATGATTTTGCCGGAGCGGGTTTTGGGCAGAGCTGGGGTGAATTGCAGCCAATCAAGAGCGGCAATAGCGCCGATTTGCTGGCGGACATGCTGGTTTAACGCTTTTTTGAGATCGCCCGTGGCGGCAGTACCCTCTTTTAAGGTCACATAAGCATAGATGCCGGTGCCTTTAATGGCGTGTTCACGGCCAACGACAGCTGCTTCGGCCACGCTGGGGTGTGCCACTAACGCGCTTTCGATTTCGGCGGTGCCAAAGCGGTGGCCGGACACATTGATTACATCATCCACCCGGCCGGTGATTTGATAATGGCCAAGCGTGTCCCGCACTGCGCCATCGCCGGAGAAATACAGACCAGGGACATGGCTGAAATAGGTTTGGATGAAACGCGCGTGATCTTTATAAATTGTGCGCGCCATGCCGGGCCAGGGTTGAGCGATAAACAACCCGCCTTCACCCGCGCCTTGAACCATATTATTTTGCGCATCCATCAATACTGGCTGAATGCCGAAAAACGGGGTCATCGCCCAGCCGGGTTTTTCGCTTGGTGTCGAAGGCGGCGGGGCAATCATATGGCCGCCCGTTTCAGTCTGCCACCAGGTATCGACCACCGCGCAATTGGCCTGACCCACTTGCTCAAAATACCAGCGCCAGGCGGCCGGATTAATGGGCTCCCCCACGCTTGCTAAAATGCGCAAAGATTTACGGCTGGTGGTCTGTAACCAGGCATCACCCAAGCGCATTAAACTGCGCAGCGCAGTGGGGGCAGTGTAAAAAATAGAAACCTGATGCTGATCAACCAATTGCCAGTAACGATCCGCGTTTGGGTAGGTGGGTATCCCTTCAAACATCAGCACCGTTGCGCCATTACATAATGGCCCGTAAACCACATAACTATGGCCGGTAATCCAGCCGATATCGGCCGTGCAGAAATACACATCATCCGGCTGCCAGTCGAACAGGGTTTTGAAGGTTAGACTGGCATAAAGCAGATAACTGGCTTGGCTATGCACCAAGCCTTTCGGGGTGCCGGTCGAGCCGGAGGTGTATAGAATAAAGAGCGGGTCTTCTGCACCCATGGGTTCGGCCGCACAAAGCGCTGACATTTGTGGTAGCAACTCAGCCACTTTGTGATCACGGGCGGTATAATTAACTGCCCCGCCCGTGCGTTCGACAACCAGCACAGTTTGCACAGTTGGGCTATCCAAAATTGCGGCATCGACAGCGGTTTTCAATGGTACGGTTTTACCGCCGCGTAACCCCGCATCCGCAGTAATGATCAGTTTGGCACCGCTATCATAAATGCGGTCCCGCAGAGCCTGCGCGGAAAAGCCGCCGAAGACGACCGAATGCACCGCGCCAATGCGGGCACAGGCCAGCATCGCCATCACGGCTTCGGGAATAGCTGGCAGATAAATGATGACTGTATCACCTTTGTGCACCCCAAACTGTTTCAACAAATTGGCCCAACGATTGGTCGCCGCGGCCAGTTCGGCATAGGTGAATTTGCGAATGTCGTCAGGGGTATCACCCTCCCAAATCAGCGCAGTTTTATGGGCGTGTTTTGCTAAATGCCGGTCCAGGCAATTGGCGGTGACATTCAATATGCCATCGGCGAACCACTCGATTTTCACAGGCGGGTTGAAATCACCACGCTGGGTAATGGTAAAATCTTTGAGCCAGGTCAGTTCCTGGCGGGCCATTTTGGCCCAGAATGCAAGCGGATCGGCCAAGGCTTCGGCTTGCCAGGCCATAAATGCTGTATGGGATAATTGCGTATGCTGCGCAATCTGCGGCGGGGTGGTAACAAAATCAGACATTTGAATAGGTTAGGATAAAGCTATGCCAAAAGCACGGCACTGCCTAGCCCGAAAACCGTGCTGAAAGCAGGCGACTCAGGTAAATTAAACGCTTGCCACACAAGCTAAACGATAGCCAGCCAAGCGCGCTGGCACCGGATTATTATCTGCAGCATTTTTGGCAGGTGATTGATGGCGTAGAAAAGCAATATTGGGATCTGCTCAATTTTGCCGAGCATCGCTATCTAAAAACATTGCGGCAGTTATCGCCGCCCGCGCTGGTTTTGTATGTGCGGTTAATCAACCGTAAAGGGCCTTATTTTCGGCAAAATAAATTAGATTATTTGGCAGCAGAACAGCTGCCAATGGCGCTTGCCGAATTGGTCAAGGCACAATTGCTGAATTTTGTTGCCAGCGAAAAGCCGGCACCTGATTGCTTGCACTGTTTTACGCAAACCGAGTTGCTGCAAAATTTAAAGGATCTGCTGCCACCTGGCCTGCGCAAAGCAGAATTGCTGGTTTGGTTAACTGAATGGCCGCAATATCCAAACTGGCTAACCAATTTATTGGTGCAGGAACCAGTGCTATGCTTAGCGGCCGCCGATCCCTGGCCGTTTTTAAAATTTTTATATTTCGGTTATTTGACCGAAAATCTTTCCGGTTTTGCGGTGAAGGCGCTGGGCCATGTGGTACCGGAAACGGTAACAACGGCAGCGTTCAAACCTAATTTTAGTGCGCGGGCGGAGGCGGAAACCTGTTATCGAATTGAAGGCATTTACGCTGAATTTCGAATTTTGCGTGCCGCCAGAACAGCGACTGAAGTTCATCATTGGTGGCAAGGGCAGCAAATTTTGCGGGCTGATTTACCGCTCAAAGCGCAAGCCGTTTTTGATCGCTTAATCGCCAAGTTGGGACGGTTGTTGGAACGGGAAAAGGCAATAGAAATGGCGATTGCATTATACCAAACCAGTCCGGTCGCGCCTGCACGGGAACGGTTGGTGCGGATATATATCAAACAAAATAACCGTGCAGCGGCACAGGTTTTATGCGACACAATGCTGGCGGCACCATGCCATGCTGAAGAGGCGTATGCGGCGCAGCAATTACGCAACTGGCTTAATGGCGGTAAACGTCTAACGCAGGCCCGCATTTTATTGAATGAAGGAGAAGCCATTCAATTAACCTATGATGGAACTGTTGAAGCGGCAGCACTGGTGCATTTTGCCGGCCAAGGTTGGCAAGGGATGCATAGCGAAAATTGGTTATGGAATGCGCTGTTTGGCTTATTATTTTGGGATATTATCTATGATCCCAGTTACGGCACGTTTCATCAACCATTGCAGTTGGCACCGACTGATTTGTATGAAGCAAAATTTTATCCCAGCCGCCAGGCCGCTATTCAGCAGCGTTTAAATTTAGTCTATGACCAACGCGCATGTTTGGATTTGCTGCAAACCCATCATATAAATAAGCAAGGGATCGCCAATCCATTCATCGGTTGGCATGCCGAATTGTTTTCAGTATTAGAAATTACTGTGCAGCAAGTAACAGCCAACGCGCTAATCGCGGTGATGGAACATATGGCCAAGGATTTACGCCGGCTGCGGCGCGGTTTCCCCGATTTATTTTTGTGGCAGGAAGGGCGCTACCGCCTGGTCGAAGTGAAATCAACCAACGACCAGCTATCACCGCAGCAATATCAATGGCTGACATTTTTGCAGGCGCAGCAAATCCCCGCCAGCATTCAACGGATAGATCGCTTACAGGATAATGCCTCATCCTGAGGAGCGCTATCAGCGCGTCTCGAAGGATGCTTATTTTGGGTACCATGCTGGAGCATCCTTCGAGATGCCATCTGAGATGGCTCCTCAGGATGAGGTTAAGGAAAATTAAGCGGCCAATTCGGCCTGATATTTTTCAACGGTTAAAATATTTTCCGGAGGAGATTGTAAAAGCAAATCAGCGGCCTGCGGGCTTTCCAACCATTGGGCGTATTGTGCTGGCAGCAAAACAACCGGTTGGCGGTCGTGAATTTTTTCGACATCCTTACCCGCTGGCATGGTGGCCAATGAAAAACTTTCAACAATGCCATCAGCGGTCTGCGCACGGTCCCAGATACCTGCAAAACATAACCAATCATTTTCTTTGGGATTAAACTGCCATTGCGTTTTGTGGCCTTTTTCGCCGGTCCATTCAAAAAAATGCGAGAAGGGGATGAGGCAGCGATGGCGTTGAAAAGCTGATTTATAAGTGGCAGTCGTGGCAATGGTTTCACGCCGCGCATTGGTGGTCAGCGGTTTCCATTCCTTCACATGGCCTTTATGAAACCAGGGAATTAAACCCCAGCGCAATTCGATAACTTCCAGCCCATTTTCATGGGGCCGAATAACCGGCGCTGTTTCGGTGGGAAAAATTTGAGCGCGCGGCTGTAAATTGGGAATGCCACGCCCATTTGGTTGAACAAGTTTTAACCCCAAATCAGTAAAAGCCGCCACATATTGATCATAACTTATCTTGTTGCCATAGCGGTTGCACATGGGTATTTATCTAGGCCGCCTGGCTGTGATTTAAAGCTGGGTAATCGGTATAGCCGTGTGGGCCAGGGGCATAGAAGGTGGCAGGTTGCGGTTCATTCAACGGGGCATTATTGGCAAAGCGCGCGGGCAGATCTGGATTGGCAATGAATAATTTGCCAAATGCCACTGCATCGGCTTGGCCAGTTTTAAGCGCCTGTTCGGCGCTGTCTTTGGTGAAACCTTCATTGGCGATATAAACACCGCCAAACACTTTTTTGATCTGCGGGCCAAGGCTATCGGTGCCCAAATGTTCGCGGGCACAAATAAACGCAATTTTGCGTTGGCCAAGTTGTTCGGCCACATAACCGAAAGTAGCAGCGGGATTGCTATCTTGCATATCATGCGCATCGCGGCGCGGCGCTAAATGCATGCCTACACGATCGGCACCCCAAACATTGATACAAGCATCGGTCACTTCCAGCATCAACCGCGCCCGGTTTTCGATGCTGCCACCGTAATTATCGGTGCGCTGATTGGTGCCGTCCTGCAAAAATTGGTCGAGCAGATAACCATTGGCCCCGTGGATTTCCACACCATCAAAACCAGCCTTTTTCGCGTTTTCAGCGCCTTGGCGGTAAGCCGCAACAATGCCAGGAATTTCACCGGTTTCTAAAGCGCGCGGGGTGACAAACGGTTTTTCTGGCCGGATAAGGCTAACATGGCCGGATGGCTGAATGGCGCTGGGTGCCACCGGTAATTCGCCATTTAAAAAAAATGGGTCAGAGATCCGGCCCACATGCCAAAGCTGTAAAAAGATGCGGCCACCTTTGGCATGCACGGCATCTGTTATTAATTTCCAGCCAGCGACTTGTGCTTCACTCCAAATACCAGGCGTATCGGCATAGCCAACGCCCATGGGCGCTACACTGGTTGCTTCGCTTAAAATCAAACCAGCACTGGCGCGCTGGGTATAATATTCGGCCATTAAAGCATTGGGAAGGCGCGCAGCCCCCGCACGGCTGCGGGTCAGCGGGGCCATGATAAAACGGTTTGGCAGGGTTAACGCGCCAACTTGTAATGGCTCAAACAGGGAAGAAGTCATGCGCAATGATATAAGATTGATATCAATAAATTACCAACGTTTAGCTTGGAATTTAATCAGCTTGGCCTTTCAACATTTGTAACGCCGCACCGGCCAAATGTGAATTAATGCGTTTTAAATCGCGTAAAATATCCAAATGCAACGCACTGGTATCCACACTTTCGGGGCGGCCTTCACGCAAGCGTTCAAAATGCGTTTGCGTTGCGTTGCGTTCCAAATCATTAAGCACGCCTTTGGCTTCAGCCAATTGCCGCGCGGCGCTGATATCACTGGTCATGAACACGGCGGTGGCAAGCGAGATATTGTGTTTGACCTGATCAAAAATCGTTTTGATTTCTTCCCACCCTTCGGGCGAGAAGGTGAGATTGCGGCTGATTTTTTTATGCGCCAATTTGGTAAGACCGTTGATGATAATATCGCCCACATGTTCCAGATTGGTAGCAAATATAAACACTTCATTGATGCGCTGAGTTTGTTCCTGTTTGGTGTCTTTGGCCGCGACTGAGGTCAGATAAAATTTAATCTGGCGGTAAATTTGATCCAGCGTGTCATCCATTTTAATGGTGGCATTCACCTGTTCGGCATCATTATGGGCCAGGGCTTCTTTGATATCGTGCAACATGGTTTCGGCAATATCGCCCATGCGCATGGTTTCGCGCGCAGCATTGGCCACAGCGACCACCGGCGTCTCCAGAAAACTAACATCCAGATAAACCGGCATGGCCGGATTGCTGGTATTGGGTTTATCCGGCAGCAAACGGGTCAGGGCGCGGGCCAACCAAGGCAATAAGGGGAAGAAAATAATCGCCAGGCCGATATTGAATATTGAGTGAAAATTGGCGACTGCATGCGCGGTATTATCGGTGAAACTGGCGGGTAATAAATTAATCAGGGATAACAATGGCAACAAAACCACACAGCCGACCAAGCGGTTAAACATATTGCCGAATGGCAAGCGGCGAATGGCGGGATTGTTACCGCTTGGCGTTTCAAAAATCGGGTTAATCGCGCTGCCTAAATTTGCCCCCAATGTTAGCGCCAATGCCATTTTAAGCGTAATCAGGTTTTGGCTGACAAGTGACATAGAAAGCAGCACCATGGCCACACTGGAATGCATCGCCCAGGTGATGATGGCGCTGACCAACACACTCAAAACAGAATCTTGCATAATCATTTTTAATAATAAATGCATGGTTTCGGAATCGGCGGCGGCATGCAGCAGGTGAATGATTTGCTCCAAGCCCAATAGCATCAAACCCAAACCAATAATCGCCTGGCCCATTTCGCGGAAACGCGCATTTACGCCTTTTTTAAATAGGATGGCACCGGCCAGCACCAAAACCGGTGCACCACGACTGATATCGAAAGACAGCAACTGCACAATCATGGTGGTGCCGACATTGGCACCCAGCATCACTGCCAGCCCTGGTATTAAATCGATTAACCCGCTTGCCGCAAATGACGCAGTCATCAACCCCACGGCCGTACTGCTTTGCAACAAAGTGGTGATGCCCAAACCGGATATAAAGGCTTTAAACCGGTTGTTCAGCGCCGCGCGCAGGAATTGATGAATATTGGCCCCGAAAGCCTGCATAACACCAGTCTTGACCATTTGCAGGCCCCACAGCAGCAAGGCGATATTGCCCGCCAATGCCAGCAGCGCGATTGTCTCATTCATGAAAAAACGTTAGCAGATTTTTTTTGAAAGCAAAGAAACTTGATTATACTCATTTTAAATATTTTCATTCACTTATTCCACCTCACCCCGAGTAGCTTAAGAAGTAAGCATATCGAAGGATGCTCCAGCTGAATACCCTGGTTGAGCATCCTTCGATACGCGGCTTATGCCGCTACTCAGGATGAGGTAGGATAGGGCATCTCATATTCATTATATCTCTATGGTGACTGTTGCCAGCCGCCGCCCAGCACGGCGTATAAATTCACAATTGCTTGCAGATGTAAAAGTTTCGCCTGGGCGAAGGTGTCTTGGGCGGAAAACATCGCGCGTTGGGTATTCAGCACAGTGGTGATATCAATTGTGCCCGCATGCCATTGGTTGAGCGTCAGTTGATAGGCTTTTTGCGCGAATTGCATCGCTGCCAATTGTGCTTGTTCCTGTTCGGCATCAAGCGTGGTGGCGGCCAGCGCATTTTCGACATCTGAAAATGCGGTTAGCACCGCTTTGTGATAATTCTGTGCCAGTTCTTGATAACGCGCTTTGCTTAAATCCAACTGGCCAGCCAATGCACCACCGGCAAAAATAGGCTGGGTGAGGCCTGCGCCGATTGACCAGAATTGGCCGGTGGGTTCAAACACACTGTGCAATATCGTGCTGGCATAACCGCCTTGGGTGGTGAGTGTGAGACTAGGAAATAATTGCGCGCGCGATTGGGTGATATCGGCGTTCGCCGCAATTAATTGCGCTTCGGCGTTTTGCACATCGGGGCGGCGGCGCAGTAATGCCGATGGCAGGCCAAGGGTGACAGCCGGCACATTTAACGCGCGTAAACCTTGATCATGCTGCGGCATGCCAAAATCTTCGGGTAACTGGCCGACCAGCAAAGCAAGCGCGTTTTTATCCTGTTCCTGACGCAGTTCAAGCGGCGGAATGGCCGCGCGCTGAGCGGCAACCAGATTTTCCTGCTGCGCAACATCCAAGGCAGAAACCAAGCCTTGTTTAAAGCGGTTGTGGAGGGATTCGAGCAAACGTTCGGCATTGGTCAGATTGCTATGCGCAACATCCAAACGGTCCAGCGTACCGAGCCAGTCGAAATAAGTATTGGCAACATTGGTAAAAACACTAAGCGCGATAGTCTCTTTATCAAACTGGCTGGCATTGCGCAGCGCCGCCGCCGATTCTACAGCCGCACGGTTTTTGCCCCAAAAATCCAATTCGTAACTGGCGTTGAGGCCAAAATTATAACTGTTAAACGGTTTTTGACCATTGGTAAAGGAGCGGCCATTATTCGATTGCGCCGCGCGTTCGGCCGTGTTGGATGAATCAATCGTCGGATATAATGCGCCGCCCGCAATCCGTAATTGCGCATTGGCCTGCGCAATGCGGGCCACGGCCGCGCCAATATCATTGTTACGGCTTCGCGCTTGTTTGATTAATTGGGTGAGTTGGGGCGATTGAAATTCCTGCCACCAATCGGTTTGTGGCCAAGCACCATCGGTGGCTAGGCTGTTCGACCATTCAGGTGAGACAGGAATATCAGGGCGCACATAGTCATCGCCGACATTGCAGGCAGCAAGGGATAAAATAATTAAAGCTAGACTACCAAATACCCTTATCTTGAGTAGCGGCAGAGCCGCGTATCGAAGGATATTCCAGCGGAATCTCCAGGTTAAGCATCCTTCGATACGAAAGCTTCGCTTTCTACTCAAGATAAGGTTGATGGTATGCGTTATCATGAGACTGCATACGCCTGCGCTGCCGGTTGGTAACGCTTTGATTTGGGTTTTAATTTTTCCATGGCCAGATAAACGACAGGTGTGGTGAATAAGGTTAGTAACTGGCTGAGCAATAAGCCGCCCACAATGGCCACACCTAAGGGATGCCGCAATTCGCCGCCATTGCCGAACGATAAGGCTAGCGGCAAGGCACCCAAGGTGGCGGCCAGCGTGGTCATCATAATCGGGCGAAAACGTTTCAAGGCGGCATCCACAATCGCATCCTGCGGTGAAGCGCCATTGCGTTCGGCAATCAGCGCAAAATCCACCAGCATAATCCCGTTTTTCTTCACAATCCCCATCAGTAAAATCACGCCGATAATACTGATCAGGGACAAATCATTGCCGGTGATGAGCAAGGCGAGCAAGGCACCAACCCCCGCCGAAGGTAAGGTTGAAATGATGGTAATCGGGTGCAGCGTGCTTTCATATAAGATGCCCAGCACGATATAAATACCGATAAAGGCGGCGGCGATGAGCAAGGGTTCATCCTTCATCGTATCGGCGAACGCTTTGGCATTACCGGCAAAACCGCTGTGAATGCCAGCCGGCATGCGAATATTATTGGTGGCTGTTTCAATGTGTTTCGCTGCATCGCCCAGCGATGAACCTTCGGGTAAATTAAAGCTCAGCGTGGCGGCTGGAAATTGCCCCTGGTGGCGCACGGAAAGCGGCGCAGTGCCCATCTCGAATTTAGCTAAACTGCTTAACCGGATCTGGCTGCCATCGGCCGCTTTAATAAAAATATGTTCCAGCGCGGATGGGTTCTGCTGATATTTGGGATCAATCTCTAACACCACATGATATTGATTACGCGTGGTGTAAATATTAGAAATTTGCCGCTGGGCAAAAGCGTTTTGCAATACCTGATCGATCGTTGCCATATCCACGCCCAGGCGCGTGGCGGTATCGCGGTCGACCACGATATTCAATTGCTGCGCGGCGGCATCCTGGTCGGATGATAAATCGGCGATATCTTTTTCCTGTTTCAGGCGGTTAATCAGTTTGGGGGTCCATTGCTGCAGCTCGGCCAGGCTTTCGCTCCACAACGCGAATTGATATTGGGCGCGGGATGAGCGGCCGCCGACGCGGATATCCTGCGCGGCTTGTAGAAAACTGGCTACCCCCTCTACTTTGGCGAGTTTGGGCCGCAGGCGGGCAATAATCTGGGCCGCATTTTCTTTGCGCGCGTTTAGGGGTTTAAGGCTGATGAACATCCGCCCTTCATTACCGGTGGAGCCCATGCCGCTGCCACCCACGAATGAACCCATGCCCGCCACGGCCGGATCGGCCAGAATGATGCGGTTCACCTCCTGCTGCTTGGCAGAGAGCGCATCATAAGAGATATCGCTGCGGCCTTGCAGATTGCCCATCAGCAAACCCGTATCTTGATCCGGAAAAAAACCTTTGGGAATATGAATATAAAGCGCGATGGTAAGCGCGATGGTGGCCAAGGTGGTGAGCAGCATCAGCCATTGGTGGCGCACCACCCAGTGCAAGCTGCGGCCATAATATTTTTCCAGCCAGACAAAAAACCGTTCGCCCAAATGAATGGTTGCCGTTATTTGTTGCTGCCGTTTCGCGCGATAAACCATCAGCCAGGCATAAAGCGTGGGTGTGACAGTGAGGGAGATAACCATCGAGACCGCAATGGCAGCCGTCAGCGTTACCGCAAATTCGCGGAACAACCGGCCGATAATGCCGCCCATGAACAGCAGTGGAATAAATACGGCAACCAGTGAAATACTGATGGAAATCACGGTAAAGGTA
The DNA here is from genome assembly GCA_965246945.1 of Alphaproteobacteria bacterium. GTDB lineage: Bacteria > Pseudomonadota > Alphaproteobacteria > UBA11073 > UBA11073 > CBDFFW01. Next base: position 685,187 of record CBDFFW010000001.1, read on the forward strand.
ATTTCTTTGGCACCCTTAATGGCTGCCTGCATCGGGGCGATGCCCGCTTCGACATAGCGGGTGATGTTTTCAATCATCACAATGGCATCATCCACCACGAAACCGACTGAGATGGTGAGCGCCATGAGCGAGATATTATCTAAGCTATAACCCAGCAGCCACATCACGGCAAAGGTACCGGCCAGGGATAATGGCACCGTTACAATCGCGGCCAGCGTGGGCGTGAACCGGCCGAGCGCCAGATAAACCACACCGATAACCAGCAGCACGGAAATCAGCAGGGTAAACTGCACATCATGCAATGAACTGCGAATGGTTTGTGTGCGGTCGGTCAGAATGGTGAGTTTGGTGCCAGCTGGCATCCAGCCTTCCAGTTGCGGAAAAATCTTCTTGATGTGGTCAACCGTTTCAATCACATTTGCATCGGCCTGTTTTTGAATAATGATCAAAATCGCTTTACCATTATTGTACCAGCCGGTTTGTTTGTTGTTTTCCACGCTGTCGGTGACCGTGGCAATATCCTGCAAACGCAAGGTAGTGCCCGCACCATTTTTTAAAATCAATGGGGCATAATTGGCCGCGCCATTGATCTGGTCATTTACCGCAATGGCCATGCTTTGCTTAGCGCCATTGAAACTGCCTTTAGGGGAATTGGTATTGCTGGCGGCCACGGCGCTGCGCACTTCATCAAACCCCAAACCGGTGGCGCTGAGCGCCTGCGGATCCACTTGAATACGCACAGCGGGTTTATCCGCACCGCTGAGGTTCACCTGAGCCACGCCTGGCACCTGCGAAATGCTGGGCAGCAAAATATTATCGCAGGCATCGTATAATCTGGCGGGGCTTAGCGTGTTGGAAGTGACCGCAACAATCAAAATCGGCGCATCTGACGGGTTCACTTTGCGGTAGGTCGGCGGGCTGGGCAGATCGACCGGCAAATCACTGCCTGAAGCATTGATCGCCGCCTGCACATCATGCGCCGCGCCTTCGATATCACGGTTCAGATCAAACTGCGCGGTGATATTGGCGGCACCGGCAGTGCTGGCGGAAGTCAATTCCGAGACGCCCGCAATCTGCCCCAAGCGCCGCTCTAACGGCGCGGCAACAGTCGCCGCCATAGTTTCAGGATCAGCCCCAGGCAGGCGGGCGGAGACATTCACGGTTGGAAAATCGACACGCGGCAGTGGGGCAACCGGCAATTCGGCATAAGCCACCACGCCGATTAAAAACAACCCGATCGAGAGCAGCAGCACCCCGACCGGATGTTTAATGCAGAGTTCCGCCAAGCTCATATGGCGGCGCTTTCAGCTGACACATTTGTGTCGCGTGGTAAAAAACGCTGTTTCACACGTTCCAACGCCAGATAAATCACGGGCGTGGTGTAGAGTGTGAGCAGCTGGCTGAGAATTAAGCCGCCTACAATCGCAATCCCCATGGGGCGACGCAGTTCGGCTCCCATGCCTTGATCGAGCGCCAACGGGATAGCACCGAGCAATGCGGCCATGGTGGTCATCATAATGGGCCGGAAGCGCATGAGGCTAGCTTTGAAGATCGCTTCTTCCGGCGGTAGGTTTTGCGTGCGCTCCGCTGCCAAGGCAAAATCGATCATCATAATTGCGTTTTTCTTCACAATCCCCATCAACAAAATAATGCCGATGAGCGCGACAAGTGATAAATCCTGCCCGCATAACATTAATGCCAGTAAAGCCCCCACACCGGCGGAGGGCAGGGTGGATAAAATTGTGATTGGATGGATCACGCTTTCATATAAAACGCCCAATACGATGTAGATCACGATGGCCGCCGCTAAAATTAACAAAGGTTCGCTGGCCAGCGAGGTTTGGAATTCTGCCGCATCGCCGTTGAAATTGCCGGTAATCGTGTTGGGCATTTGCAGTTGCTGCCTGGCTTTGCCCATGGCAGTCACTGCATCGCTTAGTGCTTTGCCTTCGGCCAAATTGAAGCTTAGGGTAACCGCTGGAAAAGCGCCTTGATGGCTGATCGATAAAGGCGCCTGCATTACATTCACTTTGGCAAAGGCGCCGATGGGCACCAGCGTATTTACGCCGTTGCTACTGGCATGCACATAAAGCGAAGACAGCGCGGCGGGGCTTTGCTGATAGGCGGGGGTGACTTCCAAAATCACATGGTATTGATTGGCTTGGGCATAGACGGTCGAAATCTGCCGCTGGCCGAAAGCATCATACAAGGTATCGTCAATCGCTTGCGGGGTGACGCCCAGCCGCGCGGCCTGATCGCGGTCAATTTGAATATCGGCTTTCAGCCCGCCATTTTCAGCATCTGAAGCGATGTCCGTAAAAATCGGATTGTCCTGTAAACTGGCGATCAGCTTTTCGGACCATTCGGCCAGTTCATCACCATCCAAATCAGTCAATGTATATTGATATTGGGTACGGGAAAGACGGGCACCGATTTGAATATCTTGCGAAGCCTGCATATGCACGGTGATACCAGGAATTTGCGTAAGCTGTTTATTGAGCCGGCGAATAATGCGCTCGGCCCCGCTATGCCATTTCTCTTTATCCTTTAACATGATCGTAATACGGCCGCTATTCGGCGTGGCATTAATCGCGCCAACCCCCAGGAAGGAAGCGACCGAAACAACATCCGCATCCTTTTGAATAACGGCGGCCACCTGTTCCTGCAGCCGCGCCATTTCGTTGAATGATACCGTTTCCGGCGCATCTGTGGTGGCGATAATCTGGCCGGTATCCTGCAGCGGCAAAAAGCCTTTCGGCACAATGATGTATAAGCCGATAGTGGCGATCAATGTAATCAGCGTCACCCATAAGGTGGCGGTCTGATGCTGCAATATCCAATGCAGGCTGGTTTGGTAACGGCCGGTCAGCCAACCAAAAAAGCCGTGATCTTCTGAGCGTTCATGGTCGCGCAGTGTGCCCGCTTTCAATATATAGCCGCACATCATCGGGGTAAGGGTTAATGAAATAACAGCGGATGCCAGCACGGCAATGGTCAGCGTCAGCGCAAATTCGCGGAACAGGCGGCCAACAATACCAGTCATGAATAATAGCGGGATGAAAACGGCGATAAGCGAAACGGTGAGGGAGACAATCGTAAAACCGATTTCCTTTGCGCCATTATATGCCGCTTGCAGCGGTTTTTCGCCGAGCTCGATATGGCGGACGATATTTTCGATCATCACAATCGCATCATCCACCACAAAACCGGAAGCGATGGTGAGCGCCATCAGCGAAAGATTATCGAGACTGAATCCGCACAGCGACATCACGCCAACCGTGGCAATCAGTGAAAGTGGCAGCGCCACACCTGGAATAATCGTGGCACGCCATGAACGCAAAAATGCGAAGATGACGAGGATCACCAGGATTATCGTCAGCACCAACGTGAACTGTACATCTTTGACCGAAGCGCGAATGGTTTGCGTGCGGTCGGTCAGCACGGTCATTTTAATCCCGGCAGGCAGCGCGGTCGAAAGTTGCGGCAGCGCGGCTTTCAACCGGTCGGCGGTCGCCATAATATTGGCGCCAGGCTGGCGTTGCACATCCACAATTACGGCGGGTTGGCCATTCACCCAGCCACCCGCGCGGGTATTTTCAACCCCTTCCACCACAGTGCCCACATCCCGAATGCGCATGATTGTGCCTTTATTGGTGGCGATAATTAGCGCGCCATAAGTGGCGCTATCGGCGATTTGATCATTGATGCCGAGCGTTAAAGTTTGCAGTGGGCCGCTGAAACTCCCTTTCGGTAAGTTGACATTGGCTTTGCCTAAAACGGTGTGGACATCTTCGAGGCTGACACCATAAGCCGAAAGCCGCGCGGGATCCAGCTGAATGCGGTAGGCGGGACGCTGGCCGCCTTGCGTCAACACACGGCCGACACCTGTTACCTGACTGAGTTTTTGAGCAAGCAGGGTATCGGCGACATCATTCACCTTGGTCATCGGCAAGGTGTCGGAGGTTAAGGCCACAGTTAACACGGGCGGATCGGCCGGATTAACCTTTGAATAGGCGGGCGGGTAGGGCAGATTGGCGGGCAGCACACCGCGTGCGGCATCGATGGCGGCCTGCACATCTTCCGAGGCGGTATCGAGATTTTTATCGAGATCGAATTGCAGGGTCAGTGCGCTTAACCCTTCGGAGCTGGTCGATAGCATATAGGTCAGGCCTGGGATCAAACCGAATTGCCGTTCCAATGGCGCCGTTACCAGGCTCGCCATGGTTTCCGAACTGGCCCCAGGCAATTGGGTGGTGACTTGAATGGTGGGAAAATCGACCTGCGGCAGTGCGGAAACCGGCAGGCGGTAATAGCCCATCATCCCGCCCAGCAGCAGCGCCACAGCCAACAGCCAAGTGGCAATCGGCCGTGCAATAAAGATACCAGAAAAACCCATGGCTATTGCTGCGGTTTATCGCTGTTGGTGCCCGTGTAACTGTGCGCCGTTTTGCTATCCGGATTGGTATCTTTAGTTGGGGTTGCAGACGGATCTGCGGCGGTATTTTTATCGCCTGGTTGTTCTGGCGTTTGATCCGGTTTATGGCCGCGGCTACTTTTATGTTCATCACCAATAGCCGGTTGTTCGCCAGGCAGAGTGACTTTGCTGCCATCCTGTAATTTGATCATGCCATCGGTGATCACCTGTTCGCCTGCTTGCAGGCCGTCACTGATAATCGTCACATCATCCTGGGCCAGACCAATGGTTACCGGCCGCAATTTCACGGTGTGATCCGGTTGCAGTACATAAACGTAAGTGCCTTGCGGACCACGTTGCACGGCCACGGTCGGCACCACCAACGCATCTGCCTGGGTATTCAATAACAGCCGCACATTGGCAAAGCCGCCTGGCCATAACATGTGTTCAGTATTCGGGAATTCGGCTTTTAATTTAATGGTGCCGGTGGCTTGATCAATCTGGTTATCGACCAAAATTAATTTGCCCTGGTCTTGAATATTTTGGTTGTCAGCCGCCATCGCCAAAACGGGTAATTCGCCGATGGCATTAATCTGTGCATTGATACTTGGCAGGTTTTGCTGGGGCAGGCTGAAGATAACCGCAACCGGTTCAATTTGCGTAACGACCACAATGCCGTTGGTGTCACCTGGATGCACCAAATTGCCGACATCCACCTGACGAATACCCGTACGGCCATTAATGGGAGAGGTGATAGTGGTATAGCTGAACAAGGTTTTTTGATTGGCAACCAAGGCATCATCTGCCCGCACCGATGCTTCTAATTGTTTGATGGTGGAGCGCGCGGTATCGACCGTTTGTTGCGCAATATCACTGCCCAGATTGATATAACGCTGCAAATCGCGTTTGGCGTTTTCCAAGATGGCGGCATCCTTTTCCCGCGTGGCAATGGCCTGGTTAACTTGGGCTTGATAGCTGCGTGGATCAATCTGGGCCAGCAGATCACCTTTTTTCACTGCTTGGCCTTCGGTAAACGCGACCTTCGTTAAAGTGCCATCCACCTGGCTGCGCACGGTGACTGTATTCGATGCTTGAATGGTGCCCAGCCCATCCAAATAAATCGGCACATCCGCTGTTTTAACCGGCATAACTTGCACCACCACAGGCGGCGGCTTTTTATCTTTTTTAGCATCGGGGTTTCTGGGCCAGAAATGCCAAACAGCAAAGCCAATTACGGCTACCACCAACAAACCAATGAATATTTTGCGCCAAGCAGGGGGATGCAACATTTAAACTTCAATTCTTATTAAAGAATAGCATATAAAGGTTATATCATTTTTTGATTGTTAAGAAATGGTCATTTGGACCACCGTGTTATGATCTAATAAGATGAGCCATGTAATTGCAATTATCGGTGGTGGGCCAGCCGGCTTAATGGCGGCGGAGCAATTAGCAAAGGCCGGTTTAAGTGTCACGGTTTACGACCATAAACCATCACTCGCGCGTAAATTTTTAATGGCGGGTCGTGGCGGGCTGAATTTAACGCATAGCGAGCCGTTGGAAAATTTTATGCAGCGTTATGGCACTGCCGCCGATTTTTTAAAACCGATTATCGATGCATTTCCGCCTAGCGTTTTGCGCGAATGGTGTGAAGGATTAGGGCAAGCAACCTTCGTTGGCAGCAGCGGGCGGGTATTTCCCAAAGCAATGAAAGCATCGCCATTACTGCGGGCCTGGCTTACACGGCTGGAAAATTTGGGTGTGAAGTTTGTGCTGCGGCAACGCTGGTTGGGTTGGGATGATGCGGGTGATTTGCTTTTTGAAAATGCGGTAGGTGGACAGGAAAAAGTAAGAGTGGCCGCTGCAGTATTGGCATTGGGCGGTGCATCCTGGCCGCAGCTGGGCTCAGACGGGTCTTGGGTTAATATTCTACAGCAACAAGGCGTGGCAATTACGCCGTTGCAGCCTGCCAATTGCGGCTTTGTGGTTAACTGGTCAGATATTTTCAAGCAGCGCTTTGCGGGCCAGCCGTTAAAACCGGTCACGCTGGCCTTTAATGGTGTAACCCGCCAGGGCGAATTGATGATCAGCGAAAAAGGGATTGAAGGTGGGTTGATCTATGCGTTTTCTGCTGCAATCCGTGAAGCAATTAATTGGCAAGGGCGGGCCGAGATTGTTTTGGATCTTAAACCCAACTTAGTTGTTGAACAACTCATGTACAAAAACTGCAACAACCACGCGCTGCCGCAAATTCTTTTTCAAATTATTTGAAAAAATATATTGGTTTATCGCCAGTAGCGATTGGTTTGCTTAATGAACAACCCAATCGGCAAGCCATTGCCAGTTATACGCCGATACGATTGGCGCAATTGATTAAAGCAATACCCATTACGCTAACAGCGCCTTTTGCGCTTGACCGCGCTATTTCAACAGCTGGCGGCATTGCGTTAACTGCAATCGATCCGCATTTGATGTTGCGCGCCAAACCAAGTGTATTTGTGGCCGGCGAAATGCTGGATTGGGAAGCGCCAACAGGTGGTTATCTGCTCCAAGCCTGTTTTGCCATCGCAGTGGCTGCCGCCCAAGGTGTGCAGCATTATCTGGCATTGCATCACACAGCGAACCAGCTAAATTAATGCAAACGGAGATAATGATGTTAAAAAATGGCGACAAAGCACCCGCATTTAATTTGCGGGATACCACTGGCACCGCTGTTAATTCGGCGCAATTTGGCAAGCCAATTGTATTAATTTTCACACGCGGGAAATTTTGCCCGACGACTAATCGTTTCCTAACTGCGTGGCAAGATTTTTATGGCCGGATCAAAGATTTAGATATGGAATTATTGGCGATCAGCGCGGATAGCTCGGAAATTGCTGTAGAATTAAAAGCACAACTTGGTTTAACCTTTCCGTTATTGGCAGATATGGATGTCGCAGTAGCCAAACAATACGGCGTATATACCGTGGCACGCGGTAACGGTGAATTTGCTGAACCGGCTTTGATAATTATCGATAAAGATGGTGACGTGGCATATTCGATTATTTCATCTGGTCCGAAAGGTCTGCCGGAACCAGGCGCGATTGCGCCTATCCTTATTTATATGCATATGCATGGCGGGAAATATTAGGCAAGCAGTGGCGGCGCTGATATAACCGCCCATACCATGGCACCCGCGCAGCGTAATAATTTTTTGATCATTTTGATTTTAGGAGCACTGAGCACGGTTACGCCTTTTTCAATTGATATGTATCTACCCGCTTTTGCGCAAATTGGGGCTGATTTTGGGGTGCCCATCGCACGCATTTCGCTGTCGGTTTCCAGCTATTTTATTGGCTTGGCCTTTGGCCAAATTTTTTATGGGCCATTGCTGGACCGCTTCGGCCGCAAAAACCCGTTATATATTGGGCTTGGTATTTTTATGGTGGCATCAATCGGGTGCATCTTTTCTAAAAATATCGAAACATTGATTGTCTTTCGTTTTTTGCAGGCAATTGGCGGCTGTTCGGCGCAGGTAGCTTCGATGACAATGGTGCGGGATTTCTTTCCCGTGAATGAAAGCGCGAAAGTCTTTTCATTGCTGATGCTTATTCTGGGCGTGTCACCCCTTTTGGCACCCACGATTGGCGGATTTATTGCCGTGACCCTGGGCTGGCATGCTGTATTTATTATTCTGGATATTATCGTTTGCATTATTTTGGCTTTAAGTTTTTTTTATCTGCCCGCTGGCCATGCCCTAGACCCCACAGTTTCGCTGCGGCCAAAACCGATTTTAGCAACCTTTGGCAAAATCCTAAAAACGCCGCAGTTTTACACCTATGCCCTGGCGGGCGCATTTTCATTCGCTGGATTATTCGTTTATGTGGCGGGTTCACCCATTATTTTTATGGATGGCTTTCATGTCAGCCCACAGTTATATAGCGGTATTTTTGCCATGCTGGCGGTCGGTTTTATTGGTGGCAGCCAATTGAATTTATGGCTGACTAAAAAATTTCGAAATGACCAGGTGTTTCGCACGGCGCTGATTTGCCAGGTTATTGTGGCGCTCGTTTTCTTAATCGGCACACTGAATAACTGGTATGGGTTGGTGTCAACCATTGGTTTGTGGTTTTTAATTTTGTCCTGCACAGGTTTAACTTATCCCAATGCGGCCGCATTGGCGCTAGCACCCTTCGGTGAAAATGCCGGCAGTGCTTCAGCGTTGATTGGTTTTCTGCAAATGGGCACTGGGGCTTTGGCTTCGATCGGTGTTGGCTTATTTGAAGCGCATAGCAGTGTTCCGGCCATCAGTGTTTTGGCGGCGACCACTTTGGTTAGTTTGGCAATATTTTTATGGGGCAAACGCAATTTAATTGCCGCCATTTCGGTGGGCGAGCCCGAATTATTTGCGGATCTCCATTAACCGCGGCCACGGTAAGGTGGCACACCCTGTTCGGGGATCCACACGCCTTTCGGCGCTTCGCCCGTTTGATAAAAGACATCAATCGGAATGCCGCCGCGGGGATACCAATAACCGCCGATGCGCAGCCATAATGGTTCGGTTATCGCAATCACGCGCTTGGCGATTTGCACCGTGCAATCCTCGTGAAACGCGCCGTGATTGCGAAACGCGCCGAGGAAGAGTTTCAGCGATTTACTTTCCACCAGCCAATTTTGCGGCACATAATCAATCATCAAATACGCAAAATCCGGCGCACCGGTGATAGGACACATGCTGGTGAATTCCGGCACCGTGAAGCGTACGCAATAGGGCATATCTGGCTGCGGGTTCGGCACGCGTTCGAGTACAGCTTCTTCGGGTGCAGGGGGCAAAGCGGTGCTGCTGCCAAGCTGGGTAAGGTTATCATATATCGTGTTCATTTGTTTTTTTCCTTTATTGCCTGACCGTGAGAATTTTACGCCATTGTTCTAACTTATCAGCAAATTTGGCTGAGGCATGGGCGGGGCTGGTAGAAGGCAGGCGGGTGAATTGCATGGCGCGGGGCAGGTTTTGAGCGGCAAATTTCTGGAAAGATTGTTCAGCTTTCGTGCCATTGAAAAAGATATGGTTTATCTGCGGATGCCTTTGCAAAAACGTCACAAAATCATTCGCGATTTCCTGGCTGATGGCGGAATCAAGGCTGCCTGGGCGAACACATTCTTGCAGCACATCCCACACGGCGATGTGGTTGGCTTTTAAAATTTCCAATCTTTTTGCATAGGGCAAGTCGCGGCCGGCACCAATCAGCTCACCCATTATTTTCCAAAATGCATTTTGCGGATGGGCGTAATATTCATTGGTCTGCAAACTTTTTTCGCCTGGCATGCTGCCAAGGATGAGAATATGCGCGGAAGGATCGGCAATAGGCGGAAAACTGGTAATAAATGTCATCATACCCCGCGCAAATTGCCCCACAGCAATACGTGTAATTGCGGCAGCACGGTGGCGTTGAACCAGCGATCGGCAATTACTTTATTCACCAGCCAGCGCATGCGGGCCATGATGCCAATTAAATCAATTTCACTGTCAGCTTTATCTGGCGGGGGCGGGGTGTGATTGCCAGGTTGCAGGTAAACCGGTAATTGCGGATAGCGCGCCGCGGCATCCTTGGCATATTGGTAATCGATATCATCCATGACGACAATTTTCAGCGCGATTTGCGGTTTAATACTATCTACTAACCCTCCCCCTGCGGGAGGGTCGAAGTGCGACAAGCACTTTGGGGTGGGGGCAAATGGCAGATGTGTTTCCCCCACCCCGAAACGCGATGCGTTTCGACCCTCCCGCAAGGGGAGGGTTAGCCGGTTTGAGCAAGCGGCTTGTAAACATATGTCGAATGCGGCCCAATCAGTAATCATGCCACTGGATGGCGGTTTGGGCGAGAGCGTTAACACGTCTAAATCGGCGAACCAGTCTTTGGCAATGGAGCCTTGTGTTTCTAATGCGAAGCGGTAGCCGTGTGGCTTGCCGAGGGCGATGAGTTCGCCGAGCGGTTGGATGGCTGGATTGCCGCCGGATAATGAAACCATCACCGAAACATTCCCGGATAATTCCTGCACCTTGGCAAAAATATTAGCGGCAGTCATGGGCCGCCAACTGTGCCGGAACTCGCTATCCACGGCATGTAAAGTATCGCACCAGCTGCACCGGTAATCGCAGCCGCCGGTGCGGACAAAGACGGTGGGCTGGCCGATCAATGCACCTTCCCCCTGAATGGTGGGCCCGAATATTTCGCTGATGCGGATGGTGCTCACGCTTTATATTCCGCCCAGGTGTTGATGTTTTCGCTGACACGGACGGCGCTGGTTTCCGGCCAGGTGGCTTTGCACCAATCATAAAAATGCTTGGCCAGATGTTCGGCGGTGGTGAAATCATCGCCCACCACATCATTTAAATGCCGGTGATCGAATGTGGCGGCGATATAATCACGCAAGGCATCCAGTTCTGCGTAATCACGGACAAAGCCCACCTCATCCAACGTGGCAGATTCCAAAATCACTTCCACGGTGTAATTATGGCCATGTAGCCGTGAACATTTATGCGTGGGCGGCAATTTCGGCATTTGATGTGAAGCCGAAAATGGAAATTTTTTGGCAATTCTATACATGGTTTTTCTCTTTATTTTGGATGGCTTGGTGCCAAAAGTTCTTATCGGCGTATTCAGTTGGATCTTGCACACCGGCCAAAGCAAATGCTTCGCGCCGTTCCACGCAAGTGCCGCAGCGCCCGCAATGAATTTCGCCGCCTTTGTAACAAGACCAAGTTGCGGTGAATGGCACATTAAGCTGTGAACCGGCTGTTACAATCTGCGCTTTAGTAAGATTTAAAAAAGGGGTGTGCAGTTGAATACTGTTAAAACCAGCCAGGGCCGCATTTTGCATGGCGGCAAAGGCGTTGATAAATGCCGGCCGGCAATCCGGATAAATGAAATGATCACCGCCATGGACGGCAGTGGCCACTATATTCAAATTTTGGGCAGCGGCCATGCCATAAGCAATGGTGAGCATAATCGCATTGCGGTTGGGCACCACCGTGGCTTTCATCGTTTCTTCGGCATAATGACCATCTGGCACGGCGACATGATCGGTCAGGGATGAGCCGGTGAGTTGGGCACCCACGGCAGTGATATCGATAACTGTATGCGGCACCTTTAAATTGGCCGCGCATTGGGCAGCAAAATCCAATTCCTTTTTATGGCGTTGACCATAATTAAAAGATACCAGTGCGGTCAATGGCCCTTGCACGGCAGTTTGATAGGCCAGGGTGACGGAGTCCAACCCGCCTGAACAGACTACTAGTGTTTTCAATTTATCGTCCTTGTTTTTACCGGGTAGGCTGCGACCGGTGCTTGCGCAAATGCGTTAATTGCAGGCAATTAACCTATTAAATATCTGCAAAACTGGCTGCTTATGGCAAGAAAAATACATTTAAGCGTGTCATTTCATGGATAAAAAATTAAGTTAATTATGGCTGGAAGAGGGAATAGATGACTGCAATTGATGCACTTAGACAACGGATGGCGGATGTGGTGGGTTTGGGCGCGGTCAGTGCGGTGCTGGATTGGGATCATCAAACCTATATGCCGCCAGGCGGGGTGCTGCAGCGTTCGATGCAGTTGGCTCTGATCGACCGGCTCAAGCACGACATGCATATTTCTGCAGAAACCGAGCGTTTGTTGGCGGCTGCCGAGCGTGAAGCCAAAGATTTAGACCAAGATTCCGATGATGCCGCTTATTTGCGGGTCGCGCGGCGGGAGTTTAACAAAAAGGCGAAACTGCCAACTGCCTTGGTGGCAGCCATTTCGCAAACGGCGACCATGGCGCATGCTGCCTGGGCAGAAGCGCGGGCAGCCAGTGATTACAGCCGCTTTGCGCCGTCTTTGCAAAAAACGCTCGATCTGCAACGGCAGGTGGCGGATTTATTGGGCTACCAATCCGAACGCTATGATGCGTTGCTGGATCAATATGAACCCGGGATGACCACTGCGGAGGTGCGGACCTTATTCGCCGCATTAAAACCGGAATTGGTGGCATTGGTAAAAGCCATTGGCCAGGCTGGTTTTGATAAAGTGGATGCCACATTGCTGACCCGTGATTTTGATGAGGAACAGCAGCGTATTTTTGCGGAAAATATTATTCGGCAGTTTGGGTTTGATTTTGCGCGCGGGCGGCAAGATCGCGCGGCGCATCCTTTCTGCACCAATTTCTCGCGCGATGATGTGCGGATTACCACGCGGTATGACCGCCATTTTCTACCCATGGCGTTGTTCGGCACTTTTCATGAAACCGGCCATGCGCTTTATGAAATGAATATCGCGGAAAAATATGATGGCAATCTTTTAGGGGGCGCGGCTTCCCTGGGTATTCATGAAAGCCAATCACGCTTATGGGAAAATTTGGTGGGTCGTTCGCGGCCATTTTGGCAGGCTAATTACCGCAAGTTGCAAACACAGTTTGCGGTGCTGGCCGATGTAACGCTCGAACAGTTTTACCGCGCCATTAATCGGGTTGAGCCATCCCTCATCCGCGTGGAAGCGGATGAGGTAACGTATAATCTGCATATTATGCTGCGCTTTGAAATGGAGGTTGATTTGCTCGAAGAACGGATCAGCGTGGCTGACGCGCCGGAAGCGTGGAATGCGCGCTGGCGCGAATATTTAGGAATCACACCGCCGGATGCTGCGCAGGGCATTTTGCAAGATGTGCACTGGTCATTCGGCGGCTTTGGTTATTTTCCCACCTATACCATCGGCAATATTCTGTCAGTCCAGTTATGGGAAGCGGCTGATAAGCAACTAGCAGGACAACTGCCGGCCATGATTGGGAAAGGTGAATTTACACCGCTGCGCGCTTGGCTCACCGAACATGTGCATCAATGGGGCGCTAGATATACGCCATCAGAATTGGTGGAGCGGGCAACCGGCCAACCGCTAAATTCAACGCCATATTTACGTTATTTGCAAACCAAGTTTGACGAGCTTTACGGGTTAAAATAAGATTAAGCGGCTTGTTGCTTATTGCTGAAATGTTTAAGCAAACGATCCAGATCATCGGGATTAAACGGTTTGGAAATATAATCATCCATGCCGTGTTCGATACAACGCACACGGTCTGCGGGTAAAGCGTGGGCGGTCATACCAATCACGGTAATAGGCGGCAAGTTGTTTTGCTTTTCCCGTTCGCGCAGCAAGCGTGTTACTTCAAAACCATCCATTTCCGGCATTTGCACATCCATTAAAACCAGATCGAATTGAAAATTATCCAACTGTGCCAAGGCATCCTTACCATCATGGGCCACGCTAAATGTATAGCCGTAAATTTCTAAAAGTGTTGTTGCTACCAAAATATTTTCAGGGTTGTCCTCAACCAGCAAAATATTGAAATCAGGATGCGTTTGATTTGCTAAATATGCTGAATTATTCGCCTGCTGAGGTGATGAAGTAATTTCATTATATGTGCTTGGTAGAGAAAGTTTAATGGTAAAGCGTGAGCCCTGGCCATAAACGCTTTCAACGGAAATGGCGCCGCCCATGGCCTCAATCAGCATTGCACTAATCGACAGCCCAAGGCCAGTGCCACCATATTGGCGGTTGATGGAACTATCCGCCTGGGTGAATTTATTGAAAATGCTTTTCAGATTGTCTTCGGCAATCCCCACGCCCGTATCTTGCACAGAAATTTCAATATCCCACAGATTGGTCGCCATGTTTTGCGCATGATTGACGGCAATCGAGACATGGCCCTTTTCCGTAAATTTAATGGCATTACCCACCAAATTCATCAGCACCTGGCGCAGACGCAACGGGTCCCCCACAAAAGTGGGGTGGCTGGCCGGCATGTTATCAATGCGCAAGACAATGCCTTTTTGTTTGGCCTGCAGATCATTGATGCTGATAATGTCATTCACAATTTCTTTTAAATCAAATGGAATGCTTTCAAATTGCACGGCACCCACTTCCAATTTGGTTGCTTCCAGCAATGCATCGATTAGATCCATCAAATGTTTGGAACTGGTCTGCATCACTTGCAAATACTCATTTTGTTTTTCAACCGGATGTTGCTTCAGTCTTAAAATATTAATCAAGCCAACAATCGCATTTAGCGGTGTCCGCAATTCATGGCTCATATTCGCCAGAAATTCAGATTTGGCGATATTCGCTGTCTCCGCATTTTCTTTGGCAATTCTTAAATCTTGCTGATTCTTTTTGAGAATATTTTCCAGCCGATTACGTTCGGTCATGTCATTGGTCACGGCGACCCAGCCGGTGACTTTACCATCTTTGTTAACCACGGGGTTGTAAATACATTGAATATAGCGCGTTTCGATCTTGTATTTAATTTCAAGTTCATATTCGACATGCTCGCCCTGCAACGCGCGTTCATAATAAGGGCGAATGGTTTCATCGCCGGCACTGCCCAAAATTTCAGCAATGGTTTTGCCAATCACCTGGGCCGGTTCAAGCCCATGCAAAGCTGAATGCGCCTTGTTACTAAACAGAAAAACGCGATCAGCGTTACAGTAATTAATCGGAATCGCGGCTAAATCCAAAATAGATCGCAGCACCGATGCATCGCATAAATCCTGTTCAGAAAGATTATTTTTAAGCGATGATTTCCCAAACTTGCGGGCTGAAAACATATGATTTCCCTTACTGGCATATTTACCAAGCGTTTTAAGAGTAAATTGACAGTTAATCATAGAAGCATATAATCTCAAGCATAAAGATTGTTTTGACCTAACTACTTGCAAGATAGTAGTTTAATGATTGCACTATAAAATATCATAAACGAATAATTAACCTTTATGTTCCAAGGTATAGCATAATAAAAATGTTAACTGAAACCGCCAACTATGACCCTTTTCAAGAGTTTGTAACCATCGATACAGGCAGCGGTGCATTATTGGCCGCTATTGCGCTGTTGAGAAGATTTAAAAAATCTGATCGAAATTTTACAATTCATTGTATTATCGACCCTTTATTCGCACCATATGGTCTAAAACCCGATGATTTGATTAAAAGGCGATTGGTTGGCGCGATCCAATATGCAGATTATAACATATCATTGCAGAGCATTAAGATTATTGCTTGTAACACAGCCAGTCAATTTAAAGATGATGTTAGGGCTTATTTGGATTTAACATTAGGTAAAACAATAAGTATTATTGATCCAACTATTGATGAACTTAGGCGCTTAGGTAAGTTGCGTGCAAGAAGTGCTGAACAACTTTTAAAAACTGGAATTGAATTACAACCTTTGTGTATTGCTATTTTTGCAACAAAAAGCACTACTGATCGCGAATATATTTTGAATAGAGCAAAGTCTGCTGTGCCTTGCGCTGAAGTCACAGGTGTGGCTTGTCTTCATTTAGCAACTTTGATTGATAATGGTGGTATTATTCCTATTATGGATAATGTTAGTCATGAAGAAGTGGTAAAAGCACGGAAGAGGACTGCTAAGGATTTAGCGTCTTTACTAAAAGCAAGCCATCCTATGTCATTGCTTGAGTTAGTAAAAGATGAAAATTCAGACTATTTGCCCTTAATAACAGCGGATGTGGAACGTAACGTATCTGGTTATATCCATCCCAAAAATGGTCCATCTATTCCACAAGGTGCTCAAGTAGTTGCAGTATTGGCATGCACACATTTCCCCAAAGTCGCTGAAGCATTTTCCAATTCGTTTGAACGTCATGGTGGCATTAAGCCTTGGATTTTAAATCAGCATGAATTGGTATCAGCGGCTACATTGAAGATGGTTGGCAAAAGGGGCTTGAAAATGGTGGGATCTGATCAACCGCGAATTATCATCCACACAACAGGCACTGCCGTACAGGCAAGAACTATGCTAGAAAATCTGTTGATTGATGATATGAGAAAACACGACAATGCCATTGTTGATATTAGAGATGTAGAGGTAAGAGAAATTGAAATTCCTGAGATGCCTTTAGCAGATTTTGGTTCAAGAGCATTAGAAGAACATAAAAAACGGCAAAACTCTATTTGGTCTCCAGGAGGACCATAGATGGTTGGCTGGGGTACCAGGATTCGAACCTGGGATGGCGATACCAAAAACCGCTGCCTTACCGCTTGGCGATACCCCAACAACTGCTAACCAAATAAGCAAGCTCACAATCGTTTGGCAAATTATTTGATGGGCTAAGCACAATTTCACGTGATTGCCGCATTAATCGGGCGTAAATTCTAGGCATGGCCGCACCGCTTTGGGATTCGAATGATTTGATTGTGGCATTGGGCGTTAACATCCCAATCGGCCTGCAAGCCAAAGGCGTTTCGATTGATACGCGCACATTAAAACCTGGTGATTTATTCATTGCCCTACCCGGCGATCAAGCCGATGGCCATCAATTTGCTGCCGAGGCAATCCGGCAAGGCGCGGCAGCGGTTATTGTCAGCCAACCAGTGGCGGGTGATCCCCATAAACAGATTGTGGTGGCCGATACGGCGCAGGCACTTAATCAATTGGGGGCTTATGCCCGCGATCGCTCAGCCGCCCAGCGGATTGCGATTACCGGTTCGGTGGGTAAAACCACCACCAAGGAATTAATGGCCTTGGCTTTGGCACCATTTGGGGCCGTGCATAAAAATAGTGGTAATTTCAATAATCATTATGGCTTGCCATTAACCCTGGCGCATTTACCGGCCAAGGCCGATTTTGCTGTGCTGGAACTGGGGATGAGCGCGGCGGGCGAGCTGGCTTTGCTCAGCGCCATGGCGCAGCCCGATATTGCCATCGTCACCAATGTGGCGGCCGCGCATTTGGAATTTTTTAAAAATGTGAAAGCGATTGCCGCCGCCAAAGCGGAAATTTTCTCAGGATTGCTGCCAGACGGCATTGCCATCTATCCGAATGATAGCGAATACACGGAAATTTTGGGCGAGGCCGCGGCAGAAGTGGGCGCAGAAATATTAACCTTTGCTAAACAGGACCGGCAGGCGGAGGCCTGTTTGTTGTCTGTAAAGCCAACACCCGATGGCCAGCTTGTCGAAGCGATGGTAATGGGGCAAAAACTGGTATTTGCGTTGCAAGTGCCAGGCGTGCATGTAGCCTTGAATTGCCTGCCGGTGTTATTGGCGGTGCATGAATTGGGCTTTGATTTGGAAATCGCCGCGCAAGCCTTGGAAAATTTTACAGCGCTAAGCGGGCGCGGGGCCAAACAGCGGTTGCCTTGGCCAGGCGGTGCGCTGACACTAATAGATGAAAGTTATAACGCGTCGCCTGCAGCCATGGTCGCCACCATCGGCACGCTCGGTCAGCAATCTGGCCGTAAAGTTGCGGTGCTTGGCGATATGCTGGAATTGGGCCCAACAGCGCCGCAATTGCATGCGGCGCTGGCGCAGGATTGCGTGCAGGCGAAGCTGGATAAAGTATATGCTTGCGGGCCGAATATGCAGCATTTGTTTGATGCGCTGCCGCCAGCGTTGCAGGGGCTTTGGTGCGCGGATAGCACAACCTTGGCGGCAGCCTTACCTGCGCATTTGCAAGCCGGTGATTTGGTGATGGTGAAAGGCTCGCTTGGTAGCCAGATGAAAAAGGTGGTGGAAGCGCTCGTCATCCCGACGCAAGTCGGGATCTAGTGATCCAATAAGCGCATTGCTCGATAAAAAATTAATTTGTATTACGCTAGCGCGTAATCATTTGTTTGCCACTGGATCCCGACTTGCGTCGGGATGACGGAATCAATCGAATCGCGCAAACTGGCATACATGTTTTACCATCTATTGGTGCCCTTGGCGGGTGAGGCCAGTTTTCTGAATTTATTTCGTTATATTACGTTTCGGGCGGGCGGCGCATTGCTCACCGCGTTGCTGATTTGTTTATGGATCGGACCGCCGGTGATCAATTGGTTGAAGCGTCAGCAACCAGATGGCCAGCCTATTCGCAGCGACGGGCCGGAAAGCCATTTTAGCAAAAAAGGCACGCCAACCATGGGCGGCCTTATGATTTTACTCAGCATTATCATTACCACTTTGCTGTGGAGCGATTGGGGCAACGCCTATGTGTGGGTGGTGCTGGCGGTTACCTTGGCATTTGGTTTGCTGGGCGGGCTTGATGATTATTTGAAACTCACGAAAAAAAACACAGCAGGCTTTTCGGCCAAATGGCGGTTGGGTTTGGGGGCGTTGGCTAGCGGGGCGGCGGCCTATGCCATCGCCACAATATCACCGCCAGAATTGGCCAATCAACTGGCAGTGCCGATGCTAAAAACCTTCTTACTGGATCTGGGTATCCTGTTTATCCCATTTGGCATCTGCGTGATTATGGGGGCGGCCAATGCCGTGAATTTCACCGATGGTTTGGATGGGTTGGTCAGCATGCCGCTGGTTACCACGGCGCTGAGTTTCGGGATCATTGTGTATGTGGTCGGCAATGCCAAATTTGCAGATTATTTGCAATTGCACCCCGTGCCAGGGGCGGGGGAACTGGCCATTATCTGCACCGCTTTGGCGGGCGCGGTGCTGGGGTTTTTATGGTATAATGCGCCGCCCGCGCAGGTGTTTATGGGCGATACCGGATCATTATCTTTGGGCGCTGCGCTCGGCACCATGGCGTTGATTGTGAAGCATGAAATTGTGCTGGCGATTATCGGCGGGCTGTTTGTCGTGGAAACCTTATCGGTCATCATCCAGGTTGCCTCGTTTAAAGTAACTGGCAAACGCGTGTTTCTTATGGCGCCCATCCACCATCATTTCGAAAAACGCGGTTGGCCGGAAACCAAAATTGTTATCCGCTTTTGGATTATCAGCTGCGTGCTCGCGCTGATCGGTTTGGCGACGTTGAAAATCAGATAATTTACTTGATTTTTAGGGCTTGAGGTTTAGCTGGTAAATTCTTTTTCGCTATCTCGCCTGCTGTGTCCCATAAAACTTTTAACCTATCTTCAGCTGCTAATCTATTATATCGTTTGGCAGTAACCGTTCGGCCCATATGCCTTTTGATCCAATTACGGCTATCTGCATCATTGTCATAAACAGCTGTTTCAATTTGCAGCGCCAAATCGGCGTTCTTTCTGGCAACCACTGGCACTTGGGCAAAATGTACATAGTTAGCAAATTTAACAGCGGCAATAAGCGAAAACAGTCTAAATGGTGTTGATAATGCGGCTTCACGTGCTTCCACCGAAAGTTCAGAATGATTATACAACTGAATTTCATTGGAATGACCTATAGCCTTACCAAGAACTGAATGACCGCTTTGCCTTGGATCATCTATAGTGGTATATTTCGGTTTCTCTAAAATTCCTCTTTGATCAAACAAATAATCGGTCGCTTTGCGGGTCGCCAGCATCATTTTTTCACGCAAGAATTTATCACGCGGGGCAGCACAGCAGGCATCATAGGCTTTGCCCAAATCTTCATTCAAAGCTAAATAACCAGCATCTTTGGTCATTCTCGTCAAAAACTCTTTGTCCGTAACATCATAAGTTTTCCCCGCCTTGGCAGCGTCAATCACTTGTCTTGAAAAATGGTGTATTTCGGACATCGCCTATTCTATTTAGATACTTTATAGAAACAATATTAAAGAAATCTGAAAGTTTATGTCAAATAGTTGCATTTAAGCTTTCAGCAATCATTTCCTGATATTGTCTGCTTTTCACAAGCGCTTAAGCACTTTACCTTAAGCATAACAAACAGATTCGCTGCCACCAGGAGAACCCGAAAATGGCCACCAATAGTTTTAATACCCGCCGCACGCTGAATGTGAATGGCAAGGATTACGTGTATTATTCGCTGCCTGCCGCAGAAGGGGAGCTGCCGAATATCGGCCGCTTACCTTATTCGATGAAGGTGCTGCTTGAAAATCTGCTGCGCTGTGAAGACGGTATTTCAATACGGCCTGAAGATATCAAAGCGATTGCTGGTTGGCTTAAAGACCGCACCAGTGAAGATGAAATTCAATACCGCCCGGCGCGCGTGCTGATGCAGGATTTCACGGGCGTGCCTGCAGTCTGCGATTTGGCGGCGATGCGCGATAGCATTGTGCAGCTGGGCGGCCGCGCCGAACAAATTAACCCGCTGGTGCCGGTCGATCTGGTCATCGATCACTCGGTCATGGTGGATGAATATGGTAATGCCCGCGCGTTTGAACAAAACGTCGATCTCGAATTTGAACGCAATGACGAGCGTTACCGGTTCTTACGCTGGGGCCAACAAGCCTTCAATAATTTCAATGTGGTGCCGCCTGGCACGGGCATTTGCCACCAGGTTAATTTAGAATATTTGGCGCAAACCATTTGGACGCGTGAGACGAATGGCGAAACCATCGCTTATCCCGATACGCTCGTCGGCACTGATAGTCATACGACCATGGTCAACGGCATGGCCGTGCTCGGATGGGGCGTGGGCGGGATTGAGGCGGAAGCGGCAATGCTCGGCCAGCCGATTTCGATGCTAATTCCCGAAGTGATTGGCTTTAAACTGACCGGTAAAATGCGCGAAGGCGCAACCGCGACCGATTTAGTATTAATGGTCACCCAAATGCTGCGGCAAAAAGGCGTGGTGGGTAAATTTGTCGAATTTTACGGCCCAGGCCTGGATGAATTACGCCTGGCCGACCGCGCGACAATTGCCAATATGGCACCCGAATATGGCGCGACCTGCGGCTTTTTCCCAATCGATGCTGAAACCATTCGCTTCTTGAAATTTTCCGGCCGTGATGAAGCACGCATTGCCATGGTGGAAGCCTATGCCAAGGCGCAAGGCATGTGGCGCGATATCACCTCGCCCGATCCGGTGTTCACCGATGTGTTGGAACTGAATTTATCCGCGGTGGAACCGTCACTCGCCGGCCCGCGCCGCCCACAAGACCGCGTGGTGCTTTCCCAAATTGCCAGCAATTTTGAAGCGGAACTGCCGAAATTTGCGGTCACCGAGGAAACCCGTCACCGCAGTGTGATGGTGGAAGGCACGGCCTACAGCGTCCGCCACGGGGATGTGGTGATTGCAGCGATTACCAGCTGCACCAACACGTCGAACCCGAATGTGATGATGGCAGCAGGTTTGGTCGCGCAAAAAGCGGTGGCCAAGGGTTTGAAAGTAAAACCATGGGTAAAAACCTCACTCGCACCTGGTTCGCAAGTCGTGACCGATTATTTGGAAGCGGCAGGTTTGAATGTGCCGCTCGATCAGCTTGGGTTTAATTTGGTCGGTTATGGCTGCACCACCTGTATCGGCAATTCCGGTCCTCTGCCGGATCCGATTGCCAAAGCGGTGGAAGCGGGCGATCTCGCTGTGGCTTCTGTATTATCCGGCAACCGGAATTTTGAAGGCCGCGTGCAGCAACAGGTCAAAGCCAACTACCTGGCCTCACCGCCATTGGTGGTAGCCTATGCGCTGGCGGGTTCAGTCAGCATCGATTTAACTACGGCACCATTGGGCACCGGCCATGATGGTCAACCGGTTTATCTCAAAGATATCTGGCCAACCAATGCCGAAATTGCCGCGTGTGTGGAAAAGAATTTAACCCCTGAAATGTTCCGCAAGCGTTACAGCAATGTGTTTTTGGGGCCGGAGCAGTGGCAGAAACTGCCAATTGCAGAAGGGCAGACCTATGCTTGGGATGCGCGCAGTACCTATGTCAAACAGCCGCCATTTTTTGCGGATTTGGCCAAGGAACCAGGCGCAATTGCCGATATTCACGGCGCGCGCGCCTTGGCGATTTTTGCCGATAGTATTACGACCGACCATATCTCGCCCGCCGGTAATATTAAAAAAGACAGCCCAGCCGGTAAATATTTGCAGGAAAACAATGTCTCGCCGATTGATTTCAATTCCTACGGCGCACGGCGCGGCAATCATGAAGTGATGATGCGCGGCACTTTCGCCAATATCCGCATTAAAAACGAGCAAGTGCCTGGCACGGAGGGCGGCGTGACCAAACACATGCCGGATGGCACGGTGATGCCGATTTACGATGCCGCAATGCAATATATTGCCGAGGGCACGCCCCTGGTTATTTTTGCAGGCAAGGAATACGGCACCGGTTCATCGCGCGATTGGGCGGCCAAAGGCACGCGCCTTCTCGGGGTGAAGGCTGTGATTGCGGAAAGTTTTGAACGCATTCACCGGTCCAATCTGGTCGGTATGGGCATTTTACCCTTGCAATTCATGGGTGAAACCACCCGCGCGGATTTGAAACTGAATGGCAGCGAAAAATTTGATATTACGGGCCTGGAAGCGGGCATCAAGCCAAAGATGTCTTTGTTGCTGACCATCACGCGTGCCGATGGCAGCACCCAACAATTTTCCCTGCTCTGCCGGATCGACACGCTGAACGAAGTGATCTATTTCAAAAACGATGGCATCCTGGCTTATGTTTTGCGGCAATTGGCCAAGCCGAAAATCGCAGCTGAAGCTTAAAATAGCTGCTCAAGTTAGTAAACGATTACTTAATTGAATTCAGCAGCTATTCTTTAAAAGTTGCTGAAATTTATAAAAAAGTTTGTTAGCTGCTTGACTGCTGGTAAAGCCTGCGGCAAGCCTTTTATATAAAGTAGCGTGTTATCCAAATTTATCACTCAACCAACGGATGCCGAAAGGCTGGCCTGGCTCCAACTGTACCGCTCGGAAAATGTGGGGTCGATTACATTTGTGCGGCTGTTGCAGCAATTTGGCTCGGCCCAGGCGGCTATTGAAGCTTTGCCGGAACTGGCCCGCAAAGGGGGCCGGTTAAAGAAATTAAAGGTCGCCAGCGCGGCCGATGCGGAAAAAGAAATGCATGCGCTGATGCGCCTGGGCGGCGGGTTGATCCTGGCAGGAGAGGCCCATTATCCGCCGTTGCTGCGGCAGATTGATGGCGCGCCGCCGGTTATCAGTGTGCTGGGCAAAGCGCAAATTCTGCATCAACCGCTGGTCGCCATTGTCGGCGCACGCAATGCCTCGCTCAATGGGCTGCGGCTGGCCGAACGCCTGGCGCGGGATTTGGCATCGCAGGGTTATGGCATTGTTTCCGGCCTGGCGCGTGGGATTGATACCGCCGCGCATAAAGGCAGTTTGCTGACCGGCACGGTGGCTGTGGTAGCGGGTGGTATAGATGTGATCTATCCGCAGGAAAACACCCAATTACATGGCCAAATCCAGGAATGCGGCGCCATTATCGCCGAAAGCCCATTAAAAGCGGCACCCACCGCACGGGATTTTCCGCGCCGCAACCGCGTGATTTCAGGGTTATGCCCGCTTACCCTGGTAATTGAAGCAGCCCCTAAATCCGGTTCGCTGATTACCGCGCATTATGCGTTGGAGCAGGGCAGGGAAGTGGGCGCTGTGCCTGGTTCACCGCTGGATCCGCGGGCCAATGGCACCAATAAATTGATTAAAGATGGTGCGCATTTGATTGAAGACGCGCAGGATGTTTTACGTATTTTGCATGCGCTACCGCGGGGAGAAGCCTTGGAAGAAGCTGATAATCAAATAGAAATGGCGCAACCGCGGCCAGCGGAAACGCAATTATATGCTTTGCGGAAAGACGTGCTTAGCCTATTAAGCTATACACCCGTGGCGGTGGATGCCTTAATCCAGCAAATGGGAACAAGTGCGACCGTGGTACAAACCATTTTGCTGGAGGCTGAGCTGGCCGGACTGGTACAGCGCTTGCCAGGTAGCCGCGTTTGTTTATTGGGCCAAGAGGAAGAATTGCTAGACGCTGTTTAATGAGTAAAAATCTTGTCATTGTCGAAAGTCCGGCCAAGGCCAAAACGATCGAAAAATATCTCGGGCCCGATTATAAGGTGCTGGCCAGTTACGGCCATGTGCGCGATCTGCTGCCCAAAGATGGCGCGGTCGATCCAAATGCCAATTTTGCGATGCAATGGGTGCTGGGGGATAATGCCGGACGGGCTTTAAGGCCAATCGAGCAAGCAGCCAAAATTGCCAAAACCATTTATCTTGCAACCGATCCGGACCGCGAAGGGGAAGCCATTTCTTGGCATATGCAGGAATTGCTCGGCCAAAAAAAGCTGCTGAAAGACCGGGATATTTATCGTGTGACTTTTAACGCGATTACCAAGGATACAATTAAGGCTGCTTTTGCGGCACCGCGGCAGGTTAATCAGGAGTTGGTGGATGCGTATTTGGCGCGCCGCGCGCTGGATTATTTGGTTGGTTTTAATTTATCGCCAATCTTATGGCGAAAAGTGCCAGGCAGCAAATCAGCAGGGCGGGTGCAATCGGTCGCGCTGCGCTTGATTTGTGACCGCGAAATGGAAATTGAAAAATTTCGCCCGCAAGAATATTGGACGATTGCCGGACAGTTTACGGCTGATGGCCAAAATTTCTGGGCGCGGTTGACGCATCTAGACGGTAAAAAATTAGAGAAGTTTACACTCGGTGAAAAAGGCGCAGCGGATGCGGCCTTGGCGCAATTAACTGGCCAAAACTATCACGTGCGAGAAGTGGCAAGCAAAGCGGTTAAACGCAACCCGCCACCGCCCTTTATCACTTCATCGCTGCAAATGGCCGCTGCGCGCGTGCTGGGGATGAGCGCGAGTAATACGATGCGTGTCGCCCAGCGCTTATACGAAGGCGTTAACATTGGCGGTGAAACCGTTGGTTTGATTACCTATATGCGGACCGATGGCGTAACCTTGTCGCCGGAAGCGATTGCCAATTGCCGCAGCACCATTAAGAAAATTTTTGGCGAAGAATATGTCGCGCCCTACATCCGGCAATATACCAGCAAGGCCAAAAATGCGCAGGAAGCGCATGAAGCGATCCGCCCAACCGATTTGGGCCGCACACCGGAACAAGTCGCCAAATTCGTCGATTCCGATATGGCACGGCTGTATCAATTAATCTGGCAGCGCACGCTGGCCGCACAAATGGCGGCGGCTGAATTTGATCAGGTAAGTGCAGATATTATTAATCCGACTGGCAAACATGTTTTCCGTGCAACTGGTAGTACATTAAAATTTGATGGCTTTTTAAAGCTGTACCGCGAGGAAGAGGAAGATAAAGCTGCCGCGAGCAAAGGCGAAGTGAACGAAGAAGGAGAAGATAATAAGCGGTTGCCGATATTGAAAGCCGAGCAAAAATTGGGTGAACCCAAACTGGATGCTGAACAGCATTTCACCCAGCCGCCACCGCGTTATACGGAAGCAACGCTGGTCAAGAGTTTAGAGGAGCTGGGCATTGGCCGGCCATCCACTTATGCCTCCATTATCCAAACGCTGCAAAGCCGAAATTATGTCCGGCTTGATAAAAAACGGTTTTTTCCAGAAGATCGCGGGCGGATTGTTACCACTTTTCTATCCAACTTTTTCAAAAAATATGTGGAATATGATTTCACCGCGCATTTGGAAGAAGAATTGGATGATGTTTCGGGCGGGCGGTTAGACTATCACATCCTGCTGCGGAAATTCTGGGATGCTTTTGCGCATAATTTGGATGAAGTAAAGCCGCTGACCATTACGCAGGTGATTGATGCGTTGGATGCCGAACTGGAAACCCATTTATTTCCGGTCACGCCCGAAAATCCCGAACCGCGCAAATGCACGAATTGTGCCGATGGCCGCTTGGGGATTAAGCTCGGTAAATTTGGGGCATTTGTGGGCTGTTCGAATTATCCGGAGTGCAATTATACCCGCCGTTTAGGGCTAGATGTCGAAGATATTGGTGAAGATGGCCAGCCGCAGGGTAATCAGCCGCGCGAAATCGGCACGGATCCAGAAACCGGTGCGATGATTAGCCTTAAACTGGGACCGTATGGTTTATATGTCGAGCGGGCCGCCACTGATAACCATGAGATCAAACGCGCTACACTGATGAAGGGCACGCCAGCCGCGCAGGTCGATTTAGATAAAGCGTTATCGTTGTTAGCATTGCCGCGGGATATTGGCGTATTGCCAGAAACCGGCGATAAAATTAAATCGAATAATGGCCGTTTTGGCCCTTATGTACAGGCCGGTAAGGTATTTGCCAGCATTCCCAAAGGTGAAGATGCGCTGACGATTGGTTTAAACCGTGCGGTTGATTTATTGATGACCAAAATCGCCAATAGCCAGCCATTAAAGGTATTAGGCAATCATCCTGAAACGAATGAGCCCATTGAGATTAAAAAAGGCCGTTTTGGTTTGCAACTGGTTAATGGCGAGATCATTGTGTCCCTAGGCAAACGCGGATTGGATGATATTGAACTGGCCGAAGCGCTAGAGCTGATTGCCAAAGCACCACCGCCGAAAAAGAAAAAGAGTTTCGGCAAAAAGGCCGCTGCCAAAAAATCAGCCGCAAAGAAACCCGCAATAAAAAAAGCGGCAACTAAAGCACCAGCGAAGAAGGTTGCGACTAAAGCACCCGCTAAAAAAGCCGCAAGCAAAGCGCCAACGAAGCAAGCCACTGTCAAAAAATAGCGGCTTGTATATATAATTTGTATATGTTAGTATATACATTATGGTTGGTTTATATATACGAAATCCAGAAGTTGAGCGTTTGGCTCGCCAATTAGCGGCTGAGCAGGGGCGGACTATTACTATGACGATTTTAACTGCTTTGCGCCAGGCACAACAATCAGCTGCGCCGCATTTAGGTCGACTTGATAATCGGCAAGTTAAACGCGAAAAGCTTGAAGCGCTTATTGTTGAGTATGAAAAACATTCCATTACAGACTTTCGAACACCAGATGAAATTCTTGGTTATGATGAAAACGGCTTGCCGACCTAATGGTTATCGACTCCTCAGCAATTATCGCCATTTTGATGCGAGAAATTGAAGTAGAGAAATTCGCTCAGATTCTAAGTGAGGAAAATTCACTCCATATTTCAGTTGCTGCATTGTTAGAAATTTTTATCGTCTTGAAAAATAAACGTAAACAGCCCGATGAAAATATTCAAAGCACAATCAATAATTTTCTGAATTTATATGGCATTCAAACCGTTCCTGTAACATATGAACAGATTACATTAGCTCAAAGCGCTTTCGGTAAATATGGCAAAGGGCAGGGCCATCCGGCGCAATTAAATTTCGGTGATTGTTTTGCTTATGCCTTGGCCAAGGAAATGAACTTACCGTTGTTGTTTAAAGGTGATGATTTTAAACAGACCGATATTCAATCAGTCTGCGCTTAACCTTGATATTTTTTGAAGACTAGGCTGGCATTGGTGCCGCCGAAACCGAATGAATTGGAGAGCACGATATCAATTTTACGTTTTTTGGCTTTGAGCGGCACCAAATCCACATCGGCGCAAGCGGGGGATGGGTTTTGTAAATTTAAAGTGGGCGGCGCGATTTGGTCGCGAATAGCGAGTGTGGCAAAAATCGCTTCCACAGCACCGGCAGCACCCAATAAATGGCCGATAGCCGATTTAGTTGAAGAAACAGAAACCGTTTTAATCGCATTGCCAAATAAGCGTTTAACCGCACCCAATTCAATTTCATCACCGAGCGGGGTCGAGGTGCCATGGGCGTTAATATAATCAATCTGGTCAGGGGTGATGCCGGCGCGTTTTAAAGCTGCCTGCATCGCGCGATAAGCGCCGCTACCTTCCGGTGATGGCGCGGTAATGTGATATGCATCACCAGACATGCCGTAACCGATCACTTCGGCGTAAATTTTGGCACCACGTGCTTTGGCATGTTCCAATTCTTCTAAGACCACCACACCGGCACCTTCACCCATCACGAAACCATCGCGGCCTTCATCATAAGGGCGGGATGCAGTTTCGGGGGCATCATTATAAGAAGTGGAAAGGGCGCGCGCTGCCGCAAAACCAGCCATGCCTAGGCGGTTAATGGCCGCTTCGGCACCACCGGCAACCATGACATCGGCATCGTCCAACGCAATCATGCGGGCGGCATCACCAATGGCATGCGCACCGGTGGAACAGGCAGTCACCACCGCGTGATTGGGACCTTGCAGGCCGTGTTTAATGGAAATTTGACCGGAAGCGAGATTAATCAGGCTGGCAGGAATAAAGAACGGGGAAACACGGCGCGGGCCTTTTTCGCCAAGCACCAAAGCAGTGTCATTAATTTCGCCTAGGCCGCCAATACCAGAACCAACGGTAACACCGGCGCGTTGCTTCGCTTCATCGGTATCAAAAATTAAGCCGCTATCGGCAATGGCTTCATCGGCGGCGGCAATCGCAAACAAAATAAAGTCATCAACCTTTTTTTGTTCTTTGGGTGGCAGGGCGGTATCGGGATCAAAAGTACCAGCGGGGCTGGTGCCATCCGCCAATTTGCGTGGGACTTGACCGGCAATTTGGGCCGGTAAATCACTGACATCAAAACGATTGATACGGGAAATACCACTTTCGCCCGCAATGAGGCGTGACCACACATGGTCAACGCCCGCGCCTAATGGCGTAACAAGTCCTAAACCCGTAATGACAACGCGCCGCACGGTTACCTGCTGTTCAATAAATTAATAAAGTTACGCAGCTTGCGCGTTGGTATTGATGAAGCTAATCGCATCGCCAACGGTTTGAATTTTTTCAGCCGCATCATCTGGGATTTCAACACCGAATTCTTCTTCAAACGCCATCACCAGTTCAACAGTATCCAGGCTATCAGCGCCCAAATCATCAACGAAATTGGCACTTTCAGTGACTTTTGCTTCGTCAACACCTAAATGGTCAACGACAATTTTTTTCACGCGGCCAGCAATCTCAGTCATGAATCTTTCCTTTTTTTAATTGGGCCGAGCCCAAAGGGTTTTAATGGGGCTAAAGCCCTTAGTAACTGCGCAAGCTAGGCATAACCATTAACCTTGGCAAGCGATTTATCGATAGATAAGGATGAACCTTAATTCTATCTATGAAAAAATTAATAATTTGCCATTTTTTGTCAATTTAACAGCTTTAAGTAATTATTCCCAAGATGATACTATCCTAGGTAGTGAATCATATGTTATTACCGCAATCCGAACGAATTAACCTTTATGCAGCGATTGGCTGGCAAAATAGGCCTATCTATATGGACATCCAGCCTATCAACCACGCTGATTCGCACGAGCGCTTTTTGCTGGCTATGCAAGCCACACAGGAGGGTATCTGGGATTGGCAGGTGGGTGATGCCGCGATGTGGCTATCGCCGCAATGGTTGGCGTTATTGGGTTATGAAGCCGATGCTTTGCCGCCGAGTTTTGAGCTGTGGCAGCAATTGATGCTGCCGGTCGATTATACGGCGTTTAATAAGCAGCTGGAGGATTATATTTATGGCCGTATGGCAGAATTGAATGCCATCCACCGGTTTCAACACCGTGAAGGGTATGTTGTCTATTTGCAATGCCGTGCGGCTTCGGTGCGGGATGAGCATGGCCATGCGGTCCGCATTGTGGGGGTATTGACCGATGTCAATGAACGCGTGCATCACGAAAATGAATTGCAGGAAGCGCGCTCACGCTTGCAGCGCAAGGCGGCCGATTTAATCACCTCCACTCATCATTTGAAAAAAGCTCAGCAAGACGGCGAACAGGCACGGTTGGCCGCAGAAAATGCCAATAATGCGAAATCATTATTTTTGGCGATGATGAGCCATGAACTGCGCACGCCCATGACTGGCGTGCTGGGCATGGTTGATTTGCTGATGGATAGCGAATTGGATGGTGAGCAACAGCGTTTAATGCGCATGCTGCGCAATTCTGCGACCAATCTGCTGCAGATTTTGAATGATATTTTGGACTTTTCGAAAATTGAAGCGGGCCAATTGCATTTGGAAAATATCCGCTTCGATCTAAAACAAAATTTGGAAGAGGTTTTTAACCATTTTCAAGCGCATGCCACGGAAAAGAAGTTACAATATAGTTTTGAACTGGAGCCCGAATTACAATTACTTGCGCCGGTGCAGGGCGATCCGGTCCGTCTGCGGCAGATCATCAGCAATTTGCTGAGTAATGCGATCAAATTTACCTTTGAAGGTTGCGTTAAATTACAAGCGAAGTTGCTGCAGGATACGACCACCGATTGCCGTGTGGTGATTGAGGTGCGCGACAGCGGGATTGGTTTAACCGCTGATCAACAGGAGCGGATTTTTAATGCCTTTACCCAGGCTGATCGTTCGACCGCGCGGCGTTTTGGCGGGACCGGTTTGGGCCTGGCGATTGTCAAACGCTTGACCGAGGCGATGCAGGGGGAAATCCAACTGCATAGTTTAGAAGAAAAGGGTAGTACGTTTACCATTACCTTGCCATTTAATTGGGCCGATCAAACTGCCCGCTTGCATACAGATGTTCCCAGTCTGGCGGGGCTGGCGGCACAGGGAAATATTCAGCCGTTGCGAATTTTACTGGCTGAAGATAATCCGGTTAACCAGATGCTGTTAACCCGCGCACTGACCCGCTGGGGGCATAAAATTGATTGTGTGGATGACGGGGCGCAAGCCATTACGGCATTGCATAACCAAAATTATGATATTGTGCTGATGGATATGCAAATGCCGATAATGGATGGGGCCAGCGCCACGCGCACCATTCGCATGTTGCAAGAACCCATTGCCAGCCTGCCGATTATCGGTATTTCCGCCGATGCGATGCCGGAAGACCGCCAGCGGCACATGGCCGCCGGCTTGGATGATTATGTGGTGAAGCCCATCGACTGGCAGCAATTGTGGCAAGCACTGCTGCGTGGTAGTCAGAAGAATGTATAAAATAAATTAACCTCATCCTGAATAGCAGCGAAGCTGCGTATCGAAGGATGCTCCAGCAACATACGCAGGTTAAGCATCCTTCGATACGAACGCTGCGTGTTCTACTCAGGATGAGGCAGGATTGACTTGTTAATTAAATGACCGTCATGTTGCTGCAATGGCCGCGCCGCAAATTGTAAAATTGGATTGGGGCGCCGTGGAAGCTGCGGCGGAGAAACTCGCACAGCAATTGCAGCAAACGAAGCAAATATTCAACGGCATTGTGGCAGTAACGCGGGGCGGATTAATTCCGGCCGCAATCTTGGCGCGGCATTTGAATATCCGCTGGATTGAAACGGTGGGGGTGCAAAGTTATGCTGGTGTGGAAGGGGCTGCCCAAACGCAAAATGCCTTGGAAATTTTGAAACATTTTGCCAGCGCCCGGGCTGATTTATTGGTGGTGGATGATTTGGTGGATACCGGCGAAACATTGGCGTTGCTGCGCCAACATTTGCCGAATGCCAAATATGCGGTGCTCTATGCCAAACCAGCCGGTGTGCCGCAAGTTGATTTTTATGGGATGCCTGCCGCACAGCAGGAATGGCTGAGCTTTCCGTGGGAAATTAGTGAATAAATAAAATTTATCGCACTAGCTTTTTTTATCAAGCATCACGCCCTGGCCGTCCTGGGCATGGTTATTAACCGTACCATAAGCATTATAAAATACAGTTTTTTGTGTTTGCGATTGTTGCACGGCGCCAACGATCAACTTCATGACATTTTCGGTGGCGGCTTTGACATTATCCAAAACTTTTAAATTTTCTTCGCTTAAGGCAACAAAACTTTCCTGGGCTACCCGCAGCTTATCTTTAATATCGCCAGACAGGGTAGTGATGGCTTCACCCATATCGGCCAGGCGTTGCAGGGCGGTTTCATAAGGGCCGGCCAATTGCATCCGGTGTTGCAATAAATCGGGCAGGGCGCGGACATCCATGGCCGTTAAAGCCTTGTTTTCGGCTGCCAGCGCGGTGGCATAATCGTTGTGCAGCGCTAGATAATCGGTGGCCAGATCCTGAATATTCATTTTGTTTGTCCTTTAAAGCGCTTATAATGCAATTTCAATGCTAGCGATATCGCATTTCTGGCATCCCGTCCCCAATTATCTGTATAAGGACTAATTATGTTTATCCAAACCGAAGCAACCCCTAATCCGCTGACCATTAAATTTATCCCTGGGCAGCCAGTATTGGATAAAGGCACGTTGCAAATGCGGCAGGTGGCGGATGCGGCCAATTCCCCTTTGGCGCAGCGATTGTTCAACCTGGATGGCGTGGCATCTGTGTTTTTGGGCCATGATTTTATTTCGGTGACCAAAACAGAAGATGCCGATTGGCAGACGCTGAAAACCTTTTCGCTCGCAGCAATTATGGATCATTATTTAAGCGGGCAGCCGGTAATTGAAGCTTTGAAAACAGATACTGTTGTTAATCCTGTTTTGGCGGATAAGCATGATAACGACCCGATTGTGAAAGAGATTAAAGAGCTGCTGGAAACCCGTGTGCGTCCGGCCGTGGCGCAAGATGGCGGCGATATTATTTTCCACGATTTCGACCAGGGTATTGTTTATCTGGAAATGCATGGCGCCTGCTCCGGTTGTCCAAGCTCGACCATCACGCTGAAAAACGGCATTGAAAATATGTTGAAGCATTATATTCCGGAAGTGATTTCCGTGCAGGCGGTGCATTAAATTATAAAGCCATTAGTTGACGTGCCTATACTAACATGTTGAAACTGGCCGCAATGCGAATTGCGTTGCGTATGGGATTAGCCGCAGGCTTGGTGGTTGCGTTGGGAAGCGCAGCACAGGCCGCTGTTTATCGCAATATTACCGTGCACGGCAATGAACGTGTGGAAACCAGTACTGTCTTGTCTTACCTGGATATTAAGCCAGGCCAGGATGTTAGTGACACACAATTGGATGCCGCGTTAAAAGCGCTTTATCAAACCCATTTTTTTAAAGATATTCGCTTTTCCCGCGATGGTGATCAGTTAATGGTTGAGGTGAAAGAAAACCCGATCATTAATCAAATTGCCTTTGAAGGTAATTCCGAAATCGATGATGATACACTGAAAAATGAAACACAATTAAAACCGCGTGCAGTATTTTCCGCCAATAAAGTACAAGATGATGTGGCGCGGATTCAGCAGCTATACCGGCGCGCGGGCCGTTTGCAGGCCAAAATTGTGCCGAAAATAATTCAGAAAGAACAAAACCGATTAGATTTGGTTTACGAAATTCATGAAGGGGCAGAATCGGTTATTCGCCGCATCGCTTTTATAGGCAATAAACATTTTAACGCAACCACCTTGCGGGATCAGTTATTCACGAGCGAAAATGCGTGGTGGAGTTTTATTTTTGGCAATGATAATTATGATGCTGACCGACTAAAAGCAGATGAAGAAAAACTGCGCCGGTTTTATTTATCTAAAGGCTATGCCGATTTCCAGGTCAAACACACCAGTGCGGAATTGGGGCCGGACCAGGAAAGTTTCTTTATTACATTTACGATTGATGAAGGCGCGCGGTATAATTTTGGCAAGCTGGAAGTGAAAAGTGAATTGCCAAAAATCGATTTGAAACCTTTGCGTAAAAAACTGTTGATGGACAGCGGCGATGTTTACAATGCCGAATTGGTAGAACAATCGATTGATGAAATGACCACCGATTTGCATGAGCAAAATCAGCCATTCGTGCAGATCGACCCGCAAGTGCGCCGCAATATCAAGGCCAGAACAATTGATATGCAGTTCACCTTGAAAGCAGCGCCCAAACAATATGTCCGCCAGATTAATATTACCGGCAATACGCGGACCAAGGATAATGTGATCCGCCGTGAATTCCCGCTGGCTGAAGGTGATCCGTTGAACGCAACTAAATTACAACGGGCGCAGAAAAATCTGAAAGACCTGGATTATTTTGGGAAAGCCGATGTGAAGACCACGCCTGTGCCGAATTCACCGGACCAACAGGATGTGAATGTAAAGGTTGAAGAAAAATCAACCGGCAATTTGCAGCTGGGTGGCGGATATTCGACTACCGACGGGGTCGGCGCGAATTTCTCCATTTCCGAGAAAAACCTGCTTGGCAAAGGGCAGATTTTAGCGCTGTCCACCAGTTTAAATCAACGCCGCCAGAATTATAACCTTGGTTTTACCGAACCTTATTTCCTGAACCGTAAATTATCGGCGGGTGTAGACTTATTTAATACGCGTTATGACAACCAGCAATTCAGCGATTACCAGGAAGAGCAAACAGGCGCGGGCGTGCGCTTTGGCTATGAATACACGCCGCGGCTTTCGCAATTATTCAATTACCGTTTCCAATCGAATAAAATTAACAATGTCGGCGCTGACGCTTCCCGCTTTTTAAAGGAACAAGAAGGCCAGCGTTATGTGGGGAATATTGGTAGTACGCTGACCTATGACCGGCGTGATAGTAAGGTTGATCCCACCAAGGGTTATAAGCTGAGCTGGAATGTAAATTTTGCGGGCTTGGGCGGTAATGTTAAATATATTAGCAATGTGGCCAATGCTTCTTATTACATACCGGTTAATGAAAAAGTCAGTTGGTTAAACTTTGCCGAAGGCGGCTATATCACCGGCTGGGATGGTGATCCGGTGCGGATTAATAACCGGTTTTATATCGGCGGCGATACTTTACGCGGGTTTAGAGCGGGCGGCATCGGTCCGCGCGATACCAGCACCAATGATGCGTTGGGCGGCAAGCAATATTATCGCGGCACCACCGAATTAAGCACGGTGATTGCCGATGATTTGGGTATTAAAGGACATTTATTTGGCGATGTTGGTTCATTATGGAATGATGGGATTACCGATCCGAATGTAAAAGATATTAATAGTCCGCGCGTTGCGGCTGGGGTTGGTCTATCCTGGAAATCGCCATTTGGGCCCATCCGCGTCGATTTAGCCAAGCCAATTGTGAAAGAAGAATTTGACGAAACGCAAGCCTTCCGGTTTAGTTTCGGGACGAGGTTCTAATGATCAAAAAATTACTACTTACTGTAGCCATTACCGCGGCCTTGGCCGCGCCCGCATTTGCGCAAGATGATGCAGCGTCCGCGAAGACTGCCGGTGCACCTGCAGCGCGGGCCGCAAAAATTATCATCGTTGATACCGCCAAGGTATTGGACCAAGCCACTGCCGCCCGCAAAGCGCAAGAGGAGCTAAAAGCCAAAAAAGCGGATATTAATGCCAATGCCAATAAGCGGGATGCCGAACTGGCCAAAGAATTTCAAGCCATCCGCGGCCAGCAAGGCACCTTGAGTAAAGAAGATTTTGCCAAACAAGCGGAAGCATTTGATAAAAAGGTTGATGCCTTTAAACGCAGCGTGAATGATCAAATCCGCAGCGTGGATGAAGCTGAGCGGAAAGCACTTGATCAAATCAACCACGCCATGGAAAAAGTGGTAATGGATATTGCAGGCGAGCAGGGTGCCGATATCGTTCTGCCAAAAGGTGTGATTATTATTGCCGATAAAGGTATGGAATTCACCCCGCAAGTGGTGGAGCGTTTGAACAAGTCATTGCCAAGCATCAAGGTTGAATTCAAAACCCAAGCAGCTGCGACCACAACGCCAGCACCAGCTACTTCAGCGCCCGCCAAACCAGCGAAGAAGTAATCGTTATTTTACCTCTCCCTTTGCGGGAGAGGACAGTTTTTCTTAATGAACATCGTGAATTTAGAAAAACTTGGTGAGGGGTATATACGTATCGTCAAACAACCCCTCACCCATTTTTCTAAACTCAGCGATGCTTCGTTAAGAAAATTTACCCTCTCCCACAAGGGGAGAGGGATAGATATTGAAAGTATTTAAGCCATGACCGCACCCCATCACTTTCATCCCAGTATTTTGCGCACTTATGATATTCGCGGAATCGTTGGAGAAACTTTATTCACTGCGGATGCGCGGGCTTTGGGCACTACTTTTGGCAGCTGGTTGCGCAAACAAGGGAAAAATAAAATCTGCGTGGGTTATGATGGGCGGTTAACCTCACCGGAATTGGTGGAAGCATTAATTGCCGGTCTGATTATGACCGGCTGCGCGATTGAAGCAACCGGCATGGGGCCCAGCCCGCAACTGTATTTTGCCGTTAAACATTTACAGGCCGATGCCGGTATTATGGTTACGGGTTCGCACAATCCGGCGGATTATAACGGCTTTAAAATGCTGTTGGTCGACCGGCCAGTTTATGGCGAACTGATTCAAGAATTGGGCGTTTATGCGGCAACTGGTCGGATGATTGCTGAAGAAGGTGGCTCGGTCACCAATCACGCTATTCAAAATGATTATGTCGCGCGCATTTGGCAGGATTATCAGGCCGAAAAAGGCTTAAAAGTGGTGTGGGATTGCGGCAATGGTGCGGCCGGACCGGTGGTCGAAAAATTAACGGCCATTTTGCCAGGCGAACATATTTTGCTGTATCCGGAAGTGGATGGCACTTTCCCGCATCACCACCCCGATCCCACCGTGCCCGCAAATTTAAAAGATTTGATTGCGAAAGTAAAAGCAACCGACGCGGATTTGGGTATTGCGTTCGATGGTGATGGCGACCGCATTGGCGCGGTCGATCAACATGGCCGGATTGTCTGGGGCGACCAATTGCTGACGCTTTACGCCCAAGAAATTTTGGCGCGCCGGCCAGGCGTATCGATCATTGCCGATGTGAAAGCCAGCCAGGTGTTTTTTGATGTGGTAACTTCTGCCGGCGGCAAAGCAATTATGTCGCCCACTGGCCATTCCATCATTAAATCAAAAATGAAGGAAACCGGCGCAGCACTGGCCGGCGAGATGAGCGGTCATATCTTTTTTGCCGATGGTTATTATGGGTATGACGATGCTATTTATGCAGCTATGCGCTTGATTGATTTGGTGGCGCGTTCCGGTCAATCCCTGGCGCAGTTGGTGGATGCACTGCCACATGCTGTAAACACTCCAGAAATCCGGATTGATGTGGCTGATACCCAGAAATTCGATATTGTGAAGCAATTGGGCGCGAAACTTGCGCAGCAACCGGAATTACAGATCAATACCTTAGATGGATTGCGGGTCAGCACGCCTGATGGCTGGTGGTTATTGCGCGCCTCAAACACGCAACCGGCTTTGGTGGCACGGGTGGAAGCGGCCGATGAAGTCAAGCTGTTAAAACTTCAAGAAATGCTGGCTTTCGAACTTAGTGCGTTTAGTCTTGATTTAAATAACACGCATTAAATTACCCTATTTAATTTTGGATACTATCACCAACCCTCATCCTAAGTAGGACGCAGTCCGTATCGAAGGATGCTTTAGCGCTATACCTAGATTAAGCATCCTTTTAAACGCTTCATCGGTGGATGCAAAGACAATGAACGGGCCTTGATGAAAACAAAGTCTCAACCAAACCGGCAGCTTGTACAGCTGCAATTAAAGTGCTGAAACTACCCGTTTCAATAGCGGTTTCAACGATATTTTTCATGAGATATTCTAATTAAGGTTAGACAGATTAATTGATTAACCATATCTGACCCAATTCAAATACTGCAATATTCGACAGTGTGTACATATAAGATAAATATAAACTAATACAAGGGCGGTCGGTTAAACAGCTTGGCAGCTACCTTATTTGACATTGGTAGCAGGCTTGGCTTGGTTTTTCGGTTAAATTACATCGTTAAGCTTGAAATTCTTGCCCAGACCGCACTATATGCCATAGAGCTTAAACACTTATAGGATTTACAACATGTCAAAAGTTATCGGCATCGATCTCGGTACCACCAATTCTTGCGTCGCTGTCATGGAAGGCAGTAGCGTTAAGGTCATTGATAATGCAGAAGGTTATAATACCACGCCATCAATTGTGGCATTTACTACCAGTGGTGAACGTTTAGTTGGCCAAACCGCCAAGCGCCAGATGGTGACCAATCCAGATGGCACCGTTTATGGTGGTAAACGCCTAATCGGCCGCCAGTTTGACGATGCTAAATCGCAAGATTTTAAATCAAAGGTACCGTTCGCCGTGGTTAAAGGTGATCATGGGGATGCTTGGGTTGAAGTAAATAGCGATAAATACGCGCCGCAGCAAATCAGCGCAATGGTGCTGACCAAAATGAAAGAAACCGCCGAAGCATATTTGGGCGAAAAAGTTACCCAAGCGGTCATTACCGTGCCGGCTTATTTCAACGATAGCCAACGCCAAGCGACCAAGGATGCCGGTAAAATTGCGGGCTTAGAAGTTTTACGTATTATCAATGAGCCGACTGCCGCGGCGTTGGCTTATGGTTTGGACAAAAAAGGTTCTGGCACGATTGCGGTTTACGATTTGGGTGGCGGGACGTTTGACGTTTCCATTTTGGAAATCGGCGACGGCGTTTTTGAAGTAAAAGCGACCAATGGAGATACGTTCCTCGGCGGGGAAGATTTTGACAGCCGCATTATCGATTACCTGGCCGATGAATTTAAAAAAGAAAATAACATCGATCTGCGTCAGGATAAATTGGCGCTGCAGCGTTTGAAAGAAGCAGCTGAGAAAGCCAAGATTGAACTTTCAACGGCGACTGCGACCGAAGTTAACCTGCCATTTATTACGGCTGATTTATCTGGCCCCGTGCACCGGCCATTAAACTTGCTGGTCAAATTAACTCGCGCGAAATTGGAAAGCCTAGTTGATGATTTGGTGCAGCGCACTATCAAACCATGCGAAGCGGCGTTGAAAGATGCTGGTTTGAAAGCATCTGATATTGATGAAGTGGTGATGGTCGGCGGGATGACCCGCATGCCGAAAATAACCGAAACGGTAAAAACTTTCTTCGGTAAAGAACCTAATAAATCGGTAAATCCGGATGAAGTGGTCGCAGTCGGCGCAGCCATTCAGGGCGGCGTATTAAAAGGGGATGTGAAAGACGTTCTGTTATTGGATGTCACCCCATTATCATTGGGTATCGAAACCTTGGGCGGTGTGTTTACACGGTTGATTGAGCGCAATACGACTATTCCAACTAAGAAATCACAAACCTTCTCCACCGCCGAAGACAGCCAAACGGCTGTGACTATCCGCGTGTTCCAGGGTGAGCGTGAAATGGCGGCGGATAATAAACTGCTTGGCCAATTTGATTTGGTTGGCATTCCGCCATCACCACGCGGTATTCCACAAATTGAAGTGACCTTTGATATTGATGCGAACGGTATCGTCCAAGTATCTGCCAAAGACAAAGCAACCGGCAAAGAACAGCAGGTGCGGATTCAAGCATCTGGCGGGTTGTCAGACAAAGATATCGATAAAATGGTGAAGGAAGCAGAAAGCAACGCTGAAACTGATAAAAAACGCCGCGAATTGGTGGATGTACGCAACCAGGCGGATAGTTTGATTTATGCGACCGAGAAATCTTTGAAGGATTTAGGCGATAAATTGCCTGAAGAAGAAAAGAGAAATGCTCAAGAAGCAATGGAAGCTGCGAAAAAAGCTGTGGCCGGTGAAGATGTTGCCGAAATCCGCAAACAAACCGAAGCGCTGAGCCAGGCATCCATGAAACTGGGCGAGCATTTATATAAACAACAGCAGGAAACGGCTGCTTCCGCAGAAGCGGGTAGCAGTGAAAACAGCAGTAACACTGCTGATGCTGACGCAACCGTAGTTGATGCGGATTACACGGAAGTGAAAGACAATAAATAGTCTTTCACTGTTATCTTAAATTTAAAAGCGGCTTATGGGCCGCTTTTTTATTGATATTAATCTTGTATCCCCCATAGCGTTTTAGCATACTCGATTTGCATAGGAGTGTAGCTCAATTGGTAGAGCATCGGTCTCCAAAACCGAGGGTTGCAGGTTCGATCCCTGTCACTCCTGCCATTCCAGTCAAATAATTACATGTCTCGTTTAGCCGCCACTTTTACTCTACTTAAACAGCAAAGCCAAACCGGTTTGGTCACGTTTGTCACGGCGGGTGATCCGGATTACGCGGCATCGCTGGCGCTGTTGAAAAAATTGCCCGAGGCTGGAGCCGATATTATTGAGCTTGGGATGCCGTTTTCGGACCCCATGGCGGATGGACCGGCGATCCAGGCGGCCAATTTGCGGGCGTTGAAAAATGGTCAAAATTTAAGCAAAACGCTGCAAATGGTGCAGGAATTTCGGTTAGTGAACACTCACATACCGATCGTTTTAATGGGTTATGCTAACCCTATTTTCCAATACGGCATTGAAAAATTTGCCGAAGATGCTGCGCTGGCCGAAGTGGACGGTGTTATCATTGTTGATATCCCGCCCGAACAGGCCGATGACTGGCATGCACCATTACAGGCCAAGGGTATCGATTTTATCAGGTTGGCGACGCCAACCACTGACGAAAAACGGCTTCAACAAATCACCCGCCATGGCAGCGGCTTTTTATATTATGTGGCGGTCGTCGGCATTACCGGCAAGCAGCAAGCCAAGGCGGATGATTTGGCGCAACGGCTGGCATGGTTGCAAACCTATACTGCTTTACCGATAGCCGTTGGTTTCGGGATCAAAACACCTGCCGATGCGGCTGCTTTAAAGGGTAAGGCCGCAGCGATAGTTGTTGGCTCTGCTCTCGTGGAACAAAGCCACGATCCGATAGCGGTATTACAATTGGTCAGCGCATTAAAAGCAGCATTAAAATGATTGTTTTATAACCAATCTGAAATTAACTTCGTAAAAATTATGATAAGAATTAGGACGATCCATTTACGTCAAGCTGCTCTAACAACAATTTTCTTAATCCATAAGCATAAGGAAATGCGATTATTAAATGTGATTAGTGATATGAACGGCAGTAATTGTGGTTTCTTGTTTATGCAAAAAGTTACCGATAAATTAGAACAAGCTTCCGAAAAGCAAATAACGCTTATGATTGATTGTTTGCTGGCTAAAGGGTTTATAAAGTTTGAACTAGACCCATTTTCTGATCCGGCCGATCGGGCATCATGCTTTTTATTTATTACCGATATAGGCAGAAATTATTTGCATCAATATAAAATGGCCAAAAAATTAAATTTACCAAGTTCAGGTCAAGCATCTTTATGAATAAATTGCATGGGATTATTCGACATAAATTCATGTCCGTCGAAAATATAATATTGTAATTTAAGTGCACTAATTGCGGTATCAATTATCCAAAAACCATTGGGCTGTCCGCGCAGGCGGTTACAGGCGGCCGAGCCGGCTTGTACTAGCCACATGCCATGTTGCTGGGATAAATTACCCCAATGCAAATGACCGGTTAGTACCAAATTCGTCCCCGCTTCGGCGAAACCGGTTACTGCATGGGTATAATTATTGACCAGCAATTTGGCGGCACGGTCAGTTGGATGCGCAATCGGGTGGTGTACCATGACAATTTTCCAACGCTGCTTATCGTAATTTTGGCCATGTGCAGCGAAAAATGCTTTCACGCTGGCAATCTGCCGGTCATCAATTTTACCTTGTTCCCAGGCAAAATTGCGCGGGAAACGGCGGGCAGAATTTAGGCCAATAATGGCCACTTCATCATTCACAAAGGTCGGTTGTAAATCCGGTGTGATAAATTTTTGATAGCTGCAATTGGGGCAGGCAAACCGCGTCAATAAATTCCAAGCTGGCACATCGTGATTGCCCATAATGCTAAGCCAAGGGCAGGGCAGTTGTTCGAGGAACCGCCGTGCATGTTTATATTGCCAATGGAAACCGCGCTGGGTGATATCGCCGCCCAGTAATACCAAATCCGGCTTTAACATATGCAGCCGTT
Source organism: Alphaproteobacteria bacterium (assembly GCA_965246945.1). GTDB lineage: Bacteria > Pseudomonadota > Alphaproteobacteria > UBA11073 > UBA11073 > CBDFFW01. The sequence continues at coordinate 726,957 of CBDFFW010000001.1, forward strand.
CCATCAAGGCGGGAACAGCTCCCACCGTTAATTTGCCAAAATGCACATCCGTTAAAAATGCCAAACGCATCACGCTTTGTGCCAGTTGTCTGGCCGTCTGTCATTAATCTTGACCGTTGCACGATGCTTGGTGAAGGTTGGCAGCTTCATGAAATTGCAGCGCGCCTTTGTCACGGTTGGGTTTTTTACGCTGATTTCGCGCGTGTTGGGTTTTGGGCGCGATTTGCTTATGGCCAATTATGTGGGCGCTGGGCCGATTGCCGATGCGCTGGTGATTGCCCTGAAATTCCCCAACTTTTTTCGGAGAATATTTGCCGAAGGGGCATTTTCCAGCTCTTTCGTGCCAATTTTCACGCGCAAATTAACGGCCGAAGGGCAGGCGGAGGCGCAAGTGTTTGCGCAAGGGGCGATTGCCTGGATGGTGTGGGTGGTCGCGCCGTTTTGTTTGCTGATGATGCTCATCATGCCGCTGTGCATGTGGGTGCTGGCGCCGGGGTTTATTGGCGATGCGGTGCGGGAGCCGCTGACCATCACGCTGTCCCGCCTTACTTTTCCATTTTTGTTCATGATGGCGATCAATGCGCTGCAGGGCGGCATGCTGAATGCCAGCGGCCGCTTTGCGCCCTTTGCGATTACGCCGATTATTTTCAATGTCGCGAGCGGGATTTGCCTGATTTTTCTGACGCCATATTTGCCGAATGCCGGTTATGCGCTGGCCTGGGGCATTGTGCTGGCGGGGGTGGTGCAGAATTTATATCTGGGTTATTGCTTATATCAATCCGGTTACCGGTTAAAACTGCCAGCCCTGCCGCCGCTGTCGCCCGATATCAAACTGATGTTGCGCAATATGTTGCCGGGGATTTTTGCGACCGGCGTGGTGCAGATCAATATGTTCGTGGATATGACGCTGGCCAGTTTTGTGAATAACGGCCCGTCTTATCTATATTATGCTGACCGCTTGAACCAGTTACCGATTGGCTTGCTGGGCGGCGCCATTGGTACAGCGCTGCTGCCGATGTTAACTAAAGCTTTGAAGCAAGATGACAAGCAGGGCGCAACTGAGCTGTTTAGTCGCACGCTGGAAATCTGCTGGACACTCGGGTTGCCGGCGATGATCGGTTTGGTGATTGCGGCCGAGCCCATTCAATACAGCCTATTTGCGCATGGTAAATTCACGGCCTGGGATGCGCGCGCCAGCGGGTTTGCGCTGTCTGCGCTGGCGCTTGGCATCCCTGCTTATTTGATGAGCAAGGCACTGACCACGGCGTTTTTAGCGCGGGAAGATACCAAAACGCCGATGCGGATTGGCATGATTTCAACTGCGTGCAATATTGTTTTCTCACTCACCTTTATGGGGCCGTTTCAAATATTGTGGGGGTTGGGGCATGTTGGTATTGGCCTGGCGACAGCGATTAGCGCCTGGGTGCAAATCTATCTGCTGCGACGCGCGTTGATCAAACGCGGCCTATGGGAATTGGATGCCCGGTTAATTTCCCATGGTCCGAAAATTTTTAAAACAAGTTTTGTCACCGTGGTGGTAGCCAGCATTTTTACGTTTATCTTCTATCATTACTGCTATGGCGGCCCCATCTGGCTACGTGTGGTGGGCATGGTTGGTATTCTGGGTAGCGGTTTGGTGACTTATGTCTGGCTATTATTTCGGCAAAAACTAGTCACCACGGCCGATTTCAAGCAATTTTTAAAGAAATAAAGGTTAAAGAATATGCAAGTATTGTTTTAAACTATGGCATCGGTTTCAATAAGAAATGAAAAAAGATGATGTTAACGCAAAAAGAAATATTTTTTTGTTGGAATATATTGATATGCAATATCAAAAAACCGGTAAACATTTTATAAAATTCTGTTTAAACATCAGAAAACGCAATAATGAAATATTGCCTGCGATTGATTATCAATTAATGGATCTCAATGATCTGGCAAGTGTGTCATTTGACGAACTAATCAAAGCAATGATTGACTGGTCAAAAGTTTATCCAGATAAATTTTCGGCCTGGCGCTCTGAAATAGCTAAAAGCAGCCATAAAAATAATGTTGGTAAAAAATTATCGAATATCGGTCTCGTGTTAAGTGTAGCGGGCATTGCTTGCGGGATTGGTTATCAGCAAAAACCTGTTTGCTTAATTGCCGGTTTTACCTTAATTGCCTGTTGGCAGATACATAAGAAGACAAAAGGAAACCTACAAATTTTGCAAAGTAACTTAAATTTGTATGCGCAAATCAAAGCTAAAAAGATGTTATCGCCAGACCCTTAATATCTTTCTAGGCATTCCCAAGATGGCTGTGATAAATGGTTACTATGCAACGCCTGCTTTCTGGAATTCAGCCGACCAGCGGTTTAACGTTGGGTAATTATTTGGGCGCGATTAAAAATTGGCATGCGCTGCAGCATCAATATGACAGCTATTTATTCATTGCCGATTTACATGCGCTGACTTCGCAGCCGGATCCAGCTACATTGCATAAGAACACGCGCATGATTGCCGCGACATATGTCGCTTGCGGGCTTGATCCGGATAAGGTCGCGATTTTCCCGCAATCGCGTGTCTCGGCGCATGCCGAGCTTAATTGGATTTTATCTTGCCATGCGCCGCTCGGCTGGCTCAACCGCATGACGCAATTTAAGGATAAAGCGGGTAAGCATAAAGAAAATGCGCCGCTGGGATTATATGCTTATCCGGTGTTACAAGCCGCCGATATTTTACTGTATCAAGCCGCTGTGGTGCCGGTGGGCGAGGACCAGAAACAGCATCTGGAACTGTGCCGCGACATTGCCACTAAATTTAATAGCTTTTACGGTGTCGATTTTTTCACGATCCCCGAGCCGCTGATTATGGGAGAAGCCACGCGGGTAATGAGCCTGCGCGACGGCACGAAAAAGATGAGCAAATCGGATGAAAGCGATGCCAGCCGGATCAATTTGCATGACGAAGACGATGTGATCCGCGATAAAATCCGCAAAGCCAAAACCGATGCGGATGCCTTGCCAAGTGAGGTGGCGGGACTAGTCGGCCGGCCGGAAGCCGATAATCTGGTGACGATCTACGCCGAATTGCAGGGCAAAACGAAAGCAGCGGCTTTAAGCGAAATTGGTGGGCAGGGGTTCAGCAAATTCAAGCAAACCTTGATGGATGCGCTTATTAACACCATCGCCCCTATCCGCACCAAACTCATTGAACTCGAAAAAAATCCTGAGCAGATCGAAACCATTTTGATTAAAGGCACAGAACGAGCCCTCGCGACGGCCAATCCAACTTTAACACAAGTGCAAAAGATTGTGGGCTTGGGTTAAAAGTATTGCTTAATTGCCAAAGCAATTTATTGGTTGTTGAAATGAGCAAAGGTTTATCCGAAAAACCACATAGGCTGCGTTATTTTATGAGCCAAACTGGCTATAATAAATATTGCTGTTCTTTAATAATAGCTTTTGGCGCAGTATGTGGTTTTAGCTCAGGTTTAAATTTCATTATAAACAGTATAATTTCTAGATCAGAACTGTCAGGAATTTTATTGAGTATAATCGAAATAATATTTTTTTTTATTACTGCATTGGCTGCAATATTTTATAATACTAACACTTTGAAATTAGAATTTGAACGTCAAAATAATAAGACTCCATAAGTATTTTTTCATAATCGAACCAAAATGCAGACATTGATTTAACCACACTGATTCGTTAAGCTCGGCCATGCTATTTAATCGCTTGCGGCTCACGGGTTTTAAGTCATTTGTCGAGGCGACCGAGCTCAAAATTGATAAGGGTTTGACTGGGATTATTGGGCCCAATGGCTGCGGTAAATCGAATTTGGTGGAAGCGCTGCGCTGGGTGATGGGCGAAAGCAATGCGCGGCGGCTGCGTGGCGGCGAAATGGATGATGTGATTTTTAATGGTTCGGCCAACCGCGCCAGCCGTAATTTGGCTGAAGTGGTGCTGAGCATTGATAACACGGCGCGTGATGCACCGGCCGCATTCAATATCGCTGAAAATCTGGAAATCAGCCGCCGGATTGAACGTGGGGTGGGTTCTGATTTTTTAATCAACGGCAAACATACCCGCGCGCGGGATGTGCAAACTTTTCTGGCGGATTTGGCCAGCGGTGCTTCCAGCGCTGCCTTAGTCAGTCAAGGGCGGGTGGGCGCGATTGTGAATGCCAAGCCGAGCGAGCGGCGGCAGTTGTTGGAAGAAGCCGCTGGCGTAGCCGGTCTCCGCGCGCGGCGGCGCGAAGCGGAACTGCGCCTGCAAGCGGCGGATGCGAATTTGCTGCGTGTGGACGATGTGTTGGGTGGTTTGGAAACACAGGTAAATTCTTTGCGGAAACAGGCGCGGCAGGCGATTAAGTATCGCCAACTTTCGGAAGAAATCAAAAATGCGGAAGTGGCGTGGCTGGTGAAACAACATGGCTTGTTGCAAAGCGAAGCGGAAAATTTGAATGCGGCGATTGTGGCCGCCGAAAATGCCTTGGCGCAAGCGGCTGAAAATGTAGCCAGTACGCAAACCATGCAATTGGCTGCTGCGGAGGCGGTCGATGCGCAACGCCGTGAACACAGCGTGTTTAGTGCGCAGGTGCAGCGCTTGGTGATTGAAAATGAAACGCTGACGCGTGAATTGGCAGCGATTGATCAGCAACAGGCCGCACTGGCTGGCCAAAGCCAGCAAGTGGCCCAGGATATTGCGTATGAAGAAACCCAAATGCAGGAAGCGCAAATCAAATTGGGTTTATTAGATGAAGAACAAGCAGAATTATTAGTGGCGCGTGAAGCAGCCATCGAAACGATTAATACGGCGCAGTTGCAATGGAATGACGCGCAAGCAGCCCAAACGCAATATGAACAAGCCTTAGGCGAATTAACGCGCAGCCATGCGAAAATCGAGGCCGAACGGCATAGTTTAAACCAGCAGCAACGTGCATTGGAGCAACGCCAGTCACAGTTGCAAAATCAACTGACGCAATTGCAAAACAAGCTGGCACAATTGCAAACACAATTGGCGCATACCGCCGATCTACCAGCGTTGACCGCCGCGCGTGATGCCGCCCAAGCGGCCATTGAGGTGGCGACTGTGCAGCAGCAAACAGCAGAACTGGCCAGACAGCAAGCTGATATTGCCTATAAAGAAACCCGCCAAGCCTGGCAAGCGGCCGAAAGTATTCGCGCGAAATTGCAGGCGGAGCATGATGCATTGGCGGCATTGTTGCAGCGCGATGGCGCCAAAGGCGTGCTCGATCAGCTCAGCGTTGCGCCTGGGTTTGAAACCGCTTTGGCGATGGCGTTGGGGGATGCGGCGCAGGCTGCTTTGGACTCTGCTCAGGCTTATTACTGGCAGAATCTACCGCAAGTGTTGTTACCAAATTTACCGGCCGGCGCAACTTCCCTGGCCGAACAGGTGCAAGCACCGCCAGCACTGACACGCTGCATGGGCATGATTGGCTTGGTGAATAGCGATGAGATGGGCGAGCGCTTGCAGCAGCAATTGCAACCAGGCCAATTATTGGTTAGTGCGGCCGGTGCCATGTGGCGCTGGGATGGGTTGACGATTAAAGCGGGGACATTAACGCCAGCAGCTGTGCGCTTGCAGCAACGCAACCGGTTGATTGCGATCAGCACCGAATTATCAGTACAAAATGCTGAAACGGCGCAAGTGCAGGAAGCGTATAAAGCGGCGGAGAGCGCTGCCCAAACAGCACAAGCCAATGAGCAGCAAATGCGCGCTGCTTATAGCCAAGCGGTGCGCGGACAGGCCGATGCGGTGCGCGCCTATGACCAAGCGCAAACTGCCACGCAGGCGGCCCAGCAGCAGGTGTTAACCGCGCAGGAACAGATTACACAGGGGCATGCTTCCCTGGCAGAACTTGATATCCAAAAAGAAGCATTGCTGGTGCAGTTAAATGCAATGGTGCCAACCAGTGAATTATTGGTGGCCAGTGGGGCAGCGCAAAACCGGCAGGATGCGGCACGCATTGCCGCCCGCGGGGCACAAACGGCGTATGATGAATTACAATTTGCTGCCCGCCAACGCAGTCAGCGTTTGCAAGTCATTGAACAAGAACAAACTCAGTTACAACAGCGGCAGGGTAAAGCGGGTGAGCGTTTGGATAATCTGAAAATACGCGCTGAACAATTAGCAAGCGAGCAAGAAATATTGATTGCCAAACCGGCGGCGCTTAAAATCAGCCAAGCGCAGGTGCAGCAGGCGTTACTGGATCAGCAAGATCAATTGGCGAAAATGGCGGCGGATGTGGCCGATGCCGAAGCTAATCACCGCGCATCCGAACAGGTGTTGCGCGGCGCAGCAAATACGCTTGGCGCGTCGCGGGAAGCGCGTATTCGGTTGGAAGGACAGGGCGATTTATTCAAGCATCGCAGCCACGAATTGAATGCGAAAGCGCAGCAAGCGCTGGGCGTGAGCATGCTAGAATTATCCCAAAATCACGGGCTAAATGCAGCAGCATTGGAACAGCCATTGCTGGAATTAGAAACCCAATTGCAAAAAGCCATTCGCCAGCGCGATGGGTTAGGACCGGTGAATTTGCGCGCTGAAGTAGAATTAAATGAGCTAGAAGCGCAGCATACCATCACCGCCAGCGAAAAAGCCGAATTAACCGCTGCCATTGCGCGGTTGCGCGGAGCCATCGGCCATTTAAACCGCGAAGCGCGCGAAAGGTTGCGTGAAGCATTTGAGCAGGTGAATGGCCATTTCAAGATTTTGTTTGGAGAATTATTTAAAGGCGGACAAGCGGAATTGCGGTTGGTTGATTCTGAAGATCCACTTGAAGCCGGTTTGGAAATTGTGGCGCAGCCACCGGGGAAAAAACTGCAATCGCTATCGTTGTTATCAGGGGGCGAACAGGCGCTAACCGCCATGGCGCTGATTTTCGCGATGTTCAAAACCAAACCGTCACCCATTTGCGTGTTGGATGAGGTGGATGCACCGCTGGATGACGCGAATGTGGACCGCTTTTGCACGCTGCTGGAAGCGATGGCGAAGGAAGATAAAACGCGGTTCCTGGTGATTACGCATCACCGTTTGACCATGGCGCGCATGGACCGGCTTTATGGGGTGACGATGGGCGAGCCTGGCATTTCGCAATTAGTTTCGGTTGATCTAAACCGCGCCACAGCGATGGTGGATAAAGTTGCGGCTTAAAAATTTTTGCAGATATTTGCGTTAAGCTTACCAAAGCAGCATAATATTGCCATGAACAGAAGTCTCTCATTTGATAATTATGGCGATTATGCAGTCGCTCGCGAAGATCGCAGTGCTGTTGCAGTAGATCCAGATGGTCCAGCGGCCGCTCGGATTTTGCGTTGCGAAGCAATGGCACAGCCATTTCCAGCTATTGCTGTTCGTGGTAAAATGAGTGCTATAGGTGCTGTTCCAGTTGATCTTCATAATCCTGATTTAGAGCCTCGCTTAAGAGATAGAATTTTATCAGCGCGGGCGGCAGAGAACATGTCTTCAATGACTGCAGCAGTTGCAATTGACACACGAGATGTTCTTATTGGTGCTGATGCAGATGGTCCCATTGATTTGAGGACGGCTTACCGTGCAAGGAACTGGACCCTTTAATTAGTTAATTTGTTGTGCGCTGGATGCCAGCTTTCGCTGGCATGACGCGAGAAAAAATGGCAAATATAAATTATGGCTGGCCATTCCAAGTTTAAAAATATTCAGCACCGCAAGGGTGCGCAAGATGCCAAGCGTTCGAAGCAATTTATTAAAATCAGCCGGGAAATAACCACAGCGGCGCGCCTGGGTGCGCCCGATCCAGCGACCAATCCGCGATTACGGGCCGCATTGGCGGCGGCGCGGGCCATGAATATGCCGCGGGACCGGTGGGAACGCGCCATTAAATCCGCCACCAGTGCCAATGATGGTGAGAATTACGAAGAAATCCGTTATGAAGGTTACGGCCCAGGTGGCGTGGCGATTATTATTGACGCGCTGACCGATAACCGCAACCGCACCGCGCCCGAAATGCGCACGGCTTTTGGTAAGTATAGCGGGGCTTTGGGTGAAAGTAATTCGGTGGCTTATATGTTTAACCGGCTGGGCCAGATTACCTATCCCACCACGATTGGGGATGCCGATGCGGTATTTGAAGCAGCGGTAGAAGCGGGAGCCGACAATGTTGAAAGCGACTGGGAAGCGCATATTGTAACCTGTGCATTTGATGATTTTGCCGCGGTGCGTGATGGCCTGGAGGCAAAGTTTGGCGTGGCACAAAGTGCTAAATTAATTTGGCAACCTACCATCACCAGCGCACCGAATGATGAGCAGTTGGTGCAGGTGTTAAAGCTGATTGAGGTATTGGAAGATAATGACGATGTGCAAACGGTGACGGCCAACTTCGATGTCAGCGATGAAGCGTTAGAACGCGCTTTGGCGGTTTGATGTACGATTACCATTATATGCAATTGGCTTTGCGTTTGGCTGCGCGGGGTTTGGGCAATACCTGGCCGAGTCCGGCAGTGGGTTGTGTGATTGTCAAAGATAACCAGATTATTGGGCGTGGGTGGACGCAAGCCGGCGGTCATCCGCATGCTGAAAGCATGGCGTTGCAACAAGCAGGTGTCGCAGCGCAGGGTGCGACGGTTTATGTGACTTTAGAGCCGTGTTTTCAGCGGCGGACAAATACGACTTGCCTTGCACTATTGCAGGCTGCAGGTGTGGCGCGTGTGGTGATTGCCTGCACTGATCCCGATCCGCGCACGCAAGGCCAAAGTATTACAGCGTTAAAACATAGCGGTATACAAACGGAAGTGGGTTTATGTGCAGCAGAAGCACAGGCGTTAAATGCGGGTTTCTTTTTGCGGCTGCAAGCGCGGCGGCCATTCGTTACGTTGAAAGCGGGAACGTCGCTAGATGGCAAAATTGCGTTATCTAATGGTGAAAGCAAATGGCTAACCAGCGAAGCCAGCCGCAATTATGCGCAACTACTACGCGCACAGCATGATGGGGTGCTGGTGGGCATCAATACCGTAGTGGCGGATGATCCGCAGTTGACTTGCCGGTTGGCTGGCCTGCCCAAAAAGCCGACAGTGCGCATTGTGCTGGATAGCCAATTGCGTTTGCCGATTAAAAGTCAGTTGGCGCAAACCGCCCAAAAAGCGCCGGTATGGGTTATAACTTGTCAAAGCCTCGATAACCTGCAGGCCAAGGCATTACAAAATTTAGGTGTGGAAATTATCACAGTGCCAGCGGGTGCCGATAGCAAAACTGATCTTACTTTGGCGATGGCGGCGCTGGCCGAGCGTGGGCTTACGCGGGTGTGGGTAGAAGGCGGTGGGCAGGTGCTGAGCAGTTTTTGGCAGTTGGATTTATGGGATGAATTGGTATTGTTTCAAGCGCCCGTATTATTGGGCAATGATGGCCGCGCGGCGTGGCAAGATTTTAATTTAAATAGTTTGAGTGAAGCTAAGCATTTGCAAGCCGTTGCCCAGCGTAAAATTGGCAATGACCTGTTTACCCGTTGGCAGCAGGCATAAAAAAAGGCCGTACCAAATGGCACGGCCTGTTTATTAAAATGTTTAAGCTTAAACGGCAGTAGCGGTCGCTACTTTGCCTAATTGGCGCTTTAGCTGACGCATAATTGGGGTCAAACGGGTAGCAGGCGTGGTCAGCACATATTGGTCAATCCCGCCATTATGTTCGATGGTACGCAGACCGGCGGTGGTAACACGCAATTTGATCGCGCGGCCCAATTTTTGACTATACAGGCTGGTATCCTGCAAATTCGGCATAAAACGCCGTTTGGTTTTGCGGTTGGAATGCGAAACATTATGGCCTGACATAGGCTTTTTACCGGTAACTGTGCAAACGCGTGACATGATGGCCTGATTATTGAAGCGTTGCAGCGCTAGTTGCAACTTTTTTATTACAGCCGTTCGCTGACCCAAATGGCCCCGCGGCAGATGGTTTTAATAGTGTGGTAGAGCAGGCGGTAGGCGGGGGCTTGTTCGGCATCATGGGCCAAGCCGATATCGCGGTGCTCTAATTCCTCGGCTTGGAATTTTTTAATGGCTGTTTTTAATGGCTTTTCGGCTTCAGATAATTCCTGCAATTGGGCTTCGTAATGGCCGTCAATCACTTCTTCGACCGCGACGGTGCAGGCCATGGCCGCTTTTTCGCCCAGCAAGGCGGTGGCAGCCCCGAGGCCAAAGCCGAAAACTTGCCATAGTGGATGCAGGGCTGTGGGGCGGATCCGGCGCTGGCGCAATTGATCGGCAAAATATTCCAGATGGACTTCTTCTTGTTCGGCCATGTGTTGCAGCATGGAGGCAATCGGTTTTTTGCCGAGAATGGCCAATTGGCCGCGATAAATCTGCTGCGCGCCAAATTCGCCGGCATGATTCACGCGGATGACGCGGTCGATATAATCTGCCTCAGGCAAATCGCCTGGCAAGTTTTTAACTTTTGTGTTTGGTTTGACAGGCATGATATAGGGCAATCCAGCTATACCCTAAACATAGGGCGGAGAGCAATGCGTTCCACCGTGCGAGTGACTGGCCGAGCAGGCGATATGGAATATCGGCGCAACTGCTGGCATGGGCAGGCAGGCTGGCGTAAAAATCATCGAGTGTAGCGGCGGATAAATCGGCCGTGCAGGCACTGCTGCTCCACCATATTTCCTCTACGCCGATATGGTAAAAGGCAAGGACCAAACTGGTGAGCCAAATGATCGATTGTAAGGCGAGTAATTTATTTGTGTAGGGCTTGGCAGGTGGCCACAATATTGCCAAGCCTGGTATAACCGCCAGCGCATAGGGTACCCGTTGCCACAGGCATAAATGGCAAGGCTGCCAGCCGAAAGCATATTGCATGATGAACACGCAGGTCAGTGCGCTTGCTGCGCTTAAGGCCAGTAACCGGATTGTCCAAACAGGTTTTAATAAATGTTGCACAATGGTTAGCTTAAACAAAATTATGATGACTGCCAATCAGCGCGAATATTGGCCAGCAATTGCGGGAAATTTAAATAGCCAGCAGCCGCGTTAAAATGGCCTGCGCCTGGCATCAAATGAAATTGGCCATTTAGTTGCTGGCACATTGTTTGTGATAAAGCAGTTGGTACATAGGGATCGTTATCGCTGGCATAAATATGAAATTGCGTGGCCTGCTGGATAATCTGAGCAAAATTAAAACTGCCGGTTAGAAAACTTTCATTGAGCGGATCGAACTGGGTACTAACAAGTGGCTGTGCGAAACCAGCCACCAAATAACAACCGGCAATTGGGATGAGGCTTTGTTCTAGCAGGCGCAAAGCGAAAGCGCAGCCGATACTATGGGCGATGAGTATGGTATCAGGGGTTAAGGCGCCAACTTGTGCGGTAAAACTGCGGCGCCAATTGGCCAGATTTTGACCTGTTGGCGTTGGCAATTCAGGTGTTTGAACCTCCCAGCCTAATTGTTAATTCAGCGGTCAGCAACGGAAACCAGTTTTCCTGCGAATGGCCGTAAGCGCCGTGAATGATGATAGCTCGCATGTCTGTGCATAAGTCAGATGTAGCGCTTTGTCATCCTCGCGCGTAGTGCGGCGATCCAAATAAAATGCAGATTTTGGCTCCCTAGCTTGCTATACTAGCTGAGGATGACAGTGATCGATACCACCACTTGGCGCAGCCCGAATTTTAACAGTCGGAACGGACAGGCGATTGATATGGTGATTATCCATTTCACGGGCATGCCAACGGCTGAAGCGGCTCTGCAGCGGTTATGTGACCCCTTAGCTGAAGTCAGCGCGCATTATGTGATTGATGAAGATGGTACGGTATATCAGTTAGTAGATGAAGTCCAGCGCACCTGGCATGCGGGGGTGAGTGAATGGTCGGGGGATAGCAATATCAATTCACGGTCACTTGGCATTGAACTGATTAATCCGGGTTATGAATTCGGTTACCGCGCATTTCCGAGCCCGCAAATTGCGGCGTTGATTGCTTTGCTTAAAGATATATTCGCGCGGCATGCGATTCCGTTGGAACGCGTATTAGGTCATAGTGATATTGCACCAGACCGAAAGCAGGATCCCGGGCATTTGTTTCCGTGGGGGAAGCTTAATCATGCCGGCGTTGCTAAACATCCTACCTCATCCTGAGTAGCTGCGCAGCAGCGTATCGAAGGATGCTCCAACTGAATCGATCTATTAAGCATCCTTCGATACGCTGCTGCGCAGCTACTCAGGATGAGGCCAGTTAATACGTGCATTGGTAAGCAATCGTTACGCGGCTTTGAATGCACTCATGACTAGCATCGCCATATTGCAGACATTGCGAGGTGCCGCCGCCGAATTGCTGGGCATTGTTATAACCCCAGCCCTGGCAGCGCGCTTTGGCTGTTTGCTGGGCTTGTTGCCAATTGATGACCGGTTGTTCGATGGTTTCATAAATATCATAGGATAAATTGATAATGCCATCGGCGCGGCTGCCGCCGGTTGCTTCGGGCACTTTAATAGTGGCGCAGGCAGTTAAAATGGTTAAGCCAGTCAGGCTAGTAATAATAAATCTTTTCATACATTTGCATTATCAGCAGCTGTGCCTGCTCACAACGGCAATCTGATAAAGTTAAGGCTTTTTAATTTGCCTAAAAAATATTGGCGCAGACAAATAAATATGCATGGGTATTGGCATGACCGCAAACACTGCCCGTGCAACCACACCATTTGAAGATTTTAAAGTAAAAGATATGAGCCTGGCGCCATGGGGCCGCCGCGAGATTGAGCTCGCCGAAACTGAAATGCCTGGCCTGATGGCGCTGCGCGCCGAATATAAAGGCAAGTTCCCTTTGAAAGATGCGCGCATTGTTGGCTGTTTGCACATGACCATTCAAACGGCGGTGTTGATTGAAACATTGGTTGAACTGGGTGCCACCATCCGTTGGTCGTCTTGCAATATTTTCTCCACGCAAGATCAAGCAGCCGCAGCGATTGCGGCTGCCGGAATTCCGGTCTTCGCGTGGAAAGGCGAAACCGAAGAAGAATATTGGTGGTGCATTGAACAAACGATTACTGGCCCTGATGGCTGGACCCCGAATTTGATCTTAGATGATGGCGGCGATTTAACGGTACATTTGCATGAAAAGCATCCACAATTGATGGCGAATATTAAAGGCGTTTCGGAAGAAACCACTACGGGTGTGCATCGTCTTTATGAAATGGCGAAAGCTGGTAAATTGGCGGTGCCGGCGATTAATGTGAATGACAGCGTCACCAAATCGAAATTCGATAATCTTTATGGCTGCCGCGAAAGTTTGGTTGACGGCATCAAGCGCGCGACCGATGTCATGATTTCCGGCAAAGTGGCCGTGGTGGCCGGTTACGGTGATGTGGGTAAAGGTTCGGCGGAATCGTTGCGTTCACAAGGCGCGCGCGTGATTGTGACCGAGATTGACCCTATCTGTGCGTTGCAAGCGGCCATGGGCGGCTATGAAGTGCGCACCATGGATGAGGTGGCCGCACAGGGCGATATTTTTGTGACTGCCACGGGCAATGTGGATGTGATTACCATTGATCATATGCGTGCCATGAAGCACCGCGCGATTGTGTGTAATATCGGTCATTTTGATAATGAAATTCAGGTCGATGCGTTGCGCAATATGAAATGGCACAATGTGAAACCGCAGGTGGATGAAGTAGAATTTCCCGATGGCAAACGCTTAATTTTGCTGGCTGAAGGCCGCTTAGTGAATTTGGGCTGTGGCACCGGCCATCCGAGTTTTGTGATGAGCACTTCGTTTACCAACCAAGTATTGGCGCAAATCGAATTATGGAACGCCAAGCCTGGGCAGTATGAGAAAAAAGTTTATACGCTGCCGAAACATCTCGATGAAAAAGTGGCGCGTTTGCATTTGGAAAAATTGGGTGTTTCTCTCACCGAGCTTTCCAAAAAACAGGCCGAATATCTGGGGGTTGATAACCAAGGTCCGTTCAAATCTGATGCATATCGCTATTAAATATGGTCAGCCAAACTATCCATTATGTGGGGAATTTGCGCTGTGAAGCGGTGCATGATCCCTCAGCAACCCAGCTGATTACCGATGCGCCAAAAGATAATATGGGCCAGGGCGAAAGTTTTTCGCCGACTGATCTAATGGGCACAGCCTTGGCCACTTGTATCCTCACCACCATGGCCATTGCCGCGCGTAAATGGGGTGTTGAGCTTGGCATTAGCCATGCGACCATTAATAAAGAAATGACCATTGGTTTACCAAGGCGGCTAGCTAAATTGAGCTGCCAAATTACGGTTAGCGGTATTGCGGACGTAGAAATCCGTCAGAAAATTGAAGAGATAGGTTACAACTGCCCAGTGCATTTATCGTTGCATTCGGAGGTTCTGCAAATAATCACAATCGATTGGAAATAGTAATGTGTTGGAGTGGTGAAGCATCGCTAACTTTGGCAACGGCTGGGTTTATCGGCACAGCCTATGCAGCATATAAAAAAGAACCTTTGCCGCTCTGGTTGTCGCTTGGTTATTTTTCTTTAATGGAATTATTGCAGGCGTTTACTTATACGGTGATTAATCAATGCGATAATCCAGCCAATCAAATTGCTACCTTACTGGGCTATTTGCACATTGCATTTCAGCCATTTTTCATTAATGCGGTCTCGTTACTTTTTATTGATCAGACACGCGCCAAGCGCGTGATGCCGGCAGTTTATACGCTTTGTTTTATTGGCACAATTATGACGTTGATCCAACTTTATCCCTTTGATTGGGCAGGGCATTGTCTACCGCAACGTCCTTTATGCGGTACGCATCTATGTTCAGTTTCAGGGAGCTGGCATATTGCTTGGGAAGTACCGACCAATGGCATTGGTAATTATTTTATTGAACATGGTTGGCTGCTTTTCCGCACCGGTTTTATGGCATATACATTAACTGGGTTTTTATTGCCGCTATTCTATGGTTCATGGCGTTTTACTGTTTATCACATGCTGGCGGGTCCGTTATTGGCGAGAATGTTAACCAGCAATCCCAATGAATATCCGGCGGTTTGGTGTTTACTTTCGATTGGCTTATTGCTTTTGGTAGTTGACACACCAATCCGTAATTGGATGTATGTTAATCGTTATCGTTTGCCATGGATGCAACGAAAAATATCAAAAGATTTTAGCCCTGGAGAAAACAATGGCCATTAATTGGCATTGGGCGGATTGGGCGCAGCTGACGAAAGAACAGCTTTATGATGCATTGCAATTACGCGCTGAAGTTTTTGTGGTGGAGCAAAATTGTTCTTATAATGATGTACATTCCGATCCGAAAGCATTACACCTCCTTGGTTATGATGGTGACCGGCTAGTTGCCTATTCACGATTGTTTCCGCCAGGTGCCAAACGGGCTGAGGCAATACTTGGTCGTTTATGTACGGCGAAAACCCACCGCAAATTGGGTTTGGGTGATACGATGATTGCCATGCGGCTGGCCTATATTAAACAGCATTATACCCAGGCGGCGGTCTATTCCGGTATTCAGGCATACCGGCGGCCGGTTTATGATAAATTGGGTTTTGTCCCCATCAGCGACATTTATGATGAAGATGGCATCCCGCATATTGATATGCGCTTGGCATCGCTTGATTTACTGCCATATTAGCGCGATGATCCCGATTTTATTTGCCGACAATAGTTATCGGCGTGAAAAGATTTACAATGCATTAAAAGCGCCCTTGGCAGCAGGTGGTTATACGTTGCAGTTGTGGCCGGATGAAATAACTGATTCCACCATGATCGAATATGCCATTATCTGGTATCCGCCACATGGGGCATTGCAAAATCTGCCAAATTTGAAAGCCATTTTTTCAATTGCTGCCGGAATTGATGGTGTGGTGGATGATGCTAGTATTCCCGATCATATACCGCTGATCCGCACAGTTGACCCGTTTCTAACGCAAGGCATGGTGGAATATGCCTTGCTGCATGCTTTGCGTTATCACCGCCAGCAGCATATTTATGAGCAGCAACAGCACGATAATATTTGGAAACAATTGCCGCAAATCGCGCCACAAGAACGTAGTATTGGTATTATGGGTTTAGGCGAAATTGGCAGCGAAATTGCCAAAACCTTTGCTGCCCTGAATTTCAAAACAAAGGGCTGGAGCCGAACAGCCAAAATGATTGACGGCGTTGAATGTTTTGCCGGGGCCGCCGCATTGCCAGAATTTTTACAGCAAACCGAAATATTGCTGAATGTTTTGCCGTTAACGCCCGCAACGCAAAATATTTTAAACGCTGAATTATTTAATCAACTGCCCATAGGTGCTTTCGTCATTAATATGGCGCGCGGCGGGCATTTGGTGGTGCCGGATTTGCTGGCCGCCCTGGCAACAGGACAGGTGGTCGCCGCCACGCTAGATGCTTTTGAAACCGAGCCATTGCCGTCTGAAAGCCCGCTATGGCAGCATCCGCAAATCACCATCACGCCGCATATCGCCTCCATTACCCGGTTTGACCGCGTGGCCACGAATGTCATGCAACAAATTAAAGATTATCAGGCAGGCAAGCCATGGCAGTATATGGTGGATCGCGGGCGTGGATATTAGCGTTGTCATCCTCGAGCATAGCTCGGGGATCCATAGCTCACCATAAGGGCCTCATCCTGAGTAGTAGCGAAGCTACGTATCGAAGGATGGATCCCCAGCGCGGCGTGTTGAGGATGACAAGTTTTTTTGTAAATTGCTTGCGTTATGCACGGCGCTATGGCTATTTATGGGTTCGTCATGAGCGGGTGTAGCTCAGCTGGTTAGAGCGCCTGCCTGTCACGCAGGAGGCCGTGGGTTCAAGTCCCATCACTCGCGCCATGACGTTAAACGGAGATCTCAAAATTTTTTAGCATGCAACTTACCAAATATTTCACGACTGATCATGTGTAAATATTGACACGTGACCATAAAGTCACCTATAAAGATTTATGGATGCGGTTTTTAAAGCGCTATCAGATGCCCATCGCCGTCAGTTGCTGGATGCGTTGTTCCAGCAGGATGGACAAACCAGCGCGGCCTTGGAAGCTGCACTGGCCTCCGAAATGTCGCGTTTCGGGGTGATGAAGCATTTGAAAATACTGGAAGCCGCAGGATTAATAACCACCCATAAAATTGGCCGGTTTAAATACCATTATTTGAACCCGGTGCCGATCCAGCAACTCAGCGACCGCTGGATTTCGCGCTTTGCTCGGCCTTGGGTACAACAAATTTCCACCCTGCAACAACAACTTGAAAGCTCTGAGGACATTATGCAAACTCCCAAACATATTTATGTTACCATTATCAAAACCAGCCCTGAAAAACTATGGGCGGCGTTGACCGACCCGCAGCAAACGCCGTTATATTATTACGGCTCGCGGCTGGTCAGCGATTTAACGCCCGGCGCTGAATTCAATTACGTGGCCCCCGACAATCAGTTAATGGTGAGCGGCAAGGTGCTTGAAGCGCGCGCGCCAAACCGCCTGGTGGTCAGTTTCACCGGTAATTGGGATCCGGCGATGCAGGGCGATGCGCCTTCCCGCGTCACTTATGAGATTGAACAACAGGGCGATTGCTGCAAACTAACCGTCACGCATGATGATTTTGCAGGCGAAACGCCGACCTATCAAATTGTTGGCGGCGGCTGGCCGGGTATTTTATCAGGCCTCAAAACCCTGCTTGAAACCGGCCAGCCCATGGGCTACAACCCAATGGCGGCTTAACACCATGCTGTTGTCATCCTCAGCCCACAGGGCTGGGGATCCAAAACAAAAATGGATTCCCGTGCCAAGGCGCGAGGATGACAACTTAGCCAAACCAACACGCATCCTTATTCAAGGTATCATTTTACAAATCAGCCAATTGCTGGTTACTTTCAGATTATGAAAATCGTATTGGCCTATTCAGGCGGTTTAGACACTTCCGTTATCCTTAAATGGCTGCAGCAAAACTATGATGCAGAAGTTATTACTTTTACGGCCGATCTGGGGCAGGGTGAAGAGCTGGAACCGGCACGGCGCAAAGCGGAATTGCTGGGTATCAAACCTGAAAATATCTTTATCGAAGATGTGCGTGAAGAATTCGTGCGGAATTATGTGTTCCCGATGTTTCGCGCAAATACAGTTTATGAAGGATGCTACCTTTTAGGTACTTCAATTGCCCGTCCGCTGATTGCCAAAAAGCAGATTGAAATCGCCAAAAAAGTGGGTGCGGATTATGTTTCGCATGGCGCGACCGGCAAAGGGAATGACCAAGTACGGTTTGAACTGGGTTATTACGCCTTAAAGCCGGATATTAAAATCATCGCGCCATGGCGGGAATGGGATTTGATGTCCCGCACGAAATTATTGGAATTCGCTGAACAGCATCAAATTCCAATTGCCAAAGACAAGTATGGTGAAGCGCCTTTTTCGATTGATGCCAATTTATTGCATTGTTCATCCGAAGGCAAAGTGCTGGAAGATCCCAGCCAGGAAGTGCCGGATTTTGTGGCTTCCCGCACAGTTTCCCCTGAAGAAGCGCCAGATAAGCCAACCATTATTGAAGTTGAATTCGAACGCGGTGATGCGGTGGCCATTGACGGTCAAAAAATGTCGCCAGCAACTTTGCTAGCAGAATTAAATAAACTGGGCGGCGAAAATGGAATTGGCCGCTTGGATCTTGTGGAAAACCGCTTTGTAGGCATGAAATCGCGCGGACTTTACGAAACACCGGGTGGCACCATTTTATTGCAAGCCCATCGCGGGATTGAAAGCATTACACTTGATCGCGGTGCCGCGCACTTAAAAGACGAAATAATGCCGCGTTATGCCGAATTAATCTATAACGGCTTCTGGTTTTCACCCGAACGCGAAGCGCTGCAAGCCTTGATCGACCACACCCAAACGCATGTCAGCGGCACGGTGCGGTTGAAACTGTATAAGGGCAATGTCACAGTCATCGGCCGTTCATCGCCCAAATCCCTATACCGCATGGATTTTGTGACCTTTGAAGAAGACAGTGTTTACGATCACCGTGATGCCGCTGGCTTTATTAAATTAAATGCTTTGCGTTTGCGTATCTTAGGCATGCGTGACGGTAAATAAAAAGCGGCGCTTATCAGACACCGCTTTTATCGATATTAGTGCAGGTTATTAAGCTTGTGTTGAACCGTTGGTTGAACGCGGACGGTTATAAGCATTGCGCATTGCTGGCTCGGCTTGTTCCCAAGTTAAATTGGCTTTTTGACCACGTTTGGTCCAATCGTCACGCAAAGCAGGGCTAGCTTGTTCCCAAGTTTGATTAGCGAATTGGCTGCGTGCGGCAGCCCCATATTGGTAAGCTGGACGATAAGTTTGGTAATCAGTACCCGCAGCATAGGGTTGTTTGGCATGTTCGGCCGTCCAATAAGAATCGACTTCTGGATCAACCAAATCAGCGATATCTTTAGCCAGCAGGCCAAGACCAAGACCGCCAACTACGGCACCAATCGCCGCACCAACCGGTCCAGCCACCATGCCCAGGGCGGCACCGCCCAAGGCCCCTAAAGCACCGCCGGCACCAGCGGCAATTGGACGCTCAACTTCAACTTGTTGATCATCCAGCACATCGGTGCTATAATTTTTATCGCTATTAGTAGCGCTATTTATATTAGCCATTATCAGCCTCCTGTTGGTTAGGATTAACAAAGCCAACATATAATCAACGATGTAAGATACCTATGTGGTTGCTGAAAAATATTATAAATTTTGTGTTTCAATATTATACCAATATATTGGTATAATAACTGCCAGATCGGTTTTATTAATTACTAAAGAATTTGTTAGCTTATAGGGATGGTTGAAAAAACATTCGCTGCGCGGTTTCGCGAAGCGCGCTTGAAAAAAGGCTGGTCGCAAGCGCAATTGGCGGAAGCCGTAACCATGTCGCAGCAAGGCATTGATGCCATTGAAAATGGCCACAGCCGCAACACACCGCGTATTTTGGATTTAGCCAGGGCACTGGAAGTGGAACCCGATTGGCTGCTGACCGGCCAAAGTGATCCAAAAACTTATTACCTGCGCGAACCCGAGGATGGGAAGGGGAGCAGAGATAACCCAGATAATGCAACAACAAATAAATTTGCCCAAAATGAAATTTCAATTTTAGGAACTACAGCTACAGCAGATGGGCGTTATATGGTGATTGGTGAGCCCATCGCAACTACCTTTCGGCATCCGGCGCAGATTGGCATGAAAGGGGCTTTTGCCTTGCATGTGCTGGGGATTGCCGCGCAACCGCGTTATAATGCTGGGGAATTGGTTTATGCACTCAATACGCTCAGCCCAATTGCCAATCAAGATGTGATTATTCTGCTGAAAAGCAATCAGGCCATTATTCGGAAATATATTAAGACAGATTATAGCAGCCGGCAGGTTGAGTGTTTGCAATATGCCAACAACCAAACCGAGCAAATTAGTTTGGATGAAATTGGCGAAATCTGGCCAATTGTCGGGCGGCGATAATACGCATTACAAAAAATTAATCAATTATAACTAATTTAATGGTTGAAAAACTCTCTTTTTAGTTGTATTATTTTGTTATGGTGGTATGCTAATGGTTAGTTGCTTCAATAAGCCTGCAGTACATTGTGTTGTCATCGGTTTAAACAATGTACGGACCCAAACGAATATCATCGCCACCGGTTTGCGCTCACCCGCCTATTATAAAGCGCTGGAAGCCGTAGCGAATTATGATGATGAATATTTGGATGACCCGCATTTGCAAATTGATGTAATTAAACAGCAAATAACCGATTGCTTGCAATCACTCACCACCCTGCAAATCGAACTACAATTTTTGGCGGCGGAGATTACGCGGTAACATACAATACATTTATATGTAGGCGCGAAAACCTAGTTGTTTAAATAAGCAGCAACTTAAGTAAATTATTTGATAATTAATGGTGGGCGATGAGAGATTCGAACTCCCGACCCTCTCGGTGTAAACGAGACGCTCTACCGCTGAGCTAATCGCCCTTGCTAAGCAAGTTTGCCAACTAAAGCGTTTTACAATGATCTTTGTAAAGTTTTTCCTGCAGGTTATTCATAACTAATTTTGAGGCGGTCACCTTTGACTTTGGCACCGCGGGTTTGGCCGGTTTGTAACAAGCCGGTGGTGGTGAGATGGGTGCCGCCACAGCCCACCGGTGTAAAATTGCCAATTTGCACCAGGCGGCCGGTGGCGGTATCGAATTGGGAAATGATGGGCAGATCGGCAGTAATGGCATCTGTTAACCAGGTATTGATTTGTGTTTCATCAATATTGGCAGCGGCAGGATCGCTGATCAAAAATTCGACGCGGCATTCATGGGGCCAGTGATGGCCTTGCACAGCTTTTAAGGCTGGATAATTTTCATCCACAATATGGGCTAATAAATGGCCCAAACTATGCAGGCGGCTATGCATCTGCCGAATTTCGCCATTCACCTGCATTTCGACCGATTGCCCAGGCGATTTACTGGATGGGGTTGCCAGATAATGCACCACATCGAATTCCTGGGGCGTGCCGCGCTTCACCACATTGGTCACGGCAATGCCATCAATGGTGCCCTGATCGGATTTTTGCCCGCCGCCTTGGGCATGGAAAATGGTTTTATCACAAACGATAAACGGGCCTTTATCATCCGTGCCAATTTCCAGAATTTGCGCCTGGGCACTTAACTGGCTGAAGAGAAAATATAAACATTCGGTTGGCATGACGCTGATCGGTATTGTTTTAAGGCGATTGAGTATGATATTCAATCATACCAATGCGTTCTGATCTTAACCCGCGCCTGCATGCCTTTCGGCCGGATATTGCCAATCAGGAATTACAGGGCCGCGTGGCCGCCGAACAATTTGTACATGGCCGCAAAGGAAAAATCATTCTGCCAGTTATTTCCCTGCGCACTGCGCCGGATGCTGCCGCGCCCACCAGCACCCAAGCTTTTTACAGCGAAGCCCTGCAAGTGTTTGAAGATAAAGATGGCTGGGCCTGGGTGCAATTGCAGCGCGATGGGTATGTGGGGTACATTGCCAGCACCGCTTTCCATTATGGTGACTGGCTGCGCATGACGCATGTGGTGCAGGCGCTCGGCACCTACTTGTACCCTGTGCCGGATATGAAAACGCAGCCCAGCCGCTGGCTGCCATTTGGCGCGCATGTGACCGTGCGGGATTATACCGCCGATGTGCGCTGGGCCGAAGCTTATGGCGGCTGGATTTATACCTCCCATATCGGCCCTTTGTTTCAGCTGATGCCGGATTATGTGCAGAACGCGCTGCGTTTTCTGGATGCGCCTTATTTATGGGGCGGTAAAACGGTGCAGGGGATTGATTGTTCCGGCTTGATCCAGGTGGCCTTGCAAGCCGCCGGTTATATCTGCCCGCGCGATAGCGATATGCAATGGGCGGAATTGGGTGAACCGGTCACGCAACCGCAACGCGGCGATCTGGCTTTTTGGCATGGCCATGTGGGAATTATGTTGGATAGCGAAACTATTTTGCACGCCAACGCCACCACCATGCATGTGGCCATCGAAATGCTGGAGGATGTATTGCCACGGGGAGAGTTTTTAGGGTTTAAGCGTCTGGTTTAAAAGCCCAAGATGAAAACGCGGCGGCTGGGCACTTTTAATTCATATTGTTCCTCCAAAGGATGGGCCTGCTGATATTTTTGGGCAAATACATTGCCCCAATAGATCGCTAGCTTTTCTTCAGGGTTGGCTTGATAAGCAGCTATTTGATCGCCATAACCATCGCGGCATAATTTATAAACTGTGAATGAATAGTGATTATTCCGAGCTAAAACGCGCGCTAAATTTTTCTCATCCCCATTTTCAAATTTTTGTTTCTGATTCTTGCTAAAATATTTTTGATTAAAATAATAATGTAAGCTTTCGTGATAACTTGCGCGTGCTGCTTGCCATGAAAAAACATAACCTTTTGTTTTGAAAAAATTATCTTGGAACGTGGTCGCATTTACTTCAAATGTGTTGGTGGCTGGGGAATAAGCCATTAACGTTGCTCCCAAAATATTTTTCTCTGCGCTTTTGAATTTTAAAGAATTTATGTGATAATCAAATAGATTATCTACATTATATTGCAACATTGCTTTTATTCTTTTAAAAAACGCCATTTTATTTTCGTCTTTTTTAAATTCATCTGGATAGCGCATGAAATTTGTGTAAGCGTTTTGAAACTCAGCATAAGATTTTGTGTTGGTGTATTGATTACAAAACCGATCAGCTGTTCGGGTAAAGCGGATTTCGGTTGTTGGATCTACTTTTATATTGGCTTGCCCTAACTTAATATAAGCTTTAACAAGCTGTCTCGATTGAACAGCTCCAAAATTTTTCAACTGTCTTTTCGCCGCTGAATTTCCAATCGTTTTTGAAAATAATTTATATGCATCTAAATCAGGTATTGCATCAGTCAATCCCTCATATAAATCGGCTATTTCAGGCATGTTCAACTGAGCAATAATTTCATCAGATGCATTGTCCAAGAAATAATTTGTGCTTGCTGCGCGTTTTAGAGCAGAAATTTTTCGATCGCTGATATGTTTGTGAATATAAATATTGGTTTGGTTTAAAGTCCCAAATTCTTGGGGTACAACAGGTGCAGTTGCTGTAACCAACGCCGGTTTTGCTTTTGGCAAAGTTTTTGATGGCTGGCAGCCGGCGATTAACCCTAAACTGGCGCATGCCAAAGCTGTTAAACATTTAGAATATTGTTTCATTTATCAATACATAAAGTAAAAAATTATGATTTTGCGAGCATTTAAATAGTTGCATATTATGTAGTCTCGCCTGGGATTTGCGTTACCTCGCCCAGCGTATCGCGCACATATAATTTTTTAACCAGTACAAAGCAAAACACGGTGAGCGGCTCAGCCAATAACAACCCGATAAAACCAAAGAGCAGGGTAAGTGTTGCCAACGAAAAAATCGTGAGCGCGGGCGGTAGTTCTAGCATGCGTTGTTGGACCAATGGCATGACCACATTGCCTTGGAACTGCTGCACGGCCACATAACCGGCGATAACCCATAGCAGCATATGGGGATCTTGCTGCACGGCCAATAGCAAGGCTGGCAAGGTGGCAGATAATATACCAATATAAGGTACGAATTCACCCAAACCGGCGAGTAAACCCAGTGCCAGGGCCGATGGCACGCCGATAATCAGCAATACAATCGAAATTAATACGCCAATACACAGCATTGAAATCAGCTTGGCCACAAACCATAAACGTAAAGCGCGGCCGCTATGCTGCATTGCTTCCGCAATGCGCGGTCTGGTGTTAGGCGGGATAAGCTGCAGGAAACCTTTGCTATATAATTGCGGTTGGGCGGCGATAAAAATGCCCCCCACCAAGGCGATGATAAAATGTGCCAAGCTGCCAAAAACAGAAAACGCGGCCAGCGATATGCTGGAAGCCACGCCAGGTGCCAAGCCTGGACTTTCGATATTCTGCGTTTGCTCCAATATGTTTTGGCCAAATTCAGACATGTTCAGGCGCGCTTTTAAAGCTTCCCACGCGGCCGGAATACGCTCGCTTAAACTCACGACCTGATGACTGATAATATTGCCGAATAGCCAGCAGGTAAGGCTGAACGCGGTGACAATTAGAAGGATAGATAACACCAGCGCCCAGCGTTGCGACAGGCCTAAATGGCGTTGAATGGGATCCGAAATACTGTGCAGAATAATGGCGATCAGCACTGCGGCGAAAATCAACAACACAATACTGCTGACCTGCCAAAGTAATAACACAATTGCCCCAATACCGATCGTAATCAGCAAGCGGCGAATATATTGCTGGTCGGTCATGATGCTAAGCATGATTAAGCTACTTTGCCTTGGCCCATTTGCTTGGCCACGCTATCGGATAATTTGATGTTGAGTTCGCGCAGCCGCAGCGGGTCGACCGGGGAGGGCGCTTGCATCATCAAATCCTCGGCTTTTTGGTTGAGCGGGAAGGCGATGATTTCGCGGATATTGGGTTCATCGGCCAGCAGCATTACAATGCGGTCGACACCAGGGGCCGAGCCGCCATGCGGCGGGGCGCCGAGTTTCATGGCCGAGAGCATGCCGCCGAAACGTTCTTCGAGCACTTCCGGTGCATAACCGGCAATGGCGAACGCTTTATACATGACAGCCGGCAAATGGTTACGTATGGCACCAGAAGATAATTCCACGCCATTGCACACGATATCATATTGATACGCTTTGATGGTCAGTGGATCCTGATTTTCCAACGCATCCAAGCCGCCTTGCGGCATCGAAAACGGGTTATGACTGAAATCGATTTTATTAGTCGCCTCATCCAGTTCATACATCGGAAAATCGACAATCCAGCAGAATTCGAATTTATCATTGGCAATGAGGTCGAGCGTTTTGGCGATTTGCGTGCGCGCCAAGCCGGCAAATTTTGCCGCTTTTAAGGGCTGATCGCAGCTGAAGAAAACGGCATCGCCTGCCGACGCACCGCAGGCTTGCTGCAATTGCTGCATGGCTGCCTCGGGGATAAATTTAGCAATCGGCCCTTTGCCAATAATTGGCTTGGCGGCAAGATAATCACTTGCATCATATGTACTACCATTATCATGCATGCCGGCTAAAACAATTTTATCATTTTCATCTAATTCAGTTTTTTCTTCAAATACGATATAGCCAAGCCCAACCGCACCTTCGCCTTTGGCCCAATCGTTGAGCTTATCAAAAAAGCTGCGCGGCTGGTCGGCCACGTCCGGCACGCGGATGGCACGCACCACGCCGCCCTTGGCGATCACGCCTTTGAACGCTTGAAAGGTAACATCGTCGCGTTGGAACACAGCGGTCACATCGGTGATAATCAGCGGGTTGCGTAAATCCGGTTTGTCGCTGCCATATTTCAGCATAGATTCATCGTAAGCGATGCGCGGAAACGCGCCTTGCGTCACGGCTTTTTTCGTGCCGCTGGCATCGGCAAATTCCTCAAAGATACCGCGCAAGACGGGTTCGATGGTTTGGAACACATCTTCCTGCGTCACGAACGACATTTCGAAATCGAGCTGATAAAATTCGCCGGGGGAGCGGTCGGCGCGGCTGTCCTCATCGCGAAAGCAGGGGGCGATTTGGAAATAGCGGTCGAAGCCCGCCATCATCAGCAATTGTTTAAACTGCTGCGGCGCTTGCGGCAGTGCGTAAAATTTACCGGGATGCATGCGCGCGGGCACGAGGAAATCGCGTGCGCCTTCGGGCGATGATGCGGTCAGGATCGGCGTTTGAAATTCGGTAAACCCCTGCGCAATCATGCGCTGGCGCATCGATGCAATCACGGCCGAGCGCAGGCGGATATTGCGCTGCATTTTCTCGCGCCGCAGGTCGAGGAAACGGTAACGCAGCCGTACATCCTCACCATAATCTTCATCGCTATTCACCTGCAACGGCACCACATCGGCGGCGGACAGCAATTCGTATTCGCTAACTTTTAATTCAATTTCACCAGTGGCCAATTTGCTGTTCACGGTTTCGGGTGTGCGCGCAATAATTTCGCCGGTCACGCAAATCACGGATTCGACGCGGCAAGCCGTCAGCGCCGCAAAATGCGGGCTGCTTTCATCCACCACAATCTGGGTGATGCCATACGTATCGCGCAAATCAATAAACAACAACTGCCCATGGTCCCGCTTCCGATGCACCCAGCCGGATAGCCGCGCAGTTTTGCCCACATCGCTACTACGCAACGCGCCGCAGGTATGGGAACGGTAAGGGTAATTGGCCGCAAAATTCATAATAACTAGCAATAACTAAAGGCTATAAATCTGTCACGTTTTTCACTGTCATCCCGGGCTTGCCCCGGGATCCAAAGCAAATATATGCGCGTAGCGCGCTTTAAATAAATCCCGTTTCCGGTTAATAAATGCTGGTGGCTTATTACGTCTATATGCTCGCCAGCGGCAAAAACGGCACGCTATATAATGGCGTAACCAACGATTTAATACGCCGTGTTTATGAACATAAAACGGGTGCGGCAGATAGCTTTACCAAGAAATATAGTGTCAAAAATTTGGTGTGGTATGAAGTGTATGATCAAATCGAAGCAGCGATTGCCCGGGAAAAACAAATCAAAAACTGGCAACGCCGGTGGAAAATTGAATTGATTTGCCAAAGCAATCCGGATTGGGAAGATTTATATCCACAACTAAACTAAACTGTCATCCCGGACTTGATCCGGGATCTATAATAAAAACTGTGCAGCTATGCTGCGCTTTATTTGCTTTGGATCCCGGGGCAAGCCCGGGATGACAGTTATTATAATCAAATATTTTTATTGAAATTAAATACTTGCAAAAGTAGAATTTTTGGATGGAACAAGCGATAAAAGCATTAATCGATAGATTTTCTGGGGATCAGAATCCTTTATGTAAAAGGGAAGATAAAGTAGATGCCGTAAATGAAAGGCCGCTTCCCGAAGATGCAATCTTAGTTGAGGCATGGCCGCCCTTAAACCCACGTCGTCTTGAAAGCAGAACACCTATAGATGATTTCGATATTAATCCAAGGCTTATTAAATCTATAGATGCTGTAGAACCTAGTGCGCCTATTACAGATGATTTTGAAATTATTGTCAAAAGTAAGGTTGATCCAAATACTCCAGGTTTCTAAGCGGCTTTTTTGCCGCGTGGTTTCTTGGTGGGTTTGGCAAGTGGTGATGAGGCGGCTTTGGCTTTAATAGGCTTTTCGGGTTTTGATTTGCCAGCAGCTTTGACCGAAGCATTACTTTTCGCCTTCTCTAAATACGGTTTCAAATATCTCCCCGTATAACTCGCCGCCACTTTAATCACTTCTTCCGGTGTTCCCGCTGCCACTACCGTGCCGCCGCGGTCGCCGCCTTCGGGGCCGATATCGATGATGTGGTCGGCGACCTTGATGACATCGAGATTGTGTTCGATCACCACCACGGAATTGCCGGTTTCGACGAGGCGTTGCAGCACCTGCAGCAATTTGGCGATATCGGCGAAATGCAAACCTGTCGTGGGTTCATCCAGAATATACAGGGTTTGGCCAGTGCTGCGGCGGGAAAGTTCCTTGGCCAATTTCACGCGCTGCGCTTCGCCGCCTGACAGCGTATTGGCCTGCTGGCCGATTTGGATATAACCTAAACCCACTTCGTTCAGCGTGCGCAATTTATCGCGAATGCTGGGCACGGCGGCGAAAAATTCCGCGCCTTCGGCCACGGTCATCGCCAGCACATCGGCGATGGATTTTTCCTTGAAGGTGACTTCCAGGGTTTCGCGGTTATAGCGTTTGCCCGCGCATTGGTCGCAGGTCACATACACATCCGGCAGGAAATGCATTTCGATTTTGGTGACGCCGTCGCCCTGGCACGCTTCACAGCGCCCGCCTTTTACATTAAACGAAAACCGCCCGGGCCCATAACCGCGCGCCTTGGCTTCCGGCATACCCGCAAACCAATCGCGGATCGGTGTGAACGCGCCGGTATAGGTGGCGGGGTTGCTGCGCGGCGTGCGGCCAATGGGGGCCTGGTCGATATCAATCACCTTGTCCAGATGGTGCATGCCTTTGATGGCGTGGTATTCGCCGGGCGTGGCATAGGTGCCCATGAGTTCTCGCGCCACGGCTTTGTATAATGTCTCAATGACCAGCGAGGATTTGCCGGAACCCGACACGCCTGTAATGCAGGTCAGCGTGCCGAGCGGGATGGCCAAATCGACATCTTGCAGGTTGTTGGAGGTCGCGCCGATGAGCTCGAGATATTTGCCATGCTTGGCGCCGCGCCGCGCGGCGGGTATTTCAATTTCTTTAGTACCATTTAGATACTGCGCGGTTTCGCAATTGCTTTTCAGCAAATCGGCCGGCGTACCCGCAAACACTACCTCGCCGCCATGCACGCCCGCGCCGGGGCCCATATCAACGACATAATCGGCGATGCGGATGGCATCTTCATCATGCTCCACCACGATAATCGTGTTGCCGAGATCACGCAGATGTTTGAGGGTTTCGAGCAACCGGTCGTTATCGCGCTGATGCAAACCGATCGAAGGTTCATCGAGCACATATAACACGCCGGTGAGACCGGAGCCGATTTGCGAGGCGAGGCGAATGCGCTGCGATTCACCGCCGGATAGCGTGCCTGCTTCGCGCGCCAGCGTGAGGTAATCGAGGCCGACATTGTTTAAGAAATGCAGCCGTTCGTTAATTTCTTTCAAAATACGTTCGGCGATCGAGGTATCTTTTTTGCTGAGCTTTGGCCCTAATTCTTTAAACCATTCTGCCGCTTTGCGAATGCTGAGTTCGGTCACTTGGCCGATATGTTGGCCAGCAATTTTGATGGCTAATGGTTCAGGTTTCAGGCGGTAGCCGTGGCAGCTTGAACAAGGTTTGCTGATTTGAAAGCGGCTGAGATCTTCACGTTGATTTTCACTATCGGTATTTAACCAGCGGCGTTGCAGGTTAGGTATGACGCCTTCAAACGGTTTGTTGGTGTTATACATGCTTGCTTCGCCCTGATAGCGAATGGCGATGACCTCGCGGCCGGTGCCGTAGAGCACGGCTTTTTTGAAACTATCCGGCAGCTCGCTCCACGGTTTGGTGGTTGATTGCTTATAATGCTTGGCCAGGCTGTCCAGCACGCCCATATACCAGCTGCTGGTGCCGGTGGTGGCAGTGGCCCAGGCGTGGATGGCGCCATCGCGCAAAT
This sequence comes from Alphaproteobacteria bacterium, assembly GCA_965246945.1. Classification (GTDB taxonomy): domain Bacteria; phylum Pseudomonadota; class Alphaproteobacteria; order UBA11073; family UBA11073; genus CBDFFW01. Next base: position 756,634 of record CBDFFW010000001.1, read on the forward strand.
TGCGCGTATGGTCGGGCACCACCAAATCTTCGCTGAATTCGAGTTCGGCACCCAGGCCATTGCATTTCGGGCAAGCGCCATGCGGCGAGTTAAACGAGAAAATGCGCGGTTCAATTTCGCTGATCGTAAAACCCGAAACGGGGCAGGCGAATTTGCTGCTGAAAAGGGTTTCTTCCGCCGTATCGGCATCCAGCACATACATTAACCCTTCGGCCAGGTTCAGTGCAGTTTCGATGGAATCGGCCAGGCGGTTGCCGAGATCATCGCCGGTCACCAAACGGTCGACCACTACATCTATATTGTGTTTTTTGTTTTTATCGATGGCAGGCGCTTCCGAAATCTCAATAAGCTGACCGTTCAAGCGCACGCGCTGAAAGCCTTTTTTCTGCAAGCCCAATAGCTCTTTTTTATATTCGCCCTTGCGCCCGCGCACGATGGGGGCGAGAAGATATAGACGTTTGCCGTCACCCATCGCTTTAATCCGGTCAACCATCTGGCTAACCGTTTGCGACTCAATCGGCAGGCCGGTGGCGGGTGAATAAGGCACGCCGATGCGGGCGAATAGCAGGCGTAGGTAATCGTAAATTTCGGTGACGGTGCCGACCGTGGAACGCGGGTTGCGGGAGGTGGTTTTTTGCTCAATCGCAATGGCCGGGCTCAGCCCTTCGATGCTATCAACATCCGGTTTTTGCATCATGTCCAAAAACTGCCGCGCATAGGCCGACAGGCTTTCAACATAGCGGCGCTGGCCTTCCGCATAAATCGTATCAAAGGCGAGCGATGATTTGCCGGAGCCGGACAGGCCGGTCAGTACCACCAGCTGCTCGCGCGGCAAATCGAGGCTAACATTCTTCAAATTATGGGCACGCGCCCCGCGAATGCGAATATGGGTGAGAGACACAGATTATAATTAGGTATTCTAATATTTACATTCCACCTAAATATCGGCAGTTGGCGCTAACCGATAAGTTTTTATACCTTTTGCCGGTTTTACAGGTCCTTCCATCCAGGTATCAGGTTCAATATCTGGATAATATTGCTGTAAAACACTAACAATCTCACTTGGGAAGTGAGGCCCGCAGGGATGATTGAAAACTGCATTTGAAACTGTTGACTCTTCAAGTGCATACTTTGCCCGTGATACAGTGGTTAATACAACTATGTCACTTGGATCTGCAAGCAAATGACGCAATAAGCGATTAATAAATTCAGTGCGCGGATGGCCTTGTCCAGCGTTGTTATACAAATTTCCAAAACCAAATCTGTTAGCTAAAGAAATTCTTACTTTTTCGTTGGAGTGATTGGCTAATTGCCGTAAACAGTTTTCAGTTTCTTCAGATGTCAATGTTTGAGAAAATTCCCGGCGATTTAAAGCCCAGCCGATAACGGGCGATGGCGCTTCCGAAGCGGTAGATACTTCCATGATGACGGGTATCAATTGGCTTGTAAATTCAACCTGCATTTCTGTGGGCATTTCTTTAATAAGTCTTGGGATACCTTGATCAGCTGCAACATGTTTGTTTCTAATTACTTGAGGATCGGTAGATTTGAAAAAGCCTTTATATAAATCTATATAAAAATTTAGTGGATGGTAAATTTGTTCTTGAGCTGTAAAAGCTAATTTAAATGAAGTATTTAGAAAAACATGTGGATAATAGATTGAACGGTAAAGCATCGCTTGTTTACGAGACCTGTAGCCATCAATCTTTTGGCGTGTATTGGGGCCATACATTACTTCAGGCTTATTAAGAATGCCTAAAATCCATTCACAATATTTTAAATCAACTAATTGTTCGGTCATTTTATTCTCAATGTGTTAAATAACAATAATATAAATTAGCATTGGCTAGTTATTAAGTAAACGAAATATTCAATCTTTAGCGTGATTTGTAAGTTGAAAACCTATATACTGCTCCGCATGCGTTGTCCGTTTTGTGGCCATTCGGATACTCAGGTGAAGGACAGCCGGCCGAGCGAGGATGGGGCGGCCATTCGGCGGCGGCGGCATTGTGATGAATGCACGGCGCGGTTTACAACCTTTGAACGCGCGCAATTGCGCGATCTGACCGTGATTAAATCGAATGGCGATAAAGCGCCGTTTGAGCGCGACAAGCTGCGCCGCTCGCTGGAAATCGCGCTGCGTAAACGCCCAGTGGAGGAAGAGCAGATCGACCGTGTGGTGAATTCCATCACCCGCCAGCTAGAATCCTCCGGCGAAACCGATATCGCCACCCCGAAAATTGGCGAGCTGGTCATGCTGGCTTTGGCCGAGCTTGACCAAGTCGCTTATGTCCGCTACGCCTCCGTTTATAAAGACTTCCGCGAAGCTGCCGATTTCAACGAGTTTCTGGATACGCTGCGGGAGTAGCGTCATCCCGATGAAAATCGGGATCTAGTGACCAATAAACGCGCTAACGGCGCACAAAATAATGCGTTTTGAGTTATGCTGCGCATGACATTTGTTAACTACTGGATTCCGGCTTTCGCCGGAATGACGGTACTAGTTATTGCTTTAATTCCTTAGCCACCAGAAACGCTAATTCAAGCGCTTGGCTGGCATTTAGCCGAGGATCGCAGACGGTGTGATAGCGGTTGGAGAGGTCGTGTTCGGAAATCGCCTGCGCGCCGCCGACGCATTCGGTGACATCCTGGCCGGTCAGTTCGACATGCATGCCACTGGGGTGAACGCCGACTGTGCGGCAGGCGGCGAAGAAGCCGCGCACTTCGGCTAGAATTTGGTCGAACGGGCGGGTCTTATAGCCGTCATCGGTTTTATAGGTGTTGCCATGCATGGGGTCGGAGGCCCAAACGACATTCAGACCTTCGCGTTTGGTCGCTTCCAACAATGGCGGCAGGGTATCGGCGACTTTATCCGCGCCCATGCGGGCATATAGGGTTAAGCGGCCAGGAATATTATTCGGATTTAGAATACGCGCTAGGCCAAGTACATCTTCACCGCTCATCTTCGGGCCGCATTTCACGCCGATGGGGTTATGAATGCCGCGCAGGTATTCAATATGCGCGCCATCAGGTTGCCGCGTACGTTCGCCGCACCACAGCATATGGCCGCTCACGGCGTAAAAATCGCCACTGGTGCTATCGCGCCGGGTCAGCGCCTCTTCATATTGCAGCAACAGCGCTTCATGGCTGGTGTAAAATTCCGTGCTGCGGATTTGGTGTGTACTTTCGGAGGTGATGCCGCAGGCAGCCATAAAATTTAGCGCTTCCTGAATTTGGTTGGCGAGCGCCTGATACCGTTCCTGCGCGGGGGAATTGGCGACGAAATCCAGCATCCAGCCGGTCACGCGGTGCAGATCGGCATAACCGCCGTTGGCAAAGGCGCGCAGCAGGTTTAGCGTAGCGGCGGATTGGTGATAGCCCTGCAGCATGCGTTGCGGATCGGGAATGCGTGATGCGGGCGTGAAATTCGTACCGTTGATATTATCGCCTTTATAAACCGGCAGGGTGATGCCGTTGATGGTCTCAACCGGCTCGCTGCGCGGTTTGCCGAATTGCCCTGCCACGCGCCCCACTTTTACTACGGGCACGCCGGCAGCAAAAGTCAGTACAATCGCCATTTGCAAAATCACACGAAAGGTATCGCGGATATTGGTGGCCGAAAATTCGCTGAAGCTTTCCGCGCAATCACCGGCTTGCAGTAAAAAACCTTGTCCGGCGGCGACTTTGGCCAGCGCGGTTTGCAGGCTACGCGCCTCCCCGGCAAACACCAACGGCGGCATTTGGGCCAGCTGCGCCTCCACAGCTTTTAAAGCAGCCGCATCTGGGTATTCCGGCAATTGCACAGCCGGTTTGTGCCGCCAGCTATCGGGATGCCAGGGTTGCAGGGTTGCGTTCATTACCCGAATTGTGCGGCATTTACGCAAAGCCGGTCAAGCAAGGCCCAAAAGCATATTTCAAACATAATTTAAACATATTGCCTTTTTTGTAACATAATTTAAACATGATGCATCTAGATTCACCAGTGAGCAACCTATGAATATTCAACCACTTTTTGTTCGCAAAAACACCGCCAAACCGGCTTGGCAACATATGTCTTACGCAAAATGGCGGGCACAATTTGTGAAAAAACTGGCCAAAAATGCGGCGGTCAAAAAAATGCAGATTATTTTGCAAGGCCAGTTACAGCTTTGCGAACAGCAACCTTATAACGATATGGCGCGCGCCCAGGCCACGCAAACGCAAATCGGTTTAATCAATCATGCTTATCAGCTGGCAGGTTTGCTGGCCGCGCCGCATGTGTTGGTGGTGTGCGATGCAGCCTGCGCGCAGGTGTTAAAACAACCAGTCCATGGCCGCTGGGTGGCCGCCAATAACGCTTTTATGCACCACCCCGATAGCCATCACGCCTATTTAAACAGCGGGCAATTGGCAGCCGAAGCCCTAGCCAGCCAGTATTTTGCCCCAGTACAACCAATTCAAAAACTTGTAACATCGAAATTAAATTGGCGAATTTGGTTATCAAAACATTTGCCTGTTCATAGTCACGCTTATGAAACAACATAGAAAATATTATTTACGCTTTGTAAGTTTAATGCCAGTTAATTCGATATAAAAGGGATAGCTAATAATATCGCTTACACAACAATCGGTTTGAAGGAATTCATATTCTAGCCAATTTAATTTAGGGTTTGCTTTTTGGTTATGGGCATCATCCCCAGAAGATTTGTTATCTGCAGCACCGTTTGGTTGCTTATCTGGAAAAGCGCGCACAATTCCTTCGATAATCACATCTTTTCTATCGTTGAATAATCTGGAATTATTTATTTTATGTTTCACAAAAAGTGAACCATATCCAAGAATTGACATACCAGATTCTTGGGCATAATTACCATCCTCATTGGGAATAGAAAAAGCGGAAATTATGAATGGCTGTTTAGGCTGTTTTGGATCGGCTAACTCCCAGTTTGCTTCAGTAAATTGTCCCCGCACACGTATATGTTTACCAATCCAATCCTTAGCTTTAAGTTTATAGGTTACATAGGATATATCCGTCGGCAGATCTACAACCGCTTGGGCATAAGCTAACGGTGCCAAGTTTATGATAATTGCAATTGTGCAAATATAGATCAGAATTCTCATTTGAAACCTTTAAAAACAATATACTAAGACAATTTCAGATAAAATGATAACACATTATATGACATTTCACACAGAAACCGTTAAAGCGAATTCATGAAGTTTGCACCGGTTAGGAAAGCGGTTTTGCCAGTAGCGGGTTTGGGGACGCGGTTTTTGCCGCAGACCAAGGCGATGCCCAAAGAAATGCTGCCGCTGGTCGATAAGCCCTTAATTCAATATGCGGTGGAGGAGGCCAAGGCGGCGGGGATTGAAGAATTTGTATTTGTTACCAGCCGCGGCAAGGACGTGTTGGAAGACCATTTTGATTTGCATCCGGAACTTTATGAAACGCTAATTCAGCGCGGCAAAAGTGAAATTTTAAAGCAGTTGCAGGAAGGCACCGATATTGGCTCCGGCCATTTATATTTCACGCGGCAATATCAGCCGCTCGGCCTCGGCCATGCCATTTGGTGCGCGCGGCATGTGATTGGCAATGAACCCTTTGCGATTTTGCTGCCGGATGATGTGGTACTGGCCGACCGGCCCTGCCTGGCGCAGATGATGGATGTGTATGCCGAAGTGGGCGGCAATCTGCTGGCGGTCACCGAAGTGCCGCGCGAACACACCAACCGTTACGGCATTCTGGATGTGGAGAGCGATGATGGCCGCCTGGCCAAAATGCGCGGCGTGGTCGAAAAACCGGATCCGCAAGATGCACCCTCGACGCTTTCAATTATCGGCCGCTATATCGTGCAGCCGGAAGTGTTCGGCCATTTAAATAATGCGGTGGCCGGGGCAGGCGGCGAAATTCAGCTGACCGATGCGCTGGCGAAAATGCTGGCTGAAAAACAGCCGTTTTACGGTTTCCGCTATCAGGGCCAACGCTATGATTGCGGCGATAAAATCGGCTGGCTAACCGCCAACATCGCGTTTGCTTTGCAGCGTGAGGAAATGAATGGCACGCTGGCCGCGAATTTACGCGAGTTACTAAAATGACCTTATTGTCATCCTCGCGCGCAGTGTGGGGATCCAAAAAGCTGATTATGTTTGGATTCTCAACTGCTCTTTGCTTCGTTGAGGATGACAAGCGATGACCGTCACCACGCGCTGGTGGTGGGTGCGGCATGCGCCGGTGATTAATCCGGATCATACCATGTATGGCCGGCGGGATTTGCCGTGCGATTGCAGCGATACTGCGCAATTTAAGCAGCTGGCGCGCAATCTGCCGGCTGCTGCCACCTGGTTTATTTCACCTTTGCAGCGGACTAGGCAAACGGCGGAAGCGATTTTGGCAGCGGATGCGGATGGTCATTTAGGGCAACCGGATTTGCAGGTGCATCCCGAATTGCTGGAACATAATCACGGCGATTGGGAAGGGCAGCGGTGGACCGACTTTTATCAGCAGCGGGCTGCAGCGGGTTTGCCGCAAAATCCGTTTTGGGCCTGTTTTGCCGATGAAGTGCCGCCGAATGGGGAAAGTTTTGCGCAAGTCTGTGCCCGCGTGGCCGCCGCCATTGACGATTTAACCGCGCAATATATGGGGCAGGATATTGTGATGGTTGGGCATGGTGGGGTGATCCGCGCGGCAGTGGGGCATGCGTTGGGACTGGATCCGGAACGCGCATTAAATTTACAAATCTTGAATTTATCACTCACCCGTATTGATCACCGTGCTGAAGCAGATGCCGCCAAAAAACTGTGGCGGTTGATCGCCATGAACCGGACTTATGAATAATTAATTTTAATCCACTTGGGTTCACAGTGTAATCAGCGCTAAGTTATTAGCATGAATCGTAACTGGATGTTCTCCTTGGTCCTTACTTTTGGTTTGATTGGCTGTGCCAGCAATATGGACCGTTCGATGATCGAACAGCGGCAGGATCTGAGTGAAGCCACGGCGACCGTTAACAAGCTGGCGCTTGATCCTGAATATGATACTTTTCACGATTATTTGAAACGCGCGAAAGCCGTTTTGATTGTGCCAAGTTTATACAAAGGCGCATTTATTGTTGGCGGCGAATATGGCGATGCGATTTTAATGGTTCGCACCAGCACTATGGCGGGTAGTAATAATGTGGCACCGGCTTATACGCCGCCGGCCCAAAATAATGCGCCGATTGCGCAACCTGCGCCGTTGCAGCCTATTCAAACGGAACAACTTGGCCCGCAAACCAGCCTAACCACTGGTTGGGCAGCGCATGCGTTAATTTTGAATGGCGGTGGCAGCTGGGGTGTGCCGCTATTTTATAAAGTGACCGGTGTGAGCGCCGGTTTGCAAATCGGCGGCGAATCTTCCGAACTTATTTTCACAATTATGACGGATAAAGCGTTGAAATCGATTTTCAGCAACAGCATGAAACTCGGTGCCGATGTCAGCGTGGCAGTTGGGCCGGTCGGTAAAGGCTTGCAAGCCGCCACTGCCGCGAAACTGCCCAATGCTGATATGTACGCGTTTGGCAAAGCGGCTGGTTTATACGGCGGGGTATCACTATCTGGCGCTTTGGTGCAGGAAAAAACGGCGGATAATTTGCTGGTTTATGGCAGCAATACCAAGCCGCAAGAGTTGATTTACCGCACCAATTCACCATTGGCCGAAGGCACAGAATTACAGCAAGCGTTGCAACGCGCCGAAGCTGGACGCCGGTAATTAAGTTTTGTCATCCTCAGCGCGCAGCGCTGGGGATCGATGGTTCGATGCGGCCTGCGTTGCAGGCTTTTTAAAGGCGGATCCCCGACCTGCGGTCGAGGATGACAATTATTTAGCCCACCAGCTTTCGAGGACTGTGCCATAAGCAGGAACCTTTTCCGGCCAGCTGATTTTATCCTGCCAATAAGCAATACGGTCAGCCGGTGAGTAATCAAGCGGAATGAAATATGCGCCAGCCATTACCGCCATGTCTAACTTACGGGCACGTTGAATTAGATCATCTGCATTTTTGGCATTATTTAAATCACTGGCCAATTGATCAATCTTGGGTGATTTGATACCGGCGTAATTACGGCTGCCTGGTAACTCGGCTGCTTGGCTACCCCAATACACCAATTGCTCACTGCCTGGTGATAATGATGAGGCCCAAATAACGGGTGTCAGCTGAAATTCAAAACGGGTTAAACGGCCGCTATATTCGGCGCTATCCACGCGTTTAATTTTTAACGGAATGCCAAGCTTGGCCAGATTGGCGCGCAAATATAACCCCAGTTTTTCATCCGCCACACTATTGAACAGAAATTCAAACTCGGCTTTACCGTGTGGGATTTGCCAGCTTTTATCTTTTTCATTCCACTGCCAACCGGCGGTTTCAAGCAAAGCTTGCGCCTGTTTTATCGCCGCTCGCGGGTCTTTTTCGGGTTGCCAACTATTGGCGGATAGCGCCGATTTGGCAAAAATCGAATTGGCCTGCGCCTGCGTGCCGCCAAAAACCTGTTGATTAAAGCTGTCGAAATCAAAAGCCAGGCGCAAGGCTTGCCGCACATGCAGCTCCTGAAATAACGGCTCGCGGGTATTAAACACGATGGCGCGCAACGCGGCCGGTTTTTGATCGACCAATTCTTTACGGATTAACTGATCCGTATTAGCCGTTTGCACATGGTAACCGTTCAGCCAGCGAATGGGGTTCAGCTCTCGCCACCAGTCCAAGGCTTTGGCTTTAAACGCCGTATGCGCCATGTTTTCATCGCGGTAAAAACTCACCTCAACGCTATCAAAATTATACTGACCGCGATTGAATGCTAAATTTTGGCCCCAATAATTTGGATCGCGCTGCAGAATTAACCGGCGGCCCGCATCGGCAACCGCTATTTTATAGGGACCACTGCTGATCAATGCCGCCAGCGTAGTTTTATTAAAATCAATGGCCGCTAAATTTTTAGCGGATAGCACGGGCATCAGCCCCAATATCATCGGCAGTTCGGGATCGGCTACCGGTTTGAAAATAAACAGTACGCGTGTGGCGCTTGTTGCGCGCACTTCGGCCACCAGTTTATACATGGCGCGCATATTCGGGCGGCCTTGCGTTTTCAGCGTGTTAAATGTGGCCAGCACATCAGCGGCGGTAATCAATGTGCCGTCTTGGAAATGCGCAGCCGGATTTAAATTAAAGGCCAGCCAGTGATGATTGGCGGGTAATTCCACCGATTGCGCTACTAGGCCATACAAAGTAAATGGTTCATCCCAGCTACGGGCCATCAGCCGGTCGAACGTCCAATCCAATTGCGGCGGCGCTTTGCCTTTGAGGTTAAACGGGTTGAGCGTATCGAAACTGCCAAGCTCGGCCACATGCAAAGCGCCCCCCTTGGGCGCATCAGCATTCACATAAGGCAGCTGATTAAAATTTTTGGGAAGCGCAGGCGCATCATGCATCGCCAAGGCGTGTTGTGGCTTGGCGGTGTAATCTTCTTCCGTCCAGCCAGGCATGGCAGCCACAAGCAGGGTCAGGAAAACAAGCCAGCGCACCGGCCTAGCAAACCATAATGGATGCAACCTTGTCCATGCCTGCTTATAACCCGAGCACGCCAGAGCGTGATTCTGATCGCGGCAACGCATCGGGCTTAGCGAAATGCCCCGTTGGCCAGTAAAAATGCAAATAAAATTCTTTACCTTTTTGCGCAGTGTCTTTTTGCGTCGTATCCTTTAAACCAATGCGCATATAGTGGTTAATGGTATAGCTTGCCTCTATTAACGTGGCCGAGCTGATTAGGTTGGGACGAATAAACACCGGCGTTGTCAGATCAGTTTTCGGCAGGGCATGGGCTTTTAAATGCGTACCATCAAAGCGCCCGACAAAGCTAGGAAACCAGCCGGATTTAACGTCATCCGCATCCAGGCGGGCCGAATGATAAAATGCCATAAAGTAACGGATATTTGGGGCTTGCGGATCATGCGTTAGAAGATAGACTTGTTCAGATTGCGTTACCGGATCGGTCGCCGCAGCCAGCTGGGTGTGATCATTTAAAAAATGTTCTAAGCGCCGTTCGTCCAATAATAAGCTGCTCAAAACCGGATGGGTAATGCCGGTAGTCAACAGGCCAGATATAAGATCATTCTTACGGGTTAACAGCTCAATGGCGGCAGTATTTTCAAAAACCAAATGACTGGCAATCGCCTCAGCATCTGGAATAGTTCTATCAAACATGCCTTATTTTAACTAAGCTAATCCCTTAACCATAATAGTTGCATGCATTTAAAATGAAAAAAGCCCATGGCATGTGAGGTGATGTGCCATGGGTTTAACTAATGTTTTATAGATGCCTTAGCTAGTTAATTGATCTGGCTGGGGACCAGCGGTAACATCTGGTTTTGATTGCGGTACAACTAATGGCATTCCATCCACATATTGCTGAGTGCAGCTGGTTAAACGCGGTTCAACTCCTTCTAAGCTTGGCAATACAAAGTTACCTTTGTAACCATAAGCACAAAATTCACGGCCCCATTCTTGGTCAACATGCAGATACCCGGTTGGTGCGCCTAAATTCATCACTTGGTTCAAAACGCCGTGAACACCATACTGGTAAGACATCGTCCGCCATTGCGGTTGATAATAAACATGGCCATGTACTACTTCTAAAATTTTACCAGTTACCCCATCTTTAACACTGATGGTGCCTTGTGGATTGGTCGAAGGCAATTGTTTTAAAGACATGGTTTTTGGCTCAGCCCAATCAACTTGCGTTTCAAGTACCTCAACTGCAATACCTGTGCATTTACTCAATTCTATTAAAGTGTATTTCTTATAGTTTTTGTTGTCCAAAATTCCCATATTGGGTGGCGTTTTTTCGTCTTCTAAAACATACCAAATTGGTGCTAGAACATACTTATCACCAAACTTTTCAACTTGTACAAGGCAGCTTTCTTCACGTAATTCATCAAGCGTATGCGCTTGATATGAACCACCTGCATACATACCGCCTGGGATTTGTGTATGGCCTTTGCCTTGTGGTGCACCAGCATCACGCATATAAAGCGCTGCATACTCACCATCAGCAGTTGTTACTTGTAAACCGATATCGCCACTGGCACAAACAACGGTGGCATTATTCGCAGCCGCTTGTTGATACCAGGAAAAGCTTTCAAATTGTTCGCCTGGTAAATGGTTTTCGCGCAAATCTATATCTGTTGGTAAAGCTGCAATAACAGCAATTTGTGCTTCATCAAACCCTAGAGCATAGAGTTTACCAACATCTTTAAGCATATTGGCTTTAAGCCGGCTATTCCAAAAAGTTGGTAAATGCGGCTGAACCACTAATGTGGTATTCAAATTATCCAATTCAGTGTTTGGCACTTCGTAAGTATTAAATACCTTATCGTAAAACGGGCTGTCTGCCGCGATTGGATGGTAATGACCATAATATGCGCTAGTCAGTTGCAAGAACAAATGTTCGACAGGATTAAAATGTTTTTGAATAGTCATCAGGTTTTATGGCAAATGCCAAACCCTATGTAAAATACTTTCTTGGCGTTTTGTGCTGTTTTCGGCTTAGATCGGCGGTATGAGTTTTAATTGTGGGATTGTTGGGCTGCCGAATGTGGGGAAATCGACACTGTTTAATGCGCTGACGGCCACGCAGGCAGCGCAGGCCGCCAATTTCCCGTTTTGTACGATTGAGCCGAATGTGGGGCGGGTCGCTATTCCTGATGCCCGTTTAGATAAGGTTTGTGCCATTACGGGCTCGGAAAAGATTATTCCGGCGCAGATGGAATTTGTGGATATCGCGGGCTTGGTACGCGGCGCGGCCAGCGGCGAGGGGCTGGGCAATAAATTCCTGGCCAATATCCGCGAGGTGGATGCGGTGCTGTATGTGCTGCGCTGTTTTGAAGGCAGCGATATCACCCATGTAGAAGGAGGGATTGACCCCATTCGCGATGCGGAAACGGTGGAAACCGAATTGATGCTGGCGGATTTGGAATCGGTCACCAAGCGTGTGGCGGGGGTTGAGAAAAAAGCGAAGCTGGGTGATGGCGAAGCGAAAATTCAACTATCGCTATTACAGCAAATTCAAAAAATGTTAGAAGATGGTGTGCCCGCACGGGCGTTAGTGCCGAAATTGAATGAAGATGAAAACACGGCTTTTCAACGCTTGCAATTACTGACCGGCAAACCGGTTTTATACATCGCCAATGTGGCGGAGGCCGATGCCGGTACCGGCAATGCGCTCACTGAAAAAGTCGCGGCGCGCGCCAAATCTGAAAACGCTGGTATGGTGATTATTTCGGCAGCGATTGAATCCGAAGTGGCGCAATTGCCCAGTGATGAACAGGCAGCATTTCTAGCCGATTTGGGTTTGACCGAAGCGGGTTTGAACAAGGTTATTCGCGAAGGTTACCGCTTGCTCGGTCTGCAAACCTATTTCACCACCGGCCCGAAAGAAACACGTGCCTGGCCCATTCATATTGGCGATAAAGCACCGCAAGCGGCGGGGGTGATCCACGGGGACTTTGAACGTGGGTTTATCAAAGCGGAAACGATAGCTTACGCTGATTTTGTAGCCCTGGGCGGCGAAGCGAAAGCACGCGAAGCCGGCAAACTGCGCCAAGAAGGCAAAGAATATGTGGTGCAAGACGGCGATATTCTGCATTTCAAATTTAATGTATAAAGATATCAATGCGGCGATTGGTTGCTTTTATTTTACTATTCGGCCTCGGTGCCTGCGATCCGCAATTCACGCAAGGTACGGCGCAAATTGGCGATAAGTTAAAACTACAAATTGAAATTGCGGAAACGTCGGATGCTTTAGAACAGGGCCTCATGGACCGGATTAAATTACCGGCCGATCACGGTATGCTGTTTGTGATGCCTGCCACCGATACGGTTAGTTTCTGGATGCATCATACGCTGATCCCGCTTGATATGCTATTTTTTGACCAAAGTGGCAAATTGGTAGAAATTCAAGCCAACCGGCAGCCGCGCGATGAAGTGCCGCAACTCAGCCAATATCCGGTTAAATATGTGCTAGAAATCAACGGCGGACAGGCGGCGGCCCAGCGAATTGCCGTAGGCGACCAGTTAAATTGGCAAAAGACTGCGCATTAAATTTGCTTTTTTATATAAAGTTATGGCACATCTTAAATTGTGATGTTTTGTTGCTGTTGTTTTTGCGCTGCTTAAGCAAGTTTTAATCTTTTCCTATTATAAATAACATTACAGGATATCATGACTACCGTTAATTGGGCCGATCAGGTCGGCAATACGCCGCTGGTGCCGTTTCACAAATTATTTAAAAACGATAAGGGGATCGAAGTTTTTGTGAAGCTCGAATACCTAAATCCATCGGGCAGTATTAAAGACCGGATTGTTAAATATATTTTGGATGATGCCGAAACGCGTGGTTTGCTGCACCCAAATGCGACGATTGTGGAAGCGACCACCGGTAATACGGGTGCCGCGATTGCTTATCAAGCGGTGCGGCGGGGTTATAAAGTGATTTTAACCACAATGGATAAAGTGAGCGCGGAAAAGCAAAGTTTTATGCGCATGCTGGGGGCTGAATTGGTGGTGTGCCCAACCGATGCCGGCCATGGTGATCCGGAGAATTATGCCAGCAAAGCCAAGCAATTAGCAGCTGAAATCCCCGGCGCATTTTTGCTTAATCAATATGATAATCCGTTAAATACCGAAGCGCATTACAAGGGTACGGGTCCGGAAATCTGGCAGCAGATGCATGGTGAAATCGATTGGTTTGTGACCAATGGTAGCACGGGCGGTACCATCAGCGGGGTGGGCAAATATTTAAAAGAACAAAATGCCAGTACCAAAGTGCTGATGGCTGATCCGCAAGGTTCCGGCTATTATTGGCATTTCAAAACGGGGGCAATTGATCCCAGTAAAATTCACCAGTACCAAGTGGAAGGCGTGGGCGAAGACCATATCACCGCCTGTATGGATTTCAGTGTGGTAGATGATGCTGCGCAGTTTAACGATGCGGAGGCGTTTGACTGGTGCCGCCGCAGTGCCAAGCTTGAAGGCATTCTACCTGGCCTAAGTGCGGGCGGTAATTTAGCAGTAGTTGCTGGTTTAATCGAAAAGCTGAATGGCCCCGCCCGTATTGTGACCATTATTCAAGACTCCGGTATTAAGTATTTGTCGAAATTACTGAAATAAACAGTCTTAATCTTGCGAGGTTAAGCAGCACGTGCTTTAGGTAATCTTATGCGCGTGGTGATGATTGGAGCAGGGTATGTAGGGCTGGTTTCCGGCACTTGCCTGGCCGAATTTGGGTTTAATGTCACCTGCGTGGATGCCCTGCCCGAAAAAATTGCCATGCTGCAACGGGGCGAAATTCCAATTTATGAACCTGGTTTGGATGCACTGGTCGCTAAAAATGTGGCCGCTAACCGCCTCGATTTCACGATTGATCTGGCAACCGCGGTGAGGCAGGCCGATGCCGTGTTTATTGCGGTGGGCACGCCGTCACGGCGCGGAGACGGGCATGCCGATTTAACCTTTGTGTATCAGGCGGCCGAGCAAATTGCCAAGGCATTGCAGGGTTATACGGTGGTGGTGACCAAATCAACTGTGCCCGTGGGTACCAGCCGTGAAGTAGCCCGAATTATAAAAGCAACCAATCCGCACGTTGATTTTGATGTGTGTTCCAATCCTGAATTTTTGCGCGAAGGTTCCGCAATTAATGATTTTATGCGGCCCGATCGTGTGGTGATTGGCGTGGAAACGGAACGCGCGGCGGAAGCCATGCGGCGATTGTATAGACCCTTATATTTAATCGAAACGCCAATTGTGGAAGTGGCACCGGAAACTGCCGAGATTATCAAATATTCCGCCAACGCGTTTTTGGCAACCAAGATTACCTTCATCAATCAGATTGCGGATTTATGCGAAAAGGTGGGCGCGGATGTGCAAGATGTCGCCCGCGGGATTGGCCTCGACGGCCGCATCGGGAAAAAGTTTTTGCATGCGGGGCCAGGCTATGGCGGTTCATGCTTCCCCAAAGATACCAAAGCCTTGGTGCAAACTGCGCAGCAATATGGCATTGATCTCAGCATCGTTGAAAATGTGGTAAAGGCAAATGATGCGCGCAAGCTGGCGATGGCCGAGCGGGTATTGAAAGCATTGGGCGATCACCCTGTTGGTAAAACGGTGGGTGTACTGGGGATAACCTTTAAGCCCAATACCGACGATATGCGGGATGCCCCTAGTTTGGATATTATACCGGCCCTGCAAGCAGCGGGAGTCAATATTCAGGCTTACGATCCGGCTGGCCAGCATGAAGCCGAAAAGTTATTGCCAAATGTAACGTGGTGCAGTGATGCCTATGCCGCTATTAAAGGCGCGGATGTGGCAGTATTGATTACCGAATGGAATGAATTTCGCGCGCTTGATTTACGCAAAGTAAAAAGTTTGATGCAGCAACCGGTGATGGTGGATTTGCGCAATGTGTATAAACCGGATGAAATTCGCGCCGCCGGTTTTTCTTATACTTCGATTGGCCGTTAATTTTCTTTAAGCGCGCGCGGATGCGCTTTGGCGTAATTGGCCAGCAATTGCTGTTCATTTACATTGGTATAGCGCTGGGTGGTGCTAAGCGAGCTGTGCCCGAGCAATTCCTGAATGCTGCGCAGATCAGCCCCATCAGCCAGTAAATGCGTGGCAAAGCTGTGCCGTAGGGCGTGCGGCGTGGCATGTTCCGGCAAGCCAAACTGCACACGTAAATTCCGCATGATTTGTTGGGCCACGCCCTGGCTTAACGGTTTGCCGCGCACACTCATAAACAATGGTGCTTGCGGGTCATTGGCAAAAGGCGATTGTGCTAGATAGTTTTTTAGATTTGTATGGATACCTGGCAGTAATGGCACGCGGCGTTGTTTGCCGCCTTTACCGGTGATGGTCAGCATATCGGCCAGGGCATCGGCACGGGTTAGGCCAAGTACTTCGCTAATCCGCAAACCAGCGCCATATAGCAGCATAAAAAGCGCTTGATTACGCACAGTTTCCCAGCCGGTAGCGGGTATATTTAATAAACTATCAAGCTCGTGATGTTCCAAGGCTTTGGGAATGGTTTGCGGTTTTTTCGGTGAACGGATTAACGATAATGCGCTGAGCTGAAGAGCATGGTGCGTATGCAACCAACGGCCAAAATGCCGTAGCGCAGCTAGATTACGTGCGCGTGTGGTTGCCATTGAACCCCCAGTGGCGCGCGCAGCCAGCCAGCTGCGCAGCTCCGCCAGTTCTAATTTTGCTAATATAGTGAGCGACAGTGTTTCACCCTGATGGCTGCTGTAAAATTGCAGAAACTGGGCGACATCTTGAATATATGCGCGCCGCGTGTGCGCAGAAAAGCGTGCTTGCTGCAAGGCCAGTTGCCACTGGGTAAATGCCGCTGCCAGCTGTGAATCAATTGGCAGATCCATTTTGCCAGCCTATCATATCCACAATGGAACATATACTTGCTTTATTGACTGATCCTACGGCGTGGATCAGCCTGTTTACTTTGGCTATCCTCGAAATTGTTTTAGGGATTGATAATATCATCGTCATTTCCATGGTCACCACGCGTTTGCCGTTGCCGCAGCAGCCGAAAGCACAATTCATCGGTTTGGCGCTGGCAATGGTAATCCGCCTTATTCTGCTATTTTTTATTGCTTGGCTTAACAGGCTTATTGAACCCGTAATTACCGTCGCTGGAAGCGGGTTTTCCTGGCGCGATATTATATTATTCGCGGGTGGTTTGTTCCTGATTTATAAAGCCGTGCAAGAAATTAATGAAATGATGGAGGAGGCCAAGGCACCCGAAATCAGCCGCAAAAAAACCAATTTCATGGCGGCGATTATTCAAATTACCTTGCTCGATATCGTATTTTCGATTGATAGCATTATTACGGCGGTGGGAATTGCCACGGAAATTCCGGTCATGGGCGGCGCGGTGATTATCGCCATCGGTATTATGATGTTTGCTACAACGCCGGTTAGCAATTTTATTCACCGCCATCCATCGATTAAAATGTTAGCACTGGCGTTTTTAATTTTGGTTGGAATTATGTTGATGGCCGATAGTTTGCATCAGCATATCGAACGCGGCTATTTATATGCTGCCATGGGCTTTGCCGGCGGTGTGGAGGTGCTAAATTTCATGGTACGCGACCGCCAACAAAAAGCCTTACAAGGGCAGCATGACATGCTGCCGGATGGACAGGAATAATGTTCACCGGTCTGATTAGTGATGTCGGTAAGCTGGTCGCATTAAGCGGTCATGCAGTTAAACGCCTTACTATCCGCATGGGTTACGATACAACCAGTATTCTACTGGGTGCGTCCATCGCTTGCAATGGCGCATGTCTCACTGTGGTGGCGTTGGGTGACAATACATTTGAAGTAGAGCTATCGCCTGAAACATTGGCGCTCACTACTTTCGCTCAGGCCAAAATGGGCGATAAGATCAATCTGGAACGCGCTTTGCGTATGGGGGATGAACTGGGCGGCCATTTTGTGACCGGCCATGTGGATGCGGTTGCTAGAATACTAAAATGGCAGGAAGCTGCTGATGGTTGCTGGGATTTGCAGATTGAATTACCGGCAGCGTTGACCCCTTATATTGCGGCTAAAGGCTCAATTGTGGTGGATGGCATTTCACTGACAGTCAACCGTGTCAGCGATACTGCTTTCGATTTAATGATTATCCCGCACACCATCCAACACACCAATTTGGCACAGCGGCAAACAGGTGATTTCGTTAACCTTGAGATTGATTTATTGGCACGCTATGTGGTACGTGCCCAACAAATACTAAAAAATTTTAGTTACAATATATCACCTCATCCTGAGTAGCCATGCAAAGCATGGCATATCGAAGGGTGCTCCAGAGGAATCTCCAGGTTAAGCATCCTTTGCTACGCTTGCGATGCAAGCTACTCAGGATAAGATAATTTAGCATTCTATTGCTTGCAACTTTATTCATGGTTAGCGCAGATTTACTTTTAATAATGACCATCCAATTCCCCAATTCAACGCGCCAGGCTAGCCTGGCATTTGCATTTGCGGTGTTGTTGTTGGATGTTTTGGGTTTTGGGATTTTGGTGCCGGTTATTCCAGCTTTGGTGGGCCGGTTTAGCGATAGCGCGTTAAGCGTTGGTTTGCTCAGCACATTTTACGCGATTGCGGCATTTTTCTCCGCACCTATCCTTGGCAGCCTGTCGGATCAATATGGGCGGCGGCCATTGCTGTTAATCTGCATTTTTGGCAGTGCCTGCGCGTGGCTGATATTTGGTTTAGCTAATTCACTATGGCTGATGTTTGCGGCGCGAATTTTGGATGGGTTGACGGGCGGAAATATCGCAGTGGTGCAGGCTTATATTGCCGATATTTCTACTCCCGAAAACCGCACCAAAAATTTTGCACTGATCGGCACGGCATTTGGGCTTGGTTTTGTTATCGGGCCGGCGATTGGCGGCTGGCTCAGTCATTTCGGGTTGACCGTGCCGGCTTTTGTGGGAGCCAGTTGTTCGCTGGCGGCGGTATTCGTTGGTTTGGTAATTCTACCCGAGTCTTTGAAAGCAGCTGATGTGCGGGTGGCACCTAAACTATCCTGGCAGCGCATTAATCCGCTGGTGCAATTAATACCTTATTTGCGGCAACCTGCCTTGATTGGTGTTTTTATGGGCACTTTTGCGGTGGCGTTTGCAATGAATGTGCTGCGCAGCTATTTCGGTGTATTTGCCAAGAATTACTATCATCTTAATCCGCAGCAAATTGCCCATTTGTTTGTGGTATTAGGTGCCAGCATCATTGTGGTGCAAGGGGTGCTGGTGCGCGTGGCCAGCAAATATGTGCCCGAGCGCTTAACCTTTTTAATTGCCGCTATTTGTATTTTATCGGGGTTTGGCTGGTATGCAATGTTGCCGCCGGCTGAAACGCTGTATTATGCGTCTATTTTCATTGCCATTGGGCAGGGGTTGTTGATGCCGTTACTCACCACGCAGCTTTCCAAACGGGTGGGGACGCATGAGCAGGGTGTGGTATTGGGCGCCAATCAAAGCGTGTTGAGCGTGGCGATGATTATTGCGCCATTCATGGCTGGCCTGGCCGCCGATCATCTGGGGCTTGGCGCACCGTTTTTGGTGAGTGCGATTATACTTATTTTGGGTTTGCTGTTAGCTTTTCGGTTTGATCAACAGCACCGGCGCACAGTGGCCGCCCATGTCTGAGTTATTAATGCCCAATGCCGATAATTTGCGCAAAGCCGCCCAGGCTTTAACCGCCGGCCATTTGGTTGGCTTGCCAACCGAAACGGTTTATGGCCTGGCCGGTGACGCGCGCAATGCTGCCGCCATTGAAAAAATTTATGCAACTAAAGGGCGGCCAGCTTTTAATCCGCTCATCATCCATTTAGCGAATGCGGTGGCTGCAGAAAATTACGGCGTGTTTAACGATTCTGCACGGGCCTTGGCTGCCGTGTTTTGGCCAGGGCCATTGACCCTGGTTGTTCCTGCTAAGGCAGGTAACGATATCGCAGCAGCCGCATTAGCCAATTTGCCAACGATTGCGTTGCGGGTTCCGGCGCATGCGGTTGCCCAAGATTTGCTCAAAATATTTAACGGGCCATTGGCCGCGCCGAGCGCCAATCCATCCGGCCAGCTCAGCCCGACCCAGGCCACGCATGTAATGAATGGTTTTGCCGCCAGCGCCGAACCAAAATATGTCTTGGCCGGCGGGCGCAGCAGCCATGGTTTGGAATCGACGATTGTTGATTGTACAACTGATATTCCCCATATTTTACGTTTAGGGGCCATTACGGCCGAACAGTTAGCGGGTGTAGTCGCTTTGAGAGATATAGGCGATACAGTTGATTTATCGCTTGATGGTAAGTTGGAGGCAGGTGATGATATAATCATCGCACCTGGCCAATTGCTGCGGCATTACGCGCCGCGGAAGCCATTGCGTTTAAATGCAGAAAATGCGGAAGCGGATGAAGCATTATTGATATTTGGGCCGCCGCCCTTATGGGCCAAGCGCACTGCCATTGTAATGAATCTATCGGCCCAAGGCGATTTGCATGAAGCCGCCAGTAATCTATTCAGCATGTTACATGAATTGGATCACAGCCCCGCGCGGGTGATTGCGGTGGTGGCCATTCCAAATGAAGGTTTGGGCTTAGCAATTAATGACCGTTTGCAACGTGGCGCGAATATATAACCTCATCCTGAATAGAAGGCGAAAGCCTTCATATCGAACGATCTTTAATTGGGTATATAGTTGGAGCATCCTTCGATACGCCGCGTTGCGGCTACTCAGGATAAGGTAGGTAGTTATTTTTGCAAATGCCGGTCTTCAAATTGGCAGAAATAATCGATCATAAATTTATAGATGCCTTGAACCAGCGCAACATCTGCTTGTTTAGTTTTCGCTAACTCACCGACATGGTCCAACACGGCTTGGATACGATCAGGCACAATGGCGGGAATACCATTGGCTTTTTTGTAGATGATCACTTCTTCCACAAGGCGCTGACGCTGAGCGAGCAGTGCAACCATTTCTTGATCTAGCGCATCAATTAATCCGCGTAATGTAGTGATGTCACGACCCATGTGAGGATGTTGGCAGCGATCGTAATAATCGTCAATTTTGAAAACGTATTTTGGTAACTAATCTAAAGTAAGTGTCATCCCGGGCTTGTCCCGGGATCTGTAGTTGACGTTAGGCCGCTTTAACAGAATAAAGCAGTAAACTGTAAAGCGAGATCCCGGGAACAAGCCCGGGATGACAAGGTTAAGTAACCTTATGCAACGAATTTATTTGATGCCTTGGGCGAAACCGCGGATGACCGCTTGTAATAATTGCGGCAGGTTTTTGCCTAAACGCTCGGCTTGTTCGGTCATCGCAGCAATGTCTTGTGGATGTAATTTCACAGTCACGGGCTCGAAAATGCTTTCGCTGGCACCATCTTCACCAAAGCTGCGGCGACGGGGGGCTCCGCCGAAGGCATCACCATCACTACGTGGGCTGCGGGCCGGCCGGTCGCCACCGGCACCATAAGTGCGGCGCGGCCGGTCTTCGCTGCCACCACCAAAACTACGCGCTGGGCGATCACTATTCGAGGCGCCGCCAGCACCGTAAGTGCGACGCGGGCGATCTTCACCACCCGCGCTGGCACCACCTGCGCCGTAAGTACGACGTGGCCGGTCTTCGCCGCCACCTGCACGGGGGCCACTGGCACCTGCTGGACTGCGCGGGCGAAACGGCCGGTCGCCGCCAGCGCCATCACGGCTGCCAAAACCACTGCCGGATGGCGGACGTGCCCCCGTACGTGGTGGACCTTTACGCGGTGCAGCATCACGCGGTTTGCCGGATCCGCGGCTTGGGGCAGTGCGGCTTGGCGGTCCACCAGATGATTTAGGCATAATAAGGCTCGTTTGTTTAAGTTGTGCGCCTTATATAACATCCTTGTTGCGGTATGGCGATATTTTCCGCAAAAAGACTTAGTTACAAATATGGCACAGATTCTTCCGGTCATTCTGGCAGGCGGCACCGGTACACGGTTATGGCCTTTATCGCGTGCGGCTTATCCTAAACAGTTTCTAAATTTAATTGGCAAAGGTTCACTGTTGCAGCAAACGGTGCAACGCGCTCAAGCAGTTAGCGAACAGCCACCATTGGTAATTGGCCTGGAAGAACACCGTTTTATTATCGCTGATCAACTGGCTGAAATTGAGGTGGCGGATGCGCCGATGGTGTTGGAGCCGACCGGCAGAAATACCGCCATCGCGGTGGCCTTGGCAGCGTTATGGGCTGAAGCCAATATGCCGCATGCAATATTGCTGGTTTTGCCAGCCGATCATTATATTCCCGATCACGTTGCGTTTGCGGCCGCAGCCAGCCAGGCAGCCGAATTGGCCAGCCAAGGTTTTCTGACCACTTTTGGCATTACCCCTCATCAACCCACCAGCAATTATGGTTACATCCAACTGGGTGAAAATTTAAACGCGCATGGTTACCGCGTGGCCAAATTTCATGAAAAACCAGCCAGTGATATTGCCATGCAATATTTGGCTGCCGGGGGCTGGTATTGGAATAGCGGGATGTTTGCGTTCAATGCCAAACAGGTGTTGCTGGAGATGGGACAGCATGCGCCGCAAGTGCTGGCAGCTGCGCAAGCCGCATGGGGCGGCCAGCAAGCCAGTAAATATTTTATGCAATTGCCAGCAGATGTTTATGCCAATGCCCCAAATATCTCCATCGATTATGCTTTAATGGAATCCACGGAAAACGCGGCCATTTTGCCGGTCAATTTGGTGTGGAGTGATGTGGGCCTATGGCAAAGTTTGCATGCATTACAGCAAAATGGGGATGCTGCGGCTAATAGCATGTATGGACCCGTAACCGCTGTGGATAGCACAAATTGCCAGTTACATAGCACAGGCCCGCATGTGGCCGCCTTGGGCGTGCAGGATTTAACTGTGGTGGCAACAGCAGATAGTGTTTTGGTCATGTCGCATGATGCTGCTAAAGGCTGGGGCGAATTGCGCGAACAGCTAAAACTTGATGCACCAGAATTATTACAGGGACAACGGCAAAACCACCGGCCCTGGGGCAGTTACCAAGTATTGCATCGGGGCGAAGATTTTTTGGTGAAAGAAATTATTGTGCGGCCTAGCCAGCGCTTATCGTTGCAGCGCCATAAACACCGCGCCGAACATTGGGTGGTAGTGCAGGGCGTGGCGCGCATTACTTGTGATGATTGGGTGCGTGAATTGGGGCCGAATATGTCGGTCTATATTCCCGTGGGCGCAGTGCACCGCATGGAAAATGTCGGTGCTGGGCCATTGCATTTAATCGAGGTGCAATCTGGCAGCTATATCGGTGAAGATGATATTGAGCGGTTGGAGGATGATTTCGGCCGCATGGCAGCATCATCTTAAGCGCCATGGCCCGCTGCACGATCATCACGCCGGCCTATAATGAAGCAGCATTAATCGGCCAGGCAATTGCCAGTGTTTTGGCGCAAACATTTACCGATTGGGAATGGCTAGTTGTTGATGATGGTTCAACCGATCGCACGGCTGAAATTGTTGCAGGCACCGCTGACCCACGCATTCGGTTAATTCGCAGTGGGGCACAGGCGGGGGCCGCGGCGGCACGTAATATGGCGATAGCCCAGACAACCAGTGAATATATTGCGTTGTTGGATGCTGATGATACTTGGCAGTCAACAAAACTGGCTAAACAATTTGATTATCTGACTGCGAATAATTTACCAGCCTGCATCACGCAATATGCGATGAAAACACTGCATGGCCACCGGCGGGCTTATACCTTGCCTGATCTGCGGCAGCGCGGTTGGCAGGAACGCTTATTGCGCAAATGTGATCTATCGATTGGCAGCACGTTACTGGTGCGGCGGGAATGCTTTAACATGTGCGGTGATTTCAATACCGCGTTGCAACGACTGGAAGATTGGGAATGGCTGTGGCGGTTTTTGGCCACAAATGATTTGGGCTGTGTACCGGAAGTATTGGTGAATTTGGAACAATCGGCTTTCCCCACTGCGGCACGCTTGCTACCGGCTATTAAACATGTGGAACCATTGCTGCAAGCACAAGCTGCTAGGGTTTTTGGGATGCGCGGGGCCCGGCAAATTGCCGCTGCCATGTTATATGAACGAGCCGCCCTGGCGCAGCATCAAGGCAGCCGTGCCGATATGATCAAAGCGTTATGGGCAGGCAGTTTAAAATCGCCCAAAGTGTTATGGAAAAATAGCTGGGAACGGTTACGCCAACCCGCTTGATGTTTGTAAATTATTTTAATTGCTATTTGACCCGTCGAAAAAATGCGTGGCTGAACAATATGACAGGTTTCTCACATAACGATGCAATGACTGTTATTAAGTCCCGTCATTGTAATAATGTTTCAATGTGCTAGCACATTGAAACATTATTAAGTGGTATATTAGGGTAGCGACGTTTAGTAAGTGGATTGTAGCGCTTTAGATATTGTTACCATATAATGCAGGCATGAACGATATACTGGCCGAGCTAAACAGTATTATAACCGCGCGGCGCACTGCCGATCCGGCGCAATCTTATACCGCGTTATTATTAAGCGATTTGCCCAAAGCTGCGCAAAAAGTCGGTGAGGAAGCAGTAGAAGTAGTGATTGCCGCGCTGCAGCCAGACCGCACACAATTGATTTATGAAAGCGCGGATTTGGTTTATCATTTGCTGGTTTTGCTGGCGGCCAAAGATGTTGAATTTGCCGAAGTTGAAGCGGAATTGCGCCGCCGCCAGCAAAAAGCTAAATAGAAATATGGCTTACGATTCTACCAACATATTTGCGAAAATTTTACGCGGCGAAATTCCATGCAAGCCGATTTATCAAAGTGAACATGCGCTGGCTTTTCACGATATTAATCCACACCGCAAAATTCATGCCTTGGTTATTCCCAAAGGCGCGTATAGCGATTTTTCGGATTTTGCCAATCATGCCAGTGCCGCTGAAATTGTCGAATTTGCCAAAGCGGTGGCCGAAACGGCAAAACTGCTAGGCGTTACGCAAAGTGGTTACCGGCTAATTAGTAATAGTGGTGTGGATAGCGGGCAGGAAGTGCCGCATTACCATGTGCATATTTTGGGCGGTGAAGCGGTGGGCCCGTTGGTAAGTAAAAGCTAACTAACTTTGGGTTTGGTCAATAAATTGGCTGTCAATAGCGTCAGCACGCCAACGCAAATACAACTATCCGCCAGATTAAAGGCTGGCCAGTGATAACCGAAAACGTGAAAATCTAAAAAATCAAAAACGGCATTGTAATGAAAGCGGTCCATAATATTGCCGATGGCACCGCTCATCACCAAAATACAGCCCCATTGCTCCAATTTATTTTTACTGCGCACCCACCAATAACCGACCAGTAAAGTAAGTAAACCCGTTAAACCAATCAGCAGGTTGCGTTGAAATTCTGGGGTTGTGGTGCCAGCATTGCCTAACCCAAAACTTACGCCGTGGTTCCACACACAAACCAAATTAAAAAAGCTGGTAATTGATTTGGCAGGGTTCAGACATAAATCAAATTGCCAAATAATTTTGGTAAATTGGTCAAGCACGATTAGGCTAAAACCGCCCGCCACTTGCAAATAACGCGTTAAACTTAAGCGAAAATCAAATTGGCTGACAGGTAAGGACATGGGTTGATTACTTGATTAAAAGTTCAGCCTGATCGGCTTGTTGGATTTGTGGCGGCACGCCCACTGCCTGAATTTGCAATTGATTGGCCGCAACACCGCGTTCGCGGAGTGCGCTTTGCAAGGCACTGGCCCGATTTAGTGCCATACGCCGTGCATCGGATGCTGCGCCGCCGCTGCCGCCATATGTTTTAACCACTAATTGCAAGGCCGGATTATCGCGCAGTTGCTGGGCGAAGCGATCGATAATTTTACTTTGATTAGCATCCAATTGACTGGCGCCATTGGCATATTGTAGCATTTGCCGCGCTAGTGTTGGCGCACCACGCGCAGCACCGCTGGATGAAATCACGGTTGGGGCTGCTGCTTCTTCCATGGTTGGTAATTGTACCACCTGAGTTTCCGGCGGTTGGCCGCCAATTACTTTTTCAGTGTTTGGCAGTATGGTTTTTAATTCATTTTGCGTTTGCGCCAGGCGCTGATCCATCACCGCATCCAATGATTTTTGGCTGGCCGTTGGCAATTGCGGCGCAGTCACCGCTTTCAGATCAGTACGCTGTTTTTCCAGTGTGTTTAGATTTTGTTCAGCCGCGCTTAAGCGGTTCAGCAGAGCAGATTTCTCTGCTTGCATGGCATCTTGATCAACCTGCTGGGTGGTTACGCGGTCATTCAGTTTGGCATTATCGGCTTTTAATTTGGCCAGCGTTGCTTCCGTTTCCTGCAAGCGTGCCATCATCTCGGTATAATTAGCCGCTGCTGCGGCAGTTTTATTGCTAGCTGTTGGAGACGCTGTAGCTATGGTTGTTTGAGGCGCAATTGGCGTTGGGGTAACTGCATTATTGGCAACTAGTTTGCCTGGTTTAATGCGGGCGGCCTGTTTGGAATCGATATCAATCTTTTTATTCAAAGCAGCAACATCCGCTTCAGTGGCGGCAATCTGCGCTTCAATCGTTGTGAGAGAGGCATTGGCTGGGGCTGTATCATTGGCTATGATAGCTGGTGTATTTTCTGGCAGTGTTGGGGTTGGTGCAACCGGTGTTGATATTTTCGTTTCTTTTTTCGCAACTATTGTTGGCGCAATAGTTGGTTTATTAACCGTTGATTTAGCCGGTGCTGCTGGTGTGCCAATTTTTTGATTGCTGGCCGCAATGCTGGCTTCACTGGCGGCGATCTCGGCATTGATATCCGCAATTGATTTGGTCGGCGGCGTGATGGTAAGCGGTTCAACTACGGTTTTTGGTTGTGCAACTTCAGAGATTGGCAGAGCGACTATTTGAGGGGTAGGAACCCTTGTTTGAACCGCTGGCTTAAATGTAGTGGCCGCAATCACCGTTTTGGGTTGTGCACTTATCACATCGGCAGATTCTACTGCTGGCATGATTTGAGGTTGTTCAATTTTTTGCGCAATAGCTGGTTTGGCTGTGCTTTTTATAATTGGAGTTGGCGTAACTGCTGGCACAGCAAATGTTGTAATTTGCGTGGTGGCCGGTACCGCCATGGCATCTGTATTGGCTTGGGCAATTACTGGTGCCGCTTCAACAGCGCGAACTGGCGCGGCTTTTAATACTGTTGGCTGTGGTACTGGTTTGGTTAAATTGATCACTTGCGTGTGCGGTAAGGGCGCATCGGCATCTAAATTCGCTGATGCGATGGGCGCAGCCATCACTTTCGATGCAATCACGGCGCTACGTTGAGCAGGTGCTAAAGCAATGGTGGTATGCGGGCTGGCAGCTGTTTCATCAGCCATGGTGTTTGCAGCTGTTGGTAAATCAATGACGGCAACGGGCAGTACTGTATCTTCTTGTGCCACTTGTATTTGCGGTTTCGGCAGACCAGCTTTGGGTCGGGCGGTAGCACTAATGACTGTGCGCGGCAGTGGGGCATCTTCATCCAGCGTGGCGTAATGACTTATAACCGGTGCCTGTGCGATAGCTGGTCTAACTGGTGGGATATCAGCGATATGGGTTTGCGCGGCGGGGCTTTGCACAAACACAGTTGGCGGCAGCGGTGTTGCCTGCAGCGCTGGGGTTATTGCGGTTTGTGGTGCCGGTGCGTCGGCATCCAATGATGCAACAGTGGAAGATGATGCAGCTTTCGGCACAGCGACATTGTGTGTAACGGTATTTCGCGGCACAGGTGCGGCTGCCATAATTTGGGTTTGTGGCAGCGGAACTTCGGCGGCGATATCATTGGCCACAACATCGGCTGTGCTTATCACTGGCTTAGGTGCTGCGACAATCGGCGTAATATTTGCCTGCGGCAATGGGACTTGCGTTTCAGTAACGTTAGAATAGTGCGGCACTGAATTTGTAACCGGCGGCGCTGTATTCACTTGTTGGATAACCGTTTTGGGCAATGGCGCTTGGTCGCCATCAGTTGCCGAATAAACGGTGGTAATTTGTGGCGCACTGATCGGCGGTAATTCTGGCAGCGCAGCAACGGGACTAATTTGCGTGCGCGGCGCAGCAATTTCTTCAATATGCGCAACCGGTGCTAGATACGTTTTATTCGCAATAACCGTTGCCGGTTGCGGCACATTCCCCACAATACCGCCGGTAAACATATCATCATCAGCTGATTGTGCTTCTGCTGGTGCCAGTATCGGTGGCGGGGTAAACGCCTTATCATCATATACGGATGGCGGCTCGATAATCGGTATGGCCACGGCATCCACTGGCGGTTTAGCACCATGCAGCCCGCGGCGGCGTTCGGCATTAATCACGCGTGCTACAATAATAATTTGTGCAGGGGTGGCCGGTAATACCGGCGGAAAATTGCCAGCGCCATGGCCATCTAAAATGCCCTGTCCAGGCCATTGAATAAGTGTGTTGGGCAATGGCGCACGCTGCCAAACGGTAAGTTCTGTCGGCCCGTGGTGAGGGCTTTGAATAATGGTTTGCGGCAGCGCTGCGGGTTCAACCGGATTTTGGGTAGTGGTGACGCTGACATTGGCAATTTGTGTTTTGGGTGCCACCGCTGCTTTGGATTTTACTGGTGCAATGTTCGCCAGGGTTGAGGCAACCGCAGTGGATTGGCCCAAAGGCGGCGGCGGGATTAAAACAATTTTTTGGGCCGGTGGATGTAAAACAATCGGCGCACGCGGCAAAGCAACCGGTGCAGCAATAGGCGCGAAATTCTGACGGGCAATAGGTGAATGCAGCCGGATAATTTGCCGGTAACCTTCCAGCGTTAATGATGGGGCAGGGGCGGCCATTGGCGCAGGCGGCAGCTGGCTGTAATCCACCGTAATACCGGCCGAAGCTTGATGTGCGGCCAGGGCGATTAACGCAGCGGCCAGCGCCGTGCTGCGCGTGAATTGCCAGGCGCGGTCAAAAAATAAACAGGGCAGGGCAGACGCCATTTTGGCCCGAGCTTACAAGCCGAGTCAGCACACCGCAAGCGGTGACATATAATTGTGAGCCGGTTTAACGGATCAATTCGATTTTAATATCGGTAATCTCTGTCAATTCCAGCCATTGCCGGTCGGCAGTTAGCGCCGTTAAGCTGCGAATTTTGGCGGTAGCCAAACACGCGCGATCGGCAAAGGAAATATTATATTTGCGGGTTAATAGCCGCAGCGCCGCTGCCGTCTCAGCATAATGTTCATCAAAGGGTATAATAGGTATATTCAATTCTTGTAAAGCTGCTTTTAAATAATTTAGATCAAAGCCCTTATCAGACGCTTTAGCTAAAAATTCAGAATAATTAACAGCGGATAAAACACCAAAGGCAAAAGCTGCAATGACTTTATCTTTGCCTTTTTCACTTTGAGCAAAAGCCATTAAAGCGGAAGTGTCGAACACATATAGCATTATATGTATTTTTCATCTTCCATTTTAGCTTCCAAACGTTTTTCTGCTAAAAACTGATCAACCGTATAATCTGGAGCATATTTTTTAAACAAAGTTTGGATTTTACGAATGGCCTGTTCACGGGTACTTAATGTTACATCGCCTTCGTCACTTACCTGAAACGTAATTTCCTCACCATCTTTAATACCCAATTGCGCCCTTAACTGAGCAGGAATAACCACTCGACCATTACTGGTTACTGGCACGCGATATGTCTGCATAGATACAATATGTCATATGTAAACAAACATGTCAATTAACTAGCATTGTATTTTACTTATAATATTTTTATGAAAATATAGATATAAGGGTATGTTCAACAATATAATTTTTAATTAACCCGCATCCCTTAACAAAATTTCCCGTTTACCTGTGGCATTCGCGGCGCTGATCATGCCGTCGCGTTCCATTTGGTCGATGATGCGGGCGGCACGGTTATAGCCGATGGCGAGGTGACGCTGTAGGAAGCTGGTACTCGCTTTACGTTCGCGGGCGATGAGGTCGACGGCCTTATCGAATAACGGATCATTCGCTTCACGCTCGCCGCCATCCTCGCCGCTTTCTTCGCCTTCCTCTTCCTCGTTATACAGCACGGCTTCGATATATTCGGGCGGGCCGTTTTCTTTGAGCTGGCGGACGACTTTTTCAACCTCGTCATCGCGCACAAACGGGCCGTGCACGCGGGTGATGCGGCCGCCGGTGGCCATATACAGCATATCGCCTTGGCCTAATAATTGCTCCGCGCCGCCTTCGCCCAGAATAGTGCGGCTGTCGATTTTGCTTGTTACCATAAAAGAAATTCGGGTAGGGAAATTCGCCTTAATTGTGCCCGTAATCACATCAACCGATGGGCGCTGGGTGGCCATAATTAAATGGATACCAGCCGCCCGCGCCATTTGCGCGAGGCGTTGAATCGCGCCTTCAACCTCTTTACCCGCGACCAGCATCAGATCCGCAAACTCATCCACCACCACCACAATATATGGCAGTTCGTTCAGATCAATCGCCTGTTCTTCGAAAATCGGTTTACCGGTATCAGGGTCGAAACCTGTTTGTACTTTGCGGGATAACACCTCACCGCTTTCGCGCGCTTCTTTCAGCCGCACATTATAACCATCGATATTCCGCACGCCCAACCGGCTCATATTGCGGTAACGATCTTCCATCTCGCGGACCACCCATTTGAGGGCGACAATCGCCTTTTTCGGATCGGTCACCACGGGGGTGAGCAGATGTGGGATATCATCATAAACTGATAGCTCCAGCATTTTGGGATCGATCATAATCAACCGGCATTGGGCGGGCGATAGGCGGTATAATAATGACAGTATCATGGCATTCACACCAACCGATTTGCCGGAACCCGTGGTCCCTGCAATCAGCAAATGCGGCATTTTGGCCAGATCGACAATTACCGGACCGCCGCCGATATCTTTGCCCAAAGTTAACGCCAGTTTACCCGCATGTTCGCGGAAATCCTCGCTCTCCAACAACTCCCGCAAATAAACCGTGTTGCGGTTTTGGTTCGGCAGTTCGATGCCGATCACATTGCGGCCCGGCACGACCGCCACGCGGGCCGATAGCGCGGACATGCTGCGCGCAATATCATCGGCCAGGCCAATCACGCGGGCGGATTTGATGCCCGGTGCGGGCTGCAATTCATATAAGGCAACTACAGGACCCGGTTGCACATCGGCAATTTCGCCATTCACGCCAAATTCTTCCAGCACGCCCATCAACTGTTCGGCGTTTTCGTTTAACTGCTCGCGGCTAATCAGGGCGATTTTCGATGGGTCAGGCCGCTGCATTAAATCGAGCGAGGGCATGATGAAGCCATCAATTTCCAACTGCTCTTCCAGCACTGCGGCTTTGATGCGGCGGGGGAGGAGAGTAGGCTCGTCATTTGCCGGTGCGGCCAGTTTCGGCGGTTTCGGCAGTTTGCTGGCCTTAGCGATTTTGTCGCGGGCGGGCGGTTCCTCAAAAACATCTTCAGATTCAAGCTTAGTTTTCGTCCGGCGCGCGGGCGAAGGTTGGTTGGCGCTGGCGCGCTGCGTAATACTTGTGAAAATGGTAATGGGGTTAAGTGCATAGGTTAAAAACAACGCAGCGGGCAGCAAAACGAGGGTAAGCAGGCCGAACCATATTTGATAACCGCTAATCCCGTGCAATTGCCGGTCGGCCAAAAACCCGAACGCGCCGCCCGGGTAAAACCACAATTTGGCCGTGTTGGCGGGGTGCAACCATAACCCGCAGAGCAGGCTGGTGAGCAGCAGTGTGGCGACCAAACCGCTCAGCCGGAATTGCCACCACAGCCGCGTGGGGCGCAGGAAATACCGCCCGCTCCACACCGCAAAGGTCAACGGCAGCCACAAGGCGGCATAGCCAACCATCTGCAAATTGGCATCGCCAAAGCTGCCGAACGCAGTTTGCCACGACTCCGGCGGGGTCAGGCTCGCCGCCGTGGCATTATGCCAGGCGAGCACCAGCGCGACCGTCCACACCACGGCGGCGACCGCCCAGGCGATCCCTTTGCCCACGCGCTTTACCCATGGCTCCTGCAACCAACGAATCATTTAGCTATTTTAGCGGAAGCATTGGGGCGCATGAATGATTTGCTTGGCTGCATACGATATAATATGTGTTTCTAGGAATAGTTTCCCGTGAAACGGTTAGCCGCTAATCGTTGCATCCTCAATCACCAGTTCCAGTGAGGGGGTGCCGTAGCCGGTGCGGAAGCGGAGTTTGACGAGGAGGTCGATGAGGTGGCCTTGGGCGTTGAGCAGTAATTTGCCGAGTTCGGTGCTGCCGTGGCGGAAAGCGGCGGCGCGGATATTGCCGCCTTTGGCATCATAAACGAAGCCGCGCACATGGTCGGTGCCGAATAATTGCGGCTTGCGCATGGTGATGCGGGGGAGGACGAAGACGGGCTCGAGATTGCCGGGGCCGTAAGGCGCGAGCTGTTGCAATTCTTGTGCGAAGCCGGTGGTTAAAATCGATAGATCGGGCAGATGGCCGTGGATATGCACGCGCGAAATATCGGCGATGCCCTTGGTCGCGCGGAAGACCTGCTGGCGCAAAAATTCTTCGAGTTCGGTTAATTTTTCAGGTAGGGCTGACAGGCCCGCCGCCATGGGGTGGCCGCCGCCGCTGGTCAGCAAACCCGCCTGCCGCGCGGCAATTACCGCCGCGCCCAAATCGAACCCGGGCAGCGAGCGACCGGAGCCTTTGACCGTGCCATCCGGCAAAATGGTCATAACCAGCGAGGGCAGATTGTATTTTTCTTTTAGGCGGGAGGCGACAATGCCAATGACGCCCTGATGCCAATCAGCCCCCAATATACAAATAATATCTTGCGGCGCGGGCAGGGTTGCCATTTGCGCGAGGGCGGATTGATAGGCGGCCTCTTCAAAATCGCGGCGCGTATCGTTCAGCGCGTGGAGTTCGGCGGCAATGCGTTTGGCCTCATGCGGATCGTCCGTGCTCAGCAATTGCGCGCCGAGGGCACCCATGCCGATGCGGCCACTGGCATTGATGCGCGGACCCAAAATATAACCGGCATGAAAAACATCCGGTGGCTGGTGGATATTGGCTTGCTGCGCGAGCGCGTTAAGGCCTGGGTTTTGCCACTTGCCCATGACCTTTAAACCTTGCGTCACATACGCGCGGTTGAGGCCGGTGAGGGGCATGACATCGCAAATCGTGCCGAGCGCGACGAGATCGAGCATTTGCAGCAAGGATGGCTCAGTTCGGTTATTGAACCAGCACATTTCGCGCAACCGCGTATTGAGCGCGACGCAAAACAGGAAAGTAACGCCGCAGGCGGCCAGATATTTATAGGGGCTGGTTTCATCAAACCGGTTGGGGTTGATGAGGGCGACAGCGGCAGGCAGCGTGGTTTCCGACGCGTGATGGTCGATAATCACCACATCGATATGGCGGGCGCGGGCGGCCTCGACCGGAGCGAAGGCCATGGTGCCGCAATCGACCGTGATGATAAGTTGTGCGCCGTCATCAATCAAATACTCGAAGGCGGGGACATTGGGGCCGTAGCCTTCTTCCATACGGTTCGGCACATATAATTGCACAGCTGCGCCGACCTGTTTAAGATAGCGAAACAGTAGGGCGGTGGTGGTGGCGCCATCGACATCGTAATCGCCGAAGATGACGATGTTTTCATTCGCTTCCAGCGCATGGATAACGCGAGCAACGGCTTTATCCATATCCTTTAAATGAAAGGGATCGGGCAGGGCCTGGCGTAAAGTGGGATTGAGAAAATCTTGTACCTGTTCGGTTGGCACATTGCGTTGCATAAGCAACCCAGCCAATAGCGGTGAAATTTTATGGTGCTGACATAGCATTTCCACCAGTCGCGCCTCGCCCGGCACATGCACCCATTGCTGGCCAAGGGCCGAGCGTGCGCACAGAATGTCAGCAGCGCTGAGCGATCCAGGCGAGGACGGCGTGTTTAACATCAGGACTTGGCACAATGCGGTTTTATCAGCATAAAAGCCATGGAATAATCGTACTTCTCAGCTTCATGCCGCATGTCTCCTATTTAATCACGCTTTACAATAAAGCCAAATTTCTGCCTGGCGTGGTAGCCGCGCTGGCGGCGCAACAGGGCGATTTTACGCGTGAATTTGTGTTTGTGGATGATGGTTCGACGGATGATACGCTGACGGTTTTGGAGAAGTTGATTGCGGAATATGCGCTGTCTGCACAGGTGATTACACAAGTTAATCAAGGGCCGGCGGCAGCGTTTAATGCAGGCCTTGCGCAATGTGGCGGCGAATGGCTAAAGCCGGTCGATGGCGATGATATCTTGCTGCCGGATGCAACGATGGTACTGTTAACTGTCGCAAATGATTGCTGCACCGATATGGCTTTTGCATCTATGAAATTGCAGGGCCGCTATTGTCATCCTGGGCTTGTCCCGAGATCTGGAGTTGAGGCAGGATCGCTCTATTCTAATAAAACGAAGCAGCTTGAAATCCGGATCCCGGGACAAGCCCGGGATGACACAGTAAAGGGAAAAGCGATTCAATCTTTAGCGCTGTGCTTAAAAAACGCCCAAACCAATCCAACCATTTGGTTAGCTAAAACGGCGGTAGTGAAAAGTTTTGGTGGGTGCGATTTAGCCGTATTTAT
This sequence comes from Alphaproteobacteria bacterium, assembly GCA_965246945.1. Classification (GTDB taxonomy): domain Bacteria; phylum Pseudomonadota; class Alphaproteobacteria; order UBA11073; family UBA11073; genus CBDFFW01. Next base: position 790,828 of record CBDFFW010000001.1, read on the forward strand.
TCAAGATTATAGTTTGGAATTAGAATTAGCGCGGCACGGTACTTGGGCACAGTTAGATGCCAAGATTATGCAGCAGCCTGAAATAGCTGCGGATCGTTTATCCGACAATCAGGCACAAACTTTGCATGATGTGAATTTTGCTTTGTTGCGTTTTTTGCAGCGGTATCAACAGGATTTGCCTGCTACCATATTGAAGCAATCTATAAAAAGAGCTGCAAAACGGGCGTTTAATTGGGCGCGGCGGCGCGGTACATGGCAGCATGTGTGGCAGTTTTTGCCGATTTATTTTGCTGCCATGCTGGGCGGTATTTCGATTGATGCCGCCGTGATTGAAAAACTTTGCAAGCCGTTTCGCCAGACAGCGGCAATCCGTTTGCCGCAGTAAAAAGCGCGGATCAGATGAACCGCGCTTTTCATTTTCTTTAAATGCTGACGCATTGACTTATGCCGCTTTGGCCATTTCATTAACATTGGTTTCAGCCAATTGCGTCAATGTTTGATCGCAAGCTTCTTCTTCTTTCAAAGTCGCCCGCAGTAATTTTTCCTGATCTTTGAAACCAAGGGTACGCGCGTATTCAGCCAGTGTGCCATAAGTCGCCATTTCATAATGCTCAACTTTTTGCGCAGCGGCAATCATTGCCGCATCCAAAACTTCGGAAGTTTTACTTTCTTCCATCATTTCTTCAGCTTCTTTAATGATACCAGTAATGGCTTCACATTTTTCGGCTTTTGGTTTGATGCCTAACGAAGCGAATACTTCTTCCAAACGGGCAATTTGGCCTTCAGTTTCTTGTAAATGTTTCAAAAAACCTGCTTGCAATTCGGGGTTGGTGGCTTTCTTGGCCATTTTCGGCAAGGCTTTGGTGATTTGCTTTTCAGCATAGTAAATGTCTTCGATTTGAGCGACATAGAGGTCTTTTAAATTTTCAACTTTCATCGAGTGCTCCTATGCAAATGATTGTTATCCTTTAATAAGGTAAAGTTAACATACTTAAGCAAAAATAAATTCACTGCGGCGAAAGCACGGGACTGTTATAAAGAAAGCATCAGGGATATAAAGGTAATATGCGGATTGCCCATGTGCTTACGGCCAACCACCGGCGCGGTGGCATGGAAGTTTTTTTATCGCGGCTGGCAATTGCCATGCAACAAGCTGGCGTGGCGCAAACGGTTTATTGTCAGCCATCACAGCGCACTAATGATGATTTGGCGGCTTATCTGCAAGACCATGGAGTGACTGTAGTCACCAATCCGTTGCATCGCAAAAACTGGCTAGGGCGCTGGCGACTGCAGCAGCAACTGCAAAAGTTTCAGCCGGATATCGTACTGTCCTGGCTGCCACGGGCAGCGCAATTGGTGCCAAAAGGCAAATGGCAACATGTGGCGCAGGTGGGTTGGTATCGCGGTTTGGATTGTTATGAACGCGCCGAATATATGGCGTTGCCGACGCCCGATATGCAAAAGCATTTTGCCGAATTAGGCTTTCCAGCGGAGCGTATACAAGTGCTGCCACATTTTGCGGATTTAGTGGTTGGTACACCATTTGATCGCAGCACTTTGAATACACCTGCTGATGCACCATTATTTTTAGCATTAGGGCGCTTGGAGCCGATTAAAGGTTTTGATATTGCGCTACAGGCACTGCAGGCAGTGGAAAGTGCTTATTTGTGGATTGCGGGTGAAGGGATTGAAGAAGTTAATCTAAAAGTACAAGCACAGAAGTTGGGTATTGAAAACCGTGTGCGTTTTCTTGGCTGGCGCACAGATGTAGCGGATTTAATGGCGACTGCTGGTGCATTGATTATGCCATCGCGGGTGGAACCACTGGGTTTGATTATGCTAGAAGCCTGGCAGCAAGGCACACCGGTTATTGCGGCCCGCAGTGCTGGGCCGGAATATCTAATCAAAGATGAAGTGAGCGGTTTGTTATTTGCCAATGAAGATGCGGCCGCACTGGCGGCCCAAATGAACCGCTTCATTACCGATCCGGCGCTGCGCCAGCGATTAGCAACCGGCGGACAAGGAACGCTGAATGCCCGCTTTACCGCAGAGATTACGGTGCAAGCTTACTTAGATTACTTTAAGGTGATAATTAATAAATAATATTATCATCAGATAAAATGTGCAAACAACTGGCTTGATAATTATTCAGATAGGTAATTAATTGCGGATGCAAACGCGCTAGATTTTCTGGTGTATTGGGGTGGACTTTCAATAAGATAATCATCAATGGCTGGGCAGCAATATTTTGCTGATGGGCAAAACCCCGATCGGTAGTGATTAAAACCTGGAATTGTGCTGCGGCGGCTGCAGCAAGCAAGCGGCCATTTTGTAGTTGATCCATTTCAGCTTGCCTGGCAGTGGTTACCGAAAAATCATTCAAAGCAGTAGCCAAAGATTTTGGCACACAATGGTCGAGTAATATTTTCACGCCAAGGCGCCTGGCTGAAATTGCAATGACAGGGTTTTATGTGCCCAGTTCAGTACTGCCAAAGCATCTTCCCGCTGTACTCCTTCAAAATCATCAAGAAACTCAGCCAAACTATGGCCGTTTAAGGTATAATCAAACAGGGTTTCCGCAAAAACCCGGGTATGTTTGAAACGTATTGCACCATGTAAAGTATCTTCCGTCTGCACCAAGACATTGTTCAATTCTGGCGGGATATGGGTAAACATAGAAACTATTATACAATTTAAAGTCAATTCTTCAAGCCATGTCAGCGTGGCACGGTCGTTAGAATCCGCTGTGAAGTGCTGGTGGCGAAATGGAGCAATAGCGTTTCAGTGGTCATGTCGTCTTCAGTGACCTGAACACCATCAAGCAGTGCACCGGTGGTGACACCAGTGGCCACAAAGATCACATCGCCAGGCACTAAATCATCGATATGATAAATGCGGTCGAAATCTTTCACACCCGCTTTGGTGGCGCGCGCTTTTTCATCGTCGTTTCGGAATAGCAATTTACCTTGGAATTGCCCGCCCACACATTTTAGCGCACCCGCTGCCAATACGCCTTCGGGCGCGCCGCCGGTACCGGCGTAAAGATCAATGCCCAAACCGGCATCGGTGGTGGCGATACACGCGCCGACATCGCCATCGCCAATCAAATGCAAACGCGCACCGGTGGCACGGATATCGCCGATCAATTTTTCATGACGATCGCGCTCTAGCACACAAACGGTAATGTCTTTAACATCCACGCCTTTGGCTTTGGCGACTGCCTTGATGTTATCGCCAATGGGTTTGCGCAGATCGATTACACCACCTGGCAGGCCAGGGCCGACCGCAAGTTTATCCATATAAACATCTGGGGCATGTAGCAAGCCACCTTCGGGGGCGATGGCTAGCGTCGTCATCGCCCCTGGCAGACCCTTGGCGGTGATAGTGGTGCCTTCTAAGGGATCAAGCGCGATGGCGATGCCTACGCCACCTTTGCCAACTTTTTCTCCGATATAGAGCATCGGCGCTTCATCGCGTTCGCCCTCACCAATAACAACTGTGCCGGCAAACGGGCATTCGTCAAAGGCTTGGCGCATGGCTTCCACGGCAGCGTGATCAGCGTCCTTTTCTTTGCCGCGGCCAATCCAAACTGCACAGGCGCGGGCGGCTGCTTCCGCCACGCGGGTCGCGTGGAACATCAGTTCTGGGGCAAGGGCGTTTTTCATTACTGTGACTTATAAAAACTTGGCCGCGTTTCGGCTACTTAATATATGACAAATTTGCATAACATGCGTTTCCCCTTGTTATGTTGACACAAAAGCGCCATAATATAAGGGTCGCGACAGCAAACAGGAGACGACACACGATGAATTCCAATCCTTTTCAACAAGGCCCACAACCAGGTGATGCCTTTATCAATACCAAAGCGACAACGGTTGACGCTGGCTTGCGCACCCATATGCAAAAAGTATTCAATTATATGTCACTGGGTTTGAGCTTAACCGGTTTGGTGGCGTATTTAACTGCCAATTCGCCTTTAATGGGTTTGCTATTTGGTAATTCGATTATCGGAATTATAGTAGCCTTGGCACCTATCGGTTTCATTCTGTTTTTAAATTTCCGCTTAACGCAGATGAGCGGCCGGCAGGCATTATTAACCTTTTTCACTTTTAGTGCGGTGATGGGTTTATCTATGGCGGCTATTTTCGTGGTCTATGCGGGGGTTGATATCGCGCGGGCTTTCTTTATTACGGCCGGAACTTTTGCGGCCACCTCGCTTTACGGCTACACCACGAAAAGTGATCTTACCCGCATGGGTGGCTTTTTTATGATGGGCTTAATCGGCATTTTATTGGCCAGTGTCGTTAACATATTTATGCATTCAACCATGCTGCAATTCGTTATTTCGTGTCTGGGCGTATTGGTTTTTGTGGGGTTAACTGCATATGACACTCAAAAAATCAAATACTTATACAGCCAAAGCTGGGGCGGCGCAGATAACCAAAAGCTGGCGGTTGTTGGCGCATTATCGCTTTACTTAGATTTCATCAACTTGTTTCGTTTCATTTTGCAGTTAATGGGTATGGGACGCCGTAGTTAAGCGTTAGCCATTGAGGGCAAAAGAATTTTTCTCTTTTGCCCTTTTGTTCATAAGGTGTTAATTAATTGAGTTTACAACTATAACATGAAAACGTAACTTGCGGCACTTGGCAGAATCTGCTAAAGTAAAGTAAGAAAGTAAACTGGGTGAAACCTCGATGACTTCGGCTGTACCAACCACCAATGTATCTACTGCGCTTTACGCAGAGCGTGCAGCTGGTTCTTATGGTCAGCTCAAATTAGAGAGCGGCAGTAATATTGCCGATAGCAGCGGCAAAGCTTCAACAAGTTCGGCTACCAAATTATCTGGTAATGCAATTTATTTTTCACCAACTATCAAAATTGATCCAGATACCCATATTGTTATTTATCTGGAGCGTGATGCTAATACAGGTGAAGTAACACGCCAATATCCAACTAAAGAAGCCGTTAAAGCGTATCAGCAAACCTTAAAAGAAAAAATAAATAACAACCCTAATTTTGTTAAAACGGTTAATAGTTCACAAGATAAACCAGTGACTGATGAAGCAAAAAAATCACCTGTTACAGTAGATAATTCTGCGAGCAACAATAATAATTTTAATCAGGCAGAGACCGATGGCCAAGCCAATGTGTTGGTTGCTACTAGCACTGGTAGTACGTCAAGTGTAACAGCTAGTACTACAGCGGCTGCCAGCGTAAATATAGAATCAACCCCTGTGGGAACACTTACCAATCAAGCGATTGCACCAATTGGCAGCAATAGCGATGCTTTTGTTTAAGTTAAATCAACCATCAAATTAATCACCTTCGCCTGGCGCTTCTGAAAAATGTTCAGGATATTTGTTGGGCACGGCTTTCCATTCCTCAGCATTTGGCAGCGCCGCTTTCTTGCGGGTTAAAACCGGCCATTTGGCGCTGAAATCACGGTTTAGTTCCAGCCAGGCGGTGGCAATTGGCACATTATCGGCTTTAATTGCATCAATCGGGCATTCGGGTTCGCACACGCCGCAATCAATGCATTCATCTGGATTGATGACCAGCATGTTTTCGCCTTCATAAAAACAATCCACCGGACACACCTCAACACAATCAGTGTATTTACATTTGATGCAAACATCGGTGACAACATAAGTCATAGGGTTATTTAAAGGCGGACCGGGTGGTAGAGCAAGAAACCTTTGAATTGCAAATTTTGCGGGATAAACGCTGGGTGGTTGAAAGCGTTTACGCCACTGAGCTAGAAGCACGCGAAGCGGTCACGCGTTTGTTCAACAAACATGCCGATGCAACCAGCGCTAAAATTACGCGTCAGGTCAAAAAGTTATTGGGGGCACGCTGGGAAAGCGTGGTGGCTGAAATTCCGCGGACAGATAAAGATAAGGTATTGGCTTTATCCGGCGATCCGGCCACCGCGCCGCTGTGTAAAACCATTACGGATATCTATGAATTTCCAGCCCGTTCCATGATTGGCCGGCTATTCAAAATGTTTTTGGATCAGTGGGAGCTGACCGCCAGCGAATTACTTTATAGCGCATCGTTTTTAAAGAAATTTGATGAGCAGGGCAGTTTACTGGCCGCCGCCATGCATCAGGCCTCCGTGGCACAGGCCAAAAAGCTGGATCAGACCACAGCTGAACGGATCGTCTTTTTTCAGCAGGTGTGGAAACAGGTTTATCACCAAGCCCAAGAATATATGGGGCAGCGGCGGCAATTGCCGCGGCTAACGCGGGATGAAGAAAATCTGCCGCATTTATGGGAACGCATGGTCGCCCGCAGTGATGGGATTGCAGCGGCCAAATACAATCTAAAAGCCAGTATTGTTTTGGTGCTGCAGGATATGAATAGTCGCGCAGCCAAGCGCGCATGGCTGCTTGGTTATTGCACAGAGGAATTAACCGATGTGCGGTTGATTGAAATTTTGGATGGGTTTATCGCCGATACACTGATTAATGTGCAGGAGGTCGATGATCTGGTTGGCCATCAAATTAGCCTGCTGCTATTCTTGGAAAAGCTAATCAGATTGGTAAAAGGGGAAACCAGTTGGATTACTGAACAACAGCCAGAATTGGCCAAGCTAGCTGAATTGATTGCCACCAAAGAATATACGCAGTTAATCGCGGTATTAATCGATTGTATGATCCGGCTGATTAATAGCGATGCGCCACTGGACCGCCGCGAGGCGGATAAAGAAGAAGCGCTGATCCGTGAATTACAGGGTAAATTAATGGTCGAGGGCCATTGGCTGGGCGGCAAAACCGTGCAAACCGCTATCGAAAATCGCCGCCTGCGCGAGCGTAAGCGGAAACTGCGCGCGATGGGCTTGGATGATGTGGCCGATGCGGTGGGTTAAATTGTAATATTAAAAATTTGTTAGTCATTTTGTAAAAGCATGGCCATATACTTAGCTAATTATTATGGATAATGAAGACGAAAACGATTACGCGCGCGCCAGATATGATAAATATATTGCAGCCAAATTAAAGCTTGCAGAAGAAGCACTTTTGATAGGTAACGCCCCTGTTTTTGAGGCATTGATTGAGCAAGCTAGATCAGAACCTTTTATAATTGTTTACAAAAGATTTATGCATGCAGGTGAGGAAAGCCCATATAAAAATGTATTAATGTGCCCAAGTCTTTCCCAAAGTTTAGATAATTGGGGGTATTCCTCTCTAAGAATTATGCATATGAACTATGAAGTTGTTGAAAAATTTTTCAACGGTTCAGCTATAGAATTGCTGCGTGTATGTTTAGCAGAAAAGGACACAAAAGCAGCCAAAGAAATATGGCGCTATTTTGAAAGCCATGTAGCTGCTTATCAGCTTAAAAGCGGATCAGACAAACTTGAGCCAATGCGGTTGGAAGCTCAGGAAATTTTGAGAGAGATTTTAAAAAATTATGCGTGGGAACATCCCATACCTGCCATGGTTGGCTTTCAAACTGGTGGAGATATTGTAAGTTATTATTCTATAACAAGGCAGCTATCAGATGAATTAGGAGAATTTGCAATTACTTTAAAGGATATTGGTTATGACGGTTTGGAAAGCGAGAAGATAGCGTTGAAAGCTGGCATTCCGGTGTATTTGGAAAGAACCAGAGAAGAAGCCAAAGAAGGAGATTTAAAAAAAATTGAAGCGCGTCTGGCTAACGTTAAAAGATGGGATGCGAAATTAAAAGCGCTGGATCCAACCCACGTAATTTATAAAAAAGCAGTCTATCAGCAGATTAGGCAAATTGTCATTGATGCGGCTATGGATAAACTGAAAGCATTATCGATTGAGGGAAAGTTAGGGGATATAAATTCAATCTTAGAAGCAATTCAAGCGGTTTGTATAACTACCAAAACTTCTTTAGATAAGTTTGGTTATTCTGATGAAGACTTAAATAAAGTTAGAAGGCTTCCTTCCATGCGCGCAGCTGATAACTCTGCAACCAGCCTAATCACTTTATCGGCAAAAATTATTAAGGGCGGCCCGGCTGGTAGAGGTCTTGGTGATGCAAGAAGGGCAAGAAAATCCAAATTATTAGGCGATTTTTCAGAAGCAATTGAGCTAGCTTATGAATATGCGGCTGCTGCACAAATAAATTTACAAGATATTGTAGGCGAAAAGAGTGCGCCTATCAAACAAGCTGTTGACGCAGTAATGAATGAACTGCCAGATAATCTTAAAGTAAAAGCTAGAAATTTTTTAAAGAAAAATCGAAGGAAGTACAGCGCCAGCAGGGGTGGAATTTCCGCGCTAATTGCCATTTCAAGGGATAAATTGCTTGCTATATATGGTCTGAATCCTTAGAAAATCCTAATACAGGCGGTTGCATTGCTTGTAATCCCCAAAATTTACAACCCAATTGCGCGTTTGTCGCGCTGGAGATGATTAGTATGTCACGTGTTAATCCTGCTGATGAAATGATGGTTCGCCCTTATACCAGCAAAAAACGCATTCGTAACCGCTTCGGCAAAATTCATGAAGTATTGCAAATCCCCAATTTGATTGCGGTGCAACGCCAGTCATACGAGAACTTTTTGCAAATGCTGGTGAAGCAAGATGATCGCGCGTTGATCGGTCTGCAGGAAGTATTTAAATCGGTTTTTCCGGTTAAAGATTCTGCTGGTCGTGTCGAGATGGACTTCGTCGGCTATGAATTTGATCAGCCGAAATTTGATGTAGAAGAATGCCAAACGCGTGGTTTGACTTTCGCAGCACCTTTAAAAGTTACCTTGCGTCTGTTGGTATTTGAATTGGATGCAGATACCGGCGTGCGCATGATCCGCGATATTAAAGAGCAAGATGTGTATATGGGCGATATCCCGCTCATGACCAGCAACGGGACGTTCGTGATTAACGGTACCGAGCGTGTGATCGTTTCACAAATGCATCGCTCACCTGGTGTGGTGTTCGATCATGATAAAGGAAAAACCCACTCTTCTGGCAAATTCTTATTTGCCGGCCGCATCATTCCATACCGTGGTTCGTGGTTAGACTTTGAATTTGATGCGAAAGACCATATGTATGTGCGGATTGATCGCCGTCGTAAACTGCCGGTTACCACCTTGTTGTACGCCTTGGATTCAGCCGAAACGGCTGAATACCGCGCGCAGATTACCGCGCAAAATGTGAAGCCCGACCGGTTGTTTATTACCGGCATGTCGAAAGAAGAAATTCTGACGAATTTCTATGACAGCATTACTTATAAAAAAGCGAATGCTGGTTGGAAAACCACGCTGGATGCGGAACGCTTAAAAGGTACCAAAACCAATTTTGATTTAATGGATGCCAAAACCGGTAAAATGGTAATGGAAGCGGGCACCAAAATCACCGCGCGCCAAATCAGCAAACTGGAAGAACAGGGCGTTAAGGAACTGTTATTCACTGAAGATCAGTTGGTTGGCAAATATTTGGCCAAAGATATTATTAATATGGAAACTGGTGAAGTATTGCTGGAAGCCGGTGATGAATTAAGCATCGACCAATTAAAATCGATTGCGGCAGCTGGCGTAGAACAGTTTGATGTGCTGGCGATCGACCATGTGAATACGGGTAGCTATATTCGCGATACCTTGGCAATTGACCGGAACGCCACGCGTGAAGAAGCCTTAATTGATATTTACCGCGTGATGCGCCCGGGCGAGCCGCCAACGCTGGAACCGGCTGAGCGTTTGTTTAATGAATTATTTTTCGATGCTGAGCGTTACGATTTATCGCCTGTGGGCCGCGTGAAGATGAATGCGCGTTTGGGTTTTCAAACGGATGACCAGCAACGCGTGTTGCGCAAAGAAGATGTGCTGGCGATTGTAAAAATCCTGCACGAATTGCGCGATGGCCGCGGGGATATTGATGATATCGATAACCTCGGGAACCGCCGCGTACGCTCGGTGGGGGAATTATTGGAAAATCAATTCCGCACGGGTCTCGTTAAAATGGAACGCGCGATTCGTGACCGGATGAGTGCGATTGATCTGGATACGGTGATGCCACAAGACCTGATCAATGCCAAACCGGTGGCTGCTGTCGTGCGTGAATTTTTTGGTTCATCGCAATTATCTCAGTTTATGGATCAGACCAACCCATTGTCTGAAATTACGCATAAACGCCGTATTTCGGCGCTCGGACCAGGGGGCTTAACGCGTGAACGCGCCGGGTTTGAAGTGCGCGATGTGCACCCAACGCATTACGGTCGGATCTGTCCGATTGAAACGCCGGAAGGCCCGAATATTGGTTTGATCAATTCATTGGCGACTTATGCGCGCGTGAATAAATACGGTTTTATCGAAAGCCCGTATCGCCGCGTGACTGGTAGTAAAGTCACCGATGAGGTGATTTACATGACAGCGATGGAGGATACCAAATACAATATCGCGCAAGCGAATGCGGAGCTCGATGCGAAAGGTAAATTTACTGGCGAGCTCGTTTCATGTCGTTCGAAAGGCGATTATGTCATGTTGCCGCCCGAGCAAATTGACTATGTTGATGTGTCACCGAAACAAATTGTTTCGGTCGCTGCCTCCATGATCCCGTTTCTAGAAAATGATGATGCGAACCGTGCGTTGATGGGCTCAAACATGCAACGGCAAGCTGTGCCATTGATCCAAACCGATGCACCATTTGTGGGCACCGGCATGGAAGCCACGGTCGCGCGCGACTCTGGCGCGGCCGTGGTTTCCAAACGAACCGGTGTTGTCGATCAGGTGGATGGTTTGCGTGTGGTTATTCGCGCGACCGAAGATACCGATCCAGCCGCACCGGGTGTGGATATTTACCGGTTGCGTAAATTCCAGCGCACCAACCAAAATACCTGTATTAATCAACGCCCGTTGGTGAAAGTCGGCGATTTGGTGCAGGCTGGTGATATTATTGCCGATGGTCCATCGACCCAGTTTGGTGAATTGGCCTTGGGCCGTAACGTACTCTGCGCATTTATGCCGTGGAATGGTTACAACTTTGAGGATTCAATTCTGATTTCCGAACGTATTGGCCGTGATGATGTCTTTACTTCCATTCATATTGAAGAATTTGAAGTGATGGCGCGGGATACTAAATTGGGTTCCGAAGAAATCACCCGCGATATTCCGAATGTGGGCGAAGAATCGCTCCGCAATTTGGACGAAGCAGGTATTACCTATATCGGTGCCGAAGTAAAACCGGATGATATTCTGGTGGGTAAAGTCACACCAAAAGGCGAAAGCCCGATGACGCCGGAAGAAAAATTGCTGCGCGCCATTTTCGGTGAAAAAGCGGCGGATGTGAAAGATACTTCATTGCGCGTGCCACCTGGTGTGGGCGGGACCGTTGTAGATGTCCGTATTTTCACTCGCCGTGGTGTCGATAAAGATCAGCGTGCGCTGGCAGTTGAGCGGGCGGAAATTGAAGCGCTAGCCAAAGACCGTGATGATGAACGCGGTATTTTGGAACGCAGCTTTGCCGCGCAATTGCGGGAGGTTTTGGTCAGCCAGAAATTCAGCAGTGGCCCGAAAGGCTTTACCGCTTCTGGGCCAAAATTGAAGGTGGATGAGCTGAATAACTTGAGTGTTAATCAGCTGCGCCGCATTACCGTCGAAAACGATGGTGTTGTTCGCAACATCGAAGCGATGAGCCAGACTTTTGACAATGCCTTGGCGGATCTGAATGCCCGTTTTGAAAACAAAGTCGATAAATTGCAGCGGGGTGATGAATTACCGCCGCAAGTTCTCAAAGTGATCAAAGTCTTTATCGCGGTGAAACGCAAGTTGCAGCCAGGTGATAAAATGGCGGGCCGGCATGGTAACAAAGGGGTTATCTCCCGCATTCTGCCGCAGGAAGATATGCCTTATTTGGAAGATGGCACGCCGGTTGATATCGTGTTGAACCCATTAGGGGTGCCGTCACGGATGAACGTGGGTCAGATACTAGAAACGCATTTGGGTTGGGCAGCGCGTAACTTGGGCAAACAAATCGGCGATATGGTGGATGCTTACCGGATTGCGGATAGCAATGCAGGACGTGAACGTGAAGTGAAAACTTTGCGTGGCAAGCTGAAAAATATTTATTCAGAGCGCACCTACGCTGATGAAGTGAATGTGCTTGATGAAGACCAGCTGATTGAAATGTCGGCCAATCTGCGCAATGGCGTGCCATTCGCCACGCCGGTCTTCGATGGCGCGACTGAAGCCGATATCAACCGCATGTTAACCGAAGCTGGTTTGGACACTAGCGGCCAAGTGCGTTTGATTGATGGGCGGAGCGGCGAGCCGTTCGATCGGCCGGTGACGGTTGGCTATATCTATATGCTGAAGCTGCACCATTTGGTGGATGATAAAATTCACGCACGGTCAACTGGTCCATACTCACTCATCACCCAGCAACCAATGGGTGGTAAAGCGCAGTTTGGCGGACAGCGTCTCGGGGAGATGGAAGTCTGGGCACTCGAAGCGTATGGCGCGGCCTTTACCTTGCAAGAAATGCTCACCGTTAAATCGGATGATATTTCCGGCCGGGCGAAAGTCTATGATGCGATTGTGCGCGGTGATGACACCTTCGAAGTGGGTATTCCAGAATCCTTCAACGTTTTGTTGAAAGAACTGAAATCACTCGCCCTGAATGTCGAAATGGTACAGGCGGCTTAATTTTTACTAAATTGCTGATAGAAAAGGGGTTCTCCAAGAACCCCTTTTTGATTCAAAACTGTCAATTGCTTAATTTACAAAATTTAGCACATTTAGTGTTTTAAATTTATTATAACTACTATATGTTGATTTTAGATGTATCAAGAAACGCGACATATCGAAATAGCGGATGATGAGCAACCCGAATGGTTTATCCGATTGCTACGCAATTTAGCACTGCTCTTCCCCGAAATTAAACAAATGATCTTATTCGGCTCAGCTATTACCGATGAAATGCATCGTTTTTCTGATATGGATTTGGCTATTGAAACAACCGATAATTTTACAGCACAACAATGGCACCAATTGACAGATCAAGTGCATATTGCAGAAAAACTACGCAAAATAGATTGTGTGCATTTAAAAAAAGTACCTGCTGATTTGCATTATGCTATTTTAGCGGAAGGGAAAATACTATATGTCAGCCGCTAAACTCAAACGTTTGGAAATCAATTTAGATAAATTGCAAAAAAGCTATGCCAATCTATTGCGTGGTTTAGAGCGCCAACGTGATGAAGAATTTTATGAAATCTTATCAAATCGTTTTCGTTTAAGTTTTGAAGTCATCTGGCGCTTGGCACGCCGTGTTATGATTGCCCATAAGGTCGATTTTGAATTTAATACCATGCGCGAATTGGTCGAAAAAGCACAGGAAATTGGCTTATTTCCGGTAAGTTTGCTGTGGTTAAAAATGCAGACTGACCACAATATATTAACCCATGAATATGATGAACCTGACCTCAAAAATATTTGCAAAAAAATTGAACAACAATATGTCTCAGTTTTAAATATTGCCGTTGAAAATTTAACCAATGCCACCAATAAAATCATCAGCCAAGGAGCTTAAATAATGTCTCGCCTATTAACCCCTAATCCTGTTTACAAACCATTTAATTACCCATGGGCTTATGAGGCGTGGTTGACGCAGCAGCGCATTCACTGGCTGCCGGAAGAGGTGCCGTTGGCCGATGATGTGAAGGATTGGAAAAACAAACTGACTGAGGGCGAGCGCAATTTGCTGACGCAAATTTTCCGCTTTTTCACGCAGGCTGATGTGGAAGTGAATAACTGCTATATGAAGCATTATTCCCAGGTGTTTGAGCCGACCGAAATCAAGATGATGCTATCGGCTTTTTCGAATATTGAAACCGTGCATATTGCCGCTTATTCGCATTTGCTGGATACCATCGGCATGCCGGAAATGGAATATTCAGCGTTTCTGAAATACAAGGAAATGAAAGATAAATATGATTACATGCAGGATTTCAATGTGAATTCGAAAGAAGACATTGCGAAAACTTTAGCAGTATTCGGTGCCTTTACTGAAGGTTTGCAGCTATTTGCATCATTCGCGATTTTGATGAATTTCCCTCGGTTTAATAAGATGAAAGGCATGGGGCAGATCGTGAGTTGGAGTGCGCGCGATGAAACCCTGCACACACTATCAGCCATTAAATTATTCCGCACCTTTATTTCGGAAAATCCAGAGATTTGGACGGAAGGTTTGCAGCAGGAAATTTATCATTCATGCGATACCATTATTGAACATGAAGATGCGTTTATCGATTTAGCGTTTGAATTCGGGGCGATTGAAGGACTAACCGGACAAGAAGTGAAAAATTACATTCGCTATATCGGTGACCGCCGGTTGCAGCAATTGGGTTTATCTGCACGTTACGGCATTATTGATAACCCGTTGCCGTGGATGGATGCGATGTTGAATGCGGTTGAGCATGCCAATTTTTTCGAAAGCCGCGCCACCGAATATTCACGGGCAGCGACCAAAGGTTCTTGGGAAGATGCATTTGCTGATCACGTATTTGTTAGTGAAACAGTTGAAAAGGCCGCTTAACCATAAATAAACAAGTGGCTGATACTGTATTTCAAGGTACCGCGCGCTCGGTCCAATTCGTTGAAGATGGGAATTGGAAACGGGCGCAGGTTTTTCATTATGCGCATGAAGCGGCGGCGTTAAAAAACTGGCTGCATCTCGCGTCCAATAAAATTGCGCTTGAAATCGCTTTTGAAGATGAAACTGGGCAGGGTGCATTTTTTGGCGTGCGCCTAGCTGGGATAACCAAACGGCGCGAAATGTGTTTACAGGTTTTGGAATATTTTGGCGAACCTGGCAAACGCAGTATTCAGGACTTTTTGCGGGATGTGCATTCGCCATTTGTTGGTTTTCCATTTATGCGGGATCAACCCGAGTTGTTAGAGTTGGGCGTGGTTCATGAATGGCGTGCATTTAACCCTGTGAAATTCTGGAAAAAGGATAGTAAGCAAGAACCAGAGACTGGCCTCAAAACGGCGTTGGGTGCTTATACGCATTACCGCGATCAATTATTTGAGCAGCCATTGGCGATTGAATTGGCTTACCAATTACCTGTACCGCATTGGTTGAGCATAATTATTTCTAAGAATTATCGCGGAAAATACCGGATTGATCTACCGGCAGCAGTACAATTATGTCATAAAGTCAGTCAAAAAGACTGCTTTGTTTAGCATAATTGATGCCTATTCTAAGTTTTTATTGATAGAAAATTTATAGCCGATTGAATGCTAAACCATTATAGAAGATTCTATGAGTAATAATAATCCTACTTTAGATGCCATTGCCAGCGCTGCCGCTTCAGCCACTGAAGACGCAGCCGCGATGTTAAACGATTATGATATGTTAAAGGAATTGCGGAAGCGGCAGCGCGAACGCCGCTTGGACGCCCAGAAAACACCGCGAACAATGGGCGGCAAAATTGCCGATCGGGTCGCCCAAATTGTTGGGTCATGGAATTTTGTAATTATCCAAAGCGTGCTATTGGGTGGGTGGATTATCTTTAATTTGTATTTGGATAAAAAGGGGCCAGATCCATATCCGTTTATTTTACTTAATTTGATGCTGTCCTTCCAAGCGGCCTATACCGCGCCGATTATTATGATGTCACAAAACCGGCAGGCGAAATTGGATAAAATTGCTGCGCAGCAAGATTACGATACCAATATGAAGGCTGAGCTGGAAGTGGAATGGTTGCATATGAAGATGGATGTGCTGCGCCAGCAGGAAGTCGCTAAACTATTACAAGTTGTTGAAGATCTCAGCCAAAGCATTGCAGATACGGCTGAAAAAGAAAAGCAAGAAGCGATCGCACAAAACCAGCAATAAGCACTATCAGCGTATACTAAGCAGCCGCTATAAGATGTAAATGCTGCGCATTGGGATCGTGTTATATGGTGGGATTGGGGATATTATTACCTATTCCCACACCATTGCGGCATTCGCCAAATTAGTTGATCAGCCGGTTACACTGATTAGCCAGCACACCAATAATGGTGGCTTGGCACGGTTATTTGCCAAAGCGCCGTATGTTGAACAAATGTTAGATATCGAGGATCTGCATGGGTCAGATTATATCGTATTCGATTTATTGATGTTGATCCGCCATCAGGTGACTTACCGGTTGCACCAACCCCAATTGGTGGCCGAACAATTACCCCAGCTATTGCCACTAATTGCAATTTCGGAGCATTATGTGAAGCGGCTGGAAGTTGCGGCACAAGACCAACCTAAAATGGATCGGCTTTATGCCGACTACACTGTGTTGCAAGGGTATAACCGCAACCAGTTTATTTTGCGTAGTGCGGGCTTTGATACCACGATTTGGCAGCCATTAATTTATGCCGATCCGGCCGATGAAAATATTTTGAGTAAATGGCAATTAAAACCGCAAGGTTATCTCACTATTCATGATGGTTGGGATACTAATTTCCAATTGGGCGGAAAAAAGCCAACAAAATGCTGGCCGGACAGGCATTGGCAAACGCTGATCAATTTAATTAAACAGCATTATCCTGCCTGGCCGATTGTCCAAATGGGTAGCCGCAATTCGACAGCCTATACGGGGGTGGATGTGCAGTTAATTGGCCAAACGCATTTGGGGGAGGTGGCATGGCTATTGCGGCATAGCCGGCAGCATGTGGATACCGAAAGCGGGCTCGTGCATTTGGCCTATGCCATGGGGCGCAAATCGATTTGCCTAACCGGACCAACCAATGCGGCTTATTATAACTATCCGGATAATGATAATCTGGTCAGCCAGAATTGCCAGAATTGCGCCTGGATTACGCCGGATTGGATTAAAGACTGTTTACTGGATTTGCCCGAGCCTGCTTGTATGGTGAGCCTGACACCTGATTTGGTTTTTCATAAATTAACCCAGAATTTGGCTGCCTAAGGTTTACGGCAGTTGCAGCGTACTGATAGAATAAAACCATGGCTTTGAAATGGCTATTTATCGATGTGGTCGGGTTTGCCTATCACCCCGCCACTCCAGAGGAAGAACCTTTGGGCGGTTCGCAATCGGCGGGTATTTATTTGATGCGCGAATTGGTCAAACGCGGGCATGAAGTTGTGTTGGCCAATGCCGCCACTGAACCCAAGCCAAGCCATGGCATTGCCCATTACACATCCAACAATCTACATCTTTTAATGCAATGGGCCGATGCAGTTGTTTTTTTAAACAACATTCATCCTGATAATTTGCACGAAATGCGGCTGGCATTGCCTGATAAGCCGTTTATCTTGTGGATGCATCACGCCACCGATCAGGAATCCGCCCGCTATTTAAACGATCCGCAAATGGTGGCGGATTATAATGCCATGGTTTTTGTCAGCGAATGGCAGCGCCAGCAATACATCGAACATTATCCGCACATTTTAACCAAACCACTTTATGTCCGGCGGAATGCCATTGCGCCATTTTTTGAAGATTTATTTAAACCTGATGAAGTGATTTTGGCGCAGAAGATTTGGCCTCCTGTTTTCTTTTATGCCAGTACACCATTCCGTGGGCTAGACCGCTTGTTGGCCGTTTATCATCACCTGGCCAAAGAATTTGATAGCTTACAGTTGCAGGTGTTTTCCAGCTTGCAAATCTACCGTATGGATGATCCATATACCGAACTTTACCAATGGGTATTGGAACAGCCAGGCGGCCAATATTTTGGTAGTATTCCGCAGCCAGTTTTGATGCAGTATATGAAGCAAGCCATGTGTTTAGCTTATCCCAATATCTTTCCGGAAACTTCCTGTATTGCAATAATGGAAGCGATGGCAGCGGGTTGCCTAACCATCACCTCGGATTTAGGAGCACTGCCGGAAACCTGTGCTGGCCTGGCAGAATTGGTGCCATTTACTGAGGAGCCGATTGCCCATATTAAAGCATTTACAGCCATCTGCCGCGTTTGGCTGCAGAATATTTATGCAATGCAAGCAGCGGGTGAGTTGGAGGCAGAGCTGCGCAAACGCGTGAATTACGCCAATACGCATTACCGCTGGTCTATTCGGGCGGTTGAGTGGGAAAAGATGCTGGTTGATCTGTTGCAAGGCAAGGCACAGGTTGGCTTATGCATATAATTGGCATTGGTTTGGATTTATGTCGCGTGGCGCGTATTGATAAATTGTATCAAGCATATAGCCAGAAATTTTTAGAAAAGTTGTTGCATGCGGAAGAGCAACTAACTTTTAATCAGTTGGCCGCAGCCCAGCAGATGAATTGGCTAGCCAAGCGCTTTGCGGCTAAGGAAGCTGCAGGCAAGGCATTGGGTGTTGGGATTGGCCGGATTGGTTTAACCAATATTGTGACGTATAAAAATGCCAATAGCGCACAGCCGCAATTGCGGCTTGCACATTCTGACCATCAACATATTCAGTGGCATTTAAGCCTGACTGATGAAGGCGATATGGCCGCCGCGGTTGCCTTGGCTTACACCATTTAGAACGGTGAAACGATATCGAGTAATTGCTGGCCATAGCGAGGTTGCTGGAGATCAGTGCCTTGACCGCGACCGCCATAGGTGATCCGTGCTTCCGCAATTTTATCGTAAGAGATTACATTGCCTGGCTCGATATCCTCGGGACGGATAACCCCTTTGAGGGTGAGCACGCGCATTTCAAAATTCACGCCCATTTCCTGGCTGCCTTGAATGGCCAGATTGCCATTGGGCAGGCGCTGGGTTACAACAGCGGCGAGTTTAAGTTTAATCTCTTCTTTACGGTCGATGGTGCCCTTGCCGTCGCTGGCAGAAGTACCAGATATATTAGCAGCTTTTGACGGATCAAAGGCTTGCGGTAATTGGCGCAGCACCCCAGGTGATTGCTCAATCCCAAATAAGCTATTGATGCCGATATTATCGGAGCCGGTACGTGCGCGGGTGGTTTCGTTATTTAATTTGGCGCTATCGGCAATCACGATATTCACCGTTAAAATATCGCCGACATTATTGGCACGTTGATCGCGAAAAAAAGCTTTATTGCCTGTGCGCCATAATGAGTTGGCTTCCTGCGTGCTGCTGCCAGGAATAGCGGAAGGTTGGGGCAGGCTAACCGGTTGGTAATTAGCCTGACTGGTGGGATCAATAATCGGAGATGGTTTGGGCGCTTCGCCAATATTTTCTAAGCGGTCAAAGGCACTGCAGGCGCTTAAACTGAAAGCCATGGCCGTGGCACTGAGCAAAGATAGAATGGTATAACGGTCGCGCATCGGTAATCCTGGTCAATTTTGCGCGCCGTTCTGGCGCATTCTTTCTATCATACTATAAGCAAGCGGCATGCCAAACTAGTTATTGCCCAG
This sequence comes from Alphaproteobacteria bacterium, assembly GCA_965246945.1. Taxonomy (GTDB): domain Bacteria; phylum Pseudomonadota; class Alphaproteobacteria; order UBA11073; family UBA11073; genus CBDFFW01. The sequence goes on from CBDFFW010000001.1 coordinate 810,109, forward strand.
TAACTCACGCGTGGCAGCGGCCAAATGTGGCTGTTTGAGTAAATGTTCGCCAACCAAATAACTGTAAATTTTGGCATTTTGCGACAGCGCTTGCAAATCTGCATGACTTTTTATGCCACTTTCGCTGATACAAACGCGGTCGGGCGGCACCATGGCGGCCAGACGGAAAGAAGTGGTGAGATCTGTTTTGAGCGTTTTGAGATTGCGGTTGTTAATGCCGATCAGTGGCGTATCGAGCAACAAGGCACGCTCTAATTCTGCTTCATCATGCACTTCGGCCAAGACATCCAAGCCATATTGATGGGCGGTACTGAGCAGTTCTTGCGCTTGTGCATCGCTAAGCGCTGCCATGATCAGCAAAACCGCGTCCGCGCCAATGGCACGTGCTTCAATCACTTGATAGGGATCCACTGTAAAATCTTTGCGTAAAACGGGCAGGGCACAAGCGGTGCGGGCCGCCACTAAATGGCTATCTTCGCCCATAAAATAATCGGGTTCGGTGAGGACCGATAAGCAGGTGGCGCCCGCGCTGGCATAAGCCATGGCATGCGCGGCAGGGTCAAAATCCGCACGAATGATACCCGCCGAAGGTGAAGCCTGTTTAATCTCAGCAATCAGCCCATATTGTTTCAACATCACTTGGTCAGTCAGCTGCCGCGCAAAAGCCCTTGTTTCTGGCATGGCATCGGCACGGGCGATTAAATCATCGATTGGCATAGCGAGTTTGGCGGCGGCCACATGCGCGCGGCGCTGATCGCAAATTTCTTTAAGCTTGTCCGACATTTTCTTTAATTTTCTGTAAAAGCGTGTAAGCAGTGCCACTTTGCAAAATGGCATGCGCTTGTTGTACGCCAATGCGGATATTTTTTGCGGTGCCGGCCAAGACCAAACCAGCGGCGGTATTTAAACACACCGCATCCGTATAAGCGCTTGGCTGGCCTTGCAGCACTGCAATTAAGGCGGCGGCGTAATCGGCATCCGCTGGTGCTTGCACGGCAGTAATCGGGTGCCTGGTTAAACCGGTTTCTTCCGGCGTAATAATGGCTTGATCGATCGTGCCATCGGCTAAAATACAAATTTGGTTCACGCCGCTGAGCGATAATTCATCCATATGACCGGCACCGCACACAACCCAGGCGCGCTGCATACCCAAATGCTGCATGGCTTCCGCCATCGGCTCTAAATATTCCGGCTTGGCAACACCCAATAATAGCCAATCCGGTTTGGCTGGATTAACCAATGGTCCAAGCAAATTAATGAAACTGCGGCGGCCTAGAGCTTTGCGGGTGGCGGCCAGATTACCAAGTTGTGGATGATACATAGGCGCTAGTAAAAATGCCCAATTTGTATGTTGTAAACACGCTGCCATTTTTTCGGCAGGCATATGGATATCAACACCCAGTTTTTGCAGCACATCGGCCGCACCGCTCGCGGAAGAACTGGCACGGTTACCGTGCTTGGCAATCGGTACACCAGCGGCAGCCAAGACCAAAGAAGTGGCGGTAGATATATTATAAGTATTTAAACCATCACCGCCGGTGCCGACCACATCGCCCAAAATTATATTTGGGCGTGGAAAGGGCAACATGACAGCTTGTAAGGCTTGCGCCGCGCCCACCAGTAATTCGCTGGTAACCGGTTGTTCAGTTAGCACGAGTAATTGTTGTTTTTGCTCATGGCTGCCAGCTGGGGTGGCTAGCAATGCCTGCATGGCGTGATAGGCATCGGCCGCATTCATCGCTTATGCCTGCAGCCCAGCCAGTTGTAGAAAGTTGCGCATTAAAATACCGCCATCGGGCGTGCCAATGCTTTCGGGGTGAAATTGCACACCCCAGATGGGCAGGGTGTGATGCTGCACGGCTTGGATCACGCCATCGGCGGAATGGGCGGTAACTTCCAATTCGGGCGGACAATTTTTTGGTGCAATGGTCAATGAGTGGTAACGCATAATGGTCAGTGGTTGCGGCGCATTTTTAAACAGACCAGTGCCAGTATGCGCAACTGTATCGGTTTTGCCATGCATCACCAATGGTGCCCGCACCACAGCGCCGCCAAAAGCTTGCCCAATCGCTTGATGGCCAAGGCATACACCAAGTAGGGGAATAGGCTGATTTTTCAGGGCTTCAATCAGCGGCAAACACATCCCCGCCTCATTTGGGGTACAGGGGCCAGGGGAAAGCACAATTGCGGCCGGTGCTTTGGCCATAATCGCAGCCACGCTTAACGCATCATTACGCACGACTTCCGTTTCGGCACCCAGCGCGCCCAATTGGTGCACCAAATTCCAGGTGAAACTATCGTAATTATCCAGCAGCAGGATCATTGGCGTTATATTCCGTTGCTTATTAGTAGAGTGCAAGCCTTCTCATTGTCGTCATCCCAGCGCAAGCTGGGATCCATGTTTGCGTTGGTTTTAACCATATCTTAGCTAGACTGGATACCAGCTTTCGCTGGTATGACGCGGAATATTCAACTAAAACTATTCAATCAAATGTCTAAAATATTGCCCATTATCATTGCGCCAGACCCAATTTTGAAGGCGGTGGCCCAACCAGTAGATAAAATTGACGCAAAAATTCGCATACTTGTTGAACAGATGTATGACACCATGTACGCCGCCAATGGCATTGGCTTGGCCGCGCCGCAAGTGAATATTGGTCAGCGCATTGTGGTAGTGGATACGGGCCGCGATAGCGGTCCGCCGCAACCGCAAGCTTTTATTAATCCAGAAATTATCAAAAGCGCTGAAGAATTGCGCATGTATAATGAAGGTTGTTTATCGCTGCCGGAATTTTATGCGGAGATCGACCGGCCCGATTGGATTATCCTGAAATATGTGGATTTAGAAGGCACGCAGCAGGAATTGAAAGCAACCGATATGCTGGCCACGGTTTTGCAGCACGAGATTGATCATTTGAATGGTGTGTTATTACTGGATAAAGTTTCTAAATTACGGCGCGATACCGCTTTGCGGAGATTTAAAAAATTGAAAGCGGAACTAGTCGAAGCGGTATAATATATGATTTCAAACTATTGACTTAATTGATCTTTTATTTAATATTAATGATATTATGTCAGCAAGCAATATTCAATGTATCCCATTTCCACCAAGAGCAGCCCAATTTTTTGTAGCTTCTGCAAAAATATGGCAAGAGCAATTTAATCCTTATCATAGTGATACAGAAGCCCTCGCTGAAATAGCTGGAGATGGAATGTTCGTTGGGTTGCAAGCTGCAGGTTCAGATGGCGCAGCAGTATTGAAATTTGCGAATGATTTTAAAAGTAGCAGAGTTACAAAACCAACTGTAATTTCTGGTGTACCGGTTGATCCAGTCGGAAATTTAGGCGCAACGCCCACGCATCGAAGATATTCAGGGCTACCAAAAGATATTCAAAAAACAGGATTTATCACTGAATTTGCTTTATTGGCGTTGAACCGGTTGCTTGACTTGAAGCCAACCAAAACGCCAGAAATTCAACAGAGTATGCCTTTTCATCACTTATGCCCTTTGCCGGATGCACGCGACCATGCAAGTGGGGTAGGGGCGGCAGATTTTCCATGGCATACTGAAAGAACGTATGATCCATTGTGCTGGACTTATGTTTTAATTTTGGCAGCACTGCGCAACCAAGCGACACCAACATCACTAGCTGGAATTAATGATGTATTAAATTGGTTAGAAGCAGAATTACTTGCCAGCGATTTTGAAAAACTAAAGGAACCACGTTTTAACTTTCATTCAGGTATTGCTTTTGGACCAGGCCAGCCAGAAGCAGTTTATACAGGTGCAATGTTGGAACAGGTAAATAACCAAACGATTCTAAGGTTAAACGCTAATCCAGAGAAATTAAGCTGCGCCCCAGGTTTTAATGCGGATGAAACACAGCAATTAATTAACCATATGGCTGATATTCTTGAAGCAAAAAAGTCAGCCTGTGGCGTGGTGTTACACCATGGCGATGTCGCGGTTATCGGCAATGATAAAGTTATTCATGCCCGCGATGAAATTGTCGGTGTAGATTTACTATTTGGTCAGGAGCGATGGCTGGTTCGCACTCAAAGCATACGCAATCTACATTTTTAATCTTAGTTATTGTCCGGATTCAAACGTGCTTTTTCAATTTCCAATAATTGCTCAACCTTATTCGTGGTGTCGTAACTGCTATCCAGCTGCCATTGAATACGCGGCAGGTATTTCATACGCACGGATTGCGCCAACAGATGCATAAAATCTTGAGTATAATGTTTGAGATCTTGCAGCACTTCTTTACTCTGCTGGCCGCCAAGTGGCATCACCAAAATAGTGGCATAGCGCAGATCAGGCGTGATGCGCACATCGGAAACTGTCACGCCAATTTGCTGCAACACAGCACTTTGCAGCGGCGGATCGCGCAGCCATTCAGCGACGACAGCGCGGATTTGCGCGGCCACCCGGGCCGGCCGGTCGCCCACCGCTTTAACCGCTTTCGGTTTAAAATCATCATCGCGCATCTGCAAAACCTAACCGCTGCAACTAATTTTGGCGAGCGATAACCGTAAAATCCTTTCCGTCAGCACATATTTTCAGGCATAATGCGCCCATGAACGTGGGCAAGAAAGTGCATATCCTGACCTGGGGCTGTCAGATGAATGTGTATGACAGCCAGCGCATGGCCGATGTGTTGCAGCCGATGGGTTATACTTCGACCGATGTAGTGGCCGAGGCCGATCTAGTGATTTTAAACACCTGCCATATCCGTGAAAAAGCAACGGAAAAAGTGTTTTCAGAACTGGGCCGGTTGCGGCCGGTGAAAGCGGCGCGAGAAGCGATTGGTAAAAAAACTCTGCTTGCGGTCGCCGGCTGTGTGGCGCAGGCGGAGGGGGAGGTGATTACCCAGCGCGCCAAATATGTCGATATGATTTTCGGCACGCAAACCTATCACCGCTTGCCGGAAATGGTGGCGCAAGCCGAAAAAAATGTCGGCATGCAACGGTTGATTAATACTGAATTCCCGATTGAGGCGAAGTTTGATGAGCTGCCATTGGAACGGCACGATATCGGCACCAGCGGTTTTTTGGCCATTCAAGAAGGCTGCGATAAGTTTTGCACTTTCTGCGTGGTGCCATATACGCGCGGCGCGGAATATTCTCGGCCCGCCGATAAAATCTTGGCCGAGGCGCGGCAATTGGTGGCCAAGGGCGCGAAGGAAATCACGTTGCTCGGCCAGAATGTCAATGCCTGGCATGGCGACGGGCTGGCCAGTGGCAGCACCTGGAATTTGGGGCAATTGCTGTTCGCGCTCGCCGAAATTGATGGCGTGCAGCGCCTGCGCTATATGACCAGCCACCCGCGCGATATGCATGAGTTGCTGTACCGCGCGCATGCGGAAATTCCAGCTATGATGCCCTATATGCATCTGCCGATTCAAAGCGGTTCTGATAAGATACTGACCGCGATGAACCGTAAGCATACGCGTAATGAATATTTTGCGATTATCGATCGGCTGCGGGCAGCGCGGCCCGATATGGCGTTCAGCTCCGACTTCATTATCGGCTATCCTGGCGAAACGACGCAGGATTTTATGGATACGATGGATTTGATAAAAAGGGTGCAATATGCCGCCGCCTATTCCTTTAAATATTCGCCGCGCCCCGGCACGCCCGCCGCTAAACAAATGCGGCAGGTGAAAGAAGAAGTAAAATCCGAACGCCTTCAACAACTTCAAAGCCTTTTATTCAGCCAACAGCAAGCTTTCAACAGTCAATTCATCGGCCAAACCGTGCCGGTATTATTCGACCGCCTAGGCCGCACCGATACCCAACTCCACGGCCGCACGCCGTGGCAACAAGCCATCCATGTTGATGCACCGGCTGAATTAATGCACACAATCGCCGATGTCCAAGTGACCGCCGCCACGTCTAGCAGTTTAGTGGGGCAGTTAGTCGCGTTAAAAAATGCCGCCTAGCCCTCACAATGCTTCGATCCGTAACTTTGTGGCCGCAGATTTTGAGGCCATTATTGCTTTATGGAATTTAACGGGCGTGGGTGGTTTGCCGCGCAGGGATAATATACAAATTATCGAAAAGACCATTGAACTGGGTGGGCGTTTATTTGTGCTGCAGAATGAACTTGAAGCCGGCATTATCGGCACTTGCTGGCTGACTTATGATGGCAGACGCATTTATCTGCATCATTTGGCTGTTCATCCAGATTATCAAGGCCAGGGTTTGGGCAAACAACTGATACAGGCAGCTATCGATTTCGCTAAAATAATGAAAACACAATTGAAATTGGAAGTAGCAACAAGCAATACTATGGCTAAAGCCATTTATAACCAGTTCGGTTTTAAAGAACTAGCTAGTTATGAGCTGCATTTACGGCGGGATACCCAAGATTAGTAAGTGAAAGATGATTGCAAACTGTTTTGGGAATGGTTATTTATAGAGCAGGAGTTTTCAGATGCCATTAGATACCACCCCAACCAGCGCGCCGACCACTGAAGCAGGTGCTTGCAGCACCGTTAAAGCCAATAATGCTTGTAATGTGGCCGCAGCCCCGAATGTTGATTTTGAATTAGGGATTACACCGGCTGCCGCTGTGCGGTTGAAAGAAATTTGCACAACCGGCCAATTCCTGCGCGTGTATGTGTATGAAGGCGGTTGTTCTGGCCTGAAAACCGGTTTTGAACTGGATACCCAAAACCATGCTGGTGATGCGCAGTTTAGTGATGGTGAAGGCGCGACTGTGGTTTCAGATGCGGATTCTTTGGAATATATCAACGGCTCAGTCGTGGATTATGTCGATAATGGGTTGTCAGCCCGTTTTGTGTTGATTAATCCAAAAGCGACTGGCGGTTGCGGTTGCGGTAATTCGTTTAAAGTACAATAAGCGAATTATATTACAATTTCAAAAGCGCTGGTTTCGACCGGCGCTTTTTTATACCTTACGTTAAGGATTACTTGACCTGTGCGGTAATTCAACTTATCGCCACATAATTACCCAATTATTTCGGATATGGCAACGGACCGAAGCGATCACAATATGAAAGGCGTTCCCCCAATGGCTTACAGTTCTCAATCTTCTGCCGCCCACAAACATCTGCCGGATGCATTCGCGATGCGCGATGATTTTACGTTTACGTCTGAATCAGTTTCTGAAGGGCACCCCGATAAAATCTGCGACCGGATTTCGGATACAATTGTCGACCGGTTTCTGTCTGTTGATCCGCAAGCGCGATTAGGCGTGGAAACTTTGGCGACAACCAACCGTGTGGTGCTGGCTGGTGAAGTGCGTAGTTCCGTTTATATACCACATGAAGAATTAATTGAGCTGACGCGCGAAACTGTGCGGGATATTGGTTACGACCAGGTTGGCTTCCATTGGGAACGTTTGGTGGTGGATGTGTTGATCCACGAACAGTCAGTTGATATTGCACAGGGCGTGGATGCGGCTGGTGAGAAAGACGAAGGGGCGGGCGATCAGGGCATTATGTTCGGCTATGCCTGCGCGGAAACGCCAGCCTTTATGCCAGCCCCGATTTATTATTCGCACCGCGTGCTGCGCAGCTTGTCCGAAGCGCGCCGCGCGGGTAAAACCAAAATTCTAGGTCCGGATGCCAAAAGCCAGTTGAGTATTTATTACAATGACGGCAAGCCGGTGCGGGCTAGTTCAATCGTGGTTTCCACACAGCATACCGAAGAAGCTAGCCAGGAAGAAGTGCGCGCGCTGGTGCGCGAGCATGTTAGTACTGTGTTGCCGGAAGGCTGGATGGCGCCGGAAGCAGAATTTTACGTAAATCCCACCGGCCGTTTTGTGATTGGCGGGCCGGATGGCGATGCCGGTTTAACGGGCCGTAAAATTATTGTGGATACTTACGGCGGCGCAGCACCGCATGGCGGCGGCGCATTTTCCGGTAAAGATCCAACAAAGGTCGACCGTTCGGCAGCTTATGCGGCGCGTTACCTGGCAAAAAATGTGGTCGCGGCTGGTTTGGCCGAGCGTTGCACTATTCAATTGGCTTATGCGATTGGCGTTAGCAAACCACTGGCTGTGTATGTAAACATGCACGATACCGGCCAGGTGGCTGAGCCAATTTTGGCAAAACTGTTGCCAGAATATATTGATTTATCGCCGCGTGGTATTCGCGAGCATTTAAAACTCAACCGCCCAATCTATGCCCGTACCTCCGCCTATGGTCATTTCGGCCGTGACCCCGAAGCCGATGGCGGCTTCAGCTGGGAGCAACTGGATTTAGTAGAGAAATTGAAAACACGTTTTGGTGGTTAACTTTACTGTGTCATCTCAGCGTAAGCTGGGATGACACTAATGGCAAAATTGCTGATAATCTTGCAGCCATTGCTGTTCGACAGTAGTGAGCATCTCACTGATTATTAGTGTTTCATCAAATGGCACGCGGGTGAGGGTCTCAAAATATAAAAAGCCAGGATAATTAGGATCGGTTTGCACTAGTACTAGATTTTCTAAACGGATGCCAAATTCACCAGGTTTGTAGAACCCTGGTTCATTCGATAAAATCATGCCAGGCTGCAATGCGATATCATTCACACGCGGGCTGATGCTTTGCGGGCCTTCATGCACCGATAGAAAGCTGCCAACGCCATGGCCGGTGCCGTGATCGTAATTTAGCCCTGTTTGCCATAAAGCATAGCGGGCGAGGGCATCGAGCTGGTGACCGGTAGTGCCAACTGGAAAACGCGCGTGGGCGATGGCGATATGGCCTTGCAGCACGCGGGTATAGCATTCGCGTTGAAAATCAGTTGGTGTGCCGATGCTAAGCGTGCGCGTGATATCAGTCGTACCATCGCGATATTGCGCGCCGCAATCGATCAGCAGCAGGCCATCGCCTTTAATCGACGCATTGCTTTTTTCGGTGGGGCGGTAATGGATAATCGCACCATGTGCTTGCCAGCCGATAATCGCGGAAAAGCTTTCTTCGACATAAAGCGGGTCACCACCGCGGCGTTTAATCAATTCCGCATCCAGTGATAATTCGGTGAGCCGACCTTTTGGCGCTTCATTTTTTATCCATTGGTAAAATTCGGTCAGGATTTTGCCGTCACGCTGATGGGCATTGCGTGCACCGGTAATTTCCACCGCATTTTTAATGGCGCGAGCGGCAATGATTGGGCTGGGTTTTTCATATAGTTGTGCTGATAATTGCTGGGCATGCCAGGCGCTAGTGCTATTGGGATCAAACCAAATTTTATCAGTGGCGCTGAATTGCTTAAGAGCAGCGCCAATGTTTTCTTCGGATTGTATACTAATTTGTTCGCCCCAGATTTTTTGAAGCGCAATAGCAGCGTCAGTGGGATCAATAAATAATTGTACTTTACCATCGGCATACACAATCGCCTGGCATTGTGCGATGGGTGTATGCGGTACAGCACGCCCGCGAATATTAAGCAACCAAGCGATCTGTGTGGGATCATTCACAATCAGTGCGGCGCAATTCGCTTGCTGTAATTGTTTGGTAATCGCTGCGATTTTATCGGTATGGGCAACGCCGCTATATTCAATCGGGTGTATCTCAACTCTGGTGATCAGCCGAACAGGACGATGGGTCCAAATGGTATCAATTGGATTGCTATCTAAAGCGATTAATTCCCATTTGTCATTCTCGCGTGTAGCGCGTGGATCCAAAATATTGAGACCAAGTAGGTTTTTGGATCTCCGATCTACGGTCGAGGATGACAAAGCGAGTTTTTCGGCCATTGCCCTAACCCAGGCGGCGCTGTGCAATTTGGGATCATAACCAATTTTACCACCTTGTGGTGGTTGCGTCTGCAGCCATTCGGTTAATTTCACTTCGCCGCTATGACCAATCGTATATTCAGTGAGATTAACTTCTTCTGGTGCCTGGGTTTGATAACGGCCATCAGTAAACAACCACGCTTGATCAGCCAATATCACAGCATAACCGGCTGAACCCGTAAAGCCGGTAAGCCAGGCCAAACGTTCATCATGCGGGGCGACATATTCGCCTAAATAATGATCACCGCGCGGTAGGATAAATGCTGCCAAACCGGTTTGGTCCATGATTGCACGTAACGCCGTTAACTTATCCATGCCTTTAAATGACCATGCGGCGCAGAAATTTACAAATCGAAAAATGCATAAGGTTTAATGTGGCCATTAACTTGATCATAAACGTAGAGCGAAAAGCCATTATCGGGTTTGGTGTGTAGTGCCAGTACCGTGTGCTTGTTAAGCAGCGGCGCTTGCAGCCAATCAACCGTGTGGGTTTGCGTGGCTTGCTGCGCGGCGGTCAGGCGGGCAGCTGATTTGATAGGGCGTGGATGGCCCCGCCAGGCTGGGTTTTGCCAGTGATTGGCCGTGCAAATGGCATCGCTATCAATGATATAAGCAGAATTTTCCAAACGTTCGATAACACAGGCTTCACCTGGTTGGGTGCCACACAATGTGAAGATAACGGGGATGGCCAGCGGTGTTTCGGTCAACATTTGTTTGGCGGTGGTAAAGTTTGGTGCGCTTTCAAAGACGTGGCGTAGCAGATGGCTGGGCGGCCAAGCATTACTGTGCCAAGTTTTGTAGCGTTGAATAGCCCAATCGATCAGGAAGCCAGCTTGGCCCAAACCGCTATGCATGGGAATGGGGGCTTGATTGATTGCCGCACTGAAGCGGTTAAGGGCAATTGCGTTGAGAATGCCGCTATTGCCGGCCCAGTTGATGTCATGATACGCACCATGCGCCGTATTATATTCAGCCACGAAAGCAAAGGGGCCGAGCGGCATACTCCAATCCAGCACGCGATGCATTAATGGTTGGCCGGTAATGGGGTCATGCCGAATATAAGTGGTACAACCCCATTCAAAACCGGTGTTAAGCGTGAATATGCCTGCGCCGAGTAATTGCGCTAATTGTAAGGTTTCAGTTTTATAAAGCGATTGATTGCGTTGCAGCCAATGCGCACCAATTTTATCGCTGATATTCAAAAGAGTAAGAGAAGGCAGATAGCGGAAGCGATACAGCAAGGCTTGGTGCTTATCCTGCGCAACCTGCGCTACTTGCCGTCGGTCCAAGCCTTGAAAAAATGAGATTGTTTTTAAATTGCTATTTGACATGCTACCACATCCATGTTATGTTAGTTATCGTTTACTAACATAACATGGATGTGGTTATGAATACAAGCGAAAAAATTGAGCAAGCGACGATGCAACTGATGGCGGTTAAAGGCATTGATGCCGTTAGCATGCGTGATATTAGCAAAATTGTTGGTGTCACAGAACCAGCTTTATACCGGCATTTCACCAGTAAAGATGCCTTAATCTGGCATTGTTTTACCAAATATTATGATGCGTTCTCGGCGGAATTGATTGCTGCGCAAGCATTACATGATGATACGCTGACTAAATTGGTGGTAATGATGCAAATTGCCGCGCAATTATTTGATCGGCAGCGAGATATTTTTTGTTTTTTATTGCTGACGCAACATATTCAGCGTTCAGCTACCGAAGAATATGAAGTAGCTTTGCCGCAGTTGTTGAAAGAGTTGGTGAGCCAAGCGGTAAAACGCGGTGAAATCGTTGAACAAAATATTGAAATTTCTGTGGCGATGCTGATGGGCACCGTGCTGCATACCGCCAGTCATTTATGGTATCAGGACGAGCCAATGGCACCGCATATTAAAACATTAAGCGCAGCGTGTTGGGCGATTTTGAACAAGGATAAATTAGATGCATAAAGCGGCTGACCGCCTGTTTCAAGGCGCATTTATTCCTTTTTGGCTGAGCCAATCTTTAAGCGCGTTGAATGATAATTTATTTCGTTATGCCTTAAATGCAGCGTTAATTTTTGGGATTATCGAATTGCAGCCGGAACAGGCGAAATTCTATGTCGCGATCTCAGCGGGGATTTTTATTTTGCCTTATTTGCTGTTTTCTGGATTGGCCGGACAATTGGCGGATAAATATTCCAAAACCAAAATGCTGCGCTGGAACCGCGCGATTGAAATTGCTGTGTTTGGGGTGGCGGGTTTTGCGCTATATGCGGGCAGCATGCCGCTATTGCTGGTCTGCTTGTTGCTAAGCGGGACCATGGCAACTTTTTATGGGCCGGTGAAGCAGGGGATTACGCCGGAATTGGTTAACCAGACCCAACTTATCGCCGCCAATGGTGCGGTGGAAAGTGGCACTTATGCGGCAATTTTGGTGGGTACATTACTGGGCACCGGGCTGATTACGCATGCTGAATTTGGGGTGACCGCCACGGTGGGGGTGATGCTGGCAATTGCTGTGTTGGCGCTGTTGTTAAGCTATGCCATTCCGATAACAAAATCGGCAGATCCAGCACTGAAATTGGAATGGAATTTGCCCAAACAAGCGATTGGTTTAATCTATTGGGGCTGGCACGATAAAACGCGGCAGCGGTTGTTGCTAGGTAATGCCTGGTTTTGGTTTGTGGGCGCGGCGGTGCTAAGCCAGCTGACCATTTTGGTGAAGACCGAATTGCATGCTACAGCAGATGTGAACACGCTGCTGTTGGCAATTTTTGCGGCGGGTATCGGACTGGGCGGGTTTCTTTGTCACCGCCTATTGCATGGCCAGGTGAATGCGAATTATGTGCCGATCGCCACATTTGGTATGGCTATTTTTGCGCTAATTTTTGCGGGACTGGCACGCGATTTTCCGGCAGCAGTCATGCTGCAATATGATTTGCAATATTCCTTAAACGATTTTGTGCAGCAGCCCAGCGCTTGGGGCATGATGGCGGCGGTGCTGGCGATGGCCGCTTGTGCGGGTTTGTATGTCGTGCCGATTGTCAGCTTATTACAAATATCGGTGCCGGATGCGCAGCGGGCGCGGTTGTTATCGCTGGCCAATATTTGGTTTTCGCTGTTCGTTATTTTGTCGGCAGCAATGTCTGGTGTGATTGTGGCGCAAGGGGGCAGCGCGAGTTTGGTGATTGCCACGGTCGGTGTGCTGACCTTGGGCGTGGCGTTTTATAGTTTAAAATTATTACCCGAAGCCGCAATGAAAGGTTTCTTCGCCGTTCTGCTGCGCCTGATTTTTAAAATTGAAGTGAAGGGCTTGGAAAATCTGGCGGCAGCGGGGCCGCGCGCGGTCATCGTCTCCAACCATCAGTCTTTTTTAGATGGGATTTTACTGGCGACATTTTTGCCTGGCAAACCGGTGTTTGCGGTGGATAGTTTCGTGGCCACGCGTTGGTGGGCCAAACCGTTTTTATCGTTGGCGGAAGTGTTTACGATTAATCCCACGCAGCCGCTTAATACACGGGCATTGATCCGCACCATTCAGCAAAACAAGCATTGTGTGATTTTTCCGGAAGGACGGTTAACCGAAACGGGCGGCTTGATGAAGGTAAATTCCGGACCCGCTATGATTGCTGAAAAAGCCGATGCCGTATTGGTGCCGTTGGTGCTCAGCGGGTTGGAATACACCCCCTTTGCACGCGCGAAAGCAGTGTTGCCAATGCGCTGGTTTCCGAAAATTACCATTAGCATTTTACCGCCGGTACAGTTGCCGAGTACAGCAGAATTAGCAGGCAAAAAACGCCGATTGGTGCAAGCGCAAAATTTGTATGATGTTATGCGAGATGCACAGTTTAACAGCAGAGAATCGCCGGCAAATTTATGGCAAGGTTTGCTGAGCGCCGCGCAATTGCATGGCCGAAAAAAAATTATCGCGGAAGACCAAAACCGCCAACCACGCAACTATCAGCAGATTATCACCAGTGCTTTGGCACTCGGTAAAGTGATTGCCCAGCGCACGCAAATGGGCGAGCGGGTCGGGATGTTATTGCCAACAGGGATTGCCGGTGTGGTGACATTTTTTGCCTTGCAAGCTTATGGGCGCGTGCCCGCATTGTTGAACTTTACGGCGGGTCTGGCAAACAACCGTGCGGCGCAACAGGCTGCGCAGATTAAGACCATTATTACAGCGCGGGCTTTTGTGGATAAAGGTAAACTGGATAATTTATGTGCGGCATTAAGCGAAAATGCAGATGTAATTTTCTTGGAAGATTTACGCGCAGAAATTGGGTTGCTAGCAAAACTATTCGCTTGGTGGCAAGCCCGTAATCATGCGGTGCCAAAGGATGGGCAGACACAATGGCATGATCCGGCGGTGGTGCTGTTTACCTCGGGTTCAGAAGGGGTGCCGAAAGGGGTGGTGCTCAGCCAGCAGAATTTATTGGCCAATGCCGCGCAGGTGAAAGCGGTGGTTGGCTTTACACCCAAAGATATCACTTTTAATGCGCTGCCATTATTCCATGCCTTTGGTTTAACGGGCGGTATTTTGGTGCCATTTTTATATGGCTTGAAAACGTTTCTTTATCCCAATCCGCTGCATTACCGGATTGTGCCGGAATTGGTGTATCAGGCTAATGCCACTATTTTATTTGGTACCGATACGTTTTTGAATGGTTATGCCAGAACGGCGGATGCTTATGATTTTTACCTCTTACGGGCGATTTTTGCGGGTGCTGAAAAGGTGAAACCGGAAACCCAACTGCGCTATGCCGAAAAATTTGGTGTACCAATTTATGAAGGGTATGGTGTGACGGAATGTTCGCCCGTATTGGCGGTGAATACACCAATGCATCACCAAGCGGGTACAGTCGGGCGTTTGTTGTCATGTATTGAATACCGTTTGGAAAATATTACCGGCATTGAAACTGGCGGCGAATTGCATGTGCGTGGGCCCAATATGATGCTGGGGTATTTAAAGGCAGACCGGCCGGGCGAATTACAGCCATTGGCCGATGGCTGGTATAATACGGGTGATGTGGTTAGCATTGATGACAAAGGGTTTGTGACCATCCAGGGCCGCATTAAACGGTTTGCCAAAATCGGCGGGGAGATGATTTCGCTGGCCGCGATTGAAGCCTATGCCACGCAATTATGGCCGGAAGCGCAACATGCTACGTTCAATATCCCCGATGCGCGCAAGGGGGAAGCAATCATTTTGTATACCACGCAAACTGATGCTGAATTAACAGCACTAATTACCTATATGCGCCGGCAAGGAGCCACCGAATTAATGCTGCCGAAAACCATTTACACTTTGCCTGAACTACCAGTGCTGGGTAGCGGCAAAGCCGATTATGTAGCGCTGAAGAATTTAGCTGTTAATTAACGGTACGCTTGGCTTACCACGCGGTGTCATTTCTAGTGCAGGCTCAATAATTCTGGCGCAGGCCAATGGTTGATCCTGCATTACAAAATGTCCGGCGTTTTTTACATGATGTGTGGAGATATTTTTTAATTGCAGCAAAATTGGATGACCCAAATAATCATCGCCATAGAGATAATATTTTAACCCTTCAAAATCCCTAAAAGCTTTTAGTAAATTGCCACTCTGAGAAAGTTTAAATAAGGGCTTGGCATAATCTTGCAAGACTTGAGGAGTAACCGAAACCAAATCTTTTGCCCATATTTGCCAACCTGGTTGCGGTAAATCTTTCACATGTTCGATTATCTCTTGTTTAATTGCTTCAACTTCATTCAAACCTTGAGCCTTAGCGAGCTTGCGGCTGGCAACACCACAATCTTCCTCAATCAGATTGCCTTCAATTAAAATAAGTGTGGCAATACTAACAGGCATCGCTTGGGCAACCAATAATGCGACTGCACCGCCCATACTGTGACCGATCAAACCAAAGCGATTTATCTGTTCAGTTCTGATAAGGGTAATCAACTCGTTGGCAGCAAAAGTTAGTGGATCATCAACATAGGCATTATTCACACGTTTGCCATGGCCGGCAAAATCAACAGCAATAATTTGATGTTGTGGTAATAACTCGACAAAAGGATCAAATGCTGTTGCGGATGAACCCAAGCCATGTAAGCAAAAAATTGGAAAAGACATCACTAAGCCTGACAATCGCCGCACTGGCCGTGCATTTCCAGCGTGGCATTGTGCATCGCAAAACCGGCTTGTTCGCTAGCTGATTTAAGAGGTTTATCTAACGCGCTCAGGCATAATTCGGTGGTGTTGCCGCAATCGTCACAAACTAAAAAGGCACTGGCATGATGGTGGCCTTGATGGCCATCGCGGCATACCACAAAGGCGTTTAAACTGTTAATTTTATGAACCAAGCCATTGGCTTGCAGCGCTTGCAGGGCACGGTAAACGGTGGGTGGTTTGGGGTTGGGATGGTGCTGGGCCAATAACTCCAAAATGCCGTAAGCAGAAAGGGGTTGCGTAGCAGCTTGTAAAATTTCCCATACTGTTTGTTGAGTAGTAGTTAATTTCACATCAGTTGCGAGTTTTGCCGGGGCCATAGTTAATTATAACCATAAACCCCTGGCATTCCAAACAATGCTTGTCTTAAAGTGGCGATGGCATGGAAACAGGCATTAGCCATAAAGCGTTTAAAAAGAATAGCTGGCGGTATTTCATGGCAGCTATTCCAATATATATTTTATATTGGTTTTTTGCGGCATTGCCAGTGCGCCCAGCATCTAGTTTGGCTGGCTGGCTGGGGCGCAATTTAGGTCCAAAACTACCGATGTCGCGCATTGCGCATTTAAATTTGCAATATGTCTGGCCGCATTTAGATTTCGTAGCACGGCAAAAAATTATCACTGGCATGTGGGATAATTATTTTCGGCTATTTGCGGAATATCCACATTTAAAGGATATTATGAACGGTAAAGGCGGTAAACTTGTTGTGCATGGCGCGCAGTATTTAACCGATATGGCCCAAACGGGCCGAGCGTGTATTGCCTTAAGTGCACATTTCGGCAATTGGGAGTTCGCCCCGATGTTATCAGCTAAGTTGGGATTTCCAGTTTCGATTGTTTGGCGGCCCCCCAACAATCCTTATGTTGCACGGTTGCTAGAACGTGGGCGAGCCACGGAAAATGCCCAGTTTCGCAAAGGTGCCAAGGGGGCACGGCAAATGATTGCGCATTTGAAAAGCGGTCAATCGCTTTGCATGCTGATGGACCAAAAAATGAATGATGGCATGGCGGTGCCATTTATGGGCAAACCAGCGATGACAGCGGCCGCTGCGGCTGATTTAGCATTAAAATATAATTGCCCGATTATTATGGTGCGCTGCCAGCGTGTGCGCGGCACCGAGTTTGAAATTACGGTTTCGGAACCAGTGGAGTTTACTGCCACCAACGATCGGCAAAGTGATGCACGCCGTTTGTTGGAATGGGTCAATGCCGAATTAGCGCAGTGGATTACCGAAGTGCCCGACCAATGGTTGTGGCTGCATCAGCGTTGGAAAAAATGGCCGAAAAAAGTAACGGCGTTAGACGAAGTTATTCAATTACTTCATCCTGAGTAGAAAGCAAAGTTTTCGTATCGAAGGATGGTTAATAAAGCCAAATCGTTTGAATATCCTTTGATACATGACTTCGTCACTACTCAGGATGAGGTGAGTTCTAAACTTGCAAAAATCTTATCAGCGTTTGCCCATAGCGGCGTTCTTCAATTATCCGAAACGGTTCGATATTAGGCGGAAATTTTGAACGTGTTTCCAGCACCGTAATGGTGTTTTCATCCATCCAACCGGCAGCATGCAAAGCCAAAAGCGCATTTGGAAAAATATCTAAGTCATAGGGCGGGTCGCAAAATAGCCAATCGACGGGCGCGGTTGCCAATAAGGGTTTTTCGATATTACCTATCAACACGCGGGCTTTATCCAGCAAATCACAAGATTGAATATTTTCACGCGCCAAAGTTAGAATAGTCCGATCCTGATCTACACATATGGCCGAAGCTGCGCCGCGGGACAAAGCTTCCAACGCATAGGCGGCAGTGCCGCAGCACATATCCAGCACTGATTTACCTTCCAAACCGATGCTCCAATCGGCGTGCTGAATCATATTAAACACAGCTTGGCGGACCATATCGGTAGCCGGACGTAGGCCTGGCAAAGGTAAGGTTTGCAGCCGTTTGCCCTTCAATTCGCCGCCAGTAATCCGGATCATAAGAAAACTATAACAAAAACCACAAAAAACGCCAAGATTGCTTGACAATGTCCTTATCGTTTATTTACACCAATCAGTGGAGCTGGTCGTAGTGCTGATGCAAGTCGGTATTAAACGCAGTTCGCATGTGCCAGGAATTCTTGAAAAAAGAGTAACCCTATCTGGCCCAGGCTTACGCACGATCCACGTGTGTTGCCTTTGTGTAATCCGCCCCATTGGGGTTTGCAGCTTTTTTATAAAAAGCTTGCATTAGCGGCATTGCCTTGGTTAACACCAAACTCCTTAACGAATTATTAAGTTGGTGTAACCGCAGATGCCTACAGTATCCCAATTGGTCCGCAAGGGCCGTGAAGTTAAAAAGACCCGTGATAAATCGCCGGCTATGGCTTTGCGCAAATTTTCCACGCAGGTGGCCAAAGTTGGCGCGCCGCAAAAGCGTGGTGTTTGCACCCGTGTTTATACTACGACGCCGAAAAAACCGAACTCAGCTTTGCGTAAAGTTGCGCGTGTGCGTTTGGTAAATGGTTACGAAGTGATCAGTTACATTCCAGGTGAAGGCCACAATTTACAGGAACACTCCGTTGTATTGATCCGCGGCGGCCGGGTAAAAGATTTACCAGGGGTTCGTTACCACATTATCCGCGGTGCTTTGGATACCCAGGGTGTAGCCAAGCGTCGTCAGCGCCGTTCACTTTATGGCGCGAAGCGCCCCAAATAAGATACGAAATAAGAATTATAGGATTTATCTATGTCTCGTCGTCACAGAGCTGAAAAGCGTGAAATTTTGCCAGATCCAAAATTTCACGACATCGTGGTTACCAAATTCATGAATTATATCATGGAAGATGGTAAAAAATCACGTGCGGAAGAAATTTTTTATGGTGCGTTGGAAATCGTTGAAAAGAAAACGAAATCCGACCCAATGGAAGTTTTTAAGACTGCATTGCAAAATGTTGGTCCTTTCTTGGAAGTCCGTTCACGCCGCGTGGGTGGTGCTACTTATCAGGTTCCGGTTGAAGTACGCCCAGAACGCCGGCAAGCCTTATCAATCCGTTGGTTAATCACGGCTGCGCGCAAACGTAACGAAAAAACGATGATCGAGCGTCTGGCGAATGAAATTATTGACGCGGCCAATAGCCGCGGCGGCGCTGTTAAAAAGCGTGAAGACACCACTAAAATGGCAGAAGCCAACCGCGCCTTCGCGCATTACCGCTGGTAAAATTAGGCGACAGAAAGTCACATTATGGCCCGTACGATTCCACTCTCGCATTACCGCAACATCGGTATTATGGCGCATATTGACGCTGGTAAAACCACAACGACTGAGCGTGTTTTATACTATACCGGCAAATCCCACAAAATCGGCGAAGTGCATGATGGCGCGGCAACGATGGACTGGATGGAGCAGGAGCAGGAACGGGGTATTACGATTACTTCGGCGGCAACTACTGCTTTCTGGAAAAATTTAGATAACGAAGAAATTCGCGTAAACATTATTGATACACCTGGGCACGTGGATTTCACGATTGAAGTTGAGCGTTCACTGCGCGTTCTTGATGGTGCGGTTGCGGTCTTCGATTCCGTTGCGGGTGTGGAGCCGCAATCTGAAACCGTATGGCGCCAGGCGGATAAATATCATGTGCCGCGTATGTGTTTCGTCAATAAGATGGATCGGATTGGCGCGGATTTTTATCGCTGTGTCGATATGATTAAAGACCGTTTGGGTGCGACTGCACTTGTGTTGAACATGCCAATCGGTTCTGAAAATGATTATGCCGGTATTGTTGATGTTCTAAAACAAAAAGCGATTATCTGGCAGGGTGATGCTTTGGGTGCCAACTACCATGAAGAAGAAATTCCTGAGGAATTAAAAGAAAAAGCGAAAGCTTATCTGCATGAAGTCATCGAACTGGTGATTGACCAGGATGATGCGGCGATGGAAGCGTATTTGGATGGCAAAGAGCCGGATTTCGCAACCATTCAAAAATGTATTCGCAAAGGCACGATTGCGAATAAATTTGTACCCGTTCTTTGTGGTTCTGCCTTCAAAAATAAAGGCGTGCAAACATTGTTGGATGCAGTGGTGGCTTATATGCCATCGCCAATGGATATCGCGGCGATGAAGGGTATCAACCCCAATACCGGCGCTGAAGACACGCGTGATCCGGATGATAACGCACCATTTTCAGGCCTGGCCTTCAAAATTATGTCTGACCCTTATGTGGGTTCATTAACTTTCGTGCGGATTTATTCCGGTAAAATTGAAGCAGGTGTTAGCGTTCTTAATTCGGTGAAAGACAAGCGCGAGCGCGTCGGTCGGATGTTATTAATGCATGCGAATAATCGGGAAGATATTAAAGAAGCGTTTGCCGGCGATATCGTGGCGTTTGCTTCATTAAAAGAAACGTTGACCGGTGACACGCTATGCGATGTCATCAAACCAATTATCCTGGAGCGAATGGAATTTCCAGATCCAGTTATTGAAGTGGCAGTTGAACCGAAAACTAAAGCCGATCAAGAAAAAATGGGCTTGGCGTTGAACCGCTTGGCGCAGGAAGATCCGTCTTTCCGCGTGAATGTGGATCATGAATCGGGCCAAACCATCATTAAAGGGATGGGCGAGTTGCATTTGGAAATTTTGGTTGACCGGATGCGCCGTGAATTTAAAGTGGAAGCCAATGTGGGTCAACCACAAGTGGCTTACCGCGAAACCATTACCAAGCAAGTTGAAGTTGATTACACGCATAAAAAGCAATCCGGTGGTTCTGGTCAGTTCGCGCGGATGAAAATCGTTTACGAACCGCAAGAACCAGGTGGTGGGTACGAATTCAGCAGTGAAATTGTTGGTGGGGCCATTCCGAAAGAGTTTATTCCAGGTGTTGAAAAAGGTATTCTGTTATCAAAAGATAACGGTGTATTGGCTGGATTCCCAGTCGTCGATTTCAAAGTACGTTTGATTGATGGTTCATACCATGATGTCGATTCATCTGTGCTGGCCTTCCAGATTGCCTCACAAGGGGCGTTTAAAGAAGCCATGCAAAAAGCCGGTCCCGTCTTGCTTGAACCGATCATGAAGGTTGAAGTAGTAACGCCGGATGATTACCTTGGTGATATCATCGGCGATTTAAATAGCCGCCGTGGCCAAATACAGGCGATGGATCAACGCGGTAATGCCCAGGTAGTAAATGCCATGGTGCCATTGGCGCAAATGTTCGGATACGTGAATAATTTGCGTTCAATGTCGCAAGGCCGCGCGCAATACAGCATGGAATTCCATCATTACGAAGCAGTCCCAGCCAATGTCGCCGAACAGGTGCGGGCAAAACTCGCATCATAGTGACGAAATAATTGCTTTCATTGCGGGGTATCCCGCATAAAGGCAAAGTAAAATTTACCGGCAGCGCCAAAACACGGCGTTGACGCAACATTAGGAGAGACCGAAATGGCAAAACAGAAGTTCGAGCGCAATAAGCCGCACGTAAATATCGGAACTATTGGTCACGTCGATCATGGTAAAACTTCTTTGACAGCTGCAATCACTAAATATTTTGGTGATTTTAAAGCTTATGATGAAATTGATAAAGCACCAGAAGAGCGTGCCCGTGGGATTACCATTAACACTGCACACGTTGAATATGAAAGTGCCAAACGTCACTACGGTCACGTCGATTGTCCTGGTCACGCCGATTACGTGAAAAACATGATTACTGGTGCGGCGCAAATGGATGGTGCGATCCTCGTGGTGAATGCGGCCGATGGCCCAATGCCGCAAACCCGTGAGCATATCTTGCTCGCGCGTCAGGTTGGAGTACCAGCAATTGTGGTCTTCTTAAACAAAGTAGATACGGTTGACGATCCTGAATTGATCGAATTGGTTGAAATGGAAATTCGTGAACTACTAAGCAGCTACCAGTTTCCTGGCGACACCATTCCAATCATCCAAGGTTCTGCTTTATGTGCGTTGGAAGGCAAGCGGCCTGAAATTGGCGAAGAAGCCATCAAAAAACTGATCGCTGCGGTGGATGAATATATTCCAATCCCTGAACGGGCAATTGATAAACCATTCTTGATGCCAATCGAAGATGTATTCTCGATTTCTGGTCGTGGTACCGTGGTGACTGGTCGTATCGAACGCGGTGCAATCAACATCAATAATGAAGTTGAAATCGTTGGAATCAAAGATACCGTTAAAACTGTTGTGACCGGCGTGGAAATGTTCCGTAAATTGTTAGACCGCGGTGAAGCCGGTGATAACGTTGGTTGCTTATTGCGTGGTACCAAACGTGAAGATGTTGAGCGTGGCCAAGTATTGGCAGCGCCTGGCACCATCAAACCACACACCAAGTTTACTGCGGAAGCGTATATTTTGAACAAAGAAGAAGGTGGTCGTCACACACCTTTCTTCAATAACTATCGTCCACAATTCTACTTCCGCACAACGGATGTAACGGGCATGGTTAAATTGCCAGATGGCACAGAAATGGTCATGCCTGGCGATAACGTTTCTATGGAAGTAGAGCTGATTGCACCAATCGCGATGGATGAAGGTTTACGTTTCGCAATTCGCGAAGGTGGCCGAACCGTTGGCGCGGGTGTTGTGGCAAAAATCCTGGCGTAGTCAACGTCAGATAACGCTCCTCCGGTACTTGTGCTGGAGGAGATCATTTGAGAAGGAACGGTTACGCAAAACGTAACGGAAAAGACAATGTTAGTGAATCAAGTTATCCGCATTTTTCTGCGCGCCTTTGATCACCGCGTCCTCGACGGGGTGGTGAATGAGATTGTCGCAACCGCAAAGCGTACTGGCGCACGTGTCCGAGGCCCTGTGCCAATCCCAACGCGGATTGAGCGTTTCACCGTTAACCGTTCGACTCATATCGATAAAAAGTCACGCGAGCAGTTTGAGATTCGTACGCATAAGCGTTTAGTGGATATTATTGAAGCAACGCCACAAACCATTGATGCGCTTACCAAATTAGATGTGGCGGCTGGTGTGGAAGTAGAAATTAAATTGCAGGAGGCGGCGTAATGTCTCAGCACGCTAAATTGCGGACGGGCTTGCTGGCCAAGAAATTGGGCATGACCCGCGTGTTTGATGAAACAGGCAAACATATCCCAACCACCGTTTTACAAGTACCTGGCACTGTTGTAGTGGCCCAGCGTACCCAAGATAAAGATGGTTATACAGCTGTTCAATTAGGCGCCGGCGAACAAAAACCGCAGCGTTTAACCCAACCGGAACGTGGCCATTTTGCAGCAGCAAATGTTGAACCGAAAGCGCATTTGCAAGAATTTCGTGTATCGGCAGATGCCTTGTTAGATGTCGGTGCAGAATTAAGCGCAGCCCATTTCATCGCTGGCCAGAAGGTTGATGTGACGGGCACGACCATTGGTAAAGGTTTTGCCGGTGGTATGAAGCGGTGGAATTTTGGTGGTTTGCGCGCATCCCATGGGGTTTCTGTTTCACACCGTTCACATGGTTCAACTGGTGGTCGTCAGGATCCTGGTAAAGTTTTCAAAAACAAGAAAATGGCTGGCCATATGGGCCAACGTCAGCGCACACAGCAAAATTTGCAAGTGGTGCAAATTGATGAAGTACAAGGCTTAATCTTTATTAAGGGTGCAATTCCAGGCCATGAAAATAGCTGGGTTAGCATTAAAGATGCCATTAAGTTTCCAGTACCGGCGGATGTGCCATTTCCGGCAGCGTTCAAATCCACCAATGCATCTGCAACGGCTGCTGCACCAGTAGTAGAAGCGCCTGCCGAAACTACTAACGAAGCGCCTACGACTGAGGGAGGCGAAGCATGAAATTGAATATTCTCACATTAGGTAATCAAGCTGCTGGCGAGATTGAACTTAACGAAGCCGTATTTGGTGTGCCGGTCCGCAAAGATATTTTGCATCGTATGGTTAATTGGCAGTTGGCCAAACGTCAGCAGGGTACGCATCATACCAAGGGTGTCTCTGAGATTAGCGGAACCGGTAAAAAGCCGTTTAAACAAAAAGGCACCGGTAATGCCCGTCAAGGTTCATTGCGTTCACCACAGTTTCGAGGTGGGGCGGTGATTTTTGGGCCACGTTCGCGTTCACATGCGTTTGACTTGCCGAAAAAGGTTCGGGCATTAGCTTTGAAAATTGCCTTATCAGCAAAAATTGCTGATGGCAAAGTGGTGGTGTTGGATAGCGTCAATATGGATGCACCCAAAACCAAAACCTTGGCCCAGCAATTAAAAACCTTGGGCTTAGAGTCAGCTTTGTTTATTGATGGCGCTGAAGTAAGCACCAATTTTGCTTTGGCTTCTCGCAATCTGCACAAGATTGATGTGTTGCCAGTTATGGGTGCAAACGTTTATGACATCTTGCGTCGCGATACTTTGGTTCTGACCAAAGAAGCGATTGCCAAATTAGAGGAGCGCTTAGCATGAATAAGCAAGCGAAACAGCTAGCGAGTGCTGGTATCCAGGAATGGATGTATCAGGTTATTCGCCAGCCAGTGATTACTGAAAAAGCCACGATGAATTCAGCCAATAATGCGGTTGTTTTTGAAGTCCGTCAGGATGCCACGAAACCGCAAATCAAAGCAGCGGTTGAAAGCTTATTTGGTGTGCAAGTGGTAAGTGTTAATACCACGAATTTACCAGGCAAAACCAAAATCTTCAAAGGTCGTAAAGGTACGCGTTCAGACCGCAAAAAAGCGACTGTGCGTTTGGTTGAAGGTACAGTGATCGATGTGACCACTGGTTTAGCAGGAAAGGCGTAAGGAGCAGGTTATGGCATTACGTCAGTTTAATCCGATCAATAACTCGTCTCGGCAACTAGTTTTAATTGATCGAAGCGAGTTGCATAAAGGTCGTCCAGTTAAATCTTTAACTGAAGCGAAACCATCAAGTGGTGGCCGCAACAATACGGGCCGAACAACGGCATATCACCGTGGTGGCGGGCATAAACAGCTGTACCGTTTGGTTGATTTCAAACGGAATAAGTTTGATGCGCCTGGTACTGTTGAACGCCTAGAATACGATCCAAATCGTACGGCATTCATCGCTTTAATTAATTATGCCGATGGCGAGCAAGCTTATATTTTGGCCCCACAACGCTTGGCTATTGGTGATATGGTTATTGCCGGCGACAAAGCCGATATTAAGCCAGGGAATGCGATGCCATTAAAAAGCATTCCAGTTGGGACCATTTTGCACAATGTCGAAATGAAGGCTGGCAAAGGCGGTCAGATTGCGCGCTCAGCGGGCGCTTATGTACAGCTGGTTGGCCGTGATAGTGCTTATGCACAACTAAAACTTATGTCTGGCGAAGTTCGCTTGGTGCGGGTTGAATGCATGGCTACGATTGGTGCCGTGTCAAACCAAGACCATATGAACCAAAGCTTATCAAAAGCGGGTCGTAATCGTTGGAAGGGCCGCCGTCCGCATGTCCGCGGGGTCGCGATGAATCCAATTGATCACCCACATGGTGGTGGTGAAGGTAAAACCTCTGGAGGCCGTCATCCTGTTACGCCTTGGGGTAAACCAACCAAAGGTAAAAAGACCCGTCACAATAAAACGACCGATCAGTATATTGTTCGTTCGCGTCACGCAGCGAAGAAGAAGTAAGGTAGAAAACAATGCCACGTTCAGTTTGGAAAGGCCCATTCGTTGATGGTTACCTGTTTAAAAAGGTAGCAAAAGTTCGCGATTCCGGCCGTAATGAAATTATTAAAACCTGGTCACGCCGTTCGACCATTTTACCAGAATTTGTTGGTGTAACGTTTGGTGTGCATAACGGCAAACTGTTTATTCCAGTTCTAATAACCGAGCAGATGATTGGTCATAAATTGGGTGAGTTTTCACCAACCCGTACTTTTTACGGCCATGGTGCCGATAAGAAATCGAAGAAGTAGGGGCTTGAGAGATGGCACAGACCCAAAACTCCCCGCGCGTAGCGACCAATGAAGCAAGAGCGGTTGCCCGTACTCTGCCCAGTAGCCCACGTAAATTAAACCTTTTGGCACAATTGATCCGCGGCAAATCGGCCGCTGGTGCTTTAAGTGCTTTGATGTTCAGCAAACGCCGGATGGCGGAAGATGTTAAAAAAGTGGTTGAATCAGCAATTGCGAATGCTGAGAATAACCATAACCTGAACATTGATCGCTTGATTGTGGCTGAAGCGTATGTGGGTAAAACGGTTAAAATGCGCCGTTTCAAAGCATCGGCCAAAGGCCGCGCCGCACCGCGTGAAAAGTTTATGAGCAATATCACCGTAGTTTTGCGCGAAGTAGATGCAGTAGCCCCAAAAGCAGCGAAAGCGGCTAAGCCAACTGTAAAAAATGATGTGAATCCTACTGCGAAAGCCGCTAGCAAAGCAGACGCTGCGAAAGCAGCACCGAAAGTTAAAAAAGCAGCAGAAGTTGCGACCAACAGTATTGAGGAGAACGCATAATGGGTCAGAAAGTAAATCCAACGGGCCTGCGTCTCGGTATCAACCGAACTTGGGATAGCCGTTGGTTCGCCGATAAATCCTATGCGGATTTGTTGCATCAGGATTTCAAAATTCGTGAATCGATTCAGAAAAATCCAAGCTTTAAATCAGCAGGTATTTCGAAAGTAATTATCAACCGGGCAGCAAAAAATGTTGCTGTTAACATTCACACGGCGCGCCCTGGTGTAATTATTGGTAAAAAAGGCGCAGATATCGAAAAATTGCGCGGTGATCTTAAAAAATACGCCAATGGTGATGTGGCTGTTAATCTGGTTGAAGTACGCAAGCCAGAAATTGATGCCACATTGGTCGCACAAAATGTGGCTGGTCAGTTAGAGCGTCGGGTCACTTTCCGCCGCGCGATGAAACGGGCGGTGCAAGCAGCGATGCGTTTGGGTGCAAAAGGAATTCGGATTAATGTCGGTGGCCGCTTAGGGGGTGCTGAGATCGCGCGGATGGAATGGTATCGTGAGGGCCGTGTGCCTTTGCATACTTTGCGTGCCGATGTGGATTACGGTGTGTGCGAAGCACAAACCACTTATGGAATTTTGGGCGTCAAAGTTTGGGTGTTTAAGGGCGAAATCCTGGCACATGACCCAATGGCGCAGGACAAAAAGTTACGTGATGGGAAGTAAGCGAAATGTTATCGCCAAGAAAAACTAAATTCCGCAAAGCGCATAAGGGCCGCATTCACGGCGTGCGCGAAGCGGGCACACAGCTGAATTTCGGTGCTTTCGGTCTAAAAGCCATGGAGCCGGAACGGATTACGGCACGTCAGATCGAAGCGGCGCGCCGGACGATTTCACGTTCCATGAAAAGGGTTGGCCGGTTATGGATTACAATTTTTCCAGACGTGCCAGTAACCAAAAAACCTGCCGAAGTACGGATGGGTTCTGGTAAAGGGGCGATTGAATACTGGGCAGCCCGGGTGCGACCAGGCCGGATTATGTTCGAATTGGACGGTGTTTCGGAAGAAGTTGCCCGTGAAGCATTCGCGTTGGCGGCAGCGAAATTGCCAATAAAAACGAAGTTTGTCACACGTCCGCCTGAGCACCAAAATGATGCGCATTTGGCCGATGAAGAGGGAGCAGCAGCATGAGCGGCAAAGTAACTAAAATTGCTGATTTGCGCGGCAAGACAGATGATGAATTACGCGCGGGTGTTTTGCAGTTGCGCCGCGAGCAATTTAATTTGCGTTTTCAGGCAGCTTCTAATCAATTAAGCAGCTCGGCGCGCATGCGTGCAGTGCGTCGTGAAATCGCTAAGATCAAAACTGTCCAAGCACAGCGTTTTCAATTAAGTGGCACTACTGTTGTGGCGCAGCCAATAGCGCCGACAGCAAAACCACAAACAGAAAAAGCGCCGAAAGTTATTAAAGCAGTGCCTGCAAATGAACCAAAGCATCTTTTTGAAGAGGCTTTGCATCACATTGAAGAAGTTGTGGCAGAAACTAACGCAAACTAAGTTAAAAAGTTTGCACTAAACAAATTGGCAGTTTAACACTGTCAATTCTGAAGCGAAGGTTAAGGGAAGGTTCAATATGCCCAAACGGGTTTTACAAGGTGTGGTAGTGAGCGATAAAGCGGACAAAACGGTAAGCGTTTTGGTCGAGCGTCGTATTCTGCACCCACTTTACAAAAAGTTTATGAGACGGACAAAGAAATTTGCCGCGCATGATGAAGCAAATGCTTACCATGTTGGCGATATCGTCCGCATCGAAGAATGTGCACCAATTTCTAAATCGAAAACCTTTAAAGTTTTAGAAGCCATTGGTAAAACTGAAGTAAAAACTTCAGCAGCATAATAGTTTAACAAGAATAATTTGGGAGGCCTTGAAAAAGGTAATATAGTATGATCCAGATGCAAACGACCATGGATGTCGCTGATAACAGCGGTGCCCTTGTGGTGCAGTGCATCAAGGTGCTAGGCGGTTCGCACAGGCGATATGCCCGCATCGGTGATGTCATTCGCGTCGCAGTGAAGAAAGCCTTGCCACGCAGCAAGGTTAAAAAAGGTAGCGTTATGCGTGCAGTAGTTGTGCGCCAAGCCAAAGATTTTGGCCGTGAAGATGGTTCAGCCATTCGTTTCGATAGTAACGCTGTTGTCCTGATTAATAATAACAATGAGCCAATCGGCACCCGTATTTTCGGTGCGATCCCGCGCGAATTACGTGCCGGTTACATGAAGATCGTCTCATTGGCTGAGGAAGTGTGGTAAGATCATGACCCAAGCTAAAATGAGAATTAAAACTGGCGACACCGTCATGGTGCGTGCTGGTAAAGACAAAGGCCGGAGCGGTAAAGTATTGCGTGCCATGCCAGCTGATCAAAAGGTGATTGTTGAAGGCATTAACGTGGCCGCGCGCCACACCAAACCATCACAAGCAAACCCTCATGGTGGGATCATCCGCAAGGAAATGCCAATGCATGTGTGCAAAGTTGGTTTGCTGGATGCTAGCACTGGCCAAGCAACCCGCATTGCTTATCAAACCCAAGGCGATAAAAAAGTACGGATTGCCAAAAAATCTGGCGAGACTGTTGCTAATAATACTAAAAAGGCAGGTGCATAATGGCGACTACCCGTTTGCAAACTGTTTATCAGGAAAATATCCGCAAAACGCTGGTTGAGCAATTCGGCTATAAAAATGATTTTGCAGTACCAAAATTGGACAAGATTGTGATCAATGTCCGTATGGGCCGTGAGGCCGTGGCTGATGCCCGCCGAATTCAAGTGGCGGAAAAAGAAATTGCCAAAATTGCTGGTCAAAAACCAGTCGTCGTAAAAGCACGTAAATCAATTGCGCAATTTAAATTGCGGGAAGAAATGCCGCTTGGCGTCAAAGTGACTTTGCGTCGTGAAAAGATGTACGAATTCTTGGACCGTTTGGTGAATATCGCATTGCCGCGTGTGCGCGACTTTCGTGGTATTTCCGGTAAAAGCTTTGATGGCCGCGGCAATTACGCATTTGGCTTGAAAGAGCAATTAATGTTCCCAGAAATCAATTACGATGATGTTGAACATAGCCGTGGGATGGATATCATTATCTGCACCACTGCCAAGACCGATGCCGAAGCATATGCATTATTGCTAGGCTTCAATTTACCATTTACCGATAAAGACAGAGGTTAACCATGGCCAAAGCAGGAATGGTTGAACGCAATAACAAACGGGCCCGTTTAATTAAGGGCCAGGCTACTAAGCGTGCACAATTAAAAGTAATTGCCAATGATCGTGATCTACCGTTGGAAGAGCGTTTCGGCGCGGTATTGAAACTTGCTGAATTGCCGCGCAATTCCAGCAAAGTTCGTTTCCGTAACCGTTGCTTACTCACCGGTCGCCCACGTGGTTATTACCGCAAGTTCAAAATTTCACGTATTTGTTTGCGTCAGCTGGCCAATTTTGGCCAATTGCCTGGCGTAACCAAGGCGAGTTGGTAGGAGACGCATTATGTCGATGAGTGATCCTATTGGTGATTTGTTCACCCGTATCCGCAACGGTCAAAAAGCAAAATTGGCAATTATCAATGCGCCGGCTTCCCGTTTTGGTGAAAATGTTTTGCGGGTATTGAAAGATGAAGGCTTTATCCGCGATTTCAAACGTATTGAAACCGGTAATAAAGCTGATTTGGAAGTTCAGCTGAAATACCCTGAAGGCAAACCAGCTATTCAAACCATTGAGCGTGTTTCTAAGCCTGGTCGCCGTGTTTATAGTGCGATTAATAGCTTGAAAAAATACTATAATGGTCTCGGTATCTACATTGTTTCAACCCCTAAAGGTTTGATGTCTGACCGTCAAGCGCGGGAAGAGAATGTAGGCGGCGAAGTGGTCGGTCGGGTATTCTAAGGGAGTTGATGATGTCAAGAATTGGAAAACACCCTGTTGTGGTACCTGCCGGTGTGCAAATCGTTGTCAATGGTCAGCATATCGAAGCCAAAGGCAAATTGGGCACGTTAACCCGTGAATTAGATCCTGAAATTGAAGTAGGCTTTGCCGACAACCAAATTTCAATCAAGCCACGTGATGATACGGCAAAAACCCGTGGTAAATGGGGCATGAGCCGCACCTTGGTGCAAAATTTGGTTAGTGGCGTGACAGTTGGTTTCAGCCGTAAATTGATGATTGCCGGTGTTGGTTATCGGGCAGCTGTGCAAGGCAAAGAATTGGTTTTGAACATGGGCTATTCCCATGATGTCAAAATGCCAATTCCCACTGGCTTGAATGTGGCAGTCGAAAAGCAGACTGAAATTACTATTACTGGCGCTGATAAAGAAGCGATTGGCCAATATGCAGCCAATATCCGTAAGGTGCGTGGACCTGAGCCCTATAAAGGCAAAGGCATTCGTTATGATAACGAAGTAATCCGCCGCAAAGAAGGCAAGAAAAAAGGTAAGAAATAATGCGCGCGATACGTTTAAACAATCAGCGGGCCGAAAAACGTGCTTTCCGCGTGCGCAAAACTTTGCGTCGCCAACGTGAAACGGGCACCAACCATTTGCGCCTATCTGTACATCGTAGCAATTTGCATATTTCTGTGCAGCTGATTGATGATGCACAAGGGGTTACTTTGGTGGCGGCTTCTTCCATGGAAAAAACATTGCGTGAACAGTTTAAAACTGGCGGCAATATGAAAGCGGCTGAAAAAGTAGGCGAGTTATTGGCTGAACGTGCCAAAGCAAAAGGTCATATGGACGGTATTGTGTTCGATCGTGGTGCTTTTCGTTTCCATGGTCGGGTAAAAGCATTGGCAGAAGCAGCACGCGCTGCAGGAATGAAATTTTAGGGGTTAATGATGGCAGCTGCAGAGCAAAGAGATAATCGCCGGCGTGGTAATAACCGCCGCGAGGAAAGCCAAGAAAGCGAATTGATTGAGCGTTTGCTCGGGGTTAATCGCGTTTCCAAAACCACTAAAGGGGGCCGGACAATGCGGTTCCAGGCACAGGTTGTGGTAGGTGATGGTAATGGCCGCGTTGGTTTCGCATCCGCTAAAGCGCAAGAAGTGCCAGATGCTATTCAAAAAGCGACAGGGAAAGCAAAACGCCGTATGTTCCGCGTGCCAATGCGTGAAGGCCGCACCTTGCATCACGATTTACAGGGCCGTTGCGGTGCTGGAAATGTGGTGTTGCGGACTGCTCAACCGGGTACTGGGATTATTGCCGGTGGGCCAATGCGCGCAATTTTTGAAGCATTGGGCATGCATGATGTGGTTAGTAAATCAATCGGTTCATCGAATGCGCATAACATGATTGGGGCAACCATTGCAGCTTTGAAAAAAGCCAGTAGCCCACGGGCAATTGCCGCCCGTCGCGGGATTAAAGTTGCCACGTTGTTAAAAGCGCGTGACGGTAAAATAACTGAAGATGATGTTGCCAACAATAATGCAGCACCAACGGATGAGAAAGAGGCAGCAAATGGCTAAGACTTTTCATAAAGCGGCAACTGCAACAGCAGCTTTGCCATTAAAGGTAACGTTGTTGCGCAGTGCCAATAACCGTGGCGGCAAACAGGAAGAAACATTGATCGGTTTGGGTTTGAAGCGTATTCGTCAAACCAAATTGATGAAAGATAATCCAAGCATCCGTGGGATGTTGGACAAAGTTGCGCATTTAATTAAAATTGAGGACAACGCGTAAGCGTGTTTAAAAGATAAGAGTTTGTGATGAAACTGAATGAACTTGCTGATAATGATGGTGCCCGCAAAACGCGTAAGCGGATTGGCCGTGGTATTGGTTCGGGCAAAGGTAAAACTGCCGGTCGCGGTGTGAAGGGTCAAACTTCACGTCAAGGTGTGGCGATTGATGGCTTTGAGGGTGGTCAAACCCCATTGCATATGCGTTTTCCAAAACGTGGTTTCAGCAATGCACCGTTTAAAACCAATTATGCCACGTTAAGCCTTGGCCGTTTGCAAGCGGCGCTAGATAAAGGCGTGTTGAAAGCGGATAGCATTATTGATGCAGCTGCCTTACGGACTGCCAAAGTGATCAGCCATGGACGTGATGGTATCAAACTGTTGGCCAATGGTGAGTTGACTAGCAAAGTTAATTTGAGCATTGCCTCGGCTTCTGAAAAAGCCAAAGCGGCTGTTGAAAAAGTGGGCGGTTCTGTGCAATTGCCAGATAATAGCGCAAAATTAGCTGCTAAAGAGAAAAAAACGGCGGACCGCAAAACAAAATCCCGCTAAGTTTATTTTAATTGCTTAAAAAGCCTTCGCATATTTTGTGTGAAGGCTTTTTGTTTGTTTAGCTTAAAGTATCTTATAGGAGGGGTGATGAAATTATTTGCTTTTTACATTGGCGGTGATGCGCCAAATTCCAATATCGAATTGCACGATTTTCGGGTCATTGCAGCCACTTCATTTGATGAATGTCTGCCGCAAATTAAACAGCAATGGTGGGGTATTCCGGATAGTCTGCATTTGGATTGTTGGGGCGAACTTGTTCATGCCGATGGCTATGATATCGTTTTGAAAGCCGAACCTTATACTGGGGAAGAAAAATTGTGGTTTATCAATTTGGGCGGTTATATGAAAAACGAATTTTCAGAACTGCATAAAAACGTGTTTATTGTGGCCAAGCGAGAAGTGCAAGCACGGGCCAAGGCCTTAAAAGAAATCTTGGATTGGGATGGCCATCATAAAGACTGCCAGTTTGAAGTTGAGAAAATTTTGAATTTGGATGCAGTTTTACCGCAAGGTTTGCATTTACATTTGACACCCAATCCAAACGGCGCCGAATTTGCATTCGCTTGCGGTTATAAGCCCATTGGTAAAGCAAATTATGTTATGCAATGGTAGCTGAAATGCAGGACAATATGAAATGAGAACATTAATCATTAATGCCCACCTTAACTATCCTGGCTGGTCTGAGGGCAAACTCAACCAAACCTTTATGAATTTTGCCAAGGCATTTTTTGTAGAGTGCGGGCATCAGGTTACTGAAACTTATGTTGAACGCGGCTATGATTCAGCGGAAGAAGTAGATAAGCACTTGGCGGCTGATCTCGTTATCTTGCAAACCCCTGTTAATTGGTTTTCCGCGCCGTGGATTTACAAAAAATATGTGGATGAGGTTTTCAATGCTGGCCTGTAGACAAAAGCTTTACTTGAAGAGGATGGCCGCACGTGCAGCGACCCTAAGCGCCAGTATGGTAGTGGTGGTAAAAACGCATGGTAAAAAGTTTATGATCTCTGCAACCTGGAATGCGCCTAAAGATGCTTTCGATAATCCCGAAGGCATATTATTTGGTGGTAAAGGAACAGATGATTTGTTTTTGCACATCACAGCCAATTACAAATTCATCGGCTTCGATATTCTGCCGAATTACGGAATATTCGACATC
Organism: Alphaproteobacteria bacterium; assembly: GCA_965246945.1. Lineage (GTDB taxonomy): Bacteria > Pseudomonadota > Alphaproteobacteria > UBA11073 > UBA11073 > CBDFFW01. The sequence continues at coordinate 843,844 of CBDFFW010000001.1, forward strand.
TTTAAAAACCTGGATGTCTCAGGCACACTTGCAGAATATAAGCAGCACTTAGAAAAGTACTGTTTAAACGCTAAATAGATAGTGGAGACATGAATGGATATTAAACGCAATGGGACGCAACCTTCTGCCCGCGGGCCGGCAGAGTATTTTACGGGCACTGTGCTGATTGATCAGCCGTTTAAGGGAACAGAGCCCGCCTGCATTGGCGGCGCGATTGTTACTTTTGAACCAAGTGCCCGTACTGCTTGGCACACCCATCCTTTGGGCCAGATCTTAATTGTTACCGCTGGCAGTGGCTTAGCGCAGCGTGAAGGAGGCCAGATTGAGCAAATTCACCCAGGTGACATTGTGTGGTTTGCACCCAATGAGAAGCATTGGCATGGCGCCGCACCTACCACCGCCATGACCCATATTGCGATTGCCGAAGCGTTGGATGGTAAAGTGGTGGATTGGTTAGAGCAGGTGACCAACGCGCAATATCAACGCTGTAAATTAATTGGGGAATAAAACAGCGATTGATTTGAGCAGATAATGAATTATAGTGTTGGCCAAGGAATATCTATGGCAAAAAACGCAATAATTACAGTTATTTTCCTGTTATTTGTAAGTATATTTTTTAATTATGCCAGGGCGCAGGAAAATGCGGTGCGGCCATTGGAAATTTTGCAGGTAACGCCAAATGGCCAGGATGTGCAACCGCCCGCGCAAATTGTTTTTCAATTTAATCAACCGGTGGTGTCGCTCGGTAAAATGGAACGGAGTGCCAAAGAAATTCCGATTGCAATTGAACCGGCAGTGCCATGCCAATGGCGCTGGCTGAATACCAGTGCGCTCAGCTGTAATTTAACGGATGCCAAATCAAAACGTGCGACGCGTTATCACATTATTGTGCAGCCAGAATTTACCGCCCAAAATGGCGAAAAACTGGTGGCGGCCCAGCAATATGATTTCACTACCGAATTACCGCGGGTTGTTTATAATACTTTTGAAGAGTGGCAAGGGCCAGGGCGGCCCACCATTCGTCTAACATTTAATCAGTCTGTCACCAAAGCATCGCTGGAAAAAGCGCTAAAAATGGAAATTGAAGGCGGTAAAAAAGTATCCGTTAATATTAAGCCTTATACCCAAAATCGCCAACCGGCCCAGGCTGCAGCCTTGCCGCATGAAAATGGGTTATGGGCATGGTTCCAAGGAAAATTGGCGGCGCAGCAGCCAGACAACCAATCTACCAGTGATGATGATGGCCGTAACTGGGTGGTGGCACCGGTGCAAGACTTGCCATTGGCAACAGAGGTTAAACTGAATTTATTACCAGGTGTGCAATCTTTAGAAGGATCTGAAAAAAGCATAGCCGAGAATACCATTGTGGCATTTGATACCTTTCCCGAATTCGCTTTTTTAGGTATGGAATGCCAAAACAATGATGGTAATTCCGTTAAGATTGATAACGGCAGTCAGAATACAGATTTATGCGATCCGCAAAGTGATATTGCGCTTAAATTTTCAGCGCCGGTTTTGCGCCGTGAGGTAATTACCGCTTTGCAGTTTAAACCGGAATTGATGAGTGCGGCGGCGCGCAAAGAATGGATCGAAAGCGGTTATGATCCGGATAAATTAAGTGAACCGCATCGCCGCGACCGGACTTATTCTATTTCTTTGCCGCGGGGTGTTAAACCGGCGAGTAGTCTGGTTATTCAAGATGCCAACGTTCTGTCTTGGTATCAACGGCTTGCCTTGTGGGTGCAAGGCAAAGGCATGCCAACGCTTAAAGATCGATTTAACCAGAGTTTAGCGAGTGCCATTAACGTGACCGTGTGGACCGATCACCGCCGCCCGAATTTTGAGCTAGTCAATAACGTGGCTGCCTTGGAAAGCCAGGCAGATACGGAAATTCCATTTTATGTGAATAATTTACAATCTTACCATGTCAGCTATGACCGCTTAACGGCGGAGGGTGCCAAGCTTGGTCAAAGCATGCAACACGATTTGCCAGCGGTGCAGGATATTCAGTATGCGGAGAAATTTGGTACAAAAATGATGTTGGAAAATCATTCTGGTGCCGTAGCTGGTTTTTTTAGTACTCTACCTAATATAAGAAGCAAATCTTTTGAAGATCAGCAGTTTTTTACAGTGATTTCTCCATACCAAGTGCAGTTTAAACTTGGCCATTTTGGCAGTTTGTTGTGGGTAACCGATTTTGCCACTGGCAAGCCCATCGTCGGTGCAACCGTTAAAATTTACCAAGACAATATGGCGCAATTGCGTGGCACGCAAAAAGTATTGGCGAGTGCGACGACTGATGACAGCGGCGTGGCACAATTGGCCGGCATGGAAACGGTGGATCCAGAACTGCTTAATCCATCTCGCTACCAAATGAATGATGCCCGGTTATTTGTGCAAGTGGCCAAAGATAAAGAATTGGCAGTATTACCGCTATATCGCAGTTTTGAACTATCAACCTCGCGCGCTTTTGAAAACAGTGATTATGTGTATAGCAGCCCGCAGAAAAAATATGGGCATGTGGTAGCTTGGGGCACCAGTGCGCAGGGTGTTTACCGCGTAGCGGATTCCATTCAATATAAAATTTATGTGCGCGGGCAGGATACCCAGCGGTTAACTGCCGCGCCAAATTTATTTTACCATTTGCGCATCGTCGATCCAACGGGCAAGCAAGTATTTACGCAGCAAAATATTAAACTGAATGAATTTGGTGCATTAAACGGCGAACTTAAACTGCCAAATAATGCCGCTGTCGGTTGGTACCGCTTTGCATTGGCAGCCAGTGTGCAACCACAAGATGTAAAAGCCAGGCCAGAAACAGGCCAAGATGGTCGTGCTAACGAACGCAGTAATAATGAAAATAATGAAGAAGGTGACGGCGAAGCAGAATGGCAGCATGAAACATTAAAATGGGAACCATTGCGCGTTTTGGTTAGTGATTTCACACCAGCACCATTCCATGTCAGCAGTCAAATTCACGGCACATTGTTTCAGCCAGGTCAAGATGTGAAGGTGGATACCAAAGCAGAATTGCATGCAGGTGGCCCTTATGGCCAGGCCGAAGCACGCATTACGGCATCACTAAGTGAAGAAGCGTTTAAAACAGATGATAAGGCCGCTGCTGGCTTTCAGTTCGATACCTATCAGGGCGTAAGGGGTAATGAAATTATCGATACGGCGGAAGGCAGTTTAGATGATAAAGGCGAATTGGAAAATAATTTCAAAATCGCCCAGCAACCGATTATTTACGGCAAGTTGCGGATTGAAAGCGCGGTGAATGATGAACGCGGGAAATATGTTACTGCGGAGGCCACTGCCAAATATATTGGTGTAGATCGTTTGGCCGGGATTAGACAAACCGGTTGGACCTATCCCAGCGGCAAACCAGCCACACTACAAGTGCTGACGGTTGATGTGGATGGCAAGCCCATTGGCGATACCGCAAGCAGCGGTATTTTTGAATATATGGAAGTAAAATCAGCCAAAGTGAAAGGCGCTGGCAATGCTTATCTAACCAATTTAACGCGTGCATGGAAAAAGGTGGGTGAATGCCAAGTGAAAGCTACTGCCATACCGCAAGACTGTACATTCACCCCACAAGATGCTGGTGAATACCGTTTCACAGCTGCGATTAAAGATAGCAAAGGGCGCGCGCACCAAACTGTGGCCAATTTTTATGTGACCGGCAACAACGCGTTTGTGTGGAATGATGAGGATGATAGCGGATTGAAAATTGTACCGGAAAAAATGAATTATAAAATCGGTGACACGGCGAAATTCTTGGTGAAAAACCCTTATCCAGGGGCTCAGGCGCTGATAACGGTGGAACGTTACGGTATCTTAGATCACTTCACCCAGGTATTTGATGGCAATACACCGATTATCGAAATTCCGATTAAACCGGATTATATGCCTGGGTTTTATTTATCGGTTTCGGTGATGTCGCCGCGCGTGGAACAGCCGATCGATAAAAATGGTATAGATATGGGTAAGCCGGCGGTGCGCATGGGTTATATCAAAATGCTGGTGGAAGATCCCGTTAAGCAGTTGGATGTTACTGCCAAAACCGATCAAAAAGAATACCGCCCGCGCGATAATGTAAAAGTATCGTTGCAGGCTACGCCGCATCTATTGGGTAAGCATGAGCCAGTTGAATTTGCGGTCGCCGTACTTGATGAATCTGTTTTTGATTTAATCCAACAGGGGCGCGGATATTTTGATCCGTATCGCGGGTTATATAATCTGCAGGCTTTGGATGTGGATAATTACAGTTTGATCAGCGCCTTGGTTGGCCGGCAGAAGTTCGAGAAAAAAGGTGCCAACCCAGGCGGGGATGGGGGTGGGAATTTGGATCTGCGCAATTTATTTAAATATGTCAGCTATTGGAATCCGTCGATCAAGGCGGATGCCAATGGCAAGGCGGAGGTGAGTTTTCCAGTGCCGGATAATTTAACCGGTTGGCGTGTGCTGGCCTTAGCGGTTACGCCAACCGACCGCGTTGGTTTGGGGGATGTAAAATTCGCGGTGAACCGGCCAACCGAATTACGGCCGGTGATGCCGAACCAGGTGAGCGAAGGCGATCAGTTTGATGCCGGATTTAGTGTGATGAATCGCACGGATCACCTGCGCACCATCACTGTGGCGATTAAAGCGGTAGGTCCATTAACCGAAAAAAGCCAAACCGCGAAGGAAAAGAAAGTGACATTGAAACCGTATGAGCGGGCCACTGTGCGGCTGCCATTGCAAACTATGCTATTGCCGTTGGAGCGTGATATCAAAGATCTACAATTGCAATTTACAGCCACCGCCAGCGATACCGAGGATGGTGACAAATTGGAGTACACAGTACCGGTGATTAAACGGCGGGTATTGGAAACGGCGGCAGAATATGGTTCGGTCACCGATGGCAAAGCGAATGTGAATATAAAAGTGCCAGCCGAGGCTTATTCCGATAGTGTTTCACTGGATGTAATTTTAGCGCCATCAGTGATTGGTAATGTGAAAGGCGCATTTAAGTATATTCGCGATTATCCATATTTCTGTTGGGAACAGCGCTTAACCAAAGCATTGATGGCGGCGCATTTCAAAAATTTGTATAATTATCTGCCAGTCGATTTAACTTGGGCAGAAGCGGAGAAATTGCCGCAGACGATGTTAGATGATGCGGCCAATTTCCAAGCGCCCAATGGCGGCATGGTATTTTGGTTGCCAGAAAATCAGCATGTTGATCCATATCTATCGGCATATACTGCATTAGCCTTTAACTGGTTGCGTCAGTCCGGTTACCAAGTGCCAAATGATGTTGAAATTAAGCTGCAAAGTTATCTACAAAATCTATTGCGGCAAAATGTGGTGCCTAGTTTTTATTCAGCGGGGATGACCTCATCCGTGCGGGCGGTGGCATTGGCTGCCTTGGCACCCAATGGTAAAGTAACCTTGGAAGATCTGAAACGCTATCAGCCACATGTGAAAGAAATGGCGCTATTTGGAAAAAGCCAGTTTTTGCAAGCGGCACTCGCTTTAAATGCGCCTAGCGATATTACCAAAAGCGTCGTGCAAGACATTTTGGCACATAGCAATCAATCCGCCGGTAAATTCCAATTTACCGAAGAAAAAGATGATGGCTATCTGCGAATTTTGGCCACGCCATTGCGAGATAATTGCGCAATTTTATCGGCACTGACCAAAACAGCAGCGAATGATAATTTTAAGGCAACCATTGGTAATATCCCCGAAAAATTGGTGCGGTTTATCACACAAGCGCGCGGCAGCCGCGATAATTGGGAAAATACCCAGGAAAACATTTTCTGTTTGAACGGGCTAACCGATTATGCGCGGATTCATGAAGCAGAAAAACCCGATTTGGTGGTGACAGTTAGTGACAGTGCCAAGCAAATCGGCCAAGCAGCATTCCATGATTTACGTGAACCGGCGGTTAAAGTGGGGCGGCCATTGGCAGCCAGTGATTTAGGCAAAGACCAGGCGCTTACTATTGAACGTAGTGGGCAGGGGCGGGTTTATTACAACGTGCAACTGAATTACGCGCCGAAAAGCGATTTCACCAATGGTGCGGATGCGGGGATTACCATTATGCGCGAATATAGTATCAAGCGCGGCCAGCAGTGGAAATTACTGGGTAAGGATGAAGCTGTTAAAGCAGGTAATGTCATCCGCGTGGATTTATTCGTGAATGCACTCGCAGCGCGTAACTTTGTGGTGGTGGATGATCCCGTACCTGGCGGGTTGGAACCAGTAAACCGTGATTTAGCGACGGCTTCAAAGGTGGATGATGAAGCAGCGGCTTTTGACCAGCAAGGTGGTTCGTGGTGGTTTAAATATCATGATTGGCAGGAATATGGCGGCAGCAATTGGAGCTTTTACCACAAAGAATTGCGTCATGAAGCGGCGCGCTTTTATGCCGATTATTTGCCAGCGGGGAATTACCATTTAGCTTATGCCGCGCAAGTGATTACACCAGGCTACTTCAGCGCGCCGCCCGCTAAGGTTGAAGAAATGTATAATCCCGATGTGTTTGGCCGCACGGCTGCCAGGCAGTTAAAGGTTGATGCAAAATAAATGAGATCGACAATGCCTGGGCAGCAATGGCTGATTAGAATAGGGTTCGGTGTTACTGTCTTATTCGCGTTATTAGTATTAGCGACGTTATTATCTTTGCAAGCGCCGCCCACGCGCCTTGATGAAGTGTTTCAAGGCGCGGTGCGGACGCAGTTTTTGGATCGAGACGGACAACCACTTAATATCTCCTATCAAAACCGCTGGAATTTATTTGATCAATTGGCGCTTTATCAAACGCCGTCATTGTTACAGCAGGCATTTATCACGGCGGAGGATAAACGTTTTTATCAGCATCATGGCATTGATTGGCTGGCGCGCGTCAATGCCGTGAAAGCAGTGTTAACGAGCGGGCATGCGCATCGCGGTGCGAGCACGATTAGCGAACAAGTGGTGCGCATGTTGCATCCACGCCCGCGCAATTTATGGTCCCGCTGGCTCGAAGGGTGGGAAGCACTTTGGCTGGAATGCCGTGCCAGCAAAGCAGAAATTTTAGAATTTTATTTAAACCAAGTGCCCTATGCCGCGCAGCGGCGCGGGGTGGCGCAAGCCGCGCGCTATTATTTTAATCGGGATTTAAATACCATAACGCCTAAAGAAATTTTGGCTTTGGCTACATTGGTGCGGGCGCCAAGTCGGTGGGATCCATTTAGCAATCCAGCACCAGTGGAACAGGCAATCAACCGGTTGGCCAAGCAGTTAGCAGCCAATCAAACTTTGGGTGGTGATATGGTACAGCAAATCGCTGACCAGCCATTGGTCCTGGCGATACCGGATACACCAATCGCAGCCACGCATTTTATTCGTTATCTGCAAAGTGAAGTGGTGGCCAAGCAAAGCAATCCACCTGCAACCTTGCACACCACTTTGGATACGCAATTACAAACTGCCGCGCAGAAATTATTGGATCAGCATATTCAAACATTGTGTGGGGAACATGTGCAAAATGGCGCTGTGTTAATCGCCGATCATCGCACCGGTGAAATTTTAGCATGGGTGGTGGCGGGCGCTGAAGCTGATGATAAAACACCAGCGAAAGAAATTAATGCTGTGCTAACGCCGCGTCAGCCAGGCTCGGCCATGAAACCGTTTTTATATGCGGCGGCATTACAAAAAGGGTGGACGGCCGCGACATTGATTGAGGATGAACCGAAAGCAACACCAATCCGTACTGGGCTGCATCATTTTCGCAATTACAGCCGCATTCATTATGGTATGGTGACGGTGCGGGAAGCGCTGGGTAATTCCTTGAACATCCCCGCTTTGCAAACCATCGATTATGTTTCGCCCAATGCGTATTTGCGCATATTGCATGTGGCAGGTTTTGCTAGCCTAAATCAAAGCGCTGCTTTCTATGATGAAGGCTTGGCGCTTGGCAATGGCGCGGTGAGTTTATTTGAGTTGGTACAAGGCTATGCCATGCTGGCACAACAGGGAAAACTACAGCCGCTGCATGGTGTGCCAGGCATAATCGAGGAACAACCAGCCCAAATTTATTCACCCGAAGTGAGCATTATTGTGAGCGATATTTTATCCGACACCTGGGCGCGGCAATGGGAATTTGGGGCGGATAGTGTGCTGCGTTTGCCTGTGCAAACGGCCATTAAAACGGGTACATCAAACGATTATCATGATGCCTGGACGGTAGGTTATGACAGCCGGTTTGTGGTGGGGGTGTGGTTGGGAAATTTGGATAACACGCCCATGAATGGGGTGAAAGGCGCCAGTGGACCCGCGCTCATTGCCCGTAGCATTTTTGTGGAATTGAACAAGGACCATCAAACTGCACCATTGCTGCGCAGTGATAAATTGGTGAAAGAAACAGTTTGTGTGCCAACGTTAAATACCAAAGCCAATTTGACCGAAAATGGTTGCACCATGCGCAGCGAATATTTTGTGCCAGGGACGCAGCCATCTTTGCAACCGGCTGCCAATGCCGCAGCAACACAAACACCACAAATTCTGCAGCCCAGCCCTGGTTTAATGCTGGCATATAACCCGCGCTTGCCAAGCGATTTGCAAGCTTTTCAATTTCAATTGCGGGATGTCGCAGATAACGTTTCTGTGGCATGGTATTTAAATGGCGAAAAGATTGGGTCAAGTAGCGGTCCGGCATATAATTGGTCATTGCGGCGAGGCCACTATAAATTATACGCGGTAATTTCCCAAAATAATCAAGAAATAAAGACGGAATCGGTGTCGTTTATTGTCAAATAACTGCAACGAATATTTTCCATCTTGCTCTTGGTGAACAATTCATTAAGATAATTGCATATTAATATGCCTTTGAAAACGCCGCTTTATGATGCGCATTTAGCCCTTGGTGCCAAGATGGCCCCATTCGCCAGCTATGATATGCCGATTAATTATACAACTGGTGTTATCCAAGAACATGAATGGGTGCGCGCGGAAGCGGGCCTTTTTGATGTTTCCCATATGGGGCAGGCGATTGTCAAAGGACCTAGTGTTATTAGATTTTTAGAACGCATAACACCATCGCGTTATTCTGCAATGGCGATTGGGCGCGCGAAATACACGGTGCTGACCAATGAGCAGGGCGGGATCATTGATGATTTGATCATCACTAAATTAGCTGATGATGAATTTTTCCTGGTGTTCAATGCCGGTCGCCGTGAGGTTGATATTGCGTGGTTTAAACAAAATTTACCAAGCGATATTGAATTTTCAGAATTGGCCGATAATGCACTTATTGCCCTGCAAGGGCCCAAATCAGAAAGCGTGCTGGCTTCACTTTTAAACAATGCCGAAGAATTAGCCACCATGCCGTATATGAGCTTGCTGCTGGGTGAATGGCAGAGTGAACGAATAATGATCAGCCGGTTAGGCTATACCGGTGAAGATGGTTTTGAATTAAGCATTGCGGCCGATAAAGTGATCGAGTTATGGAATGCGCTGTTGCAAAATCCGCAAGTAAAAGCGATAGGTTTGGCCGCGCGCGATAGTTTGCGGTTGGAAATGGGTTATCCGCTCTATGGGCATGATTTGGATGAAAATACTACACCGGTAGAAGCTGCCTTAGATTGGACCATAGCTAGGGATCATAACAGTCATATTGGCGCTGAAATAATAATGCAGCATCGTACCAATGGTGCACCGCGTAAGCGAATGGGAATTAAACTTCTGGCTGTAGGCGTAGCGCGCGAAGGTGCTGAAATTTTTATAGGTACACAAAAAATTGGCATGCTAACCAGCGGCGGCTTTTCACCATCGTTGAAAGCTTCAATCGGCCAGGGCTATGTGCAAAGCGAATTTGCCAATATTGGCCAGACGGTAGAAGTGGAAGTGCGGGACCGCCGCATACCAGCAGTGCTATCCACGCTGGCACATTTGCCCGCAAAAACCAAAACCATGAAAAAGGAATTATAATGTCAACTATACCTCGTGAATTGAAATACACGGATCAGCATGAATGGCTGAAACTGGATGGTGAGATTGCCACTGTGGGGATTACCGATTATGCGCAAGATGCGTTGGGCGATTTGGTTTATGTGGAATTGCCACCGGCTGGTAAACATGTAAAAGCGGGTGAAGCTTTTATTGTTGTAGAGTCTGTCAAGGCGGCCAGTGAAGTTTATGCGCCAGTTGCGGGTGAAGTGACCGCAGTAAACGAGCTGTTAACCAAAACACCGGAAGTGATTAGCAGTGCGCCTTACGGCGATGGCTGGATGTGCAAAATTAAAATCAGTGATCCGGCTGAACTCGAAAAATTACTATCTGCTCAACAATATCAAAAACTGATCGGGTAAACTCATGCGTTATTTGCCGCTCACTAAAACCGATCGTGCCACGATGCTGCACGCGATTGGCGTGCAATCAGTTAATGAGCTATACGAAGCCGTGCCGAAAGCCGCCTGGCGGGATGGGTTGATTGAAGATTTGCCGATGCATCAGGGCGAGCTGGAGGTCGAGCGGCAATTGACGGCATTGGCAGCCAAAAATCACCCAGCCTGCAATGGCCCGTTTTTCCTCGGTGCCGGATGTTATTATCATCATATTCCAGCAACGGTTGATCATCTTATTCAACGTTCAGAATTTCTGACATCGTATACGCCGTATCAGCCGGAAATTTCGCAAGGCACGCTGATGGCGATTTTCCAATTTCAAACCATCATCGCCAATTTAACCGGCATGGATGTTGCCAACGCGTCGATGTATGACGGCGCAACTGCAACTGCCGAAGCCGTGTTGATGGCGCGGCGCATCACCAAGAAGCCCAATATTCATATTCATGGTGCGTTGCATCCGCAATACCGCGAAGTGATTCAAACTTATATTCGCAATTATGATGATATGCAGATTGTAGATGCGGCAATGAATGAAAACACGTCTTGCGTAATTGTTCAAACGCCTGATTTTTATGGGCAGCCACAGCTGCTGGCAGATTTGCGCAAGCAATGTGATGCCACCGGTGCGCTGCTGATTGTCATTGTGAATGAAATTTTATCGCTCGGTCTGCTACCGCCGCCGGTGGAAGCCGATATTGTGGCCGGTGAAGCCCAATCAATCGGTGTACCGATGAGTTTCGGCGGGCCGCATCTTGGTTTCTTTGCGTGCCGCGAAGCGTATTTGCGGCAAATGCCAGGCCGGTTATGCGGGCAAACGCTAGACAAAGATGGCAAGCGCTCATTTGTATTAACACTCAGTACACGCGAACAACACATCCGCCGTGAAAAGGCGACCTCGAATATTTGTACCAATCAGGGCTTATTCGCACTGGCTTTTACCATCCATATGAGTTTGCTGGGTGAGCAGGGGTTTAAACAACTCGCGCGATTGAACCATGAAAAAGCGTGTGTACTGGCAGATCGCTTATCAGCTGTTAAAGAGATAAAAGTTATCAATAAAACTTTCTTCAATGAATTTGTAGTTGAATTACCGATTGATAGTTACGGCTTGGTTGAACGTTTAACGCAGCAAAAAATTATTGCCGGTTATGCATTACCGAATAATCAATTGTTGGTGGCCGCAACTGAAATGACGAGCGAAGCGGATATTGAAGCATTGGCAACTGCATTAGCAAAAGAGGTCGCGTAATGGATATAATTAATCAAGCCCGCGGCCTGCAAATGGAAGAGCCGTTGTTATTTGAAAGCAGCAGCGATGGTGCGTGCGGTGTAGATTTACCTGCGCCAAAAAATACGCTATTACGCACCGGTTTTGCGGCGCGCGAAAAGGTTGGTTTGCCCCAGGTGAGTGAACCGCAAGTGGTGCGACATTTTGTGCGGCTATCGAAAATGAATTATGCAATTGATATGGGGCTATACCCGTTGGGGTCTTGCACCATGAAGCATAACCCGCGCTTGAACGAGAAAATGGGCCGCTTGCCAGGCTTTGCGCAAATTCATCCACTGCAACCAGCCAGCACGGTGCAGGGTGCGCTGGCGGCTATTTATCAGGTGCAAGAATGGCTGGCTAAACTGAGTGGCCTGCCGCATGTAACGCTTAATCCGGCGGCCGGTGCGCATGGCGAATTTGCAGGGATTCTGGTTATCCACCGCGCGCATACAGCGGCAGGCCAAACGCACCGCAAAGTGGTGCTGATCCCTGATAGTGCCCATGGCACCAATCCGGCCACAGCAGCCGCATGTGGTTACGAAACCAAAACCATTCCATCGACCAAAGAAGGGCATGTGGATGTGGATGCGTTTAAAAATGCATTGAATGAAAATGTCGCCGCGTTGATGCTAACCAATCCAAATACCTGCGGGTTGTTTGAACCGCGTGCGAAGGAAGTGGCAGATTTACTGCATCAAGCCGGTGCATATTTCTATTGTGATGGTGCCAATTTTAACGCGTTGGTGGGGCGCGTGCGACCTGCCGATTTTGGTGTCGATGTGATGCATTTTAATCTGCATAAAACTTTTTCCACCCCGCATGGCGGCGGCGGACCTGGGTGCGGACCGATTGCGGTCAGCGAAGCGCTTGGCCCATATTTGCCAGTGCCCAAAATTATTAAAGACGGTGATCAATTTAAATTAATCACGGAAGATGCTAACAGTATTGGCCGGTTAAAGGGTTTCAACGGTCAATTCGGTATGGTGGTGCGGGCACTGTCTTACATGCTGTCGCATGGTGCGGATGGTTTGCGGCAAGTGGCGGAAGATGCGGTATTGAATGCCAATTATATTTTAAGCCAGCTGCGTGATTTATACGATGTACCGTTTTCAAGCCATTGTATGCATGAATGTTTGCTGACCGATAAATTGCAAAAAGCGCAAGGTGTAACGACCAATGATATCGCCAAGACATTGATTGAATATGGTATTCACCCGATGACAGTATATTTCCCGCTGGTGGTGCAAGGTGCGATGTTGATTGAGCCAACAGAGACGGAAACCAAAGCGACGCTTGATCATTTTATCGCGGTGATGCGTATGATTGCCGAAAAAACTGCCAATGGGGAGGGCGAAGCGCTGCATGAAAATCCAGTAAGCGCCCCACGCCGCCGCTTGGACGAAGTGATGGCGGCAAGAAATCCGGTGCTAAAATATATTGGTTAATCTAGCCCTACCTCATCCTGAGGATTTGAAGGATGCTCCAGTATTATACCTAAGTTAAGCATCCTTCGAGACGCAACTTCGTTGCTCCTCAGGATAAGGTGATTTCAAGTAATCAACCGCGCCTGTAGCGCTTGCTGTGCTTCATGCCGGTCATCAAAAGGGACGGTGTGTTCGCCGATGATCTGACCTTGTTCGTGGCCTTTACCGGCGATTACCAATATATCACCCGCTTGCAGCTGATGCACCGCGGCATTAATGGCTTCTTGGCGGTCGCCAATTTCCATGGCTGTGGGGCAAGCGGCTAAAATTTCCTGGCGGATGATATTAGGGTGTTCAAAGCGGGGATTGTCATCGGTGACGATGACATGGTCGGCCAGATCGGCGGCGATTTTACCCATCAGTGGCCGTTTGCCTTTATCGCGATTACCGCCGCAACCAAAGACAACCGATAACGCGCCGCTGGCATGCTCACGCACTGCTTTTAAAACCGTTTGCAGAGCATCGGGGGTGTGTGCGTAATCAACAAACACAGGTGCACCATTGGCGGTCTGGCCAACCAGTTCAATGCGGCCGCGGACGGGTTTGAGTTGTGGGATCAACGCCATCAATTGATCGGCTGCGCGCCCTTCGGCCAATAAAGCTGTGAGTGCACCCATCAAATTCCAAATCTGGAAACGGCCCATCAATGGAATTTGTAAATCATAGGTTTTATTATCAATGACCCATTGCACTTGAAAACCGGCGGGTAGGGCGGTGAGCTTTTGCAGTTTTAGCGTTTTACCGCTTTCGCCAAAACAGAAAACTTTTAAATCGCGGGCGCCGCAGATTTCAGCCAGTTCCTGGCTAAATGGATCATCGGCATTTAATACGGCGGCGGCACCGCTGGGCAGCACTTCACCAAATAATCTAGCCTTGGCCGCACCGTAAGCGGCCATATCGCCGTGATAATCTAAATGGTCGCGCGTTAAATTGGTGAAGATGCCGCAGGCCATTTTCACACCGCTGAGACGGTATTGATCAAGCCCATGGGAAGATGCTTCCAAGGCTAAATGATCAATTCCCGCCGAGGCTAAGTCGGCCAGTGTGGCATGCAGCAAAACCGGATCTGGCGTGGTGAGTGAGCCTGCGCGCGCGAACTGGGTGCCATGTGCGCCCAACGTACCCAGCGAACCGGCTTTTTCGCCTAGCAATTCCCATAATTGTTGCAAGAAAGTGACTGTGCTAGTTTTGCCATTGGTGCCGGTAACCGCCACAATATGTGCGGGTTGTTTACCATAAAATTCAGCGGCTAATTCAGCAAAGCGTTGGCGTGGATTGTCTGCCGAAATCAGTTCAATACCATCTGGCACTTGCGTGCCAGGCACAGCCAGAATCTTTTTGGCCCCATGCTCAATGGCTTCATTAATATAGGCGCTGCCATCCGTATGCGTACCAGGTAGGGCGGCAAATAAATAACCTGTTTTTACCTGCCGGCTATCTGCCGTTAAACCTGTATATGATTTTGAAAACACCTGATAATTTATAAACTGATTTGTTATGTCAGCCAATGCTAATATTACCTATCACCACCCATAATGGGTTTATTGCTGCCAGGTTTGTTTTCATGTTTTACCCATTCTTCGGGAACGGCCAGTTGTTCTTTCAATTTCGGATCGTCTTCATTTTGCGGCTCGACCCCCAAAATAGGGGCGGCGCGTTCGACAATTTCTTTCACGGCTGGCGCGGCGACCCACCCGGCGGTGGCAAAGCCGTAACTGTCTTTCTGGCCTTTGGGTTCATCCACCATCACCAGTACGACATATTTGGGATCGTTAATCGGGAAGGCGCTGATAAAGGAAGAAATCAATGATTTCTTTTCATAGTGGCCATTTTTATTTTTCTCGGTCGTGCCCGTTTTACCGCCAATAACGTAACCGGGCGCTTCGGCTTTGGTGCCCGTGCCTTCCAACACAACCAAGCGTAACAAGCGGCGCATGGTTTGCGAAGTTTCCTCGCTTATCACCCGTTTTTTTTCTTTGGGTTCGCCATTCTGTTTTAAAATGGTCACCGGAATTAAATTTCCACCATTCACAATCGCATTAAAAGAATGCACCAGATGTAAGGGCGTAACCGCCATGCCGTGCCCGAAAGCGATGGTCATCGAGCTGATATCGCGCCACGGGTTGGGTACTTGCGGGTGGCCGCGTTCGGGTAACTCAATTGGCACCGTATCAGTCAACCCGATTTTTTCTAAAAATGCATGGTGCAAAGCAGTGCCAATTTTTTGGACCACGCGCACGGTGCCGATATTAGAAGAGAGTTGAAAAATTTCTGCAACAGTCAACGGGCGGTGTTCGGGATGATAATCGCTAATGGTAAACCGGCCGACCTTGATTGCATTGGTCGCATCAAATTTATCGCTGACTTTTACCCCAGCTTGGTCAAGCGCCAGCGCCAGCGTAAAGGTTTTAAAAGTGGAGCCCATTTCATAGGTGCCGAGCGTGCCGCGATTGAAAGTTGGATTGCTATCTTGATCCAGTGAGGCCTGACTGCCGGGGTGATGCGGATCGAAATCGGGCAGGGAAACGAGCGAGATTAGCTCGCCGGTATGCGTATCCATAATCGCGGCCGCCCCGCCAATGGCTTGGAAATGGGTGATGGTTTTTTGCAAGGCTTCGCGGGTGATATCCTGAATGCGGGTATCGATACTTAATTGAATGGGTTGATCGTCTTGGGTCAGTTGTTTGCCGAAATATGATTCAATGCCCGCGAGACCTTGCCCATCGCGATCGGTAAAGCCAACGACGTGTGAGGCTAAATTTTCCTGCGGATAAAAACGGCGCACTTCATATTGGAAATCCAAACCTGGATTACCCAAATGGTTAACGGCCATTTGTTGTTTGGGCGTGATTTGGCGTTTGATCCACACAAAGCGGCGTTTTTGGGAAAGTTTTTCCAGTACATCTTTTTCATCCAAATCATCAAAGATTTGGACCAGTTGATGGGCCACTTCGCTTTTTTCGGTAATCATCGAAGGATCGGCAAATAGAGAAGCGGTTTTTAAAGTGGTCGCCAATAACACCCCATTCCGATCCGTGATGTCGCCGCGGATTAGAGATGCTTCGCTATTGCGAGCACCATGCTGTGTAGGTTCATTCTGTTTGCGTAAATTGACCTGGACCAAACGGGCGCAAACGCCCAGCAAGCCGATCATAAAAATGATGGCGACTAGCAGCAGACGAATGCGGGCGGT
Source organism: Alphaproteobacteria bacterium (assembly GCA_965246945.1). Taxonomy (GTDB): domain Bacteria; phylum Pseudomonadota; class Alphaproteobacteria; order UBA11073; family UBA11073; genus CBDFFW01. Next base: position 860,170 of record CBDFFW010000001.1, read on the forward strand.
TTGCAGCGCAGCAGCGGGCGCAAAAGAAGTATTCATCGCTGTAAGGCAACAGGGGTCGGACGCAGCATAGGTGCGGTAGATAATTCACTTTTATGCGCGCCAGTGGCAATCGCGGTATCGGGCCTGGCCGCAATCACCTGGCTTAAAGTTTGGGGCTGCATATGCAGGTATTTTTCATTTAATTGCGACAAACGTTGTGGCTGGGTCAAATAGGCCCATTCGGCGCGCAACACTTTCAGACTATCCAAATACGTATCGCGTTGTTGACTAATTTTCTTTAATTCACGCTCTTTGGTTTCGACAGCAAAACTGACCTGCATCAGCAACCCACCGGCGATGCTGATAAACAACAACCAAATCAAGATACTGAATTGCACGCGTTTCATGGCACAAAGTTTAAGTTATGCGATTCGCTGCACTGCGCGAAGCTTGGCACTACGGGCGCGCGAATTATTTTTAATTTCAGCTTCGCTGGGCAGTTGCGGCTTTTTGGTCAGTAATTGATACAGTTTGCCAGCGGGCGGTTCGCCTTTTTTGGGCATCACCGGCAAATCTCTGAACAGATGCTTTACAATCCGGTCTTCCAGGGAATGGAAATTAACCACAATCAATTTGCCGCCAGGCGCTAAAAGATTTATGGCAGCTGCAAGACCAGTTTCCAACACGCCCAATTCATCATTAATATGAATACGTAACGCCTGGAAAGTACGGGTGGCCGGATGCTCGCCGCGGCTGCCAGGTGTTTTACTGCGGGGGACAACACGGGTCAGCATTCCAGCCAGTTGCTGCGTGGTCTCCCACGGGGTTTGTAATCGATCATGCACAATGGCGCGGGCAATCCGGCGGCTATGCCGCTCCTCGCCATATTTGTAAATAACATTGGCAATCAATTCTTCATTGGCACCATTCAGAAAATCGGCGGCCGTTGGTCCCTGCAAATTAAGCCGCATATCCAATGGTCCTTCAAAGCGGTGAGCGATACCGCGTTGCGGGTCATCCAATTGTATGGAAGAGATGCCGAGATCAAGCACCACGCCATCAACTTCTGTCCAGCCTTGCTGTTCAGCGATTGCCGCCATTTCCGCGAAATTTGCGTTGACGAATTTCAGATTGGGGTGGGCAAGTGGAATAACGGTGGGATCCATATCAAAAGCCAGCACTTCCGCACCGCTTTGTAAAATCGCATTGCTATAACCGCCGCCGCCATAGGTGCCATCGATAATCCGTTGGCCAGCCTGTGGTTGCAATTGCGCCAACACATCTTCAAGCATTACGGAAATATGGCCGGACATATAATCTGCTTACGTGGTTTGCAGATAGTGTGCGAGTTTTTGTACATCAGCCTCAGTTGTGGCCCAGCCCATACTGATACGAATGGCGCCTTTGGCCAAATTATCATCCACACCCATCGCTTTTAAGACATGGGATGGGGTGACTTTGCCGGAAGAGCAGGCCGAACCGGAAGATACCGCAAAACCGGCCAAATCAAACTGCATTAAGCGGGTCACTGCATTTTGGTTTGGCAAGGCATATTGCAAAGTATTGCTTAAGCGCAGGGCAGCCGTGCCAAAAATTTCTGCTTGCGGATTGGCAGTTTTGATGGTGGCCGCCAGTTGATCGCGCCATTGCGCCAGCTGAGGTTGCTGCGCCAACATCGTTGGCAGGAGTGGCATTAAAGCGCCAAAACCAGCAATACCTGGCACATTTTCGGTGCCGCCGCGGCGGCGTTGCTCTTGCCCGCCACCTTTTAATAGAGGGATAAGGGGTAGGGCTTCACGAATGATCAAAGCGCCAATCCCTTTTGAACCACCGGTTTTATGCGCGGTAAGCGCCATACTATCCGCGCCCAATGCCATAAAATCGATCGGCAAACGGCCAACCGCTTGCGCGGCATCGACATGTAGTAAACCATTTTGCGCATGCACAATCTTGGCAATTTCAGCAATTGGCTGAATAACGCCGGTTTCATTATTGGCGTATTGCACAGCAATTAATGCGCCTGGATTGGCCTGTATAAAATTATGCAAAGCGGTTAAATTAAGAACACCGTTGTGATCAACCGGTAAAATAAAACCAGTGCGCACATTCCGCACCGCATCGTGTTCAACGGCACTATAAGCATATGCTGGCGTATTTAATCCTTGTAATGCCAGGGCATTAGCTTCGGTTGCGCCGCTTGTGAAAATAATTTGCACCGGTTTGCAATTTATATATTCCGCGATTGTCCGACGGGCCGCTTCCACCACGGCGCGCGCAGCGCGACCGGCTGTGTGAATCGATGATGGATTGGCATGTTGCAAGGCATTAAGTATTTGCTCGTATACTATTGGATGCAGTGGTGCAGTTGCATTGTAATCAAAATATAACATTTCTTAACGCCGAAAATACTGGTTTCCCAATGTTTATGACATATTCTGGCAAAGAATGACATTGAAATTCATACCCCGAGTCGGCGTATAATGATTTATGCAATGCGCGGTGGAGCGTTGTGCCTTTCAGCACTTCCTTGCCACGGTGATTAAATTTAATCACCGCTTCGCCGCATTAACCAGCGTAGCTAAGGAAGAGCAATATGCCTGATGTTTTAATCCAAGGACGGACCGGTCGATTAGAAGGCCGTTACCACCACAGCACTACCCCTGGTGCGCCAGTTGCGTTGATTTTGCATCCGCACCCGTTGCATGGCGGCACCATGAATAATAAAGTGGTATATACTCTATACCAAACATTTCAAAAGCAGGGTTTTTCAACTTTGCGGTTCAATTTTCGCGGCGTGGGCCGCAGCCAAGGCCATTACGGCGGTGGTGAAGGGGAATTGGCCGATGCGATCAGCGCGTTGGAATGGTTGCAAACCTTTAATCCCAATGCGTCACAAACTTGGATTTCCGGTTTTTCATTTGGTTCATGGGTGGCGATGCAATTATTGATGCGCCGGCCGGAAACCACCCGTTTTGTGGTCGCCGCCCCGCCAGCCAATATGTTTGATTTTAGTTTCTTAGCGCCATGCCCATGTTCTGGTTTGGTTTTACAGGGCGATCAAGACAGCATTGTGCCGAAAGAAAGCGTTGATCAAATGCTGGGCAAAGTGCGCATGCAAAAAGGTATGACCATTGATTACCGCACTGTGAAAGGCGCAGATCATTTCTTTAAAGATGATTTGGCCACACTAGAAGCGCATGTGGAACAATATGTGCAGGATAGTTTAAATCCCGTGGCTACCCCCGTTAAGCGCGCGGCCTAGCTCTATCCCAAAATATTAAAGGAAAGCCTGGCATTTTGTCGGGCTTTTTTTATGCTGTGAGCAATGTCTGGCAACCAACCATTACGCATTGCTTTCATGGGCACCCCTGTATTTGCGGCGCGTGCTTTGCAGGCATTGATTGACGGCCCGCATCAAGTAGTTTGTGTATATAGCCAACCGCCCAAACCGCAAGGCAGGGGGCAGAAAATGCAGGCTTCACCTGTTCAGCAATTGGCCGAACAACACGGTATTGAGGTGCGTACACCGCGCACCTTAAAAACAGCGGAAGCACAGGCTGAATTTGCGGCACTAAATTTAGATATTGCCGTGGTTGCTGCCTACGGTTTGATTTTACCGCCAGCGATTTTGGATGCGCCACGCTTGGGCTGCCTTAATATTCATGGCTCGCTACTGCCGCGCTGGCGCGGGGCAGCGCCCATCCAGCGCGCAATTATGGCGGGTGATACGGAAACGGGTATCACCATGATGCGGATGGATGCGGGGCTGGATACCGGCCCGATGCTGTCCAAGCATCAGGTGCCGATTACCGCCACAACAACCGCCAGCGAGTTGCATGATGCGTTAGCGGCCATCGGTGCTGCAGAAATTAATGGAACAATTACGCGCTATGCCAGCGGTGCATTAGCGTTAACCCCACAACACGAAACGGATGTAACTTATGCCGCCAAATTAATGAAAGCAGAAGGGCAGCTGGATTTTAATAAATCGGCAGCTGAACTTGACCGGCAAATCCGCGCATTAACACCCTGGCCTGGTACATGGTGCATTTTAAATGGTGAAACAATCAAGGTGCACCAAGCTGAAATCATCCCCTATGAAGAAACAGCCTCACCAGGGACAATATTAGACAACCACTTGACTATCGCTTGCAATCAAGGTGCTCTGCGATTACTGCGCGTGCAACGTTCAGGTAAAAATATTGTAACGGGACGTGAATTAATATTGGCCCTAGACTTAATGCATGGAAATTGATCCGCTCGAAACCATGGATAAATTGCGTGAAGATGCTGCTGCCGATCAAGCTAGGCATCGCTTAAATACGTTGGTGGCGATTACGGTTGCACTGCTGGCGACCTTTACCGGCATTTGCAAAGTGAAAGATGACAATATCGTGCAGGCTATGCAACAGGCGCAGGCTAATAAAATTGATGATTGGAGCTTTTACCAAGTGCGTAACATTAGAGAAGATTTGGCCAAAGATGCACTTATCCAATTGGAATTAACACAAGCCAATGATGCCGCTGCTAAACGTGCTCAGCTTGCAGAATATCAAAAGCGGATTTCTGATGAAGGAAGCAAAAAAATAGAATTAAAGGCGCAAGCCGAACAAGATCAGAAAGATTATGATGCATTGAATTTCCGCGATGATCAATTTGATTTATCGGATGCGGCGGTGGCAATTGCGATTTCACTATTAGCTGTTACGGCCTTAACCCAACTTTGGTGGCTTTATTTATTAGCGTTACTGCCGACTGGAGCAGGAATTTTGATGGGCTTAGCCGGTTTATTAGAATGGCCCATTCATCCCGACACACTGATTAAACTGTTATCTTAATCAAAATAGGGCGTTTCTGTTACGCGGTACGCCCCCAACCGTATGTCGCTACGCTGCTACGGCTTCTTCGCTAGATGCGAAGTTGTCGTTAGCTGCATGAGCAACAAATGCAACTTTGTTATCGTTAGCATTTGTATGTTTGACCCGATGACGGCGGTATCATGCCGCACACAGCGCTTACCTTTATGGCTTCCGTCGATCCTAATTCATCCCCAGCAACAACAGCCGGTTAAATTGCCCGCTGCTGGTGGTGGAGATGCCGGGCTCTGCCCCCGGGTTCGAAAAGCTTATTCCGTAAACGGTTTAGCGTGATAGTCTTTAACGACAAGTCTAATATAGCATCAAATGAAGAAATTTGCGAGTATTGTTTAAGCAGCAAAATTGCTCAAGATTGGCACAATTTTTGCAATATGTTTAACTTAATAATTTGGAGTGTGAAGATGACGACCATTAATTCGACTAACCCTAATCTTTGGCAATTGGTCAATGCGGCATCACAGCAGAATGCAGCCAATAGCAATACGGCTAAAACCACTGATCAAACAAATGCAGATAGCGATCCGCTGGTTAAACCGCATCACCATCATCGTGCCAAGGCTGCTGATACTAATGCAAATGGTAGCGAGACGGCGGCCAGCGATAAAAATACGTCATTTGATCCCCAAGAATTTATAACCCAATTTACCAAAGATTTCGGTGATGATGCCGGCAAAGATATCGTGAATACGGATGGCAGCATTAATTTTGCCAAAGTGAAAACGTATTTCGATAGCAAAGTAGCGGCCCAGGATAATGGTGCCACCAAATCAGGTCTGCTGATCAATACTGTTTCATAATTAATGGAGCAAACGGGCTTGGCGGCTAACCTCGCCCGGCATGGACATATTGAGCAAGGCCATTAGCACCGCAGCGCGGTCGGCCAGATTAAGTGCTTCCAACAGCGCTTGTTTTTCGGCCGGTTCAAACGGGCAGATTTGGCATAAGCCGTTGACCAGTTGCTCATCGGTCGCGCGTTCTAAAATATCGGGCTCGACCATTTTATCGTTTTGGGTCAGGTATAATTGCAGCAGGCTCACCAATTGCGTGCGCTCTTGTGGCTGGATCTTTTCTTCCATATTTACGGCGTTTAAATCATTGGCAAATTCGGCAAAATCGGGGCGAATTTGACGGAATAAATAATTGCTTACTTTTTCCTCAATCAACCGGAAACGGCAGATGCCGCCCAGTTGCAGCGTATAGCGGCCATCACGCATTTCTTCATAACCCGTGATGCGGCCCAGTGTGCCAATAGGGTAAAGCGGCGGCGGGCCCTTGGCCGTGCCTTCGCCCATGGGTTGAATAACCGCAATCAGCCGGTGGGTCTGCAAGGCAGTATCCACCAGTTGTTTATAGCGTTCTTCAAATACATTGAGCGGCAAATAATAACCAGGAAACATCACCACGCCATCCAGCGGGAAAATGCCAACCGTTTCGGGTAGGTCGTGCAGCTGATAAACTTTCACAGGATTAATTTAAAGCTAAATTACCGTTACGCAAACAGGATTTTTGCTGAAGCCTTGCGGCCCTGCATGCTCAAAGGGTGGTCAAAGCCTAAAACATCAAAGAGTTTAACCAGTAATTGGCGGGCCGCTTCATCCTGAAATTTTCGGTCGGTTTGAATGCTGGCCAGCAATGCTTGCATGGCAGCGGGTAATTGACCATGGGCGAGCAGGGTTTGCGCCTGAATATATAAGGTTTCAGCGGTGGGATTTTGTGCGGGGGCATTGGCTTGCGCCAAAGCTTGCGCACTGCCATGCGGCAGCAGTGCCGTGAATAATTCTTTGGCCGCGGCGATGCGGTTTTTTAATTGCGGATCGTCACTCGGCAAAGTACCCAGCGCCATTTGCGCCTGGACCAGATTACCATCCCCCCAGGCTTGGAACACTTCGGCCAGGGGGTCACTGTCATCAATATCTTTGGCTGCAGCTGGAGTGGGGAGGCCAGCCAGCGCCAAAATTTTATTAAAAAACGCCCGCAATTCGCTTTCCGGCAGTGCGCCCATAAACCCATCGACCGGCTGGCCGCCCACAAAGGCATAAACCATCGGCACGGATTGCACGCGCAAACTTTCCGCAATCTCCGGCGCGGCATCGATATCAATGCGCGCAATGGTCAGTTTGCCAACATAGTCTTTGGCCACTTTCTCAATCAGCGGCCGCAACGCCTTACACGGCCCGCACCAGCTAGCGGTGAAATAGGCCAGTACTGGCGTTTGCAGTGAACCGTATAAAACTTTATCCTGAAAATCGGCAGTGGTGACATCAATAATATTAGTTGGGTCAAACATAGCCGTACCCAAAGCCGAATTTTGTGCGTCCATAGCCAGTATATAAGAGATTTTAACTTTGCTTACAATGTTGGCATAACACGGCGTAGATGTCTGAGTAAATTCAGTTTATTATCTGCCTGCCATTCGGGGGCAATTCGATCATGGTCTGCTGCAACATAGGCTTTACATTGCTTATAACGGTCATAAATATCAACCTTATATCTTTCTAAGTTAGTTTTCAGGCTTTCATCTTTCCAAAAGTAAGATTCATTTAGACCTGCTCTTAAAGTATGTAAGCTTACTGCAATTATTAAAGCAGTACAGAGACCCATCCCCAATGATTGGTATTTGGTATATTCATAGTTCCCATAATCTATTGTCGAAACGCATGTTAAAGCTGCAAAAGCTATACCTAAAGCCAGAGAAGTTGAACCCATTAAAAATTTTGGCGACAGCAAAGGAATTTTTGCATCTTTACCCGCTTTTCTTGCACCTTTTTCTACAGGTTCTTGAAAATAATACAACAAATTTATATTGGGAAAATTGTTATAACTACTTATATTATACGTTGCATTAGATAATCTAAATGCACTAGCAACCACAATTTGCTCTGGTGTCAAAAGATGACGATGATTTTCCAATAAATCACAGTCTGAGTTCTGGCCAAAATGTTCCATTTCGTGTTCAAAAGTATTTTTAAAATCAGCGTCGGAACCACCAAATGCGATTTTAAGCGTTCGCTTAACGCCACACGTACTACCGCCCGCCAAAGGCTCATCTTCCAATTTTAAAACGATCCCATCATTTATATTTAGCCGGTAACCAACAGTATATGGCATATTGATGGCGTCCAAAATTTTTTTAATTTTAGGATCCCTATAATCTTCAGGTTCTACATATAAATCAAAACTGGGCAAAATTTCGGGTGGCAGTGTTGCATGTAATTTATTGCGCCATGCCTTAGGGTCATTCAAATAATCTTGAAATTCTTTGGTGTTAGCCAAGCCAGCTTTAACAATTTCAGCAGCGCGTTTTTCTAACGGAATATGGCATTCATCCGTTAATAAAATCTCAGCAAAATTTATTAAATGCTGACTGCTAACAGATTTAATTAAACCACGATTTTTAAGGTCATTAGCTAACCAGCAAACCAGGCGCCATTTGTAATATTCAGCACAACTTTCAGAGCCAAAAGGTTCAGCTGCATGCTTAGCAATAGCCGCATCAATATAGGCATTCACATTACCTTTTGTAACATTGGCCTTTGCGGTCATATAGTGACATTATATACATCATTCTTAACAAAATTATTGCATTTTTAATATGAAAGTAAGTCAGCAAATAATATTAAACCCACCATTTAAAATGATTAATTACTTGCCAAGCGAAGCAAGGGACTGCTAACATAATAAAACGCTCTGCGGGCGTAACTCAGTGGTAGAGTGCGACCTTGCCAAGGTCGAAGTCGGGAGTTCGAATCTCCTCGCCCGCTCCAGTATTTCCTTGGAAAATCAATATGTTATAGCCAATTTTTGATTGGTTATAAAAGTGCTGAAATTTTCGGGGAAGCATGGGGGAAGCAAATTGCAGTAAATTGCACCCAATGATTTTTAATTTTCTTTATTGCTATATCGGCTTCAAACGATTTTTCTGATATAATCAGTCAGATGTTAAATCATGCTGCAACCGCTCAAACTTGCAACGCCAGAACCCGTGCCGGCACACTATGCCCAAGCACCGAATTGCTACGCGGCGGCCGCTGCCGACTGCATGGTGGTGCAAGCACCGGCCCGCGGACATTAGCCGGTAAAATACGCTCTGCCCTAAATTGTCCAGGCCATACCTATGATTTGTTTCTACTGGAACGTGAAGCTCGGCAATTGCGGGATAAAGTATTAGAAAATGATACTGGCCAATACACCCGCCACATGTATCTTGCGCAAAGCGTTGCGGAAACCTGTGCAGAATATCAGCCATATCCAAACGATCTTGCAGATGATTAAAGCATAAGGGTTTACGCACGCCCGCGCGTACTGTGCGGAATATTCAGATCGCATCAATAAAATCAAAGCCATAAGTGTAGGTTTACACGCGCCTGCGCGTACTGGTAGCGAAATTCGTTAATCATAGTCGGGTTTACACCCGCGCCCGCGCGTATTGTGTACTGATTATATCGTTTGTTTCTTTGCGGGCATGTTTCCGGCCAATGCCGTGCCGCGTTTCATCCACGGTATCTCTGGCGGCCTTTTCCCCATCCGCCAGGCAAAGGCTTATTATCGGCAATGCTGAACGTTATTTAGGCGCTGTTTAACCTGGTCATTGGCTATATCTTATTTCGGGTTGGGAATGTTTCCAGCGAAGATAATCTAAGTTTGGTCATTTTCTTCATCGGCATTGCGATAATAAGCCTATTTTCAAGTGTGCAATTAACTTCAGCATTTTAATATCTATTAGGAAGCGGTAACATATATATGTATGTAGTACCCATTAATTAAAAAATTTGGTCTTTACAGTTAAATAGGTAAATGCAATATGCTCTAAGCCTTTAAATTCATTATTGGCCAGGAGACCAAAATGCATTCAAAATGGCAACCACATTACAGACGTTATGTTCTAGTATCATGCCTTTCTGCCAGTATTAGCCTCGGTGGTTGCGTATCTACAGCACCATCACAGTTTTCAGCAGCGGCTGGCAGCCTACAAAATGGCGATCCCCAAACAGCTCAATCCCTCGTTAAACAAAGCGGCAGCGGTGAGGATGATCTATTATACAATTTAGAAGAAGGTGAAGTGTCACGCCTGCAAACTCCACCGCAAATGACAGAAAGCACATCTGCTTTTTTGCGTGCAGATGATACAGTACGGGCTTGGGAAGATAATACACGCAGCCATTTGGCCGAGCCGCTGGGTAAGCTTGGCTCTTACTTCCTTAGTGATTCTTTGCGTAGTTTTGAAGGTAAGGATTATGAAAAAAGCCTGCTTAATCATAGACTGGCGGTAAATCATTTAATTGAAGGTGATTGGGAAGCAGCGCGTGTAGAAACACGCAAGCTTACAGAACGTGAAACAATTATAAAACGTTACCGCGAAAAAGAAGTGGATGCGCTAACCGAAGAAGCACAATCAAAATCAGTTACCAAAACACCACGCGTAGAGGATCTCTCTGGCTATCCAGTTGAAATCTTTAATGATCCAGAAGTAAAAGCATTAAAAAATTCTTATCAAAGTGCTGCGTCGCATTATTTGGCTGGCTTTATTTTTGAAGCATTGGGCGAGCCTGGTTTAGCCGCACCTGGCTATCGCCAGGCAATTGAATTGCGACCAGATGTACCATTTCTGAAAGAAGGTTTAAGGCATTTGGATCGCCATCCGAAGAAAGGCAAGGATAGCGATGTCCTATTTATTGTTGAAACTGGCATGCTATCGCCAATTGAATCGCAAAAAATTAGTGTGCCGTTACCATTACGAACCGGGCCGGTTATTTTAACTGCCGCTTACCCAGTCATTCGACCAAGCCAAAGCTTGTTTAATCCAAGGTCACTGACTGTCGATAAGCAATCTGTGCCATTAGCCATGACAACTAATATTGATGCGATGTCGCGCCGTGCTGTTAAAGATGACATGCCTAGTATTATTCTACGTAATGCAACACGCATGGCCACAACTGCCGCTGCACAAATTGCAGCGCAGCAAATGAAAGATAAAAATGGCAATACCAGCCCAGTTGGCACTTTAATTTCATTAGCGATCGGTATTGGTTCCTCTTGGGCAACAGAAGCGGATACCAAGCATTGGACTACATTGCCTGCGCAAATTTATATGGGACGCACTAAACTTAAAACAGGCACACAAAGCTTAACTATTAATACACCCGCAGGTTCGCGCACTGTCGATGTTAATATTGATGGGAAATACAGTGTTGTGTACCTGCGTATTCTGGGTAATGATGTGGTGGCATTGGCGTCAAAAGCAGCACCCAATTAGATGCGAGGCAAAATGAAAAAGATAACACTCCCAATTCTATATGGTGCGGCAATTTTATTATTGTGCGCCTGTGCGACGCAACACGCTGAAAAAGTTGTTCGGCTTAATGATGCTGATGATATTAAAGTTACTGACCTTCGCAGCACCCCGATCAATGGTTTGTTAAACGTTTCAGCGACTTTGCAAAATCAGTCATCTTCAACCGAAAATTTCCAGTATCGTTTTCATTGGATTACCAATTCTGGTTTTGCCGCAGCAGATGATGAAGCTTGGCGGCCACAGATGGTTTATGGCAACCAATCAGTGCAAGTGCGCGGCACTGCACCCAACCCAACCGCTACTGATTTCAATCTCGAACTAAGTGAATAATGGAGTACAATATGAAACTATATTATACGGCTGCAATTTTAGCCGCGACCTTATCGCTAGGTGGCTGCGCAAGTGGCCCGATGCTTGGCAATAATGTTAGTTATGGTGATACCAAAGCGGTTGAAGGCTTAACCAATGAATTTGGTTCCACCGATTTGCAGATGATTGCGCAGTCCATGACCAGCTCACTGCTACAAAGTCCGGTAATTGCCAATGCACAACGGCCTATCTTAACATTGGCCAATGTTAAAAATAAAACGGATGAATATATTGATACGGCAGCCATAACAGAAAAAATCCGAACGCAATTGCTTAAAAGCGGCCAAGTGCGTTTTGGTGTTGGGATTGCTGATATGCAAGGCCAGGTTGATGAACTGCAACGCCAATCACAGAGCGGTTTATATGCCCAAAAAACTGCCAGCAAAATGGGTAATATGCAGGCAGCAAAATACCGGCTGGAAGGTAGTATCAGCTCAATCGTTAAGCGTGCGGATGGTGTCAAAGATGTCTTTTATATTTTCACGTTAAGCTTAGTTAATAACGAAACAGGTTTGCTGGAATGGACAGATGATAAAGAAATCCGGAAAACAACCAATTAGGATAATATTATGAAAACGCTATACCGCCTGGGCTTTTTTGCACTTTTATGTTGTATGTCACAATTGGCGCAGGCGGCAGAGACCATTGCTGTACCAAATCTTGATTATAAAGCCGAGGTACATACCTTCTTTTATTTTGAAGGTGAGACCAGCCGTGCAAAAATACATGCGAATAACACTAACCTTAATGCATCCGCTGATGATACTTACGTTAAAACATTCCATGATAACATTCATATAAGCTATAGCGAGTTGCGCGGCATGGCTGGCGATATACGTGGGCTACTGATCAAAAACGGTTTTAATGTTATTAGCACTGCTACACACGCAGCTAAACCAAAACAGTCAGATGATTTTTTTAATATTAATAAACGTATTAAAGCAGGTGAATTTAAAGGGGCAAAATATGTATTGTATGGTGTCGTTTCTTCACTGGATAATCAAAATGGTGTAGAACCGATTGCAGGCACCAATACGCAAATGAATATTAATGCTATTAATATGGCAGTTGAATTTAATTTGATTAATACCGCTACCCTTAAAACCACAGCCGCTTTTACCGTTCTGGCAAGTGCCAATGATAATAAAATTGGCAACGGTTCTAACACTCCCAGCCAAGCTAAAATGGTCGCCGCTTTAAGTGATGATCTTGCCAAAGAAGTTGCCGAAAAACTTAGCAGCCAAGATATTTTGCCAGCAGATGCATTGCCTTTAACTGATGCGCTTTCCTCTGCCCAAACACAGCCAGTGCTTGCTGGTCCTGTAACCGTTTACCAGCCAGATGAATAAATTAAGATTTTAGAAATAGCGGTTTTTGCCATTTCCTGACAATCACGCTACTTTGTGCAATTATTCCTATATGGTACTTTCAGTGCATGCAGAAACATAAACACAAAAAGCCTGATTTTAAGCCCATGCAGCGCCGTGTAGTGGCGCATGTTGCCGCCAGTAGCTCCAAGCTGAAAGGTGCCAAGCAGGCTATTAATCTGACGAGTTTTGCGGCAATCGGCGTGATTAACGTGGTAGCTGGCCCTGATATGTATGTTAAAGATGCGGCCTTTTGTCTAACAGCGGCAGCAACCCTGGCTATTTATCAGCAATATATGCAGGAAGCTGGTGAGCGAGCCAAAAAGCCTAACTATCTTACCTGCGCGATCATTATGAGCAGCTTGATGTCCAATGCGCTCTCGATTGCTTCTTTCGTTAATTCGGTGCTGCAAGATAACCCAGGATTAACGCCGGCCGGGGCGGGTTGCCTGGCATTCGCTTCTTTTGCCCTGTCACCCGCCGCCAATTTCAATGGCATGCTGGATGAAAAGCCGGATGTGCAGGTGGTTAAACCAGAAGTTTATAGCGCCTTATACCTAATGGCCGGTGCGAGCATCGTAGTGGGTGGGATGGCTGAAAATTCGCCCCGCTTAATGGCGATTGGTAGCCTATGCATCGTTAATGCTTTAACCGGCCAACCATCCGTAAAGCAAAGCCTATCACCCCGTACGTTATTGGCGGCCCTAGATGTCATGCGTAAAACACCGGTGCGGATCAGCAAAGCATTAGCCAGGCAGGCTGATTTGGCGCTTGCAGGGTAATTTTTGAAAGTATTGCGCTAGCATTGGCAGGTGGCTAGCCTTTTGGCATGCAGGTGCCAACAAGCCGCAGAAATGCCCACAATTCAAAAGCAGTCGCTTTATGGGCAACCCTATACGGTTCCGCCATGACCAGCGGTGCCGCCACATACAGTGTCGGGTGGGGCATATGGAATGCGATGAGCGACCGCATCCAAAGTCAGCCAGTATCATCAGAAAATCTTGTGCCGCAGCTATTCGTTGCTAGCACTACGTTAGCATTGGCTTATTGCGCGGCAATATTAACCTATAAACATTATAAGCCAGCCAATCCGCCAGCAGATTACAGCCAGCGTGAAAAGGTTTCTAAGGGCGTTATTATCGGCGGCATATTTGCTTTTCTTTGTGGCGCTCCAGCTTACGGAATCAATAAGGCGATGCAGCAAGGCGCCCCCAATCAAACCACCTCAATCTTATATGATATTACAACCATAGCACTGGTTGGCGGTGTTGCAGTAGCAGTTAGTCGTGCAGCGCATCGGGCGAATAAAAATATGGGATTGCTTAAACCGTAATTAACTAGGAAATATTTGTACCATATGAATGTTGGAGACGTTTCATTTTCATGCTAATATTTAGCAGCAAATGATCGATACTGCCTCAAAATACAAGGTGCCGAGCAAAACCATTGTGGACCATGCACATACAGCGGTTCGCACCGGTTTAGGTTGTCTACCTCATGTTGGAAGTGCAGCAGTAGAATTATTTCAAGCGGTCATCGCACCGCCATTAGAAAGGCGTAGAAATGAATGGATGGATCAAGTCGCTGATGGCCTTAAAAATCTGGAAGAGAGAAAAATTTTAACATTAGATCAACTTTCCGGTAATGAAGTTTTTATCAATGTCATGCTGCATGCAACACAGGTGGCCTTAAAGAATTTTCAGAAGGAAAAGTTAGATGCTTTACGCAACGCTGTGCTTAATTCGGCTAGGCCAATCTCTATCCATGATGCTCGCCAGCAAATGTTCGTAAACTTTATTGATGAAATGACAGTGTATCATTTGCGGTTTTTAACTTTTTTTGCCGCACCGAAATACTGGTTTGAAGTCAATAATAAAACTCTTCCGGATATAATGATGGGAGGCCGGTCAACCTTTTTAACTGCTGCATTCCCTGAATTAGGTAATGACCGCGAATTTTATGATCAGGTCGGCAAAGAGTTGTACCGCCGCGGTTTAATCAATACTGAAAACTTTCATGCAACTCAAACAGTTTCGGGGTTATGTGAAAGCTGCGTTACAGGGTTGGGACAACAGTTTTTAAACTTCATCCAATCGCCTTAACATCGACAGAACGCTGCTTTGCCATTCATGAGGTTTGCATCCAAATATTCATTAATTGTTTGAAGACTTAAGAACATAAAATGGTGGTGTGCCAGGCCAGAAAATAGCACCTGTAATTTGTTCTTGTATTGCAGGGGTAATTCCAAGTTGGCACTGAACTAATATTAATTTGAAGATGGGATTTTCTGGATAGGTGTGCCGTGTTTGTAAGAAGCAATCACGAAAACAATGGTGGTCTTGGTGGAAAAGTTTGGTGAATTCGGCAATATCAAACATTAACTGCATTGATTTTTTAGTGTGCTTTAAAGATATGCCAGATGTCATAATCCCAAGAGCGCGTGAAATATAAGTTTTCCCTTCTATAACAATATTTGTTCCAACGCCAATATTTCTATAAGTCTCATACTCCTTATCAGATAATTCATGTGGAGCTAGACCGTGTATTTCATAAAATAATTCTATTTCCGGCCAATTTTTAACGCCAATCTCGACCAATTTCTTATCGGCAAAGCGATCGTGCATGCCAATATCCAAAATATAGCAATCAGTCTCAGTAAATATTGAAAATAAAAGTTCCTTACTGCCGTTTGATAGATGCAAGTGATGAATACCCCAATCGTTAAGAAGCATATCCAAATCTCTTCTAGCTAAAAGCTCGTTCGAAAAAGGATTCTTTTTTATAAAACCATTTTTAGCTCTTTGACTTAAATGTGGGTTTAATTCTAACCCACTCTGTATTTTATAGATTACTGAATTTATTTTTTTAAGGTGCAGATTATATAAAGGATTTTGTATAAATTCCGTTGAAACAAAAATGGAACGTGGTTTGGGCTGAATATTTCTCTCGAGCCAATTATAAAAGCAGATTAGCAAATCATCTATTCTCATATTAGATAGCATTTGAAGGCTCGCGGCATCTTCTGGATGGGGTAAATATGTTAAGATTTCTTTTCTAAGGTCATTTTCAAAATCGATGGGCGGTTTTTCGGTCATTGGGACAATTATATTATTTAAAATCGTAACTTTCATCCCAAAGTTTTTGCCAGTTATCTTGATAGTTTTGCACCAATGCATCATCGCTCTTAATTACCACGACATTTTCCGCGTTCCGCCTTTCAGCAGCAGCGGTATAATTAAAAGAGCCAGTTTCAATAATGGTGTGGTCAATCACTAGATATTTATTATGCATAATAGCATAATGATCATCAACGCGCACCGGAATACCGGCAGCAACGACATCTTGGAACGCTTTATAATGATGCGGCGGCTGTTTGCTATCAATCACCATACGCACATTCACACCACGATTATGGGCATTAATAAGATCATTGGCGATCTTCGGTGAGGTAAAAGAGTATGCCGCAACTTCAACGCTATCCTGCGCCTCATTAATCGCTTGCTGTATTAATTCTATCGCACCCATGTTAGGTGCAAAACCGGATTGCGTGTCAGCAGCATAGGTAATGGAGGTTACTAAAATAGGCAGCAATAAAACATATATTGGCCAATACGATCTAATCATATATCCATCTACCCATAGGTTGATTATCGTTATCTTTTTTTAGCATCACAATGTATTCGGCTAACAGATCAAGCAATTTGGCATCTTCTAAATAAAGCTCATTTGTATCCACGTTATTCAAAAGTGTTAGTTTAAAATCTTTTAAATAATTGCTCCCATCTTTAAATTCATGGCTAAGTTGATGCAACATTTCACGGCAGATTTTAAAAAACCTTTCTGTATTTTCATCTCGCCGTGCTGCAACTAAATTCTCAGCAACACTTTTCAAAGTCATCCAGGCTACTAATACCATTAAAAAGCTTAGATATGATGAGGCGCTTGCAAACCAATCATCTAAGCCTGCAATATTTTCATTCAAAATAATTTGCAGAGGACAAGAAAAAAATATCAATAAACCAATCGCCACAGACCCTAAATATAATGCCGACAATATTTTTGCAATCACACTAGCTTTTTCACCACCATAACTAGCTTTTCCATTTCTTGTAAAAATAAACGGGTCTTCCAGTTTTAAAAAAAATTCTGGATCATTGAAGCAAACCAAAATATATCCCAGTGCTAAAATAAAGCAAATCAACAAACCTAACGTGATAAACCCGTTTAATATTTCATCATGAAATAAAAACCGGCCACACTTGGCCAAGCCAATCAAAATTATACCCAAACCGGTAATGCCGGTAAAAGAGTAACTTGAAGCATCATTATTTTTCAGCATAACTGCAATCTCGAAGCAAACCGCCAGCAGTTAATTCCGCTGGTAGCTGGGAGTTGACTAATTGCTATCAGGCAATTGCAGAGGCCTTTAGCCGCGAGGCCAGGACATACGCCACTGCCTCCCAGCCATAGGCTGAGGGCAGCGTTTATTACGGCAACGCTTTGCCGCTGATAGAGAAGTAGTCACACCCCGAGCGCGTTCTTTTCCGCGCTTGGTAAAGCTATATTAAATGCAAGCTATTATGGCAAGCCGTTCAGCACGTGCCGCATATGTCCAGCATGTCCATTCAACAGAATACGATTATTTTTCAGATATTTAAATTTATAGATCAGTGCTAATGGGAAAATGTCCTACTTTGTCCGAGATGTCCAATAAGTGAAATCAGGGGACATCTTGGACAAGAGTAGTAACAGGTTGTGTCCAGCGACATTGCAGGATCGTATAATTGTTTTATCTGCATTTTATTGCAACTGGACATGTTGGACAAACGGGACACGCTGTTTTTACCAAAATTAAGAAATTAAAAAGTATTATTCAGTTTCCCAAAGCTTATTGGCTTGCAGAACATAACAACGCATACGTTTCAGGCCAGGCAAGCTTTCGCGTCGCTGCAATTTTCTATCGCCATTATCGGGTAGCAAAATGCCAAGCTCATGCAAAACCTTGGCGGCTCTGCTAGGATCATGACCTTTACACAATTCACGCTTAAAGCTTTCCGGCATTACAATGTATTGCTTTTCACCATTGGCTTCACGGATAAATCCCATACGGTTATTAACACGAATAGTATCATTACCAATAACGCTGAAACGGCTTTCACCATGCGCTTCCAATTGCGCGCGAATATCGGCCAGTAACTTAGTAGATTCCAATTCACCAGCACCACCGCGAGCTTCCAACCAAGCTAAAAAGCATTGTTTAGCTGCCCATTCTGCTTCGCCTTTATCCCATCCCGTAATGCTATAATGCGAAGCTAATTCACCCGCTGCCGCAACCAGTGCAAAACGTGCTGCCACACGTTCAACCTGTCCTGCCGCATCCTTGGGCATTGCAGCATCCATAAATTGTTGACGCAGTTTGTTGATTACTGTTGATAAAAGCGGAAGGTCAATAATTAAATGTTCTAAAAAGGCAATTCCCGCTTTGCCATAATATTTAGTGCTGGCGTCGCATAACTGCCGTGAGAATAACGCAGAATTATCGCAATCGTTCAATTGCTCAAACACACCCATATTCCGTCCTGTATCAGCGGGAATATCGGCTAATCGAACCTCCTGACCGGCTTTTACCTGTTTTCCACCCGCATTGAGATGGTCAGCCAAGCTAATTTCGCCCGCAGACAAATAAAGTAATTGCCAGCGCGCAGTTTTTTTAGCCATGCCATCGCGGCCGGCGCGCACACGCCCTTGGCCATTGCCAAGCATGTAAGCAATTTCACCAACATCTTTTGGGTCAACCTGCGCCAATTCATCCAACACTAACAGGCAATGATTATAAAGTTGGGCAATACCTTCCAATCCATTAGTTGTTGCTCGCCAGCGCTGTAGATAATCGGGGCTGCCCATTACAGAGCAAGCCAATTTAAGTAATGTAGTTTTGCCGCTACTGGTGCCACCGCGAAAATGGAAGCCACCAGATTCTTCGCCAAGCATGTTAAGTAGTAATGGCGCAAACGCGCATGACACAGCAAAAATAGCGCGGCTATTGCCAATCAGCGGCAAAGATATATGTTTCTGCCATTTTTCAAGCGTACCTCGTTGACGAAAGGCGTGTTGATGTAATGCGCTGGTTTGATATAGCACTTGCTCCTGGCCATTGCCAATGCATCCACTAGGCAACACAAAGACATTATCATGCCAGCCTGTTTTATCAGTACAGCGGACACGCGCTTCCGTATGCGCTGATTGAATGTAATGGGTAAGGTGGTTTTTTGTAGCCCCGCCCGGCGCAATTTGTAGACCACGGTTTAACAATTCGCGGCGGTATTCATCACCTTGACCGGCCAGCATTTCAGAGGGCATTGGCCATTGATGTGGCTGACCATCTAAATCCGTCCATTTTAGCAAACTGCCCCAGTTATGCCCTTTGCCATCATGCGTACGTGCCGTAATTTCTAATGGCGAGCAAATCCACAATGGTTTAAGGGGGTCGCCATCCTTATCTTGGCCGTAAAAATAAACGCCATCGCGCTTGCCTTTTTCGTTTATGTGCAAACGATATGGTGAATTATTACCAGCTTTATTTGCAGGGAATGTTTCTTCATATATGGGTTCTGGCTTGGCCAGTGCAGCTGCAACCAAATCCTGAATTTGCGTAGATGTCCATCCTTCCGCTAGCGCATCAGCCGCATCCCAGCCTTCTTTGATTTTACCAAAATCTGCTAGCGGTAAAATCACAACTTTGCTCGCTGTATTGGCCGCTTTAATAATAGTGGTAGCTTGTATTACATATGTCTGACCTTCCTCATCATTATCTGGCCAGAAGATATTTTGCCGGCCTGTAATCGACAACCAATCTGCTTTATCGGCAGATTTAGCGCCGTTTGGGGAAGTGGTTGTAACATAAGTGGGAATAGGTAATAGCTTTGCAACGGCATCCGCTGATTTTTCTCCTTCACATATTATCACAGTTGCATCGGGATACTGTGAGATTAAATGCAAGTTATAAAGTGGTCGAGGCGCTGCGACATTTTGAAATCGCCAAGCGGTTTCACCATTTTTATTTTTACAAAAGGTAAGTGGTAAAAAATCCTTTTTAGGTTTGTCTTTATTTTCTGGATTATCCTTATCAAACCGATACACCCACAATATCTGTTGACCAGTATTGTTATGATATAACCAACGCATATTAGGCTTGCCATGCTTATAATGTTTGTCAGGTGGAGGCGGAGCATCTGCTGGTATCGGCACAATAGGTTGCCAGTCATCCATTTTCTTTTTTGGCTTAATCTCAAAAAGCTTATTATTACCCTTTTCTGCATTTAAACCCAACTCTTGCGCTAGCTCTTTTGCAGCTTCCGATTGACTATATTTATTGTGAAAGGCAAGCAGTGATACCAAATCACGGCCTTTCTCACCGCTGGCAAAATCTGCCCATAAACACGTATCCAAGTTAATTTTTAGACTGCCTAAACTGTTATCTGGGCGGTGGGGGTTAAGACAAACCCATTCTCGCCCTTCACGTTTACCGCATGGAAACCAACGCGGCACAAGCCAATCAGCACAGAGTGAAGCTGCATCAGCAATCGCACGAATATCCAACTGTTTATATGGTTGTGAGCTTTCCTTAGATTTGTTAGTATTATTTCGCATGCTATGTGCAGCCGCCGGATTTCCAGTCAGGGCGGCTTTTTTATAATTGATCATTTTGCACCGCCTGATAAATCGCTGGTAGATGATTTTAATGGAGATAGTTGGCTTTCAGCGTAGCTATCCAATTCATTGCCAGGGTAAAGCGGTGTTTTTCCGTCTTTTTGAAAGTTTGGCCCGCCGCCTATTACAGCAAGTTTAGCTAAAGTTGAAGGCTTACGACTAATACCCCACTTTTCTTTCAAATATGTAGATGCTTCTGCGCGTCTATAGCGTTTAACAGGTTGGTTCATCTTATGACCTCAATTGCTAGAAGTTTCTCGCGATAGCGATTGCCAGCAGCATAGGATCAGTATGAAAGCATCAATGGGGCACTTTATTTTTCAGAAATTATAATTTCAATTTTTGGCACAGCTTATCAATTTGATCTAGGCTAGGGCAGAAGCCTTTTGGATTTGCTTGGCGAATAATGTTTCGAACCGTTTCCGCAAAAAGATAGCGTTTTGTATCAGAGGAAATACCATCAATTTTTGAAATATTTTTACTGGAAGAATTAGTACGGCGAAATGCGCGGCCTGTGGTTATTTTCCAAATAGGCACCAAGATGGTTATAAGCGCAAAAAGTTCAGGGCTTGCGCCGCCAGTACGATTAGCTGTGTTCGGTATTTCAAACCCGATGATTTTATCTAACAAAATATTAGAATTTTCTGGCACTGGTCTCATTAATTGAAATCGAAAATTCGCATGCATCTGAAAAAAATCTTCTTCTCTTATTTTTAATGTTTTTTTGAAAAAAAACTTACTGCCAAAATCAATTTCTGAATATGCTAATTCTAATTCATGCAAAGCTTCGTCAAGGTTTGATAGATCTTTGTTAAGTTTTGAAGGTTTCTCTAAAAGAGACTTATCATTTGAGATTTTTTTGAGTTGAGAGGCTGCCTTTATAATTCTGCTAATTGCTTTTTTTCTTTCCGTTAACGTTGTTGCTGAACGTGGATCAAATTTAACAACTGTGCTGTCTAACATTTCCAATTTTTGAATTTTTGTTTCTTTCACGTAAAAACTTATCGCTCTTTTAATTTGTTCATCATAATGTGTTTTATCATCTAAAGAAATTGCAGGGTGGTTTGTTTTTCGATTATTAAAAAAGGCACTTGTATCTATATTTGGTAAAACAGGCGAATTCCAATGCATTAAAATATTTGTTGGCGCTTTTGGTGCTGGCATGAGTTTATCCCTTGGATTTATTCGCCTTGTTTTGCTTTTTAACTTTTCCATCCAGAACGTCCGCGATATGCGCTGCGACTTTATCGGCCGCTAAGATAAGCGCGGTATCAGGCATATGGGCATAACGGGCGGTGATGCCTGGCACTTTATGGCCAAGCAAGCCGGCGATGGTTAATTCAGAAAAGCCGAGAGATGCAGCAGTAGCAGCAAAAGTATGCCGGAAGGTATGCAATGTGACGCTTTGCAGTTTGGCTTCTTTGCATATCCGTTCAAGCACATTGGGTAAGCCAATAAAGTGGCCTTCGCCGCGGGTGGCAGGGAATACCCAATGGGCATCTTTTTCACGGGGCTGTGCTTTAATATGGTTCAGAGCATTTTTGCCAATCACACGCAGTTGCGCCCCACTTTTGGTATCGCCAAAGCGGATGCATTGGGCTTTTTGATCGACCCATGCCCAAGGCAAACTTAATATCTCATTTTTGCGGCAGCCGGTGAGGAGTAGGGTGCGGATGGCCGCTAAAGCGGATGCTTTTTCAATTACAGCTGCTTCGCGTATGGCTTTGCCTAATGCTTTAATCTCATCTTCATTTAAAAACCGATCTTTTTTTACGTCGGAATTCTTGCGCACAGCGCGGGCGGGGTTTTCAGTAATCAGGCGGCGACGTTTGGCAAATTCCAAAATGGTGCCCACCATGCCCAAGGTGCGAGCGGCAACGCCGCGCCCGCCGGTTTTATTGCCGCCGCGGCCTGTTTTGGTGCGTGGCTTTGCTGTTTTGCCAAGCGATATATCAGCTTGAAATTTTTCTAAATCCTCAATGGTGAGGCTGCGCACCGATTTGCGGCCTAGTAGCGGTTTGACATGGGTTTCAATGCGGCTTTTATCACCAGCCAATGTTGAATCCTTAATACGGCCTCCCGCATCTTCTATATAAAGGTCGCATAACTCACTTACGGTGGTAGAATTGCGGATGGCATGGCGTTCGGCGGAAGGATCGCCGCCGAGCGGCACGGCTTTAAGTTTATTAGCTGCCATATTACGCGCTTCATCCGGTGCTAGCACATTCACCTTGCCGATGACCAAACGCCGTGTGCGGCCTTCCTGGTTGCGGTATTGCACGAAATAGGAAGCGGCACCGCTGGGTTTAATGCGGATGCCGAAGCCCTTTAATGCGCCATCGCCTTCATCCCAGACAAAATTATCTTTGCCCTTGGGATCGGGCTTCAAACTATCGACATATCGCTTGGTCAGCTTTGGCATTTAACACTCACATTTTTGCTTCCCCGAAATCGGGGGAAGCATGGGGGAAGCAGATAGGGGTCATTTCGAGCAATTTCCGTCAATGACTTCAACCCTTGACTAACTAAAAAATCATTATTATGTCAATGCTTAGTAAACAACAGGAAACTGGGGGAAGCAGGAGTAAAAAGTACCGATTAACCTTGCCAAGGTCGAAGTCGGGAGTTCGAATCTCCTCGCCCGCTCCAGAAAATTCTGCGCTCTTTCTGTTTAAAGACAATGTGTTAACTAAAGTTATTACTTTGCAGGTTGTATAACCGTCATAAAATGCCGATATATTAATTAGGTGTTTATGCAATTATCATTTCGTAAATTGTTTCAATTTTGGCCGGTGCTATTATTGGCAATTGGGTTAGTGGTTTTTAGCCAGCGCTCTACTGCCCAAGCAGTCAATTTGCCGGATGCCGACATGCAAGCCATGGGTAATTCTCAAGTAACCGAGCAGATTGTGTTAGCTGGAGGCTGCTTTTGGGGGGTGCAGGGCGTGTTCCAGCATGTGCAAGGTGTGCAAGCGGCTATCTCCGGTTATGCTGGCGGTGCCGCAAATACGGCACAATATGAAACGGTGAGCACTGGCACCACCGGCCATGCTGAAGCTGTGCAAATTACGTATGACCCCAAACAGATTAGTTTAGGCCAATTGCTGAAAATTTATTTTTCAGTGGCGCATGATCCAACGGAATTGAATTACCAAGGGCCAGACCATGGCACGCAATACCGCTCAACCATTTTTTATCAGAATGCTGCGCAGCAGCAATTAGCGCAGGCTTATATTCAGCAATTGGATAAAGCAAAAGTGTTTAATGCGCCGATCGTCACCACGCTTGAACCATTAACCCAATTTTATGCTGCTGAAGATTATCATCAGAATTATCTGAAACTGCATCCGAATAATCCTTATATTATGATGAATGATGCACCGAAAGTTGCCGCATTGCAGAAAGCATTTCCGGCTTTGTATCTGCCTTAAAAATTCACATCCAACCGCAGGCTTAACTCCAACGCATTATCAGCTTGCGGTGTGGCACCAGGGTTGATGATGTATTGCAGATCCGGTTGCACGGCAATGCCTGGGTAAACGCGGTCGCGATAATATAACTCAACGCCATATTCATTATGTTCGCTTGTATCACCGGCAATTTGCTGCGCATGGATATATTTATCGCTGATATGCGATTGCGTGAAACCCAGACCGATTTCACTATCCACACGTTTGGGCAGCCAGCCATTGCCAGTCATCCCCAATTGATATGACCAATCGACCGCCTGAATATCATCATCACTGGCACCCGCGCGGAAAAACGCGCCCAAGTTTTGCTTGGCTGCTTTGTTATGGTAAAACTGGTAACTGGAAACCAGATAAGCACCCTGGCTGTGGCGCTGCACGGGATTGCCACTGGTATCCACATCAATCAAATCATCGAATTTTTGAGTATAGCGCCAGCCGCCGACCGCCAGTTTATTGGGCATTACTTCGGGATTGTCTTGGGCAGCGGGGGTAATACCAGCTTCGGCAATCAAGATTTGCCCGCCATGAAAATTCAAACTTAAAGCTTGGTCATCGCGAATATGATAGGGGTCGCCATTAACGGCATTAAACGCGCCAAATTGCAGATATGAATTTTTGCTCGGGGAAATTTTCACGCGCGCGGCGGGTGCGGTGTAAGGAAAAGTGGAAGGGCCAGCGCCAGCCTTGCCGGTTTGCGCGAATTCCTGGCTCAGTTGGAAAGTGGGCCGCAGGAAATTAGCGGTCATATCCGTTTGTTCAAATTCGGCATTGATATCCCGTATGCCGAGCAAAATGGCCAAATGATCGTCAAAAAAATGTTGCTCATCCCACAATTCCAATAATTTAAATTGATTGGTAAAGGGTTCGTTGCCATTAATGCCATCAATGCTGCCTACGCGTGAATTGGGATGACCGCCATTGTTATTCACAAAATAGATCACAGCATTATTGCCGTGCCAACCGGCCAGT
Source organism: Alphaproteobacteria bacterium (assembly GCA_965246945.1). Classification (GTDB taxonomy): domain Bacteria; phylum Pseudomonadota; class Alphaproteobacteria; order UBA11073; family UBA11073; genus CBDFFW01. The sequence goes on from CBDFFW010000001.1 coordinate 885,203, forward strand.
TTCTCATTATCCAGCGCCAGTTTCATATCCAGATTATCAAGATAATTGCCGCCGCGCGAAAGGCCGCCGGCCACATTATTCATCAGATCGCCTTTGTATTCGAGCGTAACATCCACCCCGTGGTCTGCCAATGTGCCGCGTAGGCCGGACATATCATTTAGCAAACGGTCCTGATACGGATCGGTGTTTTCTTCCGCAGCAAAGGCGGACGTATTGAATAAAAGGGCCGCAAAAATGAAACAGAGGATATGGTGAAATCGTGGCAACATGGTTAATATCATTCAAAGCAAAAATAAAACACCATGTAAATAGCAAATGTTATATTATAACAAATTAGTTTTTAATGTCGTCGCTTAACAATCTTTGGCTATTCAAAAATAACGCGGATGTTATTGCGCACTGCTTTAGAATAGGGACAAATTTGTTGGGCAGCGTGCACCAGTTCTGTAGTAGCTAATTTGGCAAGATTGGGAATTTTTACATTTAGTTTCACCGATAAATGAAAGCCGTCAGTTTCTGTTTTATGCAGGGTGACATGCGCGTTTACTTCAGGTTCAAGAATAATTTGCTGGCGTTGCTCGGCAATTTCCTTGATCGCGCTGCCAAAGCAAGTGGCATAAGCCATGGCGAATAACTGTTCAGGATTGCTGGTATTGGCTTGTTCTGCATCGCCCAAGGCGCGTGGACGCGATAGCTTAATGTTTAAAACACCATCGGCTGTTCGTACATCGCCATCACGGCCATTATTAGCGGTTGCATGGCTGGTATAAAGTTCTGACATCAAACCAATATAATGATCAATCGTTATTAAAAAGTTAACAACCCATGGTTGTTTTCAATTAACTAAAGGTGACGCGGATATTGTTTGAAACGGCTTTGGAATAAGGGCAAATGGCTTGGGCGGCTTGCACCAGTTCATGTTTTTCCAGCCGCGATAAATCGCCGATTTTGACATCCAGTTTTACGGTTAAGAAAAAATCATCTTCTTCCGAATAGTTTAGACCAACTTGGGCGGTGACTTGCGGGTCTGGAATGTTACGGTTTTCGCGGCGGGCTATTTCTTTGATGGAGTCGCCAAAACAGGTGGCATAGGCCAGGGCAAACAATTCTTCTGGATTGGTGGTACCTGGCTGAGCTTCAACGCCGCTCAAACCTTTGGGTTTACACATGGGTAGGTTCAAGTTGCCGTGTGTATTGGTGGCATAGCCATCGCGGCCATTCACAGATAATGCTTCGGTGACATATAAAACTGACATGGTATTGCTCGAATACCATCGTATGCCTGCAATCTTTAACAGAAAGTTACCATTTGAATTAATTTTTTTGTAATTGCTGGATGAAATATTGGTGAAGCCGTAACTCGCCCAATTGTTCGGGGTGGAAAGCGGCGCTGAGGTGACGACCTTGCTGGGCTAGGACAATGCCTTGCGGAACGCTAGCCAAAATATCTACTTGCGGCGCTGCCTGGGTAATAATGGGTGCACGGATAAAAATTGTGTGCAGCATGGGCTCATTAATGGCGGGAATATTCAAAGTGGTTTCAAATGAATCCAGCTGGCGGCCAAAGGCATTGCGGCGCACGGTGATATTCATCAAGCCAAGGCGAAATTGGTCGCTGCCTTCAATATTTTTAGCTAGCAAAATCATACCCGCGCAGGTGCCAAATACGCCCAAACCTTGTTGTGCCTGTTCCTGAATGGCTTCAGCAATGCCCCAACGAACCATCAATTTGCCCATGGCGGTGCTTTCCCCGCCAGGAATAATTAACCCATCTAAATCTTTAATCGCTTCTGGCGTGCGCACGGGCAGGGCAATGACATCATCCAACTGCGTTAAAATATTTGAATGTTGTATCACATTCCCTTGCAGCGCAAGAATTCCAATTCGTATTAGTCTACCAACCATATTATTGCTGCGTTGAAATTTGGGTTACTTTGGGCATGCGTGCGATATTTTTAAAAACAGTTTTATCGGTAATGTTTAAATCATAATGGTTTTGTAGATTAAGCCAAAATTGCGGACCGGTTTCAAAAAAATGGCCGAGCCGCAATGCAGTATCTAAAGTAATTGTCCGTTCACCACGCACAATTTGATTGAGGCGACTGCGCGGAATGGCCATGGCTGCAGCCGCCGCACTAACCGATAAGCCAAAACCATCTAGAAATTCACGTTTTAAAATACTGCCAGGTGGGGAAAAATGTGTTTTGCTCATTATATTCTCCTTTAATGATAATCTACAATCGCCACATCATAGGCATCTTCGCCAATAAAGCGGAATACTAACCGCCATTGTTGGTTGATGCGAATGCTCCAAAAGCCTAAGCGGTCACCATGCAATTGTTCTAACCGATTGCCTGGCGGAATGCGGAGAATTTCGGAATTATTGGCAGCATTTAGTGTTTGCAACTTATCCAAAGCGCGTTGCCGCAAATTGGGTGGTAAATATTTAATTTTGCCAGTTTCCCAAAATTCTGCCGTGCGTTTATCCGCAAAGCTTTTGATCATCAATAATTGTAACGTCTTTCGTTACAACAAGCAAGTAAACTATTTACCACCCACGGACGGCAAATAATTCGCTTTCCGGCAATTTGCGCACATCCAATCCTGGCATGGCATCGCCGAGGCCGGTAGAGATTTTGGCGAGCATATCGGGGTTATCAAAATAAGTGCAGGCATCGACAGTGGCTTTAGCCATGCGGGCCGGGTCGGATGATTTAAAAATACCGCTGCCCACGAAAACCGCTTCCGCGCCCAATTGGCGCATTAATGCTGCATCGGCCGGAGTGGCTATACCACCGGCGGAAAAATTGGGGACGGGCAATTTGCCGGTTTCATGGATTTGTAAAACGAGATGATAGGGGGCACCTAAATTTTTAGCTTCAGTCATCAACTGTTCGCGCGATAAACCTTTAATCCGTTGAATACCGTCAACCAAGGTGCGCATATGCCGGACAGCTTCGACAATATTACCGGAACCGGCTTCACCCTTGGTACGGATCATCGCCGCGCCTTCGCCAATCCGGCGTAGGGCTTCGCCCAGATCTTTGGCACCGCAGACAAACGGCACGTTAAATGCTGCTTTATCAACATGGTATAAATCATCGGCAGGGGTCAGCACTTCGCTTTCATCGATAAAATCGACACCAAGCGCTTGCAGAATCTGTGCTTCAGCCAGATGGCCGATACGGCATTTGGCCATCACTGGGATGGTCACTGCGGCCATGATTTCCTGAATCATTTTGGGATCAGACATGCGGGCCACGCCGCCATCGCGCCGGATATCGGAGGGGACGCGTTCTAGCGCCATCACGGCCACGGCACCGGCATCTTCCGCAATCTTCGCCTGTTTAGCGTCAATCACATCCATAATTACGCCGCTGCGCAGCATTTCCGCCAGGCCAACCTTGGCCTGCCAGGTTGATTTTTCGACAACTTGTCCCATGGCGCTATTTTAAGCAGCGCCATTTAAAACAGCCAGTTTTATGTGCTTTCTCTTAGGCGAAAGTTACGTTTACATTGCCGCGGATGGCTTTGGAATAGGGGCAAACTTGATCGGCTGCTTTCACCAATTCATCGGTTTGCGTCTTGTCCAAACCTTCAATCACCACCTCTAATTTCACTTCCAAATAAAAGCCGGTGGCTTCTTCTTTGCCGAAACCGACATGGGCGGTGACCTGGGGATCGGCAATTTTCAGGCCTTTGCTTTTTGCCACCGCGCCTACTGCGCCGCCAAAACACGCGCTGTAACCCATGGCGAAAAGTTGTTCGGGATTGGTGGCACCGGTTTTGCCTTCGCCGCCCATTTCTTTCGGGGTGCTTAAATCAACTTTAAGTGTGCTATCAGAAGTTTCTGAATGGCCATTGCGGCCAGCTTTGGTAGTGGCGTGGGCAGTATATAAAATAGACATGTTATTTCTCCTGAATTTAATTTATGGCGTGATATGCAAAAAGCCAGCGTAAAATTAATGCGCAGCCCCTGGTGCAACCTTTTGACGCGGATTATTTTTCGGCATCAGCAGAGCAATGAAAGTTAAAATCAGCATAATAGTTGCAAGCAAAAGGTAAGCATCCATATAGGCTAACAACGTTGCTTGTTCAATTAACCCGCGGTAAACCTGGCCAAGGGCAGTTTGCGTTGCGCTTAACATATCGTTGCCTTGGGTTGTTAGATAACGCGTGATGTGTCCAACATAATGCCGGTAGTTAGACGCGGTGGGCGATAGATGGGCGGCCAAAGTGTTTTGGTGCATTTGGCTGTGCCGTGAAACATAACTAATAATAATCGCAATCCCAACACTCCCGCCCAAATTACGGGCCAGCGCATAAAGTGCCGAAGCCTTGTTACTTTTTTCCTTCGGAATGCTGATAAAAGCCAAGGTGCTGATGGGGATGAACAAAAAGGGCAGGCCCAATGTTTGGGTAATCCGCATCCACACAAAGGTGTTATAATCCGTTTGCGGGGTGAAAAAATAAGTGTGGAACATGCCAAAAGCGCAAAGGCCCATGCCCAAGGCCACCAGATAACGCGCTTGAAAACGGCCAACTAATTTACCGGCCACGGGCATAAGGAATATGACCGCTAAACCACCAGGCGAAATTACCAAGCCGGCCAAAGTGGCATCGTAACCAAACCAGCTTTGCAGCATAATCGGCAGCAACGCGCTGCTGCCATAAAGCACAAAACCGGTGAAAAAAATCATCACACAGGCCAAGCCAAAACTGCGCGATTTTAACAAGCGCAAATCCACGATGGGATCAACCTGATGCAGTAACCAAATAATCGCACTAATAATGCAGCACGCGCTGATCAAGGCAAAGGTGACAATCATCGGGCTGGTAAACCAGTCTTCTTGCTGGCCCTTATCGAGCACAATTTGCAAACAGCCAAGGCCGATAATGATTAACGCCAGGCCAGTATAATCAATGCTTTTAAAGCCGGTGGCTTTGGCATGCGGCGGATCGACCAGCAGGCGGTTGACCAAATATATGGCAATCATACCCACCGGAATATTGATGAAGAAAATCCAGCGCCAGCTGTAATTATCGGTTAAAAAACCGCCCAAGGTTGGCCCCAAAATCGGTGCGACAATCATCGTGATACCCGTGATGCCAAAGGCGGCACCCCGTTGATGCGGCGGAAAAGCATCCAAAATAATGGCCTGCTGGCTGGGTTGCAGACCGCCGCCAGCAAGACCTTGCAGAATGCGGAAAAAAATAAGCATACCCAGCGAAGTTGAAGCACCGCAGGCGAATGAGGCGAGTGTGAAACAGGCAATACAGCCCATAAAAAACCGTTTGCGCCCCAACGCATTCGATAACCAGCCTGACAGCGGCAGCACAATCCCATTGGCGACAAGATAGGAGGTTAGCACCCAGGTGCTTTCATCGGCGGAGGCGCCCAGCGTGCCGGCGATATGCGATAAAGACACGTTGGTGATGGTGGTATCCAGCACCTCCATAAACACCGCAATGGTCACCACAATGGCCACTAACCAGGGGCTAACCCCGGTGGGCACAGCGGGGTTAGCCATCTGAATCGTGTTATTATCTGCCATATTTATTCAGCAGTCATCACCGTAGGAACGACGGACATGCCTGGGCCAATCGGCAGTTTTTCGTCGGGCACATGGTCCAGCACAATTTTAACGGGCACACGCTGGACAATTTTGACGAAATTGCCAGTCGCATTTTCAGCTGGAAATAATGAAAATCGCGCACCGGTGCCCGCCTGAATGCTATCGACCTTGCCGGTAAACTTACGATCGGGAAAGGCATCGACTTTAACTTCCACGCGCTGGCCCACGCGCATATGGGTTAATTGGGTTTCTTTAAAATTGGCGATAATCCAGGGATCATTGCTGACAACCGAAAATAGTGGCTGGCCGACCTGCAAGTAATCGCCTTGTTCAACCCCTTTATTGGTGATGCGGCCCGCGATCGGCGTGGCAATTTTAGTATAAGCCAAGTTTTGATTGGCGGAAGCTAAATTATTATTAGCCAGGCTGATCTGTGCTTGCGCTTCATTGGTGTTAGCCGTTGCGGCAGCGACTGTTTGCGGGGCGGTTTGTGCGGTTTGCAGCTTGGCTTGCACATCCCGTAAATTGGCCGCGGCAGATTTTTCTTCAGCAATCGCGGCATCCACATCGACCTGATTGCGTGCGGCAGCTGATAAACTTTGTTGGCGTTTTAATTCCAATTGGGCGTGGCGTAAAACTGCCTGGGCAGCTGCCACCTGCGACTGTGCGGAAGAAACTTGGGATGGGGCTGACACCTTAGTGGTGCTGAGATTTTGTGAACTGGCTTCATAGCGGGATTTAGCCACTTCAACCAGCATGCCGGCTTTTTCTTGTGCCAATAAATAATCGGCCGGATCAATTTCCACCAGTAATTCACCTTCCGCAACTTGCTGGTTGTCATCAATATGCAGTGCTTTTAAGTAACCCGCGACTTTCGGACTAATGGTCACCACAGTCGCTTCCACAGCCGCATCATCGGTGCTTTCTTGGCCGCGATGCAGAAACCAATAAACGCCGACAGCTATCAGAATAACTGTAACCGCAATAAAGATGCGGATGAACACAGCATTTTTAGGCTTTGGCTTTAGCTGCGGTGTATTGGCGAGGGCATCAAGCGGATCGGTCGGCATTTCTAAACTACTCAGTTTAGTATATGCTGAGGCCATTGACAAAACAATGGTAAAATAAAAAAAGGAAGGCTGCAGCCTCCCTTAAAAAGGAGTCTGTGATAATTACAACACGCGTTCGCCGTGTAAATATTCATCTAAACCTTGCTCTTCTACCTCTTTTGGCACGCGCAGGCCGAGGGTCATATCGACTGCCTTTAAAATAATGAAAGAGCCAACGCCTGACCAAGCCAAAGTTTGCAATAAGCCAAGGATTTGTACCCAAACTTGATGCCAGTTACCTTCAATCGCTCCGGCAGTGCCGCCAATCGCTTTTTCGGCAAATACGCCAGTGAGAATGGCGCCGACAAAGCCGCCAATGCCATGCACGCCAACGACATCCAGTGAATCGTCATAACCTACAATATGTTTCAGATGGTTGGAGCCAAAATAGCAAACCACCGCAGCAATCGCCCCTACAGCAATGCTGCCCATTGGGCTGACATAACCCGCCGCTGGCGTAATCGCCACTAAACCGGAAACGACACCGCAGGCAAAACCGGTCGCCGATGGTTTGCCCTTAGCCACCCATTCAACAGTCATCCACGCGAAAGCAGCAGCAGCGGCGGCAATTTGGGTAACCAGCATCGCCATGCCGGCGGTGGTTGTTGCGCCCAGGGCTGAGCCTGCATTGAAGCCAAACCAGCCGAACCATAGCAAGCCAACACCCAATAACATGATGAGCAAATTATATGCGGCAAAATCTGGATTATGGATATCGGGGCGGTAACCAACTCTTGGCCCCAGCATCAGTGCGGCCACTAAGCCGGCCATACCAGCATTTACGTGGACGACTGCGCCGCCGGCATAATCCAATACGCCTAAATCAGCCAAATTACCGCCGCCCCATACTTGGTGCGCAATTGGGAAATAAACTAACACGGCCCAGAAAGCCATAAATAGCAAGACGGCTGAAAATTTCATGCGGTCAGCAAAAGCGCCGACAATCAAGGCCGGCGTGATAATCGCAAATGACATCTGGAATAGGCAGAAAACCGTTTCCGGAATGGTATCTTTGCCATGGATTGAGGTCGGCGTGACAGTTCTTAAAAAAGATTTACTGAAACCGCCAATGAGATGGTTTAAACCATCTGGCCCCGAGGTGAAAACCAATGAATAACCGCAAATCACCCAAAGCAAGCAAACCAAGCTGGCCGCTGCCATCACCTGCATGGTGATCGATAGCATGTTGTTTTTACGCACCAGCCCCGAATAAAACATCGCCAAGCCCGGGCAGGTCATCATGATGACGAGCGCTGCAGAGATCATCACCCAAACGGTATCGGCTTTATCAATTACGGGTGTTAGTGTGGTATCGGCCAAGGCGGGATGGCAAATTGCTATAATCGCCAACAGAGCAAAGGCAAATTTGCCGCACTGCTTCAAACCGGCTAAAATACTTTGTTGCATGTTAATCCTTTAATACGCATTGCACATGCCTGAAAATAGACTTTTCGTCAAGCGGTCCTAATGACAAATATTATGCTTGGCAGCTTGCTTCGCATCAAATAGGTTAGCGGCCATGTCATACGTTGCTGATACGCATTTGCATTCTGTTACTGATCATCATGATCATGACCACCATATACCTGGTTTTTGGCAGCGGTGGTTTTATTCGACCAATCACAAGGATATTGGGATCCTGTATTTCATTTTCGCGATTATCGCGGGGCTGATTGGTGGGGCGTTTTCTGTCATGATGCGGATGGAGTTAGCTGAGCCAGGTTTGCAGTTTTTTAAAGATGGCCAGATGTGGAACGTCTTTATTACGGCTCACGGGTTGATTATGGTTTTCTTTACTGTGATGCCGGCTTTGATTGGCGGTTTCGGTAATTATTTTGTGCCAATTATGATTGGCGCGCCGGATATGGCGTTTCCGCGGTTGAATAATATTAGTTTTTGGCTATTGGTGCCGTCATTCTTTTTATTGCTGGGTTCAGCCTTTGTCGATGGCGGGGCAGGGGTTGGCTGGACCGCTTATCCGCCATTATCGGATGTTGGGCAACCTGGCGCGGCGATGGATATGGCGATTTTCGCGCTGCATTTATCCGGTATTTCATCAATCCTTGGTGCGATTAATTTTATCACCACCATTTTTAATATGCGAGCACCAGGCATGAGCCTATTCAAAATGCCATTATTCGTGTGGGCGATGTTGATTACGGCATTCTTATTATTGTTGTCATTACCAGTTTTAGCAGGGGCAATCACCATGCTGTTGACCGACCGTAACTTCGGCACCAGCTTTTTTAAACCTGATGGTGGTGGCGATCCGATTTTGTATCAACATCTATTCTGGTTCTTCGGTCACCCGGAAGTTTACATTATGATTTTACCGGCTTTCGGGATTGTTAGCCATATCATCTCTACCTTCTCGCGCAAGCCGGTTTTTGGCTATATGGGTATGGTGTTTGCGATGTTATCGATTGGCTTTATCGGCTTTTTAGTGTGGGCGCATCATATGTTTACGGTTGGTTTGGATGTGAATACCAAGGCGTATTTTACAGTGGCGACCTTGGTTATTGCGGTGCCAACGGGCGTGAAAATTTTCTCGTGGCTGGCGACCATGTGGGGCGGATCCATTCGGTTCACCACACCAATGTTATGGGCGATTGGTTTTATCTTTCTGTTCACCATGGGCGGTGTTACGGGTGTAATTCTGGCCAATGGCGGTTTGGAAACGGTATTGCACGATACCTATTATGTCGTGGCGCATTTCCATTATGTTTTATCGCTTGGTGCCGTGTTTGCGATTTTCGCAGGCTGGTATTACTGGTTTGGTAAAATCACCGGGCGCTTATATCCGGAATGGATGGGGAAACTGCATTTCTGGACCATGTTTATCGGCGTTAATCTTACCTTCTTCCCGCAGCATTTTTTGGGTCTGCAAGGCATGCCGCGCCGTATTCCTGATTACCCGAGCACGCATGAATATGCGAGTTTTGTGACCTGGAATCTGATTTCATCGATTGGTTCTTATATTGGGGCAGCGGCGACTGTGATGTTTGTGATCTTCACATTTTACGCTTTGTTTTTCGGCAAACGCGCTTCGGCCAATTACTGGAATGCCGAACACGGCACATTGGAATGGCATTTATCATCACCGCCGCCATTCCACCAATTTGAAGAACAGCCAGTTATTCAATAATTTTGAATTGTGTTAACCCTTGATGATGCACAGGTGCCAAGTTTAGGCCGTTGGCAGGATTATTTCCAGCTGTTGAAGCCGCGGGTGATGTCGCTGGTGGTGTTTACCGGTTTGGCGGGTATGTTGATTGCCCCTCGCCATACGCATCCATTTTTGATGTTGGTAGCGGTGCTGTGTATCGCTTTATCGGCAGGTGGGGCAGGTGCCGTCAATATGTGGTTGGAGCGGGACCGCGATGCGCGCATGACCCGTACCGCCAAACGGCCCTTGCCGCAAGGACGGGTGGAACCGGATGATGCATTGTTCTTGGGCTGCGCGGCCATTCTGTGTAGCTGTGCGTTGATGGGAACTGGCCTCAATTGGCTGGCAGCAGCATTGCTGCTGAGCGCTGCGCTATTTTATATTTTTATTTACACCATTTGGCTAAAGCCCCGCACCTCACAAAATATTGTAATTGGTGGGGCAGCCGGCGCGTTGCCACCGGTGATTGGCTGGGCAGCGATGACGGGCGAGGTGAGCTGGCTGGCAATTAGCTTGTTTATGGTCATCTTTCTATGGACCCCGCCGCATTTCTGGGCGTTGGCTTTGGTGCGCAAAGATGAATATGCCGCCGCCGATTTACCCATGCTGCCGAATACACATGGAGAACAAGCTACCAAGCGGCAGATGCTGATTTATACGGCGTTGCTTGCAGTGGCTGCATATGTGCCGTTATTTTTAGGTCTGCATTCGATTGTTTTGGCTACTGGGATTACGCTGCTTAATTTGCATTTCGGTTTGCTGGTCTGGCGGTTTGTGCAACAGCCAGAACTAGATACGGGATTGGCTAAGAAAGTTTTCTTCACCTCCATCCAATATTTATTCGGTTATTTTCTGTGGTTGATCATTTTAGGTTTTCTCCAATTCTAACCTTGGTCTAAGGTTGTATATGATGCGTGTTTGTTTATTTTTGCTGGGGGCGGTGTTGCTGTGCATGCCAATGGCATTTGCGCAAAACACACCGCAATCCAGCAAAGACGCCAAACAGGTGTTGCAATCGATCCAAAAAAATCTAGCAGCGAAAAAAAGCGAACATCAAAAATTAGCCAAGCAAGCGCAAAGCATTAATGGCGAAGTAACCAAACTGCAGAAAGATTTAATTGCCTCGGCAGATGCCATTCAAAACCAGGAACAGGCCTTGACTGTTTTGAATGCCGATGTAGCAAAACTTTCGGCACAAGAAACCGTATTGCAAAGTGCACAGGCGCGGCAGCGGGCTGATTTGTATAACTTAAGTGGGCAATTGCTGCCATTGGCACGCACGCCGCCAGCCGCACTGATATTTGCCCCCACAGCGCCAAAAGAAATTATTCAAACGCAATTGGTATTGCAGCAAACCGGACCGGCCTTACTGGCGCGCGTGAAACAGGCGCAAAGTGATTTAGCGGTTTTGAATAGCATTAAAAACCGCAAGGGTGAGCAAATGGCGCGCGCGGAAAATGCGAAAGCCGATTTGCTGTCATCCCGCCAAAAGATGGATCAGTTGCTGCAAAAACGGCAGCAAGCCTATGCGGCCACCAAAGATGACTTAACTGCCCAGGAAACTGAGCTGAAACAATTGGCCGCGCAAGCGAATGATTTGCAGGATTTAATTGCCGTGCTGCAAAAAGCGGAAGTGGCACGGGTAGCCGCTGAAAAAGCGCGGCAGCTGGCCAAGGGTAATAAAGCCAAACCCAGTAAAGTTTTGCCAGCTGTGGCCACCGGTAGCTTTAAATTGCCAGCTGCTGGACAGGTGGTGCGCGGATTTGGCAGCAAAGACCGCGATGGTAAACCGATTAAAGGTCTCGCCATTCAAACGACAGCCAGCAGCCAGGTGGTGGCACCGGCCAGTGGTGATGTGATGTATGCCGGACCATTCCGCAGTTACGGCCAGATTGTCATTTTAGGGATTAGCCAGCAGCAATATATTATTCTGGGCGGACTCGGCGGTATTAGCGTAAAAGCAGGTGAGCATGTGAATGCGGGCGAGCCATTGGCGCGGATGCCAAGCGATACAGCGCCCGAATTATACATCGAAATCCGCGAAGGTGGCGAGCCGATTAACCCGTCGAAATTTGGTTTATCGACGGGCTAACACCATTTTACTTCAATAATTTTTGCACCCATTTAGGCAATGCAAAAGAAGCCAAATGCACGGCAGGGGTATAATGTACAGTCTCAATTTTGGCGGCTGCTTGGCGCGCTTCTAATTCAGCTTCGCTTGGCAACGCTAGTTTATCAGCTTTCACCGCATAACCCAAAGCCATAGAACCACCATAATAAGTTGGCACGCTGATTAAATAGCAAGTGGCTTGCAAACCGGCTTTGCGCATTTCGGTAGTGGCGGCCAAATTCTCTTCATGCTTATCCGCCAACACGCCGTTTTGGGTCGCAAAAACACCGCCAGCGTTTAAGCTGTCGCTACATAGTTGGAAGAATTCTGGGGTAAATAAGGTGGCACCAGGGCCAACTGGATCGGTGGAATCCACAATAATCACATCGTAATTATTTTTGTGGTCTTTCAAATATTTGAACGCATCAGCCACCACCAGATTGACGCGTGCGTCTTTATAAATGGCACCAGCATTGTTCAGGGTGGGCAGATATTTATTCGATAGTTCGATGACTTCTCGGTCAATCTCAACCATATCCACATGTTTGATTGGGTATTTTAATACTTCGCGCAAAATACCCCCATCACCGCCGCCAATGACCAACACATTTTGCGGATTATGGTGGCTTAGCATTGGTACATGGGTCAGCATTTCATGGTAGACAAACTCGTCACTTTCGGTGGTTTGGATAATGCCGTCCAAAATCAGCATGCGGCCAAATTCCTTGTTGCGGTAAACCGCCACTTTTTGAAACTCTGTTTGGCCTTCATAATAAATTTCATCAATTGGGAAGCTTTGATAGCTGCGCAGACCTTCGATTTTTTCTTCAAAGAAATCACCACGCTCGAAATTCTTTTTATTAATTTTGGTTGGGCCGAAATATTTTTGGCACACTTCTGTTGCCATTTCTTCATCAAATTCTTTGCACGAAAAGATATCGATATAAACCTGGCCAATATTTTCGGCGAAATGCGCGGCAATATTTGAAGTTTCAATTAATTGCACCAGTGAATAACCAGCGGTTTCATCTTTATGGGTTGCAAAATGCTCTAAAATAGGTTCGCCGTACGCGACCATGTCAATGGCTGGCACTAATTCTTTGACCCAAGCCAGAATATTATCCCCATTACCAATTTTTTCTTTCGGGCAGCCCGAAAGATCGAGAATAAGATGTTGGCCCCACATGCTGGTTTTCATTTTGTCTGCACCTTTAAATTGTCTAACAGGCAGGAGGTAAGGGTTACAGGAAAATATAGCAAGAAATAATGCTGACCTTGCATGTACAATATAAAAAATATAAAGGCTTATCAAATGGTTGAATTTTTTGATTCCATTGCGGTGTTATGGCTGGCCAATCCGATTGCGCAAAGCATCGGTTTTGCTGCGAGCCTAGCATATTTCATTGCGGCTTTACAAAAAGAAGATAAGAAATTGTTCGGTTTTATGTTGATCGGCACATTAGGCTGGCTGGTGCATTATGGGATGATTGGTGCCTGGGTAGCATCGATCGGTTTTATTGTTGGTGTAATCCGCAATGCCATTGCGTATTTCAAGCTGGCGACGGCGCCCCGCAAATTATGGCTAACCGTTTTATTGTGCGCTGCTTATGCTATAATTGGCTTTTTCACCATTCGGCAGCCCTGGGATTTTCTGCCGGTGATCGGCTCCAGCCTATATGTGATTGCCTCCTACAACACCAAGGGCATTAACATGCGCTGGCTATTTTTAGGCGCGCAATTGTGTTACACGGTTTACGCATTATTCGTGGGTTCCATTGCGGGCGTATTGGATGGGGTGGTTGACACCGCGTTGACATTATTCACAATGTGCCGGTTGATGGCGGAACTGAAAAAGCCGATTGAATAAATCGTTGCTTTTCTAACTGTATTTTGTTTTTTAACTGCATGAAACACGCAGTATACGTTAATTTCCCAGGCAAAATTCTGATGGTGGGTTTTGGCAGTATTGGCCAGGGCGTTTTGCCACTATTGCTGCGGCATATTGGTGTAAAACCGGAACAGATTGAAATTGTGACCGGCGATGACCGCGGGCAGGCATTGGCCGCTGAGCAAGGCGTTAAATTCTCGATCGCGCCGCTAACACCGGAAACTTATACCGAGGTGATCAGCAGCCGGGTGAAGAAAGGTGACTTTATTGTGAATTTGTCCGTCGATGTTTCATCGGTGGATATGTTGAAACTGGCGCATAAACTGGGCGCGCTTTATTTAGATACGGTGGTGGAACCATGGCTGGGTGGTTATTCCGATCCCAATTTAACGATGGCGCAGCGCACCAATTATGCTTTGCGGGAAGAAATGCTGGCAACACGTGCCCAACTTGGTGCCGGGCCCACGGCAGTCGTGACCCATGGCGCAAATCCAGGTTTGGTTTCGCATTTTGTAAAGCAAGCGATGTTGAACATTGCCAAAGATACCGGCCAGGGGGTTGATGTCCCAAAAACGAAAGCAGAATGGGCGGCGCTCGCTCAAAAACTTGGCGTGAAAGTGATTCATATCGCCGAGCGTGATACGCAAGTGGCAGCTGAGCCGAAAAAGCCCGGCGAGTTTATCAACACTTGGTCGATCGATGGTTTTTACAGCGAAGGGTGCCAGCCAGCCGAATTGGGATGGGGCAGCCACGAAAAGCATTTTCCGGCCGATGGTCATCGCCAGGAACAGGGCCGCAAAAGCGCCATTTTCTTAGCCCGTCCCGGTGCCGGCACGCGCGTGCGCACCTGGACGCCAATGGAAGGGCCATTCCATGGTTTTCTGGTCACCCATGGGGAAAGCGTGTCTTTATCTGATTTCTTCACGGTGGGTGAGGGACATGAGCCCGCTTACCGGCCAACGGTGCATTACGCATATCACCCATGCGATGGCGCGGTGCTGTCCCTACATGAATTAGCTGGCAAAAACTGGGAATTCCAGAAAGAGCACCGCTTGATTGTGCTGGACGTTGTCGAAGGCGTGGATGAGCTTGGCGTGTTGTTATGCGGCCATGAAAAAGGGGCTTACTGGTTTGGCTCGCAGCTATCCATGGCAGAAACTGTGAAATTGGTGCCGCATAATAATGCGACCAGTTTGCAAGTTACGGCTGCAGTATTGGCGGGTGTGATTTGGGCAATGGAAAATCCGAGCCGCGGTATTGTCGAACCGGAAGAATTAGATCATGCGCGCATCCTTGAAATTGCGGGACCATATTTGGGGCTAGTGATTGGCGAATACACAGATTGGACACCGCTGCAAGACCGCGGCACGTTATTCCCGGAAGATTTGGACACCAGCGATCCATGGCAGTTTAAAAATATCCGCGTCATTTAATGTCTTTCCAAGTTCCGGAAGTTCTGACCGACAACGAACGGGAGATGCTGGCGCAGGCCGCGTATCCGATTGATAACGATTTTGTGGTGAAACCATCCGGCATTCATGGCTTTGGTTGCTTTGCCACGCGGGCGTATCAATCTGGTGAAGTGGTGTTTTATTTCCAAGGCAGGGTCATGAAATGGGCGGATTATGATCGGTTGAAAGCTGAAATTCCGGTGTTGGACGAGCTGCTTTCCTGCCATTTGGTCGCCGATTACGAGCTGTATGATTTAAAGCTGCATTACACCGATTATCTGAACCATGCGGATGATCCGAATATATTGTATCATTGCGGGATTGGTTTTGCGCGCAAGGCCATTGCGGCTGGGGATGAGCTGACCGTGGATTACCGGTTTATGTATAACGATCAGGACGAGGCTGAGCTGGAAAATGGCCGTATTTTGCGCGGCCTGCCACCGCAAGAAATTTTGCGGGAATCCACGCGCCAGCTTTATGAATTGTTGCAGGCGAGCGTATCATGATGATGGTGCCATGTTATCTAGCGCCCAGCGCCATTCATGGCCTGGGCGTTTTTGCCAACGCGCCGATTACGGCTGGGGCGCTGGTTTGGCAGCATATCGACGGAATTGATTTGCAAGTGCCAATGGCCACCATTAAAGCGCAGCCCCAGGCCGTTCAGGATTACTTTAACCATTACGGGCATTTGGATCCGGATCAGCCCGATTTCTTCTTTATGTGTTCTGGCCATGGCCGGTTTATGAACCATGCGGATGATGCCAATACGGTGGATACTGAACAGGGAATTTTTGCCACCCGCGCCATTGCTGTGGGTGAGGAAATCACCGGCAATTACCTGGAATATGGCGGTGCGCATAATGCCAATTGGGAATTAATCCATTAATTTTGCATATATTTATTGCAGTTAACTATCTGGCGCGATAGAAGCCTGCTAGACCATGTCCCTTGCTGTGCGAATTCCAGTAAAACCCGCTTATTTTATTCATCACTTTCAAAATGATTTGGAAGTAAAAGAGAGTTCTATTCACGGCCGCGGATTATTCGCCAAGCGCGCTTTTCAACAAGGTGAAGTTGTTATCATTATGCGCGGTATGATAATGCATGAAGCCAATTACCCCGCCTTTGTAACTGAATTTCCCGATTTGGATGCGACCATTTGCCGGACCAGCGGTGAATATATGCTGTTCGATGAAAAGTTTTATGAAACCGAATTGGATAACTTTATTAACCATGCCAGTGCGCCAAATGTATTGTTTCATTGCGGCAGTATTTTTGCGCTGCGTGATATTGCCAGCGGCGAAGAAATCACCACCAATTATCAATATATTTTAACGCCCAATGAACAACTGGCGTTGCCAAGTGGGGAAGTTGTGCAGGGCATGGATGCGCGCACTTCCATGCGTGCCACCACCGAAACACTGTTAAAGATTTTAGCGGGTTAGCGTGCTGCTAATTCCCACCTATATTGCGCCAAGCGGAATTGCGGGCACAGGTCTTTATGCAGCGGCTCATATAGCTGAAGACACTCATATTTGGATGCATGTGGAAGGGTTTGATTTAACTTTTGCCAAAACAGCAATCAGCGAATTTCCATTGCAAGTTTTAGATTTTTTGCAGATTTACGGCCATTACGATGATGCTTATCCTGATTGTGTGTGTTTATGCGGCGATCATGGCCGGTTTATGAATCATAGCGAGAATGCCAATACTTACGACGCACCTAATGGCACTTACACCAGCCGCGCCATTGCCAGAGATGAAGAAATTACCGCCAATTATTTGGAATTCGGCCAGTATGACGCAGCATGGCGGTTGATTATTTAACCAATTAACTTCTGCACAAAATTGGGCAGGGCCAGGGCGGCCAAATGCATATCCGAATTATAATAAAAGGTGTCTAAACTGGCGGCGGTATAACGGTTCGTGAGTTCAGCTTTTGTAACCTGCCGCAATTCCGCATTATCGGTGGCCCAATAAAAATAGGTATCGCCATAACCATAGCAGGGCACAGCGCAGCGGTAATACCATACATCGTTAAAATGGTTTTTTAAGGCAACAGATGTCGATTGTAAAATTTCTGGCAGCACATATGGCGTGTCGATTTGTCCAACCATCATCCCGCCTGAAGCCAAGCGCTGTTTGCAAGCTTGGTAAAATTCTTCTTTAAACAGAACTTCGCCTGGGCCAAATGGATCGGTTGAATCGATAATGATCAAATCAAATAGATCATTACTATTGCGAACGAAATCCGCACCATCCTGAAATAAAATTTCGGCCCGTGGATCGGTAAATGCAGTGCCGCAAATGCTGGATAAATGTTGCGCGCTGAGCTCGACCACCACTTGGTCAATCTCCACCATTACCACTTGCGCAACGCCGTGATGCATCAACATATGCCGCAAGGCACCGCCATCGCCGCCGCCAATAATCAACGCGCGTTTTACTTGGCCGTGCGCCAGCAGCGGCATATGGACCAGCATTTCATGATAATAGGGATCATCGCGTTCAGAAATTTGGACCACACCATCGGCACCAAGGCACCGGCCCATCGCGGAATTTTCAAAAAACAATAAACTTTGGAAAGGGGTATCGACCTGTGCCAAAACTTTATGAACGGGAAAAACAAGATGACCAAATTCTGGTTTGATCACCTCGGCGTTATCGTCTCCCGTACCATAAAGTAAAGGCACTAAACAACCTCACCACGTCGCAAATTGCTAACGGTGACTTGTTCTGGATTGAAATGCTTTCTCAGCACATCAATGGCTTTTTCAGGATCGCTATCGCCGCACATGAAAACATCAAAAGCTGCGAAATTGCGTTCCGGCCAAGTATGGACGCTGATATGGGATTCGGCCAAGACCGCCACACCAGAAATCCCACCATTGGGGGTGAAGTGATGCATATGGATATGCAGCAGGGTAGCTTTAGCCGCCATCACTGCTTCGCGAAAAGCGTGTTCCATAATTTCGAGATTATCGAGGTTGCTAGCGCCCCATAAGTCGATGATCAAATGTATCCCAGCAAAGACCTTGCCATCCCTGTGGATGAAATGATCATGCCGTTCGTCACTCGAACTATGTAGCCCAGTTGAAGCCAGAGCTTCCTGTTGCCCCAGTTCACACCAAGGACCCGGGATAATATTCCCGGAATTTTCTTCCTTTTGGGCCTTCCTTAGCTGTGGCGCTGGCGTTTGCACGGGCGCTTCTGGCAAGTCCATCCCCAATTGGAAGAGAGTTGCGCGCGTTGTCATGCGACCCTCCCCACAATTAGTACAGACCCGCTAAAAATTAAGCGGAAGCGGTGTGTATGATTGATTTGACAGGTTATGGCAAATCTTTTTTTAGTTGCATTGTAAATTCAGCGCTTTAACGATGATATGGTTACTTAAATGGCACAAATCCACATCCTTAATGGTCCTAATTTAAATCTGCTTGGCACGCGGGAGCCCGAAATTTATGGTCGGGTGACCCTACAGGAGATTGAGCGTCTGTGCCGCGAACGCGTGGAAGAACATACGCATGAGCTGGTTTTCAAGCAAAGCAACCATGAAGGCCAATTGGTGGATTGGATTCAAGAGGCTGCCACGGCGGCCAAAGCCATTATTATCAATCCTGCTGCCTACAGCCACACTTCAGTTGCGATTCACGATGCCTTGAAAGCCACCCGTTTGCCGCTAATCGAAGTTCACTTATCCAACATTCACGCCCGCGAAGAATTTCGAAATCATTCTTACATTTCACCAATCGCCAGCGGTGTCATTTGCGGTTTTGGCCCGATTGGCTATATCTTGGCCATTGATGCTGCTGCGGCGTTGGTGGATTAATCAAAACTTGCGATGAATCGCGCCTTCGCGCAAATAGGATATATAATGACTGATGCAATAAACGTAAATGCCGAATTGGTGCGCGAATTGGCCAAATTAATGGCTGAAAGCGGCTTGACCGAGATTGAGGTTGGGCAGGGCGATAGTTACATCCGCGTGGGCAAGCAACAGCAAATGGTCGCCAATATGGTAGCACCCCAACTGCAGCAAGCAGCGCCAGCCGCCATTGCCGCACCGGCTGCGGCAGCAGGGCCAGCGGCGGGAACCGTAAGTTCGCCGATGGTTGGCACCGTTTACATGTCGCCGCAACCAGGCTCCCCGCCTTTTATCAGCGTGGGCAGTGCTGTTAAAGAAGGTGATACCTTGCTGATTATCGAAGCGATGAAAGTCATGAACCCAGTGAAAGCCCCAAAAGCGGGCACTGTGCAGCAAATTCTGGTAGATGATAAACATCCAGTCGAATTCGGCGAAGCGCTGGTAGTAATTAGCTAGTATAGTTTTAAGAAAATTTTAATAAATTTATGTTTTAATTAGTCATGTCCTCTTTATATGATACATTAAATTTATGTGAAAAATTTGATCTTAATGGAGGGTATTATACCACTAATGCCTTTGGTTATATTCAATTTGATGGTCCGTGCTCGCAGTTTCCAAGAACAGATTGGAAATTACATTTAACAATAGATCCACAGGATGTAGCAAAAGCGTTAGATTTGCTTTTACCTTATTTCATTAATAATGGGATTGGACCATTTAAAGTTGCTGATAAGCAGAACATTGAAATCATGCATAATCCAAATGGGGAACAGCGTGGCAAAATGTTCACTATTTGCGATAAAAATGATATAAATCTAAATTGTATAAATGAAATTGAAAGTATATTAAGATCAAATGGCATCCGTCCAAGCTGTGAGGTTATCGGAGATCAAAATATATCCGGATCACGATATATTTCTTACCGTAATGATACAGATTTAATGGGCAACTATATTTCTGCTGCAGAAGTAAGAGCAATGAATGTACATGAATTTTCTAATCCATTTAAAAAAGTGAATCCTTTCGAGGGGATAATATTGCCAATGCATGCTAAACAAGCAGAAAATAAAACAGAAAGCGCTAATATTTCTTCTAAGCAATTTTTATATAATTCAGGTATAGCAATATTATTTTCAATGGGATGTTTGTTAATTGGAAATAGTTATACGATGCAAAATCGCCATTAATTCAGGAAATTTTTTGTAGAGCTTCCTATGTTAGCTCAATTTATGCAGTATGTTCTCTTGTCAATAAAATGAAAAAGAAAATGACAAACCCTTTAATACGAATTGCAAGTAGGAATACTATTATGGCAACATATTAAAAAATTTGTTGCCATAATGCACCTTTAATCGTCCCAATAAAGGTTTGATGGGCAGCGAGTTCAGCGGCGGGAATTTCAAATACGCGCGCAGCATAAATTGGCCGCTCGCTGATATTGATTTCTTCGACTATTATCGCTTCGGGTTTACCAAACAACGACGCTTGTTCATCGCCGACCAGATAAAAATATACCTCGGCCAGCAATTGGGAATCGAGCAGGGCGCCGTGGAATTGGCGGTTGCTGTTATCGACATTGAAGCGTTTGCATAAGGCATCAAGTGAAGCGGGAGAGCCGGGAAATTTTCGCCGCGCGATTTCGAGCGTGTCCGTTGCCTGCGTATGTGGAATCACCGGAAAACCCAAGATGCTGAGCTCATGATTGATAAATTTCATATCGAACATGGCATTGTGAATGACCAATTGGCCGTCGCCGATAAACTCCACGAACTGGTCAACCACTTCGGCAAAGCGCGGTTTATCGCGCAGGAATTCATTAGTAATTCCGTGGATGGCGATAACTTCGGCACCCATTTCCATCTCGGGATTTAGGTATAGTTGGAGCGTTTTGCCGGTCAGTCGTTTATTGACCATTTCGACTGCGCCAATCTCAACAATCCGGTGGCCCTGTTTGGGGTCATAACCAGTTGTTTCGGTATCGAGAATGATTTCGCGCATGGCGACATTTTGCCCGATTTGCCTTGCCCCTGTCACCTGTCTTCGCTAGATTTATGGCAAATGGCCAAAGCTGATAAAACCGCCCCTAAAAACGCGCAAGCGCCCCTGGTCTCAACCAATAAGTTGACCAAAGCAGATGCTTTAAAATTTTTCGAAGATATGTTTCTTATCCGGCATTTCGAAGAACGTGCCGGGCAGCTTTACGGCATGGGCTTAATCGGCGGTTTCTGCCATTTGTATATTGGCCAAGAAGCCGTGGTGGTGGGCATTCAGGCTGCGCAGCAACAACAAGATTCAGTCATTACCGCATACCGCGATCATGGGCATATGCTAGCTTGCGGTATGGAGCCGCGCGGCGTGATGGCGGAGCTGACGGGCCGTGAGGGTGGTTATTCACGCGGCAAGGGTGGCAGCATGCATATGTTCAGCCGCGAGAAAAATTTCTATGGCGGGCACGGCATTGTTGGTGCGCAGGTATCGATTGGTACTGGCCTCGGTTTCGCCCACAAATACAATGAAGATAACGGCGTCTGCGTAGCGTATATGGGTGATGGCGCATCAAACCAGGGGCAGGTCTATGAAAGTTTCAACATGGCCGCGCTGTGGCACTTGCCAGTGCTGTATATTATCGAAAACAATCAATACGGCATGGGTACTTCTGCGAAGCGCCATGCGGCCGGTGAATTATTCCGGCGCGGCGAAGGTTATGGCATTCCGGGCGAACGCGTCGATGGGATGGATGTGATGGCGGTGAAGCAGGCGGCCAGTGCGGCGTTTGAACATATTCGCAGCGGCAAGGGGCCCGTGCTGCTCGAGATGATGACTTACCGCTACCGCGGACATTCCATGTCTGATCCTGCTAAATACCGCACGCGGGAAGAGGTCGAGGAAACCCGCACGCATCGCGACCCGATTGAACGCTTGCGCCATCAAATCACCGAACAAAAATTGGCAACCGATGCCGAACTGGAAGAAATTCAAAAGCGCATCCGTGCGACTTGCCTAGAAGCTGTCGAATTCGCCAAAACCTCCCCCGAGCCTGATCCAGCAGAGCTATGGACCGATATCCTTAAAGAAGCGGCTTAAAATTATTGCTAGCAGTCAAGCTGCTAACAATATACTTATTTTTTCTTATCAGGTCGTTGGGTTAATGCCGAACCCGCAGCTGAGGTGGCATCTTTTTTTGTACCTTTTCCACTTAGAGTTTTAGAAGCAGCAGTTCCAGCAGCTTTACTTGTTTTTTCGTTTTTAGCCATATCAATCTCCATATATTGTGGTTTGGCAAATCTTATAATACTAAATATAGTATAAATTTTTTATTCTAATTTTGTTTTGTGTTATAAAAAAGGTGAAATTAAATATTTTCAACTAATCACTAGTTTTACTACATGTATCAATCTGCAATTCATGCCGTTTTAAAAACGACAACGTGAAAGGAGGATCATAGCTGGCGATGCGGGGAACGGTCATCGCTTGTTTAGGCATTTCTTTAAGCCAGGTATGCAATTCTTCTGTTTTCTTCGTGATAATTGTTTCAGTGAGTTCGCCGGAAAATTGAATGGTTGCAACGGAGCGATCAGATATTTCTTCCAGCCAAATATCGCGGTTATTGGGTTGGGGGATATTTGCCAGTTTATATTTATTTGCTAAAATAAAACTCATTTGCCAACCTCTCTCAGCTGGCAAGCTTGATCGGACAGTAGATGCTGGCAATTTTTGTGAGGTGTTTTGCTGCAATACAGGCGCAGTCATCGGCAATTTGGCGCGGCTTTTATTATTCCCGAAAATGTAATCCGCTAAACGCCGAAACGCGACTCCGCTTGCATATTCGTAATCACCTTCCACCCAAGTGCTGGCTTGCAGATATGGCTCGTAGTGCCTGATCTCTTTTTTTCCCTGTTTAAACACCAAACAATATTTGGGTTCTTTGTTTAATCGGATACCGATTATACCTGGTATACTTTTTAGCATTTCCGCAAACAGTGACATTTGATTTTTATAGCATATTTTAATTTTTCGGCAATAGTGCCCAATAACTACCAGTGGATTGCATGGAACCGGCATTGATTTCGGCACTTTGACCAAAGCCCCAGAAAATATCACCGCGAATGGTGCCTTTGATCGCACCACCGGTATCTTGCGCAACAATTAATTTTTGGAAGCGGCCACTATTCATCGGCGCTGGCGTATCGATCCATAATGGCAAACCGTAAGGAATGGCACGCGGGTCAACAGCCAATGAACGCTCCGCCGTCAGTGTGACATTCGCACCGCCAATGGGCCCGTCGCTCGGCGGTAATTCGCGGAAGAAGACATAGCTTTCATTGCTATTCATCATCGCTTGCGCTTTCTCTGGATGCTGGCGCAGCCAGATTTTGATATCGGGCATACCGGCACCGGTGGGAATTTCACCCTGTTCGCGCAAGGCACGGCCAATGGGTGTATAACTTTCACCATTTTTGCCGGCATAGCCAATATGCAGCATGCTACCATCCGGCAACTGCACACGGCCGCTGCCCTGAATTTCTAAGAAGAAGGCATCAACCGGATCGGAGACCCAAGCGAGAACGGTCGCATTTAAGGGGGTGCCAGTGATTTCTGCGCGTTTGCCGTAAGGCACAAATTTATTGCTGGCAACTTTGCCGATTAGCGTTTGGCCTTTTAAACTATCGCGGAATAACCCCAAATCTGCCGTGACCAAATCATTTGGGATTGCATAAATCGGTGTTTGATAAATGCCCGTGCGGGTGCGTGAACCTTGTAATAATGGCTCATAATAACCGGTAAATAAACCTTGCGTGCTGCCGCTGTCACCATCGGTAATTGCATAAGGTTGTAAGTATTGTTGGATGGTGGCGCGCAATTGCGTTGGCGGTGCATTTTTAATCGCGGTGCAGGCAGCAGTCCAACCGGCAGCGCTGCCCCATTTGGGTTTGGCTTTGGCCATGCGGGCGCAGGTTTTATTGAAGCTATCGGCAAACCCGTTTAGGTCATCATTTTGCCAGCCAGGTAAATCATTAAAACTGGCTGGTGTTAGGACAGCAATTGGGGTGCTGCCACTAGGGGCAGAGGGCGTCGTAGTGCTTTGGCAAGCAGCCAAGCCTAACAGCCATAAAACCAGTAAGAAGCGCATAATATCTATTTGGAATGATTGTGTGTTGGCGGGCAACCCTTTATTCTCAAAAAAATGCGTTATATATTATTGGGATGCTTTGCGGTGCTGATGGCCTGCACGCCGATTGTGGCGCAGCGCGGCCGCGTGATTGAAGCTGAGGATGTGCAAGCATTAAAGGTCAATCAAACACGCGAACCGGAAGTTAAATTGCGCTTAGGCACCCCCAGCATGACCAGCATGTTTGCGGATAGCCATACCTGGTATTATGTCAGTGAGATTACCGAGACCAAGGCATTTTTCCGCCCGCGCATTATGGAGCGGCAGGTTTATGTGTTGCGGTTTGATAATGACGGATTGCTTACCGCCATGAATGAATTGCAGGCGCGGGATGGGCAGCCCATTCATTTTGCCAAGGAAGAAACGCCAACGGCGGGGGAAGAATTAACTGTGGTGCAGCAACTAATTGGGAATGTGGGCAAGTTTAATAATGCCGGTACCGGTGCCGGCGGTATACCAGGCTCCGCGCCAGGGCAGTAATAGATTAGTTTTCAGAATGATTAAGCGCTGCGGACTTGGTCTTCCAAGCGTTGCATGCGGATGTATAAACCATGTGAGCGCTCCAATAACCGTTTTAAGCCGGTAGGAACTTTCAGATCGTAATCGGCTTGATCTAATTCCAAGATGCTTGAGCTGACGGTAATTGCGGGCTCGAAAATTGCGTCGCTGGTGCTGATTTCGTTGTTCTGTAACGCGCGTTGCAGCATTAACCATGCCATAATCTGGGTGAGGCGAGCGGTTAAGCGCATGACTTGAAAACTTACCAACATGCGGCCTTCGGCATTTAAATGCCGCTCTTCAACCGTTTGCCGGTAAGAGATATAGCTATGGGCTTCCGATAATAATTCCAAGGCTTCGGTATAGGCTGGGTTACGGAATTGCAAAGTGGCAGCGGTGTTTGACATGGGTTTATTCTGCCGCATAAGACTGAACAAACGGTAAATACACTATTGCAGTTTCGTTAAACTTTGCCGCCGCCATAACAATAACGGCAGCATGGCAAATGAGGATAAAGCCATCACCACCGGATAAAGACTGGTGATCCAATTATGTTCCGCCAAACCCAAAAACGCACAGGAAAACTGGCTGCTGAATAAAAGATAAGACAGGGGTTTTTCTTCAAGTGGCTTGTGCCAGGCTTTGCGGTAACTGGGTAGATAGCCCAAAAAATCAATGAGCGTGACCCAAATTACTGCGCCTAAAGCGCTATTGGTGAAGAGCCAAAAAGGAATAACGGCGATGGTGCACAACAACAAATACCAATCGCTTTTGCGGTAACGATGATCGCCATAACGCCAGGCCATGATACAAACCACAAGACAATTTCCAACACCCACCGCCGTGGGCCAAGCACCATAACCACCGCCATTTTTGATTTGCGCCATAAAAGCAATGCCCATGGTCAGACTCCAAATCAGCCAGGAGAATAAATGCGGTTTGGTTGTCCCGTTAATGATGCTGCGCACATATAAACTTATTCCAGTCAGCGAACAGGCAATAGCTAAAATTGGGAAGATATTAAGCCACATAACAAAGCTTTCTGCGCCAAATCAGCATCACAGCCAATCCGGCATCTAAAATTAAAACGGCAATGGGATAGGTAACAGTGACGCGATTGTAATTGGTTAAAGCCAACAAGGCTAAAGCTTCCTGCAGCACCACCATCACAAACGGAAACCACGATTCTTCATCAGGTTTATGAAAGGCTTTTCGGAAAGTGGGCAGGTAACCAATGGCATCGGTTAGGGTTAGCAATAACACGGCATAGAAGGGGTCAGTAGTTAGAACCCATAAAATAATCGCTATAAAAGCTGCAACAAGCGCCAACCAGTCACTGCGTGTATAGGTTTTATCACCTTTGAATAGTGCCAATATGGCAATGCCGGTGCAGCAAAATGCCGCAAACCCTGCGGTCCAGCCACCCGCGCCAGCGCCCGTCATCATTTGCGCAGCGCAAACGATGCCGGCCGCAAAACCCCAAACCAGCCAGGTAAATAAATGCGGTTTGATCTGGCCTTGGAAAACTTTATAAATATAGCTGCCATAGGCAATCGCTGCAAAAACCAGGCTGAGCGTACCAAAAACGGTTTTTGCGGCCAACATAAGCGAATATTTGCATGAAATATTTGCATTACCCAGCGGTTTTATGCGTAAACAGTAAGACAATTTGGAATACAGGCACTGAAAACGGCAAGTTTTCACTGCTCGGCCAGTCGGCGCGTTGCGCTCACTGGCCTTTGTGTTTTGCGTTGCGACAGGGAAAATGAATGTTTGATCAATTAACCAACCGCTTAAGCGATGTTTTTACCCGCCTAGGTAAAAAAGGCGCGCTGACGGAAGCCGATGTCGATGCCGCTTTGCGCGAAGTGCGCGTGGCCTTGCTGGAAGCCGATGTGGCTTTGCCGGTGGTGAAAGATTTTATTGAAAAAGCGCGCATTGAAGCGGTCGGTCAAAACGTCATTAAAAGCGTTAAGCCGGATCAACAGGTTATTAAAATTGTCCATGACACGTTAATTGATATGCTGGGCCGCGAAAGTGTTGGCCTGAATTTAAGTGCCGCACCGCCGGTGACTTTTTTAATGCTCGGTTTGCAAGGTTCAGGTAAGACCACAACCTCGGCCAAACTTGGCCGCTGGTTGCAGCAAACGCAGAATAAAAAAGTATTGCTGGCCTCGCTCGATACCCAGCGGCCAGCAGCGCAAGATCAATTACGGATTTTGGGGGAGCAAACAAGCGTTGCCACGCTGTCCATTATCGCGGGGCAAACGCCCACTGAAATTACCACGCGCGCACAGGCGGAAGCGCGCACCGGCGGGTATGATGTATTAATTCTGGATACTGCCGGCCGGTTGGCCATTGATGCGCCATTGATGGCCGAACTGGCCGCCGTGCGGGATATCGCCAAGCCGCAAGAAAGCTTGCTGGTTGCCGATGCAATGACGGGGCAAGACGCGGTAAACACTGCGCAAGCTTTCCACGATCAAATCGGGGTAACTGGTATTATCCTAACCCGTATTGATGGCGATGGGCGGGGCGGGGCAGCGCTATCTATGCGCGCGGTCACCGGCCAGCCTATCAAAATGGTGGGCACGGGCGAGAAGTTGGATGCGCTTGAATTATTCCATCCTGAGCGGATTGCCGGCCGGATTTTAGACAAGGGGGATATTATCTCCCTGGTCGAAAAAGCCGCCACGCAGATTGATCAGGCGGATGCTGAAAAGTTGGCCAAGCGGGCGTTATCCGGTCAATTCACCTTGGAAGATTTATCGTCACAACTCACCCAGCTGCGTAAAATGGGCGGGCTTTCAAGCATCGTCAACATGTTGCCAGGCATGGGCAAAATCAACCAGTTGATGAGCGAAGCCAAGGTGGATGATAAAATGATCCTGCGTCAGCAAGCGATCATCAGCAGCATGACCATGCAGGAACGCCAAGAGCCGGATATTATCAAAGCGAAACGCAAAATGCGGATTGCCAATGGTTCCGGCGTAACGGTGAATGATGTCAATAAACTGCTGCAACAATACATGCAAATGCGCGACATGATGAAAAAGGTCAAACAAATGGGCGGGGCCAAAGCCATGATGAAAGGTGGCCTTGGCCAATTAATGGGAGGTCGGCGGTAACGTCATCCCGTACCAGTGAAGCATGAGCTTGTCTCATGCGGAACGGCGGATACGGGATCTAGGAACATACAATGCGCGAGGCAAAGCCTCGCATCTAATAGTCACTGGATACCAGCCTGCGCCAGTATGACAGTAAAAATTTAAACAACAAACAAAAACAAAACAGGAAAACAAAATGGCAACGAAAATCAGACTAGCCCGCGGTGGCTCTAAAAAACGTCCGTTCTACAGCATTGTAGTGGCCGATGTCCGCGCGAGCCGCGATGGTAACTTCATCGAAAAAATCGGCACCTATAACCCAATGCTGCCGAAAGATAACGCTAACCGCATCACCTTAAAACAAGACCGCGTGCAATATTGGCTGGGTGTTGGTGCGCAACCAACCGAGCGGGTCACTTTGTTTTTGGCGAATTTAGGTTTGGTCAATGCGCCAAAATTGGCCGCGCAAACCAAACAAGATAAACCAAAAGCCAAAGCACAAGAGCGTGTGAAAATGGCCGAAGAAAAAGCCCGTATCGCCGCTGAACTAGCCGAAGCCGAAAAAGCGAAAGCGGCTGAGCCAAAAGCAGCCCCAGCTGAAGAAGCCGCTAGCGACGACGCGGCTGCTTAACTTGATAACGTTATGCCAGCGAAAGCTGGCATCCAGGCTGTCAGCAGTATTGTTAGCTTTTAAGATAAACTGGATCCCAGCTTACGCTGGGATGACGCTAGATTGAAAATGACCAACCTTATTCTGCTAGCAGAAATTACGGCACCACATGGTTTACATGGCTTTGTTAAAGTGAAATGCTATGCGGAAGCGGCCGAAAATTTAAAAAACTACAGCCCATTGCAAAATGCTGATGGTACCGAGCAATTCACTGTCACCGATATAAAATTTATTGGCAAAATTCCGGCAATTAAAATTAAAGGTATCAATGATCGCGATACTTCGGAAACTTTGCGCGGCACGCAATTATTTGTGGCACGCACACAATTACCCAGTTTGCCCGATGGCGAATACTATCACAGCGATTTAATTGGTCTGACTGCCAAAATTCAAAATTCTAATCAAGTAATTGGTACGATAACGGCTATTCATAATTTTGGGGCTGGTGATTTATTGGAAATTAAGGGCGACGATAAAAAATCCCAGCTGATTCCGTTCAATCAAAATTTTATTGGCGAGCCGGATTGGCAAAAACGCACATTATCGGTCAATTTACCCATCTATACCGAAACTGAAGAAGATAAAGCTGCTACCAATACCATTTAGCTGGCGTATTATATGAAACTGCCTGCTGCTGGGTGGGTTTAGATTGAGTGTTATTAGGTGTAGCCGATTGCACGACGTAATCTCCTTTTTGCGCTAAAACATTGGGAATAATCTGCAGCGCACTGCTAACCAATGATGAAAGCGGATTACTGATTTGTACGGTTGTGCCACTAACCGGCGCATTTACATAGGCAGCTTGCGAATTATTTTGGTTAGGCAAATATTGGGTTAGATCAATTCCGTATTGCGGCATAAAACTATGCAACAGCATATTGCCGCCAGCTGCCAACATGCCAAATTTCGTGATATTGCTGATCATTCCCATCACAAAAATGTAATGTTCCTAAATTCTTTAAGAAGAAGGAACCGCGCGCAGATTTATAAAGATATGATAGCGGCCAGTTCGTTTAAAGAATGAATAATCTGTTGGGCACCTGCTTGCCGCAAAGCGGCTTCGGCGGCTGGGCGGGGCAGGTGGGCGGTGCCTGTAAATCCTACGACCTGCATACCGGCCGCTACACCGGCTTTAACCCCTGGCACACCATCTTCAATTACCAAAGATTTTTCAGGGGCCGCGCCCATTTGCTGGGCGGCATATAAAAATAAATCTGGGTAGGGTTTGGGGCGCGGCACTTGCGCGGCGGTGAAGACTTGCTCTTCGCTAAAATAATCCATGAAGCCGCCGGTGTGCAGTGTTTGCAGCACTGCCTCACGCACACCGTTAGAGGCGACGCATTTTTTGACTGTGATGCGGCTGACAATATCTAAAGCGCCTGGTACCGCCATCGCCGCCGTGCCGCGTAATTGCATGAGTTTATTGAGCCATAAGTGTTCGAGATCAACAGGAAAAGTCGCGCCAGTTTCCTGCGCGATCGCCGCAAAACTTTGCTGTAGCGACATGCCGACAAAGCGCTGCATACACACCTCAGCCGTATATTGCGGATAACCAAGCTCAGCCAACAGCGCCGCCTGCGCCGCATTATTCGGCGCCTCACTATCAATCAGCGTGCCATCGCAATCGAAGATGATGAGAGAATAATTCATTCAATAATGCGTATTGAATTGTAACTTATGTCACAACATTTAAGGTGTTATAGCAAGAGGGGGCGTGCTAGCCAATGATAATTGATAGCCAATAGTTTCATCAATATTTAAACCATGCTCGGCAGCAATTTTACGAATTCTTTTAGTTTCAGTTGGGCCAATAAAGTCACTTAGCGTTGTGCCTAGCATTTGCGCCGCTTCTGCAGCAGACACGGCATTCCTTCGTACAACTTCAGCTAAAGTATTATCCAAACTTTGACAGATCCCTCTAATTTTTCCTTCTAGCGCAATATTTTTGTAGTAGGCAACTTCTGCTTTTTCATAGTTTAACTCTGCTAAACGCTTTTCTACGTTAATATTAAGTAATTCTGCATAGCTTCCTGCCATGTTTGAATACATTACAAAACCTGCATAGTTACCACGTCTAGCTTCTTTTACAAACTCGGATATCGCTTTATCCAAATCTGATTGCTTAATTCCCATAATAATTTAGTTTTACATATTTATTGTGGCTTTTAAAGCCACAATAAATACTTTCATACAGTTAAGCAGCCGTTTTCCCAGCCCGTTTCCGGTCATTCGGGTCCAGATACCGTTTTCGCAGGCGGATGGATTTGGGGGTTACTTCGACCATTTCATCGTCTTGGATATAGGCAATTGCGCGTTCCAGCGGCATTTTTACCGGCGTGGTCAGTTTGATGTTTTCATCTTTTCCGGCCGCGCGGATATTGGTTAGCTGTTTGGCTTTCAGTACATTCAGTTCCAGATCGTTATCGCGGTTATGTTCGCCGACCAGCATACCCTGATATACTTTATCACCCGTAGTAATGAAAAAAGAACCGCGGTCTTCCAGGTTGAAAATGGCATAGGCAACCGCTTCGCCGGAACCATTGGCAATCAGCGCGCCATTGCGGCGACCGGCCACTTCGCCCTTATGCGGCGCATAAGAATGGAACAACCGGTTCATCACGCCGGTGCCGCGCGTATCGGTTAAAAATTCGCCGTGATAGCCGATGAGGCCGCGAGCAGGGGCATGAAACACAATCCGCTGTTTGCCGCCGGTCGCCGGGCGCATTTCGATCAGCTCGCCGCGGCGTTCGGTGATTTTTTGCACGACCTGACCGGCATATTCCTCATCCACATCCACCACCACTTCTTCAATCGGCTCCAGCGTTTTGCCGTGTTCATCTTTTTGCATCACCACTTGTGGGCGACCGATGGAGAGTTCAAACCCCTCGCGGCGCATGTTCTCAATTAATACCGCCAACTGCAATTCGCCGCGGCCGGAAACTTCAAACGCATCGGCGGTCGCCATATCGCTGACCTGCAGCGCCACATTGCCCTCGGCTTCCTTATACAGCCGGTCGCGGATCATCCGGCTGGTCACTTTCGTGCCCTCGGTGCCCGCGAGCGGGCTGTCATTCACGCCGAAGCGCATGGAAATGGTGGGCGGATCAATCGGCTGGGCAGGAATGGCGGTTTCCACAGACATATCGCAAATCGTATCGGCAACGGTGGTTTTTTCGAGGCCGGCGATGGCGACGATATCGCCCGCAAAGGCTTCTTCGACCGGCACACGCTCTAGACCACGGAACGCCAGAATTTTGGTCGCGCGGCCTTCTTCAATTTTTTCACCGTCACGCGTCAGCGATTTAATCCGCTGGTTGGCTTTAATGCTGCCGGATTGAATGCGGCCGGTGATCAAGCGGCCGAGGAACGGGTTGGCCTCCAAAATCGTTCCGAGCAGGGCAAAGGGTGCATCGTCATCCACCGTCGGTGGCGGTACGTGGTTGACGATCAAATCGAAGAGGGGGGCGAGTGAGTCGGTTTTCACTTCAAGCTCGGTCGAGGCCCAGCCATCGCGGCCACTGGCGAACAGAGTCGGGAAGTCCAGCTGTTCGCTAGTGGCGTCCAACGACGCGAACAGGTCGAACACCTCGTCATGCACTTCATGCGCGCGCGCATCGCTGCGGTCGACCTTGTTGACCACCAAGATGGGGCGGATGCCTTTTTTGAGGGCTTTGCCCAGCACGAATTTGGTTTGCGGCAACGGCCCCTCGGCGGCATCGACCAGCAGCACCACGCCATCGACCATGCCCAAAATCCGTTCAACTTCCCCGCCGAAATCGGCGTGGCCGGGGGTATCGACAATATTCAACCGCACATCATGCCATTCAACCGAGGTGCATTTGGCCAGAATAGTAATGCCGCGCTCGCGCTCGATATCGTTGCTGTCCATCGCGCGTTCAACCGTGGCCTGGTTATCGCGATACACGCCTGATTGTTTCAACAGCTGATCCACCAGCGTGGTCTTCCCGTGATCGACGTGCGCGATAATCGCGATATTGCGGAGATTTTTCATGTGTCTTTAGCACTAAGTGCTGCAAACGCATCTGGCGAGAAATTTGTTTACATTTAACATTACTTAATAGTTTTCAATTGTCGCTATATTGTTAATAATAAGAAAGTGGATTATCCTTTCTTTCACGCCTTTTCTATTGTGCTTGATGTTAGCCAGTTTAAAGAGTTATTAAAGCAGTTAGACAAAACGGATTGGTGGACGATTGCTTTTAACTTATTTGGAATAGCAATAGCTGCATATAGCGGATATTTTTTTCAAAAATTATTTAAGCGGACCGAAGAAAACCAAATCAAAAAGGAAAATGCTTATCGCTTTAACGAAGCTTTAGGGTACACTTCAATTTTATTGGAAAATTTAACGGCTCATGTAGAACTAATATTAAAATCAATTGAAAACGAAAATATAAGTTTAAGGTGCATTTCAAACATAATTGATCGTCTAAAAAATGGTGAAGAATTCGAGCCTGAATTACCAAGACAAACTATTTATTCAATTCATCCTTTAAACATCGTAACTGAAGAAAATATTATATCTAAAATACATACTTCTGGTAAATATATAGAGTTTGTCCAAGCATTTTATAGAATGCGTAACGATATGTCACAGTCCATCACTATTTGCGATGAAAGAAACTTCCTTATAAAAAAAGTTTTTGATGAAGAGGAAAGTTTAAAAAAGCTTGGATGGATATATCAGATACATAGGACAATTTACGACAGAACCCTTAAATTGCTTATAGCTAGCGACGCTATTATGGATGCTCTATTTTTTATAATAAAAGAGCTGGAAACCGTAGGCAAAGATATAAAAAGCAATCTTAACACATTGAATATAAAAGATGTTCAAGTTAAATTGTTTGAACCCAATTTATTTCATAATGAAATTAAATTGAAAATTGAAACTATGATTAATCAAAACTCTGAATATAAAGACCGTTTTCGTCACATAATTAATTAAATATATTAAAAAGTGCAGCGGGGAGACGCTGCACTTTGGTTTGGTTATTTCTTGGGTAGGGTGATATTCACGGGCGTGTCGTATTTGTTGTCGGCGCCGCTGGCGGAATCGATGCCCCAGCCGATTGGGCCGAGCGTGCCGAATAAAATATTGCCGACGGTCGCCGCCGCCGCGCCTGAATGGTTTAGATAGGTGCCTTCTTCATAGCCCTGTTTGGTACATTTGATAGTGAGATCGTATTTGGTTTTCTCAATCATCAACGCGCTGGGAGTGGGGCCGACGGTGCCGATCACTTCGCCCATGCGGTTGAGTTGACAGGTGGCACCTGGCGGGCTGGTGTTGATCTGGATTTGCTGGGCGTGCCCTTCGATGACCGATGAGCAGGCCATAAGTGAAACAGACAGGCTGGCCAATGATATTAAGGTTAGGGTTTTCACGATTTTGCTCCGTTTCGTTGGTTGAACGAAGCTGCATTGGGATGAGCCCCAAGGCAGCCGGAGGTTCGAAAATCGCACAAAGAACGACTGCGACGGCCTTTAAGCCGAGGCTTTGGACATACGCCGCCACCCCCCGGCCATAAGCCAAAGGGCGTATCGTTGGTAACGGTGAATACTGCACCGCTCTGTGTGAGGTTTCGACACCTCGGGCACGGTTTTGCCGCGCTTGGCGGTAGTATATTCAGTGGTATCGCTGAAAGCAATGGCGGCGACATTATCTTTCGCTGTCATCCCGGGCTTGTCCCGGGATCCGGAATCGAAGCTGCTGAGCTTTATACGGATAGAGCGCCCCCACTGAAACTCCGGGTCCCGGGACAAGCCCGGGATGACAGTCAATTATTTGTGTCAGAAGTCTCGAAAACCTTGCATATAACTGCTTGCACCCGCTAAATAGCGGTTCTCGGTCGGAGGCAGCCATGCCGGACGACCAACTCACTAAGGAGTCGTAAATGGCAAAAAAGGTAGATCGCCTCATCAAATTGAATGTGGCGGCAGGGAAAGCAACTCCCTCACCACCAATTGGTCCAGCTTTGGGTCAGGCCGGTGTGAATATTATGGAATTTTGCAAGGCGTTTAACGCGGCCACGCAAAACCAGGAAATCGGCGTGAAATTGCCGACCGTGATTACGGTTTATGCGGATCGCAGCTTTACCTTCGTGGTCAAAAAAGCGACGACGACGCATTTCATTTCGAAAGCCATTGGCTTGGACAAAGGGTTTGCGACACCGGGCAAAGGCTTTATCAGCAAAATTACCACCAGCCAAATCCGCAAAATTGCGGAAGAGAAAATGGTGGATATGAACGCGAATACCGTGGAAGCCGCGATGGAAATGGTTAAAGGTTCCGCGCGCGCCATGGGCGTACAAGTGGTGGAGGATTAATCAGATGGCTATTGGAAAACGTTCAAAAGCGCTTAACGCTACCGTTAACCGCGATCAGGCTTATAATTTTACCGATGCGGTTAGCATGGTAAAAACCAATGCCAAAGCGAAGTTTGATGAAACCATCAATGTGGCCATTAATACTTGCCTAGACCCCAAATATGCCGATCAGGTTTTGCGGGCGATGGTAACCTTGCCGCATGGTACTGGTAAAACCAATACCGTATTGGTGTTTGCCAAGGCTGGCCCGAAAGCCGATGAAGCCAAGGCAGCGGGTGCCGATATTGTGGGCGCCGAAGAATTGGTTGAACAGATTAATGCTGGCACGATCGACATTAACAAAATCGACCGTTGTATCGCCACGCCAGATTTGATGGGTGTGGTCGGGCGTTTGGGTAAAGTATTGGGTCCACGTGGTTTGATGCCAAACCCGAAACTGGGCACCGTGACCATGAACCTGAACGAAGCGATTAAAGGCGCCAAAGGCGGCAGTGTGGAAATTCGGGCTGAAAAAGCCGGAATTATTCATGCGGGTGTGGGTAAAGCGAGCTTCAGCGCTGATCAATTGGCGGAAAATATTCGTGCCTTGGTTGAAGCCATGAACCGCAACAAACCAGCCGGTGCAAAAGGCGTTTATTTGCGTAAAGTTACTTTGTCCTCTACAATGGGTCCAGGCGTGAAGGTTGATACCACGACGATTAATCAAGCTGCTTAGTTTTAAGCGGATTTCGATAAAAGGCTGCACTGGCAACAGGGCAGCCTTTTTATTTGAAGAGCGTGGAAAAATAATCCGCGTTATGGCATGTATAAAACGATGAATAAACCAGTCGTTCTTTGTATTCTCGATGGGTGGGGGCAGGGATTGCCGAATGGCGATAATGCGGTGCATTTGGCGCATACACCTAATTTTGATCAGCTATGGGCAGAAAATCCGCATGCTGAATTGCAGGCTTGCGGTGAAGCAGTTGGGTTGCCCGCCGGACAAATTGGTAATTCCGAAGTTGGCCATTTGAACATTGGGGCGGGCCGTGTGGTGTTTCAGGAACTGCCGCGGATTGATAACGCGATTGGTGACGGCAGTTTGGTGCAGCACAGTATTCTAAAAGAACTAGCTACCAAACAAACGGTCAATGGGCGGCCAGTGCATCTGATGGGTTTGGTCTCACCAGGCGGTGTACACGCGCATGAAAGGCATATTTTGGCGCTGGCGAAAATATTATATGATCAAGGGCTGACCGTTTATCTGCATTTATGGCTGGACGGGCGGGATGTTTTGCCGCAATCGGCCAGCGAAACATTGCCGAAATTTATTGCGGCGGTGCAAGCGATTGATCCAAGTGGCGGACGGTTGAAGTTGGCCACGATGATTGGCCGTTATTATGCTATGGACCGCGATAACCGCTGGGACCGGACGGAAAAGGCCTACGCCTTAATGGTGGATGGTAAAGGCGAACAGAACCATGATTTTGTGGCCGCTTTGCAGACACAACATGCCAAAGAGATTGGCGATGAATTTATGCCCGCTTTTGTCCAACCCAACTATCCCGGTATTCAAAATGGTGATGCCATTGTAGTGGCGAATTTCCGCGCAGATCGCGTGCGGCAGATTTTAACCTGTTTAACCGATACCATTTTTGGCGGCTTTGTGCGCATTCGCTGGCCGCGCCTGGGCCCTGTGGTGACCATAACCGATTATGGCGATGCGCTGCGGGATGACACGCAAATATTATTTCCGCCGCAAAAATTGGAAGACACTGTGGGTACTGTGGTGGCAGCGGCCGGTATGCACCAATTGCGGATCGCAGAAACCGAAAAATACCCGCATGTCACCTACTTTTTGAATGGCGGCAGTGAGGTGGAACTGCCAGGGGAAAGCCGCATTATGGTGCCAT
This sequence comes from Alphaproteobacteria bacterium, assembly GCA_965246945.1. Classification (GTDB taxonomy): domain Bacteria; phylum Pseudomonadota; class Alphaproteobacteria; order UBA11073; family UBA11073; genus CBDFFW01. The sequence goes on from CBDFFW010000001.1 coordinate 922,052, forward strand.
CGCCCAAGGTGGCGACTTATGATTTGGCACCTGAAATGTCCGCCCGCGAGCTGACAGCTAAGTTGTTAGAACATCTGCAAACACAAGCCTGTGATCTGGTGATTATCAATTACGCCAATCCCGATATGGTGGGACATACGGGCGTATTAGCCGCCGCAATTAAAGCGGTGGAGACGGTTGATGATTGTTTGGGGCAGGTGGCCTATTTCGTGCGCAGCCAAGATGGGGCCGTACTGATTACCGCTGATCATGGCAATTGCGAGATGATGACCGATCCTGGCACCGGCGGCTCACATACGGCGCATACGCTGAATAAAGTGCCGGTGATTTTGGTGGGCGGGCCAGTAAATGCAAAACTACAAGATGGTCAACTCGCCGATCTTGCACCGACCCTACTGCAATTGCTTAACTTGCCGCAGCCAGTGGCGATGACGGGTAAAAGTTTAATAAGTTAAAGTTATCTCTCTCCCCTTGCGGGAGAGGACAGTTTTTCTTAATGAAGCGCAGCTGAATTTAAAAAACTTGGTGAGGGGTTAAAAGCCGGTGCCCTTAAGCCCTCACCCAAACACTAAGCTCAACTTCGTTTCGCTAAGTGTTTTTACCCTCTCGCGTAAAGGGAGAGGGTAACTGTATTACTTACTCAAAATCACTTCAGCCCGCGGGCTGGTTTCGGCGTTGCTGTCGGCAAATTTGGTGATGAGCTGCAATTGGACTTTTTCGGCTGGGACACCGAAATCGACCAGATACGCCGCAATATTGATCAGGCGTTGCGTACCCAAAGTTGGCATATCGCTGCTAACCGGTGTGCCAACCACTTTTACTTTTAGATGATCGCGCTTGGCGGTGGCGGCTACTTTTTTCAAATTGTTAAATTGCGCTTGATTAATTGCCACGCCTTCTTGGGCGAAGTAAATCGTGGCTGCAGATCCGCCTTTATATTTGGGGGCTTTGCCCAGGTTTTTGAGTTGCAGGCCCTCACCGCTGCTGGATTTGGTGAGGCCCAATAAATCACCTAGTAATTCCTGATCTTTAGCGGGTGCGCTTTCGGTAGTTGAAGTATTTGTATCATCAGCCGAAGTTTTGTTGGTTTCGGCATCCGCAAAATCGGCTTTAGCGGCTTCGGCTTCAATTGCTTCAGCGCTGGTACCATTAGTATCGGTTGTTGCATCGTCGGCAGCTGTATATTTGCCGCTGCGTGGCATATCATCGGCTGTGCTATCATCGCTGCTGGTGTATTTGGTGCTGGCGGTGCTTTTGGCAGCTACCTTGCTATTTTTTACCGGCTTGGATTCGCTTTTTTCGCTGCCCAATGGCAGTACTGTGGTTTCACCGCTGGCATTGCTATCTAATTTTGGCACAGGCGGGCTGCCGGCTGTTTTATCAGCAGTATCAACGGCATCATCACCCAATTGTTTCTGTAAACTTTTACGGGTTTGTGAAATTTCTTTTTTGCTGGGTAATTCTGATTTTTGTGGCGGTTCTGGCATTTCAGCCAGATTTGGCGAGCTATCATCATCAGAACTGCTGGTGAAACGGCTAGCATTTTTGGTGGTGGTTGCGGCAACCTTTTCGGTTTTCACTTCTGTTTTATGGCCGGCATCTTCAACCGTGCTGGTAGTTTCTTCCACTTTGGTTTCAGTGATTTCCGCTTTATCGGCATCTGCTTTCACCGCAGTGTCATCGGTTGGCTTTGCCTCTTCAATGACTGGCGTATTATCGGTCCAATCGCTCCAGCTATCGGGTAGAAAGCCGCAAGCGCTGACGCTCACCAGTAAGGCAAAAAGGGCGGAGTAATGGATCGTACGCATGGATGAATCTCTAAGCTCTATCAACTACGTTACTCATGCCCCCTTGGCAAGCACCTTCCCGCAGCGCCATATCAATGATACAAGCATAGATAGAATCATGACCACAGCAGAAGCTTCCCCCGAAAAAACGCAACCGCAGATCCTCGATCCGGTTACCTTGGCCCACCGGCTTGCCGAATTGGCTGAACGCAGCCAGCATATTGGGCAAATTATTTTGCAGCAGCAACAGGGCAAAGCGTTGAATGTCGACCCGTTGAATATGGCGCAGGCATGGATGGCCATGGGTCAGCATTTTCTGCACAACCCTAAAGATTTTTGGGAAGCGCAAGCGGCTTTGGCGCGCGATTATTTTTCATTGTGGCAATATACCAGCCAACGGTTATTGGGTGAGCATCCAACACCGGTGGCCGCGCCCGATAGCACGGATAAACGGTTTAAAGCTGCGGAATGGCAGGAAAACCCAGTATTTGATTACTTAAAACAGTCTTATTTGCTAACCACCCAATGGCTCCAAGATGTGCTGGAAGATGCCAAAGACGAGCTGAGCTCAAAAGACCGTTTAAAGGTCGATTTCGTGGTGCGCCAATTAAGCGATGCGCTTAGCCCATCGAATTTTGCGGCTACCAATCCGGAAGTGCTGCGTGCCACACTCGAATCAGGCGGCGAAAATTTGGTGAAGGGCTTGGAAAATCTGTTGAATGATTTAGAACGCGGCAAAGGCCATTTGCTGATTAAAATGACTGATCCAAACGCATTCGTGATTGGTGAAAATGTCGCTGCCAGCGCGGGTGAGGTGGTGTTTGAAAATGAAATGCTGCAGCTGATTCAATATAAACCGCTGACCGAACAAGCGTTTAAAACGCCGCTGCTAATTATTCCGCCATGGATCAATAAATTTTACATTCTCGATATGCGCGAGAAAAACTCGCTGATTCGCTGGGCTAATGAGCAGGGCCATACGGTCTTTATCATTTCGTGGGCTAATGGCGATGCAAAACTGGCTGATAAAAATTTCGAGAATTATTTAAGCGACGGTATTTTACCGGCGCTGGATGCGATTGAAGCACAAACCGGCGAAAAGGCGGTCAATGCGATTGGTTATTGCATCGGCGGTACGTTATTGGCTTGTACGCTGGCGTGGTTGGAGGCCAAGGGGCAGGCAAGCCGTGTAGCTTCGGCAACTTATTATGTCACCCTGGTTGATTTCAGCGATCCAGGTGATTTAGGTGTCTTTATCGATGAAGGGCAAATCCGCGATATCGAAGCCAAAATGGCGGCCAATGGTGGTTATTTGGATGCCTATTCCATGCATAGCACTTTTAATTATTTGCGGCCGAATGACCTGATTTGGTCGTTTGTGATCAATAACTATCTGCTCGGCAAAGACCCGTTTCCGTTTGATTTACTGTTCTGGAATTCGGACAGCACGTGTTTGCCGGCTAAAATGCATAGTTACTACTTACGTAAAATGTATATGGAAAATAAACTGATTGAACCGAACGCGCTGACCATGCATGGCGTGCCGCTTGATTTGCGGACCATTAAAACGCCCAGCATGCTGCTCAGCACCCAGGAAGATCATATCGCGCCGTGGAAAGGCACTTATACCGCCACGCAGATTTATGGCGGGCCGATCGAATTTGTGTTGTCGGGCTCCGGCCATATTGCTGGTGTGATTAACCCACCCGCTTCAGCGAAATATTTTTACTTAACCAATCCCGAACTGCCAGCAGATCCAGAAAAATGGCTGGCGAGTGCGAAACGAACCGAAGGTTCATGGTGGGGTTATTGGGAACAATGGGTGGAAAAATTCGCTGGCGGCAAAATCCCAGCGCGTGATCCGGCCAAAGGCAAACTGAAAGCCATTGAACCAGCGCCAGGCCGTTATGTGAAGGTTAGAAATTTAGGATAATCAAATATTGCCCTAAGCCGCTAAGCACGCTAGACAATAGCGCTATGATTAAACGTGTTCTACCGCTTTTGGCGCTGTGTCTGGCTTTGAATGGCTGTGCCTATTTGGGCAGTTCGTTCAAAGTGGATGAATTGAATAAGGCCGAAGTGCATGGCACCCAGTTTCATAAGGAATTGGTGGATCATTACCGGGCGCGCGCCAATGACAGTGAAAATGTCACGCTTGATTACGAACAGGCTTATGACAATGCCGAGCGTGGTTTACTCGCCGCTGATGGTCAGGATGTGGCACCACTAGATCCGAATGATTTTAATATCCCGCCCGTTTTACGGCCCGATATTGACGCGGCGCGGAATGAATTAACCAATTTATTAAGCCAGCAAGCACGTCAGTTTGCGCCGCAAGAATCTGCGTTGGCCCAAACCAAATTTGATTGCTGGGTGGAAGATGCCGCCAAAAACTGGGCACCGGATATGTATCAAACCTGCAAAGCCGGTTTTGGCCAAGCGGTGTCGCAATTAAAAAATATGCTGGGTGCACCACCGGAAATTAAAGAGATTGCCCAGCAAGGCCAGGTGGCAGTGCAGCAGGCGCAGGCTGCGGGCCGTGATATAGCCAATTTCTATATATTCTTTGGTAAAAGCTCCAATCTGCCAACCACGGCAACGCATTCCTTGGATGTGATTGCGGAAATGGTGAAGCAAAAGCAAACACATGTGATACAGGTGTTTGGTTACGCCGATGCCAAAGGTTCCAAGAAAGCGAATTTAAAAGTATCGCAGCGGCGGGCAACCGCGGTGGCGCAAGGGTTAATGGCGCGTGGTATTTCTGTCCAGCAGATGCAAATTGCCGGTAAGGGAGCGTCTAATTTTCTGGTGCCAGGTAAAAAAGGTTCGCAATCGCCGGCCAATCGCCGCGTGGAAGTGAAATTGATTGATTAATTTATTGTTATTCCCGCGCAGGCAGGAATTTAAAAATAACAAATGCGATGCATTGCACCGCACTATAATGCATTATTTTTTTGTCATGGTATGTATACCATTAATTGCTGGGTTCCCGCCTACGCAGGAATGACTGCTAACCCTTTATAATTTTCGCTACGCGCTGTTCGTGGCGGCCGGCTTCAAAATCAGTAGTCAAAAAGCTTTTCATAATCGCCATGGCTTCTGTGGCACTGATAAAACGGGCAGGGAGGCATAAAATATTCGCATCATTATGCGCGCGGGCCAGTTGCGCAATTTCGGCAGTCCAGCAATTGGCGGCGCGAATACCGGCATGTTTGTTAGCGGTAATGGCCATGCCAGTGCCAGAACCACACACCAAGATGCCTAAATTGGCTTCACCTTTGGTAATCAATTTGGCCAATTTATGAGCGTAATCTGGATAGTCGACTGATTTATCGTTTTCAGGACCTAAATCACGCGTGGTTTGGCCCAAAGCTTCTAATTCAGCCAATAAATTATTTTTCAATTCATAACCGGCATGATCAGAAGCAATAGCCAGGCGGTAATTTTGCATAATTAAACCCGCAATACTTTAACTTCCGTTGGTGGATGGCGGTTGGTCTGATGTTTAACCAATTTGCGCGCGGCAATACGGGCCGCTTGTTCGACGCTGTGGTCTTTGAAGATTGAGCGGTCATCCAGGTTTTCAACTGCTTCCAACACGGCTTCGACAATTTGGGTATGAATGCCTTCGCGCTCTTCATCATTAAATAAGCCGAAGGTTTCAACCGTTGGCTCGGCCGCCAGTGAACCGGATTTGTCAATCGCCACCGCCACAAACACAATGCCATTTTCGGCGATTTTCTGACGGCCGCCTACCGGGCTTTCTTTAATCGGCCGGATCTTTTTGCCATCTAAGCATAACACGCCATGAAATACTTCACCAGCAACGCTGGCACCGGCTGGGGTTAGGCGAATCACTTGGCCATCATGGGGTATCAACACCTGATTGATTTGCAGCGTTTCACCAATTTTGGCATGGGCTTGCAGCTGGTATACTTCACCATGGACAGGGATCAGCACTTTGGGTTTTAAGGCTTGCAGTAAATCCACCACATCGTCATAGGCAGGGTGGCCGGAGACGTGGATCAGCTCATCCTGATCGGTGACTATATGCACGCCCTTGGCGCGTAAATTGGTATGCACGCGGGCGACATCTTTTTCATTGCCGGGGATGCAACGCGCAGAAAATACACCAACATCATTGGCGCTGAGTTCAAGATGCGGGTGGGTGCCATCGGCTAAGCGCGCCATGGCTGAACGTGGTTCGCCTTGTGAACCGGTACAGACCCACACAATTTCTTCTTTCGGCACAAAGGCCGCTTCTGATTCGCGGATGAATGGCGGAATATCGTTCAAATAACCGGTCGCGCGACCCACTTCATTGATGCGGTGGAACGAGCGGCCCACCAGTGCGACACTGCGGCCCACGCTATGAGCGGCCTTTGCAATTGTGCGCAAGCGGCCGACATGCGAGGCGAAGCTGGTCACAGCCACGCCGCCTTTAAATTTTTCAAAGATTTTAGTGAAAGCGGGGACCACATCGCTTTCCGAACCGGTGCGGCCAGGGGTGGCGGCATTGGTCGAATCGCCCAACAGCGCCAAAACGCCGCGTTCGCCAATTTTGCGTAGCACGTCCAAATCGGTATTCACGCCGATCACTGGCCGATCATCAAATTTCCAATCGCCGGTATGAATAATGTTACCAACCGGTGTTTCGATGAGCAGTAAATTTGGTTCCGGAATAGAGTGTGCGACACTGATATAGGTCACTTTAAATTGTTCCAATTGAATGCTGCCTTCCAGCGGTACTTCAATCAATTTCACTTTATCCAGCAGGCCAGCTTCTTTTAATTTCGCGCGAATCAAACCGGCGGTGAAAGGGGTAGCATAAACCGGACATTGCAGGCGCGGCCATAAATGGGCGATCGCGCCGATATGATCTTCGTGCCCGTGGGTAATGACCATGCCGAGCAAACGGTCTTTGCGTTCCGCAATAAAAGTAGGATCTGGCAGCAAAATATCTACGCCAGGCAAATTATCATCGGCAAAACCCATGCCACAATCGACCATCAACCAGCGGTCTTTATAGCCAAAGAGATTAAGATTTACCCCAAATTCGCCGGAGCCGCCCAGCGGTACAAAATAAAGCGCATCATCATTAAAGTTTAGTTCGGACATTCCATTCACCACGGGTAAGGCCTATTCAGGCACGTTTTTATCTATTAGCAGACAAGCAGATAGAGCGCTGATTGGCTATGTATTTATTATTGAAATAAGCGCTGCCATAAAAGCAGCTTTCTTTAATTATCGCTGCCGTAATCATTACCGCGCGCGGTAACGACCAAGACGGCCGTATTTTCAGCCGTGGCTTTATGCATAATGGCCACCGGTTGTGGTGTGGCTTGGTTAAAGCCGCGCAACAAAGTGCGCACTGCTTCATCAAAGCCGCCATTGATATTCACGGATGCCTGAACGGGGAAATCATACTCCGTATTCCACACCAATTCAACACCCGCACGGCTGGCCCATTCTTCCAACACATGGCGTAAAGTCGTGCCTTTACGGGCTGACCATTGTTGATTCATGTCGGCAGTGGACATTGTCGCCATATTGCCCGCTTGTAAATTAACGGGTTGCGCCATTGGGGCTGATGGCACGGGCATGACCTGCGAAGTGGTCGCTACTGTTTGCGTGGTTGTGGTAACCATTGGCGTGTTATCAACCCGTGGTGGAGCCATATAACCACCTGGCGCTGCTGGTGGGGGTAATTTAGCAATCGGGTCCAGCATTGGCAGACCATTACTGCTGTTACTTTGAGAGAGAATAACGCTGTTATTGTCTTGATTAGGGATATTGCGATCCGCATCCTGTTTGTAGATCGTGCTACTGGTATCGGTTACTGTGTTTTGTGCAATCGATGGTGCCACCATATTTGGCACGACTGTTGGCTGTAATAAAGGCGGCAGCGCTGAGTTCGGCTGTAAGGGTGTAATTGTGGTGGTTGTGGTTTTGTTATAATTGCTGACAGGTGGTTGGCTGATGGGTGCCAATGCAACGGTACCACTGCTACCACCATCCATGGCTGCATTCATCACATGTGCTTGCATTGATTCGATAAAGACAGTGTTGTTGGTATAGGTGGCTTTTAAGCCATTGGCCGCCAGCGATTGGTTAAGGGTCGACAGCCAATCCTGACCGCCTTGCCAATCAATTGGCATTTGCGGATTCACATTTTTGCCGAATGCTTGCTGGCTGCCATCCGGCGCTAATTCATTTAAAGCAATTACCAATGGCACATGTTTGCCAAAACCAACAACAGTACCATTGACAGAAGTTTCACCAAGCGGACGGATTGTGCTCGTGCTGTTTATACTGGTTTTAACGGTTTTTTCCTGCAGCATGGGCAGCGCCTTAGCAGGTGCTGTTGGAGCAAGCACTGGCGTGAATTCAGGCGTGGGCGTATAAAGCTTGGACGCACCACCCAAAACATTGTTGGCGGGGGTAGTCATCGCCACTGATTGTGGGGTTGGGCTTAATGGTTTAACGGGGATTGGCTCGGCAATGGGAACTGCAACTGGCGAAGCGATTGGTGCCAAGGCCGTATCGGCGGGGGCCGTTGTTGTTTGCACCGCTGGCGCATTATTGCCTGGCAACAAGGTGAAACCCGCTTTTATCCCATGGGCAGGGTTAAGCAGAGAAGCGGAAAGCAAGAGGGCGCGGATCATGACGATATATTTATGTTAATTCGCAAATTACGAATATTTTTAACTGAAAGTCTAGCCGTTTTATTTTAAAGGTTTTTGATAGGGTTATTTTTTTGCCGGTTGCGTGGCCCAGCGATCATAGCGTTTGGCCAATTCGGCATCCCGCCAATAGAGATCGACCATGCGGTTAGCGCGGCGCTGATCAATGGCTGGCCGATTGGGATTGACCAGCCACGCGCGAATAGTGCGCAAAGCGGCATCAAATTGCAGACCCCGTTTCTCAAAAATCCAGAGCAGAGTAATAAAGGCCACTGCCATTAATAACGTATAATCCCGAAAATGCAGCATCACCAATAACAGCGGAAACGCGGCTCGCGCATCGATTGGGCCTAAACGGGCCGGTTTCATTGTATAGCGCCAATGGACATCCATATGATTAGATGTAAAGGCAAAATATTAATATTTCGAGACTAAATTGTGATATTAAGCATCATGCCAATTACAAATTAGTATGATGCTTAATTATGTAAAGTTATTGACCTAAAAAGTTTTGACGAAACTTTTTTGTTTGTTGTGCTGGTGCTGTTGCCGCAATTGGTGGATTAACAACAGTTTGTGCTTTCCGACGGGTACCCAAATTAAAGCGAATGAAAGCTGTTGTCACGCCAGCATTTGCTGCAGTACCAAAAGTAATTACTTGAGAGCGGGCACCAACAGTAATTTGTTTATTCAGATCATGGGTGATTTGAAAGCCTACCATTGGATACAATCTAAGTTTATTTTTACCATTATTTGTTCCGTAAGTACCGGTTAAAACATCAATAGCGCTACCTCTATTTGCAACAAGGCGATTTTTTGAACTTACAGTCGTACCTTCCCATACTACCCTATTAAAATGATTTCTATTTTGGGGAGTATGAAAATAAGGGTCATTTAACCTCTTGAAACTATCTTTATCTAATTGATTATATGAAGAAATTAAAATATTGCCTTTAATTTTACCTTCGAAATTTAGATCAACATCAATGCCTGATACAGTTGCAGATTTTGAATATTGGGTTATACCTAAATTGCCGCCAATACCGCTAAAGGCAATTCTTTGGTTAGCGCCACGCAAGTTTAAATTAAGCGTAGCGGGATAAACAGTTTGAACTGAGCTGCTAACTGTGGTCGTTGGCTGCCCGGGGTGAACAGGACCAACTTGCGCTTTTGTCGCTTTGCCGAAACTTAGCGCTGTGATAAATGCAGCAGTTACTGCAAATAGCACATTTTTATTTAAATAATTCATTTCCATTTTAATATCCTTGTAGTTAGAGTAATAAGATATTTATATTGAAACAAACGCGTTCATGCAATCACATTAAATACTTTCACAAATTTTTTCAGAAATATATGTTGGTTATGGTGAAGGGCTGGGATTTTGAAGATGAATGGCGTAAATTTCAGCCATTAATTCCGGTGATAGTTTTAAGTCAATCGCAGCAATATCAGTTTTTAGCTGCGCCATAGTAGTGGCCCCAATAATGTTGCTAGTTACGAATTCTTGTTGATTTACAAAGGCAATGGCCATTTGACAGATATCCAAATCATTTTTTTGCGCCAAAGCAATATAAGCCTTAACCGCTTGCTCTGTCCGTAGATTGTCGTACCGGATTTTGCGCGTATCGAGCGAGCGGCGCGAACCGGCAGGCATGGCGCCATCCAAGTATTTTCCGGAAATGGTGCCACCTCCAAGTGGCGAATAAGCCAGCAAACCACACTGTTCGCGAATCGCCACTTCCGACATGCCAATTTCGAACGTGCGATTAATCAGATTATATGGATTTTGAATCGAAACCATGCGCGGCAAGCCATGTTGTTCGGCCAATTGCAGGAATTTCATGGTGCCCCATGGCGTTTCATTCGACAGGCCAATATGGCGAATTTTACCGCTTTTGACCAACTCCCCCAAAACTTCCAAAGTTTCCAGCAGCGGCGTGCCATCATGTTCTGGCAGATGTTTGTAATCCAATTGACCGAAACTATTCACGGCGCGGTCTGGCCAATGCAGTTGATATAAATCAATATAATCGCTTTGCAAACGCTTTAGACTATCTTCTACCGCACTGATAATATTGGCGCGGTCCAATTTCGCCTGACCGTTGCGCACATAAGTAAAATAGGCAGTCTGACCAACCACTTTGCTGGCTAGAATCACTTTATCGCGATTTTTGCGCGCCGCGAACCAATTGCCAATAATGGTTTCGGTTTTGCCATAAGTTTCAGCATTCGGCGGGACTGCATACATTTCGGCTGTATCAAAAAAATTGATGCCGCGCTCCAACGCGTAATCCATTTGTTCAAAGCCGTCTTCCTGCGTATTTTGCCGCCCCCAAGTCATGGTGCCAAGGCAGATTAAAGAGACATCCAGATCCGTCTGGCCGAGTTTACGAAATTCCATGTTATTGCATGTAGCAACCAAGCATATAAATTGTAAGGTTCACCGATATATAAATTTCTCATCGTTTTGCTTGACTTGGCACTACGGCATGCGCTTTTCTGCGTGTTTACGAGTGAACTGATGAGAACGCATGTCGCCAAGCTGGCGGAAATTCAAAAAAACTGGGTGCAGATTGATGCCGAGGGTGTTGTGCTCGGCCGGTTGGCCACCATTGTCGCCAATATTCTGCGCGGCAAGCACAAAGCGACTTTTAGCCCGCATATGGATGATGGCGATAACGTCATTATCATTAATGCCGATAAAGTGAAAATCACTGGCAATAAATTAAATGGCCATATCTTTTATTGGCACACTGGGTTCCCAGGTGGAATTAAAGGCCGTAGCCAAGGACAAATTTTAGAAGGCCGTTTTCCAGAACGGGTGGTTATCAAAGCGATTGAACGCATGGTGCCACGTGGGCCATTGGGCCGCCGGCAAATGACCCATTTGCATGTTTATGCCGGAGCCGAGCATCCCCATAGCGCCCAGCAACCACGCACCATTGATATGGGCGCGTTGAATGACAAAAATAAGCGCGCCAACCAACAGTAATTAGATAGAGATTTAAAATGGCTGAGAACGAAGACCAACCAAAAGCAGCTGACACAGCTGCCGAGCCTGCTAAAAAAGCAGCCGCACCAAAGGCCGCCGCGCCGAAAGCCGCAGCGCCCAAGGGTGATAATAAAGCACCTGCCAAAGTAGCGACTAAAACCGCTAGCAAAGCACCAGCGCGTAAAGCACCGGCTGCGGTTGATACCAAAAAAGTTGAAATTGTGCGCAAAGCCAGCGTCTTGAAAAAGACCGCCACGGCAACTTCCGGTGATGAACCGAAATCAATGGCAGAAGCGCTGAGTGCCGCGCCAGCCAAAGCGACCAGCAAAGTGATTGATACCAGCAAACCACGGGTGGATGCGCAGGGCCGTGCTTATGCCACTGGTAAACGTAAGAATGCGATTGCGCGGGTATGGCTCAAAAGCGGTTCGGGCGAAATGAAAATTAATGGCCGTAGCCTGGCGCAATATTTCGGGCGCGCGACCCAGCAAATGATGGTTGAACAGCCATTCGGGGTGATTGCCAGCCAGGGTAAATATGATGTGATGGTAACAGTATTGGGCGGCGGTTTATCTGGCCAAGCCGGTGCGATTCGCCACGGCGTTTCAAAAGCGTTAACTTATTACGATCCAGCCTTGCGTCCGCCATTGAAAAAAGCCGGTTTGCTAACCCGTGACCCGCGGGTGGTGGAGCGTAAAAAATACGGTTTGGCAAAAGCCCGTCGTTCATTCCAGTGGGCAAAACGTTAGTTTACTTTTCACTTACTTTATCAAACCCCGCTGCGGCGGGGTTTTTTATTTTCTCAATTTTATGCTTTTGCGGTCATTGCAATTAAGGTTTGACTATTTTTAGCTTGTCATCCCGGCCTGGTGCCGGGATCTGGACCTGCAACCAATTCACTTTATACAATGGAGCTATACAGCTTCACTTCTAGATCCCGGCACCAGGCCGGGATGACAACAATTATTCCGTAACAAGAATAATTGTAACGTCTATAGACATTATAATTATACAGCGCATAATTTGTATAAGGTTCATGTGCACAAAAAATTAGTTTATTTTATCGCTGGCTGGTCGGGTTTTTATGTGATGGCGATTGAGCTGTTGAGTGGCCGGATTTTGGCCCCTAATTTCGGTAACAGCATTTATGTCTGGGGCGGGATCATCACCATTTTTATGTTGGCGCTATCGCTTGGTTATTTGCTTGGCGGTAAATTATCGGTGGATGCACCAAGCCTGCGCAAGCTGGCAACGCTATTAATGTTAGCGGCGGCCGCCACCATCCCCGTTGTGCTGCTGGGTGATATTTTCCTTAATTGGTTATTTGCGCAGATGCATGATCCCCGTTACGGCACACTGGCTGCATCGCTTGGTTTGTTTTTTCTGCCGGCCATGATTTCAGGCATGGTTTCACCATATGCGGTGCGTTTGCTGGTGCATGATAGCCAATCAAGCGGGCAATCCGCCGGTATGCTGTATTTCATTTCAACCTTTGGCAGCGCGGCAGGGACCTTGCTCACTTCATTTTATCTGGTGCTGTATTTAGAGGTTGGCCAAATTATTTGGTTGTTGATTGGTTTATCCTTGGTGATTGGTAGTTTGGCGTATTTTGTGAAAAGCCAAAACGATGCTTAAGCTGTCAAAGTTTTTAAATATTGATCCCTTCATGGTTTTGGGATGTGTGGTGGGTATATGCATGCTGCTCCGCGCATTTTTTCCGGTTGTTGGTGTTGAAAATACTATTCATAGCGAGCGCTCACTTTACCGTGATATTGCGGTGACGCAGCGCGGCAATATTCGTTGCATGCAATTTAACCGGCAAGTAAAGGCGCGGCAGACCTGTATTTCTTTAATCCAGCCACACCAATTGGTGCACGATTATACACGCATGATGATGGGCGCATTGTATCTTAACCCCGCGCCGCAACATGTGTTGGTAATTGGTTTGGGCGGCGGCGCAATCCCCAAAGCATTGCTGAATATTTTGCCGAATGCACAAATTGATGTGGTGGAACTTGACCCCGCTGTGGTGAATGTGGCACAGCAATATTTTGATTTTAAACTAACACCAAATGTGAAAGTCATTACCAAAGATGCGCGGGTTTATGTGAAGCAAGCAGGCCAAGCGCAGCAGCAATATGATTTAATTTTTCTGGATGCGTTTGATCATGAATACATCCCCGAACATTTGCTAACCCAGGAATTTTTAAATGAAGTAATAGCGATTTTAGCACCAGATGGTGTGCTCACTGCCAATACGTTTAGTTTCAGTAAATTATACGAAAATGAATCGGTTACTTATGCGAAAGTGTTTGGCCAATTCTTTAATTTAAAAAGTGAAAACCGCGTGATAATTGCGCGGCCGGATGGATTACCGGATGCTGCGATATTGAAAGCGAATGCCGAATTATTAGTACCTAAATTTGAGCTATTAGGGATTAACCAGGAATGGTTGCTGGATTTGTTTAACACGCGGCAAGATTGGCCGCGTGATGCCCGAATTTTAACCGATCAGTATTCACCCGCCAATTTGTTAAATACGGAACCTTAATCGTAGCTTAGCGCTCCAACCTTGCCCCAGAACACCGAATAGGCATAAACGGTGTAGGCAAGAATAGCAGGCACCACCAGCGCCGCACCATAGAAAATCATCCGCAATGATTCGGGTGCGCTGGCTGCCTGCCAAATGGTTAATTTATCCGGCACGACAAACGGAAAAAAGCTATAGCCAAGGCCAATAAATCCAAGCACGAAAAGCATGGCAGCGCCCACAAAAGGTGCCCAGTAAAAATACGTAATATCCCTTTTCATACGGTAAAAAGCGTATTCCAGCGTCAACACAGTTGCACCCGCAATGGCTGGAATAGGCATCAGGTATAAATGGGGGATTGGAATGAAACCGAACCATTTTTCATCGGCCAAAAACCATTTCTCAAAAATGCGCGGGCTGACCCAGGGGGTGGCAATGGAAACCAAGGCAATGCCGATGGCAGTTAGCAACAAGCAATGGCGCGCCCATTTAACTGCTTTGCTTTGCAGTTCGCCTTCTGTTTTTAAAATCAGCCAGCTGGCACCAATAAAGCTGTAACCGGCCGCCAGGCATAGGCCGGTGAGCAGCGCGAATAAATTAGCGGCCAGCGTAGTTTGAAAGCCTAGAATATACATGCCGAGCATATAACCTTGTGTGATGGCTGTGAGCATGGAGCCGAAGCTGAAAGCATGATCCCACCAATGTTGATGCTTATCGCCGGCCTTGGCGCGAAAATCAAAGGAAACGCCGCGCAGAATAAGCCCAGCAAGCATTAAGGCAGTGGGTAGGTATAAAGCGGTGAGAATAATTCCATGCGCCGCGGGGAAAGCGACGAGTAACAAGCCAATACCCAGCACCAGCCAGGTTTCATTGGCATCCCAGAATGGGCCGATGGAGGCGATCATCACATCTTTTTCAACGCGTTTAACGCGGCTCATTAAAATACCAACACCGAGATCGTAGCCATCCAAAATCACATAAGCCAAAATGGCAATGGCCATTAAACCGGCGAAGATAATGGGTAGCGTGTATTCATTCAAAAATTCCATAACTGATCTTTCTAAATTACCTCATCCTGAGTAGCCACATAGTGACGTATCGAAGGATTTCGGTGCGATGAGCCATCCTTCGATACGCGCTTCCAGCGCTACTCAGGATGAAGTTGGGTGCTAGTTTCATTTATATTACTGGTGCTGGGCTGGGGACGTTATTGGCTGGGCCTAAACTTTCCGTGCCTTGCTTGGCGGCTTTCTTTGCCAGATAAAACACCACACCGATAAAGGCAGTGATAAGTACTGCATAGATTAGCAGATACATAATCAAGCTGGTGGCAACCGTTGGAGCAGGTAGCTTGGCAACGGTATCAGCGGTTTTTAATACGCCGTAAACCAGCCAGGGCTGGCGGCCGATTTCGGTGACATACCAACCGGCGACCACGGCAATCCAGCCCGAAAAACTCATCGCCACCAAACCGCGCGCGAGCCATTTGGTGGGTGCTTTATATTTCCATAATTGCCAACTGCCCAGCCAGCTGACCAATAACATTAACAGGCCCATACCCACCATAATGCGGAAACCGAAAAACAGCGGCGCAACGGGTGGATGCGCCTCAAAGCTATTCAAGCCTTTTATTTCGCCATCTATTTTATGCGTAAGAATTAAGCTGCCAAGTTTAGGCACCATAATTTCGGCATGATTCGTTTTGGCTTTTTCATCTGGTAAGGCAAATAGCCGTAAACCCGCCCCGCTTTCGGTTTTCCAAATGGATTCAAGCGCGGCGATTTTTGCGGGTTCGTATTTGAGCGTATTTAAACCATGCAAATCACCGACGATGATTTGAATGGGGATCAAGATGGCGGCCAAGAAAACACCGGTGCGCAGTGCGCCTATGACGGCTGGCCCGCGATCATTTTGCAGCCAGCGATAGGCGGAAATGCCAGCCAGCAAAAATGCGGTGGTAAGCCCAGAGGCAATGAGCATATGCGTGAAGCGATACGGCATGGAAGGATTGAAAATTACTTCTATCCAGCTGGTGACATAGGCTTTGCCATCGGTCATTTTATAGCCAGCCGGCGTATGCATCCAGGAATTCAGCGCGATAATCCAAAAGGCTGAAACGGTGGTACCAAACGCCACTAAAAAAGTGGCTAGCGTGTGTAAGCCATTCGAAACACGGCGGGTGCCGAACAACATAATACCTAAAAAAGTCGCTTCCAGAAAAAACGCAGTCATCACTTCATAGGCGAGCAGGGGACCGGCGATATTGCCAACGGTCAGCATATAGCCTGGCCAGTTGGTGCCGAATTGGAAAGACATGGTAACGCCGCTGACGACACCCAACGCAAAGCACAACGCAAAAATTTTGACCCAGAATTGATAAGCTTGCTGCCAGCGATCGTCCGGCGCTTTGGCATGGCGCAGTTTGAAATACAGCAGCACCCAGCCCAGCGAAATGCTGATGGCCGGAAACAAAATATGAAACGTAATATTTGCTGCAAACTGAATGCGCGAGAGCATGAGCGGATTCATTATTGTACACCTCGCGTTTTTGATTTGGTTTTACTGAGTGGCAATTTTAGATTATTTTTCATTTCGTATAACTTATAAACCTTAGCGCCAAGCTTTAATAAGCTCACCAACCGCTGGGTTTCAAGCTGCTGCATTTCTTGATACCACTGGGTTAGCATTTCAATAAGGTCATGCATCGGCTGCAGGCGAATCTGGGCATAAATTTCATCGGGTGATTGGGCTTCTTCTTGCAATAATTCACGCAAAATCATCAAGGTCGGCTCAATTTCACGCTGGCGGCGTTGTTCGGCCAGAATGCGCAAAATTTCCCAAACATCTTCGGGCACGGCATAATGATCGCGCCGGTCGCCAGGCAAATGTTTAAGGCGGGTTAGCTTCCAGCTTTCCAATTCTTTTAAGCCCATACTGACATTGGAACGCGAGAGGCCGAGCACATCGGTAATCTCTTCTGCATTCAATGGCCGGTCTGAAACATATAGCAGAGCATAGATTTGCCCGACTGAGCGGCTGATGCCCCATCGGCTACCCATTTCGCCGAAATGCATCACAAAGGTTTGAATAAGCGGCGGCAAGTTCATTTCATTAATTTCAGTAATTACTGAAATTAGAAGAATTTGATTAAATGGTCAATTGTTCATTTTTCTATACATTTTTATGCAATTGCCCCAGCTTGGCAGGCAAATGAATGAATCTTCTACCCCGCCAATCGCGTCTGATTTTGTGATTAATGCCCAATATCTGAAAGACCTGTCTTTCGAGCATCCCAATTCGCCGCGTTCGCTCATACAACCGATGCAGCCGGTGATTGATTTGAAGGTGAATGTGACCAGCCGGCCGGTTGGTGACATACTTGAAAATGATGGTTTGGCCAGCGGGGTCTTTGAAGTGCAATTGGCTTTGCGCGCCATCGCTGCTGCTTCAGACGCTGATACGACTAATGGTTTGAAACAAGAAGATACCGTTTTTATTGTCGATATGGTTTATGCCGCTTTGGTAACCTGCCAAAATGTGCCGGAGGCGGATGTCCGGCCATTGCTATTAATTGAAGCGCCGCGGATGATTTTTCCGTATGCGCGGTCGATTGTGCTAACGATCACGGCAGAAGGCGGTTTCCCGCCATTAATGATCAACCCGATCGATTTTGGGGTATTTTATCAGCAAAATTATGGTACAGAGACTGCATAATACTTGACTAGCGGGTAGCGTACCCGGTTTAACTATAAAAAACGAGTAAACAGATGAAAATTGTCAATTCCTTGAAGAGCCTTAAAGATCGCGACAAAAATTGCCGCGTTATCCGCCGCCGCGGCCGCACTTATGTGATTAATAAGAAAAACCCAAAGTTTAAAGCCCGCCAGGGTTAGTTTCGTCATACCGACGAAAGCCGGTATCCACTGACGATAATGCGCGCAACGCGCTCAAAGAATTCTTAAAATTTGTTATGCTGCGCATGACCCTTTTTTCACTGGATTCCGACTTTCGTCGGAATGACGGTTAGGCCGCCTGGCGATTTTGTAGGGCGACGGTAAGGGTGCCTTCATCGAGAAATTCCAAAGTGCCACCAATAGGTACGCCGATGGTTAGGCGTGAGACATGCACGCTATATTCTTTCAAGCGTTCGGCAATATAAAACGCGGTGGTTTGGCCTTCCACAGATGGGTTAAGCGCTAAAATCACTTCATCATATTCGCCGTTCGCCACCCGTTGCCATAAGGCATTAAGCGGCAAATCTTCCGGCATTACCCCTTGCAAGGCTGAAAGCATACCGCCAAGCACATGATAGTGGCCGAAATAGGTTTGCGCCTTTTCCAGGGCCCATAAATCGGCCACAGTTTCCACCACGCATAATTGGCGCTTACGATTGCTGTTGGCGCAAATTGCGCAGGGGTTCTGGCTGTCAAAATTACCGCAGCTGTTGCAAGTAACCACCTCGCGCTGCAGTTTTTCCAGCAGAAAAACAAAGGGATCTATTAACTGCTCACGTTTTTGCAACAAGGCCAGCGTGATGCGTTTGGCCGAGCGGGGGCCGAGGCCAGGCAAGCGAGCAATAAATTGGCTGATTTGATCAATAGGTGATTGGGCAGACATCTCATTTAAATATATAGCCTCATCCTAAGCTTGTCGAAGGATGCTTGCACCGATTGCTTGAGCATCATTCATATCTAAGCAAGGTTTTAAGCGGCGTCTTGACCCAGTGCATTATGCAGCATTTTGGTCCAGCTATCTGGCAGCATTTTACCGTAAGGACCGCGATTGGCGGTGGAGCGCCAATAGGCCAGAATATGCCGGAACACATCGTATTCCGTATCACCCTCTTTAATAATGCGTTTATCTGCGGGCATGAGGCGAATCCCGTCCAGCTTGCGGGCGCGCAATTTATATAATTCGGGTTCCAGCAAATCTTTCATGACAGATGCCAAAACAGCCGGATTGCTGGTGCCAATTCGCTTTTCCGCTTCTCCTTTGCGGGCATTCAAAGCAGATAGGGCCGCACGGGCGGCATCGGCCATCACATGGGCACTGCGGCGGGCAACATAAATCGTGCGGGCGATATGGTTTAAATTTTCCTGGCTGATTTCAGGGAGCCATATTAGCGTGCCCGATTGCATGGGGCCAACCCATTCCAAATTAAGCACTTGGTGGCAAAAAATACAAACAGTCGTTACATTGCGTTCAGACTGATCTTGCGGATTGTGATTTTTAAAATGAATTTCTTGGAAACGTTCGGCGCGAAAGCCGCAATATTGGCAGGTATAATCGTCCCGTTGCCAAGTTTCTTGGCGCAAGGTCTCAAAGCGTGAATCACCCGGCGCAGGTGATGACCCACGCCGGGAGAGGGATAATATTAGCATTTATTTTTAGTTGTTATTAACACCAGTAATTTTATGGTATTGCGCATTGGCTACATCACCACTCGTGCCCACAGTTGAGCTTACCATAATATCCATAACAGATGGTAAGGCCAGCAAGCCAGCACCAACGGCCATCCGGCCAACCCCTGCGGATAATTTCGCGTTATCTGGGTTAGCGGTATGATCTTTTAGTTTCATGGCGCCAATCGCACACATTGCAGTACCACCGACATAAGAGGCCGCTGAAATAACTGGGGTTACTGAACCGGTGTTGGAGGCCAAATGGCCGGCGACATCCGCAATTTGCCCAGTTGCATGGGCAGCTTCTGGCAATAATACAACTGCTGCAGCAAAGCCTAAGATTTTCAAGCCTAATTCAATGTGTTGTTTTTTAAGTTGGATCATTTTTCTCTCCGTTGTTTTTGTTTAGTTGATTCTGTATAAAATGGTAATAGTCATTTTAGGTAATTAAACAGGTAGCTGAAGTGTTGCCCCTATAAAGGTTATGAAAGTAACAATATTCCAGGCAATTGCACCTCCTATAATGTGGGTAATGCCAGCCATGCTGGTCACTTGTGTATTGCCATCGCTGGCGGCACGCAAAATGGTTAAACCTTTCACAAAGCCGATTAGGCCCACCAGCTGGATGACGACCATGATTGCATTAAAGGTTGCCAGCGCCTTTTTCTTGGCGGCGGCATCAATTCCGGCGGTACTATCCGCATAGGCTAAGACACCGCCGGTGCAAGCTGAAAATGTACTACTCGTATTGCAAAGTTGAGCATCACCGGCATTTTGAAACATACTTTCTGACACAATGCTCAACGTGGCGGGTAGATTGGTTAAGAAAGCCCCAACCAGTAAAGTACCAAGTAAGCCTGACATTGATTGCCCACGGCTACCTTGATCCACCAATTTAACCATTTTCAGCAAACCACGGAAAATGTAGATAGTACCTATAACATAGCATAAAATTGTGACGAGGTCGATCAACGGGCCTTGCATATTGCCGACCAGCTTGGTCATCATTTCATCTAGGCCCATGGCCGCGAAAACAGGATGACTGGTAACAAAACTGATTACCAAAGTCAGACTAAACAAATGAATGCGGTTGTTGCGCACGGTTTCCTACTCTCAATATAATGTGTAGTTATTAACAAAAAATGACAATGTTTCTGATTTGAGGCAAATTTTATTCAATTTCTTTATTGTTGAAGTTTTTGATAAGAAGTTGGTTATACAGTGCATATATTACTTTATTTCAAAACCGTTTTGTCATAAAGGCGCGTCCAGATGACGTTTTAAGATATGTTTCAAATTTTTGAGCACGGTCTTTATCTTCAAAACAAATAAAACTTCTAATTTTCCAGGGTTTAAACTTATTTGTATGAATTGATTTACCGGAATTGTGTTCATTAAGACGTTTTTACTAAATTTGTAGTATAACCAGTATAAAAATGCTCCGATGCGCTGAGGCTTTGTAAAATATAAACATAATACATGATAATCCGCCCGTCTTCGTTTCACTTCGACGAGGCATCCGCTGCGCACGCTTCAGCTCGACACAGTCTCGCCGAAGCTAAATTTTGCTAAAGCAAAATTAGCGAAGGCGGATGGTGGAGAGAACAGGATTTGAACCTGTGTACGCTCACGCGGGCAGATTTACAGTCTGCTGCCATTAACCACTCGGCCATCTCTCCACGGCAGTTTTAGATAAGATGTTTTCACGCGCTCCTGTCAAATAAAAGCTGATTTAATAATCGGCCCCATTTTAAGCCTGTCGAAGGATGCTCAAACGATCAGACTTTATTAAACATTCTGCGACAGGATTATGATGAGGCCAGAGAACTTGCCACTGCTTTGCTTTTGGCCTAGAGCAATAGAATGACTGCGGTTTTAGATTTTTCGGCGCTGATTGGGCGCCAGCTATTAAGTTTTTTTCAAGCTACTGGACAGTTAATCCGGTTCGCGATTACGGCGATTTCGCATTGTTTCCGGCCGCCGATTTCCTGGCGCGAATTGCGCAAGCAGGTTTTTGATATCGGCTATCTATCGCTGCCAGTGGTGGGCCTAACCGCCGTATTTACCGGCATGGTGCTGGTGCTGCAAAGCTATACCGGTTTTGCGCGCATGAATGCGGAAAGTGCGATTGCCTCGGTGGTTGTGTTATCCATTACGCGGGAATTGGGGCCGGTGTTGGGCGGTTTAATGGTGGCTGGGCGGATTGGTGCTTCAATCGCCGCCGAAATTGGTACCATGCGCGTAACCGAACAAATTGATGCTTTAACCACTTTGGCGACCAATCCATTTAAATATTTAATCGCCCCGCGTTTGATTGCGGGCGTTATGATGCTGCCATTTTTAGTGCTGATTGCCGATATTATTGGGGTTTTCGGCGGTTTTATTGTCGCTGTCTACCGCTTGGATTTTAATCCCTACACCTATTTACATAATACCTGGAGCTTTATGCAGACGATGGATGTGGTTTCAGGCTTGGTTAAAGCAGCAGTATTTGGATTGATTGTAACGCTGATGGGCTGTTATTACGGCTTTAATTCTGGCAAAGGCGCTGAAGGGGTGGGGCGCGCCACCACCAATGCAGTGGTTTCATCCTCTATTCTTATCCTGTTATTTAACTATATCCTAACGGGTGTGTTCTTTGGCCGGTAAGATGAAAAAAATTGTGCTGGTGGATGATGATGCCGCGCTGCTCGGCGTTTTGCAGCATGCGTTGCAACAAGCCAATTATGATGTAGCGGCCTTTGCCACGCCGCAAGAAGCCTTGGAAGCAATCCAGGCAACGCCGCCTGATTTGTTAATTTCCGATATTGTGATGCCGGAAATGGACGGCATTGAAATGGGGTTGATGGCCAGCCTGTTTGCGCCGGATGTTAAAATTATCCTGATGTCCGGCTTTGCCAATGAACGCCGCCGCGCCGTGCATCTGGACCATGTGATTGACCGGATACTGGCCAAGCCCTTTGCGCTGGCCGAGTTTTTGAGTGAAGTTGAAACTGTTTTAAACAGCGATGGTTAAAACCTATCCATTTAATCAGCAGGGTGATCCTTACCGGTTAGGCGTTGGCCTAGTTGTCTTTAACCAGGCGAGTGAAGTGCTGGTGGGGGAGCGGCATGATGCGCCAGGCGCTTGGCAATTTCCGCAAGGCGGCATTGATGCTGGGGAAGACCCATGGGTGGCTGCGCAACGGGAATTAACGGAAGAAACCGGTTTATTGGGGATGCAGGTAAGTTTACTGGGTGAATATCCCGATTGGCTCCAATATGATTTTCCGCCGCATATGGGCAATCACCCGATTTATGGCCGTTTTCGCGGCCAGCGGCAAAAATGGTTTGCGGTGAAATTAAATGATTCGGTATTGCCGCATGCGCCCACTGTGCCGGATGCGCATAGCGTTATTGAATTTATGCATTTTAAATTTGTGCCGCTAAAAGACACGCCAAAACGCATTGTTGGTTTCAAGCGGCCATTATATGAAATGTTGGTAAATAATTTCATGCGTTTTGCTAAATAGCTGAATATTTCATATAAATTAATTGGCAGTCTTGCGCCCCGAGTGCTAATTACCCCTTGTCGAGTTTTACTGTTTGTGCTATATAAGAAGTACCATCACATGCCCGATTGTGGGGTGTGATTTTGCAAAACCAAGAGCGTCTAAGGAGCTCGAACTCAAATGCCCAATGTATCTGCCTTTCCCGCTGTCAGCGGTGAAGCGGGGTTGGCCCGCTATCTTCAAGAAATTCGGAAATTCCCAGTTTTGACGGCGAATGATGAATTTGTCTTAAGCAAACAATTACAGGAACATGGCGACCGCAAAGCCGCTCATCAACTGGTCACCAGCCATTTGCGCCTTGTTGCCAAAATCGCGTTTGGTTATAAGGGCTACGGCCTGCCGATTAGTGATTTGGTCGCTGAAGGCAATATCGGCCTGATGACTGCCGTGAAAAAATTCGATCCGGATAAGGGTTTCCGCCTGGCAACTTATGCCATGTGGTGGATCAAAGCATCGATGCAGGAATATATCCTGAAAAGCTGGTCACTGGTGAAAATCGGCACCACTGCGGGTCAGAAAAAACTGTTTTTCAATTTGAAAAAATTGCGCACCAAATTGGACGCGACCGAACATATGGCGCTTTCGCCAGAAAACCTGCGCGCGATTGCCGAAAAATTGGGCGTAACCGAAGCGGAAGTGAATTCCATGGATCAACGGTTGGGCGGGGCGGATTATTCGCTCAACACCACGTTGAACAGCGATAGTGAAGATAGTTGGGGCGATTTTATCGCCGATGAAAGCGCTAATTTCAGCGATCGCGTGATTGCCGCCAATGAACGTAGCTATCAGCAAAAATTGCTGGATGAGGCGATGGAACAGCTTACTCCACGGGAGAAAGCGATCTTCCAAGCCCGCCGTGTGCAGGAAGAGCCGTCAACACTGGAAGATCTCAGCCACGTCCACAACATCTCCCGCGAACGCGTCCGGCAACTAGAAGCCAAAGCATTCGAGCGGGTGCGTGATTGGATCCAAGAAAAAGCGGCCGCTTAATCTAAACTTATATCAATCAATTTAGCGCCGCTTTGTGGCGCTTTTTATTGAGCATGCCACCAAGCTTTTAAACCGCTGGTTTGCCACAACTGCGGCAAATCGGTGCTGGTCGGCAAATGTGGCAAGGTGAATATGTGGCCAATTTGGGGGATGTCGCTAATTTCGGTAATCGTTTGCTGGGTATCCGGCATGGGTGGGCCATTGAAAATAATGCCGGCGATGGGGATGTGGCGTGTGCGCAAAGTTTCGATGGTTAGCAGCGTGTGATTGATGGTACCAAGCTGGGTGCGGGCCACAATAATAACGGGCAGGCCAAGCGCTTTAAAATAATCAATTTGCAAATAATCGCGGGTAATTGGCACCATTACGCCGCCAGCGCCTTCGATAATTAATGGTCCATGCTGGTAATCTGGTAATTGCTGCAAACGCGCCAGATCAATTTCTACATTCTCTAATTCTGCAGCGCGATGGGGTGATAAAGGTTCTTTGAATGAGTGAACGGGCGGGCAAAAATGTTCAGGCGGCAGGCCGGTTAGTTGCTGCACGGTTTCAAAATCGGTGGGCGTGCCGGATTGCAGTGGTTTCCAATAGGTGCCATTTGTCCCATGCAACAGCACGCTACTTACCAATGTTTTACCAACATCCGTATCTGTGCCAGTGATGATGAATGCGTTAGGTGTCATGCCAGCAAAAGCTGGCATCCAGACTGATTAAAAGCAAGCATCTGTCATCGCATATCTGGATCCCAGCTTTCGCTGGGATGACGTATACACTACTTAAGTATTGGGATCGCCTTCGTTTTCCATATTGGCTTCAGCATTTTCATCGGCGAACCAGCCTTCGCGCGCTTTCATGATGAGGGCATCGGCTTCGGGGCGTTTCATTTTGGCACCGACGAAATCGATTAATTCATCGCTAGAAAGATCGGCAAAGTCATCCAGAGTTTTGACATCGTTTTTGCCCAAGGCGATTAACATTTCATGGGTTAACCCTTCAAATGCCGCCAGATCTTCAGCCACGCCAACATCAGCCAATTCTTTTTGATGCACTTCGGCAGCAGCATTCAAATAGTTACGCGCCCGTTCCTGCAATTCGCTGGCGATTTCAGGGCCAAAGCCTTCCACGCCGGCCAGTTCATCGGTTTCGATATAGGCAACTTCTTCAATGCTGGTAAACCCTTCGGCGACCAATAAATGCGCGATGACATCATCCACATCCAATACTTCCATAAACAAGCCAGTGCGTTCGCTGGTTTCTTTCGCGCGGCGTTCAGATTCTTCCGCTTCGGTTAAGATATCTATATCTAGACCGGTTAGCATTGATGCCAAACGGACATTTTGCCCACGACGGCCGATAGCGAGTGACAATTGCTCATCCGGCACCACCACTTCCACGCGGCCAGCTTCTTCATCCAGCACGACTTTCGCGACCTGTGCAGGTGCTAAAGCATTCACGACAAAGTTTGCAGTATCGGCAGTCCATGGAATGATATCGACCTTTTCGCCCTGCAATTCACCAACGACAGCCTGAACGCGCGAACCGCGCATCCCCACGCAAGCACCAACCGGATCGATCGAACTCTCGCGGGTATAAACCGCCATTTTCGCCCGGCTGCCGGGGTCACGCGCCAAACCTTTAATTTCGATAAGACCATCGTAAATTTCCGGGACTTCTTGCGTAAATAAACGCGCCATGAATTGCGGATGGGTGCGGGATAGCATAATCATCGGGCCGCGCGCATCGGGGCGCAAATCGTAGATATAGGCCCGCACGCGGTCGCCTGGCTTGTAATTTTCGCGTGGCAGCATTTCATCGCGCCGCATAATCCCTTCGCCGCGGCCCATCAGGTCGATGATCGCATGACCGTATTCCACGCGTTTCACCGTGCCTATAATAATTTCGCCAATACGGTCTTTAAATTCTTCAAACTGGCGGCCGCGATCGGCATCGCGAATATGCTGGATGATGATTTGCTTGGCAGATTGTGCCCCCAAGCGGGTGAAATCAATCGGGGGCAATTCTTCAGTTAGAAAATCACCAATCGCCACACCAGGTTTTTCTTTTAACGCATCGGTTAGTTCGATTTGCTGAATTTCATGGGCTACTTCGCCATCCGCCACCACTTCGCGGTAACGCGTGAATTTTGCGCCGCCCGACCGGTTATCAATTACCACGCGGATATCGTGATCGGCACCATATTTGGCTTTGGCCGCTTTGCTCAATGCCTGTTCCAAGCCGTCAACTACTTCGCGCTGGTCGATGCCCTTTTCGCGGGCGACCACATCGGCAATGTGTAATAGTTCCATGGATTTACTCCTGTTTTTCTTTTAGTTTTGCTTTGCGGCCAGATGCCTGCTTAGGCGGTGCCGCGGTAATTTCGGGTTCTGCTTCGCTGTTTTCGCTGGTTGCGGGTTTAAGGCGGGATTGCGCATCATCAATCAACGCATCTGTAAGGATTAAACGCGCTTTGGTGATCAAGCGGAAAGGGATACTGTAGGTTGTTTTTTCAACGGTAATCTGCACTTCATTATCATTGAGACCGCCGAGGATGCCGCGAAAGCGTTTGCGGTCTTCCACTGGTAACTGCGTTTCAATTTGCGCTTCGTGACCAGTCCAATCGCTGAAATCTTTAGAACGGGTGAGGGGTCGGTCGATGCCTGGGGAGCTGACTTCTAGCGCATAAGCATTGGCGATGGGGTCATGCACATCCAAAATCGCGGAAATATAATGACTGATTTCAGCACAATCTTCGACAGTCATCATGCGCTGTTCAATCGGCTCAGCCATGATTTGCAAGACAGGGCGGGTATTGCCGCCGCTGAGCTGCACGCGCACGAGATCAAACCCGCTATGCTTTAGCGCGGGTTCAATCAATTGCGTAACGCGCGTGACCGTTGTATCCGACATAAGTTTTTTGTCGCGGGGCCTTGCGGCACCGCGCCCTATCTCCAAATTGTTAGGGAATACCTATAAATAAGCAGATTTTGATAAATAATGCAAGTGTTCTTAGCCAAAATATTTAATGGCTACCAATAATCCGCCAAGCGCAGAAATCATCGCCCCCAATTTGATAAATAAATCTTTGATTTGGTTTTGCAATTGTAAAACAGCCAATTGCAAATCAGCTTTTGTTGCAAGATTTTCCAGATCTAAATCGCGTGCTTCTTTTAACTCAGCAACCACTGCTTCCGCTTGCTCCATAGTGAAGCCATGGGCTTTTAGCCGGTTAGCACTGCCCAGTGTATCAAAAGTGATTGAAACCATGCTTTAAATTTACCATATAATCCAAACTTGTTGCAATCAAATTTTATCTAATCAGCTTTCTAATTTGGCTTTTAAGTAGCTGATAAGTGGGAATAATCCGGCCATTAGGGCGATAATAATGCCCCAGCCGCCTTCCTTATTACCATGGCGGCTGAAGTAAGCTTTATAAAAGCGCGTGAAAAAGCGTTGCACATTTTTGGCTAATGTTTCGCGTTTGACATTAATTAAACCTGCGCGGATATCTTTGGCGCGCAAAGTGGTATAGCGATCCAATCGCGCGAGCATATCGCTGATATTGTCATCGACATGGTGAATAAGTGGCATGGTTAAATCTGCGCCCATGGTACCAGTGATTTTGGCGGCGGGATGAACATGCTGATTGCCGTAGCTTTTGGTACCGCGCCGGAACAGCCGCGCAACTTTGCTCGTGCCGAATGAGCCCGCCCAGCCATGCCGTACCAAGTGATTGCCGATATAATTATCGACCAGGATGTGATGGTAATCCGCGATGGAATTCTGAACGGTATTTTGTATTTCAAGGGCGAGGACGGCGGGAATTTGTTCATCCGCATCTAGATGCAAAATCCAATCACTGCTCACCGCGTTAAAGCCGGTAGTAAGACGTTCGCCCTCCAACGGCCAAGCGCCTTCAATGACTTTTGCGTCGAAACTTTTTGCAATTGTCACCGTCTCATCTGTGCAGCGATCGGCGATGATGATCAGTTCATTGGCAAAACTCAGCGTCGGCAACAACACGGCCAAGCGTGCTGCTTCATTATGTGCGGGGATGACAATGGAGAGTGCGGTCACAATATTTTGATAAACTGCTTAAGCTTGGTTGTCATCCTCAGCCCATAGGGCTGGGGATCTATTGCTGGTTTGGATCCCCGCGCTGGCGCGCGAGGATGACAGCAGTTTGTTCACAGCGTGCAAGACATTCTCCACCCTTAAACTTGCCATCAATGTGCCGGTGGTGCGGTGATTGTAATTGGGGGCGCTGATGAGTTCATCATAGGATAAATCTGTTTGCACATAAGCAGCATGTGTACCCCAAGGGCGGTAGTGTGCTAGGCGGCTGGGGCCGAAGAGGCCCAGGGTGGGGATACCAAGGGCGGCAGCTAAATGCATGAGGCCAGAATCGTTGCCAATATATAGGCTGGTTTGCTGCAATAGCACAGTGGTTTCAGGAATACTAAGCTGTCCAACCAAGTTAAACGCGGTAGGCAGCGCCGTTGTAATAGGATTAACTAGCTCTTCTTCGCCTGGCGCACCCAGCAAAACAATTTGCCAACCCGCGCATATGCCATCTGGTTTCGTAAGTTCATTGGCTAATTCGATAAAATTCTCCACTGGCCAGATTTTGCCACGCCAATTGGCGGTCGGGCCCAAAGCTAAAATCGGTTGATTGGTGAGTAAAGTATAATTTGGAAAGTGTACGCCAGTTAAACTAGGGGTGGGCGGTTTTTTAAAACCAACCGTGCGGGCGAGGTATTCAACCGTATGTTCTTGTTCGCCGCGTTTTACTGGCGAAGTATAACGGCGTTTACGCAGCAAACGGCCGGCCAAACTATTCCGAAAATCAATTACCCAATCAAAGCGGATGCCAATTAGTTGCTGCCATAATTGCCACCAATGTCCGCTGCGTTTCTGCTTATGCATGGTGATGATTTTTAATCTGGTAAACATTTGCCACAGCGGCGCGGCCACTGGCCCGCAGACCAGTGTGAATTCAGCGGTTGGATATTGGTTTAATAATTCTTGCACCACACCGGTAGTTAATACGGCATCGCCCAGCCGGTTGGCGGTGATTAGTAAAATATGTTGAGGCGATTGGGTGCGCACAAACTTTGTTTAATCGATTATAATGCTGATATAAAGCATCATGGCTGTTCCCGTTCTCTTGCCCAATCGCGGTTTTTTGCGGCTGCGCGGGGCGGATAAGCATTTTTTGCAGGGGATTATTAGCCAGGATATTGAATTGCTACAGACACAGCCAGCGATTTACAGCTGTTTGTTAACCCCGCAAGGCAAATTTTTGCATGATTTTTTTGTGATTAATCTGGGCGATGATTGGCTAATTGATGGCGAGGCCGACCGGATTGAAGATTTACAAAAACGGCTGGTACAATTTCGGATGCGGCATAAAGTTGAGATTACTAATGAAACTGCGCAATGGCAGGTAATTGCAAAACTAAACTATTTATTTGAGCAGCACATGTTGTCATCCCAGCGCAAGCTGGGATCCAGTTTATCAAATAATCAAGTTCGGCTGAATCCCAGCTTGCACTGGGATGACGCTAGCGTTGCAGCCTCTTCTGATCCCCGCCATGTTGAAATGGGACAGCGTGTTTATTTGCCTAAAGAGGTGGCTTTACCGTCAACCAGTGAATTTTTAAGTTATGATCAACAGCGTATCAAATTGGCAATTCCCGATGGCAGCCGCGATATGGTGTTGGAGCAGGCCTTGCCGATGGAGTTTCGGCTACATGCATTAAATGGTATCAGCCTGAGCAAAGGTTGTTATTTGGGCCAGGAAATGTGCAGCCGCATGTTTTTCCGCGATTTGCTAAAACGCCAAAGTTATACGCTGCAATTTGCTGGCGAGGCACCAAGCGCCGGTACAGTCATCCGAAATGCCGCCGGCCAAATGGTTGGTGAGGTTCGCAGCCGTATTGGTGGTTTGGCATTGGCTTTAATCAAAATTGAAATTGCCGAAGCGGAAGTGCCAATCACACTCATGGCGGACAGTCAAAATTGCCAAATTCTAATTTAGTTTATTTATAAGTTAATCACCTTTTTGACAGTTTTATGAAATTTATATAAAAGCCCGCAAATTAAGGAAAATGCTAGGTTTGTGAAGGAAAACGTTAATGATTGTGATGCTATGATGAACCATAGCGTTTTACTTAACAAAAACGCGGCAATTTAAAAACGTCACCAGAAGGTGGTGTTGACCTCGCAAAGCAAGGAGGGTGTCATGCGGAAAGCATATTTGGGATTACTGGCTGCCATGCTATTGGGGCCAATGGCCGCACCGGTGAATGCGGAAACAATGCAAGCCAAAGATGGCGCGGCACAAACAATGATGTGCAATCAACGTAGTGAAGTCGTTAAAAAATTGGAAACACGCTATCAGGAAAGCACGATTGGCATGGGCGTTTCATCCGATGGTGGAGTTTTGGAAATTTTGAGCAGCAATGAAGGCAAAACCTTTACCGTGTTGCTAACCATGCCGAATGGCCAAAGCTGTTTGGTGAGCATGGGCAATGGTTGGGAAAATGTGAAGCCGAAAACAATTGGACCGAGCGTTTAATACATAAAATTTTAATCATTCTGTGCGAAAATTTCCTGATTAAACGAAGGACATTCAATGTTATTTAACCATAAGCATTTAAAGCCAAATTTGGCTAAACTGCCCAAACAAATTTATGCTGGCTTTGATATGCGTGATGGTAAAGAACTGTGCTTGGTGCTTCACAAAGCAAAAGCCAATTCGCTTTATGTTTGGACTTTGGAAAAAGAAGCACACCCTGTTTATTTACAGATTGATGAAGTAGCCAATTTCCGAACGGCGATTGTGGGGAAATTTAAACTGGTCGCCGATGATATTCGCATGAATAATGAAGCAAATGGATTGCTGTCCTTATCATTTACCGAACATGCCGCGCGTGAAATGCTGGCGAAGAAAGCCACTATTGGTATGCAGCAATCGGGCAAAACTATTATTTAGCAGGGCTGCCAATTTGCAATGTTAAGCATTTGGCCGCGCCGCCAGCTTTCATAAATTCGCTGAGATCGGTTTGATGCAATGTAAAACCTTGTTGCATTAGCCAATTCTCTAATGGGGCATCGGCCGCTTGATTCATAATGATATCGGTTGGTGACGGAGAAACCGCATTACACGCAAATTTAGCAGCGGCCGCATCGGAAACCGCAAAACGTTTATTTTCTGGAAACTCACGGTGAATAATTGCCAGACTATTGTTATCAAACGCTTTAGGATAATACAGCAGGCGGCCGCCAGGCAATGGGCAGAAACAGGTATCAACATGGTAATATTCGCCGGTGGTGAGCCGAATGGGGAAGACCTCGATATCCAGTAATTTGGCCAGGGCGGCCGCTGCGGCATCATTACTGCGCTGGCCGTAACCCATGAATAATTTGGGCAGAAAATATCCGGCATCGTCTTGCATAAATAAGGCATCGCCCGCGCCTTCAAATAACAAATCTGGGCGAATGCTGCGGACATCCAAAACCTCATACCCATTGGCTTCTGCCCATGCTAGATCTAGAAGCTCTTCACCCTGCCGTTGAATATTGCGGAAACGTGGCAGCACAAATTTATGCTGCCAAACCAAACCACCATTGGCGGTGAACACCAAATCTGGTAAGCCTTTAACCGGTGCCATAGTTACAGTTTTGCAGCCTGTTTGTTCGATTATGGCGCGTAATGTGTCCCATTGTTGCTGCGCCAAAGCTTGATCGGCATGGCCGATATTGCCCTCCATATGCGGGTTGATCACATAGGCCACGCCGTAATAAGTGGGCGGGCACATTAATATTTCAAAAGCCATTAGAATCACAATTTATGCGCGCCAGGGATGACAAGTCAAAAACCGCGCATTAAACCAGTGATATGAGTATTAAAACGGCCATCACGCCGACCCGCGCGGAAAATTACCCCGAATGGTATCAACAAGTGATTAAAGGTGCTGATTTGGCCGAAAGTTCGGGTGTGCGCGGTTGCATGGTGATCAAGCCCTGGGGCTATGCGTTGTGGGAGCGTATTCAGCGCGTGGTGGATGATATGCTGAAAGCGACCGACCATGAAAACTGCTATTTTCCGATCTTTATTCCTTTAAGTTATTTCCAAAAAGAAGCTGCGCATGTGGATGGTTTTGCCAAGGAAATGGCGGTGGTAACGCATCACCGGTTGATTAATCAGGACGGCCAGCTGGTGCCGGATCCGAGCAGCAAATTAGAAGAGCCGCTCATCGTGCGGCCAACTTCTGAAACCATTATCGGCGAGGCGATGAGTAAGCAGATACAATCATATCGCGATCTGCCCTTGCTGTGGAACCAATGGGCCAATGTGGTGCGCTGGGAAATGCGCACACGGCCATTTTTGCGTACCGCCGAATTTTTGTGGCAGGAAGGGCATACCGCGCATGCGGATGAGGCGGATGCGGTGCGCGAAACCGTGCAGATTTTACACGGCTATGAAGATTTGCTGGAAAACTGGTTGGCGATGCCGGTGATCCTCGGCAAAAAATCATTGGGCGAACGGTTCGCTGGCGCGGTGGATACCTATACGCTGGAAACGATGATGCAAGATGGTCGCGCATTGCAGGCGGGCACTTCGCACTACTTGGGCCAAAATTTTGCCAAAGCGCTGGACATTAAATATCAAACCAAAGATGGCAAACTGGAATTTTGTCACACTACTTCCTGGGCGGTGACCACGCGGCTGATTGGCGCGCTGGTAATGATGCATGCAGATGATGATGGGCTGAAACTGCCACCGCGCATGGCCCCGCAACAAATTGTGATTGTGCCAATTATTAAAGACGCGGCACAGACGGATGCGGTGCATGCCTACATTGCTGAACTGGTAGCGGGTTTACAAGACAGCGAATTCATGAGCGAAAAACTCCGGATTAAAGTTGATAAGCGCGATATTCAGGCGGGCGATAAACGCTGGCAATGGATTAAAAAAGGCGTGCCGTTGATTGTGGAAGTCGGCCCAAAGGATATGGAACAGGGGCAAGTCGCTGTAACACGGCGGGATGATGTCGCCGGTAAAAAATTATTTATTAAACGCGAAGAATTTAGCAGCCAGGTATCCGGTTTATTGGCAGAAATGCAAACGGGGATGTTTGCCGCTGCTAACGCTTATCGCAGCACCCGCATGCGCGCGGATATTACTGACCGCGCTGCATTTGAAACTTATTTCAAAGAAGAGGGCGATAATGGCTTCACCAACGGCATCGGTTTCATTCGTGCCACGTGGAGCGGGGATGAGGAAGCAACGGAAACCATCCTAAAACCACTTGGAGTTTCCGTCCGTTGTTTGCCACTGGATCAGCAATTGACGAGCGGCGCGAAATGCGTGCTGACTGGCAAACCGGCAATTACTGAAGCTATTTTTGCGCGGGCTTATTAACTATAGTCATGCCAGCGAAAGCTGGCATCTAGGCTGGCGGATGTTTAGCTAGATGATAGGGAAGTCTGGATCCCAGCTTGCGCTGGGATGACGCGTGTGAAATGGTCAATGCTTTAACTCAATCGCTGCTAACTTGGTATCACCAGGCCAAGCGGGATTTGCCGTGGCGGCGGGTGCGGGACCCGTATGCGATTTGGTTGTCGGAGGTGATGTTGCAGCAGACGCAGGTGACAACAGTCATTCCATATTATGAAAAGTTTCTAAAATTGTTTCCAAGCGTGCAGGCTTTGGCGGCCGCGCCGTGGGAAGAAGTGGCGGCCGCCTGGGCGGGCCTTGGTTATTATCAGCGCGCGCGGAATTTGCAAGCGGCGGCGAAGGCGATTGTTGAAGAACATCACGGTGTGTGGCCGCAAACTAAAACAGCGCTAATGCAGCTCAAAGGGCTTGGCCATTATACTGCCGGCGCGGTGGCGGCGATTGCGTTTGGTGAGCCGGTGGCGGCGGTTGATGGCAACGTTGCCCGTGTATTGTCGCGTGTTTATTTGATTGAAAGTGAATGGCCGAAAAATCGGGCTGAGTTAGAAAAATATGCGGAGGCCTTGCAAGATACCCAACATGCCAGTGATATTGTTCAAGCATTGATGGAACTTGGCGCGACGATTTGCACGCCGCGCAAACCGCGCTGCATGCTGTGCCCGTGGCGGGAGTATTGCCAGGCATTCAAGTTGGGTGTGCAGGAGCAGTATCCTCGCAAGGCTACGAAAACCAAACAAACGGATCATACCGCCAATGCTTATATTTTGCGGCGCACAGATGGCGTAATCTTGCTACAAAGACGGCCGGAAAGCGGCTTGCTGGGTGGTTTGCTGGGGCTACCAAGCACGGCATTGCGGCCCAATGAAAGCGATCATCAGCTCGCATCGGCAATCATTGAGTGGCAGGAACTTGGGCAAGTGCTCCATGTCTTCACCCATATGCGGTTGCAGTTAAATGTGCTGGCCGCGGCGGCACCGCAAAATTACCAAGTAAATGCAAACGAAGTTTGGTTGCCGCCGGATACAAAATTGAAAGCGCAATTGCCCACTTTATTTCGCAAAGCGCTTGCCTGTGCAAACGAATGGCTTGTTGATCTGCGCTAGGTCAGTTATGCAAAACAGATATGAAATCTCTCGGCCGTTTCTTTTTATATATGCTGGCAGCGCTCGGTGTGTTGACTGTTTCCCTGATTATTTTTGGCATTGTTGCCATTAATCACTTTAAACATCATTTTGAGCCCGCAGCGCTACCGCAAGCCATAACTTTACAGTTGGATTTGGCCGATGCCATTCCCGAGACTAATGCGCATAATCCGCTGGCGGGCACACCGTTTAGCCAGGATTTGGGCATGCGCGAAATTGTGCTGAGTTTGGAAGCCGCGCGTAAAGACAGCCGCGTGAAACAGATCAATGTAAATTTATGGGGCAACCCGCTGACCATCGGCCAGATGCAGGAATTACGCGCGGCGCTGTTGCGTGTGAAAAGCGATGGCAAACGTGTCGAATTTTTCACCGATAGCATGGGCGAATTGGCTGGCGGCACGGGCGCATATTTTGTGGCCACTGCCGCTGATCACATCACCGTGCAACCGGCGGGCGGGTTTGCCGTGGTCGGCTTGGCGATGGAACAGCCGTATCTACGGGGATTGTTTGATGATTTAGGCATTTTGCCAGAATTTGAAAAACGCGAAGCTTATAAATCGGCACCAGATTTGGGCACCCGCACCGCGATGAGTGATGAAGAACGTGGGATGTTAACCAGTTTGCTGAACAGCATTAATGATTACCTGCTGGGCGCGATTGCCGAAACCCGCAAAAATGTAACGGTTGCCAGCTTGAAACAACAACAAGCAGTCGGGCCGGAAAGCGCGAAAGCAGCATTGGCCAAGCAGTTGATTGATAAAATCGGCTATGCCGATGAAGTGCCCAAACAAGGCGAATTGGTTGATCTGGCCGATTATGCCGCGCAACCGGCGGCCCCTGGCAAACCGGTGAAAATGGCCGGTGCCTTTGCTATTATTGATGGGGAAGGGGAGATTGGCAATACCAGCACCGGCGGTTTCAGCGAGGGCACTTTTGACGCGCAAACCATCAGCAAAGCGTTTGCAGATGCGGTGGAAGATAAGGATGTAAAGGCCATTTTATTCCGCGTGAATTCACCAGGTGGCAGCACCACGGCATCCGAGACCATTCGCCGTGGCGTGCTGCGCGCCAAGGCGGCGGGTAAACCCGTGATTGTGAGCATGGGCGATTTGGCGGCATCCGGCGGATATTGGGTGAGTGCGGATGCCGACCGGATTATCGCTTATCCGGCAACGATCACGGGTTCGATTGGGGTGTTTGCCGGCAAGCTGACCATCGGAGCGTTAAGCGAAAAGCATAAAGTGCATTGGGACGGTGTGGCCACGGATGACATGGCCAATATCGGCTCGCTTGCCCATGGTTTTACGCCGCAACAGCGTGCGAAATTATCCCGCATTGCCGATGACACCTATCAAGAATTTTTAGAACGCGTTAGCAAAGGCCGGAAAATCGATATTACCAAGTTGGAAACCATCGCTGGCGGACGGGTGTGGAGCGGTGTTCAGGCCAAAGAATTGGGCCTGGTTGACCAGCTAGGCACTTTTTATGATGCGGTACTGGCGGTCAAAGCGGCCTTGAAATTGCCGCCGGAAGCGGTGCTTGGCATTGTTGAATTGCCGGAACCAGAATTTCCACTATCTAAAATGTTGAAGTCATTTGGTGGTGTGTTGGGCATGAACGGATTTACTTGGCCGCAACTGTGGCAGCAATTGCAAGGTGCGGCCCATCCTGCGTTGCGGGCTGAAACCATGCCAATGACCATTAAACCATAAGCATTTTTTTTAAAGGTTCGGCTTAACAGTTGAACAAACTATGTTTATGCTAATCCCAAATAAACGATCGAGTCACCATGCGCCGCATAATTTTAACATCTGTTGTTACCCTTGTTACTGCTTTTGCCAGTTATACTGCTTATAGTTATGCGCGTGAATATACGGCGCCGGAACCGGCACCAGCCAAAGCGGCCGCGGATGATAAAGGCGATGATACTTACAAACAGCTCGCGCTGTTTTCTGAAGTATTTGAGCGGGTGCGCCGCGATTATGTGAAAGAAGTGCCAGATAAACAGCTGGTCGAATCCGCGGTTAACGGCATGTTGGTCAGCCTAGACCCGCATTCTGGCTATATGAATGAAGATGAATTTCGCGATATGCAGGTCCAAACCAAAGGCGAGTTTGGCGGTTTGGGCTTAGAAGTTACCACCGATAATGGGGTAGTGAAAGTTGTCTCGCCGATTGATGACACGCCGGCGGCGAAAGCCAACTTGAAGCCAGGCGATTTGATTGTCGCCATCGATCAAAAACCAGTGATTGGGTTGACGCTGAATGAAGCGGTTAAAATGATGCGCGGTAAACCGCAAAGCCGTGTCACACTATCGATTGTACGGGATCGCGGCGAACCGTTCGATGTACCGCTGACGCGTGATGTGATTAAAATTAAATCGGTTAAATATGACCGCCGCGGCCAACAAAATGATATCGGCTATATTCGCGTGACGCAATTTACCGAAGCAACCGAAACGGGTGTGCGCGAAGCCTTGAACAATTTGCAAGCCAATGCGGATAAAGATAATAAAGCGGTTACTGGTATTGTGTTGGATTTGCGTAATAATCCAGGCGGTTTGCTTGACCAAGCAATTGGTGTCGGCAGCCTATTTATCGATAAAGATAAAGAAGTGGTGAGCGTGAAAGGGCGCAATCCCACTGAAAATCGGGCGTTCGTGAATAACGGCGAACCATTAGCCAAAAAAGATTTGCCGATGGTCGTTTTGATTAATGCGGGCAGCGCCTCGGCCTCTGAAATTGTGGCAGGTGCCTTGCAGGATCATAAACGGGCCGTGG
This sequence comes from Alphaproteobacteria bacterium, assembly GCA_965246945.1. GTDB lineage: Bacteria > Pseudomonadota > Alphaproteobacteria > UBA11073 > UBA11073 > CBDFFW01. Next base: position 959,372 of record CBDFFW010000001.1, read on the forward strand.
TGATGGGCGTGCAAAGTTTTGGTAAGGGCTCGGTGCAAACCGTGATGCCGGTGGCGAGCACGGGCGGGGCCATTCGTCTGACCACTGCGCAATATTACACGCCGTCCGGCCGTTCCATCCAAGCAACCGGAATTAAACCGGATATCGAAGTATTACCGGCGAAGCTGGAAGAAATCAAAGCCGGTTTAACGCTGCATGAAGCGGATTACAAAAATGCCTTGGCCAATCCGAATGGCACCAAAGCAACGCCAGCCACGCCGTCGGTAACGGATAGTTTGAAAGAGAAGCTCGAAAAAATTGGTAAAAAAGGCGATAAAAAAGATAAAGCACCGCCCGCTGATGATAAAGATGATCAGGTGAAAATTGGTGATCCTGGTGATTACCAACTCGCCCGCGCATTGGATTTGGTGCATGGTCTGGCCTTGGTAAAATAGGCAATGAAGCAAACCAATTCCGGTATGACCGTGCGGCCAGCGATGTGGCAGGTGGTGCCGCATGCGGTGTTTATTTTGGCGGTATTGGGTTTTATCGGTTGGTTGTGGCAAGCGCCCAACCGGCTGCCGCCACAGCTAACTCATATGCCGGAAGCGCAGTTGACAATTGGTGAACATAATAGTGTCACCATCAAACCGGTTGCCAAGTCGCAAATTGAACCTGCGGTTAAAACGCAAAAAGATGAAATACAGTCTGCCAAACATGCAATTACAGCAGCAGATGGTAAACCCGCTGCGCCGCAAGTCGGTGAAGCAAATGGCCAGCTAGAAGGAACAGATGCTTCGCAGGCTAAGCCATTGGATGGCGCAACTAATGGGCAATCATCGCCCATTGCCAATGAGGTGATGGCCGTTACACCGCAATCGGTAGATAATTTATTGAAAGCGCTGATCCAACCTGGGATGAGCGAGGACTCGCCGTACGGTCCATTGCCGCATAAAGATGCCAATGGCCGCAGTCCCTGGCAGATTTATTCACGGCCATTTCCAGCGGCCGATCCGCGCCCGCGCATTGCCATTGTTTTAACCGATTTCGGCTATCAGCAAGGGCGAGAACAAAATTTAATCGCGGGTTTGCCGCGCGATGTTACCTTGGCTTTTACCCCCTACGGTGCCGATATATTAACGCTGAACGCGCAAGCGCGGCAATTAGGTTTTGAAACATTGCTGCAACTGGATTTAGATGCTGGCCAAATAAGTAATAACGATGCCGGACCGCTAGCTTTGCGCAACGATTTGGATTGGCCAAGCAATCAAATCCGCCTGTATCAAACTTTAGGCAAAAGCGGCGGGTATTGCGGTATTCTGGGCCAGCAAGGTAACCGCTTTTTGCGGCAGGAAAATAATGTGCAGCCATTAATGGCAGAGTTAAGCCAGCGTGGGTTATTATGGGTAGAACCACCGGTGGCCGAAAGCGCCAGTTTGCTTTCAATCGAACAATGGCAATTGCCATACACGCGTGTTGGCCAGATATTGGATGCCGTGCAGGATCCCGATGCGGTTGATTTGGCCATGGCAGATTTATTGGCCAAAGCCAAAAGCCAAGGCCGTGCCGTGGGGATTGCGCATGCCACACCATTGATGCAAGAACGCTTGGTTGCCTGGCAGCGCCGTTTTGCGGATGCGAATGTGGTTTTGGCACCGGTTTCAGCGGTGGTACAAATGGGTGCGGCGGGGCAGATTTCATCGGCAGTGATGACCGCGCCAGTAAATAAACCGGTAACAGAAAATGTGCCAGTCGCACCCATTAGCATTGTACCCACTGCTACGCCGCCGGCTGCCACCGGCCAAATTCAACCGGCTGCACCGTTAACCAATGATAGCGCTATAGTTCCCCATTCAGCGCCAGCTGCAGCACCGACCGCCATTGTGCCGCCCGCAACACAAGCGCCAACCAGCATTGCCTCGCAGCCATCACCTGCAGCGGAAGCGCCTGTTAGTATTGTGCCGCCAACAACACCAGCGCCGGTGGCACCGACCAGTATCACGCCGCCCGCACCCACAGAAACGCTTGCGCCTCCAGCGCAGCCGAGCGCCAAAGCCAATACGGCGATTGTGCCTAACAAACATTAAGCAAAACATTAATTGTTTCACGGCAAGCAGCGGTTTACAGTTGACGCATGTGCGGCATTGCCGGTTTTTTCAGCCATACGCCAATCACGGGTGCCGATGCGCGTTTGCAAGGCATGGCACAATGCATCGCCCATCGTGGGCCGGATGGTGAAGGGATTTGGAGTGATGGCCAGATTGGTTTTGCTCATCGCCGGTTAAGCATTATTGATTTAGACCCACGCGCGGGGCAGCCTATGTGGGATGTCAGCCGCCGTTATGTCATTGCGTTTAATGGCGAAATTTATAACTATCGTGCATTGCGCGAAAAATTATCAGCGCTCGGCTATATTTTTCATACCGATAGCGATACGGAAGTTATTTTAAACGGCTATGCTGCCTGGGGCACAGAAATTTGCCAGCATTTGGACGGCATGTTTGCCTTGGCGATCTGGGATACTAAAAACCAAAATTTGTTTTTAGCGCGAGACCGTTTTGGCAAGAAGCCATTATATTATGCAGTTTTGGATGGCGTATTGGTATTTGCGTCCGAACTAAAAGCACTTAAGCAATGGCCAGGTTTTGATAATCGCCATTGGGATACCAGCGCGTTCACCTATTATATGCGTTACCAGTATATCGCAGCGCCGCAGACCTTGTATCACCAAGCGCAAGTTTTCCCCGCAGCGCATTATGCCATGATTGGTGCTGACCATACCGGAGAACCACAAGCTTACTGGCAATTACCTACACCCAATCAAGCGCGGTCAACCCGTCATCCGCCAACGGATATTTTGGGCGAAGTGCGTGCGCGTTTTACGGAAGCTTGTCGCAAGCGGTTGGTGGCCGATGTGCCGGTTGGTGTGTGGTTATCGGGCGGGCTCGATTCCAGCGCGGTGATTGCGGCGCTGGCGCAAACTGGACTGCGGGATATTCCAACTTTCAGTATCGGTTTTACGGGGCATTATATTGATGAAACACCGCAAGCCGAATTGGTGGCTAAGCAATTCAAAACGGATCACCGCAGTTTTCAATTAAGCCCACAAGATTTACTAGCGCGTTTACCGGAATTGGCGCGCGTATATGATCAACCATTTGCGGATCCAGCGGCATTGGCCACGCTCGCGCTGTCAGAAGAAACCGCCAGGCATGTTAAAGTGGTGTTAACCGGCGATGGCGGTGATGAAGCGGCATTCGGGTATAGTCGTTATCAGGCATTGGCGCAGTTTGGCTGGCTGCGCGGCCTGCCTGGTATTAAAACCATATTATCGGCATTGCCGCCGCAGCTAACCCGCCGCAATCAAATCCAACGCTTGAATATGCTGCTGACGACAAAAGATATGGTGCAAGCCTATGCCGATAGCACTGCCGTGTTTACAGATGCGGAATGCCGGCAGTTATGGCGGCCGGAATTCCGGTCACCCACTGATGAACTGGTTAAGTTTTCAGGCTCGTCACTGTCGCAATTCAGCAGCGTGGCCCAAGCGCAAGATAAGACGATATGGGCTTATGCCAGTAATCTGGCCAGTGGAGCCAATCAGGTAGATATCGCGCGTTATTTGCCGGATGATTTACTGGTGAAGGTCGATCGCGCCAGCATGGCTTACGGCTTGGAAGCACGTGCGCCGTGGCTGGATCATGAATTGTTCAGCTGGTTGCACAGTCTGCCCACAGAGTGGTTGATGCCGCATGGCCGGTTAAAGTTTTTGTTGAAAATGGCTTTGGCGCCATGGTTGCCACGCGAAATTATCTGGCGGAAAAAACAGGGCTTCGAATTGCCATTGCAGTATTGGCTGCGGCATGAATTAAAAGCGCAGGTGCGGGCTTTGCCAGAAAGTGGATTTGCGCAGTTTTTTTGTAATCCAGCATTCGTGCGGCAACTGGTGCAGGAATTTGAAAGCGGCAAACCGTATCAGTTAAAATTGTGGAATTTGATCGTGTTTGATTACTGGTATCAGGCGCAGGGATGAGCAGATTATATACCGCTATCGGCACGATGAGCGGGACATCGCTCGATGGGATTGATGTCGCGCTGATCACAACGGATGGCGAGCAGATTATTGAAATGGCTGGGACATTTATACTACCCTATACGGCTGATATGCAGGCGCGCTTGCATGAAATTTTGGGCAAGCCCGATCACCCGGATGTGCCGGCATTATCTGCTGAAATTACGCAATTGCATGTGCAGGCCATCCAGCAATTATTAACCCGGGAAAATTTAGTTGCGGGTGATGTTGATTTAATTGGTTTGCATGGGGTGACTTTGTGGCATGCGCCGGAACAGAAGCAGACATTGTGTGTAGGCGATGGCGCGGCGTTGGCCATAGCAACCGGCATTCCGGTCATTGCTGAATTGCGTTTAACCGATATATTGTTAAGCGGGCGCGGTGCGCCCTTGGTGCCATTATATCATGCCGCCTTAGCCGCGAAATTACCAAAACCGCTGGCATTTTTAAATATTGGCGGGATCAGCAATCTGACTTTTCTGGGTGCAGATGGGTTGATTTGGGCCAGCGATATCGGGCCGGGTAATGCGTTGTGCAATGATGTGCTGCAAGCCGTTACTAGCCAGATGTATGATAAAGGCGGGCGGCTTGCCGCAAGTGGAACTATTCAGTTTGAACTGATGCAAAAATGGTTGTTGCTATTAACCAAACCGTTGCCGCATGCAATCGAACGTACTGTTTTGAATACCATTAAAACAGAAGCATTGCAGTTGATTAGCGATAACAAACTGACGTTGCTGGATTGTCTGGCAACATTGGTGGCTTTGTCGGTCGCCCTGGTGGTATTTGCGGTGCCGCAATTGCCAGCAGTGCCCCAGCAATGGCTGATCTGTGGGGGCGGGCGACATAATCAAACAATGCTGGCAGCATTAAAGATGGCTTTGGCTGTGCCTGTGCAGCCGGTTGAAGCCTTTGGCTGGCAAGGTGATTTTATCGAAGCGCAAGCTTGGGGTTATTTGGCAGTGCGTAGTCTATTAGGGCTGCCGATCACCCTGCCAACCACCACAGGCACACCATATCCTGCCACCGGCGGGCGCTATTATCCGACACGGTGACCAAAAAGGGCAGCGCCCACACGAATATGCGTTGCGCCATATTGTATAGCAGTTGTGAAATCCGCGCTCATTCCCATGCTGAGCAATGGCAGATGATATTCTTTGGCAAGTTCAGCGAGCAGCTTGAAATGTGGCGCTGGGATTTGATCGGCAGGTGGAATACACATCAAACCCGTTATCTTTAGTCCTGCATCTTCCTGGCAAAAATGCAGCAGGTCAGGAAGATCTTGAGGGGGCACACCCGCTTTTTGGGGTTCAGCGCCGGTATTTACTTCGATAAAGCAAGTAAGTTGACGGTTTTGTTTCTGTATTTCATCGGCGACTTTAGCGGCCAAGCGATTGCGGTCAATCGTGTGAATGGCATCAAATAGTTCAATTGCGACTTTTACTTTGTTGGTTTGTAAGGGCCCAATTAAATGTAGTTGCAAGTCTGGATAAGCATTTTTTAGACGCGGAAATTTAGACTGTGCTTCCTGCACACGGTTTTCGCCAAAGCTGCGTTGACCGATATCGATGGCTGCTTGCACTGCTTCTGGCTGTTGTGTTTTGCTGACGGCAATTAAGTGAATGTCATCAGTATGGCGATTGGCGCTTTTTACCGCTGCAGCAATGCGAGCATGGATTGCCGTAAAATTATCAGCTAACATTAATCCAGCGCATCCTTAACGAAGTTATCAATCCCATTGGCCATGGCTTTGGCGAGTTGTGATTGGTGATCCGGATCAAACATTTGTGCTTCTTCTATAGCATTTGAAAGAAAGCCCATTTCCATCAGTACCGATGGCATATCCGGTGCTTTCAGTACCGCAAAACCGGCTGAGCGCATGGGGCCATCCAAAGTTTTAATTTGTGAAGTTTTTAGCGATTGCACTACATCGCTGGCCAAAACAATTGAATGCGCATTGGTTTCTCGCCAGGTGAGGTCGAGCAGAATATTGCTGACCGCTGGCGGAACATTGCCTAGATCCACCCCGCCAATTAAATCGGCTTTGTTTTCTTTAGCGGCTAGGCGTGCTGCTGTTTCATCTGATGCTTTATCAGACAAAGTATAAATCGAAAAACCGCGGGCGCTGTTTTCTTCCGGCATTGAATTGGCGTGGAGCGAGACGAATAAATCGGCTTTTTTATTGCGGGCGATTTTCACGCGCTGGGCTAATGGAATAAAAACATCAGTGTCACGGGTCAGCGCAACCTTGTAACCTTTGGCCTGTAACTGCTCACGCAACTGTTTGGCCATGGTGAGGGTAAGGTTTTTTTCGTAATGGCCGTTTACCCCAACAGTACCTGAATCTGGCCCGCCATGTCCGGCATCGATAACAATTAACTTGTTACCTTTTGATACTGCTTTTGGTGGTGTGCTGATATCGTTGGTATTTGGCACAACTATCGCAGCCGGGGTAACAGTGTCATTCTTTGGCAAGGCAGGCGAAACCGGTTTTCCAATCTGCGCAACTTTGACATTCTTTTTAGCTGCTGCTTTTGGCGGTGCAGGCGGATTTGGATCGTGCAATAATTGCGGTGCGTTGGTAGCGGGTGGAGGTGTCACAACTGCTTGGCTATCATTCGGATCTCGCAAAGTTTGAGCGTGTAAAGTGAGCGGCAGACAAGCCGCCAAGCCCACAATAATACCTAAATTTAGCCAGCTGCGCTGCATCTCAATTCCGATTCACTGCATATTATGCCAGTAAATTCGCGGAATATGCAGTGGATAAGGCAAATTAAGCAAAATTTAATAGAATGGGCTTGTCAGGCTTAAACGCGGCTGCTACCGTCCTGTTGCGACTTTGCCACACTACCCGTGCGACGCTATCAATGCGCGCCGAAATGTGGCCAACTAAACCTTTGTGAATGGATGCCGCGCGGCGAAGCGCGATCTGTTTACCTAAAGCACCGGCCGCCGCGGCTCCGGTCGCAAGCCGCCTTCCGTCCGGTGACGGAGTATATATGATGAAACGCATGTTAATTGATGCCAGTATGTCTGGCGAAGTGCATGTTGCTGTGGTAGATGGCAACCATTTAATTGATTACGATTTTGAGGATACCAGCAAGCGGCCGACTAAAGGGAATATTTATCTATCCGCCGTGTCGCGGGTAGAGCCATCCTTGCAGGCGGCGTTTTTGGAATATGGTTCTGAACGCATGGCATTTTTGCCGATGCCGGAAATTCATGTCGATTACTATAAAATTCCAACGGCTGATCGTGACCGGTTAACGGCTGCTTTGCGCGCGATTGAAAATGATGCGGATGATTTACCGCATACTAGCAGTACCGCATTAGAAGAATCAGATGAAGATTTTTTGAATAATCTTGATATCGAAGATGAAGATTTTGAGGTGGGCGAACCGGCGGAACTTGCTGCTGAACCGCAAAGGTTGAATTATCATGATGCCAGCCAGGCATTATATGAAGCGCAAAATCCGGTCACACTGCCAGCATCACGCCAAGAAATCATACTTTCTTTGGTGGATCAAATGCTGGGCCAGCCACCCGAAAATTTTGTACCGGTGCAAAATAACTATGGGTTAATTAATGAAATGTTGGAGAACCAAAGTTTTCCAACCGTTTTTCCAAATGAAGATATTACCGAAGTTCGTCGTCAGCGTCCAGAACGGCCATTAACGCGTGAAAGCGCCGAAGCATCGGAACTGCGCATTGCCCGTGAACGCCGCAATTTAATCCGCAGCTATAAAATCCAAGAAGTGATTAAGCGCCGGCAGGTGATGCTGGTGCAAGTGACCAAGGAAGAGCGCGGCACTAAAGGCGCGGCGGCCACGACCTATATCTCACTGGCTGGCCGTTACTGTGTCTTAATGCCTAATGCGCCATCGGCCGGTGGGGTAAGCCGGAAAATCACCAATCCCAATGACCGTCGCCGCTTAAAAGAAATTTTATCGGATTTGCGCGTGCCGGATGGCATGAGCGTGATTTTGCGCACAGCCGGTTTGGAAGCGGGCAAAGAAGATATCGCGCGCGATTTAACGTATTTACTGCGCCTGTGGGATAGCATTCGCGAAGTGACCATGCGTTCCAACGCACCGGCACTGGTTTACGAAGAGGGCGATCTGATCAAACGCAGCATTCGTGATTTATTCACCGATGAGGTGGGCGAAATTTTAATCACCGGCGATACCGCCTATGATGAAGCTTGCCGCTTTATGCAGATTTTGCTGCCCGAGCAAATGAACCGCGTGAAAAAATACGATCAGGCGGTGCCGCTATTTGCGCGCTACGGTGTCGATCAACAAATTACAGATTTGCACAACCCGCTCGTACAACTGCCATCTGGCGGTTATTTGGTCATTCACCAAACAGAAGCGTTGGTGGCGATTGATGTGAATTCCGGCCGCGCGACGCGTGAACGCAACATTGAAGAAACGGCTTACCGCACCAATTTGGAAGCGGCTGTCGAAGCCTCCCGCCAAATACGCTTGCGCGATTTAGCGGGTTTGATTGTGATTGATTTTATTGATATGGAAGATCACCGTCACCGGATCGGGGTTGAGCGCCGCATGCGCGATGCAATGAAGATTGACCGCGCGCGTTATCAAACCGGCCGCATTTCCAGTTTTGGTTTGATGGAATTATCGCGCCAGCGCTTACGGCCATCGGTCGTCGAATCGCATTTTATGACTTGCCCAGATTGCCAGGGCAGTGGTTATACGCGGGCCCCATTATCTACGGCACGGCAGTTGCTACGGGCTTTGGAAGCGGAAGCATCCCGTTCGGCTGGTCAGCGCTTAACTGTTTACGCCCATACCCAAGTTGCCTTGTTATTGTTAAATGATTTCCGCAATCAGCTGAATGATTTGGAAGTGCGGTATAATGTGCAGGTGCGGTGCCAAACGGATGATACGCAAGCGTTGGCACAATATAAAATTGAACGGCACCGCATTAAAATGGCAACCGCGCCGCCAGCCAATCGCGCCCATAAAACTTTGGATCAAAGTGGCACGGTGCATTTGGAAGATGTGGATCTATACAATTTACCGTTCGATGCCAGTGCGGAGAGCAGCCAGCCAACCAGTGATGACGGCGAACTTAATCAAGTGATGTTAGACGATACCGGCGATGCTGACCGCAATGGCCGTTCACGCCGCAGCCGGCGGGGTGGGCGCGGCCGCAGCCGATCTGGCCGTGGTGACGAAATGGATGCGTTGCCAGAAAGTGAAGCAGGCGCAGTGCCTGCCGTTACTGGTCGGCAACGTTTGCGTGACCGCGGCGGGCGCGGGGCTGCACTTGGTGCTGGTGAAGCCAACATCGAAACGCCGGCAGTTGCAGCGATAGTCGCTTTCGGTACTGAATCAACATCAGATAAACCAGTGCCAAGCGAAGCGCGTGCGCCGCGTCAACGGCGGGGACGTGGACGCAGCCGCAGTGATGCACCAGTGCCTGAAGTGGTTTCTGGCGAAATGACACGGGAAAGCGGTTTGGCCGGTGGTATGCCCACCAATGATGCCTTGCCAATTTTGCACAATAGCGCCTCGATTAGTGCTGCCAATCAAAAGCGCGCGGAAGGTGATCCATCTGCTATGAAACCGGAAATAACAACACCGCAACCAACAATTTCTACAAGCGCAAACAATAACGCTACCCAACTACCGTCTGACAGTATGCCGGTTACCAGCAGTATGGCCGAAGGTGAAGACCGCAAAAGCGGCTGGTGGCAACGGTTGATGAAGAATTAACTGGCAAGTACTATCCCTCTCCCGCAAGGGGAGAGGGATAACTAAGCCGCCTGGACTTCTTCCGCTTCTTTTGCGTCCACCGGTGCCAATTCCTTGCGGCGTTTTTCAATGGTGAGTAGCAGTTTTTTGTGTAGTTTCGGTGCGGCATGGTAAATGCTGCCCAAGTGATCAAAGTTCAGGACCACCCATTGTTCAAATGCGACATTATCGGCCGCAAGCTTCAAAGCTTCGGCGTAGCCTAACGCCCAGCTGAGCCAATCTGCGGTCTCGCCATCTTTTTTGACCGGAACGGCAAGCATTTGCGGCGTGGCATCGCCCGTTGCCGGATTGATCGGCGCGGCAATTTTTGCTTGGCGCAGTTCAACTTTCGGCGGCGAGATGTCCTCGATGGTCACATTTTTTGGCACAACGTCTATTGACTTAGTGCGCATGGGCCGTTCGTCAAAATCCTGCACTTCTTCGGGCGTATACATGCCGACTGCAATACCAGGAAAGACGGTGCGAATGCCTTCCGAAATCACCCGCGCCCGCAACATTTGGCGCGGATAGGTTTTCCAGATATCGCGTGCGCCGAGATGCGCCGCCTTGGCCCGCGGCATATCCCAATCAATGATGACTGAGCCGCCCGATGGATGGCTGAAGGTCGCCGCCACACGCTGATCGGTATATTCGTGCCATTCCACCTTGCCGCCATTGTTTTGAAAGCGCGCCAGCATGGCATCGGCTTTTAAAGCCGGTTTACCTTGGATAATGTGATAGTCACGCGCGGCAATGGCCGGATGCATGCCTTCTGCCTGTGCAATGGCCATAAGCGATAAAGCTTGGTCTGATGTGCGAATGCCGAACAAGCCGGATTTGGCAAAGGAATGCGCCAGCCGCTCCATTTCGGGCATTGTGATGGGTACTGGATTTGTCATAATTTGCTCCATTAAGCGAAACTGTTAGTTGAGTTTGTTAGTCATGAAGCACGGCCATTATGACCGCGCGAGGGAAGAGCCGCGATAGAAGACCGCCTGTATGCGATCGCTTCGAAAACGCAGCTAAAAAGGAATGAATAGGGTAAGACGCAACGTTGATAGAGGTGGTTTTATCGCCAAGCGACCCAGCCAACTCTATAATAATAAAATAGGTTTGCAGGTGATAACTTGCAAGGGCTGGCAAGACAATAATGTAATTTTATATAAATATTTTATACAATAATTACAGTCAATTAGAAAGTTTTTAAAAAGAAGTGCTATAAATAACATACTTGTATTTGAATATTCAAATTTTGTTGATTCGTTGGTTACTATTTAGATCTTAAACATAATTTTTTGGCATGTTTAATATTTGTCGAGGCCAATAAAGAGTCTTTGTTAAAGCTATAAGTCTTTAACCTTAAAGATTTTAAATAATTATGCCTTGACTAAATTCCTATTTTTTGGTAATGCTGCAGGGAAGACGCCTATATTGGCGGTTATTTAAAATCGCTGCTAATTATTATTGCCGATTTCCCATTTTTAGAAAATTTCTCCGCACCTTTCTAATCCAACAAGGAAAATTCATGTCAAATCTGCTTCCCATTAAATTCGGGTCGACCGTTAATGTTGCCGCGCCAAGCACCAGTTCGCAGCGCATCAGCCTGGCCAATAGTAATCTGGGCCAAGTGGTAGTGTTTAACGAAACCAATGTAACGGTGTTTATTGAGCGCGGCGATGGCACCGTAACTGCGGCCACCGGCAGCAGCTATCCCGTGCCGGCCGGCAGCCAACAAACCTTTACCCGCAACACGGAACTGCACAGCCATATGGCGGTGATTTGCGCCACCGCGCCGACCGGCGGCAAGGTTTACTTTACCCCCGCAGTGGGTGCGTAAATGCTGCGTGCGATGATCAATCAAGGCCGGCGTAGCCGGTGGCGTTGGGCCAAAAAAACCGGCATGGTTAGTATTGGTGCGAGTATAGATGCCGATGCGCAGGCTTATTTCAATGCCATCACCGCCAATGGCGGGACGATCAGTATCAACAGTAAAAATGCCTGGAACGGTTTTGTCACCGGTGCCAAAGCCGATGGGTGGTGGAATGATTTGACCATGATTATCCCGTTTTTAGGCGATCAGCTGGCGGCCACTCAAATCGCCTACCGCTGCGATACTGCAACGCCGGTAGTGATGACGCTGACCAATGTGGTTGCTGGTGATTACAGTGAAGCGGATGGTTTCAAATCCAATACCAACAGCAAGCTTTTTTCGGCACCCATTGCGATTACCAGTGATGTGGGCGGCACCATTAGCCATGGCAGTTTTTCGTTTGGTTATTATGCCACAACTATCGCCAGCGGTAATTCGCCGCTTGGTTTTAATGATACTGGTATGCTGCTGGCTCCCAACTATAGCGGCACGCTATATGCCAATAATGAAAGTGGCACAGTGGGCACCACGGGTTATACGCAGGCCGCTGGCTGGCATCTATGCAACCGCACCACTGGCGGCAGCTTCGATGTTTATCAAAATAATGTATTGATGCAAAACCTGGCGGCTACGGGTTCCATGTCGGTCACCACCATAACAGTAGGTAGAGACTATTATGGGACTAACGCCAATCAATACACCAAATTTGTTTACATTGGTGCAGGTTTAAATGCCACCAAACGCACACAGATGTTTAACCGAATGGTTGCGCTGCAAACCGCAATTGGAAGGAATGCATAATGTTATATCTAATTGTGCCGCATGCCGCCTGGCTGCAATTGAAAGCCTTAAATACCGTTAATCCCAAACGGGTGCTACAGCCGATGCTAACGGTTGATGGCCGCTGGGTTTTGAATGCAGATTTGTTGGCGGATATTGATGGTGAAACTGCCACCTGGACTGATAGGGCAGAAATATTAAGAAATTTAGAAACTGTTGAATTAAGTGCCGCAGATTTTCCGATTAGTGGGTTGGCGATGATCGCCAGCAATTAATGATTTGGCGCGCCCGATAAGATTCGAACCTATGACCTCTGCCTTCGGAGGGCAGCGCTCTATCCACTGAGCTACGGGCGCTTATCGACCGATTAAAAGCCAAACCGCTGCGCCTGTAAACAATTACAGTGTGGCGGGTGGCGATAAAGCGGCTTCATCAAGCGTGTAAACCGTGCCGCAGAATTCGCAATTCATGGTTAGCTGGCCTTGTTCGGCTAAATCGGCGCGTTCAGCGGCTGGCAGGCTTTGCAACACCTGCTGGGCGCGGTCATACGAACAGCGGCAGCGCGCTTGCAGCGGTGTGGGCTCATAAACCCGCACGCCCATTTCATGGAATAAGCGGAAGAGCAGGGTGTGCGGGTCAAGCTGCGGATCGGCCAATTCTTCTGGTGTACAGGTGGCTAATAGGGCACAAACGGTATCCCAGTCTAATGGTGCGTGATCGAGATCGCGGTCGCCATCTTCTGCTTTGCCTGGCAATGCTTGCAAAATAATGCCGCCAGTGGTCCATTCCAGACCATCTTGCGCGACGGCCATGTTGATGCGGCTATAAATTTGTTCAGACTGCCAAAAGTAATTTTCGGCGCTGCTGCTAAGGGATGCACCTTCAATCGGCACGATACCTTGATATTGTTCGGCACTACCATTTGGATCCATAGTAAAAGCCAAATGGCCATGCCCAAGTAATTCCGCGAAGCCTTGCGGCACAATGCTCAGCTGGCTGCTATCAAAGCGGGCATAGGCGCGAATGCCGCCTGGGGCAAAATAATCCCCAATCAACAGTGATAACGGGCCATCCCCGCGAGCCTGTAAGGTAAACATGCCACTTTCATCCATTAACCCGCCCATGAGAGGGGCCAGGGTGGCCGCCTCGGCTGTCAAAGCGGCCACGGTGTTGGGATATTGGTGCCGCTGCAAAGCCTCGTTAATGCTATGGCGCAACCGCACAAACCGCCCGCGCACTGGCGCGTTTTCCAGCTGGAAAGAGATTAAAAAATCAGTATGCAAAGTGAATTAGAGGTAAGGATACGATGCTAAAAACGCAAGGTTTCCTGTCATCCCGACGAAGGTCGGGATCCAGTGAAAAATAAGCGCGCTGAAAGCGCACAAAATATATTGTTTGAGTCATGCTGCGCATGACGCTTTACTATCACTGGATCCCGACCTTCGTCGGGATGACAATAAGATGAAGCCGCCATTAACCCTATTACTTGCTGCGCCGCGCGGATTTTGTGCGGGGGTGGATCGCGCTATTCAGATGGTGGAGCGTGCGTTGGAGAAATTTGGGGCGCCGGTTTATGTGCGGCATCAAATTGTGCATAATAATTTTGTGGTGGCGCGACTTAGCGCGATGGGGGCGATTTTTGTTAAAGAGTTAGACGAAATTCCCGATGGTCCGTGGCCGGTGATTGTGTCCGCGCATGGCGTGCCTAAATCCGTTCCAGCAGCGGCTAGTGAACGCCAGTTAAATTATTTTGATGCGACTTGCCCGCTGGTCAGCAAAGTGCACCGCGAAGCAGAACGGCATTACGCCAATGGTCTGCATCTCATTCTGGTCGGTCATGCCGGCCATCCCGAAGTAGTGGGCACGATGGGGCAATTACCGCCTGGTGCGGTGACGCTGATTGAAACACGCGAAGATGTGGCGGCGCTGGAATTACCATCTCCCGATAAGGTTGCCTATGTGACACAGACCACGTTATCGGTGGATGATACAGCGGCCATTGTCGCTGATCTGCAAACCAAATTTCCCAATATCGTCGGCCCGCTTAAAGAAGATATTTGTTATGCGACAACCAATCGGCAGGCTTCAGTAAAAGCGGTGGCAGAAGCGGGTGCTGAAGCACTGCTGGTCATTGGCGCGCCCAGTTCTTCCAATTCGAACCGTTTGGTCGAGGTGGGTCAACAACATGGTATCACTCAGGCTTGGTTGATTGAACGCGCCAGTGATATTCAGTGGAATGCTTTACATGGTATTAAACGTTTAGGCTTATCGGCTGGTGCCTCCGCGCCCGATGTGCTGATAGATGAAGTAATTGCGTCGTTGGGCCAGCGCTATACGCTGACCATTCAAGAAGTGCGTGTGACGACCGAGAACACTGTCTTTAAACTGCCCCGCCAATTATCCGAGCGGGTAGCTTAATGGCCGTTTACACGGTAGTTACGCCGGAAGCATTAGACGAATTTGTTGCTGAATATGATATCGGTACGGTGGTGAGCTGTGTGGGCATTGCTGACGGGGTTAGCAATACCAACTATTTATTGGATACTACTAAAGGGCGTTATATTTTAACCCTGTTTGAAGGGACTGTAGATATTGCCGATTTGCCGTATTTTATGGCCTTAATGGATCACGCCGCCGGACATGGTGTCCAGGCCCCATTGCCGATAAAAGCACGCGATGGCTTGGTTATTCGGCCATTGGCCTTGCATTCAGCCGTGCTGATTAGCTTTTTACAAGGACGCAGCTATAAGCGGTTAGAGGTAGCGCATGCTGGTGAAGCAGGCCGAATGCTGGCGCAATTCCATCAAGCCATGGCAGATTTTACACAGGTGCGGTCCAATGCTTTATCGCTTTCCGGTTGGCAGCAACTATACGCTTATTGTGCATCGCGGGCCAATGAAGTGTTGCCAGGGTTAAAGCAAATTATGGATAGCGAAATGGATTGGTTGGCCACGCAATGGCCGGCATTGGCGATCTTACCGCGCGGCACCATTCATGCGGATTTCTTTCCGGATAATGCGTTATTCATGGGCACGCAGTTAACCGGCATGATTGATTTTTATTATGCCTGCACCGATCTGCTAGCCTATGATTTGGCCATTGTGTTAAACGCCTGGTGTTTCGAAATTCCCAATGATTTTAATATTACCAAAGCCAAAGCCGTGCTGGCCGCATATCAAAAAATTAGGCCTTTAACCACTATGGAAATGGACGCCTTGCCGATTTTATGCCGCGGGGCGGCTGTGCGGTTTCTGATGCGCCGGTTATATGATTGGCTGCACCCACCTGATAGCGCGTTGGTGAAACTATTAGATCCAAAAGTATATTTATACCGCTTGGAATTTCACCAATATGCTACAGATGCAGGTGCTTATGGCCTTGCTGTTTGATGAAAGCGCCATCGCGCATGCGGTTGCTCGTCGTGCGAAAGAAATAACTTTTTTGGATGAATGGCTGCTTGATGAAATTCAGGCGCGGCTGGCACCGTTAAAAGGCAGTTTTGATAATACTTTGTGGGAAGGGAAACAACTGCTAACCCTCCCCTTGCGGGAGGGTCGAAACCCAATAAGCGTTTCGGGGTGGGAGCAGAATGTCAAGATTAGTAACCCCACCCTAGATCAATCGCTTTGCTATTTCTCCGACCCTCCCGCAAGGGAAGGGTTAGCGGCGATACCGTATGATCTTGTTATCAGCTACCAGCAACTTCATTATGCCAATGACGTGCCAAATGAATTATTGCGGTTAGGCAGATTGTTAAAGCCGGATGGTATGTTCCTGGCTTGTTTCCTAGGCGGGCAGAGCCTTGTGGAATTGCGGCATATTTTAGCCGAAACGGAAATTGCGGTGCGCGGCGGGGTGAGCCCGCGCGTGCATCCGATGATTGACCGCGCGGATGCGGCAGCCTTAATGCAAG
Source organism: Alphaproteobacteria bacterium (assembly GCA_965246945.1). Classification (GTDB taxonomy): domain Bacteria; phylum Pseudomonadota; class Alphaproteobacteria; order UBA11073; family UBA11073; genus CBDFFW01. Next base: position 975,745 of record CBDFFW010000001.1, read on the forward strand.
CCGCCGGTTTTGCGCTGCCGGTGGTGGATAGCGAAACTGTTGAATTGCATTATTCCAACTTATTCGCGCTAATCCGCGATTTGCGTTTGTTAGGATTGAATAATATGCTTACTGCGCGGGATAACCGCATTTTGCCCCGTAATTATTGGCCGCAAGCTGCAGCGCGTTATGCCGTTGAATTTGTCAATGAACAAGGGGGGATTACTGTCACACTAGAAGCGATTTTTCTGTCCGGCTGGCGGCCCGCTGCCAATCAGCAAATTCCGCTAGCACGGGGCTCGGTGCCGCTCGGGTTTAATTCTGCATCCTAATGCTTGCAGCGCTAGGTTAATCGGCTTATTTCTAATCCAAGAGTCATGGCTGAATTAACCCTTCCCAAACAATCGCAAGTCAAACCCGGGCGGGTTTGGGCGTTGGATGCTGGTAAAAAGCAGTCTAAAAAGGGTATTCGGAAATTTAAAGTTTACCGCTGGAACCCCGATATTGGCGGCAACCCAACTTTGGATAATTTTGAAGTAAATTTGGATGATTGCGGGCCGATGGTGCTGGATGCGTTGATCCATATTAAAAATGATAAAGATCCGACGCTGACTTTCCGCCGTTCCTGCCGTGAAGGAATTTGCGGTTCGTGTTCGATGAATATCGATGGTAAAAACACGCTGGCTTGTATTAAAGGGATTGATGAAATTAAGGGCGATGTAAAAATTTACCCGCTGCCGCATATGCCGGTGATTAAAGATTTGGTGCCGGATCTTAAACAGATTTATGCCCAATATACGTTGATCGAACCTTGGTTGAAATCTGATACACCCGCACCGACGCGGGAACGCCTGCAATCGCCGGAAGATCAACATAAAATTGATGAGCCAAGCGCGTGTATTTTATGCTTTTGCTGCTCAACCGCATGCCCCAGCTATTGGTGGAATAGCGACAAATTTTTAGGTCCCGCCATTTTATTGCAAGCCTACCGTTGGTTGATGGATAGCCGTGATGAAGCGACTGGTGAGCGCCTCGACATGCTGGAAGATCCATTCCGCTTGTATCGTTGCCACACCATCATGAACTGCACCAATACCTGCCCCAAAGGCCTCAACCCCGCCAAAGCCATCGGCGAAATCAAAAAAATGATGGTGGAACGGCAATATGGTTAAATATTTTTCTTGAACTAAAAGCAGTTGCATAACAAAATGTATTTATGCAGATGTCTGCCTTTAACAGTAGGAAATATTATAGCTTATTATAGTGCATCAAAAGTTGAAGAAAATGGTATTCGTGTCGAAGCACCTCCAGGTGACAGCTTTCCTAGAGTATATTTAGGTGAAGATCATTTGGTAATGGTGTTAGATAATGGCATGTATCGTATTACACCAGATGTTACTTCTCCCAATGACTATAGAGAGTTTTATAGTCAATATTATAGCGGAAGATTTTTAACTTTTGATTTGTTTCGTCTTCCAAAAGATAAATTAGAACTTTGTGCAGATACTGGGCGCAAGCCTTCTACATATCTTTCAAATAAACAATCTGGACTTGGTAATCACAATTTATAATTTAATTCGTCAATTTCATTGACGAATTATTTAAACCATCATCAGCCCCTCTACCGTCGCGGTTGGGGCGCTGCTGCCATCGTTTAAGATCATTGTGTAATGCGGCGCGCCGGAGGGGATCATGGGATAGCAATTCTCGTTGGGATCCACGCGGATATCGGCGATGACCGGGCCGTTATATTCTAGCATTTCGTTGATGGCACCATCCAATTCGCTCACATTCGAGGCGCGCACGCCTTTGGCCCCATACGCTTCGGCCAGTTTCACGAAATCGGGCAGGGCTTTGGAATAGCTTTCGGCATAGCGCTCGCCATGGATTAGTTGCTGCCATTGGCGCACCATACCCATCCATTCATTATTGATGATAAAAATTTTCACGGGCAGGCGGTATTGTACCGCTGTGCTCATTTCCTGAATATTCATGAGGATAGAAGCTTCCCCGGCGATATCGATACATAACGCATTGGGATTAGCGATTTGCGCGCCAATTGCCGCGGGCAGACCGTAACCCATCGTGCCCAAACCGCCGGAGGTCAGCCACTTATTTGGCGAGTAAAACGGGAAATGCTGGGCGGCCCACATTTGGTGCTGGCCAACCTCGGTTGTGATAATCGGCTCTTCACCTTTTGTGAAATGGGCCAGGCGGGCGATGGCATATTGTGGTTTGATGATCGAACCTTGTTGGTCGTAACGCAGCGAATTTTTGCCGCGCCATTCAGTAATTTTGCTCCACCATCCGTTTACGCGTTCCGCGACAGTGCGATTATTTATAGAACGACTTTGCCACTCGGTTAACAACGCCTGGATGCCTTCACCCGCATCGGCCACAATGCCGATATCGACCTTTACTGTTTTGTTAATGGATGAAGCATCGATATCGATATGAATTTTTTTGGAATTGGGCGAAAATTCAGCCAGCTTGCCAGTGATGCGGTCATCGAATCTGCTGCCAATCGCAATGACCAAATCAGCATGATACATCGCCAAATTCGCTTCGTAAGTGCCATGCATGCCTAGCATACCTAAGAATTGTGGGTCTTCGGCTGGAAAAGCGCCGAGGCCCATCAAGGTTTGCGTGATGGGATAACCGGTTAAGCGGACCAATTGGCATAGTGCTTCAGCAGCATGCGGTCCGCTATTAATTACGCCGCCGCCAGTATAAAAAACGGGGCGTTTGGCATTTTGCAACAGATCAACAGCTGCTTTGATTTTGGCATTGGAGGCAGATGTAATGACGTGCGGGTAAGTCTTATATTTTTTAACTTCCGCCGGTGGGGTATAAGTGCCTTTGGTCAGTTGCACATCTTTAGGAATATCGATCAGCACTGGACCAGGGCGGCCGCTGCGCGCGATGTGAAAAGCCTTGTGAATTTCCGCGGCCAACTGATTCACATCTTTTACTAACACATTGTGCTTAGTGCAAGAACGCGTTAGCCCGGTTGAATCAGCTTCTTGAAAGGCATCGGTGCCAATCAAATGCGTCGGCACTTGTCCGGCAATACAAACCAATGGAATGCTATCCATATAGGCATCCATCAATGGCGTGATGGTATTGGTTAGGCCCGGACCAGAAGTAACCAAGACAACGCCAACTTTACCGCTGCTGCGGGCATAGCCTTCCGCAGCATGGCCGGCCCCTTGCTCGTGTCGTGCCAAGATATGCCGAACTTTATTCTGCTGAAACAGCGCATCATAAACGGGGAGAATAGCGCCGCCAGGATAGCCAAAAATATCGGTAACGCCCTGATCGTGTAATGCTTTGACCACAATTTCCGCACCAGTTAGTTGCAATGCATTATCGGTGGTGGCATTTGGGGCAGAGGCGGTCATAATCGTCATCATCTTGGCTTTAAAGTTGAGAATAAATTGTCGAGGCGGGCAAGGATGATAATGTCGGCTAAGCGCCGAGCACAATAAGGACGAGGACGATAGAACCGCACATTTCTATAAAGTATGTAAAATAGCATCGGCGAAAGCAAAGAAAATCTATTTTAATTTTGGTTTGATGACATACCAAATTGGCGCAGGCTTTGTGATAGTTGGCATTGTTTGATAATCAGCGAGCCAGGCATAACCCTGTTTGTTAGCCAGCCAAGTTTCAATAAAAGTTTTGAGATTAAGATTTGGGTTAATATTTTCCGGTATTTTGGAGGAAGTCAGACTGGTTTTATATTTCGTATTTTCTGGGTTTTCGTAAATTCCCTGGTCACACACCATAATATAATCCGGCTGATATTTTTGAATAATGTTATAAGCCGTCTGTTCGGAATTGGTGCGGTAGAATTTATTTAAATTGATTAGTTCGGTCGGCTGGTTGGCATTGTTATTGGTCAGCACGCCATGCTGGGTGAACCACATAATCGGCATCGCATTATTCGCAGCGATAAAAATAAGCTTGGGCTCTGTGCCGATTATGGGGTCAAGCGCATGATTGACCAGTTGTTTAACCAAGGCTTCGTGGCAAGTTGCATTGCGATCCGCAACTTCTGTATTTAAAACGGCATGGTCATCATTCAAAGTGATAAACAGGGTGGCAAACAGAAAAACATAAATAGTGCTGCGGATGAATTTGGAAGAGTTTTTTAAAAACTGCAGCTCTTTTAATATAATAAATAAAAGCATGACAATTGTGATATATAAATAGTAGTTCCAACGGGCGGTGATATAAGCGCAAATCGTTAATGATATTAATGTAAAGGCAAAGCTGAGTTCATAAAACAAACCATAACTTGTTTTTTTCCGAATACGGAACCACAACATCATGCAATGAATACAAGGAATTGCATAACAAAAATAACCAATCATTCCCATTTGGAATTCAACATTAAACTGCCCCCACCAATAAGTTAATTTGGGTGAAATTATGTTCAGCGGGCCCAAATAAAATTCGGGAAAAGCAAGTTGTAAAATAGCCAAAGCAGTAATGCTTAAAAAAGCTAGCGTTAAAAGTTTTTGCCAAATTTTTGTCAGTTTAAAAGTAGAATAAAGCAGTTGGCAAAAAACAATTACTAAACTGGCAAAACTTAAAATAGCAATATGAACGATCGAAAGATGGTCATTTTCAACCGTAAAAAGCGCTGATATTGGATGTTCAAAAAATAATCCTAAGCATAAGATAATAGTGGTGGATAAAAGCAAAATGGCTAAATCGCTGAGCAGTTGGGCTGTTGCATGAAAAAACCAGGGAATAACAAATGTTACGCAGACCAAGGCCAAAATCAGTAAAAATTCCTGGCCTTCCCATAACCCGCAGCCTAAAGCAATTCCAGCACCGATCAGCCATTTTTGTGGATGATGCAGTTCAGAATTTTGGCTGCGCCAGATACTGCTAAACACCAAAATATAGAGAATGATAAAAGTACTATGGTGATCGGCAGCGCGGCCTGACCAGGTAGTGTAAAAAATAGCATTAATAAACAGGGCTAGCAGGCTGATAAGCACCATATCCCAGGTTTGAATTTTGAAATTTTCGACAGCCCAGACCGCGGCGCGGGCAATAATCAGCCTTTCAATAAAAGCCAGTAAAAAGGTTGAGGCCAGCAGCGCTTGTTTCAGTGGCATCAAGAAATAAAAAGGGAGCGTGGCGATGATAATAAGCAGATCTTGGAAATGCGGCCAAATCACGGCGATACCATAGGGTGGGTGACCGCTGAGAATATAGCGGTTAAACCAATCGCCAGTAGCCAATAGCTGCTGAACCTTTAACAGCCGCACATATTGATCATCATCCACGCCGCAAAAAATGCCGCAAACCTGCCAGCCATAGGCCTCATAGATAAGTTGGGTAGCCACAACGAAGATGAGCAAACAGGTAAGCCAGTTTGGCCAAGCGGATTTCTTGGTATCAAACTGTAATCGGTTGGCATTTGTGAAAAACATACTGGTTTTGAATTTATTTGCTACAGTTTATCTTTTTTCAGAAGGATTAAAACGCGAAAATATGCTTAATCCCGAATTATTGCTGAGCGCTTACCGCCAGGGAATTTTCCCTATGGCGGAAACGGTGGATGCGGATGAAGTATTTTGGCTGTCGCCCGATCCACGCGCCATGTTACCGTTAGAGCAATTTCACGCATCCAAACGGCTGCTGCGTACTTTGCGCCATCATTTAACCGATCCAGCTTGGGCGTTTACCCATAACCGTGATTTTCGCAGCGTCATCCGCGCTTGTGCCGCGCTGCGGCCGGAAAGCTGGATTAATAATCAAATAATTGATGTTTACACACAATTATATGCTGCCGGTTATGGTCATAGTTTTGAAGTTTATTTTGAGAATGAATTGGTGGGCGGTTTATACGGCATTGCAATTGGCGGCGCATTTTTCGGGGAAAGTATGTTTTCTAAAATGCGGGATGCTTCCAAGTTAGCGCTCGTTATCTTGATGCACAGCCTGCAAACCGCGGGTTTCACGTTGCTGGATGTGCAATTTCAAACAGAGCATTTGCGCCAATTCGGGGTTGTTGAAATTCCCCGCAAGCAATACTTACGGCAATTACAAGTGGCATTAACGTGTGAGCCACAAGCTTTAAGGCTATCATTGCCGCCGCAGTAAAAGGGCGGTAAAACAAGCATAAGATGCTCGCCGATTCCGACCGGATTTTTACCAATTTATATGGCACTGAAGGTTTTGACCTGCAGGCGGCCCGTAAGCGCGGCGATTGGGATAATACCGCCGCCATTCTGGCCAAGGGACGCGATGCAATTATTGAAGATGTTAAAAATTCCGGCTTGCGCGGCCGTGGCGGCGCGGGTTTCAGCACCGGCATGAAATGGTCGTTTATGCCGAAAATCTCGGATGGCCGCCCGAGTTATTTGGTGGTGAATGCTGATGAGGGCGAGCCAGGCACGTGTAAAGACCGGGATATTCTGCGCCATGAACCGCATAAATTGATTGAAGGCTGCCTGATTGCCAGCTTCGCGATGGGCGCGAATGCCTGCTACATTTATATTCGCGGTGAATTCGCTGGCGAGGGATCAAACGTTCAGAAAGCGATTGATGAAGCCTATGCAGCGGGCTTGCTTGGCAAAGATGCTTGCGGTTCTGGCTGGCCGATGGATATTTATTTGCACCGCGGCATGGGCGCGTATATCTGCGGCGAAGAAACTGCGCTGATAGAATCCTTGGAAGGCAAAAAAGGCCAGCCGCGCAACAAACCGCCATTTCCGGCCAATATGGGTTTATATGCCTGCCCAACTACAGTCAATAATGTCGAAACGATTGCCGTGGTGCCGACCATTTTGCGGCGCGGCCATGAATGGTTTGCGGCGCTGGGTACGCCGAAAAATTCGGGCCAGAAAATCTTTTGTATCTCCGGTCATGTGAATACGCCGTGCAATGTGGAAGAGGTGATGGGCATCCCGATGCGGGAGCTGATCGAAAAACATGCGGGCGGCGTGCGTGGCGGGTGGGATAATTTGCTCGCGGTCATCCCTGGTGGTTCCTCCACACCCATGTTGCCGAAAGATATTTGCGATAAGGTATTGATGGATTTTGATAGCCTGCGCACCGCGCAATCGGGTCTCGGCACCGCCGGGGTCATCGTCATGGATAAATCAACCGATCTGGTAAAAGCGATTGCGCGGCTATCCAAATTCTACATGCATGAAAGCTGCGGGCAATGCACGCCATGCCGCGAAGGCACCGGCTGGATGTGGCGTGTGATGGAACGCATGGTTACCGGCAATGCCGAGCTGGTAGAGATTGACGCACTGCTGGATGTCACCAAAGAAATCGAAGGCCACACCATCTGCGCCCTCGGCGATGCCGCCGCCTGGCCCATACAAGGCCTAATCCGACACTTCCGCCCGGAAATCGAAAAACGGATTATGCAATATCGTAAAGCGGCTTAAGCTTTTTGCACAAAGCGGGCCATGAGTTTTTTGCGGCCAGCGCGATCGAATTGGACGTCGAGTTTATCGGCTTCGACTAATAGGATGGTGCCATCGCCGAAGGTGGCGTGGCTGACGCGGTCGCCGATTTGCCAGGGTGAGGCGGGGTTGACGATTTTGGTTTTTGGCAAGCCCGCATAGACATTATCGTATTCGCTGACCGGCATGCGGCGCACATCGCTATTGCCGCTTGAGCTGCTGCCACTACGTGAACTGTAGCTAGAGGAGCCATAGCTGTTGCGTTCACCCATGCGGGCGGCGGCAAAATCGGTATCGCCCTTCCAATTAGAATTGCGCGCGCCTTGGCGGCTGTAACCGTTTTGCGACGGGCCGCCAATGGCGCGTTGGCCGTAACCGGCACCGCCGCTCATCATGCCGCTGCCGCCGCCGTAGCCGCCACCAAAGCCGCTATCAACCTGCGGCACAGAATTTTCTGAATCAATATGTTCCGCGGGTAATTCATTCACGAAGCGGGAGGGGATACTGCTGGTCCAGCTGCCGAAAATGCGGCGATTGGCGGCATAAGAAATATACGCTTTTTCCCGCGCGCGGGTGATGCCGACATAGGCCAAACGGCGTTCTTCCTCCAATCCCGCCGTGCCGCTTTCATCCATCGACCGCTGACTGGGAAACACGCCTTCTTCCCAGCCGGGCAGGAACACGATCGGAAATTCCAGCCCCTTGGCACCGTGCAAAGTCATCAAAGTAATTTGCGCGCCCTGCGAATTTTCGTTGTTATCCATCACCAGTGAGACGTGTTCGAGGAACGCCATCATGGATGGAAATTCGCCAATCGCACTAATCAACTCTTTCAAGTTTTCGAGGCGGCCCGCGGCATCTGGTGATTTTTCGGCCTGCCACATGGCGACATAACCGCTTTCTTCTAAAATCTGCGCGGCGACTTCGGTATGCGGCACATCTTTTTCGATAAGATCACGCCAGCGGATAATATTCTCCACAAATTCGCGCAAGGTTTGCCGCAATTTCGGCCGTAGATCGCCTTGTTGCACCAGCGCCCAGGCGGCTTCAAATAACCCAGTGCCGTTCACGCGCGCCACCGTGTGCAATTGCTGCACCGTGCTATCACCAATCCCGCGTTTAGGCTGGTTGATTATGCGCTCAAACGCCAGATCATCCCGCTGGCTGTTGACCAGCCGGAAATAGGCGAGGGCATCGCGAATCTCAAGCCGTTCGTAAAATCGCTGGCCGCCGATCACTTGGTAAGGGATGCCGAGCTGTAAAAATCGTTCCTCAAACTCCCGCGTCTGGTAACCGGCACGCACCAAAATCGCCATTTCATTCAACTCGCGCTTTTGGCGTTGCAACGTTTCGACCTCATCGCCCAGCCAGCGCGCTTCCTCTTCGGCATCCCACACGCCGCGCACGCGCACCTTGTCGCCCTCATCAACTTCCGTCCACAGGGTTTTGCCCAGACGGCCACTATTATGCGAAATCACCGCGCTGGCCGCCGCCAAAATGTGCGGGGTGGAACGGTAATTTTGCTCTAACCGCACGATGCTGGCGCCCGGATAATCTTCCTCAAACCGCAAAATATTGCCAACCTCGGCGCCGCGCCAGCCATAGATCGATTGATCATCATCGCCCACACAGCACAGGTTTTTATGCGTCATCGCCAGCGCCTGCAACCATTGATATTGCACGGCGTTGGTATCCTGATATTCATCGACCAGCATATAGCGAAAGGTTTGCTGATATTGTTTTAGCACATCCGGCTGCTCACGAAAAATGGTGAGATTATGCAACAGCAAATCGCCAAAATCGGCGGCATTGAGCGTTTGCAGGCGCGCCTGGTATTCTTCGTATATCTTCAGCAATTTACCATTGGCAATTTGGCCGACTTCCCCAGGCGGCACCTTAGCCGGCGTCCACCCGCGGTCTTTCCACCGGCTGATAACGGCGGCGAGCATCCGCGGCGGGTTTTGTTTGTCGTTAATATTGTGGCTGGCGGCGAGCTGTTTAACGAGGCGCAGCTGGTCATCCGAATCCAAAATGGTAAAATTGGGTTGCAGCCCGACCATTTCGGCATGGCGGCGCAAAATGCGCGTGCCGAGCGCGTGAAAGGTGCCAAGCCACCACCCTTCGACCGAACGGCCGAGCATATGCGCCATGCGCTCCTTCATCTCCCGCGCGGCCTTGTTGGTAAAGGTCACGGCTAGAATTTGGGAGGGGTTGGCTTTGCCGGTCAATAGCAAATGCACGAGCCGCGTGGTTAAAACTTTGGTTTTCCCGGTGCCCGCACCGGCTAGCACCAACAACGGCCCCTCCAAAGTTTCGGCAGCCGCGCGCTGTGTCGGATTTAAAGCATCTAAATAAGGGTATTGTGGCGGTACAGCCAACGCAGCTTGCATCCAGTTAAGTTAGGCATTCAAAGCTGCTGCCGCAATGAATTACGTCCAATTCCGTCCGCGTTGCAGCAGGGCGCAAATACAATGATACGGCCAAAACGGCAGGCATTTAAAACCATTGAGAGCAAATTCAAAGGCTTTTAACAAGCAGCCTTGCCGCAATTGCAGCCAAATTAAAACAGCCATTTGTTTGCTAACAAATTGTTGCGTCAAATTGTGTTGAGATTTGCTAAGTCGCGAATCGTTTAAAAACTGCAGCGCCACATGGCGGTCTTCCAGCCGGATTTTTAAATTATTGCCCGCCGTTTGATTGATGGTAAGCGAACCGGCATGTTCGCGATATTTGCAAATTGGCTGATCAATCGACCGCGTTTTCATACAATTCAACATACTGCGCAACATAAATTCCCGGTCTGCCGCAATGCGGTATCGTGTATCAAAAAAGCCGTTTTGAATAAACCAGCTGCGGCGGAAAAAACGCGCATTGATGATCAACGGGCCATTAAGACCAATTTGCCAATCTAGCTGTTTTAAGCGATTAGACTGTAAAATTTCAAAAATTTGCCAAGTCTGATTGATATTATCCCAGCGGGAAAATGCGGCATTGCCGCAGACACTATCGATATCAGGATTGGCGGTAAAGGCATCGGCTACCACCTGCAGCGCGCCGGGTAGCAAAATATCATCGCTGTTCACCAGCCCGATAATATCGCCGGTTGCGCGCTGGATACCCTTGTTAATGGCATCGTACAAACCTTTATCAGGCACACTTTCCCAGATAATGCCGGGTGTTTGCTGTAAAATTTCAACCGTGCCATCGGTCGAAGCGCCATCCATTACAATGTGTTCATAGGCCGGGTAGCTTGATTGCGCACACTGGCCAGCGCTTCGCTCACCATACTAGCACGGTTATAAACGGGCGTAATGATGGAAATGCGCGGCATGATAGGTTTTGGCATAATTTCAAAAGAATCGCCATAAGCCTGCAGATCTTCTAGATTGCGGCCGTGGCAAGCCCTCAAATTATCACTTTCGGTTGCCGGTTGAACCACCATGAATCGGCAGTGATGCAACAGCACGCGCAAAGCGTGGGCCTGGAAAATGCGGTTATTATCCATACCTGCGCAGTGACGGTGGAGGCGGAGCGCGATGCCCGCCAGGCCATTCGCCGCGCGAGGCGCGCTCAGCCAGATGCTAAAATTATCGTCACCGGTTGCGGCGCGCAAATTAATCCGGATGGGTATGCCGCGATGGCCGAGGTCGACCATGTGCTGGGCAATGCTGACAAACTGGCCTTTGGCACCTGGGAAAATCTGCAAGGTGGGTTCGAGCCCGCCCGCGTGCTGGTGAATGATATTATGAGCATGCGGGAAACCGCCGAGCATCTGATTACCGAAATGGCGGACGGGCAAACCCGCGCCTTTGTGCAGGTGCAAAATGGCTGCGACCACCGATGCACCTTTTGCATTATCCCCTACGGCCGCGGGCCATCGCGCTCAGTGCCCGTGGCGCAAGTGGTGGAGCAAATTCGGTTGCTGGTAAATAAAGGGTATCAAGAAGTGGTACTGACGGGGGTGGATCTGACCAGTTACGGGCATGATTTACCTGGCAGTCCCAGCTTTGGCCAATTGGTTAAACGGGTGTTGAGCTTGGTGCCGGAATTGCCGCGCCTGCGCCTGTCATCGCTCGATCCGGTTGAGATGGATGATGAGTTATTTGTGCAGCTCGGAAGCCAGGAACGGCTGATGCCGCATCTACATCTCTCGCTGCAAGCGGGGGATGATATGGTGTTGAAGCGTATGAAGCGGCGGCATTTGCGGGCTGACGCGATTGCCTGCGTGCAGCGCGCGAAAGCGATGCGGCCGGATATTGTGTTTGGGGCAGATCTCATCGCCGGTTTCCCCACTGAAACCGATGACATGCATGCCAGTTCTCTAAGCATTATTGATGAATGCGATTTGACATATCTACACATCTTCACTTATTCACCGCGCCCTGGCACACCAGCGGCCAAAATGCCGCAAGTGCCGTTTATGGTGCGGAAACAGCGGACAGGAGCTTTGCGAGAAAAAGCGGCACAGCAATTGGCTAACAAGCTGAGCAGCTTTATCGGCCAAACCTTACCGGTTTTAGTGGAAGGCAACGGCCTGCGCGGCCACACCCCGCATTTTGCGCCTGTACAATTTAGCATTTTACAAAAACCTGGGCAGGTTATTTTAGAGAAAATGACGAATGCTGATGCTAAATCATTGTTTGTTTAAGGTTTATGCAAGTATTTATATAAAGTTCAAAAATATGATAAATTATGCGCATGAAATATTTTAAATATGAAAATCAAATTAAAGCCGCAATTTGTGGTGCTCGGGGAGAAGATTCTGCTTTTGATAATAATCGATTGCCAGAAGCTTCTTGCTTCACCGATTTTATATTTATGGGAATTGCGGTTATGTCGGGAGCTAAAAAGGTGTTGCCCGCAGAGGACAGCGTGACTTTTGATAGCAAATATTGGCTCGAAATTCGCGATGGTATAAAAGATTATCTTGGCATTAAAGCCGGTAGTGAATGTGATTCTGCTGCCATGTTTGATGTTGATGATTTTATTCAAACGCATGCGCATCAGCATCCGGATATGGTCGCGGCAATGCTGGAAGGCGAGGAGGCAGGCGTGATTAAAGCGGCCAAAAAATTAATTGTGGTTTTTGCCATGGGACGGAGCCAAATAGCGGCAATTGAGGCGTTAATTACTCGCGTTGCGGGAGAAGAAGCGCCACCAGCATTGTAACAAAAATATCACGAATCGGTGTTACCCTTAATGAGACAAAGAGCAGCATTTGATTTATCTGACGATGGCCCTTCTTATGGTTTGCGAAATCATTCGCATCGGTAGCGCTCGCCGTGTCCCAATCCCTATCTACATTAGGAACAGGAGTAAGAATGCCAAAACGCAGCATCGTGCCATTTCCGAATGAGAACATACCGGCTGAGCCTGCCATGCAAAAGCGCGGCGATCCTTTCAACCCTGAATGGGATCCACTGGCGGGGATGAATATTGGTAAGGAAGGCCAGCGCGAACAGCGTTATTTAAAGCGGATCCGCCCGCGTAGTCCCAATCAGGAAAAATTGCAAACCGCCATCCGTGAGAATGCGCTGGTTTTTGCCGTGGGCCCAGCCGGGACGGGTAAAACCTATTTGGCGATTACTGAAGCAGTCGATGCGTTTGAAGCCGGCCAAGTGGAGCGGATTATTTTAACACGGCCGGCGATTGAAGCAGGGGAATCGCTCGGCTTTTTGCCAGGCGCTTTGGAAGAAAAAATGGCACCCTATTTGCGGCCGTTATTCGATGCGTTGGTGGAACGCTTAGGTCCTAAAAAGTTGCGTCAATTGATTGCCGATGGTGATATCGAGATTGCCCCAGTCGCTTACATGCGTGGCCGCACGCTCAACAACGCTTTTATTGTGATTGATGAAGCGCAGAACTGTACTTATCAACAACTTAAAATGTTACTCTCCCGCCTCGGTTGGCATTCCACCATGGTGATTACGGGTGATCCCGATCAATCAGATTTGCTTAAAGGCATGTCCGGCCTCGATGATGTGTCTAAAAAACTGGAAGCGGTCGAAGGCATTGAAGTGGTGCGGCTGGTCGAAAAAGATATCGTTCGTCATCCATTGGTTGCCAAAGTGGTTGAGCATTTGGCGGAGAAAAGATAACTCTTTATTAACGTTTTTAAGTTATCATAAGTAAGTGACAAATAATAAAACTAATTTTTTAACAGGCATTGTTGCAGCATCTGCATTAGTCGGTCTGCCACAAGCGCAAGGCAGAGTTGTTGCCCCGTCAGCAGGCTTGCCTATAGTTTCATCGCAGAATGCCGAGCTCGCCAGATTAACTGGGCAGAGTAATGAGCTTTTTGATTTAACCGATCCACAAACCAAAGCTATTTATGACCAGCAAATAAAATTTGCTCAGCCCAAAGTTATTTCACGCGATACAACAAGCTATCAAGAAATCGAAAACAGGATTGAAAGGTTGGAAATAACCAATCCAAAAGATAAAAAAACCATTCTATTTAGCGGTGCCTATGTGCATTTCGTCGGCGCGCTTGTGACTTTATCAGAGAAATATAATATTGATTACATTCCCATACCAGGAATGGCATTATCGACCAAAGGCCAGGGTGATTTTTCAAATGAAAAGCATGAACCAAATCCTGATTGGCAGAAGGCTTTAGCACCTGAAGAATTGCAAGTGCAAATGAGACGCATTTTAAATGCTATTGCTTATATCGCCAAACAAAAAAATCTGCCGCAATTAAAAACTATGGAAGATGTGCGCTTACTTTTACAAAAACGCCATCAGTCCAATAAACCAACTTTGACAGTGATTGCACTAGGAGAAACAGGACATCACGAAGTTTATAATTCTGGAAAATTTGCACAAGCTCAAAAAAACTTTTTTGAAACAGCATTAAAATTTATGTCTACCGGTAAAAATCAGGTGGTTTGTCACATTGGCGAAAATTTAGGATGCGTTGATACTTCTGATTTAAAAAGAGACAAACCGCTAGATAATTTTTTACTTAACCTCATAGCTAAAGGTAATCAAATTAAATTTGGAGCTTATGGTGTAGTTGATCAAAGAACCAATTTAAATGGTTATATGCATATAGAATCTCTTAGACTACAACCGACACATAGAATGTAATAATTACTCAATCGCATACTGATCCGTGTAATCGCCGAACTGCGTGAATTGGCCGTCGAAGAATAGCGTTACCGAACCAATCGGGCCGTGGCGTTGTTTGGCGATGATGGCTTCGGCTTTGTTTTTGCAACGACCGAGATTATCCATCCAGCGGCCATAGCGTTCGTTAAATTTGGCGTCATTTTCATCGGCTTTGCGGGAGGGCTCTTCGCGCGCCAGATAATATTCTTCACGGTAAACAAACATCACCACATCGGCATCTTGCTCAATTGAGCCGGATTCCCTTAAATCCGATAGCATCGGACGGTGGTCTTCACGGGATTCAGTTGCCCGGGACAGTTGTGATAGCGCGATAACCGGCACCTGTAATTCTTTGGCAATCGCTTTCAAATTCCGCGTAATTTCCGAAACTTCATTCACGCGGCTATCGCCATAGCGGCCGCCGCCCTGCATCAACTGTAAGTAATCGATAATTATCATGCCAATGCCATGCTGACGTTTTAGCTTACGCGCGCGCGAGCGGACAGTGGCGGGCGTAATCGCCGGTGTATCGTCAATAAATAAAGGGACATTATAAAGCTGCGTACTGGCCCGCACCAAATTGCTGAGTTCGTTCGTGTTAATATCGCCCTTGCGAATTTTCTCAGACGGGATTTGCGCTTCTTTGGACAGCAAACGCATCGCTAGCTGATCGAATGACATTTCGAGCGAGAAGAACAGCACTGGTGCGCCATCTTTACCAGCCGATTTTTGGTAAGCATGTGCAGCGTTAAACGCCATATTGGTGACGAGCGCGGTTTTCCCCATCGATGGGCGACCGGCTAGAATAATCAAATCCGAGTTGTGTAGTCCGCCGAGTTTTTTATCCATATCACGCAGGCCGGTGGTCACACCGACCACATGGCTTTGCCGTTTATGCGCTTCATCTGCTTGGGCTTCCACCATTTTCAAAGCGGTTTGAAAATTAACCGGCCCGCGTTCGCTGCTACCGGTTTGGGACAACTGAAAAATGCGGGCTTCAGCACTTTCAATTAATTCGCTAGTTGGCTTCCCGATTTCATCTGGCCGCAACTGAACATCCTGAATAACATCTTGGCCAAATTTTAATAACTGACGGCGAATGTATAAATCGTAAATGGCTTCGGCATGCTGTTTAGCGTTCACCGGAGCCAGTGCTTCTTCATAAAGCGTGACCAAGAAGTTTGCGCCGCCGACATCGTTTAAGTCGGATTCGCCCGTGAAAAATGGACGCAAAGTAGTAGGATTGGCGAGTAAACCTTTGTTAATCAATGTACAAATGGCGGTGTAAATTTTACCGTGCGCAGGAATGTAAAAATGCTCAACCTTGCAGATGTCAACCAATTGGTCATGCACACCGTTATCCTGCAATAGGCAGCCTAGCAATTGGCGTTCAATCATTTCATCAAATGGCGGGATCTGCGTACCTTTGGTATTCGCGTTCCGTTCCATTTGTAAAATAACCGCCATGCCTTTATCCAAGCGGAAATACTAGCTTTCGACAAGAAGAACATAATCCTTTAATAGAAACCACATGCAGACAATAGGTTACACGCCGGTGCTGACTATCGCCGGTTCTGATTCCAGCGGCGGGGCGGGAATTCAAGCCGATTTAAAAACAATTATGGCGCTGGGCGGTTATGGCATGACGGTCATTACCGCAATAACAGCGCAGAACACACAAGGCGTGATGGCGGTGGAGGCGGTAAGTGCAGCGATGGTGGCTGCCCAAATTGATGCAGTATTTAGCGATATTGGCGTGGCAGCAGTGAAAACCGGCATGTTGTTTTCGGCAGAAATTATCGCCGTGGTGGCGGCCAAAATGCGGCAATATCAACCACGGTTTTTGGTGATTGATCCCGTAATGATCGCACAAAGCGGGTATGTTTTATTGCAGCCCGAGGCGGTTGCCGCATTTAAAAATTTATTGCTACCAATGGCAACCCTTATCACGCCGAATATTCCTGAAGCACAGGCGCTCACAGGTTTGGTAAATGAAACAGATCAGGTAAAACTCGCCGAAGCGATGCAAGCATTTTGCCCTGGCGCAATTTTGGTCAAAGGCGGGCATAGCGATGACCTGGCCAGCGCCCGCGATTATCTTTTGCTGCCTGGAACTGGTAAGGCAGAAGGCTATTGGTATTCAATGCCGCGTGTTCACACGGCCAATACGCATGGTACCGGTTGCACGCTTGCCAGCGCGATTGCCACGTTAATTGCCCAAAGGGAGGGGATGCGTAATGCGGTGCAGGCCGGCAAAATGTATTTGCAAAATGCGCTTATTCATGGCGCTGATAAGCAGTTAGGCCATGGCCCTGGGCCGGTGAATCATAATTGGCAAAGCAATTAGCGTTGCCATTCAATTTTGACACCCGGTTTGGTGTCTGGAAAAGCGTGTAATTTTAACAAGGTCATGCTTACGGCAGTGATATGCATTTTTTGCTGCAAGACTTGCAAAATAGCCTGCGCCAAATCCTCTAACATGTTATAATGTTTGGCGACGCATAATTCGCCAATGGTTTGGTGTAGCCAATCGTAATCGACCGTTTCTGCCAGAGCATCAAGGGTGGGTGGTTTAACCAAAGTTAACTCTAATTTAAGGCGCAAAAATTGCGGACTTTCTTTTTCGTGCTGATAAATGCCAACGCGCGCTTGCAATTGCCAATCGCGCATTAAAATGTGCATTTTTAACATCTGGACTACCTTTATCTATGCGGCGCAGGCTGGCGCCTGGTCGTCCCAAGCTTCGGCCATGGCGCGTGCTTGCTGCAGATGATGTGGAGTCAGCACGGCTTCCGTCAATCCTTGCGCCACACTTTCGCGGGCTAGCAATAATGTGTGGCTGAAATGACACCGGATCTGTTCGATATCATGTAACACGGCAATCACCGTGCGGCCTTCCCGCTGCCATTGGCCGATAACTTGTAGTAGGTGATAGGTGCTGCGTTGATCGACGGCATTAAACGGCTCATCCAGTAAAATCACAGGGGCATCTTGCATAATTGCCCGGGCAAATAAAACGCGTTGCAGCTGGCCTGCTGACAAGGTATCCAATGTCCGGTTTTCGAAACCGGATAGCTCGACCGCCGATAATGCGGCCAGGCCATGCGCTTTTTCTTTATCGCAGATTTTACCCCACAGTTTTTTACGCCGCCAAGCACCTTGCAATATGGTTTGCCAGACGGTGATCGGAAAGCGCACGTCAAGCTCCCGCTGCTGACTTAGCAACGCGATAATTTTTTCGTTTAAATGCAAATGGCCGCTGCTGGGTTTCATTAACCCGGCTACGGTTTTTAGCAGTGTTGATTTGCCTGCACCATTGGGCCCGTAAATCGCCCAGGCCTCGCCAGCTTGCACTTCCCAATTTAAGTGATGGACAGCCGGATGCCGTTTATATGCAATCGTTAAATCATAGCAGGATAGAATAGTAGACAAGGTTATAATATAACATTTGATAATTATTAATTGCAACCACTGTCATCCTCGCTTTGTGCTGGGATGACAAGTTGTGGCTAGCTGCCCCAAACTTTCTTTTCGATCGCTTTGATCATCAGGCCAGCGATGTTTTTCTGCGTGGCGCCTTCGATGCCTTGCAGGCCTGGGGAGGAATTAACTTCGATAACTTTCGGGCCTGTGTGGCTTTGCAAAATATCCACGCCAGCGACCTCTAATTTCAAGGCTTTGGCCGCACGGATGGCGATTTTGCGTTCTTGTAAGGATGGTTTCACCATTTCGGCTTTGCCGCCCAAATGCAGATTGGCGCGGAATTCGCCTTCCGCCTGGGCGCGGCGTTCCATGGCACCGACCACTTTGCCGCCGACGACGAATAGACGCAAATCGCGGCCAGCGCTCTCCTTTACGAACTCTTGTACCAAAATATTCACATTGATGCTTTTAAACGCGCCAATCACGCTTTCCGCCGCACTATCGGTTTCGGCAATCACCACACCTTTGCCTTGCGTGCCTTCCAGCAACTTGATAATCAGCGGTGCGCCGCCAATCATTTTAATCATCTCTTTGATATCTTGTGAGGAATGGGCAAAACCGGTGACCGGCATGGGGATGCCTTCTTGGGTTAAAATTTGCATCGTGCGCAATTTGTCGCGCGAGCGTTCAATCGCCACGGAATCGTTTTGGCAAAATACGCCTGCCGTTTGAAATTGCCGCATGATCGCGCAGCCATATTGCGTGCGGGCTGGGCGAATACGTGGAATAACCGCATCAAAATCATTTAGCAATTCACCGCCGCGATAGCGAATTTCGGGCTTGGTCGCACTAATATTAATAAAGCAATGTTCCAGCTTAATAAAACGCATATTATGGCCCATTTCGGTGCCAGCCTCAATTAAGCGGCGGTGGGAATAAAGCTTCGCTTCTGTGCCTAACACAGCAATTTTTAAGCCCGTGGTTTTCGGTTTATACAACCGGTACATATGTTCCACTTCGATCATGGTCAAATCGCGAGTGGTAAACATCAAATCGGGGTCGACCAATAACCGGCCTTCCATCGCCTGCCGGCCTAACAGCATGCGGTAGCCCATTGGGTCGCGATTGGTGAGCGTCACTTCAATCGGCCAGTTTTCATTGCCGAGTGTTAGCGTGGTTTGCACCACATGGCGAATTTCGCTGATGCCGTTGCTGCTGCGGATTTCGCGGCGTGCGAGTAATTTTGCCACACAGCCCTTGACCACCAAGCGGTTGCCAGGCAGGGGATGCACATCGAACCGCATCCAGTTTTGCCCATCGCGTTCAAACTGTTCGATATTAAACGCATGCAGCGCTGAAGTTTTGGCCCCGCTGTCAATCCGTGTTTTGATGGCAGGCAGGCCTAAATCAGGCAGGCTGCACCATTCTTCACGTCCAATAAGTGTTTTCGGGCCAGGCACCTGATGCTGCTATCACATACGCTATGTAAAGGCAAAGCAGATAATGATATCAAATAGATAAAGAAAGCATATTAATAGGGGTGGTTGCCATACCGTTCGATAATCAATGCCATTTGTTTGGCAGCATTACCGGCATCTGTGTTGATACTTTCTGCAGTCATATTTCCTGCGTGGATAACTTTATAAATCAAATCGGTTGGCGCGGCGATGCTGTGCAGCGCGCTGCCTAATGGCGCTAATTTCAAAAATGCCTGCAAAGCGTCAGTCAAAATATTAATATTGGTAAGTGGTGCGTTGGGCACCTGCATAATTCGCAATAAACCGGCGCGATTCATACGACCGACATATTCAGTATCCGTATAATGACGGATGTTGAAATCAAACAAACCTAATTCAAGCTGGGTTTGTCGCCGCATCAGCCAGCCGGATGGTGTTGAATAATGATTGCTGGTATTTAACACATGGCCAGTCGCATCATAATTAAGTGCAGAGGCGCAAACGATATCAGCACATTGCAAATCTTGCAAACCATAAGCGAACCGGTTCGATAACCATTGATCATCATCATCCAAAAAACCAAGAATATCGCCACTGGCAATTTTCAAGGCGGCATTTAAACTATTGGCCTGGCTAGACATATATTGCGGATCGGCATTGGCAAAAATAACAGGTAATGAACCAGCATCGGGCGGGATGACGGCAGCGGCATCAATCCCGACAATAATTTCCAGCGGACGTGCGCCTAAAATTTCTTGGTTGCGAATGCTTGCTACTGCATCGTTTAACCATAAATTACCATTCGGTTTGCGTTGAAAACGGCTGGCGATAACAACCGATACCATGCCGTCCGATACGGACTTATAAATTGGCAATTCATTGGTGACAATGAAATCCAAAGGGCTAATTTTGCGCAGATATGCCATATGCAAAAATGCTTTTTTATTTAGAGGTGTGTCAACCGCTTACATAAAACTTTGCGGGTCGACATCGATGGTTAGATCGATAGCCGCTGGCACATTGCATTGTGTCAAAGCAGTTTTCAGGAATGGTTGCAGTATGGTATTGGCGGCGCCTTTCATCAATAAGCGAAAACGATATTTGCCGCGAATGCGGGCGAGTGGGGCGGGGGCAGGACCGAGCAATTGAATGGGTTTGGGCAAATGTTTGTGCAGGCAAACAGCCAGCGCATGACTGGCCTGTTCTACCGCGCGTTCATCCTCACCGCTTAAAATAAGGGCAATTAAACGGCCGTAAGGCGGCATACCGGCAAGCTGCCGGTATTGTTTTTCCAGTGCCCAAAATTCGCCAGCATCGCTATGTTGCAATGCGTTTAAAACTGGATGCTCGGGTTGATAGGTTTGGATCATGACGCGGCCTGGTTTGGCGGCCCGTCCGGCCCGCCCGCCGACCTGCTGCAGTAATTGAAACGTGCGTTCAGCGGCGCGTAATTCAGTGCCGCCTAAACCAATATCGGCATCGACCACGCCAACCAAAGTGAGTTCTGGAAAGTGATGGCCCTTGGCCAATAATTGCGTGCCGACCGCAATATCAATTTCACCATTTTCAAAAGCGGTAATCTGTTGCGGGATATCATCGGCATCGCTGGTGAAAACGGCAATGCGCGCATCTGGCAATAATGTTTTTACTTCCTCAGCAATACGCTCCACCCCCGGGCCGCAGGCCGCCCAGCTATCTGCCGTGCCGCAAGCGGGGCAAACATGGGGTTGTGGCATCACGAACCCGCAATGGTGGCATTGCAATTGATGATAACGGCGATGGGTCACCAGCCAGGTGCTGCAATTGGGGCAGCCCAACCGATAGCCGCAGGTGCGGCATAGCTGTAGCGGCGCATAACCGCGCCGGTTCATAAATAATAGGCTTTGTTCGCCTTTGGCCGTATTATCGATTAATGCTGCCCGCAGGATGGGGGAAAGCCAATGCCCTTTAGGCGGCGGATCTTGGCGTAAGTCCAATAATTTGACATCGGGCAATTGCGCTGCACCGAACCGTTCGAGCAACGGGTGATGGATATAGCGGCCGCGATTCACATTCGCTTGGGTTTCCAATGATGGCGTGGCTGAAGCCAAAATTGCCGAGCAATTTTCAAATTTAGCGCGGGCAATGGCCAAATCGCGCCCGTGATAAATCGTGCCTTCTTCCTGTTTATATGCCGGTTCATGCTCTTCATCGATGACAATCACTCCGAGTTGCTGATAAGGCAGAAACAGCGCCGACCGCGCGCCGACAATAAATAAAGGTTTACCCTCGCATAACGCGCGCCAGGTATCGCGGCGAATGCTGGGTTTTTGAGCGGAGTGCCAAACAATGGGTGTCACACCAACATATTTGGCTAGCCGCGCCGCCAGGGTTTGGGTCAGCGCGATTTCCGGTAACATCACCAGTGCGGATTTACCAGCCGTGATGGCGGCACGCACCGCGGCGGCATAAACCAGTGTTTTGCCAGAACCGGTTACACCTTCTAACACATGGGTGGTGAAGGTATGGGCATTGACAGAAGTTTGCAGTTCATTGGCAATGGCATTTTGGTTGGTGGATAGAAAATTATTATTAATGTTGGGCGAGCATCCTTCGATACGCGCATCTAGCGATACGCTACTCAGGATGAGGCTTTGTGATAAATCCTCATCCTGAGTAGCAGCAACGCTGTGTATCGAAGGGTGCTTACTTGCGTCTAAAAAAAATTTTGATTTGCGTGGCCGCTTTTGGGGTTTGAAAACATCTGGTGTATTCAGCGTTAATTTTAATAATTTGCCGAATGGCTGCATGGTGTAATCGGCGCACCAGTGCAACCAATCCAGATTCTGAGGGGTAAGGACTAACCCATCATATATGTTTTGGATGGCTTTTAATTTATTGGCGGGAATATCGGCACTAACATTGGCTTCCTGCACCACACCAATAATTTCTTTTTTGCCCAATGGCACGCTGACGCATTGGCCGACTTGTAAATCAACTGGTCCTTGATAGGTCAGCAAATGCGCCAAGGGGCGCGGCAACAAAACATGGTAAAGCGCAGTTGTCATTAACGAGCAAACCAATTGTCAAGCTCGGCCAGGGTAATCGCGCGGTAAGTTGGGCGGCCATGGTTGCAGGCCAGGGCAGCAGGGCAAGCTTCCATTTGCCGTAACAACGCATTCATTTCGGCATGATTAAGCGCGCGGCCAGAGCGCACCGAACCATGGCACGCCATGGTGGCAGCAAGCTTATGCAGCGATTGCGTGAGCAATGTTTGAATGGAATTTTCTGCCAGTAAATTAGCCAGATCCGCCAATAGAGTTGGGGCATCAGCGCCCTTTACCCAATTGGGTAAAGCGGTAATCAATAGTTGATCACTCTGATGAGCAGCTACAATGTGAATGCCAAGTTGTGCTAATTCATTTTGCGCGGCAATCAATGTATCCACCTGGGCGGGAATAAGCGTAACCGTGGCGGGAATGAGCAAAGATTGGCTGGGCAACGCCGTGATATCTAATTGCCCTTTCAACTGTTCGTAAACCAAACGTTCATGCGCGGCATGTTGATCAACGATAATCAAGCCATCAGTTGTTTGCGCTAAAATATACCGTTTGTGTAATTGCATTAGGGCAGTACCCAATGGGTATTGCAGTGAATTTACATCTGCTGTTTGGCCAGTAATACGGCCGCTGGGCGCAAAATTGAAATCAGCATTTTCTTTCAAACCATAAGCGGCTGGTGCTGGCACCTGGTTCATGCCCAATTCGTTGCGTAAGGCTTCTAGAGCAGCACTCGCTTCAATGCTCTGATTAACGGCATAAGCCTGTGGCAGTGGATTTTGATTGGCGGCTGACCACATGCGGGTGTGCAAGGGTTGAATGGCCAGGCCTTGGGCGTTTAAAGCATCGCGAATGGTGGTGATGATGAAACCGCGCACGGCTTCGGGATCGCGGAACCGCACCTCGCTTTTGGCGGGGTGCACATTCACATCAACTGCTGCGGGCGGCACATTAAGCCATAACGCAATCGGCAAATGCCGGCCATGCGGCACCAAATCGCCAATGGCGACTTTGATGGCAATCTGCAACACACGGTCGCGCACCGGCCGGTTATTCACATAACAAAATTGCATCGCTGGTGTGGCCTGGTGTTGATGCGGATGGGCCAAATGGCCGCGCAAATTAACACTGCCAGCATCCCGCTGCATAGCAAAAGCGACTTGGTTTAATTTGCTGCCCCAGAGCATCGGCAAGCGCTGGCTGGCATTGCCAACGGCAAGCCAGTCAAAAATTTTGCGTTCATCATGCCACACGCGGAAAGCGGTTTGGGGATTGCCAAGCGCCAACCGTTCGATAATTTCGCGGCAATAACGCCATTCGGTGGCGGGGCTGCGCAAAAATTTTAGGCGAGCGGGCACCGCATAAAATAAATCCTGCACGGTTACAGTGGTGCCAATGCTGTGCTGGGCCGGTTGCGGCTTGCCAACATTGCCGCCTTCGATTTTAATTTGCCAGGCTTCTGTCTTGGCAGCGCGGCTGGTGATCGTTAAGCGGCTCACCGCGCCAATGGCGGGCAGGGCTTCGCCGCGAAAACCGAAATAGTGAATATTGTTTAAATCGTCATTCGGTAGTTTTGATGTGGCATGGCGGGTTACTGCCAGTTGCAAATCCGTGGCCGACATTCCGTGGCCGTTATCGCTGATTTGCAGAAAGTTCATGCCGCCTTGCGACAGGCGAATTTCGATTTCGGTCGCGCCCGCATCCAAGGCATTATCCAATAATTCTTTTAACGCGGCGGCAGGGCATTCAACCACTTCACCGGCGGCAATTTGATTGACCAGAAAATCGGGCAATAAGCGGATAACGCCCATAGATGTTGTTTAGCGGATAATGCCGCTAATGTCATGGCATTGCTGCAATTGGGCATCGGAAATTTGGGCGTTGCGCAAATTGGCGTTATTTAGATACACGCCGGTTAAATCAGCTTCGCTGAAATTCACATTTTGTAGATTTGCATAGCGCAGATCGGCATCGGTTAAATTAACGGCGGTGAGATCGGCATTGCTTAAATCGGCCATGCGCAGTGAAGCGTTGCTTAAAACCGTGTGTTTGCTGCGCCCGCCACCAAAAACCAGGGGCTGAAATTGGGCATAGGATAAATCCGCACCGCTTAATTGGGCGTAGTTAAGCGAAGCCCCGCGCAAATCGGCCCGTGGTAATTTTGCCAAACGTAAATCAATTTCATCCAATATGGCGGTTTGCAATTGCACAGCCGGCAATTCGATGCCGACCGCAATAGCCGCAATGGCCCGCATGGCGGTGAGCTGCTTTTCGGGCCAGGCTTTATTTTCACGCAAATCAACGCCGGATAAATCCAGTAATTTACCGGCGCGGCCGCCACTTTCCAGCCAGGCGATATGTGCTTTGAATAATTGGGGCAGGGTATCGGTTAATTCACCAATGGTTTTGCCTTTGGGTGTTTCGCGCAGGGCATGTTCTAATTTTGCATCGGCTGTTTCTGCTTGCGAAAAATCAGCATGGCTAATCAAACTATCCGTTAAATTGGCCTGACGCAGATCACACGCCACTAAACAGGCACCGCGCAAATCGGCACCCTGCAATTGCGCCTGACGCAAATCGCAATTAGTGAGATCACAATTTTGCAGCGTGGCAAAATTCATGATGGTGCCGGTTAGCATGCTACCCTGCATTTGCGCATCCCGCAAATTGGCGAAAGATAAATTGGCTGGTGCAGCCTGCTGACCGTAAGCGCTGATATCACCATCCCGTTTATAGGCCGTCACGGCACCTTCACGCAGGTCGACCTGTTGCATCGAGGCGCCCACTAAAATAGCGCCGTCTAATTGCGCGCCGCGCAAATCGGCTTTGTTTAAATGGGCCTGGCTAAGATCCGCGCGGCGTAAATCGGCGGCAAATAAAGTGGCACTTTCCAATTGGGCAAAATTTAATTTGCCATTTTGCAAATTGCTGCCGGTTAAATCTGCGCCGCGCAAATCCGCATTGATTAAATTCAAGCCGCTGAGATCAACAAATTGCAAAACGGCGCGGGCACCGCCGGGGATATTCTGAGAAAAATGCGCGTGTTTTTGGATCGCCTCATCCAATTCGGTTTGGCTATAACGGCGCGGGGGAAGCGATTCAGCCACGAAGTGAATTCTGCGCCAAGCGCTTGCCGAGTTCAACCCCTGGTTGGTCAAACGCATTTAACCGCCAGCACAAGGCCTGAATAAACACGCTGTGTTCATACAAAGCGAGCAAGCCGCCCAGTGTTGTTGGCGTTAGATCCTGGCATTTCAAGATATGCACTGGATGCCGGCCAGGGAAAGCAGGTGGTTCGCCAATACTTAATGCTTCGATTTGCGCATAAGCATTGGCCAATAATTGTTTTTGCTGCAGATCATTCGCGAAATGTGTTTTTTCTTCGCTGATAATAAATTCAGCCCAACTGTGATTGGCCCCTTGGTGCAACCATTGAAAAAAACTGTGTTGCACGGTGGTGCCCACGCCGCCAAACACAAATGGCCCGCCCACGCCATAGCGCGATGGTTTGCCCAAACTTTCCATAATCAATTGTTGCAGATGGGTGGGTAAATGCCGTAAGCGGTCAATATACGGATAAATGCCGCCACCCGATTTGCGGGCCACGCTGTGTTGCCAAATGGTGGCCAGTGCGTGCAATAACGGCGCATTTTCTTCGGCATCGTAATATAAACAATGTTCATCCATGGCACGCGCACCAGCCAGTATTTGCGCAAACGCATCCCAGCCGTGCGCGAAAATAAGTGAGGCGCTTACGGCTGACCACAGGCTAAACCGGCCGCCGACCCAATCCCAAAAGGGTAGGATTTGTTTGGCGGGAATGCCATCGGCCTTCGCCAAATTTGGTTTGGTGGTGACCGCCCATAAGTTTTGTTTATGCGTTTGCCAAGGGATGGCGTAACTGGCATTACTGGCCACCTCGGCCGTGGTCCAACTTTTGCTGACAATAAAAACTAAGGTAGTGGCCGGATTTAAATTGCGTAATAAAAGCTCACGTGTTTGCGGATCGCAATTGGCCCAGAAATGAATTTTAGCGCGGGGCGGATGACTGACCGATAATACATCATGGGCCAGTTCAACGGCATGGTATGAACCGCCCAAACCGATATGGATGATATCGGTAATGTGCCGGTAAGCCGGATCAACCTCCAAAGTTTGTGCCTGGATTTGCCAGCCTTGCACTGCAGCGGCAATATCACTTGGCAATGTGGCAGGATTGGCCCGCAACGCCGTGTGCCAAGCGGCACGATCTTCCGAAATATTCACATGTTCGCCCGTGAACAGCCCCTGCAATTTTTCTTTGACCTGCGCCGCGCCCGCCAAATTATGTAAGGCATCCCAGCCAATTTTTGGAATGCGTGCCCGTGTTAAATCCAGTTCCCAACCAGCGGCTTGAATGGCCGCGGTGGGCGTGTATTCTGTACTGGGCGCGCCATAAGCGATGGAGTGCAGCGCCACCCAGGCCTGGCCCAAATTTGCTTCCGGATGATATTCAAATACCAAGTGGTTAACCTAGGTGAATCGCTAATTGCCGTAAAGCAATGCGGCAAAGAAATCACTTCAGGATAAGGCGAGTTGCTATTTGCCCAACACTATCGGTCCAGGGTCGGGCAATTCAATGGCATTGGGAATATTAGTGGGGGAGCCGACGATAATGGTGGTTAGGTTTTCTGACTTCAATAGGCGCTTGGCCAGTTGGGAGACATCGTCCAGCGTTACGGCATTTAGTGCCGCTGCACGGTCTTCAGGATAACTGCGCGGCAGGTGATCTAACTGCATTTTTACAATAAACCCAGCGATTTTATCGGTTGAGGTTAGTGATAATGGCAGAATGCCAGTTAAATACGTTTTAGCATCTTGCAATTCATCAGCGGTGATGCCCCCGCTGGCCATTTTGGCCCATTCTTCTTTAATCACGCTGATGGCTTGTGCCGTGCTGTCATTGCTGGTGGCGGCACCCACCGTAATCATATCGGCGTAATCGTAATTGGACATTTGCGTATCAACGCCGTAGGTCAACCCGCGTTTTTCACGCACTTCATGCATCAGCCGTGAGTTAAAACCGCCACCACCCAAAACATAATTCATAATACTGCCGGCATACCAGGCGGGGTCTTCCCGCTTGATGCCTTGTTCCACCATCACCACTTTGCTTTGCGGCACGTTGCGCGTGACGATATAGGTTTTGCCGACTGCTTGTAATTGCACAGATGGTAATTTGGGTGCTGGTTTTTCTGATTTTTGTGGCAGATCACCAAACATATTATCCAGCCAGGCGCCTAATTCAGTATCGGTAATATCACCCGCCACCCCAATTACCAATTGATCGCGGGTTAGATATTGCTTGGTATACCCACGCAAATCATCCGGCTTTAATCCGCGCAGGGTTTTAACCGTACCTTGGCTGGGTTGGTGATAAGGGTGGCCGGCCAACACGGTATTATTGGCGGTACGGTAAGCGACCCAGCCAGGGTCCATCACTTGATATTGCAGATCACTCACAATTTGTTCGGCGACCCGTTTGACATCTTTGGCATCGAAGCGCGGTTGGTTGAGGCTGAGATGCAGCAATTCAGCCGCGCGCGTGCGGTTAACACTAAGGGTTTTTAGTTCACCGCGCAATTCATCGCGGTCGGCACTATAAGACAGGCTGATCGCATCATCTTCCAAGGCCGCTTGAAATGCTTCCGCATTCAAATCACCCGCGCCCTCATCCAAAGTGCTGGCCACCAGATGGGCCAAGCCAACCTTGGCCGCGGGATCGTAAGCCGCACCTGCATGCCGAAAAGCAAAACTCAGCGTAATCACGGGCACCGACCAATCTTGCAGCAGCCAAGCCTTAATTCCTTTCGGCGAGGTGACTTCTTCAATATTCATGGCATATGTTTGGCAGAATGGAACACAAAGTGCCAAAAGAAAGATGCATAATTTTAGAAAGCTTTTTATATCACGCATAAATCTTATAATCATGATTATAATTTGTTTTCAAATGTTATTCATATAATATATTATTTATGGGTTTTGCAGCATTCTTATCTTCATTAGGTATTATGTGTATAATTAGTATACCAATATATTTTGGTTATAAATTTTTGAACTTAAAAAACGATTTTTTTGGCCAGTCACTATTTGCATTAACATTTGTATTAATTCTTCTAATTTTTATTCCATTTACTTTTTTTATTTTCACAAATATGACCACATTTTTTGGAACAATATTTAATGGGTTTGCGGCAATAATACACCTGTAACTTCCCGCGTATTAGCGAAAACTTTATGTGCTATAGCGTTAACTTCTTCAACCGTCACCGCATTGATGCGAGCGGGCCACTGTTCAACATCGTCGATATCCTGGCCGGTGGTGACCGCCATACCGAACAGGTAGGCTGGATGCATTAGGGAGTCGCGCGCGTAAACTGCCTGCGCCAATTGACGTTTTTTGGCTTGCGCCACTTCTTCAGCGGTCACGCCCGTGGTCAGTAATTTAGCCAATTCAGCGCGCAAAGCGGCTTCTGCTTCCACCACCGTTTTATCAGGCGTTGGGGAAATATAAAGTTGCAGCATATTCTGTTGCAGCGAAACCGGATTATAATAAATGCCGACGCTAGAGGCGATTTCCTGATGTAGCACCAATTCACGGTATAAATGGCTGGTGGCACTTTCGCCGAAAATATCGACCAAGATTTGCAAGGCATAGGGATCAGCAGCTTCATCGGCATTGCCGTAGCTGGGTGCCAGATAAGCAATTTGTATAGTGGGCTGCTGCACATTTTCATCCCGCAATTCAATACGGCTTTGCGTGGCGGGTAATTCCGGCACAGGCCGTTCGCGTTTTGGCGTATCCCGTACGGGAATGCTGCCGTAATATTTTTCGGCCATGGTTTTTAATTCATCCGGTGTCATATCACCGCTAACCACCAAAGTGGCATTGCCCGGGTGATACCATTTTGCGTAAAAAGTATCCGCCGCCGTTTTATCCAATTTGGCAATTTCGGCATCCCAGCCAATCACTGGCACTCCATAAGCATAACCACCCAACAAGGCCACTTGGATTTGTTCTTGTAAGCGCTGGCCAGGATCAACCTCAACTCTTTGCTGGCGCTCTTCGCGCACCACACTGCGCTCAGTGGTTACTTCGTTTTC
This sequence comes from Alphaproteobacteria bacterium, assembly GCA_965246945.1. Taxonomy (GTDB): domain Bacteria; phylum Pseudomonadota; class Alphaproteobacteria; order UBA11073; family UBA11073; genus CBDFFW01. The sequence goes on from CBDFFW010000001.1 coordinate 1,005,337, forward strand.
TGCCAGCCGTAGATTTTGCATGCGGTCGGCTTCTAATTCCATAATTAAAGGCAGGCGGTCCTTGGCAATTTTGGTGAAATAAGCTGTGAAGTCATAACTGGTAAAGGCATTATCTTCACCACCTTGGCGGGCGATGATGCGAGAAATTTCGCCGGGCGGAACTTTCTCGGTTCCTTTAAACATCAGATGTTCAAAGAAATGGGCAATGCCGGATTGGCCGATGGGATCATCTGCTGCACCAACATTAAACCAAATCATATGCGCCACCACTGGCGCACGGTGATTTTCAATCAGGATTACCCGCATACCGTTCGATAGCGTGAAACTGGTCGGGTGAAACAAGCCAGCCGTATCAGCAGCAAAAGCGGTGGGGGAAAGAGCAAGCACAGTCATTAAAATCGCCAATAATCGTTTAAGCACAATTACTTTTAATGAGCATCATCTCGCATTGCAATGTCAATTAAGTAGCTGCTTTAACGCTTTCCTGATTGCGCTGGTGTTTCAATGCGGCAGCGATGAAGGAAGTGAACAGGGGATAAGGCTTCAAAGGTTGCGATTGCAATTCGGGGTGGAATTGCACGCCGATGAACCAGGGATGATCACGCCGCTCGACGATTTCGGGGAGCAACCCATCGGGCGAGGTGCCGGTAATAAACAAGCCGGCTTTTTCCAGCGTGGCACGATAATTCATATTTACTTCATAACGGTGGCGGTGCCGCCCGCTGATTTTATCGGTGCCATAAATTTTTTGCACTTTACTACCAGGCTGCAAAACACAGTCATAAGCGCCAAGCCGCATGGTGCCGCCCAAATCGCTTTCGGTATTGCGTTTTTGTTTGGTGCCGGCATTGTCCCATTCAGTCATCAATGCCACCACGGGCGTATCGGTCGGGCCAAATTCGGTCGAGCTTGCTTTGGCCAACCCGCCGAGATTTTTGGCTGCTTCCACCACAGCCATTTGCATGCCGAAACAAATGCCAAAATATGGGATATTGTTTTCGCGCGCATAGCGCACGGCGGCGAGCTTGCCTTCGGCGCCGCGTTCGCCAAAGGCACCTGGCACTAAAATGCCATCGCAATTAGCCAATCGTTCTAGCAATTTTGGGCTGTTTTTGCTGGCATCAATCCAGTCCAGTTCTACCGCTGCGCGGTTAGTCACGCCACCATGAATCAGGGCTTCGTTTAATGATTTATAGCTGTCAATCAGCTCAACATATTTGCCGACAATGCCAATCCGTACGGTGTGTTTGGGCTTGCGCAGGGCGTTGAACAACTCCTGCCATGGTTTCAAATCCGGCTTGGGCGCTTTCATGCTGAAATAACTCAGCACTTCGGTGTCAAAGCCTTCGGCATGATAACTTAAAGGAACTTCGTAAATACTGGTGACATCATAAGCGGCAATCACGCGTTGCGGTAGTACGTTGCAAAACTGTGCCAGTTTGGCACGCTGATCGGCGGGAATTTTTTCTTCGGCACGACAGAGCAACATTTCGGGTTGAATTCCCACCGATAATAATTCTTTCACCGAATGCTGGGTTGGCTTCGTTTTCAATTCACCCGCCGCACGGATATAGGGCATGAGTGTGACATGGATAAATAATGCGCGTGCGCTGCCTACCTCATTCCCGAATTGGCGAATGGCTTCGAGGAAGGGCAAGCTTTCGATATCGCCGACCGTACCGCCGATTTCACAAATTACGAAATCAACCGGGCCGGCATCTGCGCGGATAAAGTCTTTAATTTCATCCGTAATATGTGGGATCACCTGCACAGTTGCACCCAAATAATCACCGCGCCGTTCACGGGCGAGCACATTGGAGTAAATCCGGCCCGTGGAAATGCTGTCGCTGGCCTTGGCAGGTACGCCGGTAAAGCGTTCATAATGACCGAGATCCAAATCTGTTTCCGCGCCATCATCGGTTACAAATACTTCGCCATGCTGATACGGCGACATGGTGCCAGGATCGACATTTAAATAGGGATCAAGCTTGCGCAATCTAACGCTGTAACAGCGCGCCTGTAATAATGCGCCTAAGGCTGAAGCGGCAATTCCTTTGCCAAGTGAAGAGACAACTCCCCCCGTAATAAAGATATAACGCGGTTTTGTTGTGGTTTTTGGCATGGTAAGCTGGTGATATAATCCGAAGGGGTTGGTTAATTTTGAACGGGAACTTTGGGTGCTTCCACCGGTTTTGTTTCAGTCGGCGGTGTTGGTGTTTCGCTGCCGGTGGGCGGGGTTGGGGCCGTTGGGCTGGTTGCTTCCTGCGCTTCAATGGCTTGGGTAATAGAAGTGCTTTTATTTTCGCGGGTGGAGATAACCACCAAACTTAAATTGCTGATCAGAAAAGCGAGCGCCAAACCAATGGTTAATTTGGTCATAAAATTAGCCGTGCCGCGCGGGTTCATGAAATTGCCCATACCGCCGGTATTGCCCGCCGCCAAACCGCCACCATCCGATTTTTGGAGCAAAATAACACCGACCAGCGCGACCGCTAAGATCACATGAATTGTCATAACAACAGCAAACATAGGATCAGACGCTACGCCGATTGAATAAAATTGCCAAGGAAATTAGCGCAGCATGCTATATTAGAAATATGGCTTGGGTGGTTGAAGATTTAAAGCAATTAGCAGCAGATCCCATTATTGCGCAATTGTGGCAGCGGGCCAGTACCCCGCCGTTGCGGCCGCGTATGGCTAATCTGACAACACTGATTTCCTTAATCATCGAACAACAGATTGCGGTGAAAGCCGCGCGGACAATTATGGGGCGCATTAATTCGGTTTTAGGTGATGAGTGGGAATTGGCTGCTTGTTTAACGCTCGATGAAAATGCGTGGCGAAGTTTCGGCATTAGCGGTGTGAAAACGCGTTATATTCAAAATTTGCTGCAACATGTTGTTGCAGGTAATTTGCAAATTACCGCATTGCCAAAAATGAGTGATGCCGAAATAGTGCAGCATTTAACCCAAATTAAAGGCATTGGCCGCTGGACGGCGGAATATTATCTGTTGTTTTGCCTGCAACGCCGTGATGTGTGGCCGGCGGGTGATTTGGTGTTGCAGGCCAGCTTGCAAAATGTTTATGGCTTAAACACACGGCCGAATGCCAAACAAACCGATGTGATTGGCCAAAGTTTTGCCCCATACCGCAGCGCCGCCACATTGTTATTCTGGCATGCTTATAAAACACCTTCGATGTTATTGCTTTAAGCAGCTAAACCCAATTGCTGTGGCAAAGCAGTTTGATGCTCCTGGCGCAAGTTGCTCACCGAAATGTATTGACTGTTTAAAGTAATTTGGTCGGTTTGTGTTTGGCCGAGGATGGTGCAGGGCAAGCCTGCCGCGGCAGCAGCAGCTTGGATTTTTGTCGCCTTTTTAGACGTGATAATATAGCGCGCCTGGTCTTCGCCGAATAAGAAGCCAAGATCGGTTGGCATATCCAAGTTACAGCCAATATTTTGGCTGGCTAATGCCATTTCTGCAAGTGCGACTAGTAAACCGCCATCGGATACATCGTGGCAGGCGGTAACAAATTGGTTGTCATCCTCAGCCGCAGGCTGGGGATCCAAGTGACCAGTACTTGTTAATTTGGATCCCCGCGCATTGCGCGAGGATGACAAAATCATTTCCCGCACAAAATCACCTGTCTTCCGCTCCAGTGCTAAATCTACCGGTGGTGGCGCACCGGCTTCCTGGCCGTAGATTTCGCGTAAGAAAATGGATTGGCCGAGCTCGCCCTTGGTGTTGCCAATTAGCAAAATGGTTTCACCAACTGATTTAAAACCAATGGTCATCCGCTGGTCAATATGGGCTAGCACGCCCACGCCGCCAATAACGGGTGTGGGTAAAATCGCTTTGCCATCCGTTTCGTTGTATAGCGAAACATTGCCGGAAATGACCGGGAAGTTAAGGGCGTTACCGGCGGCAATCATGCCCTGAATGGCACCGGCGAACTGCCCCATAATATGTGATTTTTCGGGGTTACCAAAATTCATGTTATTAGTGAAGGCCAATGGCTGCGCACCGGATGCAGTTACATTCCGCCATGCTTCAGCCACCGCTTGCGCGCCGCCCATTTCAGGATCGGCAAATACGTAACGCGGTGTGCAATCGACCGTGATAGCCAAGGCTTTTTCGCTGTTGGGTACGCGCACGATAGCGGCATCGCTGCCGGCGTTATGATATAAGCCTGGGCCATTGGCGGTATTACCACCAACCAAACTATCATACTGCTCATAAATCCAGTGTTTATCGGCCAAATCTGGCGTGCTCAGTAAATGTTGCAGAATTTGCAATGGCTGTGTTTTTGCCGTCATCCCAGCGTAAGCTGAGATCCAGGCTGACGGATTAATTAGCTTAGAATTAGGCCGGTCTGGATCCCAGCTTACGCTGGGATGACGCGAAACTTCGGCAGTCATTTCGATACTACCAAGTGGCGTTTCAACTACACCATCTTCGGCTGGCAACATATCCGCATAAACCGGTTGTTGTTTGGTAGTCGGTTCCCATGACCGTTGATATTCGGGCGCGGATTCCACCAGTGGCGACACCGGTAAATCGGCATAAATTTCGCCATGCATTTTCACCACTAAGCGGCCAGTATCCGTCACTACACCCACAGTGGCGCAGGCTAGCTCCCATTTGTCGAAAATACGCTGGGCGATAGCTTCCTTGCCTGGCAACAGAATGACCAGCATACGTTCCTGGCTTTCGCTCAGCATGATTTCATAGGGCGTCATTTCTGGTTCGCGCATTGGCACTTGGTCCATCTGCATTTCAATGCCCACGCCGCCTTTATCGGCAATTTCAACCGAAGAGGAGGTGAGGCCGGCTGCGCCCATATCTTGAATACTGCGAATGGCATCTTCGGCCATCAATTCCAAACAGGCTTCCAATAATAGCTTTTCGGTGAAGGGGTCGCCGACCTGCACCTGCGGGCGGTTATCGCCATCATTGGCGCTAAACTCATCGCTCGCCATTACCGCGCCGCGAATGCCGTCGCGCCCAGTTTTTGCGCCGACATAAACGACCGTATCGCCCACTTGTGCACCGCGCGCATAGAAAATTTTATCGGCCTCCGCAATGCCCACGCACATCGCGTTCACCAAAATATTGCCATTATACGCGCTGTGAAAATTCGTTTCGCCGCCGACGGTCGGCACGCCCATGCAATTGCCGTAATCGCCAATGCCTTTCACCACACCCTGCACCAGATGCTTGGTTTTAGGATGATCGATTGCGCCAAAGCGTAGGGCGTTTAAATTCGCAATCGGCCGCGCGCCCATGGTAAACACATCGCGCATAATGCCGCCCACGCCGGTTGCCGCGCCCTGATAGGGTTCGATGAAGGAAGGGTGGTTGTGGCTTTCAATTTTGAACACAGCCGCCAGCCCATCGCCAATATCAATCACCCCCGCATTTTCGCCGGGCCCTTGAATGACCCACGGTGCCTTGGTCGGCAGTTGTTTCAGCCAGAATTTGGAAGATTTATAGGAGCAATGCTCCGACCACATCGCAGCGACAATGCCCAGTTCTGTGAAGCTCGGCACGCGGCCCAAAATTTCCTGCAATAACTGGTATTCAATAGTGCTTAGCTTATGCTCTTTGGCCATTTCGTCAGTAACTGGGGTTTCGCTAACTGGCATATCCATATTCTGCTTAGGTATAGAAGAAAGTTACAAATAGCAAAGATTTTGCCTGCAGAATGAAAGCATTATAACGGTTATTTCACATAAATTTTTCATGCAAGTATTATCCGTGATTGTGAATGGGTAAGAATTGTTTTATAATAAGTAAATATTTTAAAATTATGTATCCGCCAGCAATAACAGATTTCACCCAGCTTGAGCCGAACGAAGCGCAACTGGCGATGCACACGAAAATCATCACACCTTTAAGCGCTTTGACCATAAACCAACATTTTGAGCGAGAATTTGACTTACATAAGCACCGTTATGAAGCCTGCGCAGAAGCATTCAAAATTTCTTTAGAAGATTTATATGAATTAGCCATGCTTGGCGGTAATTTCATTGCAACATCTGGATCAGATGTGGCTGGATATTATGGTTTGACGGCTGCAATTGCTTTGCAAGAAGTTAGCTTAAGATTTCATCGCGCTGAAAAAATCTTAGCGACTTCAGAAGCGAAAAAATATGAATTTTACCATGAAACTAATGATTTGGCAGAAATCATCCATTTATTAACCACATCCCCACCTGAATTTTTTGAAGCGAGTGATGCAGATGGTTTAGCGGCAGGAGAGCTGCGCGCTTTTTTTACAACAACCTTGCATGCCAATAAAGCAGCTTTTGAATTGAATTTTGTTCCCTATAAAAATATCGATGGTGTAAATTTTACCGGTTTAAATGTGTTAAAATTGCATGGAGCAGTGGCGCAATTTGTGCAACGCAATGATCCAGATCTATATGCCCAAATTAATACTGCCATTGCAGTGATGTTTCCGGAAACTTTGCATGATCATTTGCATAATTTTTTTCCACTTAGAACAGTACCATATAATGACCGTGTTGTAGCCAGGCATCAAAATTTCGAAAATGATGCCAGAATGATCAGATATACCGATCAAATGCAGTATTTTAAACCTGAAAATGGGTCATCTAGCCATTTCAATAGGTTAGCGATTGGTGAAGGGCTAATGCAGGGAATAAATGCGGCTATTTTTAATGAAACGGAAACTATGGCCTCAACACGTGTAGAAGTTGCTAAAGCGACAGTATCATTTTTTGAAGCAACCAAAGCATTACAACAATGCCATCAAAATGGCGCGCAACATGCAAATTATGCTTACATTGCTGATCATTATAATATTTTAGGTTTTTGGATGTTATGGCATATTTACCGTGAAGGCAGCCCCCAACAAGCCATTTACAATAAAGCTTTTAAAGCTGCTGCTTATCACCCTAAAAAAACAGGTGTTGATGCCATATTACGGCCAAGGACTGCTCGGCATTTAAGGTTGTATGATTGTGCCGCATCCGGCCAATTGGCTTTGCTGGGATGGGATATTTCGCGGCATTATCAACATGGCGCTTATGATCCAAAAATCAAAATTCAGGGCGCAACCATACCAGTTGCTTTGGCTGTGCAGCATATGCGCGAACAACCGCATTTGGGATTGAACATTGCTGCGCCGCTGGTCCAAGCTTTACTGCCTTAATGCATATCGGTGGTTTTTACTGGGTAAGCAATTAAAACAGATAATGCGCATAATATAAATGCCACCAGCCACCAGGCTTGCCACAAACCGTAAGCTGTGAGGGCAATGCCAAAAGTGGTGGCGAAGCAGGGGAAGGCGATACGTTGGAGGTTACGCGGCAGGTTGTGCAGGTGTTTAAGTAAAGTGAGCAATATACCCGCGCCCAATGCTGCGCCAACCGCGCCCAGTTCCAACCAGATATGCAGAATGAAATCATGTGGGTGGATAGGGATAATGTTTTCGCCTTCATCCAAATATTTCGATTTCTCACCCAGATTTGGCATTTGGCGGGAGGACTCTAAGCCATAACCTTGTGCCATCTGCTTCACTTGCTGGGCGCGGTTGGCAGCAAAGGTCCAGATTTCCACACGCTGGCTGATTGAATTTGGCAGCTTCTGCAGATAGGGAATAGATTTAATGATATTAACTGCATTAAAAATCCACAAAAAACCAATAATCACCATAATGCGGCAAAGGTGATAACTCAAAACTGGCCGCCATAATGCAACACAGAAAATGCCGATACCAAGTAACAAACCCAGCGCAGCCGACATACTTTGCCCGCATAGGCTGACAGCCACCGCAAGCACGGCGATTAAAATGGCCAGCCACCGCTTGCCATGGTGCCAAGCGGCATAGGCCGCGGGCCAGATCAGTAAATCAAAAATGGTGATGGCGCGGTTATAGGCGCTGATATTGAAATCTTCGGTAAATTTACCGCCAGCGGCCATGCGCAACAAACGGTAAATCGGCTGGCCCGCAAAAATTTCGGCGGCGATTAGTAACAAGCCGAAAGTGACACCATAGAATAATAATTGCTGTAGTTTAATTTTATCGGCAGCGGTCCAATGGCTTTGATTAAATAATTGAATGGCACCCAAGCCGCCAAACAGGGTGGCACTGATTAAGATAATCGATTGCAAACCCTTCATCGGGGCTAGTGACCACCAGCAGGTGATTAAAGCCCAGCCCAAAAATCCCGCCAGCCACAATGTTAAATCGTAAGCGGGCCAAGGCGTGCGCCGGTATTGGCCATAGCCCCAAAACAGCGCAATGAAATTGACGATGATAGCAATACTGGTGACCAACACCGGCGTATAAGCAGCCAGTGGCAATAAAATAATTGGCAGTAAAACCAAATTTTCTGGTGCACGCCAAAAGCGAAGATTCATGCGTGCGATCATGCGATTTTTACCACCGTCTCGCAAGCAGTGTTATCCTAAACTTGTCTTATTATCCAGGGCATGACAATACTATGCCATGCAATCTAATTCTAATGCCTGGCTAAGTGATGAGCATGCGGCCGATCAATTATTGCCGCCGCCTGAGGTCGTGATCGTGACCACGCATGAAGTATATTGCGATGGCGCGGGGGATATAGCGCCAGCCTTAGGCCATCCGCGCATTTATATGACTATTCCCGCCGGACAAGACCACGCCGATTGCGGCTATTGCGACCGCCGGTTTGTGTTTAAGCACTAGCTTCGAGTTTTGGCATAGGCGCTGCAAGTGCGCCTTTTATTTCTTTGTCCATTTTATCAGTATAGCCAGCGGCTGCAGCTTTAAGTTCTTGCTTAAACGCTTCATATTTTTCAATCGAAGCGGTATCGATAGTTAGCCCTCGGTTTTTCATCGCATCATAGTAAGCCATAAAAGTTGCTCGATCTTTGGCAGGATCACCACTTTCTTTAATGGTAATCGCCAGGACTGTTTTGTTGCCGTATTTGGCTAATAACGTATCGGCTGCCAATTCGAGTGCTTTTGGATTATCAGCATTGTTAACGCTAACCCCATTGCTATCGATGCCGACATAAGTTTGGCCGAACCATACCATATTCATGGTGGCGGTTGCCGTAATATCGGTAACGATAGTTCCGTATTTTTCTTTTAACTTTTCTTTGTCAACACTTCGGCCGGCTGCTTCAAAGATTTCTTGCAACACCGTGGCGACATGATCGATCTGTTTTTCGCTAGGTGCCAACTGCCAGTTCGCACCTAATAACTCATCCCCTTGGAGTAAACCTAATTCTGCCATTAAATCGGTGACGGCATTTTTTGCTTGGGTATGATCAATCCGTAAAGTGCCAGCGCGCATTTGCGTAATGATGCTGGCCAGCAATTTGCCAATTGGCCCTGCCGGTAAATTAATTTCAATACTCACCGTGCCATCAGTATTATGTTCAACATGGATGGCTTTTTGTAAAAGCGCGGGATTATCGGTATAATTTTTTAAATCAGCCAATAGTGCTGTCGTATCCAAATTTAGACTGGCAAACATGCTCAGCAAGCCATGGTTCATTACAAAATCTTGTAGTTGCTGGCCACTTTTAAGAAAGGCTTGCAGCCTTGCTGGCAAATCTTGCAATTCGGCGAAAGCTTTATCGGAAACGGGTTTGCCTGAAGTCGCTGTCCAAAAGCTGGCGAAAGGTTGCTTTTCATCGATCGCAACAGGCTGATAGTCTTTTGGAGTGCCGTTTGAAGCGGTTGCGCCTTGTGCCTTAAAATCTGTCATCTGAACCTTTTAACCTTTAGAGTATAACATTTCTATGAAGAAAAGCTAAATGCTTTAATAGTTGCAAATAGAAAATCATGACCGAAAAAAGCAAAAAACCAAAAAAAACCACCGAGAATGCGAATTTGGGTAAACAAATCACGCGTTATGCCCAAGTGGGAGTGAATGTCGCGGGGTTTGGCGCCCAACTGGCGGGCGCTAAATTGCTGGGAAAATCGCTGGATAAGGATGATCAAGCGCGGCAGCTGCGGGAAGCCTTGGGCAAATTAAAAGGCCCGATTATGAAAGTGGCGCAATTGCTGGCCACCATTCCAGAAGCCTTGCCTGCCGAATACGCCACTGAATTGCGGCAGTTGCAAAATAATGCGCCGCCGATGAACTGGTTTTTTGTGAAACGCCGGATGGGGGCCGAATTAGGACCGGATTGGCAAAGCAAGTTTCGAGAGTTTAGCCAAACCGCCACAGCGGCCGCCTCGCTTGGCCAGGTGCATAAAGCAACGGCATTGGATGGCACGGCGCTGGCGTGCAAGCTGCAATATCCGGATATGGCTTCGGTGATTAGTGCGGATTTGGCGCAACTGAAGCTGATCATGCAGCTTTATGCAATGTATGACCAATCGGTCAAAACCGATAATATTCATGCCGAGCTGACCGAGCGCTTGGGCGAGGAGCTGGATTACCGGCTGGAAGCCAAACATATGGCGCTTTATCAGCATATGTTGGCGGATACTGCCAATGTAACGGTGCCCACCGTTTATGCAGAATTATCAACCGACCGGCTGTTGACGATGAATTGGTTAGAAGGTAAGCCGTTGATGGAATTTAAGGATGCCAAGCAGGAGACGCGCAATGAACTAGCGCTGCGCTTGTTTGAAGCCTGGTATAAACCTTTTTATCATTACGGCGTGATCCATGGTGACCCTCACCCAGGGAATTATACGGTGACCGCCGAGCTTGGCATTAATCTGCTCGATTTCGGTTGCGTGCGGGTGTTTCCACCCAAATTTGTGGGCGGCGTAATCGATTTATACAATGCGCTTGAGCGCAATGATGAGGCATTGGCCGTGCATGCCTTTGAAACCTGGGGGTTTAAAGGGCTGAACAAAGAGGTGGTTGAAATATTAAGCATTTGGGCGCGGTTTTTATATGGACCGCTGTTGGATGATCAGGTGCGGCCGATTGGCGATGCCAGCAATGGGGTTTATGGCCAGGAAACCGCCAAGCATGTACACACGGAATTGCGCCGGTTGAATGCTGGCGTGGCGGTGCCACAGGAATTTGTGTTTATTGACCGTGCGGCGTTAAGTTTGGGTTCGGTTTTCATTCATTTGCAGGCACAGGTAAATTGGCACCGGTTGTTTAAAGAAATGGTCGCCGATTTTAATGTGAAGCAATTAGCCGCTCAGCAAAATGCAGCCCTTAAAAAGGCCAAGATGAATATGGCACACGAAAATAATTAATCTTCCTTTGGTGGCGCAATTACCGAGCCATTGACTGTGGCATTATGTAAATGCGCAAAGGCTGTGCCGAATTCACCGTAAGAACGGGCTTTAACCGGAACATATTTGCCGCCAGGTTCAAGCTGTGCCAGCCAAAAGGTTAAACGCAATTTGGCATCGCCATCTTCGGTCCAGGCGGCTTGGCTTTTACGCCAGAAACCAGCGACGCGTTCTAAGGATAAATCGCAGACTTTGGTTGTACCGCTATAAATATTATACTTACTCGGCGCGATAGTTTCACTTCCTTGATCGCTAATCACCAAATTAAACACACGCCGGCCATCGAAAATCAGAATTTTCTGGTTACAGCTTTCACCCAGCGAAACACGCTGAAGGAAGGTGAGCGCGCCGGTAATGATATCAACCGTGCCTTTGCTTTGCTCGGCCGTTACTTGATCACGCGCATCTTGCGCAGCCGTGGGAACCGTTTCAATTTTTTGCACATCACCGTTTTGATAACGAATTTCAACGGAGCGGTGTTTGCCAAACCAATCATTGGCTGAATAGTGATAAACGGGTTGCAGGTTGCGGGCTTTTAGCAAGCCATTGCTTAAAATATGATTATGCCAGGGAAACAAATCGGCCATGGTGCCACGCGTTTCCGCATCCACTTGTCCCTGATAAATCCGGTTAGGCTGTATATCAATTTTAACCGTGGCATCGATAGCGTGAATACCGCCGCCATAAATTTGATAATCCAAACTGTAATGCTGTTCCCGCTCAGCAGGCGCATCGCTGGCATGTCTAATAACGGCCGAAGCTGGGCTTGCTAGACTAAGAAATCCAGCCAGCAGAGCAAGGAACCAAAAGCGCATGTAGTTTAATTAATGGGCGTGGCCGCAATTTTCGTCGTGGACATGGTCGGGATCATCGTGATCATGGGCGTGACCGGCATGGGCCACTTGATCGCCTAAATAAGACTCTTCGGCGAAGGCTTTTTCCAAAATGTCATCCAGTTCCTTGGTACTCACTTTTTTCTCAGTTATTTGAGCTTTGCTGAGTAAGAAATCTACCACTTTTTCTTCCAAGGCGGGGGCTTTAATGCCTTCCATCGCTTGCGGGTTTTGACGGACATAGTCCAGGAATTGCCGTGCCTGCTGGCCATACTGAAACGCTGCTTGGAACAAAGCCTGACGGGTTTCTTCTTCGCTGAGGGCAATATTTTCAGCCTTAGCCAATTCGGCGATATATAAGCCCAACTTCACACGGCGTTTGGCCAAATCTTCCGCTTTATCGGCCACATTACTGCCTTCGGAAGCCAAATGTTCTTTGATATGTTTGGTTTCGGCAGCCAGCATCGACGGCGGTAAATCGATATTGATTTGCTGATCAAGCGCATCAAACAATTCGCGTTTTAGCAATTGGCGGGCCTGGTTATCGGTTTCTTTGCCAAGATTTGCTTTAATCTGTTCTTTTAATTTCGCCAGATCATCCATGCCCATTTTTTTGGCGAAATCATCATCGGCTGGCGGCAATTCTTTTTCGCTGATTTCAGTAACGGTCACTTCAAACACTGCAGGCTGACCAGCAAGTTCTTTGGCGCCGTAATCTTCAGGGAAAGTCACATTGATTGTGCGGCTTTCATCTTTTTTCACGCCAATTAATTGGTCTTCAAAGCCAGGAATTAATTGGCCTTTGCCAAGCGTGATTTGCATGTCTTTGCCTTGCATGCCATCGCGCGGCTCGCCATTCACGGTGCCGGCAAAATCGATGGTGACCACATCGCCCAACACTGCTGCTTTCCCTGCCGCTGCTGGTTTTAATTCAGCGCGCGCATCGCGCAGGCTTTCCATCGCTTTATCTTGGGTATCGGCATCCGGTTCAACCGTTAAACGCTCAAGCTTAATTTGGCTGTGATCGATCAGGCTGATTTCAGGCAGATTTTCAATCGTCAGGGTGACCTGCACATCTTTACCGTCTTCAAAATTATCCAATTTGATTTTCGGCTGCACGGCTGGGCGCAAATTATTTTCATTCACCGCTTGTTGAATGCCGCTATTAACCTGGCGGTCCAAGGCATCCGATAAAACGGCACCGCGGTATTTTTGCTGCAACACCGTCATTGGCACTTTGCCAGGACGGAAGCCAGGCATTTTAACCTTTTTACCGTAATTTACCAACTCCTGATTGACGACTGCTTCCAATTCAGCGGCAGGGATAGTGAGTTGAAAAACACGGGTTAAGCCGTCGGTGCTTTGCGGGGTAATTTGCATGATCAGCGCAAATTAAACGGTCTGTGGGGAAATTGTCCAATTTATTGTGCTTTTGAAGACAGGCTTGGCGCGGTTCGGCAAGCGCATTACAGTAGATCAGTGCGAATTGGGCCGAATCGATTGTTTTTGTGGCGAATACTGCTGTTAAGTGCGCTGGCGGCTTGTCCTTTATATGGCTTTGCGGCCCAAAAAAGCGAGGGCGGCAAGCCGGTGCAATTAACGCCATGGAAAGAAGCGGATGAGTTAAAAGACCAAATTCAAACCGGCCTGGATAATCTGGATAAATCGGCTGCCGCGCCGGCGAAACCGGCACCAGTTTTACCTGCAGCAAAAAAAGATGCTGCCGAAAAACCAGTGCCGACTGCCAAAGCAATTAATAACAAGTCTACAGTTGGCCCTGGTGGGCGGCCGTTAACCTTGGCCGAGGTGGCCGCCCAGCAAGCAACAAGCGATGCAGCGAAAAGCCAAAATCCTGCTTTTAGCGATAATGGTAATACGGTCAATGACACTGCAATTGGCAAACCGCTTGAAATAACCCCGCCCAAAGTGCTGGGCGATATCGTTTTCCCGATGGGTAAACAAAATACGCGCTTTGCCGCCTTTTGGCGCGCGCCATATTTCTGGTTTGTTTATGCCGACCCGCAGGCTGCCAAAGATCCCATAGATGTGCGCACCAACAAGCCAGCGAATTTAGGGGCCAAACGCAAATTGAATAAGCCCAATTACGTGGCTTATACATTTAAGCTGCCAATACAAGTGGCCATCCAACAGCAGCAAATTGATGCGGCGGGCGTGCATTATTTGATTGTCGAACAAGCACCCCCAGCCTTGCCCAATATTAATTGGCAATGGCAAGCAGGCGGTGAAGTAAATAAAGAGCCGAGCATTATTTTTCCAGTGCGGGATCCTGGACCGGTGTTGAGCATTACCGATCCGGTGGTGGGTGATAATTTAATGGTAGTGCCAGCCTCGGCCTCAGCGGCTGGACCAGCGACCAATGTGCTCGAGCGGCCGGAATTTTCAGTCTTGCCAATGCTGCATGGCTTGGCGGTGCAAATGCGAGATCCGGCCGTGCAAATTAACAGCGATAAAAAAGGTGTTTTGTTGTTCAAAGGCAATAAGAGTTTGCAAAAAGATCAACAGGCCACCGCCGATCAAGCGGTGAGCGACCAGTTATTTGCCATTGATAAATGGGCGGCCGTGGTTGGCGACCAAACACCTGATGCCTTTCGCTTGCAACGCGATTTGGAGCTGGTGGATTTGCAAGGGGTCGACCGGCTTAATTATATGCGGGACACGGCGCGCAGTTTATTTGCGCTGAATCGCCCGTATGAAGCCAATGGCTGGTTGAATATTTTAATGCAGGAATTTCCGCAAGCGATTGAAGCGCCAGAAATTCGCCTGTTGCGCGGGGCGGTGCATACCGCCATGCAGCGCGGCGATGATGCCGAAGCTGATCTAAACATGAAAGGTTATGCCAGCGATCCGGAAGTATCGTTATGGCGCATGTGGGCCGCGGTAGAAAATCAGGATTGGCCGAATGCCAAAACATTTTTGCAAAATGCCGGTGCGGCTTTGTATCAAATGCCTGCGCCTTATGATGTGCCGATGTTGTTTGCCGCGTTGAAAACCGCCTACGCGTATCAAGATATTATCGCTGGTGAAAATTTGCTGAAGAATTTGGCAGCGCGCGAAAATCTATCCGCCGATAATGCGGATGAACTGGCTTATTGGCAGGCGCAATTTGCAGTATTGCTGAAGGATGATACGGGTGCCCATAAATACTGGGAACAGGCGGCCAATGGCCACAATCCGAAAGCAGCCGCACGGGCGACGCTGGCACAAACCAAATATGATTTAGCGAGTAAAAAGATTGATGAAGATACTGCGATTAAAACCTTGGATAGCCTGCGCTATCGCTGGCGCGGCGATGAAATTGAACGGCAGACACTAGATGCCTTGGCCGATTTATATTTGCAGACCAGGAATTTCCGCCCAGCTTTTGAAACTTGGGAAATGCTGATTAAGTATTTTCCGCAAAGCGACGAATCTAAAAAAGCGGCGCAGTTATTGGTGGATCAATTTAATACTCTATTTGGGGCGCAACCAGCGAGTGATAAGGGCGCAACCGCCGCTAAATTATCGCCGATTGAAGCCTTGGCGCTTTATCGGGATTTCCAGAAATATCAGCCCAATGGGCCAGCCCAGCAGGCAATTGCCCAAAACTTAGCCATGCGTTTGCAAGAAGTGGGTTTGGGCGATGAAGCGGCGAGTTTGTTGAAAGAACAAATTCATGACAATACCACGTTGGCCGACCGCAAGGTTTTGGCCATGCAGCTGGCCCGCGCGTATTTGATTGATAATCAGCCGGATGCCGCGCTGGAAAGCTTGTCTGCCATTCAAGCAGCAGATTGGACGGTCGCAGAAAAATTGGAAGTCGATTTACTGCGCGCGCGTGTGGGTTTTGCCAAAAAAGATTATGCCAAGGTGTATGAATTAATTGGCCTGCGCGATGATGAAAATGCATTGCGCTTGCTGGCCGATACCGCCTGGCGAGAGCAAAGCTGGCCACGCGTGGTGACGGTTTTAGACAAAATGATTGGCCCACCACCGACTGCCGATCAACCGTTGGAAGATGAAAAAGCGAAGTTGCTGGTGCGTGAAGCGATCGCGTTAACGCTAACCCAAAACACGGCCGGCCTAAATACCTTGCAGCAAAAATTTGGGGCAGCGATGGGGCAAACAGGGTATGCGCCATCTTTTCGTTTATTGACTCGCCCGCCGGCCGAAGGCGTATCCGCCTCAAACCTCACCACCATTCAAGCCAATTTGGGTGAGGTGGATATGTTTACGCAGGTGTTGAAACAAAAAGCAGCTGCTGCGCCGCCAACTAAATAATCTATTGTAAGATTGACTGAGCACTTTGCTGCGCAGTGGCCAGTTTGGTTTTGTCTTCGCCAGGAAATGCCAAGTCACGCAGCGCAGTTGCAGTGGGCGGTGGCGCGGCAATCGCTACCTGCAAATTCGTGTGCGTCATTTCTGCCTGATAAGCTTTAAGTGCTGTGAGCATTGCAGTTTTACTAGCGGCATAAGCGCTGGTAAAAGCGGGGGGCGCATCAGCCGCGGTATCATGCACATAGATAATTTTAGGGTTGGTGCTGTTTAATAATAGCGGTGTAAGCAGCTGTAATAAACGGTAAGGCGCTAAAAAATTAACGGTTAGCATATTGGCCAGTGTTTCGCTTTGGATATCGGTCAGCGGCATGCAAGCGCTGCCATGCGCGGCATTTAATACCAGCAAATCTAGCTGGCCATAACGCTCCTGAATGACTTTGGCGAGTTGATCAAGCGCGGGTAGATCATTTAAATCAGCGGGGATCAGGGCAGGGGGCAAGCCGCCCAAACCTTGAATTTCATCATCCAATTGCTGTAAGCCGCCGACCGTGCGGGCCAATGCCAAAACCTGGGCACCGTTTTGTGCCAAATCGCGGGCCAGATAATAGCCAATGCCGCGCGAAGCACCGGTAACTAGGGCAATTTTTCTTTTATTCAACAACCTACCTCATCCTGAGTAGAATGCGTAGCATTCATATCGAAGGATCCTCCAGAAGAATCTGTAGGGCAAGGGAGCATCCTTCGATACACTGCCAAGTGGCTACTCAGGATGAGGTGGTACGATAATGTTTGACCTAAGGCTGCCTGCCTGTTTGTTTAAACCGTGGTTCAAATTTTCACCATTTCTGTTGATGATGCCGAGCAGCGGTTAGATCGCTATCTGCGGCGCCAGCATCCATTTTTAACCCAAGGCTGGATTGAAAAAAAGCTACGTCAGGGGGATATCCGCGTGGGTGGCAAACGCGTGGATGCCAGTTACCGGATTAAAACCGGTGATTTGGTAAAGGTGCCGCCTTTTCCCAAAGATGAAACCACAGGCGCGCCCAAACAGCGGCCATTAATGCTATCGCCCTATCAGGCCAAAGCGCTGCGCAGCATGATTTTTTATGAGGATGATGATTTATTGGCGTTGAACAAACCCAGCGGTTTGGCCGTACAGGGTGGCGGCAAGCTAACTGAATATGTCGATGCACAATTGCGTATTTTATTTGAAGGGCAGTTTGAGCCGCGCCTTGTGCACCGCTTGGACAAGGAAACCAGTGGTGTGTTGGTAGTCGCCAAAACCCGCGCGGCAGCGGAATGGCTGGGCCAGGCGTTTAAAAGCCGGCAAGTCGATAAAACCTATTATGCGCTGGTGCATGGTGTGCCGTTTCCATTAGAGGCGACGGTGAAAGCACCATTGCTGCGCCATACGCGCGGCAACTATGCTTTCGTGGAAGTCAACGAATTGGGCAAGCCATCGAGTACCGATTACACGGTGATTGACCGCGCGCACACCACTTATTCATTGTTGAAAGTCCACCCGCAAAGCGGGCGCACGCACCAAATCCGTGTGCATTGCCAATATATGAAAACGCCCATTGTGGGCGACGGCAAATATGGCGGCACGCATGAATTCAGCTCGGAAGAATTAGCCGAAAATTGGCCGGAAGAACTCACCTGGCGGTTATATCTGCATGCCGCCGAAATCGTGCTGCCCGCCTATGGCAAACGCCCAAGCATAACGCTAAAAGCGCTATTTGATGCAGATTGGAATAAGACGCTTAAAGGGTTGGGGTTAAGCATTACTGCTGCTGATTAGTTTAGCCGTCATGCCAGCGAAAGCTGGCATCTAGACCGGCATCTTAAGCCTGGATCCCAGCCTGCGCTGGGATGACGCTAGATGATAGACCAACCTAAATCTTGCCCTGCATGATAGGAGATAAGATGATTATCTGTGCCAACAATGACAATTTTTTCGGGCTGTAAATTGGCAGTTTGTGTTAAAGTAATTTTGCGCGGATTTAGTTGTAGGCCATACCAAGCAGCACCATTGTGCGATGCGAAACCTTCGAGTTTATCAAGCGCATCTTCTTCTGCAAAAACCTGCGCGTAACTTTCCAGCGCGCAAGGGGCGGAGAATACTCCGGCACAGCCGCAGGCGTTTTCTTTCAAGTTTTGCATATGCGGTGCGGTATCGGTGCCTAAAAAATACCAGGGCAAACCGCTCGTGGCAGCAGCGCGCAAAGCCTTGCGGTCATCCAAGGCTTTTAAAATGGGCAGGCAATACAGATGCGGTTTGATGCCGCCGACCAGCAAATCATTGCGCGTGAATTGCAGATGTTGCGGGGTGATGGTGGCGGCGATGCGGCTATTTAATTCGCGCACTAAATTCGCAGCATAAGCGGTGGTGATATGTTCAAGCGTTACTTTCAGGTTTGGAAAATCTTTTAATAGCGGCAATAAAATACGGTCGATAAATACCGCTTCACGGTCGAAAATATCGATATCAGCATCAGTCACTTCACCATGAATAAGCAACGGCATGCCTATTGCTTGCATCGTCTCAAACAGCGGGTAAGCGGCTTTAATATCGTGCACGCCATGCGCGGAATTGGTGGTGGCATGGGCGGGGTATAATTTGGCGGCGAAAAATGCGCCTTGCGCATAACCAGCGCGCAGCACTTGCGGATTTAAATCTTGGGCTAAATAGCAAGTGATTAAAGGTTGAAATTCTGAACCTGTCGGCAGTGCGGCCATAATTTCGGCTTTATAGACTACCGCTTGTTCAATAGTGGTAATAGGCGGCGTTAAATTGGGCATAACCATTGCCCGGCCGAATACACGTGCGGTATAGGGCACCACGGTTTGCAGCATTGCGCCTTGGCGGAAATGCACATGAAAATCATCCGGTTGGGTGATGATTAATTGCATTAACCAAACCAGTTTTTCTTAATTTTTAAAGTTGGCGCAGGCATTATTTTAGCAGTGTTATTATTCGCCTCAAACACCGGTGCGGTACTTGGCTGCGCTTTGGCTTGCAACATAAACATCATGCTTTGTTCGGTAGTGACCAGATCAATTTTTAGATTGGCACGCTGACATAGTTGGTAAGCGAATTGCGCCTGCGCGGCATAACCATCCAGCATATCGGGCAGCAAACTATCGGCCAGGGCCAATGGCACTGAGGGCGGTACGCGCGCGGCTTTGCCAGTAATCATCAGCGCCAGCACGGTTTCATTTTCCTGGTGCAGGGTAATTTGTTGCGGCTCAATAATCGATTCAATGCCGAGCAGGCTTAAATTGATCAGAATTTTACCAAGGCCAATCCCTTGCAGCGTGATTTCTGCGGGCCATTCCAGCACCGCTTTATGGCTATCGGTGAGCTGCTTTAAAATAGGTTTGCATTCGCTCACCGGCAGCGCTTGGCCAGCCATACCAAAGGCGTAGCGAAACAATTTTAATTTGCTGGCGCTTTGCTGGGCGCCCTGGCCAATCAAAGGCAGCACATCTTCCAGCACTTCGCTGCCAATGCTGCTCAGCAGTTCAATACCGTTATTAACGGCACTGACAGGGCTAATCAAATCATGGCAAAGTTTGGCCATCAGCTGTTCGATAATGCTGAGCGGCAGTTGCGGTTCTGGCGACATGGGCAGCATAGTGGCACAACTCGTCATCCTTGTCATGCTTGAAGGTATGCGGCAAGCTGATGGGGATGTCCGCCAATCCGCTGCAAATGCTATGGAATAATCCGCAATTGTTGTGCCAGGCATTGTTGCATCCCAGCCGCAAACGGCGCGGGCAGGTTTCGGATTTTGAACGCTTAGAATTTTTGGGCGACCGCGTATTGGGCCTAGTAATGGCCGAATGGTTATATGAGCTATTTCCCAGTGAGGCAGAAGGCGCAATGGCCAAACGTCACGCGCAATTGGTGCGCGCTGAAACTTTAATCGCCGTGGCAGAAAATTGGAATGTTGCTGGGGCGATTGAAGTTGCCGCGAGTGAAAAACTAGACGGCGCGTTGCAAAGTCAATCGTTATTAGCCGATGCGGCGGAAGCGTTATTGGCTGCGGTTTATCTCGATCAGGGGTATGAGGCTGTGCGCGATGTGGTGCGCACCGCTTTTGCGCCATTTGTGAATGGTGATATGGCCCCGCCGAATGATCCCAAAAGCGCGTTGCAGGAATGGTCGCAAGGGCGCGGTCTGCCGGTGCCAAATTACGAGCTGATTGGTCAAACGGG
Source organism: Alphaproteobacteria bacterium (assembly GCA_965246945.1). Classification (GTDB taxonomy): domain Bacteria; phylum Pseudomonadota; class Alphaproteobacteria; order UBA11073; family UBA11073; genus CBDFFW01. The sequence goes on from CBDFFW010000001.1 coordinate 1,025,895, forward strand.
GCCTGATCATGCGCCGAGTTTTGTGGTGCGCGTAAGTCTACCTGGTTATCCAGCAGTTGAGGGGCAAGGCACATCCAAGCGGATTGCGGAAAAAGATGGGGCAATAAAATTATTAAATAATCTCCAGTAAAATAACCTCTTCCTGAGTAGAATGCGATATGCATTCGTATCGAAGGATCTTAACCTGGACATCTAGCTGAAATATCCTTCGATACGCTTCGCTACTCAGGATGAGGTTGGTGAATAAGTGGAGCTTGCTTGCCCAAGCCAAGATGGCTTAGGCTCAAGGGTTCATGGTGGTCATCTACGATGCGGTGGAACGCCGGCGGAAAGAAAATCAAACACGCATTATCTGGCGCGTGTTTGGTTTTATTTTGGTGCTTGGCGGATTGGCATTGGCGTTTCAATTGGGCCTCAATGCGGGCCGCGTGAAAGAGGCCGCGTGGAAAGCCGAGCGCGATCAATTCGCGCAGCAAAATGCGGTGTTGCAAAGCCAGATAACCGATATCAAAGGGCAAGCGCTGGCGGCCAATAACCGCTATCAAACCTTGGCCGAGCAGTATCAACAGGATATCGGCGATCCGGCCATTCGGCAATTGGTGCCGTTACTGCGGGACCGGTTAAAGCGCGGTTTAACGGCTGACCGCTTGGCACAAGTATTGGCCAATGCCGAAAATCAGCGGCAATGCAGCACGCCGGAAGTGAAACGGTTGATTGTGAAAACCCCAGCTTCACGCGGACCGGCTAGCAAAGTTAATTTGGCCGATGGCCTGTTTAGCGTTAGCGCCGAAGGGGCTTCGGCGCGGAATAAAAATAAAGGCGCGGAAACCTGGTTTGATCCAGCTGGGCCGATTAAAGTGACGGTGATGATTAAAGATCTGCAACCGATGATTTGGGAAGATAAATTGCCACTGCACCAAACCATCAGTTTAGGTACCACCGAATACCGGTTTACGATTACCAAAAGCGCACAATCTTATATTGAGATTGTACTAGATCAATGCGCGCGGAGTTAGTCGCCGTCATCCCGACGAAAGTCGGGATCCAGTGATGTAAATGTGCACGAAGTGCTCTTTAATTATTTGTGTAATTTGTATCACGCAATGCGTGATTATTTTGGCCACTGGATCCCGACTTTCGTCGGGATGACGGCCGATTATAAACCCAATAACGCCTTGGCAAAATCATCCGCATCAAATTGTTTTAAATCATCTGGCGTTTCGCCAACGCCGATGGCATGAATAGGTAGTTGAGTTTGCAAAGCGATGGGCAGCACGATGCCCGCTTTGGCAGTGCCGTCTAATTTGGTGATGATCAGGCCGGTGAGGCCAACGGCTTCTTTAAAGATAGCCGCTTGCGCCAAGCCGTTTTGGCCGATGGTGGCATCTAAAATTAACAGCGCATGGTGCGGCGCGGCGGGAATAACTTTTTGCGCGACGCGGACGATTTTGCTGAGTTCAGCCATTAAATCCGCTTTGTTGGGTTGGCGGCCAGCGGTATCGATTAAGACGATGTCATAACCTTCATTCTCGGCTTGTTGCAAGGCATCGTAAACCAACCCAGCGCTATCTTGTTGTTTGGCGCTGCCGTTTTCCCGCTGTAATAATTTAACGCTGGTGCGCTGCGCCCAAATGGCGAGCTGTTCGCCAGCGGCCGCGCGAAATGTATCGCCGGCGACCAGCATAATTTTTTTGCCTTCCTGCTGCCATTGCTGCGCGAGTTTAGCAATTGTCGTGGTTTTGCCAGCACCGTTAACGCCAACAATTAACAGCACTTCGGGCTTATTGCGCAGATTGATGTATAGCGGCTTGGCAAATGGCGCTAAGCGCTTAGCGATCAATTCGGCTAAGGTTTGTTTGACTTCAGCCATCGTGACATTTTGACCAAATTTGTTGCGATCAAATTCGGCGATAATTTCACCGGCGGCTTTTACGCCCAGATCTGCACCGATCAATAATTCTTCTAAATCGGCTAAGGTGCCTTCATCCAATTTGCGGTGCAGCAATAATTCGGTGAGGCCCGATTGCAAATTTTGTGAGGAGCGGTTCAGGCCTTTTTGCAAGCGTTGCAGCCAACCGGTTTTGGCTGGTTCATTCACAGCAACAGGTTCAGCAATTATGGTTGGTGGCGCGTGATCAATAACCGGTAATGGTTGTTCAACTGGTTGGTTAGGCTCGGCCTTGTCCTTGCGCTTTAAAAAATCAAACATCTTCCAATTGTTGTAGCAAAGAAATCAGCAGGTTTGAAGGTTTTCGCCATAGGTGATGGTAGACAGTTGCTTAAGCGCTAATTACGCTATGTTTTTTAATTAGGAAGTATCGCATGCCGCGCATCGTTCAAAAATTTGGGGGCACCTCGGTGGCCAGCGTTAGCCATATTTTGGATGCGGCCAAGAAAACCAAGGCTGAGCTGGAGCGTGGGCATCAAGTCGCCGTAGTTGTGTCGGCGATGAGTGGGGTAACCAATCAGTTGGTCGGTTATGTGGATGAAATTACCACAGCGCATGATGGCCGCGAATATGATTCGGTGGTGGCCAGCGGCGAGCAGGTGACAGCGGGTTTATTTGCCTTGGCCCTGCAACAATTGGGTATTCCCGCGCGGTCTTATCTCGGCTGGCAGGTACCGATTATTACGGATAGTTCGCATGGCAAAGCGCGGATTAAAGAAATTCCCGCCAAAGATATGCAAGAAACGCTGGCGCGCGGCGAAGTGCCAGTGATTGCCGGTTTCCAGGGCCTGAGCGAGGATGAGCGGATTACGACATTGGGCCGCGGGGGCTCCGATACTTCGGCAGTGGCATTAGCGGCAGCCTTGGAAGCGGATCGCTGCGATATTTATACGGATGTGGATGGGGTTTATACGACCGATCCGCGGATTGTAAAAAAAGCGCGCAAAATCCCGCGGATTGCTTATGAGGAAATGCTGGAAATGGCCTCGGTTGGGGCCAAAGTTTTACAGGTGCGCTCGGTTGCCATGGCGATGAAACAGCGCGTGCGGGTACAAGTATTATCAACTTTCGAAGCAGCGTGCGGCAGTGATTTGCCAGGCACGCTGGTAGTGGACGAGGACGAAATTATGGAAAAAGAACTGGTAACCGGCATCGCTTACAGTAAAGACGATGCGCAAATCACGTTGGTAAGTGTGCGGGATACGCCAGGCGTGGCCGCGGCCGTGTTTCAACCATTGGCCGATGCGGGCATTAATGTGGATATGATTGTGCAAGATATTGCGCCTGGCCAAAACCATACTACCAATATGACCTTTACCGTGAATAAGCGGGATGTGGATCAAACTATTGCCATTTATGAACAGGCCAAAGCGGAAGGTCGTTTGGAATACGATAAAATCACCGCCCAAAAAGATGTGGTGAAAATTTCCGCCATTGGTGTCGGCATGCGCACCCATGCCGGCGTGGCGCTGACCATGTTTAAAACCCTGGCGGAAAATCAGATTAATATTGATGTGATTGCGACTTCGGAAATCAAGGTCAGCGTGTTGGTGAATGAGAAATACGCGGAACTGGCGATGCGTAGTTTGCATACGGCTTATGGGTTGGATGCTGAATAGTTTTGCTTCAAAATGTGAAACATAAAAAACCCCTTTATCCGTAGATAAAGGGGTTTAAATTTGTCTGACTTTTACATCAAACTTAGCTGAGGTTATTGTTTCTTGCAGTTGCAAAATTATTGCCGGCAACAGTGGGTGCTTTGGTATCAGTAGTGCCTTTACCCATAATGATATCAGCTACCAGATCAGCACCAGATTTTGGTGATACAGCACCTTTTAGTGCCACTTCTTTTACATCTGGTTTGAATGGTACATAAGTTCTACCAGCAACTGTGAATTTGGCATCTGCACCTGTGGTACCAGGAACTTGTTTCACTCTATTGTATCGGCCACCATCACTGGTTTCGCTGCCTGGATGAACACCTTCTGGTTTTGGTGGGACAGCAGGTTTCTGTGGTGAAGCTGCCGGTACAGTTGCTGGATCGGGAACAGAAACTTTTAAATCTTTAGCATTACTAAAAACGTTAAGGAGATTTTTTTTCTGTTCGTCTTTAGCAAGTGTTGATCCAGTAAATCCAATCGGTGCTTCATTACCTACTTTTAGATCAATTCCTTGAATAGTTTTAGTAATGATATATTTAACGTTGTCTTTATCTAAATAACTAATCACCGAACCAACAGGGATTGTTTTATCATTTACATCAACTAATTTGTTATACAATTCTTCGCCAGTAAATTTGGTTGGTAAAACCACCAACGCGACTGGTGCTGGCGGATTTGACGCAGCAAGCGGTGCTGTTGCAGCTGGTGCTGTGTCACTTGATGTTGGTGACGCTGCTGAAGTGACCGCCGCTGTTGCTGCTGCCACGGTATTGCCCAAAGTGTTGTTGATTGGTGAAATCGGTTTTTGATCTGCACCAGTCATAGTTACGGTAGAAGCACTGGTTAACACGCTAGCATAGGTTCGAATGAATTCATCGGTAGGAAGACCAGAAGTTTTGGCGCCAAAAGGACCCCATTCTTTACCATCTGCAGCCACAATTTTCCAACCGGTCGCAGCGTTGGTGGCAGTAACCACTTTTCCATCACTGGTTTGGAAAGTGATGCTGCCATTTTGCGGTACCTTGTTTACATTCGCTGGTACATCTTGTTTAAATTGCGCGGTAATAGCATCCGGTGTTGCAGCGGCTAATGAGACAGTATTTGACACTGCGACAGGTGTAGCGGTGGTTACTCTACCAGAAGGTGAAGTGGTAACCGTGGTACCTAATGGTTTACCATCTTTATCATAAAAAGCCAATTTTTGGGTTAATGGATCAGTAAACACTTTACCATAATCACGCATAAGCTCGGCAGTAGTAACATCTTTTGTTTTAGCAGTTTCCGTTGGCAACCAAGCAACTTGATTACCAGCTTTATCACGCGCAACAATATTCCAATTACCTTTGACTTTGGTAACTTCAACGGCAAGGTAATTAACATTGGAATTAGCAAGATTTACATCTTTAAATGCATTAAATCGCAATACGGTGCCATCTGGAGCCGCATTTAAATAAGATTCTGTAACCGCTGGCTGAACTGCAGTGGCAGGTGCTGCAGCAACAGGTGCCGCCGCTGGCGCTGCTGAAACCGGAGCCCCATTAATTTTAACCAATGGTGTTACTTTTTCCACAGCTGCCAAATCTGCTTTTAATTGCGCTTGATTGGCTTCTTCATTCAACAGCTTGGCAATGATAGCTGCTTTTACAGCATCAGCAGAACTATCAGACTTCGTTTGCACTTTAAGTGCACCAGCAATGGTCAATAATTTGTCTGCGCCAATTTTATCAAAAGTTGCCGTTAGGTTAACTTTGTAACCATCAGTGCCCACTACACCTATTACTTTGCCAGCGGCAATTAATGCTGCACGATCAACCTTTGGCTCCGTCTTGTTATAAGTGGTAACTAAGTTATTGTAGAGATTTTCTCCACGCTGAACCGCAACTGCTTCCCAGTAAACTTTTCCAGAGTGATCAACGACTTCCCAAGTTTGTTGTAATTCTTTACCATTTTTGCTAATTTCATCAATAATTGGCTGGTCAATATTTTTAAATGCTACATCAGCATTTTTGGCCGCAACTTTATCAATTGCCGCTTTACCAGCTGTGATTTGCTTAGTTAAATCAGCAATTTGTGATCTTTTAGTAGCGACAATTGGTGATTTTTTGGTAGTCGCACGTTTTTTGTTGCGTTTGGCAAGATTAGCAAGTTCTTCCAAATCGGCCTCTAATTTGCTTCTTTGGTCGTCTAATGCTTTAAGCCGATCACTTTCTATAGCTCTCTCATTTTTAATATAACTTGCTTTGGCTTGTTTAATAGTTGGATTTTTACCTAAATAACCAATTTCCAAATATTTTGCTAAAAGGAAGGCAATGTTATTCCGATCGGCATCCGTGCTGTTATAACGTTTGCTAACAAAAGCATATAATTTAGGCGAACTTTCCATAACTGTTTTAACCCAGGCATCGCGCTGGTCGGTATACAATTTGGCTTTGGCTACGGCATCCGCACCCAATACTTCTGCTGGCAGTTTGCCGGTATAAAAAGTGCCGGCAAATTTACCATTATTAAGATTGGCTGCTTTGTCTGAATTTTGGACATAGGCGGCCGCGTAGTCTCTGGTTTCTGTGATAATTTGTGCAACATTGCTAGCACCCAAAGGCACTTTGTCAAAAGCAGCGCGGGTAATTTTGTCGGCACCTTCTTGAGAAGTGCGGACAGCATCATAATGTAATGCATTGGTTCGGTAAGCCCATTTACGCAAATTCAGGTCACCACCTGGCACAGTAACAATGGCATCTTTGTTGACGACTGGGACGACTGGCTTGAAAAGCGGCTTTATTTTGGCATCAAACTCGTTGTAGATATTCAGCAATTCGCCTTCGTAAACTTCACGCATGCCATTAGTGTGCGCTTTGGTTTCATGATCGGTTTTTGCGCCTGCATTGGTTGCCATTTTGCCATGTGGCGTATAAGTAATATTGGTAAAACGCAATTTGCTGAAATCGATATTGCCGCCAACAGCTTCATCCAATTGACCTTCGGTCGGTTGGCCAGGGCGAAAACCTTTATGATCATTGAATTTATCAACGTAAAATTTTAACGTCTTATCTTTGTCAAAACGGGCATAAACACGCTGAGTTGTTTCTTGACCATCTTTGCCAGTAATGACGCGGTCGAAATTATAGACGATATCGTTGCGACGTATGCCTTCAACATCGGTAATTTTGTTAACAGCGGTTGCCAATTGGGTTGCCAGTGCAATCGCTTCATTCTTTCTGTCAGCAGGAACGGTGGCTAAACGGTCAAACAAACCGGCCAGCGCTTTACCAATAATTTGTTCTTGGTTATTTTCAACCGGAACTTTTAAAACAGTTGGAACTTCTCCCCGAATAACATCGCCGCGTTTAGTAACTAATTTATAAGTAATGAATGTGGCGGCAATGGCTGCGGCCATCCAGCCATATCTTTGCCAATTTGAAACATGGTGATGATGGCCGGTATCGCCATTGTTTGATGGTGGTGGCGTATTATCGCCAGGAGTAGGAGGCTGAACAGTTGTGGTCGTTGTATTATCAACGGGGGGTGTATAAGCACCACTACCAGCAGGAAGACCCGTTGTCGATGGTGTAACAACTGGAGTGGTAGTGCCACCTGGAATGGTGACGGTATCACCGACTTTAGCGGTGGTAGTACCGATTGAAGCAGCGCCATTACCCTGATCTATTATATCTCGACCCATAAAAATCTCCTGTATGAATGATGTTATCGTGAATTGATTAACAATATATAACCATGCAACTATTAAAGTTTAAATAAAAAACTTTAGGAAAATGTGGCATAAATGCGGTTATTTTAGGACCCCTTTATAAAATAAGGGAAAATTCCTAATGAAAGCTTTGTATTAAGCTGCCACAAATCAGGCGCCAACCGTCCAAAAGCACAAAAAAGATGATTTTAAAGGGTAACGCTACCGTGGCGGGTGGCAACATCATCATCCCCATAGCCAATAAAATCGAAGAAACAACCATGTCGATCACCAGAAATGGGACAAAAATCAGGAAACCAATCTCAAAAGCACGTTTTAGCTCAGAAATCATAAAGGCAGGAATTAAAACCTTAAGCGGTGTGGCCGCAGGTTCGGTGACTTGTTCTTTGCCTAAGTCCATAAAAAAGGCCAATTCGCCTTCGCGCGTATTGCGCAGCATAAAGTCACGGAAGGGAGCGACTGTCTTATCAAAGGCCTCGGTCTCATTAATTTGTTCTTGGGTATAGGGACGAATTCCTTGCTCCCAAGCGGTTTGTAGCGTGGGCTGCATGATGAATAATGTCAGAAACATGGCAAGGCTGGTGAGCACCACATTGGGGGGTGATTGCTGCAAACCGATCGCCGTACGGATAAAGGAAAATACGATAATAATTCGTGTAAACGAGGTCACCATCAGCAGGATAGACGGCGCGAGTGACAAGATAGTGGTCAGCGCAATCAGTTGCACCACCCGGTTGGTAACACTGGCCCCGCCGCCGCCCATATCCAGCGTCAGACTTTGCGCATGCGCCAATAGCGGCAGCATTAGCATGGCAAGGAAGAGAAGGGGGGCAAAACGGCGCATTATGAATCGCTTTGTTCAGGAGACACCGTTTCGGGCTGCAGCACAACCATGCTTTGTGTGGGGCTGATTAATAATAATTGCTGACTGGCATCGCATTGCACCAAAACCAGCTTATTTTTGGCATCCAATGACAAGGTTTCGAGAATTTTTAAACGGCGTTCGGATCCCGTCTTAAAAAGCTGCGGTTGTTTTTGCTGCCACCATTTGGCCAGCAGCGCACAAATACCTAGCAAAGCCATTACCACACTTAATGCGAGCAAGGCGCGTAGCCATAACCAATGATCAGCCATTAGTTATCTTGCAGCTGTGCGGCGAGTTGATCAAGCCGGTCGATTAAAACTTTTAACGCGGGCAGCGCTTGTTGTTGAATAGTATGTGGTGCAGCCCGCAGGATGTGTAGCACTTGTTCAGCTTGGTATTGTAATATATTTAGCGGCGGGCAGACCCGACCTGCTTTAATTGCCGCTTCATAATCGTCTAATTCACGGCCAAGCTTGGTGAAAAGTGGCAGCAGCGTTGCTTCAAGGGAAACAAATTCAGTCATTATTCATCGTTTATGTTCGTTTGTTTTAATTGCGCCAAACGGCCATTTTCACGGTAAACATGCGCCAAAATTTCAGCCACGGCAACCAATGCTTCCAGCGGAATTTCCTGATCTAAATCGACCAGAGATAACATTTCAGTCAGCGTTTCATCTTTGCGGACTTTAATGCCATTATCAAAGGCGAGTTTTAAAATCTGTTCGGCAATATAGCCATGCCCGCTGGCCACCACGCGTGGTGCATTATCACGCGTGGGATCGTAAGAAAGCGCAATCGCCTTGGTTTGTTGGGGAAGATTGCTATCCATGTTATTCCGCTAGCAAAAGCGCAATAAGGGGATTTAAGCCAGATTTTTCAAAACGTTTGTTAACGAATGCTGTGCATTCAATTAAATTATTATATTCTAGCGGACAACGCTTTTTAAAATCATCAATGTTATCTAAATGTAAAACCAGCAAGCCATTTTCAGAAATTTTTGTTTGGACCATATCATCACTATCGATGATTGAACTCATGCAATCGATCCAGGCATCCCAGTTTTCACCATAAAAATCTGGAAATCCCATTGCTGACTTAAAAACTTTATGGAGACTGTCTTTGTCATGAATTTGTTCCGTTGGAATAGTAATAATTCTTGTTTGCATAATTTGCTCTTAAGCAGCTGCCACCGCGCCGTGGCAGTATTTGTATTTTTTACCACTACCGCATGGGCATAAGGCATTGCGCGGCAAATTTGCCCAGGTGGTTTGATCATTGGCATCAACTGCATTGATGGTGGAGCGCGCCAAGCCGTTTGAAAGCGCCGGATTTTCTACGGGCGGAACCTGGCGCATGCCTTCTGGCAAGCCGCCAGAAATGGGGGCGTGGGAAATGATCTGCACCACTTGTTCGCGCAATTGCCGCAGCATAATTTGGAAAAGCGCAAAAGATTCGCGTTTGTATTCGTTCAACGGATCTTTCTGGCCGTAAGCGCGCAAGGAAATACCATGGCGCAAATAATCCATTTGCAATAAATGTTCGCGCCATACCTGGTCAAGCATCTGCAGCAACACATTGCGCTGCATGGATAAACGCTGCTCTTCCGGCACTTCATTCATACGCGCGGTTAAGTAAGTTTCAGCGGCAGCAGTGATGCGGCTGGCGACTTCGCGTTCGGCGATGCCTTCTTCGGCAAACCAGCTTGCGATTGGCAGATCCAAATTGAATAAACGGATGCATTCTTCGTGCAGTTTTTCGGCATCCCATATTTCGGCGTAACTGTTGGCGGGAATGGCTTCGCTGACGATTTCTTCAATCACTTCGCGCCACATATTATCGATAATATCGGCGATATCGTCGCTGCCCATAATTTCGCGGCGTTGTTCGTAAATAACCTTTCGTTGGTCATTCATCACATCATCGTATTTCAACAGGTTTTTACGAATTTCAAAATGATGCGATTCCACTTTGCGTTGGGCGTTTAAAATCCCGCGATTAATCCAGGGGTGCCACAAGGCTTCGCCCTCCTTCATCCCCATTGATTTCAGCATTTCACCGAATTTTTCGGCGCCGAAAATGCGCATTAAATCATCTTCCAATGACACGAAAAAACGCGAAGTGCCCGGGTCACCCTGGCGACCCGAGCGGCCACGCAGCTGATTATCAATCCGGCGGGATTCGTGGCGCTCAGTCCCTAAAACAAACAATCCGCCTGCTTCTAACACTTTGGCCTGCGCGGTTTTATATTCTTCGGTCATCCGGTCAGTAATTTTACGCTGTTCGTTTTCTGCTTCAACACTAACCAAAGCCTGTTCCAACATCATATCCAGATTGCCGCCAAGTTTAATATCGGTGCCGCGGCCGGCCATATTAGTCGCAACTGTCACTGTGCCAGGGCGGCCAGCTTGGGAAATAATCTGCGCTTCTTGTTCATGAAAGCGCGCATTCAAAACACTATGCGGAATTTTTTCGCTATCCATTAATTTGCCAAGCATTTCCGATTTTTCAATCGAGGTGGTGCCGACTAAAACTGGCTGACCGCGGTCCCGCGCTTCTTTAATCTCTTTCACCAAAGCTTTGAACTTTTCAGCTTCGGTGCGGTAAATCAAATCATCATTATCTTTACGGGCCACCGCGACATTGGTCGGGATTTCGACGACTTCCAGCCCATAAATCTCCATAAACTCGGCCGCTTCGGTTTGAGCTGTGCCGGTCATCCCCGATAATTTTGGGAACAGGCGAAAATAATTTTGATAGGTGATCGAAGCGAGCGTTTGGTTTTCCTGTTCGATTTTCACACCTTCTTTGGCTTCCAGGGCTTGGTGTAACCCTTCAGAATAACGGTTACTTTGCCGCATGCGGCCGGTGTGTTCATCAATAATGATGACCTTATCGTCTTTGACGATATAATCGGTATCGCGGCGGAAAATGACATGCGCACGCAGGGCCTGCATGACATGATGGTTCACATTGATATTGTGCATATCATATAAATGGCCGTGTTCCAGCACGCCGCGTTCGCGCAGCACGGCTTCCAATTTTTCTACGCCGGATTCGGTCAGCATCACGCTGCGTTGTTTTTCGTCTTTTTCGTGATCATCGGCGGTCAGCACGGGGATGATGGCGTTAATTTTGACATAAAGCTCCGAACTGTCTTGCGCCGCGCCGGAAATAATCAGCGGGGTGCGCGCTTCATCAATCAGAATGGAATCGACCTCATCGACAATGCCGTAAAAGAATGGGCGCTGGCACATATCATTCAGGCGGAAACGCATATTATCGCGCAGGTAATCAAAGCCGAATTCGTTATTGGTGCCGTAGGTAATATCGGCGGCATATTGTTCGCGCCGTTCGCTGTCATCCAAACCATGGACGATGATACCGACAGATAGGCCAAGGAAATTATATAATTTGCCCATCCACAGCGCATCCCGCTTGGCCAGATAATCATTCACGGTAATCACGTGGATGCCTTTGCCAGGCAGGGCATTTAAATAAGCGGGCAGAGTGGCCATGAGGGTTTTGCCTTCCCCCGTTTTCATTTCCGCGATTTTGCCCTGATGCAACACAATCCCGCCAATCAGCTGTACATCGAAATGGCGCATGCCAAAGACGCGTTTGGAGGCTTCCCGTACGGTCGCAAAGGCTTCTGGTAATAAGGCATCCAATTTGGTGCCTTTGGCCAGTTGGGCGCGGAATTTGGTGGTTTGCGCTTGCAATGCCTCATCGCTCAGCGCCGCAATTTGCGATTCCAGCGCATTAATTTGGGCCACTAGTTGGCGGGTTTTCTTTAAATAACGGTCATTGGCATTGCCTAAAATGGCCTTGGCGAGGTTTTCTAACATCTTGGCAACCAGCGATAGCAGATGCTTCGCCCGCCGCCAAGTTTTAGCGTTGGAATGGCAAAAATCGGCAATTCTTTGGTTTTGAAAGTATTGTCTTAAGGAGTTGCATGAACTATAAAGCTTTTAGGAGATTTAAAAATGACATTAATGAGCAGACGAGCAGCATTAGCTGCCATGATTTTTGTACCAGCAGCTTTAGCGCAAGCACAAACACCAAAACAGCCACCAGCTGCTGAAAAAAGAGATATGCCGACTGAAGAGCAGTTCGGTCAGCTTGCACCTGTTCTGTTGACGCAAATTCATACCAAGTATTCAGCTGCGAGAAGCAAATATCCAACGGCAAAAGCGACTGCCGACGCAATAGCAAAAGATTTGATTGCGCAAGCGACAACAGTAATCAAAGAAGGTTCTGTTGCTAAAGATTTTGATCATAATCCACTTGCATCTTATATGACTGCGGCTTTGGTTAAATGGTTGGCAGCACAAGATATGATGCCTGATCAATTAAAAGCAAAAGATGTGCAAGCATTTATCGACGCTGTTGGTAATAATCCAAAGGCAGATTTTTCAGTACAAACTTTAGAAGTTTTATATGCCATGGCAGATTATTCAACACGCGTAGCGCGGGTTGAAAAAGATACGCCAGGTACAGCAGCAAAAACGGCGAACACATATTTTGTGCCATGGAAAAATGCGTTGGCAGATAAAGCCAATGTTGCGAAATTGCCGCCAATGAGTAAAGACCACACACTGTTTTTTGTAGCGATTATGCAAGGGGGCTCAAACCCTGAACCAGGTAATGAAAAAGATAAATTTCCTGGTTGGAAATTGCCAAATGGTAAAAATTTCGCACCGGCCGTTATTGGTGATTATATGAATATGTTGGTTCAGTCATTCCAAGCGAAACCAGCGCCTGCTGTAAAACCAGCGCTAGGAAAAACACCATAATCTATTGATGCAATGCGCAGGTGATGGCAATGGCCAGCGCGTCGGCAGCATCGGCTCCTAAATTGGGCGGTGCTGCCGGTAATAAAATGTGGATCATGGCTTGAATTTGGCCTTTTTCCGCATGGCCAACTCCACTGACCGTTTTTTTAATTTTATTCGGGGCGTATTCAAAGACGGGAATACCGGTAATCGCTGGTGCGGCCAGTGCCACGCCGCGGGCTAAGCCTAATTTTAAACTGCTGGCAGCATTGCTGTTGACAAAGGTTTCTTCAACGGCCGCTTGGGTAGGTGCATATTCAGTAATAATTGCTTGCAGCCTATGCCAGATTTCGGCCAGGCGTGCGGCGTTACTGCCCGTTACCGTAGATTTTATGGTCCCAGCTGCGACAAAAGACAACCGCCCATTTTGATGCGTGATCATCCCCCAGCCAGTGCGCTGCAAGCCAGGGTCGATACCCAAAATACGTTGCATTACGCGGCGAGCTTTAAGCCTTTCGGCAATCTGGCGCCGCGTTGTTGGATGATGGCCGCGGCGGCCATGGCACCTTGTTTGGCGGCATCTTGTAGCGACATGCCAGATGTATAACCGTAAAGGAAACCAGCAGCATATAAATCACCCGCACCGGTGGCATCCACCAATTTTTGGATAGGGACCACAGGCACATAAATTTCTGTATCGGCACTGATGATCAACGTATCTTCAGCACTGCGGGTTACTACCGCTAATTTGCAATGCTGTCGAAAGCCGCGAATAATTGCATTTAAATCTTTGGTCTCGAATAATGCTTCCGCTTCGGCTTGGTTGGCAAAAACGATATCAACGTGTTTGCCAAGCAAATCACGGAAATCAGCAAGGTAGCGTTCCACACAAAATACATCGGATAAGGTCATCGCCACTTCGCGGCCAGCGGCATGGGCCAGTTCGGCAGCTTTGTAAAAAGCCTGTTTGGCAGCAGGCGGATCAAACAAATATCCTTCCAGATAAGTGACAGCGCTATCGGCAATTAATTGCGGGTCGATATCTTCAACCGATAATACTTGGCTAGCACCCAAATAGGTATTCATGGTGCGCTCACCATCCGGCGTCACCAACACCAGGCAGCAGCCGGTGGTTAAATCACCTTTATGATCAGTGCTGTGAAAATGCACGCCAATCGATTGGCTATCATGACGGAAAACCGCCCCCAGCTGATCGGCGGCAACTTTGCCAATATAGGCGGCTTTGCCGCCCAGGGCGACGACACCCACGGCCGTATTGGCACCTGAGCCGCCGGACATTTCGATCGCGGGACCAACCTTGTCATACAATGCGGTGATTTGGGCGCTGTCGACCAGCTGCATGCGGCCCTTAGCCTGACCATTGGCTGCTAAAAACGCGTCATCAACTTCGGCCAAGATATCGACCAATGCATTGCCGATACCTAAAACATGGAACAGGGGAGTTTTCATAATTACAGGCTGTAGCGTGTTTATGTTAACAGCAAAAGAGAAATCGGCGTATGGGCTTGTTACTTGTAAAGATTAACAAGAATTAAATTGGCGGATATAAATTTTTCATTAAGGTGCAGGCAATGCAATAAGTTACCTTTGGGCCTTGCTGCTGACACATCTTTTTGGAGAATATAATATGCGTATGATCGCTCTTCTTGCTGCTGTTGCTTTAACTGCTTCTGTGGCTGCTAACGCTGCTGAACATGCTGGACCTGCGAAAGCACCGGCTGCTGCTTCTGCAACTGCATCTGTAACTACTACTGCGCCAGCTTCTGCTGATGCAATGGCACCTGCTACTATTGAAGCTGCACCAGCTGCACAAGCTTCTGCATCTGCTCCAGCACCGGCTGGCGCAATGGCACCTGCTGTTAAAACGGCAACTACCAAAACTTCAGTTACCAAATCTACAACTGTTGCGCCTGCTTCTGCACCTGCTCAAAACAAAGCAGATGCAATGGCTCCTGCTAGTAGCAAATAGTTTCTTTCTTAATCGAAAAACTGTTAAGAAAACCGTATAGTTTCGGCTATACGGTTTTTTTGTTGCTTGAATACAAAGATATGTACAAATTTTTGATATAAAAAACATCTTCACACGCGGAAAATTTATATTAAGTATACTAGCGTCACCCATATATCTATTAACCTTTGGAGATACCATGTTGAAAACCGCCGCTTTTACTGCTGCCATTGCTTTTGCTGCATTGGCAACCACTGCTTGCAGTATGTCAGATGATAAAGTAACTACGCCAGTTGGCGAGCCCATTGTCAGTTCACAAATTGTCGACACCAAAACGTCTGATGCCACTGTGGTACAGCAAGTCACTCCGAATGCCAGCGGCCCGACAGATGTAGAAGGCAAAGCGCCAGATGTTGTTGTGCAGGATCAAGAAACCACTACCCAAACTATTGAAACCAAAAAAGTAGTGCCAGTGGTTACTAAAAGAAAAAAATAGTCGATTAATTAAATCTTCAAAAACCGCGCAGCTTATGGGTTGCGCGGTTTTTTATTGTGATGAAGTTTCACGTTTTAATAAATCACAAATCAATTGCAATGCAGTTTCAACCGCAGCTGACCGCACTGCATGCCGGTCGCCTTCAAATTCATTGCGAATGACCTGTTCGTAATTATGCGCTGTAATACCAATATATACCAAGCCAACGGGTTTTTCAGGGGTCCCGCCTGATGGGCCGGCGATGCCGGTGATACTTAACCCGTAACTGCTTTTCCCTTTACGCATCGCACCTGCGGCCATGGCGGTGGTCACTTCCGCACTAACCGCACCATGTTTTTTCAATAATTCTGGATCAACACCCAAACAATCGGTTTTGGCTTCATTGCTGTAAGTAACCCAACCATAATTTATAACAGTCGATGCGCCTGAAACACTGGTCAGCAGGGCGGAAAGCAGGCCACCGGTGCAACTTTCGGCAATAGCAATGGTTTTGTTATTTTCACCTAAACCCTTGATCAGCATCTCGGTAATTTTGAGCATGGTTTCTGGAAAAATAATCATCACTTTTTATAGCGTGCGAGCCACCATTGTTTCAACACACGCAGTGTGGGCGTGGAAAGCAGATAACCGCTGACCGGCACCAGCGCGTTGGTGAACGGAGTGGGCGTGCCCAATTGAAACAACAGCGGCACGACGCAAATATAGGTGAGTAACGCAATACTAAAACGCCGGAACAAACTGGTTTCCCATCTTTTATTGTCATCAACCCGAGCATTGCGTGCTTCAATACGCACAAGACGTTCTTCAATTGATAACATGGCTTGATCCTGCATTTGGTAGAATTTGCTGTGATAGTAAACAAAAAGCAAGCAGGCCAAAGTTGCCAAAATGGCGTTATTGCGGCACAAACAATTATGATTTTACGCTTCTTTTGGACCTGTTTAGTGCTGATTAGTCTGCTTAGCAGTTTATCAGCCTGCGGCAAACGGCCAAAATCTTTAGCAGCACCAGATGGCGGCAGCAAAGATATGCGCAATTATCCTGATCCCAATTTGCGGGATGATTAATTACCGGTAAGGCGCTTCTTTGGTGAGATTGGCGGCCAGTTGCGCTTCCCAACGATCGCCATTTTCCAATAGCTTTGTCTTATTATAAAATAATTCTTCGCGCGATTCAGTCGCATATTCAAAATTCGGCCCTTCCACAATCGCATCGACCGGACAGGCTTCCTGGCACAATCCACAAAAAATACATTTGGTCATATCGATATCGTAACGCGTGGTGCGGCGCGATCCGTCTGCCCGTGGTTCGGCTTCGATGGTGATGGCCAGGGCCGGACAGATGGCTTCACATAGTTTGCAGGCAATGCAGCGCTCCTCGCCATTAGGATAACGGCGCAGCGCATGCTCCCCCCGAAAACGCGGCGAGAGCGGCGCTTTTTCATAAGGATAATTGATAGTCGCACGTGGCTTAAAAATATAAGAAAAAGACAACGCCATGCCTTTAACCAATTCGGTTAAAAACAATTGCCGCGCTGTGTGCTTGCCAAACATGGTTTCTAATTAGCGCTATTCGGATCGCCTGTCACGTCATCTGTTGGCCCGTCTTCATCGGGCGGGGTGTAAATCCCGCGTTCATTGCGCAAGGCAGGATCGGTATAACGCAAAGATGGGCGGTAAAGATTTTGTGCAATTTCATATTTATCCAAAATACGATCGATCACGCCAGAAAGTTGTAATTCACGCGTGGCATTATCCAGCATATTTTTTAACAGCAATTCATCGGGCGGCAAAGTTAAACCAGCTGACAACAAGCGTAATACAGGGCCGTGCACTTGCCGTAATTTATTTGGATAATTCTTTAAATAGGTTTGTCCGGTTAATGCATCGACGAAAGTGATATCAACCGTGCCATTTGCCACTTGGTCAAGTGCTGCTGGACGCGTAATTAAAGTGGCTTGGGGGAAACTGATTCTTGCCAGTTCTGCATAAACCGTATATTCAGCTACAGCAATTTTTACGCTCGGCAGATTTATCCAATCATAATGCCGGTCAAATTTTTTATTGGTGCTGCGCGTATAGGCATAAACCGGTAGATAATAAATTGGCATGGTATAAACTAAATTATCCTTAACTTTACTAATCGCATCGAAATGGCCACAGAGTGCATCATATTTACCATCTATTAGATTTGTCTGACTGGTGTTATCCGCTGCAACCCATTCTAGTTTTAAACGGCTTTGTTTGGTAACGGCTTGGGCGTAATCAGCGGCAATGCCTGCTAGATTACCTTCACTATCTTTTTCTAAAATACCAGGTTGTTCTTGATAGCCGCACCGCAAGGTGCCGGTGCGCAAGACACGCTGGTAAGCCGTTTCGGGTATCGCCTTATCAAACACTGGGCGAATGATGAATTGTAGCAGCAAAATGGCGAGCAATGCGCCGCACAAGCCAGTCAGCAATGGGATGGTTGGCTTTTGCATATCTTGATGCATGGCAAGCAGTAGGGATGCTGGCAATCAAAAACCATGAATTTTGTGGATAATTGCTTAAACTGCAATCGTGACCAGCAAATCCGAACAAATTCGCCATGCGATTGAAGCGGCTATTCGCGCGGTTGGCCGCCAGCCAATGGGCGAACCCATGGTGAATTTGGGCGTGCTGTATAATAAAAATTATAATGCCGAACAGGCGCAAAGTTTAGCGCGGGGCAAAGCAGATAGCGCCGCATTATTATGGCGTGCGCATGATGCAAAATTGCATGCGCAATTGCAGCCGGCCGAGCATTTGGCGCAAACGGCGTTTCTGGCATTGGAAGAAGTCCGGCTAGATTGGCTGGCTGCCCAAGCCCTACCTGGCGTGGTGCGCAATATTGGCGCGTTGTTGGCAGATGAAGCAGGCAAGCGCAATTTAGCGGCGGTTGAGCCAGGCAGTATTACCTATCTGCCATTTGCGTTAAGGCTGTGGGGATACGACACATTAGCGTCATCCCAGCACCAAAGGATTGATGAAATCAATCCGTCATCCCAGCGTAAGCTGGGATCTAGCATTACAGAGAAATTAGCGAATCAGGAAGTTAGTCTGGATCCCAGCTTGCGCTGGGATGACGCTGAAAAGCTGTTGCCGAAAATTTGGCAGCAATGGCTGGATGAGCGGTTGGAAAAATATTTAGCGGATTTGCAAGCGCAGGCGAATAACCAACACGCGTTTGCCAAAACGGCTTATCAAATTTTGCAGCAATTGGATTTGGTGCGCGAAGCGCCGCCGGAAATTGATTTGCCCGCTGCGCCGGTTGAAGAAAAACAGCCACCAGCTGAACAATTAGAAGGAGATGCGGATAGCAGCGGCGCAGGTGCCTCGCAAGCGGAATGGGATGAAAATTTTAATGATGTTGGCGAAGATTTAATGCCAGCCGAAGATGGTCCAGCGGTTGAAACCGGTTTTAATCAAGGCGGGGCCGGCAGTGAAGAAGCCCCGCCCCAGCAACAGAAGAATAATGGGGTTGAAGATTTTAAGCCGGTTAAAGAAGGCGATTATAAAGTTTTCACCACCAGTTTTGATGAAATTATTCAGTCCAAAGATTTGGCGGGGCTGACCGAACGGCAAGCCCTGCGCGCGCAATTGGATGCAGCGATGGCGGGCTATCTGCCCTTGATTGCCAAGCTGGCCAACCGGCTGCAGCGACGGCTATTAGCCCAGCAACAGCGCAGCTGGCGATTTGATCAAGAGGAAGGGTATTTGGATGCCGCGCGGCTGGCGCGGATTGTGGTGCAACCCCATGCACCGCTGGCGTTCAAGCAGGAGAAAAAAGCGCCATTTAAAGATACGATTGTGACGTTACTGCTTGATAATTCTGGCTCCATGCGCGGGCGGCCGATTATGATGGCAGCGCTGTGTGCGGAAATTTTAGCGCGGACCTTGGAACGCTGCGGCGTTAAATCGGAAATCCTGGGTTATACCACGGTGGGCTGGAAGGGCGGGCCGGTGCGGGATGCGTGGCTGAATGCCAATCAGCCAAAAAGCCCAGGTCGCTTAAACGCCTTGCGCCATATCATTTATAAGCAAGCGAGTGAGCCCATGCGCCGCGCGCGCTTAAATATTCCGGTGATGCTGAAGGAAGGCTTGTTGAAAGAAAATATTGATGGTGAAGCATTAAAATGGGCGATGGACCGCCTAAGCGCCCGCAATGAAGTGCGAAAAATTTTGCTGATTATTTCCGATGGCGCGCCGGTGGATGATGCCACATTGGGCCAAGCACCCGCATTGTATCTGGAAAAGCATTTACGGGAAGTGATTAAGGAGGCGGAAACGCATCCGGAAATTGAATTGGCCGCCATTGGTATTGGCCATGATGTGCGGAAATATTATCCGCATGCCGTTACCATTCACGATATTCAGCAATTGGGTGCGACGTTGTTGGGGCAGTTGCAGTCGTTATTTGCGGCCGCCAATTAAAAACCAGCGCTAACGCCATGGCTGTCTTGGTTATGCCATAGGGCGGTGCTGAGTAACTGGGTTTGCACCAGCGTGTGGAAATAGCTTTCCCGTTGGATATCATTGGCGCTGTTTAAAGCGGCCTGGGCTAAAAGATTGGTGGAATTATTGCTGCTGAAATTTTGTTTACTATCAGTATCGGCAAAATCCATGGCGCTGGGTAAAGAAGTGCGCATGGCCGATATCACATTTTGAGTGGCAAAATTGCTGGCGGTGGTTGATTTTATATTTGCGGCAACTGGTGTGCCGACTGGCAAATTGGTGTCACCGCTCATGGAAGCAGTTTGCAATTCGGCCTTGCTGAGTTTTTGTTCAAATAATTGATAGACCTGTTTCACGGTGCGGGCATTGCCAGCTTTATCGTAAAAAATATTGTGATTTGCGGCGGCTTCATCGCCAAAAATATTAGCGGCTTTGGCATCCGGTTTACTTTCTTTGGCATGCAGAAATTTAGCTGCGCCACCTGCGCCCATGAAATGGGCCAGGTATAATTCGGTCTGACCAATGGGACCGGAAACTTTGCTGCTTAAATAATCTTTATTGTCCTTAGCATATTCGGCGGCCATCAAGGCAGAGGTTTCAGGATCTTTGCGCAGGTCTAAAATTTTCTGGCGCATATCGCTGCTGGCCACTTTGCCGTTATCGTCAATGGCATCGGCATATTTGGCCAAGCCGTAATCAGCGCCGTGGTCGCGCATAGTTTGCAGCCAAGTACTGTTGGTAAATTGGTACAGGCCACAAGCAGAAGAGGTTTTGGCCTTGGCATCGCAATCCAGGCCGCTTTCCAACTGCGCTTTATTCATTAAATAGCTGAAATCCACGCCGGTTTTGGCGCTGGCCTGCTGGATCGCCGCAACAACTTGTTGCGGTTTCAAAGCATTGGCAATGGCTGTAGTGACAGACATGCCAGACACAATGCATGTAGCGTGCCAAGTTTGTTTTAAGTTAATTAATGCTATTACCTCATCCTGAGTAGCCACGTGTGGCATATCGAAGGATGCTGAACTGGATACCCAATTTAAGCATCCTTCGATACGCAGCTAAAGCTGCTACTCAGGATGAGGTAAGGTCCTTTCATCAAAATGTAATAAATAAGTTTTTGACATTAGATGACAATATTATAGATAGTAATTCTATCGCTTTGAAGTAATTCAAACGCAGTCGTGGGATTTGAAGGGGCAGCTTGCACCACGTAAATCATGCTAAAGCGCTGTAGTCAGCAATGACTGTAGGTCCCAAAACCTTTGTTTTGGAGAATTTATATGCCTGCCAGTGATAGCTTGAGCGATGTTTTTGAATTTTCTGTTATCGGGGATGGGCCAAGCAGCTTGTTTGGTGTTTTAGCGTTGATAGAGCAGTTGAAACAACGGGAACATAAACAGGTTATCGTTAACTGGTATGGCGGGGTGCAAGCAGATGCCATTCATGATACGGCTAACCATAAGTCAGGCGCTGGCGTTAATTACGGTCCTGAATTGCCAAAAGAGGTAATTGTCAATGTCTTGCCAAACGAAGTTTCCGCCTTCGCTGATCAACCTAACCATTTTTATGATTGGGCAGAAGCGCAAGATTATCCTATCACCAAACAAACTTATGTGCCAAGAAGCTGGCCAGGCCCTTATTTGGCGCAATGCCGCGCAGAGATAATTCACAAATTCTCGGATCCGAAGGGGAAAATTCATATTAGAGGTATCGAGGCACAAGTTTTGGATATTCATGTTATTAACGGAGCGCAGCCCAAATTTTTATTGGATGTTGCAAGCGGTGGTAACCGCGCAGCCGTTTTGACAGATGCAGGTATATTTGCAGTTGGCCATACCGCCCTTGACAAGGAATATCCTAATATTGCGGGAGAATATTATACCGCCAAGCCCTCTCATATCAAACCCGATTTTCGTGCCTCATTGCTCGCCACATTATCGCTTGGCCATCAAGTTACAATTGGTATTGCCGGCCGCGGTTTGGGCACATTGGATTTCATCCGGCAAATTGAATTGAATGCCGATTTCAAGCCTTATTTGGATCAAATACATTATGAAGTGATAACGCGCAAAGCCAGTCGCGCCGTTTATTGGACGCATAATAACAACTCAGCAAAAAATATCGCCGCAAAATTGAAATTTCTAACAGCTTGCAATATCAAAAGTATTGCAAGAAAAAAAGCGAATATTGACGCAAAAATAAATGCGTTTGATTATTTGATTGACGTTGAAATTTTTGATCTGGATAAAAATGATTATACCGAAGCGGCATCGCTGGCGCGTGGAAAATCAATCCTGGCCGCAAATAAACAAGAAGCGGAACTGGTTGCCGCGGCCGCCGCCTGCCCTGAATTACAAAAACATATCAGGCGTGTTCTGGCTTTTTTGTATGGCGGTGTCACAGCACCTGAAAATATTGATTTAATTAGCCAGCTGCAAAAATCTAATCGGTTAAACTTCGTGGAAGGTTATGCCAATTTAGCAGCTGCCAAACAATCTGATCAATCTATCAATTTGTCTATAGTGGATGATTCAGATTGCGAAATAAGCAGAAAATATAATTTTGTTTGCAACACAGCGATTTATGATCGGGGTGTCAATAATCCATTACTAATTGCAGCAAGAGATGCAGGTATTCTGATTCAGAATGATATCGGTTTATTTTTGCCCTGTGGCACAGATGTAGTGGGGAAAAATTGGGTGGTTATTGGACCGGCAACTTCATTACGCTGGGGGCTGGAAACTTTTCGTGATCAAGCCAATAATGTCGTTGCGCCGTTATGTGATCAGTTATTTGGGCCGGTGCCAAATGTTCAGTTGGCTAATGTACTTGCAACTGTAACGCAGCCACGGCGGGTAAGGGCTAAGCATGGTTTACCGCATAGAAAAGATTTCTTTACCGGCCGCGCACCAAAAACGCACTTTTCAGTATCGCGCGCAAACACTATAAGTCTTTAAAGTTAACAATTTAA
The DNA here is from genome assembly GCA_965246945.1 of Alphaproteobacteria bacterium. GTDB lineage: Bacteria > Pseudomonadota > Alphaproteobacteria > UBA11073 > UBA11073 > CBDFFW01. The sequence goes on from CBDFFW010000001.1 coordinate 1,048,757, forward strand.
CAACCAAGGAGCACAGCATGGGCACAGCCGCAAATTTTAACGATCCAGACCGCGTTGGCACGTTTAAGGCCGAACGGGATGCGTATAATCAGATCGTTTCGCAATATGCTAATCCCGATATGAAACGGTTTTACGGGATTGACAGCACCACTTATCAAGCCGGTGCGTTAGATAAGAAAACCAAAGAATTGCTGGGTTTTGTAGCATCGCTCGTGCTGCGTTGCGATGATTGCATTTTGTATCATTTGATCGAAAGTCATAAAGCCGGTGTTAATTCGGCAGAAATTATGGAAGCGACCAGTATTGGCATGCTGGTGGGCGGTTCAATCACCATTCCGCATATTCGGCGGGCGGTGAAAGTGTGGCATGAAGAACTGGGCGGCACCGCGTCGCCCAATGCGCAAGCAGCGGCTTAAATAACCAATAAGGGCAAGATTTAACAAGTTTGGCATAAATCTTGCTCTTATCCCGTTGTGGAAGTTGATAACACCGTTAATTTTAGCATGCCGCGGCAGGCAGCGGAGTTACGGGCGCAATCACCCACTGCTGATTTCAGCTTTGGTGATTTTGTCGATATCATCAATCCGCTACAGCATATCCCAATTATTAGTAACATTTACCGTAGTTTGACGGGCGATACTGTCGCACAGCCAGCGGCGCAAATTATTGGCGATGGTCTTTATGGCGGGCCGATTGGCGCGATGGTGGGGGTGATTACGGCCATGATTAGCGGCGGTAAAGAAACCGACCCGTTAGAAATGGCGTGGAACGCCTTGGGTGGTGATGATGAAGAAAAACCAACCACAATGGTGGCCCAAGCAGATACCGCGTCCACCATCGCAGTAGCCGCCAATGACTCAGAAAAAAACATTGATTTGGCGCAAGCCGAGCAGACCGTTCAGCAAAAAACGACTAATACAGCACCTATCCAACTGGCCAGCAACGATAAAGCAACAACCCCATTAATCAGCAATCCACAACCGCTTAATCTGCAAGACCCGTCTTTATTATCGCTGGTTTCGGTACCACCCAAACTAACTGCACCAGAAAAATTACCAGGCAATCCGGTTTCAAAAACGGAACTTGCCGATAACCAACCCTCCCCATTGGTGAATAAATTGCGCCGCGCGGGCTTATCACCGTATCAAGCGGGTGCCAGCATGCCAGCCAGTTATTCAGCCACTGTTAGCAACGAAGCCATTTTAGCCGCTAAAGGCAAGCCGCTATTCTCCCCCAAAATTATTCCAGCCGCATTGACGGTGGATGATGCGCAAACTTCCGATGGTAGCCAGCCTTTATTGCCGGCCAATGATTTCAGTCAAAAAATGATGCAAGCGCTTGACCGCTACCAGGCAAGTGCGAAAGCAGGTCAGGCCAAACCCGCTGCGACACCAACCTTGTTAAATAGCTATTAAGCACTTGGTATTCCGCTGCGCTTTGTTTATGCTGTGCCGAAACGGGTTTTTGGGAAATGTCACAGAATAAAGGCGGAAGCAATGATTTTGCGTATTTCTTCATCCTGGCCATTATTTTTGGCTTAGCGTGGGCGATTTGGCATTATGGCAAGGAGCCGATTTTAAATGTGATGCGTTGGCTGCGTTACGGTGAATTATGGGTGGTGCATTTATTCAGCAACACTATTTATTTAACCGATAAGCCAACCCGCATTGATCAATTACTGAGCGTATTGGTTCAGGCAACACCGCAGCAATTAAATTGGCCATTTCTGGCAGCAATTGAAAAAGCGCTGATGCAGCAATTTTATAGATGGCCGATTATCTTGGCACTCGCGGGGGCCATCTATTGGTCGATGTTTCGTTCACCGGAAACCTTAATGCGGACGGTTTATTCACTGGATACTTTTATTGAAAGGCAAGCGTTGACCTGGCCGGTTATCAGCCCGATTATTAAGTTTAATCCGTTATTAGAACGCCAGCGCGTATCGGGTAGCGTGTTACCCGCAAAACTACCGCCATTTTCAGAAGCTTTATCGCCGGAAGAATGGTTGGGGTTTAATAAAATACCAATTGCCGGTGATCAGATTGATACTTCTGCTGCTGCCCAGGCATTGATGCCGCAACTGGGCCCGCGCTGGCAAGGTTTTGTCAACAACCCGCCTTATGTACTTGGCTTAATTGCAGCTTTTGCATTGAAAGGGGCACGTAAGCGTGCGGCGGCAGATGATTTTTTAGGTGAGTTGGCTGAATGCTGGGATATTAAAGGTGGCTTCCGCATCAATATGAAATTACGCAACCGTATCAGCAATATCTTAAAAGATCCCAAAGTTGGGCCACCGGCTTTAGAAGTGATGAACAAACATTTTTACCGCACCCCAGCCTTAATCCGCTTGCTATTATGGGCGCGGGAACGGGGCGGGGTATTGGCACCCGCAACTTTTGTGTGGCTGCGCGCGCATGATCGAGATTTGTGGTATCCGCTGAACAATGTGGGCCGCCGTACTTTCCATGCGGAAGCCAGCGGGGCCATGGCCCATTATTTCGCCGAAGTGGGCTTAGGCCGGCCCTTACCAATGCCGAAATTGGATGCGGCGATTAATTCCTTGAATGTTTATTTAGCCGAGAACACCCCTAAGATCCCAGAAATTGAAGATAGTAAGAAAGTCGGCAACAAAAACATTTTATCTTTACCAAAAAAGAAATGATGTTTGCAGGGCAGCTTAGATAAATCTTACCTCATCCTGAGGAGCTTGGCGTAAGCCAAGCGTCTCGAAGGATGCTTAACCGGGAGATAATCTGGAGCATCCTTCGAGACATTGCTGCGCAGCTCCTCAGGATGAGGTCATGTCTAGCGGTTGTTGCACTAGGCGCTATTTATAAAACCCGCTAAAATGTCAGTGTGATTCTGAAATTAGCCAATCGGCGTGCCAATATAAATGTTGGGGCGGGGCGCATAACCATTGTTGGCCGGCAGTTATTATTATATCTACCGCAAGCGCAGCAACCGCGAATTTGGCGCTTGCCATTAAAACTTAGCCAGCCCATGGAATTTACGCTGCGGCCATTGGACGCGGTCGGCCAGCAGGGGTGGTGTTTGCTTTATTTAAACCCGCATGAACCGCAACAAGGGTTTGAACTGGCGCGTTTTGCCAATGAACAGGATGGCCGCGATGTTTTGGCCGCGATGGCAGAAACTTTATGGCATGCGCCAGATTTGCATAAAATGCTGCAGCATTTACCAGTGCCGAAAAGCGCTTTACCAATGGTTTTGCCGGTCAGACAGGGTAAGATGCCAGGCTGGCTTAAATTCATTTTGATTTTGTTGGTAATTTTTATTCTCGCTTCTTCGGTGCTGGGAGCGATTGGCCGCGTTATTGGCGGTGCCATTGCTACACGCGCTTTACAAAGTGAAGATACGGCTATCACCACCAGTCCGGTGCCGAATGGGGTGCCGGTCGATGCCAATGAAATTTTAGGGACACCAAACGAATAAACATGTTAGGATGTTAAAGTCTTCCCATGGCTGTTGATGGCAAATATGAGTATAATTCCAAGAAGCTGCTGCGTGATACGCGGCCGCTCCAGGTAAAATTTACCGAAAATGCCAAAGACCCAAGTACGGCTTTAGTTATTTTTTTGCTGCCAATCGTTTTATTGTTTATTAAACCACTGGCCGTTGAATTTGCCGATTTAATTTTGATTGCCGTTGGAATTTATTTTTGGTGGCTTTATAAGGTGCCGATTAAGGGCAAATACCGCACGCCGCAATATGCTGATGGCAAAAAGGGCGATGGTATTATGTATGTCGGTAACGAACGTAGTACCAAAAAAGAACTGTGGCTCAATAACAGCGATGCGCGGACGCATATTTTATATCTGGGCACAACCGGTTCTGGTAAAACCGAAGGCTTAAAATCGCTGGTCAGCAATGCGATGACCTGGGGTTCCGGCTTTGTATATATCGATGGTAAAGCGGATACCGACTTATGGGCTTCGATCTATGCGCTTGCGCGCCGTTTTGGCCGCGATGATGATTTGCTTATTCTTAATTACATGACCGGTAATAAAGATGGCGGTGCGATTTCCAATACCCTCAACCCGTTTGCGACTGGTTCGGCCTCGTACCTCACCAATATGATGGTGGGTTTAATGCCTGCCGCCGGGGGTGATACCGCCATGTGGAAAGACCGTGCGGTTTCGCTGCTTGGTTCATTGATGCCCGCGCTAACTTACAAGCGTGATTACCAAGGCATGCTGCTTGATGTTCAAGTCGTGCGGGAGCATGTGGAGATGAAAAAAATCATCCAGATGTCGCGCGATCCCGGTCTGCCAGACCGGATTAAGCGTGGCCTGAACGGTTATCTTACTACCCTGCCAGGTTACCAGGATGCCTGTTTTGATGATAATGGCGAAGACCGCCCGCCCGGTCCCAATGTACCAAACGCGGATATGACCACTACACGGCAGCAGCATGGTTATTTGACGATGCAATTTACGCGTTCACTGCAATCATTGGCTGATGAATACGGCAACGTATTTAAGGTTGAGCTGGCCGATATCGATTTAACCGATGTGGTTTTGAATCGCCGCATTGTTTTGGCGCTGATTCCGGCCTTGGAAAAATCCGGGGATGAAGCGGCCAATTTGGGTAAAATTATCGTCGCCAATTTGAAAGGGATGATGGGTTCCACTTTGGGTTCCGAAGTGGAAGGCGATCACGAAGCGGTTATTGAAAACAAACCTACCAAAGCGCCCTCACCTTTTATTACTATCTTTGACGAGGTCGGTTATTATACGGCCGAAGGGATGGCCGTGATGGCCGCGCAAGCGCGCTCGCTCGGTTTTTCCTTAATCTTCGCGGCACAGGATTTACCCGCTTTGGAAAAACGGGTGAAAGAAGAAGCGCGTTCGATTACGGCGAACTGTAACTTGAAAATTTTTGGCAAGCTGGAAGATCCCACGCAAACGCGGGAGTTTTTTGAAAATACGGTGGGTATGGCCACCATTTCCAAAGCGGGCGGGCATGATTATAAACCGGAAAATTTATTTTCCAGCTATCGTGCCCAAACCAGTATCGGCATTGGCGATGTGAAAAAAGCCACTTACGGCGAATTACGCACGCAAAAAGAGGGGGAGGCGCATATCACGTTTATGGCTGATACCATCGAAGTGAAAATGTTTTATGCCAATCCGCCGCGGGCCAAAGCGTTGCGAATCAACCGGTTGTTAAAGGTTAATCCAAAGGTTGATGAAACCTTGCGCGATCCTGGGATTGAAAGCGTATTGAAGCGATTACAAAATCCGAAATTCAGCGCTTTGCGCTCCTTCGCACCGGCGGAAACTTCTGATGAAATATCGTTATTGGCAGAAGGTTTTAAAATTGGTTATGATGTTGATAGCAATGTGGTGAAAGCCGGAATTATCGGTTTGTCCTATATGGCTGAAAAAACCGGCATTTTAAATCCAGTAGCTGAAGATGAGGACGAGGATTTATCCTTCGACAGTTTATTTGGTGGCGACAGCGATAAAGACAGTGGTAATAGCGGTGGTATGATGTCCGGCTTGCCGAAACCGGCGAAATCAGAAAAAGTTGAAGAAGAGGAAGCTTTTGATTTTGGTAAGCTATTCTCCGGTTTTGATGAAGAAGATGAAACCACAACCGCCAATACAGATAACGATACGGTTGATGACGAAGATCCATTTGCCGAATTATTTAATGAGCTGGCCGCCGAAGAAGAAATGCCTGTTGCAGAAAAAGAATTGGTGAACGCCGATGGCGAAGTGATTGCCGATGACGCACCGTTTGATTTTGGTGCATTATTTGGTAGCGAAGAAAAGACCGATGAAGAAGACGAAGGCGAGGGTGAGCGTAAAGGTGGCGGGAGCAGCAAAGGCCCAGCGCCGGCCAATAAAGCGCCCGATGTTAAAGTAGAACAAGCGATGCAAGACAGCGCCGTGAAATTAAGCGGGTTATTTGGCAGCGGCGCGCCAGGTAAACCTGGGGGCGGGATGTAACTAAGCGGCTTTGCTGTTGGTGGCGGTCGACGCGACACCTGTTGAACCGAAACCACCAGCGCCGCGGGTGGTTGTTTCTAAGTTATCAACTACCTGCCATTGGCCTTGCTGTACAGGGGCAATAATTAATTGTGCAATACGCATACCGCGCTCGACCACAAAATCAGCATCGCCGTGATTGATTAAAATTACGCCGATTTCGCCGCGATAATCAGCATCAATTGTACCAGGACTATTTAAAACTGTTACCCCGCTTTTAAACGCCAGACCTGAACGGGGGCGAACCTGCGCTTCGTAATTGGCCGGCAAGGCAATGGCAATCCCAGTGGGGATTAAAGCGCGTTTACCAGGGGCTAACGTAATTGCTTCCTTAACAGCAGCGAGCAAATCTGCACCGGCAGCTTGGGCCGTGGCATAATGCGGCAGCGCCAAATCATCATTATCACCAAGCCGCTGCAAAGAAATTTGAACCATAAACATAAATTAAAATATTGAATATATTTTGTCACGCTTTCTGGTCTAAAGCTGAAAATGCTTAAGATTATTTTTGTAAACACGATCAATCATATCATGACGTGCTTTGTACCAAAGCCGAGTATCGGGTTTGGTATAATCTTCGTTAGCTCTAACGATAAAACCGAATTTTTCATGAAAATCTTTGGCCAATTGGCCTTTAGCATTTAAATCGGTGGCGCTAGTATCCAATACAATCAAGGCATCCGGCCAACGCCAATTAATTGCCTGAATAACACTTTCTATCAAAAAACGTCCCAAACCTTGGCCTTGATGCTCAGCCAAAATACCAATATATTCAATGCGTACTTTTGAATGATCCAGAAAAGCATAATATTCAGGCGGAAAAATATGAACAATACCTAATGGTAGTCCAGTACGATCACGTAAAACACCGGTTTCCAAATAATTGAATGTATTCAACCAATCACGGCTGGTGGCACTTTCAATCGGTAGCCAGCAAACTTGATGAGCGATTTTATTATGTAAAGCAAAACGGGTATGAATTTTAACTTGGTGAAAAATATTGAAATCCAAATAAATATCTGAATAATTTTCGGGTGATTGCAACAATTTGGCACAAATGGCTGCTTTGACGGCAGTTGGCAAATATAAATCCCAGCTATCTACCGTTATTTCCGGAACTTCAATAAATTGGCCAGGCTGATATTCGCCGCGCAAATTTTTGCCTTTGCGGGGTAATAATTTCGGCCGGATATTCATGCGGGTATTTTGTTGCTTGCAAATTGCTTAAAGCAATAATTTCGTAGTTATTGGCGTTTAAACCGAAAATATTGCATTTCTCGGCCAGCGGTTAAGGCTTTCCGGCCAAAGCGGGTCAGTGGTTCGGTGGCTGGGCGCTGCCAATTTAGCTCAGCACTCGCATCTGCCCAAATTAATTGCGGTTCGTTCAGGGCATGTTGATGCAACCAGGCTTGCATGCCGGCATGATCACTGGCCAGCAACACGCTGCCGCCTGGTTTTACGACCCTAATAATTTCGGCCAAAACCGGCGGTTGTAAAAAACGCCTGATATGGTGCCGTTTTTTGGGCCAAGGATCGGGACAAATTAGGGCAAAATGATCGATGGATGCAGTTTGCAATGCTTGCAGTAACCCCCAGCCATCATCCAAATGTAGGCGGATATTTTCGGTGTCAGCGGCCAACATATCTTTGACCAATAAGGACACCCCCGCCTCATACGGTTCAGCCCCTAAAAAACCGTCTTCCGGATGTTGCTGCGCTTGATAAAATAACCGTTCGCCATCGCCGAATCCGCATTCCAGCCAAATTTGCTGTCTTGGTTGCGTAAACAAGGTGTGCGGATCAAGCGTGCCTGGCAGGGTAGTCAGCGCAAAAGTAAATTTGGGCAAAACCGCCAACGCTTCCTGCCGGCTGACCGATAACCCTTTGGCCCGCCGGCCAAAGACATTGCGTTTTTGAATAAGGCCAGCGGTTTCCATGCTGTTAACGCAGCGTATCCGGTTAATCTTTGTCAATATTCCTGACTCCTAAAATCCAGCATAACCGGCTAGGATCGCTTTATGAATCAAAGTGAATTGGCGGTTATTATTCTGGCGGCGGGCAACAGCACGCGCATGCAGAGCAGCACGCCCAAGGTATTGCACAAATTGGCAGGCGTGCCGCTCATTAGCTATGTGGTGCATACGGCCGAGGCATTGCAGCCCGCGCAAATTGTCACCGTGGCGCGGCCGCGCGATACGGCTGCCATTCAATCCGCGGTCAGCCCGCATATGGTGGTAACGCAGCCGGAAGCGCGCGGAACCGCCGATGCCGTGCAAATGGCGGCACCGCATATCAAAGCGCTTTACACGCTGATTTTATATGGCGATGTGCCGCTGATTAATCCCAATACCTTGCGCAAATTGCTGGTGCGGGCACAAGGCACCGATCAGCCAGGTGTGGTGATGCTAGGCATGGAACTGGCACAGCCCACCGGCTATGGCCGCTTGCTAACAGCAGCGCAGCAATTGTTGGGCATTGTGGAAGAAAAAGATGCTGATACGCAGCAAAAGGCGATTACGCTTTGTAACAGCGGGGTGATGCTGGTGCGCACCGCCTTACTACAAGAATTACTGCCATGCATCGGCAATCAAAATGCACAAAATGAATTTTATCTCACCGATATTGTGAAGGTGGCGGTTGAGCGTGACACCGTATGTGCCTATGAAATTTGTCTGGCCGATGAGGTGCGCGGGGTGAATAGCCGTGCAGATCTGGCGGCCGTAAGCGCGGTGGTGCAACAGCAATTGCGCGCCCACCACTTGGCGCAAGGGATAACGATGCTAGACCCCAATACGGTGTTTTTTAGTTATGACACACAAATTGGACCAGATTGCACTATCGGCCCCTATGTGGTGTTTGGGCCATCTGTAATTGTGGAGTCCGATGTGGAAATTTTATGTTTCTGCCAGCTTGCAGGGGCAACGATTAAACAAGGTGCGCGCATCGGGCCGTTTGCGCATTTGCGGCCATCAACCGTGATTGGCGAATATGCCAAAGTGGGGAATTTTGTGGAATTGAAACAAACGGTGCTGGGCCCGCGCGTTAAAGTGAACCACCTCAGTTATATTGGCGATGCCGCGGTGGGTGAGGGCGCCAATATCGGCGCAGGCACTATCACCTGCAATTATGATGGCTTTCACAAAGCGCGCACGATTATCGAAAGTGGTGCCTTTATCGGCAGCAATACCGCCTTGATCGCGCCCGTCAATATCGGTGCCGATGCCATCATCGCCGCCGGCAGTGTGATTACCCAAGATGTCCCCGCTGACAGCATGGTCTTGGCGAGAGCTCCCCAAACCAACAAACCCGATGGTGCGAAGCGATTTAGGGTGAAAAAGGGGACGGTGTAGGAATTGGTGTTTTTCTTAAATTTTTCTCAAGTAGTTGAATTTTAAGACGTTCCAAACAAACAAATAATCTTTCATCTTCAGATGATATAATTAAGCCAAGAAACGGAGTTTTGATGCTATTATATATTGCATTAAAATCTTTAATGTAAATTTCTGTTAATGGTTCATCAGAAGCAACAGCTAAAACTTCTAAATTATTTTTCAACTCCAGACCCTGTTTGTATTCATCTCGGCTAGTATAATTTTTGATTAGGACTTTTTTGATATTGCCTACTATCTAACCTACTTTGGATATAGCCAATTCTACAATTTATCCATTCATCATTTACTAAAGTATAAGTTTTTAAATCAGGATCATATAGAACGGCATAGTTTTCACCTTCATGAAGATAATATGTTCTTTCTGCATAACTGCTTTGTGCTAATTTATTGGGGTCATTATTAGTGATTCTAATTTGGCCTAAATAAATACAGTTTGGATAATTTTCATTTATTGCAATGTTATCGCCTGATTGAACACCACGATTATAAAAAGGAGATTTTTTATAATCATAAATTGGCAGTGCTGATTTTTTACTGTCCCGTATACCTTGCAAATAGCCAATATTGTTTGAATAAATAAATCCAAAAACAACCATTATCATTGTAATAAGCATTGATGTATCTTTTTTTGTATATTTTCTATTTGCAGTAATGTGCTGTTAAATTTATCAGATATTTGATTAATAAGATATGTTAAGTCTATTCTCATATGTTTTCATATCATATGCTAAACATGAAAGCATTAATAATGTTTGTTTCAAATTGTCGTTTAATATGAGGATTTGGAGCAGCAAATTGCTTGTCAGTAATGCCTGATAGGCCGAAATTCAGATTCATGTGTGGAATTGTCGGCGCGGTGAGCGCCAATCAAGATGTGGTGCCAGCCATAATGGCCGGGCTACAGCGGTTGGAATATCGGGGATATGACAGTGCAGGGATTGCAGTGCTGGAACACGGCGAATTGCAGCGTGTACGCGCGGCGGGCAAACTGGCGGCGTTGCAGGCGGAACTGGCACAACAGCCGTTGCATGGCACGCTTGGCATCGGCCATACGCGCTGGGCCACGCATGGTGTGCCAAGCGAGCGCAATGCGCATCCGCATATCGGGGGCGCCAAAGGATATCAGAGTGCTGTAGTGCATAACGGCATTATTGAAAATTACCAGGCGTTGAAGGATCAGTTGCTGGCAGCAGGCGCGCAATTTACCAGCGATACCGATACGGAAGTATTTGCCCAATGGCTGGCTGCTGAATTGCAAACAGGAATTGCGCCGCAAAATGCATTCGCGAATACCTTAAAGGAACTGCATGGCGCGTTTGCATTGGCGGTGATTATTCAATCCGCGCCGCAACAATTATGGGTCGCGCGCCAAGGTACGCCATTGGTATTGGGGCGCGGCGAAACGGGTTATTATGCGGCATCGGATGCGACCGCTTTGGCTGGTTTAACACGCGAATTATGCTATCTGGATGACGGTGATTATGCTGTGCTAACTGCCGATAGCACGCAAATATTTAATGAAAAAGATGAAGCGGTGCAGCGTCCCTGGCGGCCCAGCACGATGAATGCAGTGACGTTGACCAAAGGGCCATACCGGCATTTCATGCATAAAGAAATTCATGAGCAGCCGGAGGTGCTGGGCCATACCATCAATCACTATGTGCATCCCACCACCGGCGCATTAACCCTGCCGGAATTGCCGTGGGATTGGGCGAAGTTACAGCGGCTAACCATTAGTGCGTGCGGCACGGCGTATTATGCCGGCATGCTGGCCAAATACTGGTTTGAAAGCATCGCCAAATTACCGGTGGAAGTGGAGATTGCTTCGGAATGGCGTTACCGTGATCCATGCTTTCCGCAGCCAGGGGGCTTGTTAGTGATTTCGCAATCCGGCGAAACTTTGGATACTTTAGAAGCGGTGAAATTGGCTAAAGCCAATGGGTATCCCACAGCTGCAATTGTGAATGTGGAAGAAAGCACAATAGCCCGAACAGTTGATAGTGTGATGTATACTTTGGCTGGCCCAGAAATTAGCGTGGCGAGCACAAAAGCGACCACTTCGCAATTATCAGTGTTGGCATGTCTAGTGTTAGCAGCGGCGCAGGCGCGGGGCACGTTAACGTCAGCGCAAGTGCAAGCCCATACCGCCGCATTGCGCGAAGTGCCCGCAAAAATCGCGCAGATGTTGCAAAGTGAAAAAATAGTAGAAACGATTGCGCATGATATTGCAGTGGCTCGGGATGTGTTGTGCCTAGGGCGCGGAACTGCTTATCCGTTAGCTTTGGAAGGGGCGTTAAAGCTCAAAGAAATTTCTTATATTCATGCGGAGGCTTATCCGGCGGGTGAATTAAAACACGGCCCGATTGCACTGATTGATGAACATGTGCCGGTGCTGGTGGTCGCGCCGCCCTCTAACTGGTTGCCAAAGACCATGAGCAATGTGCAGGAAGTGCATGCCCGCGGCGGCAAGATTTGCCTACTGGCCGATAAAGCCACTCTCGCGCAAAGCGAAGTTAAGGTTGCCTGGCAGTTTGAATTACCCGATTGCGACCCCTGGGTGGCACCGATTTTATATACCGTGCCCATGCAATTGCTCGCTTACCATGTGGCCGTAGCAAAAGGGACGGATGTCGATCAGCCCCGGAATTTGGCCAAGGCGGTGACGGTGGAATAGCACGCCTATTTCAACAGCGGGCTTTCCAAAAAGGCCCAGATCAATAGGGCGGCAGCAGAGCGATAAGGGGCATATTTTGCGCCGAGGATATCCATTTCTTTGGGGTTTGGGCGGGCAGGTAATTTGCGGATGCGTTTGATGCCTTCTTGGAGCGCCAGATCATGTGCGGGCCAGACATTGGGGCGTTGCATGGTGAAGATCATATAATTTTCGGCAGTCCAGCGGCCGATGCCTTTAACCTGAGTGAGGATTTGAACAATTTCACCATCTGTTTTCTGATCGAGCGCGGCTAAATCCACCCGCCCATCGGCCACATGCTGGGCCAGATCATAAACATAATTCACTTTGGAATTGCTCAGACCCAGCGCGCGCCATTCTTCAGGTGGCAGTGCCAAACATGCTGCCGGTGTAAAATCATTTCCCAATCGCGCGAAAATCCGTGCATTGATCGCTTCCGCTGCTTTGACCGAAATCTGCTGACCAATAATCAAATTAACCAATGAAGACAACTGCGCCGGCTTGGGTCGGAAAACCAACGGGTTGATAGTTAACCGTGCGTTGGCCAAATGCTTATGTTTATTGCTCAGTAAATCTAAATGGTCATCAAGCCACGAACGCATTAATTAAATATAACTATAAAAGTTGTTTTTTACGATGAAAGTATTTGCCTTAAGAAAAATTGTTATTTTATATATAAATAACAGGAAATTTATAATGTCAATAAATAGAAAAAAGGAACGATTAGGCAAATTAGCTCTTATTGTGGTGTCGCCTATCGGTATTGCAGCTTCGCTATATGCACTTGTCGTTTACAGGAACAAAGAACATAAAAAAGATATACGCAATACAAGTTGCGCTGTACTTGCCCTTTCAATAGCTAGTTTGGCGCTCGAATGTTTTACATATGCAAAAGGTACAGATCTAATTAATGCCCGACAGGCCGCTGCAAAGATCGAGCATCAAAGGGATGTTGATTTTCTCCAAAATCTTAAAATTGATAAAGCCAGCGGTTTTACCAATTTCATGATAACTGTTTCAAAGCCCTCAACTTTTGGTGAGCGGATGTATAATTTTACAGTATTGCCTAAAGGCGTTGTGACTAACTCACCCCTGCCGTTTGTTGGCCAAGAAATTACCCGCAGTTATGGTGAACAATCTTTACATGATATCGCTGTTGAAAACCCAAGGGTCGCAGCGCTTTTAATGAAGAGCGGGGTTGCTATTTTAGTAACAAAGGGTGATAGCGAGTTAGTAATTAGCCCTAAACCTTCGGCAAATAACCCTTAGCCTTACTGGATTTTACTGTTTTGGTATTCCCATAAATTTGCTGCAGCCAGCTGAATACCGTTCGCAAGCCTAAGGCCTCACCGCCATCGGGGCGGCCTGGGCGGCGGGTGGCGTTCCAGGCATAGGTATCGATATGCACCCAGCGGCGATGCGGGCTGACGAAATGCTGCATGAATAAGGCGGCGTAAATCGCACCTGCAAACGCATCCCGGCCGGTATTGTTAAGATCGGCCACAGGGCTTTTTAAATCATCGCGGTAACCTTGCCATAAGGGCAGGGGCCACACAGGATCGCAAATCGCTAAGCCCGTTTCAATAAGGCTGCGCACATCTTCGCCATGCGTGACAAAAATCGCGGGCAAATCGGGCCCCAGGGCCGTGCGCGCGGCGCCGGTCAGCGTGGCATAATCGATAATTATTTCGGGGTTTTCACTATCGGCTTCGCATAACGCATCGGCCAAGACCACGCGCCCTTCGGCATCGGTATTGCCGATTTCAACGGTGAGGCCTTTGCGCGTGTTGATGATATCGCCAGGGCGAAAGGCATTACCAGCGATGGAATTTTCAACGGCCGGGATTAGCACGCGCAAGCGAATGGGCAGTTGCGCATCAATAATCAATTTGGCGAGACCCAACACATGGGCTGCGCCGCCCATGTCTTTTTTCATAATGCGCATGCCGCTGCTGGGTTTGATATCCAAGCCGCCGGTGTCAAAAGTCACCCCTTTGCCGCAAAGCGTTACTTTCGGTGCTTTCGGATTGCCCCAATGCAAATCGATTAAGCAGGGCGGGCTGGTACTGGCTTGGCCCACGGCATAAATCGCCGGATAGCTTTGGGTCAGCAGATTATTACCGCTGATCAACCGGCAGGTCATGCCCCAGCTTTTGGCCAATGTGCGGCTGATATCGGCCAGTTCTTGCGGACCTAAATCATTGGCCGGAATATTGACCAAATCACGCACCAGATAGGTTGCATCGATTTGGGATTTGGTGGCATCGGCCTGAAAGCCTTTCGGTAATTTCAATTGCGGTTGCGGAATTTCATCGCCTGATTTTTTATATTGATTAAAGCGGTAAAAATGCAGACCCCAGGCCAGGGCCAGTTTGTTAATAAAATCATCTTTCAATGAAGTTTCTAAATGATACTTGCCAATGGGCAGCATGGCGACCAACTGGGCTAGGCTGGCTAAATCCTCACGTTCATAACCGGCCACCACCCCCGCCCATTCACCCTTGGCACCGGATAATTTGGCAGCATGCGCATGATGGGCGTTGAAATTTTGGGAGGTTAACCAATTTTGCGTAGTGGCTGGTTGGTTTTTAAGCCAGGCTGGGTAATCCGCCGGTTTAACTAGGTGCAAGGCGATGGTTTGTTTGGCGGTAGATGGCAGAAACTGAAACCGTTGATAGTTGAGCATTATTTTAGACTAACTGAATCGTTCGCCCAACCAAACAGAAAGAATGCAATTGGCGTTGTTTTTTAAACGCATTAAGGTGATGGCATGAATCAATGGGATCCAAACCCGCCAACTGGGCCAAGTAGCCCATTTATTCCACCAGCGGTTAACTTGCCCATTTGGCAATTAATCAAGCAAGCTTATGCGCTGATCTGGCAGGAACGCAGCAATATTCCGCAAGTGTTGGGCCTGATTATGTTGGCTGAATTTCTGTGTTACCAATTCGGCCATTGGCTGAATAACCCCATTGTGACATTGATATTGTCACTGTTCGCGATGGCGTTCCTGCATGTTATTTTCCAGGTGCGGTGGTTTCGTTTTGTGCTGCTGGGCAAAATTCCACACAATATGTTTGGCGAATGGCGTGCGCGTGAATGGGAAATGGTTCGTTATGGCATGGCCATTGGTTTAATCGTTATCGGGTTTGGCAGTTTAATTGGCCTACCCATTTTTTTCGCAGTGCTTTTTTTGTTCTTTGGCGCATTGACGACCGCCGTAAAATTCTTGATTGCGTTTGCCGCATTTGCGGTGGTGACCGCCATTGGCTTGTATCTGGGTTCACTTTATACTTTAATTTATCCGCATGTGGCTATTCGTCAGCCTGATAGCGAGCGGCCGCTTATGAAATGGGCGCGCAAAACGATGCAGCCGCAAATCTGGCATTATATTTTTGCCCATGGCTTTGGCATTGCACTGCTGGTCATCCCATTTATGATTTTATTGAGTATCGCCGTGTTTCTAGGTGTGGTTGCCTTGCCATTTGCCGGCGCTTCGCCAGCATCGGTGGCGGCACAATGGACTACCTCGGGTGCAATTGCTATTTTGGAAATTGCGATAGCGCTGGTGATGTATGTGATTATTTGGCTGTTCCAGGCCAATTTGATGGCTTTGGCTTATTATCATTTGGTGACAGCTAATGGCAGTACGGTTGATGGCGAACCAGCCACTGCGCTAACCCCCATTCAGCGATTGGTAACAAAAAGCCAACGAATGGATAGTTTAGTGAATTAAATATCCTTTCTCTTTGATCTTTGCGGCCAATTTAGCTAATTAGGAGTCGTGACTGAAGCTGCTTCTAATCAAACCGCAGGGATCAAGCGTCCGCTTTCCCCGCATTTACAGGTTTACCGTTGGCAATGGTCCAATACCTTGTCGATTTTGCATCGGGCTACGGGCTGTGCTTTGGCGGTTGGGTTATTGGTGTTAACTGTGTGGCTGGTGATGGCGGCCATGGGGCCAGCATCTTATACGGATTTTCAAAATTTCGCCGCGCAGCCGCTTAGCATTTTTTGCCTGGTCGGTTGGGGTTGGTGTCTTAGCTACCATTTGTTAAATGGTATTCGCCATTTGTTTTGGGATGCCGGTGCGGGTTATGAAATTAAAAATGCGGCGGCCAGTGGGTGGTCGGTGGTTTTTGGGTCATTTGTCTTAACCGGTTTAATGTTGGCAGGTGCATATTATCAATACCAAATGGCACCTAAGCAGGTGAGTTATCAAAATGATACTGCACCTGTTGAACCCATGGGCGTGGAGGAATAATCATGAAAACCGGTTCCCGCTTACAATCATCCCTTGGCCGTGTCCGTGGTTTAGGTAGTGCCAAATCTGGCGTACACCATTGGTGGGTGCAGCGTTTAACTGCCATCGCTTTATTGCCGCTAAGCACTTGGTTAGTCAGTGCCATGATCATGCTAATCGGCCAACCTTATGACGTGTTTAAGTTGTGGATCAGCACGCCCTGGTCGGCGGTGTTGCTGCTAGCGACCGTTTTTTTAATTTATTATCACACCTATTTGGGTTTGCAGGTAGTGCTGGAAGATTATTTAACCGGCCCGCGCTATTGGATTGTTTCGCTGGTGATTAAGGGCACCATTATGCTGTGCGGCGCACTCTCCCTTTTCTCTATTCTTAAAATTGCTCTAACTTAACCTTAACCACCAATTTCAGGTGTTATAGTTTTGGGTGTTTTGGTAGTTTGCGTTGCGCGCGCCAAAGCTTGGGCAACATTATTTCTATTATCTTCATTGGAGGCAACAATCACTTTTTGACCAGTTTTAGCAGCTTCTAAAACATTCTCTTCAATTCGCCAGCAAGCGTTGTTATTTATAACATTATAAGTTGCTGGTGTTGAAATGGTTGCTAACCCTAAAAAATGGGTGATCGCTATAAATTTTAATCCTTTATTTCGATTTCCTAACCAGTCACCTATATCTCGATAATTATATTCAGCTCCAGAAAAAGGATCTAAACTTTTTTGAAAATAACCTTCGCGCGACTCTCTTACTAAACCTACCAGCTAAGCAGCAATTTCATCTTTGTCAGACTTTTCCGTAAAAGTACAACCATCAACATATTTTATTAATTCATTAATTTTAGAAGTCATTTATATGCCTTTGGTTAATTAAGCTCAATTTTTACATGTAACTATTATTATATCAAAATAAATTTCAAGCAATTCCTTTCTTGCTGTCTAAGCGACGCGCCGTTAATTAAGAGATAATATGGTTGTCGCATATCCCCTTACTTTTCACGAATATGATGTCGTTGTGGTCGGCGCTGGCGGGGCCGGTTTGCGGGCAACATTTGGGATGGCCGAAAAAGGCTTGCGCACCGCGTGTTTAACCAAGGTTTTTCCGACCCGCTCGCATACGGTAGCCGCACAGGGCGGCATTTCTGCGGCGCTCGGCAATATGGGTGAAGATGATTGGCGCTTTCATATGTATGATACCGTCAAAGGGTCAGACTGGCTCGGCGACCAAGACGCAATTGAATATATGTGCCGCGAGGCCATTCCGGCGATTATCGAATTGGAACATTACGGCGTGCCGTTTTCACGCACGGAAGATGGCAAAATTTACCAGCGCGCTTTCGGCGGGATGACCACGCATTATGGGCAGGGCACTGCTAAGCGCACCTGTGCGGCCGCCGACCGCACCGGCCATGCGATGCTGCACACGCTGTATCAACAATCGCTCAAACACAAAGCCGAATTTTTTGTGGAATATTTCGCGCTTGATTTAATTATGGATGAGGAGGGTGCTTGTAAAGGTGTCCTTGCTTTGAATTTGGATGATGGCAGTTTACACGTTTTCCGCTCGCATCAAGTGGTGCTTGCTACTGGTGGTTATGGACGGGCTTATTTTTCCTGCACTTCGGCGCATACTTGTACGGGCGATGGCGGCGGTATGGTTGTGCGCGCTGGATTGCCATTGCAGGATATGGAATTCGTGCAATTTCATCCAACCGGTATTTATGGCGCTGGCTGTTTGATTACCGAAGGCGTGCGTGGGGAAGGTGGTTATCTGACCAATTCTGAGGGCGAACGGTTTATGGAACGTTATGCGCCATCGGCCAAAGATTTAGCCTCACGCGATGTGGTTTCCCGTGCGATGACGATTGAAATTCGCGAAGGGCGCGGTGTCGGCCCGCAGAAAGACCACATCTTTTTAAACTTACACCATTTGGATCCCGCCATTATTCACGAGCGTTTGCCAGGCATTGCGGAAAGTGCGCGGGTCTTTGCTGGTGTGGATGTGACCAAGGAGCCGATTCCAGTGCTGCCAACCGTGCATTATAATATGGGCGGAATTCCGACCAATGTGCATACGGAAGTATTAAACCCCACGGCGGAAAATCCCCACCGGATAGTGCCAGGTTTGATGGCCATCGGCGAAGCGGCGTGTGTATCCGTGCATGGCGCGAACCGTTTGGGTTCAAATTCACTTTTAGATTTAGTGGTGTTTGGCCGCGCGGCGGCAATCCAGGCTGCGAAAACTGTAACGCCAGGCGCTACTCATAAATCTTTGCCGGCCACAGCTTATGATCATATTTTAGCACGTTTGGATAAAACGCGGAATGCGAATGGTCCGGTTAAAGTATCAGCCTTGCGCAATGATATGCAGCGCACCATGCAAAATAACTGTGCCGTTTTCCGCACAGGCGAGGTGTTGGAAAATGGTGTGCATGAAATTAATGCCATTTATGCCCGCCGGAACGACATCAAAATATCAGACCGTGGCTTAATCTGGAATTCAGATTTGGTTGAAGCATTAGAATTGGATAATTTATTAGCCAATGCCGTCACCACCTTGCATGCCGCCGTTAACCGCCAGGAATCACGCGGTGCCCATGCGCGCGAAGATTTTAGCGAGCGGGACGATAAACAATGGTTAAAACACACCATTATTTGGCTGGATGAAGCAGGCCAAAGCCGAATCGATTACCGGCCGGTTATCCTGCATACGCTAACCAATGAGGTTGAGCCGGTGCCATTGAAGAAGCGGGTTTACTAGTAAACATTTGAAATCAATACTTATGAGAAGCATACATATATTTGCAATTTGCTTCCTTGCATTTAAGCGAACGATATTTATAAGAGCCAAATGTTCAAACGCACATTTGCGGCCATCGCTTTGGCTGCCACAGTTTTTCATGCATTACCTGCCAATGCGGGTGATCCATTTGATATCACCTTAACTGATACCACTTCGGGTGAGACGCGCAATTTTCATTTTAATAATGCTGAAGACGCGGTGAATACCTTTTCCAATACAAAATTGAGTCAATATCTCAGCACCTATAGCCCAACCCATGGGGTTACGGCTGCGGTAAGTTTACGGGGTTTGCCAGGCACTTTATCTTATGCGGCCGGTTCCAATACGCTGGTTTTAAATATTCCCAGCATCGGTCTCACCCAAAATTTCGTGGGCACTGGCGGGACGACAGCGGCCGCCCGTAATAATGCGCAAGACCAACTGGAAAATTTCTTTAAAGGGCAAAACGGCAGTGCGGTGCTGACCCAAATTTTAAGGGCACTGGCAGCCAAAACGCCGATCGATCCAGTGGCAGGTAACCCCAATAGCCAATTATCATTGATGGGTGACCGTGATTTTAAATTGGGTACCAATTATTTGGAAGGTTTTAATTATAGCGCCAATAAAGATGATCGTAACCACTTTGAAACGGATGTCAGTGGCGGCCGGTTTAGCAATGATGTATCAGATCAAACCGTTATTACTGCCGCGCTGAACTATAACCGCCGTTTGACCGATTCAAACGTGTCCCTGATTTTTGATCTGCCGTTTACTTATTCAGATAGTGAAGGGGCAAGCAGTTATGCGGCCTCATTTGGGACAGGCGTGCGTGTGCCAATTATGCCAAACTGGGCGGTAACGCCATTGGTGCGGGTGGCCGGTGTTGGATCTGAAGATTTGGGCGCGGCAGCGGTTATTTATTCAGGGTCGGTGACTAGTGATTTCCGCGTGCCGTTGGATAACAACAATGATTTCCAGTTAGGGAATATGATTGGTTATTATAAAACCAATGGTATTACCGTCGGCGATTACCATATTGATTACGATTTGGGCAATACCCGTTTGAAAAACGGCGTGGCCTTGGCCCACCGCTTTACGCCGGATAAAAATGCGTTAACGGGCCGGGTATTCTTTAACGATAGCCGTTTCTATGGTGATGATTTGTTTAATGATTATTACGAAGAAGTGGGCGTGTCTTTGTTGCAGCCATATACAGTAAGGACGGGTCTAGAGCTAACCGGTTCTTATCTGTTTGCGGATAATTATAATGGTTGGCGCTTAAGCCTTGATTACAATTTCTGATAAAAGCGGGCAATAGCCCGCTTTTTTATTGGGTAATGCGGGTATAAAATTCGCCAATTTCACGGGCCACTTGCTCAGCTGAAAATGTATTCGCGACAAATGCCCGAGATTGTTGACCCATTGCGGTGAGTATTTCGAGAGGCGTTGTAATCATCGTTTTAAGAGCGGCGATTAATTGCGCATGATTATCTAACCCCACGCGCCAACCTGTTTGGCCAGGTTGCACCACATCGCGGCAACCAGGGGCATCGGTGGTCAACACTGGCCGGCTGCAACTGGCAGCTTCCAGCAAACTTTTCGGCACGCCTTCACTGCGCGAAAGCAACACAGCAATATGCGCGCGCTGCCAAACCTGCCGCACATCACTAATTTTGCCCAGCCATTCAACACCTGGTAGTTTGGCCCAGGTTTGTAATTCAGCATCGGTGATGCTACTGGGGTTAGCAGGATCACTTTCGCCAGCTAGTATTAAATTTATATCGTGACCTTGTTCGCGGAGAATTTGTTGGGCTGCCACCATTAAATGCGCACCTTTATGCCGCAGCATGCGGCCCGTATAGCCTAAAGTTAAGGGACCATTTGGCATTGGCAAAGCCGCGAAGTAATCGAGTTCAACGCCGGAGCCGCGAATAAGTGTCGCCGCGCCACGCTTTATCACACCGCGTTTTTCTAATTCGTGTTGATCGTCTTTATTTTGCAGCAACACATATGCGCCGTTTTGGCAGCAAAATAGTTTAAGGATAGGCACTAATGCCAAGCGAATGGTTTGCGCTTGCCAGCTATGGCCAAAGGCATAACCCAAACCCACAAATGCATAAATGATATGGGGAATTTTAACAACTTGACGGGCCAACCCGCCCAGCATAATCGGTTTCAGGCCAACACAATGCAGGAGTATTGGTTCAATTTGCTGCACGAGTTGAATGAGTTGAGCGACCTCAGCACCCAAAGCAATCGGGCCAATTTTACACCGTTCCCAGTGCATGGGGTGCATATGAAATCCTTGGGCGCGAATGGCATCACCATGTTGATCCACCTTGCAGGCCACATGCACTTCAAACCCAGCCGCGCGGGCAGCCTTGGCCATCGGCAAGCGATGGGACATAAACGACCAATCTTCGGCCACCACAAACAGCAAACGGCGCATGGCATAACTATGCCAAGCCTGCGGCCAAGCTGCAAATTTAGTTATTAAGAATAAATTCCTTTACAATTATCATGCGTTTTGTTATATAGACCAAGCGTGCAAACCGAAGACGCGGGTGCGTAGCGATGCTAGCTATGTTGCGCTTAATAACCTGCCGAGGGATGACGCCCATCTGGCCCACACCGCCAGATGCACGCGCGCGTGAAATGTCTTCGCTCGTTTAAAGCGGTAACAGTGTTTCTTTTAACTTAAACAAATCCTGCTAAATTCTGCTTTTACAGCAATCATCGCCATGGCGATGTTAATATTACACAACCTCATCTTGAGGAGCGCCATTGGCGCGTATCGAAGGATGTTTAATGAAGCCATATCGTTTAAGCAGCCTTCGATACGCAGCAAAACTGCTACTCAGGATGAGGTTTGGTTATAAAGGCAAAATATTGCTAGGCGGCTGTAATTGGCCTCGTACTTCTGCAAACGCTATTTGCTGCGTTGATTTATCCAGCTGATCAAGCGCGGCCAGAATTTTTTCTGCCGTGCAGTCCGCTTGCAGTAATTCGGGAATAACCAGTTTCCGCAAAACAATATTTACCAAATTGGCAAACGGCGTTTTGATTAAGTGTCGCGCCAGCCACACTGTTAAGGCATGCATTTGATAGGCAATCAGATGTGGGCAATTGGCCATTGCCAGTTCGAGTGTGACAGTACCCGAGGCCGCAATGGCCGCGCTGGCTGCGCGCATGGCTTGGTATTTTTCGGTGGGATTGCTAGTGATATAAATATTGGGCCGGTCGCCCATAATTTCACGCACATGGCTTTCCAGATGCGGCAGGGTGGGGATTAGTAGCCACGGCAAACTGCCATCGCGCTGGCATTGCTGCATGCGCCAGCTATCGGCGGCTTGTATAAAAATGGGCAGCAGTGCTGCTACCTCGCGTTGGCGGCTGCCAGGCAGTAAGCAAAGGGCATTCGCCGTGCCAATCACTAATTTCCGTTGCAGCGGGGCGGGATCGATTTTTTCGATATCCAATTGCGTGACGGGATGGCCGATAAAGCTCGCTAGCAAACTATATTTTTCAAAATAGGGTGGCTCGAACGGAAATAAGCACCATAAATGATCGTATAATTGGGCAATTTTTTTGGCGCGGCCAGCCCGCCACGCCCAAACCGTGGGTGCCACTTCATGAATTAAGCGCAACCATTTTTTACGTAGCGGTTGTAACTTTTTGGCCAGGCGAAAGCTGAAATCCGGCACATCAATGGTAATCACAATATCTGGCTGAAAAGCGGTGATTGCCGCCACGCAATCATTAATGCGCCGCAAGATAGCGGGAATACGCGGCACCACTTCTGCCAATCCCATTAGGGTTAGTTCACTATAATTAAACAGGCTGGTGGGCAAGCCAGCCGCCTGCATCTGCGGGCCGCCCACACCTTGCCAGGTAATATCCGGATATTGGGCATTCAGCTTGCGGATGGCATCTGCGCCCAAGGCATCGCCTGATGGTTCCCCAGCTAAAATAAAAATTTTCACGCTTTTTTGTAACACCAACCGCAAATTGCCACAGCAATTATTTGAGCTTTCTGTCAGACAGGTTTAAGACAAAGTTATGGCAAATGAATATGATGTAATTGTGATTGGGGCGGGGCCTGGCGGTTATGTCGCGGCAATTCGCGCGGCGCAATTGGGCATGAAAACGGCTTGTGTGGAAATGGAGCCAAAACTGGGCGGCACTTGTCTGCGGATCGGTTGCATTCCATCGAAAGCATTATTGCATGCTTCCGAGCGTTTTGATGAAACGCAGCATCATTTAGGGGCGCTTGGCATCGATGTGCCGAAGGCTATACTTAACTTGCCAATGATGATGAAACATAAATCTGATGTGGTGGAAGCCAATACCAAAGGTGTTGAGTTTTTGTTTAAGAAAAATAAAATTGATTGGCTAAAAGGCTTGGGCATTATCAAAGCGCCAGGCAAAGTAGATGTGGCGGGCACGGAATACAGCGCCAAACATATTATCATTGCGACCGGTTCCAGCGTGGTGCAATTGCCAGGTATTGAAGTTGATGAACAACAGATTGTTTCTTCCACGGGTGCGCTAGCGCTGGGCGCTGTCCCAAAACATCTGGTGGTCATTGGCGGTGGTGTTATCGGTTTGGAACTTGGCACGGTTTGGCACCGCTTGGGTGCGGAAGTAACCGTAATTGAATATCTCGATCAAGTTCTGCCCGGTATGGATGGCGAAATACGTGTGGCAGCGAATAAAATGCTGACCAAACAGGGTTTAAAATTTATGCTGAGCACGAAAGTAACCGGCGCGAAGAAATCTGGCAAAAGCGTGGAACTTACCGTTGAAGCGGCGGCCGGTGGCAATGCCCAAAAAATAATGGCGGATGTGGTATTGGTGGCGATTGGCCGCAAACCGCATACCGGTGGTTTAGGTTTGGATAAAGCGGGCGTGAAAACGGATGAGCGTGGCCGCGTGGCCGTTGATGCGCATTACCAAACCAATATCCCAGGCATTTATGCCATTGGCGACGTTATCCATGGACCCATGCTGGCGCATAAGGCGGAAGAAGATGGCATGGCTTGCGTGGAAATGATTGCCGGCCAAAAACCGCATATTGATTATAATTTGGTACCAGGAGTGGTCTATACCATGCCGGAAATTGCCAGTATCGGCCAAACGGAAGAACAGCTGAAAGCCGCCGGTGTACAATATAAAGTGGGTAAATTCCCGTATCTAGCCAATGGCCGCGCCCGCGCAATGAATGCCACTGAGGGTTTTGTCAAAATTCTGGCCGATGCGCAAACCGACCGGATTTTGGGCGGGCATATTTTGGGTGCCGAAGCGGGTAACTTGATCCACGAAATTGGCTTGGTAATGGAATTTGGCGGCTCTTCCGAAGATTTAGCGCGCACTTGTCATGCGCATCCAACCTTGGCTGAGGTGGTGAAGGAAGCGGCCTTGGCGGTTGAAGGCCGTCAGATTCATACCTAATGCAAAAATCCCTTCCCTTTGCTGCGCCGGAAGCTTATCCGCTGGCCAAGCCGGCCGAAATTATTGCCGATTTAAAAGCAGGCAAGATGGTCATCATCACCGATGATGAAGACCGTGAAAACGAAGGCGATTTAATTATCGCCGCCGAGTTTGCCACTGCGGAAGCGGTTAATTTTATGGCCAAATTCGGCCGCGGGTTGATTTGTTTGGCCCTGGAATCGGCGCAGGTGCGCAAACTTGGCTTGCCCTTGGTTTTAAGCGAAACCGGCAGCGGGCGCAGCACCGCTTTCACAGTGTCGATTGAAGCGCGGGAAGGGATCACCACCGGCATTTCAGCCGCCGATCGTGCGACGACCATCGCGGCCGCCATTCAGCCGGACGCGACCCCCAATCATATCAGCACGCCTGGCCATGTGTTTCCGTTAATGGCGCGGGATGGCGGCACGCTGGTACGGGCGGGGCATACCGAAGCTGCGGTCGATTTAGCGCGTGCGGCTGGGCTCATTCCAGCCGGTGTCATTTGTGAGATTATGAATGATGATGGGACCATGGCGCGCCTGCCGGATCTCATCGGTTTTGCGCAATTCCATAATTTAAAAGTGGGCACCATTGCGGATTTAATCGCCTATCGCCGCCAGCATGAAAAGCAGATTGAATTGCTGTTAACCCAGCCATTGCAAAGCCAGTTTGGCGGGGATTGGACGCTTAAACTCTATGCTAACCGTGTCAGTTATGCCGAGCATGTGGTATTGATCAAGGGTGATATTAGTGGCGATGAGCCAGTGCATGTGCGCATGCATGCTTTGTCTATTTTAGGGGATATGCTGGGTGATATTCACAGTGCGGCTAGCGGTTCATTGCAAGCTGCCATGGCGCAGATTGATGCCATCGGCCGTGGAGTGATTGTTTTGATTCGCGAATCAAATCCGCGTGCATTATCTGAAAGGCTAATCAACCGGCAAAATAATACAGCCGGTCAAAATGAAACACAGCTGCGTGATTATGGCATCGGCGCGCAAATCCTGACGGATCTTGGCGTGCATGCAATGATTCTATTATCTAACCATCACCGTCCTATTGCGGGATTGGAAGGCTATGGGTTAAAAGTATTAGGCTGGGAGTCGCTGCAAACATCAATTGCTTAAGAATTTAGCAATCTGGTGCTGTTAGCTTAAATTGTTGATGCCAAGAACCGGCATAAGGGAGTTTAAAATATGTTACTTGATCTGCACTTAATGCTCATTCAGAGCAAGTTTAATCGCGATATTACCGATCAGTTGGTCGATGGTGCGGTAAAGGTGCTGGAGCGCCATAAGGCCAGTTACGAGCATTACTTGGTGCCAGGTGCGTTTGAAACACCTGCCGCCATTCAATTTGCGATCAAAGGCATGGAATTTGCCAAAGCCCGCCGCCGTTTCAGCGGTTATATTCCGCTCGCTTGCATTATTAAAGGCGAAACCAAACATTTTGACTTAGTCGCCGACGAAGTTTTCCGCGCGATTAGCGATCTTTCATTGCGTTACACTATTGCGATTGGCAATGGCATTTTAACAACTGATACTTATGACCAGGCGCTGGAGCGTGCGAATACCCAAGGCCGTAACTGGGGCGGTTTAGCCGCTGAAACCTGCATCGATATGATTGAGCTGAAAAGTAAATTTGCATTGCTGCGTGGTTAATTAATGTTGGGTGATTTGCATTTCATGATTATTCAAAGTGAAGCGAATCGTGAAATAACAGATAAACTAGCCGCTGGTGCGATTACCAAGATTGAAGAAAATCACGGCAGCTATGAAATTTATTACGTTTCGCAATCACTAGAATTGGGTTTAGCCATCCAATATGCCATTAAAGGCTTGGAATTTACCAAAGCACGCCGCGCATTTTCCGGTTACATTCCACTGGCTTGCCTAGTTAAAGAGCAAACCACAAATTTTGATTTAATAGCGACTGAGGCGCTGCGTGGAATTATTGATTTGGGCATGCGCTATACTATCGCGCTAGGTAATGGCTTATTGATTTGCGATACGGTTGAACAAGCACAAAAGCAAAGTAATTCTAATGCGCAAAATTATGGGGCAATTGCCGCCAGCCAGTGTTTCCGAGCGATTGAATTAAAAAGCCAATTTTCACTGCTGCGTAAATAACCAAGTATTGGCATCGGCGGCGATTTGTTCGCCGGTTTGCATATTTTTAACTTCATCACCAGCCCCATCAGCGCCCAAAAACCACACATACGGAATACTTTTTTTATCGGCATAACCCAATTGTTTCTGCACCTTTTGCGCTGCGTGATAGACTTCAACATTTAATCCGCGGGCACGAAAATCTTGGGCAAGTGCTTGGGCGCGCGGGCGGTCTTCCTCATTTAACAATGCGATTAAAATTTGGGTTGGAGAGGCAGGTATTGGTTGAATATGGCCTTCCTTAAGCAGCTTGCTGAATAGCCGCGTTAAACCGAAGGAAATGCCAACGCCTGGTAAATGCTTGTTGATATAAGAACCTGCCAAGTCATCATACCGGCCGCCGGCAATCACGGTGCCGAAATCGGGATAGCTGGTAAATTTTCCTTCATAGACGGTGCCGGTGTAATAATCCAAACCGCGCGCGATGCCGAGATTGGCGGCAACCGCACCGGCCGGTAAATCTTTCAAGTAAGACATCACAAAACTAAGTTCTTCCATACCTTGCGCCAGCAATGCATGGGAAACGCCAAGGGCACTCACCTGTTGCGCAAAACCATTATCACTGGTTTTAATTTGCGCCAAGGCCAAGGCTTTGTTGGCAGCTTCAGCGTGCATACCCAAAGTTTGCAATTCCGCATGCACCATATCGGCGCTGGCTTTATCAAGTTTATCCAGCGCGCGAATGGCGGCCATGGGTTCGGCCACATCCAAACCGCGCAAAAAGCCTTCGAGAATTTTGCGGTTGTTAAGATGGATTTGCACATCGCTAATTTTAAGCGCGGTTAGCAAATCAAACATGATCAACGGCATTTCCCCATCAAAATGCAGCGGTAGTTGATCAACTGCAATCACATCAATATCGCATTGGTAAAACTCACGGAAACGCCCTTCTTGCGGGCGTTCACCGCGCCAAACGCGTTGAAGCTGATAACGTTTAAATGGAAAGCTGAGATTATTAAAATGCTGCGCCACATAACGCGCCATCGGTACGGTTAAATCAAAATGCAGGGCCAGGCGCGCTTCCTTGGCTTCATCCGGATCGGTATGCAAGCGTTGCAAGACATATAATTCTTTGTCAGTTGCGCCTTTAGCATCAATCACTTCCAAAGCTTCCACACTTGGCGTTTCCAAGTTAATAAAGCCATAACTTTCAAACACGCGGCGAATGGTATCAAGCCATTGCAATTCCACCCGCCGAATTTCCGGACTCCATTCAGGGAAACCACTGATTGGCTGGGGTTTGTGAATTACTTTGCTCATGGTTTTAGCATAATAAACAAAATTCCAGCTGACTATTTTTCTAATAATTGTTGATTATATTTTGCCCAGCCTTGGCGGATAATTTCTAAATGTTCTTCCTTGATGTAACTTGGATAGCGGTAGTTGGGATAGGTGCCATTGCTATCGATAATTTTTTTTACTTCCGCATTCATTAAATTTTTTAAGATTTCAGGATCCGATAACAGATTGGATTTTGGCCCATTCATCTGGTTGGAAGATGGTGGTTGTGCCATCGCTTGATAATAAGGCAATTTGTTGAAAATTACCATTATTCATATAAATGATCGTTTGGTTGCATAGCGGCATGAAAAGCTTGAATAAATAATGTAAGCCACGCTGATAACGGCGGCGGATATCTACTTCCGGCACATTATGGCCGCCTTTTAAAGCGCGGGTTTCAACGCGTTCAATCGCTAATTCGATATTTGGCACCCAAAGATAAATAAGTTGAATAATATATCCATTGGCTTTGGCTGTTTTTATTTTTTTAGCCAATGTCTGCGATGATAAGGTTGTTTCGCTAACGAAACTTTGTTTCTGCGCAATCAACTCATCCATGCGTTTCAGCATGGTTTTGCCAGCGGTAATTGCGGCAGCCGCAGGGTCAAAAGGCGAAAGCCCTTTGGCGATTTCATCCGTATTTAAAAATAACGATGTGTTAAAAGCGGTTGGCAGTAAACCATAAGCTGCGGTTGTTTTACCCGCACCGTTGGGCCCAGCAATAATTGTCCAAACGGGTGATTGATCTATCATTGGTCTTATTAACTAAAAAACCCGCATGGCGCAAACTGACAGTGAAACTGTCATCCCGGACAAGAGAAGCGAAAGCGGAGCTTGAGTGGATCGCAGATCCGGGACCCAAAGAATATTACGTGCGCAGCAAAGCTGCACGCTTTATTTCTTTAGATCCCGGGTCAGCCGTTCGGCTATGCCTCACTGCCCGGGATGACAGTGTCTTATTCTTCGTCGGTTTCAGCCGTTTCACTGTCTTGGTTAGTTGTTTGGGCTTTGCGCAAGGCAGCACCTAAAATGCTACCTAAAGATGCGCCGGATTCGGATGAACCAAACTCGGCAATCGCCGCTTTTTCTTCGGCGAATTCATGCGCTTTGATTGATAGTTCGATGCGTTTGGCTGATTTCATCACTGCGATGATTTTGGCATCAACCTTATCGCCCACGGCAAAACGGTTGGTGCGCTGCTCTGCGCGGTCACGTGACAATTCAGCCCGTTTGATGATGCCGTAGATTTTGTCGTTCACCAACACTTCGATATTATCATCCCGCACGGCAGTTACCGTACCTGTTACCACATCACTTTTTTTCAGGGAGTTAATCGCGGTCATGGCCGGATCTTCACCCGTTAATTGCTTGATGCCAAGGGCAACACGTTCGCGGTCGGTATCGACATCCAAAACGCGGGCGGTGACTTGTGCACCTTTGGCGTAAGCTTTAACGGCTTCTTCACCCGTTTGATCCCATGACAAATCATTGATGTTGATCATGCCATCCACACCACCTGGCAGGGCGATGAACATCCCCAGTTCAGTAATGTTAACGAGCTCGCCGGTGTAATCCGAACCAGCAGGGTGGGTTTTGGCAAACTCAACCCATGGGTTATCGCTAAGTTGTTTGAGACCCAGGGAAATGCGGCGTTTTTCACGGTCGACTTCCAAAATTTGCGCTTCAATGGTTTGGCCTTCTTGCACAAATTTGGCTGGATCATTCTGCAATTTGCGATTCCAGGTCATTTCCGCGACATGGATCATACCTTCCATGCCATCGCCAAAAGTAACATAGGCGCCCAAATCGGTCACGCCGGTTACTTCACCTTTGATTTTTTGACCGACCTGTAATTGGTCATCTTTGCCTTCCCATGGATCGGCTTGCAATTGCTTCATGCCCAAGGAAATCCGTTGGCTTTCGCGGTTGAAACGAATCACCACGACTTCCACTTGCTGGCCAATGGTCAATGCATCGGATGGGTGGTTGAGACGCTGCCAAGAAATATCGGTCATATGCAATAAACCGTCAACGCCGCCCAGATCAATAAACGCGCCGTAATCGGTGATGTTTTTCACAGTACCGGTGAGTTGTTGGCCTTCACGCAGGTCTGAAATCAATTCAGCCCGCGCATCCGCACGGGTTTCTTCAAGCACAGCGCGACGAGAGACAACGATATTGCCGCGCGCACGATCCATTTTCAAAAGCACGAAAGGCTGCGCTACATTCATCAATGGATTGGTATCTTTTAATGGACGGATATCTAATTGCGAGCCAGGCAAGAACGCAATCGCGCCGTTAAGATCAACGGTAAAGCCGCCTTTGACTTTGCTGAAAATGGTGCCCATAACATGTTTGCCAGTAATATGGGCTTCTTCCAATTCCACCCAGATTTCTTCGCGGCGCGCCCGTTCGCGGGATAGCACCGCTTCGCCTTCTTTGCCTTCAATTTTGTCGACATAGACATCGACCAGGTCGCCAATCTGCACGGTAGTGGCATCGTCGCCCGCACCGAATTCACGGCGTGGTACGCGGCCTTCAGCTTTCATGCCAACATCGACCATTACGAAATCATGGGTGATATCGACAACAAGACCTTTAACCACTGAGCCTTCAATCGAAGGGCCGCTGCCAAAATTTTCATTTAGCAGATTAGTAAATTTTTCTTTTTCTGCAGGAACGTAACCAGGTAATGGGAAATCCAAGCCATGGACATATTTACGGGTTTGGCCTTTGGCCACTTGAGATGCGCGCGGCATATTGGGGTGTCTTTCGTTTGGTTGTGTCATTCCGGACAAGAGTAGCGAGGCGAAGGCCGAGCGGATCGCAGATCCGGAATCTAGGAGTTAATATGTGCGAAGCTTTGCTTCGCGCTTTGTTTAGTCACTAGATCCCGACTTTCGTCGGGATGACGGCCTTTGGCCGCCTGTGCAAAAACATTAGCCAGCTGCTACCGCTGCCGGCAAAAGATGCGGATACACATGGCCGACCACACCGAGTGCTTGAGATAAGACCTCCTCAGCACTGAGATTGGTGGTGTCGATAACGACAGCGTCGGCCGCGGGGCGAAGCGGGGCGGTGGCGCGGGTTTGATCCCGTGTATCCCGTTCCAGCAATTCAGCCAGCACCTGTTCTTGCGTAACGGCATGGCCCAGGTTTTGCAACTCTTGTGTGCGTCTTTGTGCGCGCGCGTTGATATCGGCCGTAATATACAGTTTGATCGGTGCATCTGGGCACACCACGGTGCCGATATCGCGGCCATCCAACACTGCGCCTTGGCCAACCGGCGGCTGGGCGGCGAAGTTGCGTTGCAGATCAAGCAGAGCAGCGCGCACGCCAGGAAAGGCGGAGATTTGCGAGGCGCGCTGGGCGACCTCATCAGCGCGCAAAGCTAGATTACGTAAATCATCTGCATTAAAATGTTCGGCCATATTTTGCGCGAGTACCTGAATGGCGGCCTCATCATCGGCAGTAATAAAATGACTGAGGGTTTGATAGGCTACTGCGCGGTATAAAGCGCCGGTTTCCAGCCAGGCAAAGCCAAGGGTGCTGGCCAATTGCCGCGCCAGCGTGCCTTTACCACTGGCGGTTGGCCCATCAATTGCGATGACAAAAACTGGTTTATTCACCCTGACGCTTGTAGCTGGAAAACGAAGAATTGTCATCTTTCGCTTGCTTAGATTAATTACCACCCATTGGTTGTAGTGTGGCTGCACTATTCCCTTTAGTGGCCAGTGGTGATGCTACAGGAGCTCCGACAGGCAGCTGGCCGCCAACTGTAGTTGCCGCATCACGAGAGTGCATCTTATGAGGGCTTCCCATTGATGGATTGGTAACATTGGTACCGGCTGGCGATAAAGTTGGAGGTGCACCTTGTGCGGCCAGCCCAGCAAAGTCAAAACCTCCGGCAGCTTGAGCCGCACGCGCGCTAAGGAATGTTTTATCCGCGTCGGACAAGGCTGCCGGATCGATAGGAGGCGGATTGGCGAAAGTGATTGAAGGGTCAGTTGGATCGGTAGCAAAAGTATTATCAGTAGGTGCAACTGCAGCATTTGGATTGCTGGCCGTCGTTGCACCTAATGGTTGGCCTGTAAGTTGGGCGTAGGCTTGCTGAGTTTCAGCATCCAGGGTTTTACCATGGGCGTGCAATGTTTCAGCAAAGAATTTGAAGTCTTGGATTGATTTTGGACTGTTGTTTTGGGGCTTAACATTATAAACGTCTAAATCAAATGCCAATGCGGTTTGCACGGCCATCATACGCGTACGGTCATCTGCATTGCTGACGCTAACTTGCTGTTGGCCAATGGTTAATTGAGAGGTCGCTGTCACATCGAAACGCACCGAACCATCAGCAAGCTGAGTGGCCGTGGTATAGTTATCTTGTAGAACAGCAGCGTAAAACGCGGGGGCATTTGGAATTTGTAAATTCGGAAGTGCAGCTATTACTGCGTTTTCATCTAATGCCGTGCCTGATCCAGTTGCTGGTGCAGCTGAGGCTGAACCGCCACCGCCAATAGTTACGCCTCCCGAAGGAGGCGCTGAGCCACCTCCTTGAACATTTGCACCGCCACTACCACCCAAATCATTGCCAGGAGCATTGCTGTTTATAAAATCATTTGGTTTAAAACGCGCAGTTGCACCAGCCCAATAGTCAACATCCAGTTTTGGATCAGTTAGATAGTTGAATTCATAGCCAAATTTATCGGTTAATTCAGCGTTTAAAGCAGCAAGACGACGAAAAAATTCGGCTTTTTTAATTTCTCCAGCTTCTAATTCAGCATATAGATCAAGTACTTTAACATTATGAGCATGCTGCGCTTTTAAATCTTGAATTATTTTTTCGCTCGCTATTTGGCCTGCAACACTGTGAAGAATTGCAAGCGTATCTTCATTTAAATTAAGCTCTTTAGCGATATCAGTGTAATTTAAATGGGTTTTTTCTAATTCATTTTCAGCAATATGATCTAAAAATTTCTGTAACTCTATTGAATAAGAAGATCCACTATCAATTTCTTTTTGTATCAAACCGATAAAAGTTAGACCTTCATAATATGATAGCCAGTTATAACCACCTACATCATATGAAAGATCAATAAATGCTTTTAAATCTTCTGCAGTTGTATAAGTTTTTTCGCCAAAAACATTTGGACGTACCATCAACATTGCACTTTCATCGGGTACGCTATCGAATTGGCCACCTTTAATTTTTAATACTTCTTCCCCTTCTTCATTCGGCCAACGCAACATAGTCCCCAAAATAGGTAATGCATCTGTTTGGTCAGCATAATAGCGCGCTAATCGGGCAGGAGCGCGATTTCCATCTTCAACAGGCGCACCTAAATCGCCAACTTCTAAGGCGTTACCTTTAATGTTTTCTGCCCCAACATCAGCTTCAATATTTTGATGCGCGGTTTTAACTAAGTCTAAATATAAGCTACTGTTGCCATTTCTAAATTCTTCACCTACAGCCCCATAACTATTTAGGATAAAACCTGTTTCAGGATGGTACATACGCAAGGCTGCACCAACGACTTCCGGTTCTTTAGCATTGATATCACCGCGAATAACAACATAAGCGTAATGCTTATTGTCGTAATCAGACTCGCCAACCAAATTGTTTTTGGTTAGTTGCCATTCAATATCAGCAGGCCAGGTCTCAAAATCAGGTTGAGCGATTAAAAAGTCACGTGCGCCACGTGCTAAGTTACCAAGCAAACTTGGATCTTCATCAAATTCAGCATCTTTTTTACCCTGCTTATTTTTGGGTAATTCATGTAAGCGAACTACGATTAATTTTTCACCGTTTGCTTCAACTTCTTGGGCGTAAGGCGGTAATTTTTTAAAAGGAATAGAAAAAGCCATACCAATTTATGCCATAGAGAAGTTGCTGAAAGCTAGCGAAAATAATAGTTGCATTAATATTTCATGGCATTGTCATATTTTTGAGGTGGTTACGCCGAGTTTTTGTTGTAAATCGCTGCTGCTGGTGGTGTAGCGAAAAACAAATTTTTTGTCTTTATAAACAATATCATAG
The DNA here is from genome assembly GCA_965246945.1 of Alphaproteobacteria bacterium. GTDB lineage: Bacteria > Pseudomonadota > Alphaproteobacteria > UBA11073 > UBA11073 > CBDFFW01. The sequence goes on from CBDFFW010000001.1 coordinate 1,082,842, forward strand.
GCGGCGCGGGCGGCCAGGGCGGCTTCGTGGAAACCGGAGAGGATTAGTTTCAGTTTGCCCGGGTAGTAATTGATGTCCCCAATGGCAAAAATCCCAAGCGTATTGCTTTGAAATTTTTCGGTATCCACAGCGATGAAATTTTCATGCAAATTCAAACCCCAATTGGCAATGGGCCCCAATTTCATGGTAAGGCCATAGAAGGGCAGCAGCATATCACAGGCAATATCCTGCAACACGCCATCCCGATTTTTGATGCGCACGCCCGATAGCAGTGGTGCGGTGCCAACCAATTCGGTAATATCACCAATCACCAGCTTGGCTTGGCCGGCCGCGACTAAAGCCCGCATTTTGCTCACACTGTCTGGCGCGGCACGAAATTCGTCCCGCCGGTGGACCAGTGTAACGGTTTTGGCCAAGGGTTGGAGGTTAATCAACCAATCAAGGGCCGAATCGCCGCCACCGGCAATCACCACATCTTGGTCACGAAACCGCTCCATCTGCCGCACGGCATAGAAAACAGATGTGCCTTCATATTGATCAATGCCAGGCACTGGCGGCTTTTTAGGGGTGAAGCTGCCGCCACCAGCGGCAATGAAGACAACCGGTGCCTGCACAATTTCACCGCCATCGGTGGTGACTTCCCACAAATCGCATTGCCGTGTCAGCGCATCAACTTGCCGGTTTAAGATGAATTGCGGGTTAAACGGGCTGGCTTGTGCCATTAACCGGTCGGTCAGTTCCTGGCCGGAAACGGAGGGCAAAGCGGGAATATCATAAATCGGTTTTTCGGGGTAAAGCTCGGCGCATTGGCCGCCTGGCTTGTTTAACACATCAATCACCACAGTTTTCATATCCAGCAGGCCGAGTTCAAAGACGGCAAACAGGCCGACGGGGCCCGCGCCGATGATCACTACATCCGTTAAAATAGGTAATTGTCTGTTCATCTTTTCTCTCTATACTGGCACACATGCTTAATGAACGTCGCTTTACATCTTACGACAAATCGCATGGTTACCATGCTTGGGTGCTGGCAATACAGCTTTTCTTTAGTATGCTGTTAGCGGCTTCATTTTATTACTATTTATGGCTGTATAGCAGCACGGAAATCCCCAATGGGATGATTAGCTACTTCCATGCCATGCTGGGAATTTTTATCACGGCTTCATCTTTAATGGCGGCGATTTACTTTTACCAGTGGCGGCAGGTGGCTTTGCAAGGTGTGTTGTGCGTGTGTCTGCTGATGGAAGGTTTGCTGCTGGTTTCACCGATTATTTGGAGCACAGTGTTCAAGCATCCGCTGGTTACCAGTTTTAACAGCTTTATTTAGACTTTTCCTGCTGGTAGTTTTCGTATAGCACAAGAAAGTGCTTCTCGACGCGTTTGACATCATTATCCGGTACCATGAAGGCTTTTTAAAAGGCTTGTGGGTTACTTTGCAGCTGGCCAGTATTATTTGGACGGTTGGCTTGGCCGGTGGCACTTTAATCGGTTTATTGGCGGCGCGGCAGCCGACAAGTTATGGGCGCGGGCTGAGCGTTGCTGGATTTATCTTGGGCGGTCTGCCAACCCTGGTGCTGTTATTCTGGTTGCATTACCCGCTGCAAGCCATGTTGCATGTCGTGATTGATCCGTTTTTCACGGCGGCCTTTTGTTTTAGCATGTTAAACATTTTGGCGGTGGCCGAAATTGTGCGCAGCGCGATTGGCGATTTTCCCAAACAATATGTACAGGCTGCCAAAGTTTGCGGGCTGTCGTCTAAACAAACTTTTTGGAAAATTGAATTGCCATTGATTTTAAGGCAATGCCTGCCAGCCTTACTGCTATCGCAAGTGGGCATGCTGCATTTAACCTTGTTTGCCAGCCTCATTTCGGTGGAAGAAATTTTTCGGGTGGCCCAGCGTATTAATGCCAGTATTTATAAGCCGATTGAAATTTATACCGCGCTCGGCATGTTCTTTTTACTGGTTTGCCTGCCGGTGAATGGTTTTGCTTATTTGTTAAAGAAAAAATACACGCGGAATATTTCGGAACAGTAATTGAATGGGTGATCCCGATAAAAATCGGGATCCAGTGATATAAATATGCGCGGTAGCGCTCAAGATAGTTTGTTTTGTGTCATGCTAATAAGCATGACGAGTTTGATCACTGGATTCCGGCTTTCGCCGGAATGACGATGCTACTTCAACCCAATCAAACTGATCTGGCGGCCATATTGCGTTTTTTTGTGGTGGGTGTTGTGGCGGTAGCTGAAATATTTATCGGGCTGGGTATAAGTATCCGCTGCGCAATCATCAAACTGGATAATGCCCGCAGCAGTTAACTGTTGTTTAAGTATGGCGGGCACATCCAATAAATAGTGGTCAGCCCGCGTGGCCGGTTTAAACGCGGCCGCGTAGTTGGAATTTTTAGCGGTTGCTTGCGCATATACCTCCGCGCCAACTTCGTAACTGGCTTGGCGAATGCACGGGCCGATGGTTACGATAATATCGGCTAGTTGCGAACCGGCATATTCCATTGCTTGTAATGTCGCCGGCACAATGCCTGCGATCGCGCCGCGCCAACCGGCATGGGCGGCCCCCACAATTTCGGCGACCGGATCGGCAAACAGCACTGGCACGCAATCGGCGGTTAAGATACCCAATAATAATCCTGGGATACCGGTAATCATGGCATCCGCCTGTGGTGATTTGCCCATGCGCCAGGGTTCGGTCACCGGTATCACCTGATCGCCATGCACTTGGTGCAGCGTTAAAATATCTTTAGGGCTGCCGCCAAATTCAGCGGCGACCAAGGTCCGGTTTTCCCAAATATTTTCGGGGGCATCGCCAGATTTGCTGCCGCAATTTAAACTGGCAAAAATACCGGTGCTAACCCCGCCTTGGTTGCCGAAAAAACCATGTTGAATTCCCAGCTCCTCAGCTAAGCGTGGCGATTGAATAAACATAATCGAATTTTAACAGCTATTTGCTGCATTCCGCAAGGCTTGGTGCGTGTAATTCTATGGCTTTAAATAAGGTGCCCATTTGGCTAGGCGCGGTTAGGCGTTGGTAACCATTTAATAATTCTAAATTCGTTGGCATATCGGCCTTGGTTTGGAGCAATTTTAACCGTTCGGCGATGCCGAGCGCATGCAGCAAATCCGCTTGCGTGATAATTTTTGAAGGGCATAAATTTTGTGCAATGGCCCAAGTTTTTAAGGCGGCAAAGTTGACATGGCTGGTGAGATCGGCAGCGCCTGGATAAGCCAAAATATCGACCGGTTGATGATTTTTAACGGCTTGCAATGTGTTGCCAAAAGCATGTTCTGCAAAACCGTAATCAATGAACAAGGCGGCACCGCGTTGTTCTTTTAACTTGGCTGCCAATGGTGCCAAGGCTTGATGCCGTAAAGCGGAGGATTCGTAAATTGATGTAAACCCTCCCCTTGCGGGAGGGTCGATCCGTGTTAGCGGATCGGGGTGGGGTGGAAACTTGTGATTTATTTTCCCCCACCCCGAAAACAGCTGCGCCGTTTTCGACCCTCCCGCCAGGGGAGGGTTAGCCTGTAAATGCAAAATACTATTTTTTTGCATAACATAAAGTTGCAGCCATTGCTGACCATCCCATTTATATTGTTCAACCGGCAGCGCATCCAAAAATTCATTGGCGAGCGTGATGCTGATGCCAGTTGGTATTGCCGCGATATTATCGGTCCATTGGGGCGATAAATGATAGGGGCTCCAAGCTTTTGCTTGCTGCCTGCGCAATTCTGGGCTGGTTTCGACGGCAAATAGTTGGATACTTTCGCTTGGAATAAATTTTAAAATAACGCGCAAGGCATCAGCCATTAATGTGCCGCGGCCTGGGCCAAGCTCAATCAATTGCCATTGCGCAGGCTGACCTAAATTGTGCCATTGCTGTACGACCCAAATGCCGAGCATCTCACCGAATAGCTGGGAAATTTCTGGTGCAGTGATGAAATCACCTGTTTGGCCAATAACATTGCTTTGGGCATAATAATGCTGATTGCTCAGCGCCATATAGTGGCCGAAGGTTAATCGGCCATTATTATTGGCAAAGGCAGCGGCAAGCGGTTCAGGCAACAAGGGTAACATGTTTACGGGGCCGCAAGATAAGCCATAAGCCAAATACAATCATGGGCGCTGATAGCAACTGGCCCATGGTGAGTGAGCCGAACATAAAACCGAGCTGTGCATCGGGTTCGCGGAATTGTTCCACGATAATACGGCATAGGGCATAGCCCACCAAAAATGCGCCGCCGATCATCCCTGGCTTGGCACGCATGCGTGGTTGGCGAATCATTAGCCATAGCACCGTAAATAAAACGAAACCTTCCAAACCCGTTTCATATAACTGGCTGGGATGGCGGGGCAAGGGACCACCATGCGGGAAGACCATGCCCCATGGCACATCCGTCACACGGCCAAACAACTCGCCATTAACAAAATTAGCCAAGCGGCCTAGCCCTAAACCGATTGGAGTGGCGGCCGCGAAATAATCCATCACGCTGAGAAAACGGATTTTTTGAAAATAGGTATATAAAGCGGCCGCGGTGATTACCCCCAGCATCCCACCATGAAAAGACATGCCGCCTTGCCAGATATGCAAAATATCGGCCGGATGTTCCAGATACATCGGTAAATTATAAAACAGCACATAGCCTAAGCGGCCGCCCAAGATAGTCCCTAAAATCGCCCAGGTTACGGCATTTTGCAGATCGTCATAATTCGGGCGTTGCGGTGCAGGCGGCAGATACCTTTTGACGTAGGCAAGGCCAAGAATAAAACCGGCCACATAAGCCAGCGCATACCAGCGTATGGCCAGCGGGCCAATCTGTGCAGCGACAGGGTTGAATTCAGGTAAAATAATCACAATTTCAAAACCTTGGGAATTTTGTCAGATTTTGTCAATGCCGGCCGCAAGTAAAGCATGGGCTATCTTTTGACCAGGCTTTCGGTTAAAAATTGAATCATGATGATGCAGAAATTAAGCCGCTTTATTGTGCCAGTGAATGATCCGCTGCTGGTGGCAGAAGAAGTAATTAACCGCCGCGGCTGGAGCCATGAGCGGCCTTCTAAGGCAGAAATAACCTTAACCCGCCAAGGTTCCTGGGGCAACTATCATTTGTATATGGCATGGCTGGAAGAAATGCAGATTATGCAATTCTGCTGCGTTTATGGTTTTTCGGTGCAAAATGCTAAACAGGCGCAATTACATGAATTGCTGAGCTTGTTGAATGAGCGCATGTGGCTCGGTCATTTTGAATATGATAGTGCCGAACAATCGGTGTTATTCCGTCATAATATGCGGGTAATTGAACAAGAACAGAATATCGGCCAGCAAATTGATGATTTGATGCAAATTGCCATTGAGCAATGCGAAAAATTCTATCCGGCTTTCCAATTTGTGTTATGGGGCGGCAAAAGTCCGGCGGAAGCGATTGAAGCATGCTTGCTGCCGGTGGCGGGTCATGCCTAAATAAGGGCAATGTCCTTTAATCATTTGTTACGACGTTTAACATATCGTCAAACCATCACCTTGCTAACCGCTGGCGTGCTGGCTGCCATTGTGTTTGTGGCCGCGGTTGCCTGGGTGCGCCATCCTGGTCCGCTTAACGCCTCGCAAACCGTGATTATTCCAGCGGGGCAGGGCCGCCAGCAAATTTCGGAAATCTTGAAAAACGAAGGGGTGATTAGCAGCGCCACTGCTTTTCAATGGCTTGTTTTACTTTATGGCCAGCATGGCAAATTAAAGGCGGGAGAATATTTATTCCCGCCGCAAGCCAATATTGTACAGGTCATTATGCAAATGGCCCGCGGGGATGTGATTGTGCATCAGCTGACCATTCCTGAAGGTTTAACTGTGAAGCAGATTGTGGTATTGCTAAATAGCCATAATGACTTGATCGGCAATATTGAGAAATTACCGCCAGAGGGCAGCCTGTGGCCAGAAACCTATCAATATCGCTATGGCGAAAGCCGCACAGCAATTTTGGCGCGGCTGCAACGCATGCAGCAAAAACAGATAGCGGCCTTGCAAGCAGTGGCGCCCATTTTGCCAGCTGAATTGCCGGATTGGCAGGCGGTCATTAATTTGGCGGCGTTGGTGGAACGTGAAACGGCGGTGGCCGCGGAACGGCCGCGCGTGGCCGGTGTTTATCTCAACCGCCTCCGCATCGGCATGCCGCTGCAGGCCGATCCCACTGTGATTTACGGAATTAGCGATGGCACGGCAACCATGTTGCATGGCCTAACCCACGCCGATTTGCAAACTCCTAATTCCTATAACACCTATTTAAATAAGGGGTTGCCGCCGACACCGATTGCCAATCCTGGCATGGCCTCAATCAAAGCGGTATTACAGCCAGAAGCGCATAATTATCTATACTTCGTCGCCGACGGCCATGGCGGCCATCGTTTCTCCGCGACTTACAGTGAACATCAGGCGAATATTAGGGAATGGCTGCGGCGTTAATCATGTCGTCATCCCAGCGCAAGCTGGCATCCAAACGCAACTAACAAATTCATTGTCGGTGCTGGACTAGATCCCGGCTTGCGCTGGGATGACGCTAGCATTTTAAATGCTTGCCAAAATTGCTTTAACCGCTGTTGCAGGATCAGCTGCCTGGCTGATCGGGCGGCCAATGACGAGGTGGGTGGCACCGGCTTTGATGGCTTCAACGGGTGTGAGCGTGCGGGCTTGGTCGTCGCCTTTAACTGCAGTATCAGCGGGGCGGATGCCAGGGGTGATGAAGATGGCTTCAGTTCCGAATTGTTCGCGCAGGCGGGCGACATCGGTGGCCGCACAAACAATCCCGTCGCAGCCGTTATTAAGCGCTAGGCCAGCCAACCGCTTTACCTGTGCTGAAACATCATCGCTTTGCCCCACATCCATTAAGTCATTGCTGGCGAGGGAAGTAAGCACGGTCACGCCGAGCAATTGCGGGCGGGCGATGCCTAAGCGCGTGGCTTCGCTTGCCACGGCTTGGCGGGCGGCTTGCAGCATGGCCGCGCCGCCGCTGGCATGCAGTGTGATAAAATTGGGTTGCAGGGGCACCAAGGCTTTCAATGCTTGGGCGACCGTATTGGGAATATCGTGTAACTTCAAATCCAGGAACAGGATCGAACCGGCTGGCCGCACCGCTTGAATACCGGCGGGGCCATGGGCGCAGAAGAATTCAAGGCCGAGTTTTAAAGTGCCGGTATGCGGTGTGGCGGCGGCGATTAGCTTTTCAGCTACTGTGCGGTCCGCCGTATCAATCGCACAAAAAATTAGGTTTTTCATCGCTCCCTCATACCTCATCCTGAGTAGCCATGCAAAGTATGGCGTATCGAAGGATGCTTGACCAGAGTATAGCGTTGGAGCATCCCTCAATACGCGCTTTGCGCTACTCAGGATGAGGTTGGTGCTTAATTCATTTTTGGCAATAATGCCAAAATGGTTTCGCCGCCTTGCACATTTTGATTTTCGTAAACGGACAAGGCAAAGCTCAGCGGAATATATAAGCGCATTAAGCCGCCAAAATGGCTGGCACCATAGCGCTGGCTTTGTAACAACAGATCGCCGGCTTGCGTGTCTAAATCAATTCGGGCAGGAATGATGCCGCCTACATGTTCAATAGCGATTTGCTGGCTGCCTTGGCTAATGATGAGCAGGCCGCGTTCTGTTAGCGGCGTTTCACCATCATCATTTTTTTGCCATTCGGCCAACCACTGACCCGTTTGGTAATCCAGGGCCGCAATGGTGCCAGAAATTGGACTGCGCAGGCTGTGGGGATGAAAGAGCCGCGAATAAATTTCAACACAGTGATATTCTTGCCAAGGTGCTTGGGCCAACCCACTGATGGTTGGCAAAGTACCTTTACTTACTTTTAGCACTTCGCCATCCACCGGACTAACCAATACACCTGGAATATTCGGTACCTGGCGTTTGGGTTCGCGGAATAGCCAAAAGCTGATCACGGCCAGCCAGCCAAACCAAAACGCCAGCGAGGATTGCAACAGTGAGAATAGCACCGTACCCGCGGCCGCAGCTAAAACATGAGGCAGACCAGCGGGGTGCAGGCGCTGTTGCCAGATAAAAGACAGATTGTGCTGAAGATAAGCACCCATCTGCCGGGCAATTTTTGACCACTGCATTTGTGGGGATTATTAGTTATAATATACAAATCTACAAGCTTCTCTTCACCTCGTCCTGAGTAGGGCATCGCCCGTATCGAAGGATGCTCCAGCTATATACCTTGGTTAAGCATCCTTCGATACAAACGTTAAGGCGTTCTAATCAGAATGAGGTTTGTTGAATTTGTTGAAGCATGTTGCAGCGCATGGCACAAATAGTCGTTCAATGTCTGAACTTCCTGCGCATATTAAGAATATTTGTGTTTATACCGGTTCTTCCATTCGGGTGGACCCGCTTTACCACCAGGTGGCCAAGGATATGGGCGCAGCGATTGCGGCGCGCGATTTGGGTTTGGTGTATGGCGGCGGGCGCGTTGGTTTAATGGGCTTATGCGCCGATGCCGCCCTGGCCGCCGGCGCACCGGTTACCGGCGTTATTCCCGCGCATTTGCAGCAATGGGAAGTGGAACATAAAGACCTGACCGAGCTTATCCTGGTGGATAGCATGCATAACCGGAAGCGCATGATGGTGGAACGGTCTGATGCGTTTGTGGTGCTGCCTGGCGGGTTTGGTACCTTGGATGAAACGTTTGAAATTATGACCTGGAAACAGGTGCATTTACACGATAAGCCGATTGTGATTTTGAATATCAACAATTATTGGGACCCATTATTGCAGTTAATCAAACATGTGGTCGATACCGGCTTTGCGCATGCCACGCATATTAATTTGTTTAAAGTTGCGTATAGTGTGGATGAAGTGTTTGAACTGCTGGCTGGTAATGAACCACCGGTAATTGGTCCAAGATTTAAATGGATGTAGCACATGACAATTGCTGAAGTTCTGGTATTGACGACGATTTGTTTTTTGGGCATGGCCAGCCCAGGGCCAGATTTTATTTTGATTACGCGCAATGCGCTGACGCAAAAACGTGGGGCCGCATTGGCCACAGCGTTTGGCGTGATTGCCGGTTGTTTGGTGCACGCTACTTATTGCTTATTGGGTTTGGCCTTCATCATCACGCAAAGTATTTTGGTGTATAGCACGCTTAAATATCTGGGCGCTGGGTATCTAATTTATATTGGGATTAAAGGGTTGCTTAGTAAGAAACCGAAAGTAGATCAGTTACAGTTCAAAAGTGCAGCACCGCTGTCTTGGCGGGCGGCATTTATGCAGGGTTTTTTATGCAATGTATTGAACCCAAAATTGGCTGTGTTTTTACTAAGTTTGTTTACGCAATTCATTAAACCGGATGCGCCATTTGGGCAGAAAGCAATTTTAACCAGTATTTTTGTGCTAGAGTCAGCTATTTATTGGCCATTATTGGTGCTGGCATTTCAATTGCCCCTTATCCGGCAGCGTCTGCAGATGCTTCAGCATCATATCGATAAAATTTGCGGTGTAATTTTGATTGGTTTGGGTGCGAAAGTGGCGTTGAGTAGAAACTAATTTCACTGTTATCCTCACTCGCTTTAAACCAAATTTAAATGGATATAAAATCATCGTTTCCATTGAAATATGGAAACGATGATTAAGAAATAATTAGTTATGGTGTTGCAACCGGAGCTGGGGTTAACACTGGCGCTTTGCCAACATCACGAGAATCAAATGCCGCTTCTGAAAAGCCTTCTTCGGTATATTCTTTTGCATATTTGGTAGTAACAGCTGCAATCGCCTTTCTAACGGCTACTAAATTATCTGAATTGCCTAAAAACAAACCAATTCTATTCATCGTTGCATCGGCTTGTTCAACTTTATCAGGCGATACATCATAATCATTTGTAAAATTAACATATGGTTCGACGTTTTTAAGTCCGTAGGTTAAATGACCGCTTTTAGTATCAACGTCGACTGAAAAAGTTTTATTTCCAAATTCTACATTTGCAGTATTTCTTGAAGGTCTATAAATATTACCGCTAACTTCGACTTTAAAATTTTTACCACCAAGAATTTTGACAATAACCTGCTTACCAAATGTTTTGCCTTTTATCAGCATAGTTTGCTGGCCTACTAGGCTGGCGACAGTTTGGACACATTTGTGATAACCCATTACTGTTACCGGTGCGACGGTTATGGGTTGGCTTTTCTCTAACTGTTGTGTTTTACCACACCCGCTACCAAAAGCAGCAAATACAGTCATAGTAGCGGCAGCGCCAAATGCAGCTAAATATCTTGGAGTAAATTTTTTCATCATTTTTTCTGTGAGCAATTCGATTATTGCATGCAATATAATGCAAGTATTGATATTTTAACAATTAAATATGTTCTCACTAGGAATTCAGCTTATACAATTTCTGGCAGTACAGTTTGGCCAATATGGTCGATTTGCTAGCTGTAACTTATCAAACAAATGCATCTTCCATATCCAAACGGCGTTTGATGCGACCGACATCATCACCTAAGCGGTCTAAACGCAGTTGTATGCGGGCAATTGCGCCAGCCATGCTGTTTATTTCTGATCGGGTACTGATAATATGCATATCCATATCGGCAATGCGTTCACGCTGTTCCCGCATTTCATCTTGCATACTGCCCAAAGTACTGCGTATTTGGCGTAAATGCTCCAGCACTAGATTGGTTGGCTCGTCGGTCATTATTAACAATTATATAGGTTTTTGGGGCATAAACCAATGAAATTTTGAATAAATTACTTGCGTTCGCGCCGGAAATACCAGCCCACAACAGTCTCGGGCGGGGCGGTTTGGCCGGTTAGCACAATTTGCCAGCTGCGGCGGGGTTGTTGTTCGTGGTTGAAGTAGATCGATTGTTCCAGGGATAACTGGCCGTGATAGGCGCGGAAGCGCCAGCCATTGCCGCTTGGCAGTTTTAATAATACGGTTTGGCCGTCCTGGGTCAGGCTGGCTTGTACGGTGGGGTGCAAATGAAAGCGCACGGTATAGGGCAGGGGTTTTGGCCCGCCCTTGATAAAATCCTCACCCACTAATTGGTCGCCCGCGGTATCCAGCACCAAACGGCGGCGATGGGTGATGCCGTAAGTTTCGCGGTAACCATCGTGGTGGCCTTCAAATAAAATGCGGTCTTGCGGATCATCCCGCCAGCCATTGGCCACGCATTGGCGGCGTTTGCTGCGGCGCATCTTTTCAAAATAACTGAGCGGAAAAATATTGGTGTCATTCACCGTTAGTGTTGAATGCGCGGCCGAACCGGCCAGCATCGGCGACCAGGCGCTTTCGGTTTTATGACTGCCGCAATTCACCACCAGGCGTTCACGGCCAATGCTTAGCTCAAACGAAAAAGTGCTGGCATGCGTGCTGAAATCGGGTTGGGTGGGCGCGCCGCCGCAATCAATAATCACCAAAGTGCGGCCGAGCTGTAAACGCTCATAACCCGTTTGCGGCGCGGTTTTGACCATGCGGTTTTGCGCGTTGGATTTGGTGACCACCGCATCGATCAATAGCTGATCGCCCTCCACCGCATGGTAAAATTGCGCCAGGCCATGATCGCCATGGCGGAAGAATTTTAGCAATGGCACGCCGCGTTCAATCGCGCGGGTCACTTCTTCCGGCACCGGCAATTTGGCGTGATGCAGCGCCGAACGGAACTCAATTAATTGCTGGAGAATTTTGAGCAGATAAGCGGGGGAGCGCGAAATATGCCCACCATCGCTGAGCATCTGCGCCACCAATTCTTTGCGGTACAGCTTGATAATAAAATCTTGCTGTTCATTGGGCAGTTGCAGCGCCAGCGCGGCCAGGGTCGCGCCATGCACGGCTTGCAGCAATGGCAGGCCTTTCAACCCATCGGGTAAAATGCGCAGCAGGTGGCAGCTTTGCTGGGCGATGCTGTCATAAACGGCAAAGCGAAAGGCATCATCGGCACTGGCGCAGAAAAAATCATGCAGCAATAGCCAATGCGTTAGCCGTTGGCCCATGACAATCGGGTCCCAGGCCACCGCATCCCAATGTTTAAAATTTTCAATCCAATCGCTGACCCATTTGCGGGCCTGGCGGCGGGCGTGGTCGCCGCCCAACACTTTTAAATCGCGCAACCACCCGAAGCTATGCATGTCATATTGCCAATTACGGCTGGCGGTGGGCGGCGCCCAATCCGGTTCAGCACATTGAATGGTTTGATTGGCGGCTTGAATATAACCGCGGCTGAAAGCCATGCCGCGCTCGGCATTGCCTGGCCAAATATCTTGCGGCGGAACGGCCAATTGTGCGGGCCGGTCATAAGACAGCGTGAGTTGATACAGCGGGTTGCTATATAACCACTGGCGCATTTGTTGGTGCACCGACTTGGTTGCAGACGGTGGAGTTTTCCCAATTTTGGCTTTACGGGCAGCCATCAATTATTTGCCCCGCAATTGCTGAATGGTTTGCGCATAGGGTTGCGGCGCTTTGAATAGCGCAGTGCCGACCACCAAGCTATCTGCACCGGCAGCAATTAATTGTGCGGCGTTATCAGGATTCACACCGCCATCAATTTCCAGGCGGATCGGGCGGCCAGTGGCGGTGATGCGGCGGCGGACTTCTTTAATTTTATCGTATAATGGAATGAAACTTTGGCCGCCAAAACCAGGGTTGACGGTCATAATTAAAACCAAATCTGTGATATCTAGTAAATGATCAAGGACTTGCACCGGTGTGCCTGGGTTTAAAACCACGCCAGTCTGGCAGCCTAATTTTTTAATGGTTTGCAAGGTACGGTGCGGGTGGGGTTCGGCTTCCGGATGAATGGAAATTAAATTCGCGCCAGCATCCGCAACACTTTCCAGCAGATAATCCACCGGCGAGATCATTAAATGCACATCAAATGGCAGATTTGAATGTTGGCGCAGGACTTTGATAAGGCCAGCGCCAAAGGAAATATTGGGCACATAATGCCCATCCATCACATCCCAATGCAGCCAATCGGCACCGGCTGCGGTTACTTGGCGAATATCTTCGCCTAAGGCAGCAAAATCGGCAGCCAAAATCGATGGCGCGATGACGAGTGGTTGGGTCATTTACGAGAATCTTACCAAGCCGTTTGCCGCTTGTCATCGGGGATCATGATCGTATTTTTTGCCAAAATGCGACGAACTGTCTAATTTAAGCAAAATGACAACGATTTATGTGATTGATCCACAGCATAAAAAGCATGCGCTGGCGGCAACCGATGGCTGGCGGGTGATGGAAGTGATCCGCGAAGCAGGTTTGCCGATGCGGGCGGATTGCGGCGGCTGTTGCGCCTGTGCCACTTGCCATGTGTTTATAGAAGCCGGTTCACCAGCCCTGCTGCCACCAGAACTGGAAGAAGAAGGTATGCTGGAAGAAAGTTTCCATAAACAGGAAAATTCCCGCCTGTCTTGCCAATTAATTGTATCGCCGGAAATTGACGGCTTAACGGTTACATTAGCGCCTGATGCGGTGGAATAATATACGCGTAACTTGAACTTTCACCGCCGAAGGTGCACCTTAGATGAACATGTCTACTGAAGTTACTCATTCCCTTGAAGATGGCCGCTTGCCGATTTTGCCGTTGCGCGATATTGTTGTTTTCCCGCAGATGATTGTGCCGTTATTTGTTGGCCGCGAAAAATCGGTGGCAGCACTGGCCGCGGCGTCGCAAGGCGGCAAGCAAATCATTATGCTAACCCAAAAAGATCCGCAGCAGGATGAGCCGGAAATTGATGGCTTATACGATGTTGGTGTGGTTGGCCGGTTAATCCAATTATTGAAATTACCGGATGGGACGGTCAAAGCGCTGGTGGAAGGGGAACGCCGTGTAAAAATCAGCAAGCCGCAAACGGAAGGCGCGTTTTACACCGCGCAATTTGATTTGGTGTCTGATCAAGCGGTTAAGTCTGATGAAAAAAGCCAAAGCGGGGTGAAGGCGATGATCCGCGCCCTGCTGTCACGGTTCGAAGAATATGCCAAAACCTATAAACGCATCCCCAGCGATGCAGTGCAAAGCTTTGCCGATAGCGATGATGCCGGTAAATTGGCCGATCAAGTAACTGCCTTATTAAATGTTAAAATCGAAGAGAAACAAAAAGTGCTGGAAACGCGCCAGCCATTGAAACGCTTGGAATTGGTTTACCGATTATTGGAAACCGAAATGGATGTGTTGAGTGTGGAGAAAAAAATCCGCACGCGTGTGAAAAAGCAAATGGATAAATCGCAACGCGATTATTATTTGAATGAGCAAATGAAAGCCATTCGCCGCGAAATGGGTGATACCATTGAAGAGCAGGAAGAAAACGAGCTTGGCGAGCTGCAAAAAAAAATTGAAAAAAGCCTAATGCCGAAAGAGGCCAAAGAGCGCGCAATGACCGAGCTGAAAAAGCTAAAGGCCATGCCGCCAATGTCTGGCGAAACCACAATTGTGCGCAATTATTTAGATGTATTGCTGGAATTACCATGGGGTAAAAAAGGCAAACTGAATAAGGATATGCGTGTGGCGCAGGAAGTGCTGAATAAAGGGCATTATGGTTTGGAAAAAGTCAAAGATCGGATTATGGAACAACTCGCAGTGCAACAGCGGGTTGATATTATGAAGGGGCCGATTTTATGTTTGGTGGGGCCGCCTGGGGTGGGTAAAACGTCATTGGCGAAATCGATTGCCGATGCCACTGGCCGGCAATTGGTAAAAGTGTCTTTGGGCGGCGTGCGCGATGAGGCAGAAATTCGCGGCCATCGCCGGACTTACTTAGGTGCTTTGCCAGGTAAAATTATTGCGGGCATGAAAAAAGCCAAGACGAATAATCCATTATTTCTGTTGGATGAGATTGAGAAAATTTCACAGGATTGGCGCGGCGATCCGGCTTCGGCCTTGTTGGAAGTGTTAGACCCAGAACAAAATGCCAATTTCAACGATCATTATTTAGAATTGGATTATGACCTGTCTAAAGTGATGTTTGTCTGCACGGCGAATAGCTTGAAAATGCCGCAACCGCTGATCGACCGGTTGGAAATCATTCGCCTTTCTGGTTATACCGAAGATGAAAAGGTTGGTATCGCAGAAGAATATTTAATCCAAAAGCAAATGGATTTGGCAGGCTTGAAAGCAGGCGAATTGGAAATTCAGGAAAGCGCTATTCGGGATTTAATCCGCTATTACACACGTGAAGCAGGGGTGCGGAACCTCGAGCGGGAAATTGCGACGCTGTGCCGTAAAGTATTGAAAGAAATTTTATTGGCTGCGCCAAGTGATGATAAGCCGGCCGCTAAAAAGAAAGCTAAAAAAGCTGCGCCAGGATTAATTATTACGGCCGAAAACTTAGGCAAATATGCGGGCGTACGCCGCCACCGGTATGGTGAGATTGATGAAGAGGATCAGGTGGGTATGGTTACGGGCCTGGCCTGGACCGAGGTTGGCGGGGATATCCTGACCATTGAATCGGTGATTTATCCGGGCAAGGGCAAAGTGACGATGACTGGCAAGCTCGGCGATGTAATGAAGGAATCTATCCAAGCTGCAGAAATGCTAGTCAAATCCCGCGCCGCCTCCCTTGGTATTCATCCAAAGATTTTCCGCGAGAAAGATATCCATTTGCATGTGCCGGAAGGGGCCACACCGAAAGACGGACCATCTGCGGGTATTGCGATGGTAACATCCATGGTGTCGGTCCTCACCGGCATTCCCATTCGCCGCGATATTGGGATGACGGGTGAAATTACCTTGCGCGGCCGCGTGTTTCCGATTGGTGGCTTGAAAGAAAAACTGATTGCCGCGATGCGGGCTGGTATTAAAACGGTACTTATTCCAGCGGATAACGTAAAAGATTTGGAGGAAATTCCAGATAATGTGAAAGCGGGTTTGGAAATCATTCCGGTTAAGGTAATTGATGAAGTATTGGGGCATGCGCTGGTGCGGCAACCACTACCTATTGTGTTTACCGAGGCCGAACAGCAGGCAGAAAATGCTGCCAATAAAGCCGATAATTTTAATTCCGCAGCGGTTGTAAGACATTAGCTGGATGTGTAAACGAGCACTCGCCTCATCCTGAGGAGCCAAGCATCGCTTGGTGTCTCGAAGGATGCTCTAGTGGAATTGCCAGCTTAAGCATCCTTCGAGACGCAGCTTATTAGCTGCTCCTCAGGATGAGGTGGGGCGCTATATGTCTTGGTTTGCAAATCTTGGCAAGCACAATATCTTGTGTTTTTTTGTGATTAACCCATTGCAAGCCGCCTATTTCCCTGCTTAGAGTATTTTCAGCGTTAGCAGATCTAGCATTTAAGCGGGTTTGCGGCGTGGCAGAGATTGCAGGACCAGTAAACTGGCGGGTCTCTGGCTTAAACATCATTGAAGGGGATTCCCATGAATAAAGGCGAATTAATTGACTACATCGCGGAAGGCGCTGAGTTAAGCAAAGCAGATGCTGGCCGTGCATTAGATGCAGTGGTTGAAGGTATCACCGCTGGTTTAAAACAAAATGGCGAAGTACGCCTGGTTGGTTTCGGTACTTTCTTGGTCGCGAAATCTGAAGCGAAAACTGGCCGCAACCCACAAACGGGCGAAGCGATCAAAATCAAAGCCAGCAAACGGCCTAAATTCAAAGCCGGTAAAGCATTGAAAGATGCCGTGAACGACAACAAAGCAGCGCCGAAAAAAGCAGCAGCCAAGAAAACCGCTTCTAAATAGTTATTTTTAAAGCTGATAATGAACCCGCCGAAGATAACTCGGCGGGTTTTTTGTTGTCATCCCGACGAAAGTCGGGATCTAGTGGTATAATCTGCGCGAAGCGCTCAAAATTATTATTTTGCATTACGCTAAAGCATAATACTTTTTAATCACTGGATTCCGACTTTCGTTGGGATGACGATATCTAGAAAATCTGTTGCCACTTTTCTTGCAACACTGCATCTACCTCCGCCATGCCCACTTGTTTACCAAGCGCATGTATGGAGGTCACACCGAATTCGCTGATGCCGCAGGGGATGATGCCGATATAATGGGATAGGTCTGGGTTTACATTTAAGGCGATGCCGTGAAAGCTAACGCCGCGGCGCACGCGCAGGCCGATGGCGGCAATCTTAGCTTCTTGCCCGCGGTTATCTATAGTCCAAATGCCAACGCGGCCAGACCGTCTTTCGCCCTTAATATCAAATTCGGCCAGGGTTTGAATCAGCCATTCTTCCAACTGACAGACCAAGCGGCGCACATCAAGCTCGCGTTTGAATAAATCTAGCATGACATAGGCGATGCGCTGACCTGGTCCGTGATAAGTATATTGCCCGCCGCGGCCAGTTTGATGCACAGGGAAGCGTGCTTGCAGTAAATCTGCGGCTTTGGCACTGCTGCCAGCGGTGTACAGGGCAGGGTGTTCTAATAGCCAAACCAGCTCATCGGCATCGGCAGCGCGGATTGTCGCCACGCGGGTTTCCATGGCCGCAACTGCCGCTGGATAATCCTGCAATTCCTTGCTTATTTGCCATTCGAGGGTCATAGGCTTGCCATTATTTGAATTGCTTGCACTTCGAGATGCAAGCTTTTAGCTTGAAATCTGAGTGTGCGCTCATGGCGGAATGGTAGACGCGCAGCGTTGAGGTCGCTGTGGGGGCAACCCCGTGGAAGTTCAAATCTTCTTGAGCGCACCAGGTTTCGCTCTGCGAGCTACGTTTGGCGCAGCCAGGCCGGCTTTAACAACTTTAAGAAATAACCTCGTCCTGAGTATTGAAGGATGCTTAACTGGGGTATATCGCTGGAGCATCCTTCGATACGAACGCGCTGCGTTCTACTCAGGATGAGGTTATGTATTAATAAGGGCATTTGCTAAAAAGCGTTTATGTGATTAATTTAATTGTATGAATAAAAGCTACAGCGCAGCAGTTTTATTGATTGGTAATGAATTGCTATCGGGGCGGACGAAAGATGCCAATTTAAGTTTTATCGCGGAATTTTTAACGCCGCATGGGATTCAATTGCGCGAAGCGCGGGTGGTGCAGGATGTGCAGGCGGAAATTGTGGCAGCGCTGAATGCGTTGCGCATGAAATACGATTTTGTATTTTGCACCGGCGGCATTGGCCCTACGCATGATGATATTACGGCTGAAGCGGTCGCGGTGGCGTTTGGCGCCGAATATGGTTTAAAGCCGGAAGCGCATCAAATTTTGATTGAACATTATGGCACCACGGAAATTAATGAGGCGCGTTTGCGCATGGCCAAAATGCCATTAAATGCGACTTTGATTGATAATCCGGTGACGCGTGCGCCAGGTTTTCAAATAGAAAATGTTTTTGTGATGGCGGGCGTGCCCAAAATTATGCAGGGCATGATGCATTCATTGGCGGTGCGTTTGCCGCAGGGCGCAATTATGCATAAAGCTGAAATTAAAACCGATAAAAAGGAAGGCGATATTGCGCAGTTGTTAAAAGATACCGAAGCTAAATTTCCAAACGTGCAAATCGGCAGCTATCCCCATTTCGCGGAGGGCAGTTTCAGCCTGACAATTGTATTGCGCAGTATTGATGAAACGCAGTTGCAAGCGGCAAGCACTTCTTTATCTTGTAAATTATAATACTGACCTCTTCCTGAGTAGCGCTGCAAGCGCGTATCGAAGGATGCCTATGGTTCCACCCTCATTAAGCATCCTTCGATACAAATGCTGCGCGTTTTACTCAGGATGAGATTTGTTTAAGGTATAAAAATTCTATTTAATCGCTTTCCAGGCAGCCGTCATCTGGTCAAGTGTGGCAGCGGTTGGATCAATTTGCTGATTTTGTAGATGCTGCACCATGGCTTTGAAGCGCGCCGCATATTTCTGATTATTGGCGCGCATCACGGTTTCAGGGTCCATATCGAAATGCCGAAATAGGTTGACCATCACGCATAACACATCGCCGAATTCATCCATGAGTTTATCACGATCGGGTGGGGTTTCCGCCAATACAGCTTTCACCTCAGCCACTTCTTCATCCAACTTGCTGATAATCTGTTCGATATTCTGCCAATTGAAGCCGATTTTTGCAGCGGATTTTTGTAGTTTCAAGGCGCGGCTGAGGGCGGGCATCGCGGGTGAAATGCTATCCAATAAATTGGCGGGATCAGTTGCTTGCTTAGTTTTAGCGGCATTTTCCTGTGCTTTCATTGCCTCCCAGGCATGGTTTTGGTCGGCCGTGGTTTTAATCGAAGTATCGTCGCCAAAAACATGCGGATGGCGGCGGATTAATTTATCGTTGAGAGTGGCAACCACATCGGTGAAATTAAACGCGCCGGTTTCAGCGGCAATCTGGCTGTAGAAAACCACCTGTAATAATAAATCGCCCAGCTCTTCTTTTAAATGTTGCGCATCGCCGCGCTCCGCAGCCTCGGCCACTTCATAGGCTTCTTCAATGGTATGCTTGGCCAAACTCTGCCAATTTTGTTCGCGGTCCCATGGGCAGCCGCGGGTAGGGTCTCGCAGTTGCGCCATGATTTTTAATAATTCGTCCATAGCGCCAATTATGCATTTTGTCTGGTGACAGCAAAGGGTTATTCGCTAAACTATTGAAATGAGTTTGCTGATCATCAGCATGATTTGTGCCGCGCTGATTATTGGCGCGGGCGTGGGTGTTTTGTTTTATCGCCATTACCGTAACCGCACGGTCAGCGAATTGGTGCATTATTTGCAGGCCAATGCCGCATTGGCCGATACCAGTTATTCGCCGCCACTACCGATTGATCCAACCTTTCGGTCTTTGACCCAAGCGGTAGATTTATACAGCCGTCATCAGCAATTACGCCAGCAGCAATTGGGGGAATATCTCAACCAGGAACAGGCATTGGTTGAATCGCTGCATGAACCGGTGTTATTTTTAAATGCCGAGCGGCTTATTGTGCGGGCCAATCGGGCGGCCTTTCGGTTGTTGGGCGAGAAAATATTAAATACGGATATCGCGCAGTGGCTGAGCGCCAGCCAGATTGTGCCAGCCATCCAGCAGGCTTTGGAAGGTGAGAATGTGCCGGCCGTGCCGATTACGATTGAAAAGCCGGTTACGCATCATTTAATGGTACAACTGCATTTATTGCCGCAAAATGAAGTGCGAACGAAACAGGCGGCCCTTTTATTAATTCTGCAAGATATCACCCCGCTTAAAAAAGCGGAGGAAAGCCGGTTAGATTTCATTGCGCAAATTAGCCACGAATTGCGTACACCGCTGGTTTCACTGCTTGGGTTTATTGAAACCATTCGCGGACCAGCCAAAAATGATTCGGAAGCGGTGGACCGATTTTTAGGAATTATGCATGAACAGGCTGGCCGGATGGCCAATCTGGTGACTGATTTGTTGGCCCTTTCCAAGGCCGAATTGCAGGAGCATGAAGCACCGACCGAAGCGATTAATGTGATTAAGTTGTTAGGTAATCTGTTGGCGGCGACCGAGCTGCGGGCCCAGGAAAAAGAAATTACTTTGTTTGTGGATGCGCCGCGCGAATTGCCGGATGTGTTAGGCGATAGCGATCAATTGCAACGCTCGATCCAAAATCTGATTGAAAATGCCATGAAATACGGCCAATCCCCTGGGCAAATTGATATTACCGCTCGGCTAGAAGGCAATATGGTGGCCGTTAGCGTGCGGGATTATGGGGAAGGGTTAACACAAGAACAGGTCGCGCGGTTAAGTGAGCGTTTTTACCGGACCGAACAGGCCAAGGCCAAAAAAATTCCTGGCACCGGCCTGGGCTTGGCGATTGTCAAACATATTGTGAAGCGCCATCGCGGCCGTTTAATGGTCGCCAGTGAGCTGGGACAGGGCACCACCTTCACCATTTTATTACCAATTGCGATAAGCGAGGCATAAAGATTGGCAAACGGATTTGCCGCTGTTATGTTTTCCTTATGCGGGTGTAGTTCAATGGTAGAACTCCAGCCTTCCAAGCTGATTGTGAGGGTTCGATTCCCTTCACCCGCTCCATTTTTCGCATGAAAAAGACCGCCCTTATCACCGGCAGTGCCAAACGAATTGGTGCGGTAATTGCGCAGCATTTGGCGGCCGCTGGTTATGATATTGTTATTCATTATCACCGCAGTGTTGTTGAAGCTAAGCAGTTGGCAGACCAATTAACCACACAATATCGGGTTAAAGCTTCAACAGTTGCCGCTGACCTAGCCAATTTGGTGCAAGTTGAAAATTTATGGCAGCAGATAATTGCGCAAGCAGGCCAAATTGATTTGCTGATAAATAATGCGGCCTGGTTCGATCCTGCCAATGATCCAGTTGAACATAGCGATCCGCAAATTACTAAAACAGTCTGGCAAATTAATACGCATACACCGCAGCGTTTAAGTGAATTATTTGCCGCGCAAAACGGTTTAACAAATGGCCATATCATTAATATTTTGGATTATCGGGTCTTGAAACCCAGTGGGAGCTTTCCAATTTATACCGCTAGCAAAACTGCTTTATGGCAAGTTACTCAGCAGCTTGCATTGGATTACGCGCCAACTGTTCGCGTAAATGCGTTGGCATTAGGCATGGCGATGCGGGCCAATGACCAAACGCAAGAACATTTTGAAAAGCATATTATGGCAGCACCTTTGCAACGCAGCGGCGATGCGGATGAAATTGCCTGTGCTGTTTTAGCGTTAGAAAATCTATCGAGTGTGACCGGACAAATTTTGGCTTTGGACGGCGGTATGCATTTAACCAACGTCATCCCGACGAAAGTCGGGATCCAGTGGCCAACAGTACAATGCGAAGCTTTGTTCAAAAAATTAATTTTATTTGCATCACGCTAAAGCGTGACAATTATAATCACTGGATCCCGACTTTCGTCGGGATGACGAGGCCTAAAACATCCTGCATATCGTATTGACCAGGCGGTTTATTTAAAACCCAGCTGGCGGCATGCACTGCGCCGCGCGCAAAAATGGCGCGGTCCGTGGCGCGGTGGGTTAGCTCTAGCCGCTCTTGCTGGCCGAAGAAAAAGGCTGTGTGTTCACCGGCAACGTCACCGCCGCGGGCGACACTGAAGCCGATATGGCCAGTTGCGCGCACACCAGTATGGCCATCACGAGCCGCAACTTTATTTGTTGCTAAATCTATATTCCGGCCCTTCGCAGCAGCCTGACCGAGCATTAATGCCGTACCACTTGGCGCATCAACTTTTTGATTGTGGTGTGTTTCAAAAATTTCAATATCGAATAATTCGGGCGGCAAGGTTTGCGCAGCGCGTTCGATCAGCCAGTTGAGTACATTCACGCCCAAGGAATAATTGGCGGCATAAACCACGGCTTGATTTTGCGCATAGTTTTTGATCAGCAGTTCCTGATCTGGGGATAATCCCGTGGTGCCAATCACCAGGCGGGGCTTGGTCGATTGTTGGGCAGCCCAATTTAATAAGGCTGCCGTTGCTTCCGGCGTGCTGAAATCAATGATTACAGCGCTGCCGGCCAACGCCGCCAAATCATCACCGCGGTCGACAGCTTTGAATAAATGATTGCCTGCCAGCTGAACCAATTGCTGGCCCATACGCCCCTTGGCACCGTGAATACTGATTTTCATAAGCTATTGATGTGCGCAAAAAGCTGGTGTTGCAAATGATTTTCACCTACATAGAAAGACAATTAAACCACTTTAAAAGGACGAAAAGACATGCTGACCATTGGCGATACATTCCCAAGTTTTAAACTAAAAGGTGTGGTTTCGAGCGATCCCAAAACCGCGTTTAAAGATTTTTCGGCCGATAGTCACAAAGGCAAATGGGCGGTTTATTTTGCCTGGCCGAAAGATTTTACCTTTGTATGCCCCACTGAAATTGCCGCTTTCAGCAAAATGGCCAAGGAATTCGCCGACCGTGATTGCGTGGTTTATGGGTTGAGCACTGATAATGAATTTGTGCATTTGGCCTGGCGCACCCATCACGACGATTTAAAAAATCTGGCCATTCCCATGCTGTCTGATTTGAAGCGTGAATTGTCCGAACAATTAGGTATTTTGCACAAAGAAGACGGTGTGTGTTTGCGTGCGACTTACATTGTGGATCCGGAACAAGTGATCCGTTTTGTTTCGGTTTACGATATGTCGGTTGGCCGTAATCCGCAGGAAGTTTTGCGGACATTGGATGCGTTGCAAAGCGATGAGCTGTGCCCATGCAACTGGCAAAAGGGCGAAGAGCATTTAAAGAAAGCAGCGTAACCTATGAACTTTGAAGAGCTGAAAGACAGCATCCCGGATTATGCCAAGGATCTCCGCCTAAATCTGTCATCTTTGCGGACACCCATTCCGGGAATGACTGAAACACAAGTCCTGGGCTGCATGCTGGCCTGTGCGATTGCTGCAAAAAATCCATTATTGGTGCAAGCGGTTTATGATGAAGCGCAAAGCCAATTGCGGCCAGAAGATATTGCTGGTGCGCAAACGGCCGCCGTATTGATGGCGATGAATAATGTGTATTACCGTTTCCTGGATCAATCTGGCCATGAAGATTACGGTAAGGCACGGGTAAATCTGCGTATGAATGGTATGGTTAGCCAACCGGCCCATGCCGCCGATTTCGAGTTATGGTCGCTCGCGGTTTCTGCGATGAATGGAT
Source organism: Alphaproteobacteria bacterium (assembly GCA_965246945.1). GTDB lineage: Bacteria > Pseudomonadota > Alphaproteobacteria > UBA11073 > UBA11073 > CBDFFW01. The sequence goes on from CBDFFW010000001.1 coordinate 1,106,420, forward strand.
GCAGCACTTGTGTGAAATCACACCGCGCAAAACTGGAAGAAGAAGGGGTTGACCCTGAGATTATTCGCCAGGGCGCGCGCATTGCAGCCGTTATTCAAGCAGTGGCCACTGTGCTGACATCGCAAGATATAATGATTGCGCCGCAAATTGCTGAAGCGGCATAAGTTATTATGTCGCATTCCCTGCAGCCATCGGATCAACCGGATAGTATTGCCGATACGCACAAGCTGTTCGGGTTTAAATTTGCGGCCGATGTACCCGCTTTTAAAGAACCGAATGATTGGGTGCCACCGGCGGATAACGCTTATCAATTTGACCGGCTGACCACCGAGGCGATTTTAAGCGGTTTAGCGTTTAACCGGCGCGTGCTGATTCAAGGTTTTCACGGCACCGGAAAATCCAGTCATATCGAACAGATTGCCGCGCGGCTAAACTGGCCGTGTGTGCGGATTAATCTGGATAGCCATGTCAGCCGGATTGATCTGCTGGGCAAAGATGCGATTGTGCTGCAGGACGGCAAACAAGTAACGACGTTTCAAGAAGGTTTGTTGCCCTGGGCTTATCAACGGCCGGTGATTTTCGTGTTGGATGAATATGATGCGGGCCGGCCGGATGTGCTATTTGTGATTCAGCGGATTTTGGAAAGTGAAGGGCGGTTAACGCTGCTGGAAAAAAATCAGGTGATTGATCCGCATCCGTATTTTCGGTTATTTGCAACCGCGAATACGGTTGGTTTGGGTGATGCCAGCGGTATGTATCATGGTACCAATCCGTTAAACCAAGGACAGTTGGATCGCTGGCAAATTATCACCACATTAAATTATCTGGAACCGGAACACGAAACGGCGATTATCTTAAAAAAGCAGCCGAAACTAGATACGACGATGGTGCGCCGGATGGTGGAACTGGCGAATATGACGCGGACGGGTTTTGCGGCCGGTGATATCTCCACATTAATGTCACCACGGACAGTGCTGACTTGGGCGGAAAACTATACTATTTTTAACGATCTCGCGCGCAGTTTTCAGCTCACTTTTGTCAACCGCTGCGATGAACTGGAACGCACGATTATCGCCGAATATTACCAGCGCTGCTTCGCCGAAGAATTGGCGCTTGCTGCTTAGTTAGCGCCGTCATTCCGACGAAAGTCGGAATCCAGTGGTTGATAAGTGCAATGCATCGCATTGCTCAAACAATAATTATTTTGTGTCATGCTGCGCATGACGAGTCTGGGTCACTGGATCCCGATTTGCATCGGGATGACGATTCTGTTTCAATCAAATGTGCTAGGAAATCAGCAGGACGTTTGTTGGAATCTTGCGCCATCCATTGGTGATAGATAACGGTGGATGGCGTGAGACCTGGCAAAGTATTGGCTTCGATCAGCAGCGCTTGATCGGTTTTGATGTTAAAGAAAATATCGAGACGGGCGTAGTTTTGGATGCCGAGTGTCGCAGCCGCCTTTTCGATTTTGCTTTCAATTATTGTCCGTTGCGCGGCGCTGATGATACTGACCGGCGGCGGCGTTAAATTCACGCCTGTCCCACCTTGGAATTTTTCTTCCAAGCTTAAGACCGCATTGGCCGCCACCGTGATACTTGGCGGCAGGGATTGATATATACCGTTTTGCTCCAGAACACCAACGGTCAATTCAATCCAGCCAGTGTGGGCTTCATGTTTTAATTCTGTACCGACAATTTGCAGGTGATCGGTTTCAATGTAAGGTTCTAAAATATACTTACTGCTGTGTGCGCTGGCGAGTTCGACAATTTCTGGTTGTTCGGCAAAACTATGCGGCGGAAAAAAGCTGGCACCTGCACGCAGGAATTTGCCGTAAATGGCAAGTTGGACAGCATCGCTGAGTTTAATCACGCCAGCCGAACAGCCTTCATCTTGTGGTTTTAGGATCAATTTTTGGGACTGCCAATTGGTGGTTAATTCCTGCCACAAGTCAACCCAATCGGTGCTGGCATTTTCCAGATCCGCTTGGCTTAGATGATGTTTGGGGCAGGCAGTTAACTGTTTATCGCGCAGGGCATCAATCGCAGCGCCGGTTGCGAGTTTATCCATGCATAATGCCGAAGCCGCTGAACCCGAACCGTTATAATGCAGACCGCGCCCATCAAGCTCTGCCTGCAACCGGCCATCTTCACCCATGCCGCCATGCAAGCCTAAAAAGACAAAGGCATTTTGTGCTGCCGCTTTCTGTAAGAAGTTTTCTAATGATAAAGATTGCGGTTCGGCTAATGCGGCTTGCTGTTCGATTTCACTATAGCCAAGCGCCGGTAAAATTTGTGGTAGATACGGCTTCAAACTGGCCGTGATACTGGCGCTATCGGCACAGCTGTGCATAATTTCTTCAACCGTGTGTTGCAGGGCATAAGCATAGGGCAATTGCCAGATGGTTTGCGCATCGGTGCCAAGTAGAAATAGCTGCGGTGAACAATTTGCCGTCTGTTGCAATTTCAGCCAAACATTGGTCCCGCTCATCAATGAAACTTGCCGCTCGGCCGTGCTGCCGCCACAAATTACGGCGACCAGCTCTGTGCCATTACGCGGTTGGGCCGGCGGTAAGACAACGCCATGCCGCTGGGCCGCACTGTTTAGAACATGGCGTAAAACCTGGCGGTGGGTGAGGCCGATGCGGGCGGCTTGTTGGAATAAAAAGCTGTTCTGTTCCATTCCGCTAATCGGGTTTAAATCAGAAAATAAAACGGTGCCGTCTTTTAACCACCAGCCATCCAAGCGCGCAAAATCCTGCATGCCGAATAATTTAAAAATCTGCGCTGCCTGCTGGCGGATGGTGTTAATCACATTGGTAGGAAAACGCGGCGGGCAGAAATAAGCGGCTTGGTTGGTGGGTAGATATTTGCGGCGAAAATCGAAGATTTGATTGTCTTGGTAACTAACTGCGATTTCGCTGGGTAGCAATGCAACGGGTTCGCCGTCTGTGCCGGTTAGCACAACAATAGTAAATTCCTGGCCATCACAAAATGGTTCAATCATCACACGGCTATCATGCGTCTGGGCGAGCAGTTTATCGGCCGCAGCAGTGGCGGCTTCAGCGCTAGCCACCGAATGCACGCCAATGCTGCTGCCACCGGCCACGGGTTTAACGACAGCGCGCTGCAAATTATGTGTGCGCCAAAAAACGGGAATGGCCGTGCTTTCTTCCGCTTGGCTGACGGTGAGACTGGGCAGCGTGGCCAGGCCATTGGCCCGCAATATACTGGCCGCAACATCTTTGAAAAACATTTGGCGGCAGGCGGCGGCTGGGCTGGCAACATATGGAATATCATGCTGCTCTAAAAAATTCTGGAGCTGACCATCTTCGCCGTAAGCGCCATGAATGGCGGGGAAAACCAGATGGCAAGCTTGCAGTGCTTCAACCACCTGTTTTTCATTCAAAACCTGTGCGGTTTCGGCGAGTTTGAAATCGAAATCAGAAGGCGTGTTTGAATAAAGTTGGGTGGTGGAAAGCCGATAAAATTTCAGTTTCTCATCCACATAAAATGGCACAATTTCGATATTGCTATCGGCGATATGATCAAGCAGGGAACGAGCAGAATTAAGGGAAATACCCCGCTCGGCCGATGGCCCGCCACAAATCACTGCAAGTTGAAATGACATGCGTTAATGCTAATAATGTTAAAGGCTTTTGCCTAGCAAAAGCCGTCATCCCGACGGAAGTCGGGATCTAGTGATAAATTAATGAATCATGCTGGCATGATACAAAATTATTCTTTTTTGAGCGCTACGCGCAGTTTTAGTCACTGGATCCCGACTTTCGTCGGGATGACGATTATAACAATCCCAACTGGCGGAAACTGGCATGGGCGGTTTTGGCGATGATGATGTGGTCGTGCAGTAAAATGCCGACGGCGGCGGTGGCTTGGTTGATTTGTTGGGTGAGCAGAATATCGGCCTGGCTGGGGGTCGGGTCACCGCCTGGGTGGTTGTGGACCATGATTAACGCAGAAGCGCCATGATTTAACGCGCGTTTGATAATTTCACGCGGATAGGCGGGCGTATGATCAATCGTGCCTTCCTGTTGCACTTCATCGGCGATTAGCCGGTTTTTCTTGTCTAAAAATAACAGGCGCAATTGTTCGCGGTTCACATGCGCCATGGCCATATGGCAATATTCAATTAGCTGCTGCCAATTGCTTAGCACCGTTTTGTTGTGCACCTGCTGCTGCGCCATCACCAGGGCGGCGGCCTGCACGGCTTTGAACAGCGCAATGGCACCATAACCCAAACCTTTGAACTGTTGCAGTTCATCCACATTGGCGGCGAGCAAGCGGTTGAATGAACCAAATTGTTTTAACAAATCCTTGGCCAGCGGTTTTACATCGCGCCGCGGAATGGCATAGCATAACAGCAATTCCAGTAATTCATATTCCGCCACGCCCGCCACACCGGCGGTTAAAAATCGGGCCTTTAGCCTGGCGCGGTGGCCGCTGTGATCTGGTACATCACCCATCTATAAATAACTTAACCAAATCGCTTGTCCGCATCTAGTATAAATGCTTAGACAGCCAGATGAGTTTCATTCGCCTATTGGCATTTCTGTTGGTGATTGCATTGGGGACACAGGCCCAGGCCCATGACACATTGCAACCAATTGCAGCCCAACCGGATGACCATGCCCCCATCGGCGTGATGGGCGACCATACCCATGCCAAAGGCAGTTGGATGCTATCCTATAGTTACGATTGGCAGCATATAACTGGGCTGCGTGCTGGCACTAGCCGTGAGAGTACCGATGATGTGTTTGCGCAAGGGTATATGATGGCCCCCACTAAAATGGATATGCAAATGCATATGCTGGGTTTGATGTATGGCGTAACCAAGCGGACAAGCTTAATGTTAATGGCCCCCTATAATATCAATGATATGGATGAGGTCGATAATATGGGCACCCGCAGCAGCATGCATAGCGAAGGCTGGGGCGATCTGCAGCTGACCAGTTTGACCAATATCTGGATGCGGCATAATCCCAGTACCGGCCGCAGCGATCATATAAATGTTAATTTGGGTCTCAGCATACCCACCGGTTCGATTGATAAGCGGGATACGATGATGGGTTTGCCCAACCAAAAACTGCCATATATGATGCAATTGGGTTCCGGCACTTGGGACCCGAAATTTGGGATTACTTATTCTCGCCAATACCAAAAATGGTCGCTGGGGTTGCAAGGTAATGCGACCATGCGGGTGGGGCAGAATGATCAGGGATACCGGCGCGGCAATGAATATGATGCCAGTTTCTGGCTGGCCCGTAATTTAAACCGTTATTTTTCCGGTTCACTGCGTTTGAATGGTAAGCGGTGGGATAATATTCATGGGTCAGATAATGAATTAATGCCAATGATGGATCCCACCAATCAGGCTAATTTGCAGGCAGGTGAACGGGTTGATGCTTTAATCGGGATTAATCTTTTAAAACCAAATGGGTGGGGGGCGCGCAATCGTTTAGGCGTTGAATTTGGCGTGCCGGTTTATCAACGGCTGGATGGCCCGCAATTGGAAACCGATTACCGATTAACGGCCGGTTGGCAATATAGCTTTTAAAGTTTTGGCTATAATGCCTGACATGCCGTAAATAGCCTTATGCCCGCTGACCAAACAGCAGAACAACCACCTAATGACAGCGATACTGGCGCTGTACAATTGCCACGTGAAAAGGCGATTAATCTTAATGTAAAAGATGTGGTGAAAGCGGGTTTAATGAACCGCTTCATCATGGATCCGGCCATGGCTGCGGCGGGTATTATAGTGCCTGGTGGCTGGATTGCGATGACTTTGTTGGATTTATTTTTAATCCATCCGCTAACCGGCCGTTCGCATCACAGTTTAAACTATATCAAAGCCAGTTTACCGCGTGAATGTGCCACATTTATGCGGGCGGTGTTGATCCGTGATGATCACGACGCTTTGCGCAGTGCCATTGATACACAGCAAGTAGCCGCTGGTCCCGAGCAAGGGAATTTAAATATTTTAAACGCCAAAGGCTATGCCCTGTTGCAGTTAGAAAATCAAGAATTGAAAGACCCACAAACGGGGCCGATGCATTGCATTTTGGCAGAAATGCTACGCTTTCAGACCGAAAGCAAAATGACACTGAATGATGCCAGCTTGGAAGATAGCCGTAATCCTTTAAGCGTGAATGGCAAGGTTTCACGGGCGCAGCAAGTTGCCGCTGACGCAATTGAGGCGTTAACCAAAACCCAGGAAGGCAAAAGTTTTTTATGGCAGGCCGACCGTATTGCCGGTGCCAAAGTATTGCCGGAAGAATTGATGCAAGCGCTTAATAATTATGCCGTAACAACAGCGGCTAAACGGCACAGCCAAGTTGCGATATTTGACCAGCCAGATGGCACTGACATGATTATGCCGCAAACCCAAGGTATTGGCTCGCCATATAAAACGGATGTTTATACAATCCATACATTACCTGATGGCCAGCGAATTGGTTACCGCGTTAGAAACGGGGAATATGAAATCAAATCTCTCACGGCATTATATGATCAGTTGCGCCAGGAAACAGCTGGGCGTGAACCGGTTATATTCAGACCAAACCGGTTTTATACCGCGCTTTTAAATCCCAATGACAATGGTTGGCGAACTGCGTTAAAAGCTGCCGGAATAGTGGGGGGAGAAGTGATACCAACTGCAATTACGCCTAAAAACATTGTGCCTGCATCATCCAATATTTCTCTCGCAACACTTTTTGGCGTACCAGCCGATAAAGTAGTGCCGGCCAATATTTTTGGCATTGTATCGTCAAAGAATGTAGCTAGTGAGCCAGCGGTTGAAATACCGAAAGTTAATGTAGTTGTAAAACCCATAACCGTAACGGTTTTTGCCACGCCTGGCTGCCCGTTTATCGAAAATATTGTGGGGCCAATTCTGCGCTTGCTCAATCAAAAATTAAGTGAACAGCAGTCTCCTAATAAAATTCAAGTAACCGTAATTGGCACCGATGCCGATGCCAGTAAATTACGCAAAACAATTGCCGGCAATGTGATGGTTAATGCGGGTAGTGCCAGTTTGCTAAAGCCATATAATATCCGTTATTCATGTGATTATGTTATCGCTAGTCCAAATCAAGCGCCGCAGGTTAGAAAAGGCTGGTCGCAAGGTTATGTCTTAGAATTAGCCGATAAAATGGGTTTATACGCTGATGTTAAAGATAAAGACGAACGCATCAAATTGTTTAAAAACGACATCCGCAAAAATAAAGACGCGTATGATGCCTATATTGCACTTCCTAAAATTGGCGAACATTCTATTGAGGGCTGCGAGTTTATGCTGCACCGCACAACACAAATTGTGCCGCCTGCAGCCTCAATTAATGGTAACCCTATCGTATTCTTAAACGCCCAATCGCTAATTCGCTATCAACTTGCCGGCCGCACCAATAATTTTGCAGTAGCCACAAATTTGAAAACCGAAAATTTAGCCAATAGCTTGCTAGCTGATAATATAGCAAATGTTGTATTTAAATCGTGATCCTAATATAGCTTTAAACATTATTCATTTTTACTGGTTTAATTTAAAATATAACAGATGTTTCATGTGCCGCCGATAATTTTACTTTATGTTATTGTAATGTCATTATAATGGTGACTGATGCGCCTATTACTGGTTGAAGACGATGCTATGTTGGGCAAATCGCTGAAGCGTGGTTTAGTGCAGGCTGGGCATGCCGTTGAATGGGTGCAAGATGGTGAAAATGCTTTGGCTGCCATTATTGCCAATGATTTTGATTTAATTATCTTGGATATGAATTTACCAAAAATTTCTGGGATTGAAGTTCTGACGCAGCTTAGAAGTGGTGATAAAACCAATCAGCCAGTGTTGATGCTTACTGCCATGGATAGCACAGAATATAAAATTAAAGGTTTAGATGCTGGCGCTGATGATTATTTAACCAAGCCATTTGACTTTGAAGAATTGCTGGCCCGCATTCGGGCACTGACCCGCCGTGTACAGGACCGGCAGGATGCTGTATTACGCTGTCAGGATATTGAGCTAAACCCGCAGGCCAAAACGCTGACCAAGGCCGGCGAAGTAATCATTTTAACCGCTAAAGAACTTACGGTTTGCAATCTATTGATGGAGCGGCGCAATCGCATCGTCAGCAAAACGCAGATTGAAGAAGCCCTATATGGCTGGGATGATGATGTGGATAGCAATACGGTAGAAGTTGCTGTTTACAATTTACGCAAAAAACTGGGTAAGGATTTCATTCAAACCTTACGCGGTATTGGTTATATGGTGCGGGCATGAAACCATTATCACTTACTCTGAGATTATTTTTTAGCCTAACCTTTTTAATTCTCATTACTTTATTGTTGGTTGCCTTGCTTGGGCTGCGCAGTGCCAATAAAGAAATCACCGAAGATTATGACGCGCAGTTGATTACCGAAAGCCAGGTTTTATGGCAAATTACCCAAGAAGATTTGGGCGAAGGTGTTTTTAAAGAATATAATATTGAAGACAGCCTGGTCGCATTAGATCCAAGTTATCAACAAGAATTATCGCAATATGCCCAGTGGCGCGGTTTCCGCATTTGGAAGAATGGTAAGGTTATTCTGCAGTCTGATAATACCGATGATATGCTTTCAGAACCGGCGACTGTTGGCTTTCATAATTTTACAGTAAACAATGATCGCTGGCGCGTATTTGCCCTGCATGCACCGGATGATGTGATTGTTGAAAGTTTTGAAAATCTGAAAAATCGTGAAATTTTGCAGCATGATATTCTGTTAGGTATCGTTGATCCATCTTTATGGATGTTACCTATTTTGGGTTTATTATTATTTTTCGGTATTCGCTATGGCCTACGTAAATTACGTGATTTAGCCAGCACCTTGGATGGTCGCTCGCCAACCGATTTATCGCGCCTACCGGTGCAAAAGATTGCCACTGAATTAATGCCATTGGTCAATGCAGTGAATGGTTTACTCAATAAACTAGAAGCATCATTGGCGCGGGAGCGTGAATTTACCGATCATGCGGCGCACGAATTACGGACACCGTTAACGACTTTAAAACTACAAACCCAGCTGATTACGAAAAATTTTAAAGCAGCAGACCGTACGCCAGTTGATGAATTATTAGCCAGTGTCGACCGCACCACGCGCCTGGTTGATCAATTATTATTACTGGCACGCTTATCTCAACAACCCACTAACCTTGCCCCGGTTAATTTATTTGAAGAAGTTCACTTGGTAATTGCGCTTTATGCAACCCGCGCTTTGGATAAAAAAATTACATTTTCCTTAACAGGTGATGACAATTTGTATATTAATACGCAAGTAGAATTGCTCCACATTATGATTGGGACATTGTTGGACAATGCCATTAAATATACGCCTATCTCTGGCGAAATTAATATTCGCATAGAAAATCAAAATACCAAACCCAGTTTAATTATTCAGGATACTGGCCCCGGTATTGCTGAAATTGACCAAGCGCAAGTTTTTAACCGCTTTTACCGCGGCAATGGATTGGCCGAACCAGGTAGCGGTTTGGGTTTAGCGATTGCCCAGCAAATTGCTGAATTGCATCAAGCCAGCATTCATTTAACCAATATGGTTAACGCAACCGGTTTGATGGTAAGGGTTATCTTTCAAAACAAATGATCATACCATCATTTTCGCATCAGATAACGCTCAGTTTTCCATCAGCCAGGCCCATTAGTACTTCAGCCAGATGGCCTGGCACATTTTTTGTGATTTTGATAATACGATAAGTCTAGCTGATTGTACGGATGTTATTCTAGAAGCTTATGCCGCTTCTGAATGGCATGATATTGAGACAGAATGGGAAGCCGGTAAGATTGGCTCACGCGAATGTATGCAGCAACAGATTGCTTTGCTGCAGGCCACACCTTTTCAAATGGATCAGTTAATCGATCAAATCGAAATTGATCCGTATTTCATTCGCTTTGTCGAATATTGTGAAGCCAAGAAATTACCGCTAACCATTGTCAGCGATGGTTTGGATTATGTGATCCAGCGAATTCTCGCACGCTATCAGCTCGGTCATTTACCGGTTATTGCAGGCAATTTTAGTCAACGAAACAACCAATGGCAGCTCGCCACCCCTTATGCAGTGCCAACTTGTGCAGCACGGGCAGTGACGTGTAAATGTCAGGTAGTGCAACAATGTCAGCGTGCGCAGCAAATTATTTATATTGGTGACGGTCGTTCTGATTTTTGTGTGAGCAGCCAAAAAGCGGATGTTGTGTTGGCTAAAAGATCGTTACTGACCCATTGCCAAACCAATCAATTACGGCATTTTGCCTTCGAAAATTTTGCCGATGTGCAAGCCATTATTACCCAACTCACCGCGCAGTCACCGATGCGTGTTGTTATCCCCCCATCTATGGAGAAATCACATGCAAACTGTGCTTAATAAAGTTATCTCACTGCCATCTCGGACCAATGACGCGTATTCCGAAACAGAATTACGGGCAATGGAAGCACAATATTGTTCGTTCGGCGATACCGTTCATTATTTGCCAGAACCTAAAATTTTTACCAATTGTGAAGGTTCATTTTTATATGATGCCCAGCAAACACCATTTCTCGATCTGCAAATGTGGTATTCAGCCGTTAATTTCGGTTACCGCAATCCGCGCTTAAATAATATTGTGCATGATCAATTAGAAACGCTGCCCCAGGTAGCATCACAATATTTGCACCGGCAGAAGATTGAACTTGCGGCGATGATTGCGCGCGATGCCGAAACCAAATTTGGCGCTAAAGGCCGTGTACATTTCAACGTGGGTGGTTCGCAGGCAATCGAAGATTCTTTAAAATTGGTACGAAATTATAGCGGTGGTAAAAGCCTTATGTTTGCCTTTGAAGGCGGCTATCACGGCCGCACGCTGGGTGCCTCGGCGATCACTTCCAGCTATCGTTACCGCCGCCGTTATGGGCATTTTGGTGACCGTGCCCATTTTATCCCATTTCCCTATAGCTTCCGCGCCCCGCGCCATATGAGCAAAGAAGAATATGGCGAAGAATGCGTAAAGAATTTCGCGCGTTTATTCGAAACCGAGTATCATGGGGTTTGGGATCCAAAAGCCGGTAAATGCGAATATGCCGCATTTTATGTGGAACCATTACAAGGCACGGGTGGCTATATCGTGCCGCCGATGAATTTCTTCAAAGGCCTTAAAAAGGTTCTGGATCAATATGGTATCTTAATGGTGGTTGATGAAATTCAAATGGGTGTTTACCGTACCGGCAAATTATGGTCGATCGAACATTTTGGGGTCACCCCGGATGTGCTGGTTTTTGGGAAAGCCATCACCAACGGCCTTAATCCGCTATCTGGTGTGTGGGCGAAAGAAGAAATAATTAATCCAACCATTTTCCCGCCAGGTTCAACCCATTCCACCTTCGCCAGCAACCCCATGGGCACCAGCGTGGCCTTGGAAGTGCTGAAGATGGTAAGCGAAGATGATTATGAAACCATGGTCATGGCCAAAGGTGCTTACTTTTTACAAGGCCTGCAGGAATTACAGCGTGAGTTCAAAATTATTGGTGATGTGGATGGTCTAGGCTTGGCCTTACGCCTGGAAATCTGCGCCGAAGATGGTTTCACGCCCGATAAAGCGATGATGGATAAAATTAATGAAGAAGCGATGCTGGGTAATTTAATGGTCGGCCAGCAAAATTATGGTTTGGTTTTGGATGTTGGCGGTTACTACAAAAACGTGATTACCTTCGCGCCATCCTTGCATATCAGCTATGCGGAAATTGATTTATCGATCGAATTATTAAGGCAGTTGCTGGTCCGTGCCACTCGGAAATAAGAGATATCGTTATGGAAGAAATTGATGTGCCAGTTGAGCATTTAAGTGAAGAGATCCATCATAAGGCCGCGCACGCCAAAATTGGCTGGATGACTTTGGCGGCCTTGTTATCAACTTTGCTAGCCGTATTGGCCGCAATTACGGGTTTGCAATCCGGGCATTATGCCAATCAAGCGATGCGCCTGCAAATTGCCGCTTCTGATGATTGGGGCTATTACCAGGCAAAAGGCATTAAAGCAGCGATTGCAGAACTAGCCCCAAAATCTGCCATTCAGGAAACAAAGCTAAAAAAATATGAGGATGAACAAGCGGCCATTAAAGCGGACGCCGAAAGCAAAAACCGGCAGTCTGAACAGTATTTAGAGCGCCATGAAATTGTCGCCCGGGCGGTTACGATGGCGCAAATAGCCATCGCCATGATTGCCATTGCAGTGCTGATGAAACGACCATATTTTTTATGGCTATCGGCAATTTTGGGATTAATCGGTTTATACTTTTTTGTACAAAGTGCGCTTGGTTAATAGATGCAGCCGTATTTACTCCACCTCGATGATGCGTTTGAAAAGCAAAACCTGTTTGTGCAGCAGATTGCTCGGCTGGCTGGGCAGCAGATCAATGCACGGAAGCAAGCCAGACTAATACGTTTATGGGGCAATGCGAATGCCTTACAAAAATTAAAAGCATATCTGCGTGAACAACTATATAACCCAGCCAATCAGCAGCCCAAATTAATATTTATGGGTTCTGGCGATTTTCACCATGTCAGTGCTTTGCTGATCGAGTTATTAGCAGAAACAACCACTGAACCTTTTACCATTATTCATTTTGATCGTCATCCAGATTGGGTAAAATTCAACAATGGTATGCATTGCGGTTCATGGGCGCAGCATATCCTTAAACACAAACAGGTTACCCGGGTAATCACCATCGGGGCTGGGGGAAAAGACTTTTCTCAACCTGAAAAAGCAGGGGCAGCACTTGATTTTATCGCCGACGAAAAGCTAATCGTGCTACCATGGGAGCCAACCATCAGCCTGGTGAAAAAGCAATATAACTGGGGGGCAGGGCACAAGCAATTTGGGAGACAAATAATTTGGGAAGCAGTTAACATGATGGCACCCAATGTGCTGGCTGATTTTTTAATCAGGCAAATACCCACTCGGCATATTTATATGACAATTGATAAGGATGTCTTGCCAGCCGCCGATGCTGCGACCAATTGGGACCAAGGCGGTATGCCACTTGCACATTTAATCCAAGTTGTTCAGTCTTTGCAGAAAAATAGTATTTTAATTGGTGTGGATGTTATCGGCGATTACAGCAAGCCACGTTACGGCGGTAGTTGGTTTAGCCAAATCGCCAAATGGTTTGAAGCGCGTTTGGATCAATCTTGGCAACCGCCAAAAAAAATCAGCGATATTAATACGGCCAGCAATTTGCGCCTGTTGGAATGTTTCATGGAAGCAGCGACATGACTTATACGCTTATCTTCCTTTGCGTTCTGCTCGTCATCATGCGGGAGCTTTGTTTCAAACAAGGTGCTAGCCAGTCGCGTTATCAATGGCTTGTTGGTTGCGGTATAACATTATGGATCATTGAAATTTTGCTCTGGGCACGCGTTTTGCAACTGATACCACTATCTATCGCTTTCCCATTTATGAGTTTGTGCTATGTGGGTATTCCCTTATGCAGCAATTGGCTGTTATGTGAACCAATTGGTAAAAAGCAGTGGTATGGCATTGGCCTAATCAGTTTTGGTGTCACATGTATTGGCCTAAGTGGTCTAGGTTAAGGAGAAATAACATGAGTAAAAGTAAACCAACTAAAATTTTCGCTTATTCAGCATGGGACATTGTACCTGTGCTGGCTGGCATCGTTCATTTGGCTTTTGTCGTGGGTCTATATTTTGTGTATCCAATTGCGCCATGGTGGTTACTGATCATTTGGGGTGCGCTTTATGCGGTTAGTATTTCTTGGAGTATTAACAGCGTTTCGCATAATTTTTTGCATAATCCCTATTTCACTTCCAAAATGCTGAACCGTATTTTCAGTTTGATTTTGTCACTCGCCAACGGTTTCTCGCAATGTTTTTACACCTGGGTGCATTTACGGCATCACCGCGGTAACAGCGATAAACCCAATGAAAATGGCGAAACGATTGATTGGTTATCCATTTACCGGCACGGCAAAAATGGCAAGGCCGAACATGTTTTAAGCTACACATTCTTGGGGTTTTTTCGTGAAATGTTCAGCAATGAAGGCGCAGAATTATATGCCAAATTGAAAAAGCGCAATCCAGCCGATGCCCGTTTTGGCAGTTTTGAATATGGCACTTTTATTGGGCTGGTTTTAATTGCGGCAGTCTTCAATTGGCATGCGGTGCTATTCATGGTGCCATGGTATTATTTGGGTAATTGCCTATCTTCCCTCAACGGTTACTACCGGCATTATGGCGCTGATCCGGATACGCCCATTGCCTGGGGGGTAAGCACCTATGCTAAATTTTATAACTGGTTATGGTTCAATAATGGTTACCACGCTGAACATCATTACCGCCCACGCACGCATTGGACCAAAATCCAAGAATTGCATGAACAAATTAAAGAAAAACAAGCCGCCGCCGGTGTGCGGGTTATTAAAAACTGCCATGCCTTAGGATTTTTGGAAGCCGATAAAGGAATTATCCATGAAGGATCTTAGTTTTTATTTGCCAGGCACCAATGGCAAAGCAGTTTTACTGATCCATGGTTTAACTGGTGCGCCAGCTGAAATGCGGCCAGTGGGCCGTATTTTAAACCGCAAAGGTTATACGGTATACGCACCACTATTGGCTGGCCATGGGTTGGATGAAAAAACGCTGGTTAAAACGTGCTGGGAAGATTGGCTTGCTGGGTTGGTGCCCGCGATAGATCGCCTAACTGCTGAAACCGACCACGTTTATGCTGCAGGTATTTGCGTGGGCGGCAAATTGGCCATGATGCTAGCACATACTCGGCCCCGCAGTTTGCGTGCAACGGCCATCTATTCCGCGTGCTTTAACTATGATGGTTGGGATACGCCAAGTTACTATAAATTGGCACCTTTCGTGCCTTTATGGGTCACAAAATTACCGCTTATTCGAAATTTAAGCTTTGCAGAAACGGGTAGTATGGGTATTAAAAGCGAACGTTTGCGCCGTTGGATGTCTATGCAATCAAGTGAAGGGGTGTTGGATAAGTTTCCGGCTTTGGCATTGGCAGAAATGTTTCGGCTCGGCCATGCATTAAAAAAGGCACTACCAAACATGCAAACGCCCAACCTTATTCTGCATGCGCGCGAGGACGATCTTAGTAATATTCGCAATGCAGAATATATTAATCAGCATATCGCTGCGCCGCACGAAATGCATGTGCTAGAAAATAGCTATCACATGATTCATGTTGATCAGGAATATGGTAAAACTGCTGATTTAACCGATCAATTTTTCAGTCGCTATGCTAATGCCTGAATGCCACCGGTTTGATACCATTGCAGCGATTGATCGGCTCAGCTGGAATACATGTTTTGCTAATATGCTGGAAGATTATGATTATTTTCTAGCTATTGAACGCTCAAATATCATTGGCTTTAAACATATCTATTACGTGTTGCAGGAAGGTTTGCAAATTTTGTGCTGCATCCCGGCTTTTATCACAGTGTATGATTTAGCCACGACAGCCCAGGGTATTATACGCAAAGCCATCCAAACATTTGATGCAATCAAACCAGGCTGGTTAAGTTTGCGTTTAGCCTGTTTGGGTTCGCCTGAGACAGAGGCCTGCAGCATTGGTATGCATCCAAGCCTCAACTTACAAGCACGGCAAAAAACCTTAACGCAATTACTCAACTTTTTTGAGCAAGATGCCAAAGCACAAAACTGCAACATTTTTGCGATTAAGGATGTTAGCGAGCCTGACCGGCTATGTTATGGCGACACTTTAAAACAAAAGCATTTTTGCGATATTGCCAGCCTGCCAACCGCCATCATGCCAATCACTTTTAAAACATTGGATGAATATTTCAGCAGTTTAAGCCGGATTACTCGTAAAGACCTTAAGCGAAAAATGAAACAGCGGATAGCTGTGCGTGTTGAACATCGCCGCAATGTGGATGATTTATTGCCGGAAATCTTGGCGATGTATTTAGAAACCAAAAATCGCAGCGAATGGCAATTTGAAGAATTAAGCGCCGATTATTTTCAGCAGGTATTAGCAGTGATGGGCGAGCGTGCTTTGTGTAGCATTTACTATGTGAATGACCAGCCAATTGCCGCCAATTTAATGCTAATCGATGAACATACGCTGCTCGATAAATTTTTCTGCATGCGCGGTGAGATGGGCCGCCAATACAATTTATACTTTTTAAGCTGGCTGGAGAATCTGGAATTATGCCTGCAACATGGCATTCAAATTTATCAAAGCGGGCAGGCGGCTTATAAAACCAAATTACGTTTGGGCAGCAAACTCATCCATAACTGGATTTATTTTAAACACCGCAATTGGCTGCTGGATGCTGTCTTGAAAATGCTCGCGCCATTATTTGCCTTTAAATTGCCACCGGCAATCAATGCGGATGCGTAATTTTCATATCTTGGCCTTGTGGCTGGCGTTGCCAGTGTTGGAAACGCTGGCACAAATTCTGCTTAAATTGGGCGGCGAATTACCAGCCATGCCCCTGGGTTGGGCATGGCTAATAGCGTTATTATCCGCACCATTGGTGTGGCTGTCTTTCCTATGCGATGCGGCCAGTTTTGTGTTATGGATAAATATCTTAAAACATCACAAACTTAGCTTCGCTTTTCCAGTTACTAGTCTGTGTTATGTCACAATTAGTTTAGCAGCCTGGTTTTGGTTAGGCGAACCGGTGAAGCCCATTCAAATTATTGGTCTAATTAGCATTATCAGTGGGGTCATTTTATTGACGGATATGAAGGCAGAAAAGGCAACGCCATGTCCAATCGTTTAATTATTCTCATCCTCGTCATTATTTTATCCGTTTCTGTTGCGCAAGCCGCTGAAACGCATAAAAATTGGGATATCACTTTAGGTGCTACCACCCAATTCAGTAAAACTTATGAGGGGTCCGATAGTTACCGGCTTGAGCCTTTACCTTACTTCCATGTGTTGTGGCATGATATGATCGAGATCGATCCCGAAGGCATCAACGCTTATTTAATCGGCAATGAAAAAGCCAATGCGGGTGTGGGTTTAACATATGATTGGGGCCGGCAGCAAAAAAATATTCATGCTTTATTCGGCAGCCACCATCCGCAATCTTTGCAGGGCTTAGGCAATATCGATCCATCTCTGGGACTTAAAGCATTTGCCAATTATACCGTGCACAAAATTGAATTTGGCGTAGAGGCTGTGCAATATACCGGCAATCAAAATGATGGGTTGCTGGTTAATCTTAGCGCCGAGCGCAGTTACCATTATCGCAAGCGCTGGACCTTTACCCCCAGCATCAACACTGATTATTGTGATGCCCGTTATATGCAGGCTTATTTTGGTGTAACCCCAGCCCAGGCCAGCCGTTCGCAGTTTCAAGCCTATAATGCCAGTGCTGGATTTAAAGATATTACTATTAGCCTAACCAGTATTTATCAATGGAATAAACACTGGTTTACGGCTTCAGAATTATCCGTGCAAAAATTGGTGGGCGATGCGGCCGATAGCCCAATCACTCAATCGAACATCGATCCAGAAGTGACGCTAACTCTTGGATATCATTTTTAAAATACGATCAACAAATCACTGTTCAATCTATTGCCGAAAGAAATCATCATGAGCCGCTTGCATATTCATCCTGAAAACCATTTGGTTAAACGCATTGGTTGGTTAAGGGCGGCAGTATTGGGCGCGAATGATGGAATTATCTCGGTTGCCAGTTTGATTATTGGGGTGGCTTCCGCTTCAACTGATCCCGATCAAATTCTGATCGCTGGCTTGGCCGGAATCGTTGCCGGTGCAATGTCGATGGCAGCTGGCGAATATGTCTCGGTCAGCTCGCAATCCGATACAGAACAAGCGGATTTGGCGCGTGAGCGTAAAGAACTGGCAGAAATGCCTGAGGCTGAACTTAATGAACTAACTAAAATTTACGTAAATCGCGGCTTGGATGAGATTTTGGCCAAACAAGTTGCCAGTCAATTAATGGAAAAAGATGCATTAACCGCCCATGCGCGTGACGAACTAGGCATTAACGAAATCACTACCGCCCGCCCAATTCAGGCTGCGCTAACTTCGGCAGCTACTTTTACCATAGGTGCACTGTTGCCGCTGCTCACTGCATTAATTTGTCCGGGCAATTTACTAATATGGATTGTTTCACTCGCATCACTCGCTTCGCTTGGCCTGCTTGGAGCCATTGGTGCTAGAATTGGCGGCTCTAACATTTATAAAGCAATGTTCCGTGTAATGTTTTGGGGAGCGTTGGCGATGGCCCTAACTGCCGGCATTGGCGCATTTTTCAGTGTGCATGCTTAAACCTGGCAGCTGCACATGGATAACCGCGCATCGCGATGGGCTTGCTTGTGCAATTTCATCGGGTCGGCTTTTTATTTTACCTGCTTATGGGCTTTGGCGTGGGCTTCACGGGCTTCGGTTAAAGAGATTTCGGGATAAACCCCCAGCAAAAAAACCTTCTCTTTATCATCCACCCGGTATTTGTAGCGCTAATAGCCACATCTTTCAGTGCGGCCTTATATGCTACATCACTCAGTGGCATTTGGGGGTATCTCCCGTTTCGTCTTTCTCACATACCTCCAATTTTACCCCCAGAAGCTTTGGATTTCAGGAAATTTCCTTGGACGATGCTGGATTAAACATAACGTAAAACCCTTGCGTTTGCTAGTGTTTCTGGACGTTTTTGGATTTTGTTGGATGAATTTTTGGCCCCTACGGGAGTAGAATTGGCTTATTAAGTAACTGATTTAAAAAAGATTTGCTGTTCACTAAATTTATAAGTACCCCCAAATATGCCCCCATATTATTTTGTTACAGACCTTTTTCTATCAATCTCTCTTTCCATTCATTTTCATAAACCAGATCAAAAGAAATTTCTTTGCTATCTGCCAGCAATTTAAATTCACCAATTGTCCTATTGGCATGATTGGTTAGATGCGCAAATACTTGGGCCTTATAGGCACTGTCAGGATTATCCAAATGATTGCCTTTGGTTTCCAAAAACAAATATTTGCCGTCATTATACAAAATCAAAAAGTCAGGATAGATTTTATCTTTCTTCCAGCCCTGGACATGATATTCCGTCCCTTTGGTGCCAAGCCTGTGCCACCATTTTGTTGCCTCACTTTGATTTATATAAGCTGCAACATTGGCTTCAAGCCCATTGTAATTGCTTTTATATTGCGGCTGGAAAATGTTTTTATTTAGGCTTTGTGCAGGCTCTTCGCCAAAATTCATATAAACAGTTCTTTCATCGCCCATATCCCAATTAAGATTGGCGAATGGTGTAGCCAGTAATTTCAAAACAATTTCATTATCGGACAATTTTTGAATGAACAGTTTTTCAGATGTTTGTAAAAGCCATTCCAGCGCATCGTCTTTAATCTGCTTAACCAAATCATGACCAGCAGCGGCAATAGCCAATTCCGTAATGCCTTTGGCTATCAATTTTTGTACAACTTCGTCCAATATCTGCTTCACGTCACCTTTTTTGCCTTTTTCCCATACTATACTAGCAACAAAGCTACCTTCAGGAAAAATTTCCTCTATAATTGTACGCAAGTTGGCAAATTCAATGTCGTCAATACTAACAAAAATTACACCATCATCCGATAATAATTCGCGCAATAATTGCAATCTCGGCCACATCATGCACAGCCATTTGTCATGTCGTTCCAAATCTTCATTTGTCACCGGATTTGCGGATTTAGCTAACCACTCTTTCATTAACGGGCTGTTAACTTTATCGTTATAGGACCAGCCCTCATTGCCTGTATTATAGGGCGGATCGATATAGATGCATTTTATCTTGCCAGCATATTGCGGCAACAAGGCTTTCAGGGCATGCAAATTGTCGCCATGGATAATCAAATTATCATCCATGGATGGTTTGCCGTCTTTCGGCATGGATTTTTCAGGCACGATATCCAGCCCACGAAATGGCACGCTTAAATGATGGGCATAGACATAATTCTTACCTTTAAAATCCAGTGTTGGCATGGGTTTTCCCTGTTCAGGCCTTAGATGACATTTAATTGATAAAAATTTGTAAAACAGGAATTGAATTTATAAAAGCCAAAATAACTATTTTTACCCACCGGACCGCCGCCGTACCTCACTTAACAATTGATCAATTGATATATTTTGTAATTCTGCATGATTTTCTCCAATGCCCGCGATTGCCTCAAGCTGCTCACTTTCGGACAATTTGGCATAGGAATTATAGGTCGTCATGGCATGTTCATGGCCGATATTCTGGCTTAACGCTTTATATTGATACTGGTTAAGATTTTTTAAGCCCCATTTTGATATTGTGTTTCTGGCTAGATGGGGATTGAAATAGGGTAGGTTTACTGCTGCAAAAGCACGTTTGAAAATATCGCGCACAGGTTGTGCGCCTTGCCAATGTTCTCTGGATAGCCCCTGTACTTCGAAAGCCATTGTCTCCAGATTTGTAACTGTCCGCGCTTTGGGGAAAAGTGGATCATTATCATTAAAGCCCAGATCATCAATGTGCTTTACCCAGTCCAACACAATCTGTTCCGCCAACGGCAACATTTGTCCTATCAGCCGCGTAACAATGCCTTTGCCGTTCTTTGTCTTAACATGGTGTGGATTTTGCCAAACCGTTTTCTCAATTAGGTCAAAATCTCCACGTTTTAGGGAAATAACAGCGGCATCACGTGCCGCAGTCAAAATTACAAAGGCGAAAATGGCGCGGTCGCGCTGCTGAATATTGTCATTAGCAGGCATGGCGTTTAAAACTTGCTCCACCTGCTGGACAGTAGGGCCAGTTTTTTCGCGTGATGCACGGGCAGCACGGTTGGCATTATCGGACAGCCGCAAATAGGAAATAGCCCGCCCATCTATCTTTTTATGTAATTTGGATGGATAGCCAGCCATTCAAAAAAATCCCGTAAATTAGCAAGTATAGATCGTACAGTGGGCAAGCTTAGCAATTCGCCTTTTTCGTTCTTTTGTTTTTCCAGCCATTTTTTAAAAGATTGGGCTTGTTCTTTGTCCAGGCTTCTAAAATCCTCCCAATGCGTGAAACTTTCAAACAAGTTTATATTCTGCCAAACAACCCTTACTGTTTTTGGATCACGGCATTTGCCATGCAGCAAAGCCTCTTCATATTGTTTTTTAGCCACTTCATTTTTAGGGTTAAATTTAATCATCTTTTTCTCCCTCATTGACGTTAACATTTGTACTGGCATCCATGTTCTCCACTATGTTGGGATGGCGCTGTAGGTTGTCGGGATGCAAAGGATGTGTAATTTCCCATTTTTTGCCGCTTACAATTGTGTTCATGCTTGTTTTGCAGGCGGAGCAATTAGCCTTGATGCGAACGGTATTATTGGGAACTTGTTGGGTTTTTAAGGTTGCCATGATTGGCTGACGCGGTGTTTGGCATTTGAAGCAAAATATCTCACCATCTTTGCAGGGCCGCTTTTTCCTCTTTTTTCGCTGTGCTATAAATTCATAAAGCTGGCTACCATGAACAAGGAATCTTTTTGACCCTGATATACGCTGCATGCCCTCATCTTTGATCCAGCGGAAAACCGTAACCTCTTAAATTTAATGCGATATTGTGTTCTGCGCGTTCAGTTATAATTGCGTACTGAAATATGTTTTTGCAGATTTGTACAAGCCGCTTTGGCAGAACCTTGGCCCCTCGCTTTTTGACGTCATTGGCCATATCCAAAATCATTGGGTGCGTTATCTCTTTAATTGGATAATGACCAATAACTGGGAAAATATCTTTTTGCATACGATTTAAAACTATTTCCGCGTTTACTTGCGACCATTCAGCTTTTTTATAGTCGTGCCATTCGCGTCCAATTACTTCGAAAGTATTGCCTTTTTCCTCGATACGCTCACGCTTACTGGTACGCTTTAATGAAGAGGGGTCTTTACCTTCCAAAATCAGCTTTTTGGCCGCATCACGATGCATACGTGCCTCTGCAAGCGTAACAAGGGGGTAGGGACCAATGGACAGTTTTTTCTCTTTATTTAAAAACCTGTATTTAAGCCGCCAAAGTTTTGAATTTTTAGGCGTTACCTCTAAGAACAGCCCGCCCCCATCAAACAATTTATAGGCTTTGTCTTTAGGCTTCGCGCTTTTGCATTGGATATCATTAAGTTTCATCTGGGGGCCTTTGCTATGAAGACTTTAGAAAAGCCCCCATAATAGCCCCTGAGAAACATCTATGTCCCAGGACTGCATAAAGCGGCATAAGACAATCATACCGTAAAAACACTGGATTTTTCAAGGTATCTTGGTCTTATTTAGCTGTAGTTGGAAAAGAAGCTGGCGACCCCTACGGGATTCGAACCCGTGTTACCGCCGTGAAAGGGCGATGTCCTAGGCCTCTAGACGAAGGGGTCGTAGAGAAGCGATTTTCTATTGCTAGCTTGGCTAGTAGGCTGAAAGCAAGCTTTTCGTTTTCCAAATTTTAGCCTAATTTATAGTGCACATATGCCGCTTCAAGGTTTTATTAGCATTTCAGCGGAAATTCCGTTTCTACCGGCCTTGGCTAAGGCACTAACGGTTGATGCGATAACGCCCAATGCATTGATATTTGTGCCAACGCGGCGGGCGGCTCAACAATTAAATTTATTATTGGTTGAGCAGGGACAGTTTTCTGCTGAAACCCAGCCTAGAATTATTCCCTTGGCCGCAGTGCCGTTAACGGTCGAAGAACGTTTGCCGGATAGTTTGTTGACCACCGATTTGCCGCCGCCCATTGCACCGTTAACGCGCACTCGGATTTTATGGCAATTATTATTGCAGCGGGCCGATATGGCCTTATCGCCATCAGTGGCATGGCAATTGGCAACAGCTTTAAGCAATTTGCTGGATGAATGTGCGTTGCATGAAGTGGCGCCTGAAAAATGGCTGAAACTTACACCAATTGATTTTGCGGCGCATTGGGGATTAACGCTCGATTTTTTGCAAATTATTTTAACGCATTGGCCGGCGATTTTAGAAGAGCGCGGGCAAAGCGATCCTGCTACTTATCAACATGCTGCGCTGATGGCGCTGGCAGCATTTTGGGAAGCCAATCCTCCGTATCATACGGTAATTGTGGCTGGTTCAACCGGCAGTCTGCCGGCGACTGCTAACTTACTGGGCCGGATTGCCAAATTGCCGCAGGGCGCAGTGATTTTGCCAGGTTTTGATATGGGCACGGCAGGTTACGATGTGTCATTAACCCATTCACAAGCGATGATGCAACGGTTGTTAGCGCGCTGTCATGTTACGCCGCAGCAGGTGCAAATTTGGGAGGGTGAGCAGGGTAAGCGTGCACGATTATGGTCGCAAGTGTTGCATCCCAATCATGACCAGTGGAAATTGCCGATTGATTTAAAACAAGCGCTGCAAAATTTGGTTTATGTGCCCTGTGCGGATATTTGGGCAGAAGCGCAAGCCATTGCTTTGTTGGTGCAACAAGCATTAGCAGAAGGTGCACAGCGTATTGGTATTATTACGCCAGATGCGCAATTGGGCAGCCGCATTCAACAAGCTTTGCGGCGCTGGGATATTAAGGCAGTGCAGTCATTAGGCGAAAATGCGTTGGATTTTGTGGCGGTTCGTTTTATTCTGCATTGTCTAGCCTTGGCAGCAACGCCGAGTGACCCGCATTTATTGTTGACCTGTTTGCAGCATCCAGCCTGGGGCTATACAGCCGAGCAATTAAGTTTGTGGCAAGAGTTGCTGCGTGCCCAACCCTTTACCAATTTTCAGGAATTTGTCCGTCAGTATAAGATATCGGAATTATACTTTATCGCTGAAAAATTCACTGAATGGCAGTACACCAGGGCCAGGCCGATTGATACCTGGCTGGATGATATACAATTTACGCTATTGGCCCATTGCCCTAATTGGATAAACCAAGCGGGTTACGATAAGTGGGAAGAATTGATTGCGCCGTGGCGTGAGCATTCCGAACCGCGGTTGGATTTCCAGGAATTTGCCCCCTGGTGGCTGCGGTGGTGTGGACAACAACGGTTGCCGAGTGCCGATGATAGCACCGCCAAAGTGATGATCTGGGGGTTGTTGGAAGCGCGGCTGCAGAATGTCGATGTAGCGATTTTGGCCAGTTTGAATGACGGGGTGTGGCCGGCCGAGCCTACGCCCAATCCGTGGTTATCCCGCACCATGCGCAGCCAATTGGGTTTGCCAGCGCCAGAACAATCCATTGGCCAGATGGCGCATGATTTTGTGCAAGGTATCAATTGCGCCCCCAAGGTTTATTTAACCCGGCCAATGCAGATTGATGGTGTGGTTCAGCGGCCAGCGCGTTGGCTGCAACAGCTCAATGTTTATTTGCAACGCAAAGGCAGCAGTTTAAATGCAATTAACGCCGGGGAAGAATGGCGCTTGGCCATTAATGCGCTTGATCAACCTAGCAAATTTATTACGATTAACCGGCCAATACCCAACCCGCCATTGACGGCGCGGCCGCGCGGTATTTCGGCTAGTGGCATTCAGCAATTGCGGCAAAATCCTTATGCTTATTATGCGCAGCGTATTTTGAATTTATCCGCACGTTCATCGCTACGCAGTGAATTGAGCGCGAGTGAGATTGGTTCACTGGTGCATCATGCTTTGGTGGAATATCTGCCGAAACATCCGCAACTGCCGAATGATGCGTTAAGTCAGTTACTGCATATTGCGATGCAACCTTATTCTTACGCTTTTTGGCGCAGCCAGCTAGGGATGGATGCGCAGCAGCGTTTGGAAAGCCTGTTGCAACATGCCTTGCTTTATGAAATGCATGCGCTGGCCGCCGGCCAAAATTTATTAGCCGTGGAAGCGCAAGGGAAAGGCATGTTGCGAGCGGGTAACCGCACTATCAGCCTAACTGTGCAAGCGGACCGCATTGATCGTTTGGCCCATGGCACGTTAAATATTATTGATTATAAAACGGGCACACCACCCAGTGCAGCGGATATTGAACGCGGTTATCATGTGCAATTGCCGCTGGCGGCCTGGTTGGTTGAGCAGGGCGGGTTTAGCCAAGTACCACGCATACCGGTCGGTGTGATAAGCTTTTGGCGATTGCATGCCACCAAGCAGGAAGTCAAACCCACCAGCTGGCCCGCTGATAAAATTGAAAAATGGGTGACGCAATTAGAAGCGGGTTTAAGCGAAACGCTGCGCCATTACCTAGCCGAAACCCGCCCATTTCAGGCAACACGGCGCGAACAAAATTACGATGATTATGCCATGCTGGCACGCAGAGGCTTATGGTAAGCTTTTCGTCATTCCCGCGTAGGCGGGAATCTAGGAATAATCAAAGCGTCATGCGTTTGCATGACACAGTTAATAAATAATTAGAACGCGGCGCACTTATAGTTGCTGGATTCCCGCCTGCGCGGGAATGACGGGCTATGCGCTTTTTCTGGGACTGCGTTTTTTACCGTTTGGCACATCGCCATCTAATTGCGGCACGGTCATCAGCGGTTGCACGCCGAAGCAATGTTGGGCAGAGGGGAATTGGTGTTGGCGAACTTCGGCAGCATAAGTCGCCACTGCTTCTTTAATCTGTGCGCCTAAATCAGCATATTGTTTGACGAAACGGGGTTTGAAGCTGGGGAACAGGCCGAGCAAATCATCGCTCACTAAAATTTGTCCATCGCAGGCAGGGGAGGCGCCGATGCCAATGGTTGGAATAGAAATTTCCTGGGTAATTTTGGCGGCCAGCGGTTCCATCATTGCTTCCAGGACCATGCTGAATGCACCGGCATTGGTGAGCTGGCGGGCGGCATCCATCAATTCATACGCATCTTTTTGCTCGCGGCCTTGGGCACGGTAACCGCCCACGCTGTTTACGGATTGGGGTTGCAGCCCGATATGCGCCATGACCGGAATACCGCGATTGGCCAGAAAATCGACCGTTTGCACCATGGGGCCTGCGCCTTCTAATTTCACTGCCGCACAACCGGTTTCCTGCATGACACGCGCGGCATTATCATAAGCTTGGGCGGTGGAACGTTGGTAAGTGCCAAACGGCATATCCACCACCACCAATGCTTTTTGCGTGCCGCGCACCACGGCCGCACCGTGATCGATCATCATCTCAAGCGTCACAGGCAGCGTGCTGTCAAAACCATATACCACCATGCCAAGCGAATCGCCGACCAGTAGAATATCCACATGCGGATCTAACATCTGTGCCATGGGTTTACTGTAAGCGGTTAACGCCACCAGCGGTGTACCGCCTTTGCGCGCCCGCACCATCGGCACGGTTACTTTGTTATTATTAACCGCGTTGAGATCGGTGGTGGACATAACTTACCTATCTAATCGGAAAACACTGCTTTGCCAAGCGATGGGCTTACAACTAATCAACTTAATGTTGCGTGATATTGAATAATTTTAGAATGCCTGTCTTTCAATCACCATCACCACCAATCGTCCAGCCGTATAAAGCAGCGCCCCATTGCCGCAATCTATACCTATAAACTTTTGGAAATGAAGTTGTTTAAACGTCAAAAAGCGCTGCCGAAAGTGCTGGCACCGTAATTCGCATTATTCGACTTACCGGCGGCCAATGCTTATCTTTAATGATAGAGTCGAATGCTCGTATTACAGGATAACGCCATTGTTTTAAAGGTCACCGCGCATGCCGAGCATGGGGCGATTGCTACGGTGTTAACCGCGCAACATGGCCGGTATGATGGTTATGTCTATGGCGGGAATAGCCGCCGCCAGCGGCCATTATGGCAATTGGGCAACCTTATCCATGTTGATTGGAAAACCCGCACGCCAGAGCAAATGGGCTATTTCAAAGCTGAA
This sequence comes from Alphaproteobacteria bacterium, assembly GCA_965246945.1. Lineage (GTDB taxonomy): Bacteria > Pseudomonadota > Alphaproteobacteria > UBA11073 > UBA11073 > CBDFFW01. The sequence continues at coordinate 1,133,262 of CBDFFW010000001.1, forward strand.
TTGTTGCACAACCACAGCGCCAATTGTTTGAATTCGGCGGAACGGTTATTTGCGTTGCAAGCGCTGTGTGCGTTGCTGGTGGCCGCCGCGCCAGCGCATCATCCTTATCCCAAATTGTTTATGGGTTTTCAGCAGTTTTTAATTGCGCTTAATCAGCCCAATTGGTTGGCGTATTATTACCGGCTGGAATGGCAATTGCTGGGCGAACTGGGTTTTGCGCTGATGCCGGAAAATTATGATGGCAGTGGGCAGGGCAATGATTATCCGGCCGCCTATGCTCCGCAAAGCGGCGAGATTTTATTGGCTTCCCAAGCAGCAGGAAAATTGGGGTTGTTGCCCTTACCAGGTTTTTTGTGGGACCCATCGGCCAGTGTCACTTCACCTGATTTAGCGGATGCGCACCGGCTTTTGGATTGGTTGATTATCGAACATTTTTCGGAAGCCTGGCTGCAAAACTGGCAAAATTGGCGCAGCCGGCTGCCCACCAGCAATAAAATCGCTGCTTAATTGACTTTTAATATTCTGTATGTCAGAATATCAGAAATGCTGATACATTCAGAAACAGCCAGAATTGGTAAAAAAGGTGTTTTAACGATTCCGGCTAGCATGCGCAGGCATTATGGCCTGAACGAAGGCAGCTTGGTAGTTGCGGAAGAGCGGGAAGATGGCATTTTATTGCGGCCAGCAATAGCCATGCCCATTGAAGTTTATCACCCCGATAGAATAGCTGAATTTATGTTATCAAATGCCACCAATGCAGAAGATTATGCAGCCGCACTGCATGAAGTAATTGAAATGGGGCTGAATCCAGATACCATTAAGCATCAAAAACCTAATTGGTAATGCGTGTTTTTGTTGATGCCAATATTTTATTTTCTGCCGCTTGGCGCGAACAAAATGGGCTTTTAAAATTATGGGAAAATAATGCGTTTCATTTGGTTACTTCGCCATATGCTTGGCAAGAAGCTGAACGTAATATTTCACTAAAAAAACCAATTGCAATGGCGCGTCTGCAAAAATTATTGGAACCAATTGAAATTAGTCAAACAATAGAAGCGCTGAAAAACAATCATCACTTACCGGCAAAGGACCAGCCTATTTTAGCCGCAGCAATTGCGGCCAAATGCATGGTTTTGTTGACCGGAGACATAACGCATTTCGGCCATTTATTTAATACGACCGTTGAAGGCGTTCAAATAATGCTGGCTGGTAGTTTCTTGGCGAAATATAGCTAAGCCGCTTTTTGCTGTGTTTCCGGCAGCGACAATGCGGCTTTCACTTCCGCGCATAAGGCTTGAATTTCTTGTACGGCGGGATTGTTGTTCATTTCCACCACGCCCAAACCATGTTGTAAACTTTCCGCATAGCGGATACGGCTGCTGAGCTGGGTTTCGGCAATCGCGGCGCCATATTCGCCCAGTTTATCCTGCATCGCGGCGGCCAGTTTGGTGCGTTTGGGGACGCGGTTTAAGATCAATAAAACGGGTATCCGCTCGGTCGCGGCCAATTGCAAAGTGGGCTTGGTCGCCCAAATATCCACCGGACTGGGTTGCACGGGGATTAGGACAATATCGGCACTGCGGATGGCGGTTTTGGCTTCGGTTTGCGTATGCGGCGGGCTATCGATAATCACGACATCAAATTCGCGGGCCAGGCGGTCGACCTCGGTCGGTAAGCGCCAACCGGCGGCGGGGCTATGCACCAACGTATTTTTCTCACGCAGGGTGCTGGTTCTTTGGGTATACCACTGGGTTAGACTGGCTTGTGGATCGATATCCAAGGTGGCCACGGTATAGCCTTGCGACAAAAGTGTGGCCGCCAGTTGCACGGCCAGGGTGGTTTTACCCGCCCCGCCTTTTTGCTGTGCGACTGTGATTACTTTGCCCCGTGCTTTTGCCATCATATCCTCTACACTTGATAATAAAGAGTTTTGCGCGGCGGCCAAGCGGTATTTATGAATAAAACCTTAATTTTCGGCCTGTCACTAAAGGTTCACCGCTATTTCGCATGGAATTATGATAAAAATAGAAAGATGCAGGCAGAAATTACCGACCATATCCGGCCTGTGGCCAAGGAAGAATTGATTGCCATTTTAAGGCGGCATCAGGCTTATTTGCACGGCTATCGCGGCGGGGCGCGGGCCAATTTAAAGATGCTGGATCTTTCCAACTGGGATTTGGCCGGCATGGATTTGCGGGAAGCGGATTTTACCTGCGCACGGCTGAATAATACCCGGCTAACCGGCGCGATTTTAACGGCCAGCACGCTGTATGGGGCGGATTTGTTAAATGCCAATCTGAGCCAGATTGATTTAAGCCGTTGTGATGCGCGCGGTGCGTGTTTTCGTAATGCCAAACTGCGCAATGCCAAATTGGATGGAGCCGATCTGCGTGAAGCGATTATTTTTTGGCGCAGTAAAAATGGTGAGCTTTCTGCGCTTAATTCAGACCGCACCGATAAAGATTATGTGGTGCGACAAGCGGATCTCAGTACCTGCGAATTGCAAGGGGCCAGTTTTGTGAAAGCGAATTTGGCCAAATGTTTATTCAACGATGCCAATCTGACCCAAGCTAATTTTACCGGCGCGAATATGGTGGCAGTAGATTTAACTGGCAGTAATATGACCGATACTAATGTGAATGGCGCGGATCTGCGCGAAGCTAATTTACTGGGTGCGCTGGTCGATACCCAACATCAATTGAAAGCGGCCAAAACAGAAGGCAGCAAAAAAGCCAGCCGGGTGGACCGCGCGGAAGTGGTGATTGACCATATGTTAATTGCCCATAGTGAATGGCTGGCAAGCAATGGTGCCAACGGCGCACGGTTAGACTTGCAAGGTTTTATTCTGGAAAAATTTAATTTTGCAAAAAGCAATTTGGTCGCGGCCAAAATGGATTTTGCCGTACTGGCTGAGGCTTGTTTTAAGAACGCCCAATTGGGCTTTGCCCAGGCCCGCTATATTGATCTGCGCAAAGCCGATTTGCGGGATGTGGAAGCGCAAGGGTGCCATTTTGAACATGGGCATTTTATGCAAGCGGATCTTAGCGGCGGGTTGTTCACCCGCGGCAGCATTGGCAATAAACACACGCCCGCGCAAATGGCCTATGCCAATTTCATGAAAGCAAAATTGGTCGGCGCGGATATGAGCAATGCCGTGCTAGCCAAAAGCAATTTTGAACATAGCAGTTTACGCAATGCCATTTTGAAAAAAGCGGATTTGGCCAATGCTAATTTTAAGGATGCAGATTTAACCGGCATTGATTTGCGCGGCGCAAATTTAACCGGTGCAGATTTAACACGCGCCAAACTAGACGGTGCGCAATTAGAAGGTGCCGAGATGATTAAAATTATCGGTTTTGAAGGTTAATGAAATTGTAATTTAATTTGCTGTAACCTCATCCTGAGTAACCTTACATAGCAAAGTGTATCGAAGAATACTCCAGCGCTAAACACAAATTAAACATCCTTCGATACGCACTCTATAAGTGTTACTCAGGATGAGGTTATTAATACTTCCTCCCGTAAATAATTTTGCCAAAGCTGTTTAAATAAACCTTCTTCGGCAACCAGTTGTTGGAAACGACCTTCCTGGATAATTTTACCTTCCTGCATCACATAAATCAGATCAAAGCGGCTGAGCAGATGTAAGCGGTGCAAGCTGGTGATAATCGTTTTGCCCATATATTCGCTTAAGATACGGTCGAAAATTAGCCCTTCCGTTGCCGGATCAACACTGCTGGTGGGTTCATCCATTAATAAAATCGCGGCATGCTGCGCAGCGAGCAGGCCGCGGGCCAGGGCCAACCGCTGCTTTTGACCGCCAGATAAATTTACGCCTTTTTCGCGAATATCGGTTGCCAGGCCATGCGGCAATTCTTTAATGACTTGTTCAAGCGCGGCACAGCGAATAACGCGCTGCAAATCTTCGGCGGCGACATCCACGCCCAGGGTCATATTATAAAGGATCGTGTTTTCAAAAATTTCAGGTTCTTGCGGCACAAGCATACTGAGCGGGGCAAGCGGTGCTAATGTGCTGAAAATTTGATTATCTGCCTGCAGCGTTAAGGGCGTGGTTTGATACAGACCGCGGAGCAATTTTAGCAGGGTTGATTTGCCCGCCCCGCTAGGGCCAACAAAGGCAATGCGCTGGCCACGCTTAAATTCTAGATTTACATCTGCCAAAACATGTTTTTTGGTACGTGGGTCATCATATTCAAAATGCAAATCGGTGATTTTGAGCGATTGCCAATTGCCAAGCTGATGATATGTAATTTCCGCCGCTGTTGGTGCCACCAAAGCATCGTAAGCTTCTTGCACCGGTAATACGGCTTGCAGATCGACCTGCGCGCGGATGAGTTCTTGCCATAGCCAGGCAAAGCGGAAAAACACTTCATCAATCTGCCGGAAATACTGAAAGACGGTGACTACCGTGCCCAGCATAATGGCAGCACCGGCTGCCGTTTGCATGTTGAGATAGCTAAAAATAACGGCGGCCTCGACACAGGTCGCCATAATCATAAACGTGAACCACTTCCATTCATTAATAATAATTTCACGTTTCACATGCGGGTAAATAGCATTTAAGCGACGGCCTAATTCGCCGCGCGTGGGTTGGCCCAATTGCAAAGTGATCAGCGTGGAAATATTGCTAACAAAATCGAACAGGGCCGAGGAGAAATGGTGTTCGGCTTTATTTTGTGCATCATCCGCCGCCATCAACCGTTTATCGAAAAAACCGATAACACGGGTGATAACAATGGCAGTTATCAAAGCCGCCAATGCCATATAGGGCGCGATAATCGATAAGCCAACCAATGGGCCGGTAAAGCGCACGGCCGATTCAATATACATAAATTGCTGACCGGCCCAGCCATTTAAGCTGTTACCCGCTTTGTTAATGCGGTTAATGGTGCTGCCGGAATGGTGGTCCTGATGCCAGGCCATGGGCAGTGCCAGAACTTTGGCATAATAATCCTGGAAAAAGTTGGATTTGATTTGGAAAGCGACCTGCCGTTCAATCACACGGGCCGGACCATGGAAAATCCAAAATACCAGCATGATCCCGACATAAGCGCCGAACCAGTAAGCGACATGGCGAATAACATCATCCCCGCCGGCCTGCAACGTATTGATGATTTTACCTAAGACCCAGGGTTGAAACGCAAAAACAATATTGGCGACAATAATCATCGCATGGAAAAGCAGCACTTGCTTGCGTGCCCCGCGGGCGTAACGCCAAGCGGTTTTCCATAACATTAAATACGCATTGCCACGGGGTGGCGTATCGGTTTGATCATCCGTTAAACTCATTATTCAATATAATGCCTTAACCTGTCAGTTTCACGCCAGTAGATTACCCAGCCAGGGCCATAAATAATCAACGCAGGTATGCCAGACAAAAGCAAAAAAACGAATATAGATTTCATATAAGGCCAGCGTAACGCCAATGCCCCAGACCGCACCAATGGTGATGATGACCCCGTCTGCTTCAATCAAACCCAAAGCCATGATAGCCACGGCGGCAGCCTGCGGTAAATTCGCACCTGGTATGGGTAGAATTAAAATGAAGGCGAAGGCTAGAATAATCAGGGCGATGATCCGTTCGCCCCAACCATCACTTAAAAAACGCCAACGTGGTTTGATGAGTGTTTCCAGCCAGCGCAAAGCTGGTAAAATAATCTTCGTGGCCTTGGCCAGGGGCGCACGGCCAAATTTACGATCGGCAATAATGCTCGGGAAAGTGGGATGGCGAATATCGCGCAGTAATTGCCACGCTAACCACAACATCGGCACGCCAGTTAAAGTTGAAAAACCAGTTGGCATGGGCAAGCAATTGGGAAACGCTAGGATAAAGAGCATAAACCCAAAGGCGCGATCGCCAAGCAAGGTCATTATCTCGCCTAGGGTTATTTCTTCATTCGTATTATCAATGAAAATGGCTTGCAGCACTGCCGATGTGCGTTGTGCTACAAGGGGTGTTGGCTGTGCGGATAGCATATTTATTTAAGCAACATCGCGCCAAATGGCTTTGGTGCCTTGTAATCCCAAAGATAATTCACCACGGCGCATGGCTTCGGCTTTAATGCCAAATAGCTCATAACGATAATCCGGAAAGCAATCCTTGGCTTCGCCGCCTTTGGCAAAAGCACTCAATTGGTCATGGGTGGCAAGCAAGCGGGGATTCAGTTTTATTTCAGCCGCGACCACGCGCAGCAACATTTCGAGCAATTGCATGACGGTTGAATTGGCTTTTACCGCCCGATGTTCTTGTGTGGGGATCGGCGGGGCAGGTTGGCTGCAAATCTCGGCAATCATTTGCACCAGCGTTTCGGCATCATCGTTTTTGCGGAAGGACGGGGGCAGGGTGCGCATTTCGCTTAAAGCCGCCGTGCTGGTCGGTTGCAACTCGGCCAATGCGGCCAGCGCTTCATCTTTCATGACCCACAAACGGGGCAAATCACGGCGCTGGGCGGTGTGCTCGCGCCAAGCGGCTAATGCTTGCAAACAAGCCCAGGCATAAGGGTCCTTGCTGCGGAATTTAATTTTTTCCCAGGAACGGGCGGGATCGGGGTGATAGAGATTAAGATCGTTTAAGACCTGCCATTCATGGGCTAGCCAATCGACACGGCCGCGCTCTTTTAACTGCTCAACCATTTTTTCATACATGGGTGCCAAATAAACGACATCATTGAGCGCGTAACGTTGTTGCGCTTCGGTTAGGGGCCGGCGGGCCCAATCGGTAAAGCGCTGCGCTTTGGAGAGATGAACGCCCAAAAATGCTTCAACCAATTTGTCGAAAGCTTGTTGATCATCAAAACCCAGGGCCATGGCGGCGACCTGGGTATCAAAAATGGGCCAGGGCATTTGGCCGGTGGCTTTAACGATAATTTCGACATCCTGTTTGGCAGCATGAAACACTTTGGTAATATGCGGTTGATGAATAAGCTGCCATAGCGGGGTCAAATCCAAGCCATCGACAAGCGGGTCAACCAACCAGGCACCTTCACGGGTGCCGACCTGGATTAAGCAAAGTTGTGGCCAGTAACTTTTTTCACGGATGAACTCGGTATCCAACGCCAAATAAGGCGCGTCTTTTAGCATTAAACACAAATCTTCAAGCGCGATTTGTTCGGTAATTAAACCTAGGATCATTTAATGACGATTAGCATGCAGCGCTAAAGATAGCGAGTGTTAACGACCTAAATTAAAAGCTGAATTTGCAGTTGGTGCTGCCAGGGAAACCGGTTGCATCGCTGCCAATTCACGGCGGGTGATCTGAGAAGCTGCAACAATTGCATTTGGGAATAAGGTAGATTTGTCTTTTGATACTTTAAATACTTCAAATTCAATCGGCGCGAAGTTGTTATTACTAATGTTTCGTTCAACTTGTGCATCAGTAGCTGTTGAACCTTTAGAAACCCGAACTGTTAATGCTGTTTGAGCAGTGGGCAATCCTTTAACCAGCCAAACATTCGTTGGTGGAGCAGGCGGTAAAGGAGCGTAGGCAACCATGTTTCTAAAATAATCGGAATCATGCCTATTTGCCAGCCAAAAGAATAGTTTCAGGCAATAAAAAAGCGGCCCGCAGGCCGCTTCTTCATTTTTGTTTAAGAATGAATTATTCTAGAACGATTGTTACCAAACGGTTCAAAGGTTCTTTAACGCCATCGCCAGTTTTCACTGGTGGAGCGGCTTCACCTTTCGCTGCAACAGCGATTTGGCTGGCGGCAACACCCTGTTTCACTAGACCAGCTTTAACCGCTGCAACACGCTTTTCAGACAATTTCTTGTTGTAAGCGGCTGAACCAGAAGTATCGGCATAACCAGCCAATTTAATGACTTGCGGGCTCATTGTTTTTGCATCAGCTGCGGCAGAATTAACTGCTTGTTGGCCTTCGCTGCTCAAAACCGCACTGTTGAATGGGAAGTACACACGGTACTCTTTACCCGTTACAGCAGTTTTGGTTTCTTGAGAACGGCTAACCGTTTCCTGCGTACGAACCATTGGCTTTTCAGGCGCATTGAAGTTGTAGTTCATACCAACCAAAATTGAATGGTTTTGGTATTCAGTGTCGTAAGACGCACCACCATTACCGCTGTAACCAGGATCTTGGGTCCAGAAGTAGTGATAGCTAACATTCAGGTCGATAGCAGGAGTAACATTGTAAGTTACGCCAGCAATACCCTGGTATGCTAAAACAGTGTCGCTCTCGTTAACGCCTGTTGGCGCACCAAGATTTGCTTTAACGCCAGCCGCACCGATACCGGCACCGACAAATGGTGTTACATGGGTATAATCACGGATACCGTATAGGTTACCCAAATCATAGATTACGTTACCCATTGCAGACCAAGCGCTAACATTACCGCTACCACCGGTGCTAACAGAATCGATGTCATTACGACGGTAACCGCCTTCTAGTTCCGTACGGAAACCGTTACCCCAACGGTAACCTGCATCCGCTAAACCAACCCAGCCGGTATCAAAATCAATATTTGAACCAGCAGGTGTAGAACCAGCTAATGCTGAATCTTGTTCTAAATTTACGCCACCTTGAACGCCGGTATACCAGCCTTTGCCTTCAGCAGCGTTAGCAGCGCCGGTCAATGCCGCGATTGCTAATGTAGTTAATAAAATCTTACGCATAAGATGTCTCCCAAGTCAGAAACTATGTAGTTTTATGTATAACGCCAATAGCAAAGTTGATAATTTAATAAAGAGGTTTGTGGCTGTTGCTTTTCAGCGACAGTTTTTAAACTATAATTAATAATCATTTATGCGGAATTTATAGTGGTCCGCCCCAAAATTTAAAAAGCGGCCCGAAAGCCGCTCATTAAACTCATTATAAAGATACCAAATATTTGTTTATCTGAATTTATAAGTCAAACCAACCAAAATGGCATGATTATTATATTCACCATCAAAATCTACACCAGTATCCGTATTAAATCTGGGGTCTTGGGTCCAAAAATAGCGGTAACTGACACCGAGATCGACTTTATCGTTCAAAGCATAATTAAGGCCAGCAATGCCCTGATATGCCAGCACTGTATCAGTATCATTAATCGGCAGCGGAATACCAAAACCCGGGCCATTAATGGTCGAATCAAGCTTAACACGTGCTACACCGATACCGGCACCAACATAAGGCGTAAATGAACTGGTGCTGGCATTATATAAATGGTTTAAATCATAGATAACATTGGCCATAGCCGACCAGCTTGAATAATCACCATCCGCAGTAGAGCTGGTTGAACCGGTAATCGAACCTGTAGCACTATCCACGTCATTACGGCGGTAACCGCCTTCAATTTCAGTCCGTAGACCGTTGCTCCAGCGGTAACCAGTATTGGCCAGGCCAACCCAGCCTTCATCAAAACTTTCTGATAAACCTGTGGTGGTCCCATCCGGCCGGCCGTCCAAATCCGCATCATTGGTATGATTCCAGCCACCTGCGATACCGACATAAAAGCCTTTGGTATCGGCGGCCTGGGCCGTTGTAGCAATGGCTAAAGCAGCCAAACTGGTTAATAGAATTTTGCGCATCGAATCTCCTTATTTAAGAAATTATTACGTTTTATGCATACAAACAATCTCAGAAAAAAAATCTTTATCATTGTGCTTTGCTAACCACAGCATCAACTGGCCAACGTGGCCGCACTGTGGCTTCCCTAATTGAATTTGCCATTTGTGCCCATTCAATGGCGCACCACCCAATCATTGCGGCATTATCGGTACATAATTGGGGGGCAGGGGCGATGAAGGTTAATTGCTGCTGTTCGCAAAGTTTGAGCAAAGCCTGGCGAATGGCCTGATTGGCCGCGACCCCGCCCACTACCGCTAGACAGGCTGGGGATTGGCCATTGTCTTTTAATTGTTTGATAGCCTGGGCAAGGCGGTCAACAACTGTATTGGCAACCGCTTGCTGCAAAGCGGCGCAGAGATCCGGAATATCGGCCGCAGCAATACCTTTTTTAATCAATTGGCTGGCGGCGGTTTTTAAACCGGAGAAAGAGAAATCAGCATGCGCCTGCCCCAAAAAGGGCGATGGCAAAGTGAAGCGATTCGGATTGGTTGCTTGCTTAGCTTGTTGTTCGATTAGGGGACCGCCAGGCCAACCAAGCCCTAATAGTTTGGCAATTTTATCAAAACATTCACCGGCCGCATCGTCCCGTGTTTGGCCCAAAACTTGGCCAGTTTGCGGGCCGCAGACCCAGATAATTTGGGTATGGCCGCCCGATACCAGCAGGGCCATATAAGGATAGGCAATATTATCGGTCAGGCGCGGGGTTAACAAATGTCCCCAGAGGTGATTCACACCGATAAATGGTTTGTCAGCGGCATAGGCCAAACTTTGCGCCGTGGTCGCACCAACCAATAAGCCGCCAATCAAGCCAGGACCAATGGTGGCCGCGAATAAGTCGATATCTTTCAGTGATAAATTGGCTTCCGCTAAAACCAATGGGATTATAGCAGGCAGGCGCTGAAGATGGGCACGGGCAGCTATTTCCGGCACCACGCCACCATAGATGCGGTGTTCATCCAACTGACTGTAAATTTGCTGAGCCAAAATGCGCCGCTCGTTATCGATAATGGCTACCGCAGTTTCATCACAGGAGGTTTCAATGGCCAGGCATTTCACGACTAATTTAAGCATGAAAGTTTTGACATAAGCAATGAATTGCCAGTGAATGGATTCTTTCAAAAAAATTGTTGATCCGCTTTTGGCCAGAAAATATTATGACATTACGCTGAATCTAATTGAGGCATTGCATAATGCGCAATTATCCGTCAATGCGCTGCCGCGCGATTTTAATGCGCAAATCCAGTTTTTACGGCAGGCAAAACCTGAATATAAATTAGAGCTTAATATTGGCGCTTTATTTGCGATGGCTGGCTATGAAATCGTCACAGGCCCGACATTATCTTCTTTAAATCGGTTAACTGCGCGTATATCGCTGAACCAGAATTTGTTTCAAATTCATGGAAGCAAGAAACGCCGTGATTTTAAACGCCAGGCTGCAGCAATTAACGAATTTCTAATAACTAGAAATCTGCCGCATCTACTCAGCCTGCTCAAGAGCCTTTATAAAGATATCGCCATCGGTGCGGTCACAATACCGCCGGATACAACCAATTTAAGGCCATCTTCCACACTTAAATTGGCGGAGATGGCGGCATCGGCTTTCACATATAATAAAAAACCAGAAGTGGGTACCGGAGTGGTTGGCACATAAACGGCCAGCAAATTATCGGGCGCAATGGCGGACATCGCATTGCTTTCCACCTCGCCCGTCACAAAGCCCAAGGCCCAGCTATTGGCAGTGGGGAATTCAACCCATACCACGCGTTTAAAACTTTTGCCTTTTTCGCTGAGCAAAGTTTCGAGCAGTTGCTTGCTGGCACCATATAAAGTGCTTAGCAATGGCATTTTTGCCATCAGCAAATCGGCACTATGTACCACCTGCCGACCGAGAAAATTACGGGCCAACAAGCCGACTAAAGTGATGACCATCATAATAAAAATCAGGCCTGCGCCAGGGATACGAAAACCCAGCAATTCATGCGGAGAATAACCAACCGGTAAAATCCATTCAACAGCCGTATCCACCAAATTGACCAGGAAATAAACCAAAAAACAGGTAAGGCCCAGCGGTATAGTGACGATGAGACCAGTCAGAAAATAACGCCGCAGACGTTTAAAAAGATTGTTTGGCATTACGAATGCTTATATTTTGAAGTAGATGAATTTAAGTAAGTTTCTAAAGCGTTGCTCACCAAATGATTTAAGGTCACGCCATCCGCTTTCGCCCGCAAAGCTGCGCGCCGATGTAAATCACTCGCAGTGCGAATATTAAAGCTACCTTTAAATGGCTGTTCAGGTTTCTGTTTATTTATGGTGCAATATTCCAGATAATCATCAACTGCCGCTTCAAAAGCTTGTCTTAATCCTTTCGCATCTTCCGCTTCAAAAGTAACTAAACTGCGTATAAACTCCAATTTGCCGAAGAAGCAAATATCCGCGTCACTATAATGCGCCGAACCGACATAACCACGATATTCCATAAAATCAATCATATCAAACCCGCTGCCTGCAAATGCTCTAAAACCAATTTTACTTGGTAAGCTTTTAAAATTTTTCGTGGATGTGGCTCATGCAAAAAAATAGGAGGGACAGTTGCATGATTGAACCGGCGGCGAGATCCGCTGGTTTTACCGGCATGCATTTCTGAATAGCCTAGCTGCTGCAAAACTGTTTCCAACTCTTTCCAGCTGAAATCTGTTGGTGCGGCTATTAACCGTGCCAATAATTTTTCAGCTTTACTCATGCTACTTCTAAAACATTTATTTTGCAACTAAATTTAGTTGCTTAAGCGGCTTTCATTTTGTCAGCGATTGCTACCAGTTCTTTAACTGCAGTAACGGATTTTTCGAACATCGCTTTTTCAGCATCTGACAGGCGGACTTCGACGATTTTTTCCACGCCTTTGGCACCAATTACGACCGGCACGCCAATATATAAATCTTTCACACCATATTCGCCGCTCAGTTTAACGGCGCATGGCAGAATGCGTTTTTTGTCTTTTAAATAGCTTTCTGCCATTTCAATGGCTGCCGCGGCTGGGGCATAGAAAGCTGAACCGGTTTTGAGCAATTGAACAATTTCGGCACCGCCATCACGCGTGCGCTGCACAATTTTATCGAGCTGATCTTGTTTCAACCAACCCAGCGCGACCAAATCAGTAAGCGGGATACCAGCCACTGTTGAATAGCGGGTAAGTGGGACCATGGTATCTCCATGGCCGCCCAAGACAAAAGCAGTCACATCTTCCACCGAAACGTTGCAGGCTTCGGCGATAAAGTAACGGAAACGGGCCGAATCCAATACGCCGGCCATGCCGACCACTTTACTGGCCGGCAGACCGCTTTCGCGCTGCATTACCTGCACCATCACATCCAGCGGGTTGGTAACCACAATCACAAACGCATTGGGGGCATGGGTTTTGATTTGATGGGCGACATCGGTGATAACTTTGAGGTTGATCTCGATCAAATCATCGCGGCTCATCCCTGGTTTGCGCGGCACACCGGCGGTGACAATGATTACATCTGAGTCTTTTAGGGCGGCGAAATCATTGCTGCCGGAAAGCACTGAATCGAAGCCAATTACGGGGGAAGCTTGTGCAATATCCAAGGCTTTGCCCTGCGGCGTGCCCTCATTGATATCAACCAACACCATATCGCCCAATTCGCGCTGGCCTGCCAAAAGCGCCAAAGTGCCGCCAATTTGGCCAGCCCCAACAAGTGCAATTTTCTTCCGATTCATTTGTGATTCCCTTTTAATTAACAGGTAGCAGAAGCTATTTAAAAAACAATGCTAAAGATTTGCCTATGAAAGTTTTGCATTAATCAGCCAAAATGCTGCAAATATCATAAATGTATATTCACCGTCGTTATTATCCTGTTTTACCTTTATTGCTCTTACCTTCGCTTATTGGCTGCGGATTAAAAAAAACACCGGTTACTGCGGTTGCCACTCCATCACCGACAGCCGCGGCAATACCTGCAATTCCAAAAATGGTAGCGCCAAAACAAACAGAGGTTTCACTTAGACAAAATGCAAACGGCTTTCAAATTGGAACACCCGAAAAATGGATAGACTTAACAGATGGTAATATAGATAAGTATATTGAAAAATACCGTTATCGCAACAAACGTAACCAAGTACCTTTTGATCAAAAATTTGATGAATATGTGTTGAAGCAAAAAGGTATTGGACAATTTTTAATCGATAGATACAAAGTATTATTCAACAAAAATGATTTTATAAAAATATCAAAAGAAGTGAAAAATAAATGGAATAAAGCTTTTATTCAAGAAAAGGTTGTTTTAGCCGATACTGTACTAAAAGTTGTTGTTAAACATTTTGGCTTATCAGAATATCATCTGGAAAAAGGTAAAGGTGGCAAATCACCTGGTTTTCAATTATTGCAGGATAGAAATGTTATCCAATATACCAGTCTGGATAAAATAGATGCTTCATTGGTCATACCAGCTTTATGTCACGAACTAACGCATGCTGTACAAGAGCGTTTATGTAAATATTTTACTCTTACAGGAATAAAATATCATAACAAACAACTCATAAATGATGTAATTGTTCTTTCTAGAAATATAGCTAATTATACGAATGATTCACAGGATATGACAAAATATCAGTTACAGCCAATGGAAGTCCAAGCAAACTGGATCTTTGTTTTTGTAGAATTTAATATGCACAGAAAATATTTACTTAATTTACCCCACAATAAAATGTTAGACCAAAATGCATCTGCCATTCAATCATTTATGGAAGATCAAATTAAACAACCACTTATATCTAATTATACCCTGACTCCTGTAGAAACTTTAAAACTGTATTGGCAGCAACAAATTAGACCATCATTTTTCAAGCCTTAATTCAATCGTTTGACATTAATTAAATGATTATTGCATATAGATTTATTCCCTAAAATGTGGAGCAGATGGATTAGCCATTTGTTCCCGCCGTCAGGACTATAGGGACAACCACTAAGGCTTGGATTAACCAAGGAGATATAATATGGCAAAAAGAGAAGCCGCGAAACATAAGATTGACCGCCGGTTGGGCGTCAACCTCTGGGGTCGGGCCAAAAGCCCGTTGAACCGCCGGAACACCAAACCAGGTCAACATGGCAGCGCCAATAAGAAATTGTCTGATTTTGGTCAGCAATTGCGCGCCAAACAAAAAATGAAAATGTATTATGGTGATATGGGCGAACGCATGTTCCGCCGTTATTACGAAGAAGCGGTGCGCCGCAAGGGTGACACTTCTGAAAATCTGATTAGCTTGCTTGAGCGCCGGTTAGACACTGTGGTTTACCGGGCCAAATTGGCGGCCACTATTTTTGGTGCGCGTCAGTTGGTTAATCACGGCCATGTATTGGTGAACGGTAAGCGCGTGAATATCCGTTCTTACGCAATCAAAGACAATGATGTGGTGACGTTGAAAGACAAAGCGCAGCGCTTAGAAGCTGTTTTGCTCGCGCAAAATAGCAAAGAGCGTGACGTGCCGGAATATTTGCAATTCGATGCCCGTGAATTGAAAGCCGTTTATTTGCGTGCCCCGAAATTTGCCGATGTGCCTTACCCAGTAACCATGGAACCAAACCTGGTTATCGAATATTATTCACGCTAATTTTTTAACGGTTTGTTGCAGCTTGCTTTTGACAAGCTGCTAATGGCCTGCTTAAGTCTTTGAAGTGCCCTTGTGGCGGAATGGTAGACGCGGTAGACTCAAAATCTATTATCGCAAGATGTGGGAGTTCGAGTCTCCCCGAGGGCACCAAATTTCGCAATCATAAAACTAACATACTATTAGAATTTTATATGTTAATCTTAAATCGGCATTTCTAATTTACTTGCGATCAGTCAATTTATTTAAATGACTACATATAAAGTTTATGAAGCGTATTCCGCAAAACATAAAGACGTGCCTGAGATTGCTGTGATGGGTGCTGCCGCTGGTACTGCGGCAGGTGCCGGGGTGGGTTTTGCCGTGGGCGGACCTATCGGCGGTGCCATTGGTGCCGTGGTAGGTGCAATTAGTGGCGGTATGGGCGCATCAGCAACCATTAACGATGCGGATGATGTGGCCAAACAAATGGAAAACGAAATCTCTAACCAAGCAGGAGACAGCAATGTCTAATACACAGCCGCCCAAAAAAGATACTGGCGTTGCTAATACCAATGACCCCAATGCGACCAATCCAAATGCTGGTTTACCCAGTAAGGAAAGTTCGGCAGCGGCTAATATGGAAGCGCATGCCTATACCAACCAAGCGGCCCAAGGCAAGCCGCAGCGTTAGCGAGTGGTAGGTGTGGGGACGGTAATGGCAAGCGAACTAAGCGGTGCATGGGCGGCTGAGATTACATCTTCAGCTTTACCCTCATCTTCTTTTTCTTCGGTAACGTCTTCGTTACTAGTAATTGGAAAATCATTAGCATTTGCTGTGATTGGATTTGCGGCCGGTTTGCTGGCAATCGATGCGGGTACATTTACATTGATTGGTGTAATTGTGGGTTCAGTTTGTGCAATGGGCGCATTTTTTCTGCGGCCGATCATTACTGGCAAACCGTTGCGTGCCCGCAATTGCTGATCAACCATTGCCCAATCAATCTCCGCATCATCTGCCATCGTCTGAACACGGCTTAAAATATCAGCCGGCACTATCGTTTGCATGGGATAATCCATTTCAATCTGGTCGGCTTGATCCCGTTCGGGATGTGCTTCTAGCCACAAATCATTGCCTTCCCAATTTAATTTAATCGGCTGATAAACGACGCTAACGGGGGTGCCGATGGGCACCATGCCAAACAGTTCTTTGATTTGTTTGGGATATAACCGGATACAGCCGGAACTGGTGCGGCGGCCAATGCCCCAGGATTTATTGGTGCCATGGATTAAATAGGCGGGCCAATCTAGATACATGGCGTGCGTGCCCAGCGGGTTGTCTTCACCAGCAGGCACGGATAAGGGCAAAGTGGGATCTTCTTCCAACATGCGCGGGGTTGGGTGCCAGGTTGGTCCCACCACTTTGCGCATAATTTTGGTTTGTCCGCGCGGCGTATCCAAACCCTCACGGCCAACACCGATAGCCATAACTTCGGGTGGAGCAGTGGGGCCAGATTTAAAATAATAAAGGCGCATTTCGGCCAGATTAATCAGAATGCCGTTGTGGGCCCCATCCGGCACTAAAGACTGGGTGGGAATGCGGATTTCCTTGCCAGCGCCAGGCACCCAGGGGTCTAAATCTGGATTGGCGGCGCGTAAAGGCACAAAGCCGACATCAAACCGTTCGCCAATATCGGCAAAGGTATCATCTTCCTGTGCAGTGTAAACCAGCGGCTTACCAACCAAAGTGGCCTGGGCCGAGCCCATAGCAAATAAACCAACAGTTAAAGCGAAACACAGGGATCGACAGCGCGACATCGGTTTTCATAACATAGCAGCGATGATTCCGCATCCTCTACGCGCAGCGATATGTTTGCTGATATTATTATCCAGTGTTTTATGCGGCCATGTGGCGCAGGCACAACATGAACAAACCACATTACCGCAAGCCGATTTGATTGTGGTGCATAAAAAAGAACACGAACTTGAATTGTGGCGCGATGGCGAAACGATTTTAAAATATCCCATTGCTTTGGGCTTTAACCCAGTTGGCCATAAAATTTACCAGGGTGATGGCAAAACACCCGAAGGGGTTTATACCATTATCGAAAAAAAGCAAAATAGCGGTTTTCACCGCGCCTTAATGCTGAATTACCCGAATGAGGCGGATAAGCAAACTGCTGCGGCGCAAGGGTTAACCCCGGGTGCATATATCGCCATTCATGGCATGCCCAATGGTCAAACGCCCGAAACGATGGAACATCCCAAACGGGACTGGACCGATGGCTGTGTCGCCTTAACCGATGCGCAAATAGACACCATCTGGGAACGCGTCGCGCCAGGGACACCGGTGTTGATTATGCCTTAATTTTTAACCGCGTGGTTTTGGCGGTGAAGTTGAGTAGCGCGGGTGCCAGCCGGCATAGGTTAAATAGAATATTTTGTCCAAAAGGTTGAACCAGCATTTGTGATAATCGGGTTGCCACCCGAATTTTTAACGATAAATCAGCAAGCATTTTTTGCTGATACGTTTCGATATCATGCTGCAAAAAACAGTTTACGGCGGTAGTTGCCGTATGCAGCGCAATTGACATGCCATTACCGACAAATGATGGAATGACCGCCATTTGATCGCCGAGCCGATATAAGTTAGGCAGATTATCAGCGCTAGATTGGTGAACCATACCATAAGGAATACCAAAAATGGCTAAGGGTTTAAGCCAGCAAGGTGTGGCATCTTTTAAACGTGCAGCCAAGGCAGGAACTTTGAATAATTCAGCCAATAAGTGCGGCCAGCTTTTATTTAGTGCAGCAAAACGCGCTTTGGTGACGACCAAACATAAATTGATTAATCCGTCTTCTACATTTTCAATACCGGCATAACCACCGGCAAATAAAACAATATCCGTTTGCGCTACGGTATCTGGCACTGCTTTTTGAAAGTACATTTTAAAACCAATTAAATCATTTTGTAGGCCGGCCGGACGTGGCCAACCGCGCAAATCATGCTTGCCGGTCGCCAAAAAAACAGCCTTGGCTGCTAATGGCTTGTTTTGCGGGGCAACTTCAACTTGCCAGTGCGCATTTTCTTGCCAGAGCCGATTGGCGGATTGTCCGCGCCATATTTCCACCCCGCATTGCGTTGCACGCTGCAATAACGCTTCATCCAGACGGTAACGGGACAAGCTGTAAGCATGGAATGGCAAAGGATGCGTTACGGTTTTATCATACTGAATTAATCTAACTTGGTCGATGCGTCTGGCACCCAAGCTAGGCAGTTCGATGCCCAATTGCGTTAGATAGTTTTGGGCTTCAATACTAATAAATTCGCCGCAAACTTTGTGATGTGCTTGCGCTTCTTTTTCAATTAATAGCACTTTTTGTTTAGCCTGCGCCAAGCCGATGGCGGCCGCGGTGCCTGCCAATCCGCCGCCAATCACAATGGCATCATATACAGCCATCAGCGCCAGCGGTTCACACAGTAACGGAAAGGGAACCACCATCGAATGGCTGATTGCGCGGCTGGAATATTGGCTTGGTGCAGCAATGTTTGCCAGTCTTGTTTGACAAATGCACGTTCGATAGAAATTGGCCCATCATGTTTTACCATCGGATCAAGCGGCAGTGCAGCGAACAAATATTTGACAAAATAGTAAGGGATTGGATGACGATGCAGATCGTTAATAAACCAGCCTTGTGTGGCATGCTGTTCCATCCAACCAATAAATTTCAGCAATTCAGTGTTGTTGAGATGATGCGTGAAAAGCGAACTAATAACAAAATCCGCCTGCCGCGCCGCAGCAATTTGATAAATGTCTACTGTTTCAAAATGGATTGGCGTTTCGACAGACGTATGTACTTTGGCCGATTGCTGGGCCAGCGGATTAATATCCATGCCATATAATTCCACCGCAACATTATAGCGCTTAGCCAACCGCCAGATTTGCCGCAGCATATCTCCGCCGCCGCTGCCGATATCAAAAATCACAATCGGCCGCTGCGGTTTAAAATTATGAAAAATTTGTTTTAACCATTGCAAAGTTGGCCGGTAGGCCAGCGTGCCGATATTGACTTTGGTTAAATCTTTTAAACAATTATCGAAAGCGGCTGCCGTTACCGTGTCGGTATCCATCCATTCCAATTGCTGACTGCGGGTAGCAAAATTAGGCATTGTGAAACATCATACTTTCCAGCGTAATACCTGGGCCGAACGCCATGGCGCAGCCTAAACCGGTTTTTCCTTCTGCCAATATACGCTGCAATACGAACATCAGTGTGGCGGATGACATATTACCGTATTCACGTAGCACAGCGCGTGAATGATCGAGGGCAGCAGGCGGCAAATCCAAATTTTCGGCGATGGCGTCCAAAATCGAACGGCCACCTGGATGAATGGCCCAATGGGTTATTTCAGCTTGTAAGTGGCCATGCAAAATATCCGGCAATATAGCTGGCAAATTTTTAGTAATCGTTGGCGGCACCTGGCCGGAAAGCACCATATTGAAACCGGCTTGGCCAATATGCCAGGTAATGTGCTGCGCGCTATCGGGCAGTAAAGCGGCATAAAAACTTTGCAGTTTAAGTCCCTGAGGTTTGGCCGAAATAATACTGGCGGCACAGCCATCGGCAAAAATTAAAAATGATAAGACGCTTTCCAGATCTGCCGTATCTTGCAAATGTAATGTGCATAATTCCAAATTAATTACCGCAACTTTTGCAGCAGGCGTTGAGCGTGTAATGTGATAGGCCAATTTCAGGGCGTTAATTGCTGCATAGCAACCCATAAAACCGATGATGCTACGCTCGGTTGTTGATGGTAAGCCGTAATGCTGAATGATTTGCAGGTCCAGGCCAGGGGCATAAAAGCCGGTGCAGCTGGTAATAATTAGATGGGTGACATCTTCCAAATCCAGTTGATCCAATGCCATTGTTGCGAGCGAAAAAGCATGCTGTTCATAAAACTGCATACGCGCGGCGGTATCTGGAAAATTATCCTTTTGATAAAAATTATCTCCGTCTAGTTGCTGAGCATCTTTGCCTGGTGAAAAAAAAGAATAGCGGTGATCAATTTGCGCACGCGCGGCCATGCGGCCAAATAATTTTTGCTGTTTATCACTGGTTAACAAGCTTGGCGCGTATGCCACAAATTGTTGATGAATATCATGCGGTGGTACGGCTGTCGCAATTTGATTAATAAAAACACCCATATAAATTTAGCCGACGATCCCTTTCACCTTGCCGCTGAGGTCGGCTAGGGAGTAAGGTTTGGGTAAGAAATAAATGCCGTCTTCTTCATCAATTGGCATATTGAGTTTATCTTCGGTATAGCCGGATACAAATAACACTTTCAACGTTGGGTAAGTTTCGCGCAGCTTTAGGAATAGTTGTGGACCATCCAGGCCGGGCATAATGACATCGGTAATTAGCAATTGGATGGTTGGAATGTTATCGCCAGTCATGATGTCAATGGCCGCTTCACCATGCGCAGCTTCGATGACTTCATAACCTTTTAGTTTGAGGGCGCGGGCGCTGAATTGGCGCACGGCATCTTCATCTTCCACCAATAAAATCGTTCCGGCACCGGTTAAATCCTGGGCAGGTTTTGGGGCTTTTGCTTCCTTAACTACGGGCGCTTCTTCAATAGCGGTATGCTCGGGCAGATAAAGTGTAAAGGTGGTACCAATGCCCATTTCGCTTTGCACGCCAATTTGGCCGCCGGATTGCTGGACAATACCGTAAACCGTCGCCAGGCCTAAGCCGGTGCCTTGCCCCAATGGTTTGGTGGTAAAAAACGGTTCGAAAATGCGGGCGAGATTTTCGGAGGAAATGCCGGTGCCGGTATCTCGCACACTCACCGCTTGCCAGCGGCCGGCGGGCAGTGTGGTTTGCGGGCCAATGGTTTCGGTGGCATCGCTGATATGCTGAAAAGTTTTAATTTGGAGCTGGCCGCCCTTCGGCATGGCATCGCGCGCATTAACCGCCAGGTTGATAATTGCTTGTTCTAATTGGGTATGGTCGGCAAAAACCAAACCCACATCGCGCGAGTAATCCAGATGCAACGTAACTTTTTCGCCCAGCAGGCGTTTTAATAGATGAGCAAGCTCGCCCACCACTTCGATCAGATCAACGGATTTGGGCTGCAGGGTTTGCTGGCGTGAAAAGGCCAGAATCTGCCGCACCAGATTGGCCCCGCGCGAGGCATTTTGTTTGATCTGCATAATATCGCCAAAGCTGGGATCGCCCGCTTTGTGCCGCAGGGCGAGCAGATCGCAAAAGCCAATAATGGCGGTAAGCAAATTATTGAAATCATGGGCGATGCCACCGGCCAACTGGCCAACCGCCTGCATTTTTTGGGATTGCGCCAGCTGATCATCGGTCATCACCAATGGCGCGGGGGGCGGCGCGGCCGCCTGGGCGGTAATCATCACCGCATTCGTAAAACCGGCGGGGCGGTACCAATGAAGTTGCAAGCGTTGCTGGCCATGGGCCGTGGCGAATTCACCGGAATAACTGCGCGGTTCCACCGGCATAATCTGGCCGCGCGGCCAAAACTGCTCCCAGCCTTCGCCAGGTAGTAATGATTGCAGCGGGATAGCTTCGCTGCCACGGCTGGAATTGCTAATGCCAATCAACTGTTCGGCTTGCCTATTTGCCACCAAAACCTGCCCATCTGAACTGGTAAGCCAGGCGGCGAATGGCAGGCCATTGCATAATTGCTGGAAAAGCTGGGCAGGATCAATTTTGGCCGGCTTGCGTTTAAACATTTAGCGACCTTAAGCACATTTATTGGTGCTGTCATCTTAGCTAATATTTTAATAAATATCAAAAAAGATTTTTGCTAGTTCCAAAATTTTAATAGTGTCATAATGCCAGTTAATAAAGTAACTAGCGCAATCAAGCCAGCGCCCATTTTTATCTGCAAATCTTTTATTTGCGTCACTAACAGTAATTCCAACTGATGCAGATCACTTCGCAGCTCACTTTTAAAAACTTGTAGATCTTCTTTGAAAGCAAAATTACCATTATCGGTTTCTCGCATTTGGCCAGTAATTCGGACAATTGTTTCGGCTTGCGGTTCGGTAAAACCTTGCTCGCGCAGTTCTTTAATGAATTGATGCGTATCATAAACTGCAACATCCATTTGGATACAACTTAAAATAGAAATTTTGCAATTTCAAGACATTAAAGATAAAAATCTTGACTTTAAAAGCTTAAGATTTGTTTTATTGAAGCATCACTCACACCAGCGCGAACTCTCGTTGCGCATTTTGCGCTTAGGCTGGTGGCGGAACAAAACGGAGAATACTTATGGCAATGCCAACTTTTACGTTGCGGCAGCTGATTGAAGCTGGCGTGCATTTTGGACATCACACCCGTCGCTGGAACCCTAAAATGGCTTCCTACATTTATGGTGTACGGAACAACATTCATATTATCGATTTGGAACAAACCGTTCCCTTAATGTATCGCGGCTTACAAGCAATCCGTGATACGGTGGCCAAGGGTGGCCGAGTATTATTTGTGGCAACCAAACGCCAGGCACAAGGCGTGGTGGCGGAAGCGGCCCAAAAATGCGGTCAGTATTATGTGAACCATCGCTGGTTAGGCGGGATGATGACCAACTGGGCAACTGTTTCCAATTCCATCAAACGTTTGGGCGAATTGGAAGCCAGCCTGGTGGACGGCGAAGCGAACAACCTGACCAAAAAAGAACGCGGTAACCGCACGGCTGAAATTGCGAAATTGACCCGCGCCATTGGCGGTATTCGCGAAATGGGCGGCACACCTGATATTCTTTTTGTGCTTGATACCAACAAGGAAGAAATTGCGATTAAAGAAGCCAACCGTTTGGGTATTCCAGTGGTGGCATTGGTGGATACCAATTCAAATCCGGAAAGCATTGATTTCCCAATTCCTGGTAACGATGATGCTTTGCGCGCCATTACCCTGTATTGCGATTTGGTGGTTGAAGCGGTCTTGGATGGTTTGCATGAAGAAATTAAAGCCTCTGGTTTTGATTTAGGGGCAGCGGAAGATGTGCCGGCCGAAGATGTGTTAAAAGATACAGACGTCGCGGCCGAGTTGGATAAACCAACTGCTGCTTAATGCCTTGTTAGTGCCGTGTATTGCACGGCACCATTTGAATACTTACCTATACGATAACGGAGATTAAAATGGCCGACATTACACCGATTATGGTTAAGAACCTGCGCGAACAAACGGGCGCGGGCATGATGGATTGCAAAAAAGCATTGGGCGAAACCAATGGTGATTTTGAAGCAGCGGTTGACTGGTTGCGCAAAAAAGGTTTAGCGGCAGCGGCTAAAAAATCTGGCCGTGTGGCGGCTGAAGGTTTGGTGGCGGTGGCAGTGAGCGCTGATCAAAAAAGTGCGGCCATTGTGGAAGTGAATGCGGAAACCGATTTCGTGGCCCGCAACGATCAGTTTCAGCAATATGCACAAATGGCTGCCCAGCAGGCATTAAATGTGGATGGCAGTGATATCGAAAAATTAAAAGCTGCCGCTTATGGCAATGGCAAATCGGTGCAGGAACAATTAACTGAATTGATTGCCACCATCGGTGAAAATATGAACCTGCGCCGTTACGGCAAATTGGCTGTTAGCCAAGGGGTGGTGGCCGCGTATGTGCATTCGGCACTGGCGCCAAATTTAGGCAAAATCGGTGTATTGGTGGCGTTGGAAAGTGCTGCGCCTGTGGCCGATTTGCAAGTATTTGGCAAGCAAGTGGCAATGCATATTGCTGCGGCAAAACCGGATGCGTTGCATATTGAGCATGTCGACCAAGCCAATTTGGAGCGTGAGCGGGCCGTATTGCGTGAGCAGTCAGCGACCAGTGGCAAGCCAGCCGATATCATCGATAAAATGGTGGAAGGGCGTATTCGTAAATATTACGAAGAGGTCGTTCTACACGAACAACCTTATGTGATTACCAGCGAAGGTAAAGTCAGCGAAGCTGTCACCAATAAAGGTAAAGAGTTGGGCGCTGATGTAAAAATCACTGGCTTCTTGCGCTTCCATTTAGGTGAAGGTATCGAAAAAGAAGCAACTGATTTTGCGGCCGAAGTAAAAGCGGTTTTGGCAAGCTAGTTGTTTGCACCAATTCCTCTCCCCTTACGGGAGAGGGTAGAAACACTTAGCGAAACGAAGTTGAGCTTAGTGTTTGGGTGAGGGGTTGTTGGACTGCCCTTTATACCCCTCACCCATTTTCTAAATTCGCACGTTGTGCTCATTAAGAAAATTTACCCTCTCCCACAAGGAGAGAGGGATTTTCCTTCACCACATTATCTTCCCAAAAAATTGCTTTTTTGATGGTTTCCCACACGGGGGTGACTTGTAGATCAGCCAAATTCGGTTGTTGCAATATTGCAGTCATGCGGCCAACGGGTTTTGAATGTTGGGGGTTCGATGCGCCGGAAAATAAGGTTAGGGTTGGGCAACCCAATTGCGCAATTAAATGCATGGGTCCGGTATCATTACCGACTGCAACATGCGCCAGACGCGCCAGTGCGGCAATCTGTTTAAAATCGGTTTTATTGGTGAGGTCAATGGCGTCTTCACATGCGTTGATAATCGCCTGGTTTACTTCGGCATCAGCGGCAGTACCTAATAATACGGGCTGGATTCCGGCAACAATTAACCGGCGGCAAATCGAAATATAATTTTCGACTGGCCATCTTTTTTCCGGTCGCGCAGGTGCCGAGCCAGCGATAATTAATGCGATCCGCGGCGGCAATGGTGGCAATTCGCCGTCCAGCCAATGGTAATCGACCGGCACCAAATTGATGATGCCCGCTTTGATTAATTGCTGCCGCCGTGATTCCTTGGCATGCAATGCATCGCGTTCCTGACCAAAATAACGGTGGCTGGCACCCGCAACATTGCCGGACCATTCAGGTGGTTGGCTGGGCCAGAACAATTTAAAATAAGTGCCACTGCGATCGCTGGTTTGCAGATCGTAAATACGGGTAAAATTGCCGCGCCGCAATTTTTTGCGTAATTCCCACCAAGCGCTTAACTGCCAAAATTTTGGTTTTCGGTCGGTCCAGACATCATCAAACCAAGGGGCAGATTTAGCGAGTTCAGCTAACGGTTTGGCGGTTAATAATGTAATGCGGGCATCTGTATGATGCGCACGAATCGCAGCAAATGCTTCAGTGCATAACCAAAAATCACCGATGGCCGATAATTTAATGACTAAAATTTGTGGCTTTGCAGCGTTCATAAAGTCACTTACTAAACAACCTCATCCTGAGTAGCAACGAAGTTGCGTATCGAAGAATGTTCTAGCTGAATTTGCCAGTTAAATACCCTTCGATACGGATGCTTTGCATCCTACTTAGGATGAGGATGAGGAGATAATTGATTGATAAACCCGCAACGTGTGGGCGGTCATTTGCGTCGTGGTGTAATCTCTGCCCACGCGCATCATACCGCGAATACCTAAATCACGGCGCTCATCCATTGTTAAGGCTAACGCTGCTTTCAAAGCATTAATCAAAGCCATTACATCATTTGGTGGCACCAGCCAGCCGGTAAAACTGGGATCTGGATAGGCCAGTACAGTTTCCAAGGCACCGCCATGATTGGTGGCGATAATTGGCTTGCCCAAGGCTTGCGCTTCAATCGGCACGCGGCCAAATGCTTCCGGCGAGAGCGAAGGGGCAAGCACGATATGTGCCAGTTGATATGCCGCTGGCATATCGCTGGTGGGCGGCAAAATACGCACACGTTCTTCCAAGCCGTGGTCGCTGATCAAAGTCTGTAATTCTTGCAGATAGGCAGGGTGTTGATCCTGTTCCCCCAGCATCACACATTGCCACGGCAAATCTTTAATCTGGGCCAGCGCCGTCAAGGCCCAGGCTTGGCCTTTCCAGCGGGTAATCCGCCCTGGTAATAAAATGATCGGCAGATGTTCAGCCACGCGCCATTCACGCAGTAAATTCAGTTGGCGTTCCTGACTAATTTTAAGTGGATCAAATTGGGCAATATCCACACCGCGTGGAATGGTGACAACTTTATCTTTGGCTTCCGGATAAATCTCACCGATGTGTTTGGCGATAAATTCCGAAATGGCGATGATCTTTTCGCCGCGGGTCATCACCGAATTATACCAATGTTTAAACCGCCGCCACACGCCTTTACCAGTTTGATAGGTGCCGTGAAAAGTGGTGATAAATTGGATATTACGCTTTTCTTTTAATAGCGCTTGATACGCCCAATAAGCGCTCCATGCCGGTGCACGCGAACGCGCATGAATAATATTTACACTTTCTTTTTTTGCCACTGCCGCTAACAACCTTTGATTTTGCTTTAAAGCGAACGGATTTTTTTTATGCAGGGGCAGAGAGATATGTTCGATTTTATGGCGCTGAAATTGCGGCAGCATGGCACCGCCCGCGCTGGCCACAATCGGCCGCCAACCGGCTTCTTTTAACGCAAGGGCAACTTCAAAGGTGCCTTTGCTCACCCCGCTATGATCAACGCGGGGCAGCACTTGCAAAACGGTTGGCAGGTTCTCGGCCATCGATAATCTTTAAACCACTTTTGCCAGGGTTAGCACAATAATCTGTTTGACCTTGGCGCGGCGCAGCATGCGGCAACACGCATCAATGGTTGCACCGGTGGTAAACACATCATCAATCAACACGACAGAGCTGTCCTTTAAAGTAGTGGCGTGTTTTTTATTAATGGCAAACGCGCCACGCATATTGGTCCAGCGGCGTTTGGCGGTTTGCTTGCCTTGGGATGGGGTGGCCCGCTTGCGCAGTAAAGCATCTGGCAAATATTGCGTCTGCGATAATCTGGCCAAGCGCTGGGCCAGCACCGCAGCCTGGTTATAGCGCCGCCAGGCCAGCCGCCGCCAATGCAATGGTACAGGAACAATCAGCGCATCGTGCGGGATAAATTCACGGCCAATTTGCCACAGCCAGCGGCTAAGGCCAGGGACCAGGCTAAGTGCATCACTATGTTTGAGTTTGAGGATTAGCGGTTTGCTAATATCATCATAAGCCCAGACCGCGCGGGCATGATTAAACTTCGGTTGGCGTTGTATACAGCGTGCGCACAATAAGTCGTTTTCAATAATATCATCATGCGGAAATGGTTGCCCGCAGCAATGGCACAAGGGCGCTTGCAGGAAGTGAAAACGCGGCCAGCAAATGCTGCACAGTTGATGCGCATCGGCCGTGGCCGTTTGGCAATTCAAACAATGCGGCGGCAGAATGATATCCAAGGCTTTGCCGCCTGCCTTGCCAATGGCCCGCCATACATTCATAGATAATTGGTTATAAGCAAAATTTTAGCCAATGACGAAAGTAATTGTTTTAACCATTAAAACAGGTTAGATCAGAAGCCGCAGCATACGGTCATGAAAGTTCTAACTTGTAATAGCAACCGCCCGCTGGCCGACGCCGTCTGTGCGTATTTGAATATCGAGCCGACCAAGGCCAGTATTCGCCGTTTTAACGATATGGAAGTTTTCGTTGAAGTGATGGAACATGTGCGTGGCCGCGATGTGTTTGTGATGCAATCAACTTCATATCCGGCGAATGACCATTTAATGGAATTGTTGGTGACCATGGATGCGTTAAAGCGCGGTTCGGCCCGCCGCACCACGGCGGTTATTCCCTATTTCGGTTATGCCCGGCAGGACCGTAAAACCGGCCCGCGCACGCCCATTTCGGCTAAACTGGTTTCCAATTTGATTACTATAGCGGGTGCCAACCGTGTTTTAACGGTTGATTTGCATGCCGCGCAAATTCAGGGCTTTTTTGATATTCCGACCGATAATCTGCAAGCCATGCCAGTTTTCCTGGATGATATTCGCGCGCGTTATGATATAGAAAATTTGGTAATTGTTTCTCCTGATATTGGCGGGGTAGGGCGTGCGCGGGCGCATGCCAAGCGGTTGGGCTGCGATTTGGCAATTATTGATAAGCGCCGCGAAAAAGCGGGCGTGTCGGAAGTGATGAATGTAATCGGCGATGTGGCCGATAAAGACTGTATTCTGGCAGATGATATTGTCGATACCGCGGGCACCTTGTGCAATGCCGCGGAAGCGCTGATGAATGCAGGGGCCAATAGCGTGGCGGCCTATGCCACGCACGGCGTTTTAACCGGCGGGGCGGTGGCACGGATTGCGGCTTCACCGCTGAAAGAATTAGTAATAACTGATACAATTGCGCCAACCGAAGCCATTAAACTGTCGCCACATATCCGCACCATTACGATTGCACCACTTATTGCTGAAGCTATTTTGCGGATTGCCGAAGACCGCTCAGTCAGTAGTCTTTTTGCTTAGATTAAGTGTATTTAATATTTTTAATAAATTTTAACAATTAGTAACAAAATTGAAATTTAGGTATAGTATCTTTACAGGCAGTATTTATGGGAAAAATTATGAAAAAATCTGACATTATAACTTTACTACCACAAGCGCGCCACAGTGTTGCTGGTAGATTGGGACGCATAAAACGAAAAGTTCAAAGCATTGCAGAAGCAGATGCCAGATTGGCTGAATTAGATAAGCTAAAAACAGAAACAATTCCTGCTTTACAATATTTGGCAGCAAATGTGAGAGATATACCTATTGAATTTCGAAATATGAACAATCCTATACCTAATGCTCCTGTATCTAGGGGTAGTGTATATATGGGTGATAAGCTTGAATTTTTCTTTGAAAACAAAGCTGTATCAAAACTAGTTACTGCCCATGCAGATAGTGTATTAAAAAAAGACCGCTGGTTTCTGCACACTCCTTATAATGAACAAACACCTCATGGATATTGTTACTACTTTCCTAGTTTTGAGGAATTACTTGATTCATATGCCAGTCAAAGAACAATGGCAGCACAATCTGCTCAACAAGCTATCCCTCAATCTAATTGGGACGCGTTAACTGCATATGAAAGACCTATCACAGCAAGGGACAATGCTGCATATCTTGTAAAATTAGAAGAATTGGTACTTAAAGCAATTAGTGGAACAATTGCTGAAACAGTGGCGCAGATTAAGGCTGATGCGCCTGCTTTAATTGAAACACGCCGTTTATTGGTCGAGAGAGAAATTCTATATAATGTGCAAAGACAATTGGAAGATGCAGATGCTGCAAAAGCTCTTTTATTTAGTGACTTTGATATTCAGCGGCCTGTTAGCGTTGCACCACGGAAAAGAGTTGCGCATAAAACTGGCAGTCCTTTAAATGATATTGCTGTCCGTAAATCGGCGCCAACAAGCCATGCAAGGAAATTAGCTAAGCATTCTCCTTAAAACTCACTGGTGCAGAAGTTTGGCGGCCGATTTGAGAGCCTGGTTTTGGGGTTTCGCCGCGCGCTAAAGCGTCGAGCAAGGCTGTTGTGTTTTCGGCGTTTAAATCCTCATAATACGTCGAAGTGGCGGCAGTATCGACCTGCATCATCGGGGCATTGACACAAGCGCCGAGGCATTCAGCTTCTGCCAACGTGAATAGGCCATCGGCGGTGGTTTCGCCGAGGCCAATGCCCAATTTACTCTGGCAGGTTTTAACGATATCTTCGCTGCCGCGCAGCCAGCAGGGGGTGGTGGTGCAAATTTGCAGATAGTATTTGCCGACTGGGGCCAAGTTATACATCGTGTAAAAGGTCGCGACTTCATAAACGCGGATATGCGCCAGGCCTAACATATCGCCAACATAATCCATGGCGGCGCGGGGCAGCCAGTTTTCATGCTGCGATTGAGCCAGCGCCAGTAACGGCATCACGGCGCTGCGCTGTTGCCCATCCGGATATTTGGCGATAATTTTCTTTGCCTGGGCCAAGTTTTCTGATGTGAATTCAAAGCTGTTCGGTTGATGCGCGGCGAATAACTGCTTCATTACCTTGGTAAAATAGCGGAAACTGCGCCAAGCGCAAAAGCTTTTTGCGTTTTTTCACATAAGTCGCCAAAACAACAAGAATGGCCCCGCAGATACTTCACCGTAAATTGCCAGCGGATTTAACCACGCCGGTGCGTGCCTTTGCCCAATTGGCGGGCACTGAGCCATCATGTGCCTGCTTGTTCGAATCGGTTGAAGGCGGGGTGCAATTAGGCCGGTATTCGATCATCGCATTGAAACCCGACAAAATTTGGGAAGCGCGTGGACATAAAGTTAGTTGTCATTCTCAGCCCGCAGGGCTGGGAATCCAAAATGGAGAAGATGGATCCCCAACGCTACGTGTTGAGGACGACAACCCTTTGGCATCCTTGGCCGCCTTTATCGCCGCAAGCCAATTGCCGCGTCAGCCGGAATTACCGCCCATTGGTGGAGGGATTTTCGGTTATCTGGGTTTTGATACGGTGCGGTGGTATGAACCAGTGCTCGGTGCGTTGCCGCCGCACCCATTCGGCCTGCCGGATGGCTTGTGGTTTCGCCCACAATTGATTGTGGTATTTGATAATGTACTGCAAGATTTGTGGTTGCTGGCCCCCACTTATGGCGAAGTTATCACGGCAGAAAAATTATTGGCCTGGGCCGAAGCACAATTAAAAACGGAGCCGCCGGATTTTTTAAATGAAGCTGCGGTGGCGACTGGCAGCATTACCCCTGGCGGTAATGAAACAGCGGTGCGTTATGGCCAGATGGTGGATCAGGCCAAAGAATATATTGCGGCCGGCGATATATTTCAGGTAGTGCCATCGCAGCGTTATTCTGTGCCGTATGCGGCCGAACCGTTTCAATTATACCGTGCCGTGCGGCGACATAACCCAGCCCCATTTATGGTGTTTATGCGGCTGCCGGATGCCGCCATTGTCGCGGCCAGCCCTGAAGTATTGGTGCGTGTGCGCGATGGTGAGGTGGCAGTGCGGCCAATCGCGGGTACACGCCCGCGCGGTAAAACACCCATTGAAGATCAAGCATTAGCCGATGAACTGATAAATGATCCGAAGGAACGGGCGGAGCATATGATGCTGCTGGATTTGGGCCGCAACGATGTCGGCCGTGTGAGTGAAATTGGCAGTGTGAATGTCATCACTCAAATGGTCATCGAACGTTATGCGCATGTGATGCATATTGTTTCCGAAGTACGTGGAAAACTGCGCAAAGGGTTAACCGCACTCGATGCATTAATGGCAGGTTTTCCGGCGGGTACAGTAAGCGGGGCACCAAAAATTCGGGCCATCCAAATCATTAATGAATTAGAAAAATCACCACGCGGTTTATATGGCGGCGGCATTGGTTATTTTAATGCTTTTGGGGATTTGGATAGCTGCATCGCGCTGCGTACCGGCATTGTAAAAGATGGTATGTTGCACGTTCAAGCGGGCGGCGGCATTGTGGCCGATAGCGATCCCGTGGCTGAACATCAGGAATCGATGAATAAAGCGAAAGCCTTGTTGCGCGCCATTGGCGCTAATTTTTAACGATCTGTGCGTAAAAATATAAGGAACCAGTTGCCAGTAATATATTTTGGGTATCACCAATTGTTTTTTGCCACTCAGTTAAATTTGTATAACATGGCAGGGTGGGGGCGATACCCTGAATAGTTTTTTGTAATTCATTAGCTGGCCAGGCATTGGGTTGTTCTGGCATATCGACGCAAATTACACTGTCTAAATATGGCAATAAATGCGATAAAAACATTTTTGGATCGCGGTTATTTAACATCGCGAAATATAAATGAATGGGCTGTGCTTTTTTCCACACCTGTAACTGCGCGGCCAATGCCATGGCACCACTTTCATTATGCGCGCCATCGAACCATAAAGCAGTTGTTGACGGTAAGTTTGTCCATATCACGCCGCGTGTAATCTGCTCTAACCGCCCTGGCCAATAGGCGGTTTGTAAGCCTTGTTGGATGGCAGCAGTGGTAATCGCTGAATGGTGTAATTGCCTTAAACATTCAATGGCAACGCTGGCATTTATTTGTTGATGCGGTCCGACAAGGGCTAATTTATGCGTGTCATCCCAGTGCAAACTGGGATCTAGTCCTGCTTTTAAGTTAGCAAAATGATTTGTCTGTCTGGATCCCAGCTTACGCTGGGATGACGCTGATAGTAACGAGCATCCTACCAACGCAGCCTGTGTTTCCAAAACAGCCATCACTTCTGGCGCTTGCGGTGCCACCGCGCATGGTATATTTGCTTTCATAATGCCGGCTTTTTCTAGCGCGATTTTGGTTAAGGTGTCTCCCAAAAATTCGGTATGATCAATACCAATTGGCGTGATGGCGGTGACGGCCGGTATTAGCACATTAGTAGCATCCAACCGGCCGCCAAGGCCAACTTCCAACAGCAATAAATCAGCTGGTTGCTGGGCGAATAACCAAAACGCAGCGGCCGTTGTGCTTTCAAAAAAGGTAATGGGATCACCAGCATTGATGGCAGTGACATGGCCTAATGCTGCGCATAATTCCGCATCGCTGACTTCCTGCCCTGCCAACACAATGCGTTCATTAAAACGCACTAAATGCGGCGAGGTATAAATATGTGCCTTAAGCCCAGCTGCTTCAGCTATGCTGCGCATAAAAGCGATGGTTGAACCTTTACCATTGGTACCCGCCACATGAATGGTGGGCGGCATGCGCTGTTCTGGATTGCCCAATTTATCCAGTAACCGCTGCATACGTCCCAAAGACAGATCAATCTTTTTGGGATGCAGTAATTCCAGTTCTTTAAGCAAACTATTCAGCGGCATTGCTTTGTAAACCTAACCATAAATCCACCATTTCTTTGGTGGCAGCAACATCATGCACGCGCAGCAATTGCACGCCCTCACTGAGCGCATATTGGGCGGCGGCGACCGAGCCAATTGTGCGGTTTTTATATTCGACCACACCGGTTAGCGTACCAGTTATGCCTTTGCGTGAAATACCGAGCATCACACCCACGCCAAGGCCCTGATACAATGCAAGTTGCTGCATAATATCCAGATTATGTTGCAACGATTTACCAAAACCAATGCCTGGGTCAATCACAATATCGGCGGGTTGCAAACCGCGCTCCAAGCACAATTGCACACGGTTAAACAAATAATCGTAAACTTCCAGGGCGGCATGTTCATAATGCGGATTATTCTGCATTGTCACCGGCTCACCCTGTTTATGGGTGAGGATAACTGGCGTGCCGGTGCGGTGAATGAAATCAAGCGCGAGCGGATCATCTTCCAGCGCGGAAACATCATTCACAATATGCGCACCGGCACCCATGGCGGCTTCCATCACCATCACGCGGCGCGTGTCGATACTGATTTTAGCACCGCGTGCGTTTACCAGGTCAGCAATGGCGCGAATAACTGGCACAACACGGCGAATTTCTTCTTCCACTTCCGGCGGCAAAGCCCCAGGGCGAGTACTTTCCCCGCCCACATCGATAATTTGTGCACCTTCATCCAGCATGGTTTGCGCTCGGGCGATAACGGCATCCAAATTGGCGTAATCACCACCATCAGAAAAACTATCGGGCGTGGCATTTAAAATGCCCATGATGATGGGTTTGTCTAACGATAAGCCGGCAAATGCACCGCGTGGGGCGCTGAATTTTTGTAATAGATTAGCGTGGTTTTGGGCCAACTGCTGAAGCGCTAAGGTATCAAAAAAATGGGATTGCAAACCATCCTCACTCCATTGTGTGCCGTAAGCATTGGTAAAAGCGATCGCATGATTGGCCAATGGCCAAGCCTGCTGTGTCGCTACTAATGTTGCGGCCAATGGGCCTGACACCAAGCCGGTCGGAAGCAGATATTCTCGCATGCTATATTTTTTGAATATTAGTGCAATCCGCGCAAGCGGCAATTAGTTGCTTAATTGTTTGGCCCTTTTGGGGGTGCTGCCATTCGGGCGCAATATCGTGCAACGGCAGTAGGACAAAAGCCCGCTCCGCCAAATAGGGATGCGGGACAGTGAGCATTTCATTTTGGATAATTTTATTGCCCCAGGCAATGATATCGATATCCAAAGTGCGGGAGGCATTTTTAACACTGCGCTGCCGCCCGAATTGTGTTTCGATAGCAATGATCGCTTCCATTACTTCAGCGGGTAAAAGCACTGTTTTAACGGCTACCACGGCATTAATGTAATCCGGTTGTTCCATGCCGAGCCAGGGCGGTGATTGGTAAAAAGGAGAAACGGTTTGCACGTGAATATTATGCTGTGGCAACACGGCAATTGCCTGCTCCAGCGTGGCAACGGGAAGCTGGTTTTGCCAAGGCAAATTCGCGCCTAATCCTAAATATATTACCCCTTTGTCATCCCGGGCTTGTCCCGGGATCCATGCCGAAGCTTGCTTGAGCTTTGGCTCAAAATTGCTAAGCTGAATTTCAATTAAATTCTCAGCCAAATCTTGCCAGGATGGATTTTGCTTTTCGATTAAGTTATATTTATACTCACGCTTATAATGCTTAATTTGTTTTTCACGATGGATAGCCTGATCAATATAGTTGAAAACTTCATAGTAAACTAATTGATTGAGGCTATATTTTTTAGTAAATCCTTCAATCTGCTTTTGTTTATGCGCCCTAATCCGTTGTTCAAGATTACTAGTTACCCCTGTATAAAGTGTGCCATATTTTTTGTTTGTTAAAATATAAACGAAATATTCATGATTTTTCATTTGTCACCGCAGATCCCGGGACAAGCCCGGGATGACAATAGAAAAATCAAATGAAAAGTGCAAATAAAGCCAGGTGGGCGATGGATATTGATTATCCCTGCGGCCCTTGATTAAGGTGGGCGCCGTATGTCTGCAGCCACGGCCACAGCCAGGAACAGCTCCCTTGCAGTGATACGAGTATCGGCTCGGGGGATGAATGCATCCTGTCGCGCCACCCAGCCATGAATAGTTTACGCCTTTGGCAGGCTTTCTGCAATCTCTTCGATTTCCAGGCGCAATTCGTTTACTTCATCAGTTAACTGCTGTTCCTGGCTTTGATATTGCTGCAGGCTTTGCCGTAAATTCCACACTTCATCCGTTGCCATCAAGCTATATAGCACTAAAATATGCGCATCGGTAACAGTGGGGTTATCAACTTGTTTGGCCAGTTGTTTAACCTTTTGATCAATCGCCACACCTAACTGCCGAATTCGCTCTTCCTCGCCGGCTTGGCAAGAAATTGAATAGGGGCGGTCGTTGATGGTGAGCGAAAGTAAAGGCATTTATTAAGCCGCTACGCGCGTTTCAACTCGGCTATCTGGTGTCAGCTGGGCAATAATCCGGTCAATCCGGTCATTCACCGCTTGCCGGTAAGCATGATCATTGGCCGGTTGGGCAATTTCGGCAGTAGGCATGGCCAGCTGTATTTTTAATGTGGCAAGATCGGCTTTTAACGCCGCAATGGCTTCAGCAAGTTGATTCATGCAAGCATTTTAGGTTAATCCAACCGTATGAACAACTATTGTTCTTTAGCTAAATTAATGCCCCAGCATTTCTGAGAATTTCGGTTGCTGCTACTGTTGGTTGACCATCGGCATCATAAAGCAACAAGCCTGGATGCATGATGGCAGGAGATTTACGGTCCTTTTGGGCGCGAATAATCACGCGTTTGGCTGGCACGCCTGGCTTTGGCCAAATGGGAATAAACGTGATATTGCCAAAACCGGTTAGGGCAGCGATTAACTCGGGCAGCCGGTCGGCCCGATAAATAACGGTTAGCCAGCCGCCCTGTTTGAGCTGGCGGCGGCAGAAGCCGAGCCAGTCTTTTAATGGGATATCGGTTAAAAAAGCAGTGGCCCGTGTTGCATCCTGGGGTTGCGACGATTCGCTTTTGCTCAAATAGGGTGGGTTGGTCATTACCTGGTCAAACTGATTGCCAGGCAAAGTTGATTGTTTTTGCATAATATCGTTAGCAATAAACTGTATATCAAATTGATTTAAAATGGCATTTTCTTGCGCCAAAGCGATCATCTCGCTTTGAATATCTATGCCGGTGATGCGCAGTTGCGGCAGCCGTGCCTGCAAACATAGGCTAGCAGTGCCTACCCCACAACCAACATCCAGTACCTGCGTCAGATCGGTTTCACGTGAAACTATTCCTATTTTAGGGTGCTTTTGGTTGCTTATGGGTGCAAAAGGTTGCACAGCCGCCGCCAGCAAAACTGCATCCAAACCTGCCCGATAGCCAACAGCATTTTGTTTAATTTGCAGTCGCTCACCCAATAAATAATCTGTTTCAGTCAACATATATTGTATTTTAACATAAAAGATGGATTTCATTACGCAAGTTATACTGTGCAAATTAACTGCAACAATTTTGTAACATGAAAGTTTTTGCAATAAGGCTGTAATACACAGAAAATGATATCAGGAATTACATCCTGCTGCCTTACTTAGGAGATACTATGCAACCTTATACCATTAATCCTGCACAACGTCTTGCTCAAGCGGCTGGATTTGATCATGCTCATCAGCTACTTGCAGCTATTCACCATTTACCAAATGAAGCTCGGCCTTTTAAAGGTGCATTTGCTGCTTTAATTAAATCATTAGCAACACTAGAACAAATGAAGTTCGTTATAGTCGAAGGTAATATTTTCCTTGTTGGCTCTTCTGGTGAATTAAAAGCTTTGCAAGCAATTCCGGCTCAGATGGGTACACTTGCAGACGTTTTTAGCAAGCCAACGGCAGAAGGTACATTCTTAAAGGATTATTTAAATTTAGGTGGTTGGGTCAAGAATGCTGCTGCTACCATAGCTGCAAGTTCAGATCTTTTAGAAGGCATAAGCATAGGAACAGCGACAACCCCTGAATTTACGCAAGCAACGCTTGATGCTTTAAAAGGTGAGAAAGTGGAAGCAACATCTGCTTCTTATACAGTTGTTCCATCACCTTTAGCCTGCGCCTATGCATAGAATGCTTTTAGTTTGCTTCCATCTCTCTGCCTAACCCGCTAAAAGAGAGATATGTTTCAAAAGATTCTGATCGCCAATCGCGGTGAAGTGGCCTTGCGGATTCACCGCGCTTGCCGTGAATTAGGGATTAAAACCGTGGCGGTGCATTCCACGGCCGATGCCAACGCCATGCATGTGCGGCTGGCTGATGAAAGCGTGTGCATTGGCCCGCCAGCTTCGAAAGAATCCTACCTGAATATGGCCGCGCTAATTTCGGCGGCCGAAATTACCGGCGCGGATGCCATTCACCCAGGCATCGGATTTTTATCTGAAAATGCCAAATTCGCGGAAATGGTGGAAGAACATGGGCTGATTTTTATCGGTCCAACGCCAGAACATATTCGTCTGATGGGCGATAAAGCGGTGGCCAAGAAAACCGTTTCGGGTTTGGGTCTGCCGGTTATTCAAGGTTCGGAAGGCGTGGTCGCTTCAGTGGAAGAGGCCAAACAGATTGCGGCCAAAGCCGGTTATCCGGTGCTGTTGAAAGCCAAAGCGGGCGGCGGCGGCAAGGGCATGAAAGCGGTGATGCAAGAATCCGAAATGGCAGAGGCTTTCAGCCTAGCCAGCGGCGAAGCCAAAGCCGCATTCGGCGATGGCGATTTGTATATGGAGCAATATCTGGTCAACCCGCGCCATATTGAAATTCAATTGCTCGGCGATATGCATGGCAATGTGGTGCATTTTGGAGAACGCGATTGTTCTATCCAGCGCCGTCACCAAAAGGTGATTGAAGAGGGGCCATCGCCCATTTTATCACCGGAAGAACGGCAAAAGGTCGGGCAGCTTGCTGCCCGTACTGCTAAATTAATGGGTTATCGCGGCCTCGGCACAATCGAATTTCTATATGAAAACGGCCAGTTTTATTTCATGGAAATGAACACGCGGTTGCAGATTGAACATCCGGTCACCGAAATGATTACGGGCGTGGATTTGGTGCGCGAGCAGATTAAGGTCGCCGCCGGCATGCCGCTGCCATTTAAACAGGAAGATATTAAAATTAGCGGCCATGCGATTGAATGCCGGTTGAATGCGGAAGACCCAGAAACCTTTATGCCAAGCCCTGGCAAAATTACCGATCTACATGCGCCAGGCGGGTTAGGCGTCCGGTTTGATAGCGCCGTTTATGCCGGTTACACTGTGCCACCTTATTATGATTCGATGATTGCCAAACTAATTGTGCATGGCAGCAACCGTGTGGATTGCATGTTACGCCTCAAACGCGCCTTGGAAGAAACCGTGATTGACGGCGTGAAAACCACGTTGCCGCTGCACCTGCAAATCTTGCAAGACCAGGATTTTATCGATGGTGATTACACGATTAAATGGTTGGAAGCATGGCTAGAAAAACGGCAACATTTAGCAGTCGCGACAAAAGAAGAAGCGGCTTAGCATTGTCCTTATTCTGAGGAGCCAAATAGTGGCGTCTCGAAGAATGCGGTTTTTAATCTTCGTAAATATCTTTACGATGTTTAATGGCAATGATGATTACTTGCTCGCCATCAATCCGGAATACGATGCGGTAATCACCCACGCGTAAACGCCGATGGCCTTTTAAGCTGTATTGGAGTGGTTTGCCAAAACCGATGGGGTCGGTGGTTAAACGTTCTTCAACTGCGCGTTTGATGCGTGTTCGCATCGTTTTAGGTAACGCTGGAATATCGTGATTAATTACAGCTTTCAGATAAGCGATTTTATACATTATTTCCAAGCATCAGCATGGCTGATATGCTTTGCATTCGGTTGATCTCGTTTATCCGCTAGTTTACTTAACGCCATATCTTCACGCCGTTCGAGCGCTTCAAACACCAATTCTTTAGCCAAGCCAGCCACTGTTTTTTGTTCCAGCGCTGCCAAATTTGCCAGCTGCGCCACAGAAGCAGCATCAAAAGTGAGGCCAATGCGGCGATATTCGGAATTATCTAACATTGTATAAGAGTAACAAAATTGTTACTCTTATACAAGTGACAAACTAAGCAGCTTCAGCAGTAGGGGCAGCAATAGAAAAATTCTGCTCTGCGGCTGGTTTTGGCTCGGCAAAAGTTAAAGATGCAGCGGAGGCAGCCAATGACATTGTGGCAGCATTGACAATCTGACGACCACCCAAGAATTCTTCGCTACCTTTGCTAAGTTGAATAGGGTTAACGCAAAATTGAGGTGCCAATGAATCTGCATCGGCAATAAATTTGGTTGGCTTCTGTACCCAAGTTACAGTTGCAAAATGTGCTGGTGGTGGCTGAATAAACATTGCTAAATCCTTAATGATGACTTTCTTGAACACATTTTCATCAAAATTCGGCCCTTATTGCAATAGTTACATATAATTTTTGTGTAAATTACTTGGATTTAACCTTTTAACAGCTCTTGCAGCACGTCATTCACTATAGTTGGGTTGGCGGTGCCGCCAGTGGCTTTCATCATTTGGCCGACGAAAAAACCAAAGAGCTTGTCTTTACCGCTACGGAATTCGGTCACTTTATCCATATTGGCATCAATGATTTTTTGCGCGGCGGCGCGGATTGCGGCTGGATCGCTATTTTGTTTAAGGCCTTTGCTTTCGACAATGGCTATTGCACCCTTGCCACTAGTCAGCATTTCGGCAAAAACATCTTTTGCAATTTTACCGCTGATGGTGCCATCGCCCATTAAATCTAGCAATTCACCAAAAGCGGCGGGGGTGATGGGGGAGGCGGACAGTGCCGTGCCGATTTTGTTCAAGGCGCCGAGCAATTCGGTGATCAACCAATTGGCCGCCTGTTTGGCATCCCGCTTATTGTTCATCAGTGCATCGAAATAAATCGCGCGTTCCGGTTCCGCCACCAGCACATCGGCATCATATGCGGAGAGGCCAAGGGCTATATAACGCGCTTTTTTTGCATCCGGCAATTCCGGCAAATCGGCTTTGATTTTTGCGATGAATGCATCTTCCAAAACTAGTGGCAGCAAATCGGGATCGGGGAAGTAACGGTAATCATGCGCTTCTTCCTTGCTGCGCAGTGAACGGGTTTCGCCTTTCACCGCATCAAACAAACGGGTTTCCTGCACCACGGTACCGCCGTCTTCAATCAGCTCAATCTGGCGTTCTACTTCATAGGCAATTGCCTGGCCCATGAAACGGACCGAATTAACATTTTTCACTTCGCAGCGTGTGCCAAGTGCACCGCCTAGTTTGCGCACGGAAACGTTGATATCGCAGCGCATGCTACCTTCTTCCATATTACCGTCACAGGTACCAAGGTACAAAAGAATATTACGCAGCTTTTTGACATAAGCGGCGGCTTCGTCAGCGCTACGCATATCAGGCTTGGAGACAATTTCCATCAGCGCAACACCGGAGCGGTTGAGATCGACAAAGGTTTTGCTGGGATGCTGATCGTGCAACGATTTACCGGCGTCTTGCTCCAGATGCAAACGTTCGATCCCAATATCTTTATTGCTGCCATCCGGCAGATCGATATTCAAAATGCCCTCGCCAACAATCGGATGTTGGAATTGCGAGATTTGATAACCTTGCGGTAGATCGGGATAAAAATAATTTTTGCGTTCAAATACCGAACGTTTGTTGATTTTGGCATTGAGGCCCAGGCCGGTTTTCACCGCCTGCGCCACACAATATTCATTCAATACCGGCAGCATGCCAGGCATCGCCGCATCGACCAGTGACACATTTTCATTGGGGGTAGCGCCGTAAGTGGCAGGTGCACCGGAAAACAATTTGGAATTGGCAATCACCTGGGCATGCACTTCCAGCCCAATCACAATTTCCCATTCACCCGTCCGACCTTGTGCCAATTGCGCCATAATATCTTTGTAATCACAAAAAAATAATCTGCCAAGCGTTGAAAAGCTGAAAAAAATTGTGTTATGTGTACTTTCAAGTATTAAAATAAAATTATTAAAGAGGAAGACAATGAAAAAAAAATCTAAATAATATAAGAAGAAGAGATAAAAATTTTTCACAACGTGAAGCGAAAACTCATATTATTCGTTGTGATTTTGTACAAAAAGTTGCAATTGGAGAAAAAGATAAAGCTACAGCGATCAAAGTCTTGCGTGATCATGGTCTTACAAGGCAGCAAGCTAGACAGCTTTTAAAAGCACAAGGTGCAGTTAATAAAATTTATAACACAAATTACCAATTAGGAATATAGCATAAAATATGATGCAATCTTTGTTACTGAAGTCTACCAATATAGCCCCCCATCGATATTTAAAACAGTGCCAGTGATGTAGCTAGCTTCCGCGCTAGAAAGGCAACCGCTTGGGCCACTTCTGCAGCAGTGCCGAGGCGGTGCATGGCGATACCGGCCATGTAACCTGCCATCCGTTCGGCTGGAATGCGCGCGGCCATATCGGTCCAGGTGCGACGGCGTTGACGCGGATGTTATGCGGGGCAAGGGCCTTGGCCAGGCTTTTGGTCATCGCCAGCACCGCGCCTTTTGATGCGCCGTAAGCGATATCATGTGAACCGTTTTGGCCAGTCACCGAGCTCATATTTACGATACTGCCAGGCAGTTGTTGGGCAATCAACGCTTTGGCAAATAATTGGCTCAGCAAAAATTGAGCGCGGGTGTTAACCGCGATGGTTTGATCAAAATCAGCCGCCGTTAATTGATCCCACGCTTTAACCAGATAGATACCAGCGTTATTCACCAAAATTTGCGGCGGGCCGAATTGTTACAACACTTCGGCAAACGCTGCCGTGATTTGATTAGGATCGGCTAAATCACAGGCAATGGTTTCGTGATCACTGCTATTCAGATCAATCCCTATAATCTGATGGCCGGCCGCGGTTAAAGTCTGCTTAATCGCCAAACCAATGCCGCGGGCGGTGCCAGTAACCAATGCGAGTGTCATATACGTTTTGCATAGCTTAGCAGCAACAAAGTGCCAAGGCTATTGCAGCGCGGCGATCTGCTTGGACAGATGCGCCAAATCGATTGGCAGCAAACCCCAAGCACCTTTTTTCATGCCCGCCAAAATAAGGGTAATTTGCTGGGCCGTGAATGGCAGTTGGCACAATGGCCCCAAGCATTGATCCCGCAACCAGGGCAGCACGGGGTTATGCGATTGAAAAAACGGGGTTAGCAAATGGCTGAGCAGTTGATAATACTGCGAGCTGCCGCGGCGCTGCTGATCATATTGTTGAATGGCTTTAGCCATATCACTTTGTTGCTGCAAAGCCTGCACCAAAGCGCTGACATCCAATAAGGCCATATTGGCCCCTTGCCCCAATTGCGGGCTGGTGCCATGTGCGGCATCGCCCAACCAAACTAGGCGGCCGTGATAGTAGCGCTTTAAAGCAGCGTGATTATAACGGGCATAGGTTAGTTGATGGTGCTGAGTAAACTGCTGCATAATTTCACCTGCCAATGGCCAACGCTTTGCCACTTGCTGATGCCATGCGCTTAAATGGGTCTGCTGCCAAATGGGATAGGCGGCAGGCGGCATGCTCCAGAAAAAGGCAATTTCGGTGGTGCCATCGGCTTGGGGTTTACCGATAGGAAGCAAACCAATCATTTCACGCGCGGTATGATATTGCTGCCAAAGCGTATCGCTGGTTAGGCTGTTTGCAGGTAGTTGCGCGATACCCCAAATGGCGCCAAAGGGATATGGCTTGTTGCAAATGATTTGAGCATATTGGCGCTGCAAAGTGGAATAACTGCCACTGGCATCAATCACCAAATCAAACGGGCCATATGTCTGATCATTTTGATCATAAAGATGAATGGTGGATGCCTGTAGATCACTTGCCCTTGTAATTTTGCAATCGGTTACCAGCGTTTTCAAATAAGGTGCGGCCTTGGTTAATAATGCCGCAAACAAGCGGCCGCGATGGGTGCCCAGGCCGGTGATATGCGGATAGCCCAA
This sequence comes from Alphaproteobacteria bacterium, assembly GCA_965246945.1. Taxonomy (GTDB): domain Bacteria; phylum Pseudomonadota; class Alphaproteobacteria; order UBA11073; family UBA11073; genus CBDFFW01. The sequence goes on from CBDFFW010000001.1 coordinate 1,176,180, forward strand.
ACGCGCATATTGTAAGTCTAAAATAATGCCGCCGGTTTTAACATTGATGCCTAGCAACCGGTGAATAACGGCGCTTTCAGAATAAATCTTTTCCAATAAACCGAGCTCCGCCAGCACCCCTAAACCGGTAGGTTGTAACAATAAACCAGCACCTTTAGGCCCAAGTGTTTGGGCTTGTTCGAATAAAGTGATTTCCGCACCTTGCCGACCAAGCAGGGTGGTGGCCGCCAAGCCGCCGATCCCCGCGCCGATAATAGCAATCCGCATCGCTTTATTTATGCAGCCGTTGTCACTTGCCCAACCACACTTGCGCAGCGCTGGCACAAGCAATCAGTGACTTCGGGCAAAACCTTCCAACAGCGTTCGCATTTATTGCCTTCTGTCACTTTAGTAACATCTGTTTGCCACTGTCCAATATCGCTTGTGTAATTATCCAAAATGTCTAGTTGCGATATAATACAAATGTCTTTAAACTCAAATTTCTGCAAAATAGCCTTTTCATTTGAGGATTTTACGTGAACTGCAACTTTCAGCTCTAATGAAGAGCCGATTAATTTTTGTGCTCTCATTTGCTCGGCATTTTGTGTCACGCTACTTCTTATGTTTTTGACAAATTCCCATTCATCGGCGAGCGCTTGGTTTTGCCAAGCAGTCGACAGCGTAGGCAATAAACGCAGATGCACGGATTGTACAGTGCTTTTATGCGGGTATTGCTGCCAGGCTTCTTCGGCGGTGAAGCAGATGAAGGGGGCGAGCCAGGCGGTGAGACATTCGAAAACCTGGATCATCACAGCTTGCGTGGCGATGCGCGCAGGATCATCAGCGGCATCACAATATAAGCGGTCTTTGCGGATATCGAAAAACAGGGCGGAAAGGTCTTGAGCACAGAAGTCATGCAGGTCTTTTAACAATGCATTAAGCTGATTTAATTTAGCAGGATCGCCGACCGTATTGTGCACGGCTTCGCCGAGTTCATAAAGGCGATGTAATACCCATTGTTCGAGTTGCGGCAGTTCAGCAATCGTTTTCGCATCGGTTAAATCCAATGCTTTGGCAGCTTCAGAGTTATACAAAGCACCGAGTAGATAGCGCAACGTGTTGCGCAAGCGGCGGTACAAATCGGCTTGTTGATTCAAGATTTCTTTGCTGATGCGGACATCTTCCTGGTAATCGGAATTGCACACCCACAGCCGCAAAATATCGGCGCCCGATTGATCGGTCACCTGCTGCGGGGCGACGACATTGCCTAATGATTTGGACATTTTGCGACCTTGTTCATCCAGCACAAACCCGTGGGTTAATACGGCTTTAAATGGCGCGCGGCCGCGCGTGCCGCAGCTTTCCAGCAACGAAGATTGGAACCAGCCACGATGCTGGTCGGACCCTTCGAGATATAAATCGGCGGGCGATTGCAGTTCGGGGCGGTCTTCCAGCACAAAGGCATGCGTGGAACCCGATTCAAACCAAACATCAACGATATCGAAAATTTGCTCGTAATTTTCGGCTTGATATTGGTCGCCTAAAAAATCTTGTGCGGGGCGAGCATACCAGGCATCGCTGCCTTCGGTTTTAAAAATTTCAACGATGCGGTTGCACACCGCTTCATCGCGCAGCGGCTGGCCGGTCTGCCGGTCGACAAAAATCGCAATCGGCACGCCCCAGGCGCGCTGGCGGCTGATACACCAATCCGGCCGGCTTTCCACCATTGCGCGAATACGGTTTTCACCCGCTGGCGGTACCCATTGGGTATTAGATATCGCTTGTAGAGCAACTTGTCGTAATGTTTTACCAACGGCCTCATCCTGAGGAGCGTTTGCAGAACGCGTCTCGAAGGATACTCCAGCTGAATCCCCAAGTTTAATATCCTTCGAGACGCCGCGCTGCGGCTCCTCAGGATGAGGTTGGGTGAAAGATATATCCATCGCAATGAACCATTGGGGCGTGGTGCGGAAAATTAGTGGCGCTTTGGAACGCCAGGAATGCGGGTAGGAGTGGCGCAACTGTCCGCGCGCAACGAGGTTTCCGGCTGCTTGCAATGCAGCCACTACGCGCTTATTGGCATCACCCTTTTTGCCATCGGGATTATAAACCCGTGCGCCTTCAAAGCCTGGGGCCTGGCTGGTGTAAACACCTTTGCCATCGACAGTTAGTGGGATTGGAAGGTCATGCTGCTTACCTAAATTAAAATCGTCCAAGCCATGCGATGGCGCGATATGGACGAAGCCGGTCCCGGCATCATCAGTGACGAATTCAGCAGGGAGGAGTGGAACTTCAAATTGATAATTATTAACGTCATCCCAGCGAAAGCTGGGATCCAAGCCTGCTTCTAAGCTAGAATTTTGGTGCCGGTCTGAATTCCCGCTTTCGCGGGAATGACGCGGAGAGAGACCGCGCAATGGGTGAGAACAAACTGTGCCAGCAAGCTCGCTACCTTTGAAGTCACTTTCCAACACCCAATCGGTAATTTGGGCGGCAGTTTTTACCTGCTCGCTTAATGCTTTGGCGACCGCATAGCGTGTACCAGCTTTCACCATGCTGCCATCGGCCACGGCATTCACGCGGTATACGGCGTAATCAAAATCTTCACCATAAGCGATGGCGCGGTTGGCTGGCATGGTCCAGGGGGTGGTGGTCCAGATGATGATGGAAGCGCCTTGCAGGGCTGGCAAGTTACTTTTTGATACTGGGAACGCAACATGCACGGTATCGGAAGTCAGTTCGTGGTATTCAATTTCGGCATCGGCCAGGGCGGTTTGTTCGACGACCGACCACATGACCGAGCGTTCGCCGCGATACAGCAAGCCATTTAACAAGAATTTGTGGATCTCGGCAGCGATGCGCGCTTCGGCGGGTAAAGTCATCGTTAGATAAGGCTTGGCCCAATTGCCGATAATGCCCAGGCGCTGAAATTCGGCGGATTGAATTTTAACCCATTCGGCGGCAAAGGCGCGGCATTCGGCGCGGAAATCGAGGATCGGTATATCGTCTTTATTCTGTTTTTTGGCGCGGTATTTTTCTTCGATTTTCCATTCAATCGGTAGGCCATGGCAATCCCAACCCGGGACATAGGCAATGCGTTTGCCGAGCATGGCCTGCGCGCGGCTCACGACATCTTTCAAAATTTTATTGGTCGCATGGCCGATATGGATATTGCCATTGGCATAGGGCGGGCCATCATGCAGCACATAGGTCGCGGCGGCGCGGTTACGAAACTGCCCGGCCAGATCAATCTCCTGCCAGAACTTTAACCATTCCGGCTCCTTGTTCGGCAAATTTCCGCGCATGGGAAAGTCAGTCTGCGGCAGGATGACCGTGTCTTTATAATCAGTTGTCATTTGGCAACCATTCCACCGCGATTAATGGGGAAGATCAAGTAATTCAGGAATTAGCCCAAGTTATCAATGGCTAACCATCTTATATTAAATTTGTTTGATTTAACTTAATTGCAAATGGTATAAAGCTATTCGATTATGCATAGGAGAAAAACATGGATGTTCAAAAAGATACCTTATTAGAAATGCAACTAGCGGTAAAAGCCGGTAATGCTTTCTTTGTCATTAACCCAGCCCGTACTGTTTTGATTGGTGACATTACTGAAGCTGAGATTAAAAACCATGCGGCACCGCTTAGCCCATTAGGGCCGGTAACGGCTGCAGTTTTAACGGCGCTTAATCCAAATGTTGTTTATGTAACTGGCCGCGATCCCAATAAAGGGAATGGCGATGGAAAATCTTTGGAAGATATGTTAGGGCCAGAAGGTGCCAATTCACCGCGTGTGGCTTGTAATGGTTCGACAATTGGTTTACCAGATGCCAATGGTAAAATTGTTGACGTTGTTGAAGGGCCAGCAATGCCGGTTGAACAAGTAGAAGCTTTTGAAGCGCTTGCCAGCTAACATAAAGGTGTTGTGATTAACAAAAAGCCTGATGCAACCAGTACTGTTACTATTTGTTTCAACGGTTCGAATGTATCACCTGATGATTGGAAAGATGCAGCTGACGCAGCGATTGCATTATTTACAAAAAGTGGAGCCGGTAATTTTATCGCTAAACGTAAAGATGATGATAAAATTATTGAATTTATTTTGAACCCGGAAGCGGGCGTGTCGAGAGCCAACGGTGTTCTAAAAGCATTACAGTCATTGCAAGTGCCAACAACTAAAGTCATCTTTGTGATTGGTTACGATGCAGATCCTGCTTTAGATGCCGGTATTGCACCTGTGTTAATCAGAAATAATTACGTTACCCGTGATATTTCTGTAGGCGCCAAAGCTTATGGTCATGTTAATTATGCGACGGCACAAGATTTTAAAGAAAATCTTTTATACCCTGCCTTGGGTATTAACCCAACTGCCGTTTTAGCAGCAAACGCTGAAAAAGCACCGGTTATCGGTGGTCAATAAATAGCGTTTAACTTTCAGTTTAAAAGGCATTCAGCAACTTGTTGAATGCCTTTTTTTTATACTTGCCCCACCGTCCGGATTTTCGCTTTCGGGTGAATCTCATTCTGGCTCATCACCGTGGTTTGGGCGCGGAAGCGTTCGATGATGGAGCGGACATAGGGGCGGATGCCAGGGGAGGTGAGTAAGACCGGGTTTTCGCCGGCTTCCATCTGCCGCTGATAGGTTTCACGCACTTTGACGATAAATTCCTGCAGGCGGCGCGGGGCCATGGAGAGCTGTTTATCCTCATTCGGGCCGGTCAGGCTTTCCCCAAATTCCTGTTCCCATTCGGGCGAGAGGGTGAGCAGGGTCACATAACCCTGTTCATTGGCGTGACTATCGCATAATTGGCGCGCGAGGCGGGAGCGAATATGTTCGGTCATTGCGCCTAAGTTGCGGGTGAAGCCAACCGCTTCGGCCACGCCTTCTAAAATCGCCGGTAGATCGCGGATTGAGACGCGCTCGGCCAATAAACCTTGCAACACGCGCTGTAAGCTGGCCACACTGATTTGCGCGGGGATGAGATCAGCCACCAGTTTTTGGTATTCGACCGGCAGATTATCGAGCAGTTTTTGCGTTTCGCTATAGGTCAGTAAATCGGAAAGATTTTCGCGCACCGCTTCGGTTAAATGCGTGGTGATGACCGAGGGCGGATCGACCACGGTATAGCCGCGGAACAGCGCTTCCTCGCGTTTGCTGTCATCAATCCATTTGGCGGGCAGACCGAAGGTTGGCTCGGTTGTTGCTTCGCCGTCAACTTGGATAGCTTGCCCGCGCGGGTCCATGGCCAGTAATTGGCCCAAGCGTAATTTGCCGCGGCCGGCATCGATTTCTTTGATCTTCAACACATATTCATCGGGGCCGAGCTGCAAATTATCCTGAATACGCACGGAGGGCAGTACAAAGCCAAGCTCGCTCGCCAATTGGCGGCGCAGGCCCTTGATTTGATTGGTCAGGCGTTGATCACTTTCACCGCTGACCAGGCCGAGCAGGGCATAGCCCAGTTCCAAGCGGATATTATCAATCGCCAGCGCGGTGCTGATGGGTTCATCGGCCGGCGCGGCTGGGGCAGCCGCCACTTTTGAAGCATCCGATGCCGCCAATTCTTTAATAAATTTACGCTGCGAATGCAGTTTATAAGACAGCCAACCGGCACCACTGGCCAATAACAAAAAGGGCGGCATGGGCATGCCAGGCAGAAATGACACCGTGAGCATCACAAAGCTAACAATGCCAAGACCCGCCGGATGGGCGGTAATTTGGCCAACAATGGCTTTTTGCACTGAGCCAGTTACGCCGGCTTTGGTGACAATCACGCCCGAGGCGAACGAGATAATGAGGGCAGTAATTTGGCCAACCAGGCCCTCCCCGATGGTCAGCAAAGTATAATTTTTGGCGGCTTCGCCGACATCCATGCCATGTTGCAAAGTGCCGATAATGAGACCGCCAATGACGTTGATGAAAGTAATCAGTAAACCGGCCACGGCATCCCCGCGCACGAATTTGGCGGCCCCATCCATGGCGCCGTAAAAACCGCTTTCTTCTTCCAATTCTTTGCGCCGCGTTTTGGCGACATCTTCGGTGACCAGGCCGGCCGATAAATCGGCATCAATCGCCATTTGTTTGCCAGGCATGGCATCCAAGCTGAAGCGCGCGGCCACTTCCGCAATTCGGCCGGAACCTTTGGTGATGACAATAAAATTAACGGTGACGATGATGGCAAAAACCACCACACCGATCACAAAATTGCCGGCCATTAACTGGCCAAACGCATGCACAATGCTGCCGGCCGCCTGGGTGCCTTCATGCCCGTTGGAGAGAATAAGACGGGTGGCGGCGATATTCAGGGCGAGCCGAAACATGGTGACGACTAGCAGCACGGTGGGGAATGATGTGAATTCAAGTGGTTTTTCAATAAATAACGCCGTCATTAAAATGGCCACGGCCAGCATCATTGAGGTGGCCAGCAGCATATCGATCAGCCATTTGGGGACAGGGAAAAAGATGAGGATGAGAATGGCAAAAACGCCAACCGCGAACATGGTAGGCCCAGCCCGCGCACCGGCGATAAAATCGCCGAAGATATTGCTGCCTTGCTCAATGGTAACGGGTGTCGACAAACCGCAATCAGCCTAGCAAAGATTCGAGAGGGGGCGATGATTGTTTACTTGTCATCCCAGCGCAGGCCGGGATGACAATAAAAATTATGCAACTGCTTTTACGGTCGGCAATTGCTGGTGATCTAACGCCGCTGCCAAATAGCTGTAAAGCTTGCCAATATCTGAAGTCATTAAGGTGGAGGCGAGTAAATCAGCCGTGTCCAACTGTAATGCTTGCCCGAATAACTCCTCAAACTGGCGCAGATATTTCATGACCGCACCACGGAAATCGGCATTTTGCCAGTATTTTTCGCGGATTTTTTGGGCCGGAATATCGTCTTTAATGCCAACCAAACGTCTGGTAAAGGTGCCCAAATCGCCTTTGGCAATCGCTTGCCAATCCTGGTTGGGGCCAATGGGGTCTAAGGCTTTGGTGAGATCGATTGACAGGCTGTGCAAACCTTCAATCACCTGTTTGGCATTGTTCAAAAAGACTTCACGGCGGCTGCGGGTTTCTTGATTTTGCAGTTTCTCCGTTTGGCTGACTGCTTCCTGGGTAACTACCTGCATTTCGCTCAGTTGACGACCAAGTAATTCGACCAAGCCTTGGCCGCGTTGGTTGGCCGTATTCATGGCTTTCAAGGTTTGATCGGCTTGCTGCACCAATGATTGACCGGCTTGCAGCAACACAGTTTGGGCGGCCGCAACGGCTGATTTAATGCTATCAACCTGTGTATTTAATTGCGTGCCGGTTTGCTGCAATTGGCCGGCGGCTTGCTGTTGTTGCTGCTGCAAACCTTGCCATTGCTGCTGGGCCGCTTGACCTGCTTGCGCCATGGCTTGCAGATTTTGCTGCGTGCCCTGGACCATTTGTTGTTGAGTCTGGCCTAGTTTAACCTGCTGTTGGTTAAATTCACCCACTGTGGTTTGCGCCGTTTGGGCCAATTGCTGCGCCATTTGGCGGAGCTGTTCCACTTCGGCCATCACTGTACTGCGGGCTTGCTGGCTATGGCTGCTGACGGCATCTAATTGTTGCTGTTGCAAGGCGCTGGCGGCCTGCATGGTCTGACTAATTTGCGCACCCTGTTTGGAGACAATTTGCGCTTGGTCCATTAAGTGCTGCGCGGCATGCGCAATCTGTGCCGTGGTTTCTGTGGCGGTGGCCAGCACTTCCTGGCTGGTTTGGCTGAGTTGTTGTTTGATGCCGTAAACCTTTTGGATGGCTTGATCGGTAATTAACCCCATATCCACGCCGGTGCTCTGCATTTGCTGTTCAACGGCATATAATTGCTGTTGGGTCGCTTGCGCGCGGGCGGTAATATCCTGATGGATTTGCTGTGCTTGCTGCTGCAATTGGGTTAATTGCTCGATATTAGAGTTACTGCCACTGGCCATGGCTTGATACGCATTTTGCAAGCTGCGGGATAATTCACCTAATTCATCATGGGTACGGAAGGCCAGGGAAGAGACTTCCAAGCCCATTTCGCGCATATGGTCGATCGCAGTTTGGTAGATTTGAGTGGCAGCGGTTCCACGCTCCATCAAACTTTGGGTTTCTTGGGCAGCCACACGGGCCACATGCTGCAGCGCTGCAGTACCGCTGATGGCTTGGCTTTGTAAGGCTGCGGTTTGCTCGGCGGCAATATCAGCGGCTTTGCGGATGGTGGCGGTGGTTTGTTCGCCGGTTTGTTCAATTTTATTGCCGGCACCATCTAATAAATCGGCCAACCAAATAATATCCTTAGCACTGCGATCGGTAAGTAATGAAATTTCACTGCCTTCAGTTTTCAGCATTTGCATTGATTGATTTAGCTGCTGCAATAACTGTTGATGATCAGCGCCCAGGGTTTGGTTAAACTGACGGTAATTCGCCAGCGCTTCATCACTTTGTTGCGCAACCTGGCCGGCAGCGACGGCGATTTCCTGGCTTTGCTGACGCAAGCCGGTTTGCAATGAATGTGCATCGGCGACCAAGCGTCCAGCGCTTTCATCCAATTGCGCCACCCCTTCGTCAACACTTTGCGTTAAAGTGGCTGCGGCTGCCTTGGCCACTTCGCCCACATTTTTAAATTGATCTAACCGTTCGGTTGAACTGCTAATCACATCGCCTAATTCGGTTTTCAAGCTATGGATCGCCTGGCCAAAACCGCCTAATTGTGTGGATAGACTGCCTTGGGCTTGGTCCAATGTTTTAGTGGCATGTTCCAACACAGCCCGCTCGGCGCGCATATCTTGGGTAATATCCCGCAGATGCTGCACGTTGCTGGCACCAGCGGTGTAAAGATCCGCGCCTTCGCGCGTTAATTCGCCAAGCATGTTTTCCAGCATGCTCATCGCGCCGCTTAGCTCTTCACGCAATTGGGCGGTATCGCGGCCCAGAGTCTGGCTGATAATTTCGCTTTGCACGCGGGCGGCCGCCGTGGCTTCCACCAAATCACCGGCCATGCGTTCAACATTCGTGCCGACTTTATCCGCGTGGTACGACATTTGATCATGCAGGCCGCGGGCCAGACCGATATGGTTCACCATTTGTGCCTGAAAGTGCTGATTTTGTTCGGCAGCAATGTCGGAAGCATCCCGCATATCAATGATGCGCTGCGCGACTGAGGCATTCAGTTGCATAATGCGTTCAACCGTGCGGTCGGTCGCTTGGCGCGCGACGACGGATAGGCCTTCAATCGTGCCAGCCAATTCGCCATGGAAATCTTTAAGATCTTTTTGGGCAGTTTGCGCTGACTCGGTGAAGCCATCGCGCAGGCCATGTAACTGACCAGCCAGCGTGCCAACTGCTTGCCGCACAGTATTGGCCGCTTGATCGCCCATGCTGTTGGCGATGCGATCCAGGCTTTGCAGTGATTGGCCCAATTGATCTTCAATGGCCGCAATTTGCTGGCGCGTGGCTTGGCCCGTTTGCGCAAAACGCATTTCGATGTTCAGCAACTGGCGGGTTACCTCGTTCATGATCTCTTTGATCATGTCCGGAGTGGTGGAAGCCGCGTCGGCCAAACGCTCTTGCAGTGTGATTAAGCGGCTTTCAAATTGCTGGTCAAACCCTTGAATTTGGGTAAGGGCCTGGCCGGCTGAGCGATCTAAAGTTGCCTGTACTTCATGGGAACGCGCGGTGAAATTTTCGCTCAAGTTACGGATTTGCGCCATCGCCTGAATAACCACTGATTCAGCTGATTCACGGAAATCGCGAACCGATCCGCCAATTTCAGAGCCCATGCCGCCGAAGCGTTCCATCAGCTGCGTCATATCTGCAAATTGCTGACCAAATTGCTTTTCCAATTTCAGCATTTGATCTTCAATTTTCACGCTGGCATCGCCCATGGCTTTTTCATGCGCAGAAAAACGGGCGGAGACATCGCCAAACATATTGGCGGCATTAGCTGCACCGGATTCGAAAGCATGCATGCGTGCACCCAGTTCGTCCGCCACTTGGATCATGCGGCCATTGGCGGTGTGCAGACTGGAAACAGAACCAGTGATTTGCTGTTCAAAACGCTGAGTCGCTTCAGCAGCGCGCGCAATCATCGCATCGACAATTTTTTCCAAGGTTACAGAACCATCTAAAGCGTTTTGCTGAATGTTATTAATCCGGCCATCCAAAAGCTCAGATAATTTGGCCATTTGGCTGGTGCGTTCAACCAGAATAGTACTGGTGTCTTCCAAACGGGTGCTGGTGCCGTTCATCATTTTCTGCATGGCGGCAGCTTCGGCACGTAAGGCGCCGCGCGCCCGGCCAATAGTGCTTTCCACCTTTTCGGCCGCGGCGGTAAGTTCGCTTGCCTGCGCTTTTAAAGAATCGGTCAAAGCCCGTACGCGTGCTTCACTATCTTTGGCGGGATAAGTCAGCATTTTTAACTGATCGACAACTGGTTGCAGATACGCGCGGAAATCATCATTACGCTGGATATGCGCCAACACCATCCACAATAAAGCAGGCGGGGCAGCCAAACCGGCAATCACACTGCCCAGTTGATGCAATGGCATATGGATCAACCCGGACCAGCCAGTGGTCGAACTGATAAAATAGGTGGCAGTGGCCAGCCAACTGGCGCTGGCGACGGCACCAATTTTTGAAACGGACCATTTAAATGGTGCCTGAATACCAGGCTTGTCATTCACATTGGCTGGTGCACTAGGCAGCGTGACAGTGCGTTTAATCGAATCAGCGGCATTCTGCATCCGGCGAAAACTGCTGGGTGCCTGCGGGGCAGGGCGCATGGCTGGCGTCGGATGGGCGACTGTTTTCAGACTGTCGCGCAATGCCTGCAGGCGATCTTCAACCGTTTTTACCCGTTCATCAAAGCTTTCACGCGTTGGATTAGCATCCTCCGTCGCAGCGTCGCGCACTGCCTGGCCTTGATTATTGATATTGTAAACAGTCATGGATATGTGTCTCGTGCGGCGCGTGGGTGCTGATTCGTTAATAAGACGTTAACATGCTAAATTAACATGCCAACAGACTTTCTCTTAAAGGTTGTCAAAAAACTGTAAAGGGGTGAAATTTGGTCACACTATATAAAATGCAGTTGCGAAAAAATTCGGGTGATTATTCAGCAGGCAGTTTTAAAAATTTCATCAATAAATAATTTCAAATTATAAGGTTGCATCCATTACAATAAATTATGGGGTTGCCGCGTACATTATATCAGAAAATCTGGGACCGGCATGTGGTGCATCAATATGATGATGGCACGTGTTTAATTTATATCGACCGGCATTTAGTACATGAGGTGACAAGCCCGCAAGCTTTTGAAGGGCTACGTATTGCCGGGCGTGGCTTGCGGCGGACAGGTGCCACATTAGCCACCGCCGACCATAACGTGCCGACCGCGGCGCGTAAATTCGGGATTAAAGATCCGGAAAGCAAATTACAAGTCGATACGCTGGAACAAAACGTTGCCGAATTCGGTGTGACCTATTTCGGGCTCAACGATGTACGGCAGGGCATTGTGCATGTCATCGGGCCGGAGCAGGGGTTGACCCAGCCGGGGATGACGCTGGTTTGCGGCGATAGCCATACCTCCACCCACGGCGCGTTCGGCGCGCTGGCCTTTGGCATCGGCACCTCGGAGGTGGAGCATGTGATGGCCACGCAAACGCTGCTCATGAAACCGGCCAAGACGATGAATATTCAGGTGAATGGCACGCTCGGCTTCGGCGTGACGGCCAAGGACATCATCATGGCCATTATTGGCGAAATTGGCACGGCGGGCGGCACAGGGTATGTGCTGGAATATACCGGCGAAGCGATCCGCGCTTTAGATATGGCTGGACGTATGACCATTTGTAATATGAGCATTGAAGCGGGCGCGCGTGCCGGACTGATTGCGCCAGATGAAACCACGTTTGAATTTCTGCAAGGCCGCGCGATGGCCCCACCTGCCGAAATGTTTGCCGCAGCTGTCGCCGATTGGCAAACCATGCCGAGCGATGCCGGCGCGGTTTACGATAAAACCGTGGTGCTGAATGCGGATGACATCGCCCCGCTCGTCACTTGGGGCACCAGCCCGCAGGATGTCGCGCCAATTACCGGGCAAGTGCCAGACCCTGCCATGGCGCGCGATGAAGCGCACCGCGCCGCCATGCAACGCGCGCTCGATTATATGGGCCTGCAGGCGGGGCAAAAATTGCAGGATGTCACCATCGATAAAGTTTTCATCGGTTCTTGCACCAATGCGCGAATTGAAGATTTACGCGCGGTCGCCGCTGTGGTGGAGGGCAAACATATTGCCGCTAATATCTATGCGATGATTGTGCCCGGTTCCGGCCTGGTCAAAGAACAGGCGGAGCGCGAGGGCCTGGCCGAGATTTTCACCAAAGCAGGGTTTGACTGGCGTGAAGCCGGTTGTTCGATGTGCCTAGGCATGAATGAAGACCGGTTATTGCCCGGCGAGCGCTGCGCCAGCACCAGCAACCGCAACTTCGAAGGCCGCCAGGGGAGAGGCGGCCGCACGCATCTATTGTCTCCCGCGATGGCGGCGGCGGCGGCGCTGACAGGAAGGCTGACGGATGTGCGGGAATTATTGTAATTGCTTGTGCTTTAAATGGGTTGGTTTATAATCACTGACAGGAGTTAATATTATGCTTTATGAAGATTATTTATTACAATCAAATGGCCCCCGAATAGTAACTGAAGCAGGTAACATTGATGCGGACGGGAAACGCATTGTTCATTTCAGTATTTACAAGCGAGATGGAATAAATAGCGTAAATTTAAAGCTTACTCAAACGCCTAAAAAAACATCTGTTAACGAGCCAAAATAAAGTATCATTTATGATGCGCAGTCTGCCATTGCTGCATAAATTTAATTTCTTTTTCCTGCGCATCAATAATGCTTTGCGCGAATTTCTTTAATTCTGGGTCCTTGCCGTATTGTAATTCGACCTTGGCCATATCCACTGCACCTTGATGGTGGGGGATCATACCGTTCACAAAATCACGGTCGGCATCGCCGGTCATGGGCTGCATCATATCGTGGTGCATTTTGGTATTGGCGGCAGCAAAAGCAGCATCGGCGGGATTAACCGGTTTTTGCGCCGACATATTCATGCTAGCCATTGGCATATCGGCAGCGATAACAGCGGTCGCTGCGAAACAGGTAAATAGGGCAAAAGTGAAAGCTTTAATCATAATTGCCATATAGTTGATCTCATCAGGAAAGCAAAAACTAACTTCCCTATTCAGGATAAGGGTAGGGATGTTTCGACAAATGCTTGAAAGCACGATACACAAAGCCATCGATACCCGTGCCGCCCCATTGCCAGCACCGCTGCCTTCGACCAAAGCGTTGGGGCAGCATTTTTTGCTGGATCTCAACATCACACGTAAAATCACACGCGTGGTGGGAGATTTAACGGGTAAAAATGTGTTGGAAGTTGGGCCTGGCCCAGGTGGTTTGACGGCTGCGTTGCTGGAAACCGAACTCACCAGCCTGCAGGTGATTGAATTGGATGAGCGCTGTTTGCCGCCCCTGCAAAAGCGTGCAAAGATCGATCCACGTTTACTTGTGCATCACGCCGATGCCATGAAATTATCCTTTGATGATCTACAACCGCGCCCCACCCATGTGGTCGCCAATCTGCCGTATAATGTCGGTACCGCATTATTGATTCAATGGCTGATTCGTTTTGATGAAATTCAAAATATCACCGTGATGCTGCAAAAAGAGGTGGTCGACCGGCTGGTGGCCAAAGCAGGCGGCAAGGTTTACGGCCGCCTATCCGTCATGGCCCAAGCGTTCTGGCAGGTCAAAAAAATATTTGATGTGCCGGCCAGCGCTTTTGTGCCGCCGCCGAAGGTGACTTCCAGCATTGTGCAACTCGTGCCGCGTGCGCAACCAGCAGATATTTCTTGGGAAAAGTTAGAAAAAGTCGTCGCTATGACTTTTAACCAGCGCCGCAAAATGATCCGCAAAACGCTGCTGCCGTTAACCTGGGGCGATGAAGCAAGATTGGCTACTTTACTTGATACGGTTGGCCTTGCGCCAACGCTGAGGCCAGAAGAACTAACAGTAGCGCAGTTTGTGCAATTAGCGAAAACCTCATCCTAAACTGAAGTGCCTAGTTAAGCATCCTTCGACAAGCTCAGGATGAGGTCGTATAAGTTACTATGATTAAATCCACCCGTCCGCTCGCCTACTGGCTGTTTGTTTGCGCCGTGATGGTGTGGTTGATGGCGATTATCGGGGCGGCGACGCGGTTGACGGAATCGGGCTTGTCGATTGTCGATTGGCGGCCGGTCAGCGGGATAATGCCGCCGCTTAGCGACAGCGATTGGGCAGGGGAATTCGCTAAATACCAAACCAGCCCGCAATATCAACAGGTCAATCGCGGCATGGAATTGGCCGAGTTTAAAAAAATTTACTGGTGGGAGTGGGTGCACCGCTTTTGGGGCCGGTTAATCGGCCTTGTATTTGCCGTGCCATTGGCGTTTTTCTGGCTGCGTAAAATGATCCCGGCCGATTACAAACTGCCGATGCTGGGTGTGCTGGCGCTTGGCGGCAGCCAAGGAGTGTTGGGCTGGGCGATGGTGGCCAGCGGGTTGGTGGATGAACCCGCAGTCAGCCATTATCGTTTGGCGTCGCATTTGATATTGGCGGCGATAATTTATGCCACGTTGCTGTGGTTTGCCTTGAAATTCTGGCGCTTCAACCGCTTGGCAACACCGGTGCCGGCTGGCTTGCGCAAACATGCTATTGCGATGTTGTGTGTGCTGCTGATCACAATGTTTTGGGGTTCGATGGTCGCGGGTTTGCGGGCTGGATTAATTTATAATGAATTTCCCTTGATGGGCGGGCAGGTGCTGCCGCCGGAGATGTGGCATATGCAGCCGGTGTGGCTGAACTTTTTTGCCAATCACGCTGCGGTGCAATTCACCCATCGTTGCCTAGGGATTTTAACCGCATTAATGGGTTTAGGATTAGCGACGCGCGGTTGGTTTAAGGTAATACAGCCAAGCATTCGTAAATTGAGTTTAGCCATTGGCGCAACGGCGCTGATTCAAGCCAGTTTTGGGGTGGTTACTTTGTTATCGCAGGTGCAGCTGCATGTGGCAGTGGCGCATCAGGCAGTGGCGTTTGTGTTGCTGGGCTTACTGGTGGCGTGGTTACGCTTAACCACAGCAGAATTGCCGCTCCCAGCACAATCCGGTACCAGCCAAAGGGCGTGAAGCCATGTTTTTGAATAAAGCCAATCAATACTTTAACGACCATTAAAGCGACAATAAATGCTGTGATAAAACCCACGGCGATCAGGTTAAAACCAGCAAACGAAATTTCATGTCGTGCTTTGTATATTGTGTAGGCGCTGGCACCCAACATAGTTGGGATGGCTAAAAAAAATGAAAACTCGGCAGCGGCTCGGCGCGATAAGCCCAGCAGGGTGCCACCAATAATGGTGGCACCGGAACGCGAAGTGCCAGGGATCATTGCCAAAATTTGAAACAAACCAATTTTGAAAGCGGTGCCAGGCGTAATGTCATCCACCGTTGGCATGCGATCGACAGGATCGAACTGCTTTTCAATAACAATGATCGCAATGCCGCCAATAATCAGGGCCAGCGCCACCGTTAAGGGTGAAAACAGATATTGGGTGATGAAATGCGCCAGCAACACACCGGCAATGCCAGCTGGCAAAAAGGCGATCATGATATTGGCAGTAAAAATTTGCGCTTGGCGATACTGCGGTAAAAACCGGATGGTTTGCCATAATTTGCGCCAATACAAAACACAAACGGCTAAAATGGCCCCCAGTTGAATCACGATTTCAAACAATTTACCAGGCGTATGTAAACCGCCAAAAAATTGTTCGGCCAGAATTAAATGGCCGGTGGAGGAAACCGGCAAAAATTCGGTTAATCCTTCAACAATACCCAGCAAAATGGCGTTTAGATAATCGTGCATGTCTTTGCTTTAACTGCTTTGCGTCTGGCTGGCCATAGTCATCCAAAATTTTTATAAAAATGACGTGGTGGGCATGTGCATTTTAGTATGCAGCGCTTATCATCAATAAGAATCATTTATGCGACTGCTTTACCATTTTCCGCTATGGCCTGGCTGCCGGCTGGTGCGGCTGGTGCTGGCTGAGAAAAAACTGCAATTTAAAGCTGAAGCGGTTGATCCGGTGCATTTATCGTCAGCACTGTTAAATTATTGCCCGCGCGGCGAATTACCGACATTATTGGATGAAGATAAACGGCCATTTAGCGGTGCTGGCGCCATTGTGGAATATTTGGAAGAACAATTTCCATTGGAAGCCAAGTTGTTGGGCAATGATTCATATACCCGTGCATATCTGCGCGGCTTGGCCGGTTGGTGGCGGGAGCAATTTGCGTTTGAGGTGACCAATAAATTATTTGGTGAGAAGTTGCTAAAGCGAATTATGCGCACGGGTTCGCCCAGTTCCGGTGCGATTCGTGAGGGCAAGGAGCGTTTGCCTTATTATTTGCGGCTGATTGAAGAAACCATGCAAAATCACCGCTGGCTCACCGGTGAGCAATTAACGCTGGTTGATTTTGAAGCTGCTGCCCAATTTTCGGTGATTGATTATTTAGGCGATGTACCGTGGGAGCAATTTCCTGAGGCGAAAATGTGGTATATGCGTTTGAAATCGCGGCCTAGTTTCCGGCCATTATTGGAAGATCGTTATATTGGCTTGGCACCGGCACCGCATTATAGTGAAATTGATTTTTAAAGGAGAGACCAGGGATGCGTTTAGCAATTGTTATTTTTAATGCTTATCGGCGGCTTGTTGCCGGTTACCGCCCAGGCGCAGCAAATGGCGCCTTATAAGCCGGATGATCAAATTGTTTTACGCTTGAGCCAAGAAGATTATGTAACCGCTAAAACCGCGCGGGTAACATTGAATGTTACCGCGGCGCAAAAGGGCAGCGATGCTGGTAAAATTCGGGCCGATATGTTGGTTGTTGTGGCTAAAGTGAATAAGGATGCCAATTGGCGTGTCATTAGTTTTGATCAAAGTAAAGATGATGCGGGGTTGGTGCGTTGGAATGCGCAATTGGAAGCCCGTTTGCCGGAAACGGCCTTGGGTAAGCTGGATGAAACCGTGCAAAGTATCAGCAAACCAGGCGTGCAATTTAAAGTTGGGGAGATTGATTTCTCACCAACTTTAGCCGAACAAGAAGCTGGCTATGCCAAATTGCGTGAGCAGATTTATCAGCGGGCGCAAGAAGAATTGGCTCGGATTAATACACAATTCAAAGGGCGCACTTACCGCATTGCCCGTGTCGATTTTGCCTCCAATTATGGTATGTCGCGGCCAATGATGGCCAAAGCCATGCGCGCGCCAATGGCTGATGCAGAAATGTCGGTGGCAGGCTCAGCCGGAATGTCCAGCAGTACAGCGGGCGGAATGTCCGTTGATCAAAAAATCATATTAGATGCGACAGCGACTTTTGCCGTGACATCGCCATAAACCCGAATATGGGTGGCTGCGGGGATGGGCTTGTTATCATTACTCGCCCAGCGTTTGGAAAGACTTTGAATATCAAGAAATTGCACAACACTTTCTTGTCTTAAAAAATTTAAAAGCTTGGTTAAAAACTGCCAACTAGCATTATCCATAACCAAATGATGGGACATAATACCGATAGGTTTATCAAATTGTTGATCGGTGCGGCGCTGCTTTAATTGTTTAAGAATTGCTTTAATTGTCCGCGTTGTCCCGCGAAATTTAGGGTATTTGCGCCAGCGTAAGATATCGATATGGACATTCAATTGTTTAAATTTGGACGGCATTTGATTGGCCGCACCATCATGGAAAGAAACCAAATCATACTGATCAAATTCCGGCCAATGCTTGGCTGCTAAATTATTCCAAGGCGCCACAAAGCCAGTGACAAATTGTTTCGCAAACATGGCCTTTAATAAATTGCGGCCAGTTCTTAACTCCTGGCGAATAATTTCAGAATCGCGGGAGGAGCCAAATTCAGAAAAAGGCTGTTCAGGTAATTCATAATTTCGGTGTTGCCAGCCATGTTGCAGAATAGAAATTTGCGGTAAATTTTTAATTTGCTGCAACAATGTGACATGCGCGAATTTCGGAATCACAGACAGCGCCACGGGAATTTTGGTTTGTTGATGTAAATCGATTAATTTCTGCAAAGCAGGTGTATCCTGAGTTGCGTCATCATCACGCCACCAAAAATGGCATTGTTGGCCGTTTTGCTGCCACAGAGAGAGCTCTTTTTTAATGGCGGCAAAAAGATTCGTTCGCATTCAGACTATTATAAAGCCTTTACACAAAATTTATAGTATTAGTTTAAATGTGATAATATATATTATGTTAAATTATCGACGGTTCATTTAACTTATTGCCAATTATCAGTTTTTCAATAAATTAGCGGTCATGACCGACACAAAACCATCTATTCTCGAAGAATTCAAAGCTTTTATTACCCGTGGTAATGTGATGGATTTGGCGGTCGGCGTGATCATTGGTGCCGCGTTTACCTCGATTGTTGATTCGCTGGTTAAAGATATTTTCAGCCCGCTGATCGGTTTGGCCACCGGCAAAATCGATTTTTCAGATTTGTTTGTGTCGTTGGATGCTGGTAGTTACGCCAATCTTACAGCAGCCAGAACCGCTGGTGCGCCGGTTATTGCTTATGGTTTATTTTTAAATGCGATTATCAAATTTTTGATTGTAGCCCTGGTTGTTTTTTTTCTGGTAAGGCAAATCAATAAATTATTACGTACCCAAAAAGCTGTTGATGCTTTCGCTGCGCCACCACGCCAAGAAGTTTTGCTGCAAGAAATTCGCGATGCCATTCGGCAAAAACCAAATGTTTAATTAAGCCGCACGATGGCCGATATCTTTACGGTAAAAGCCATCTGGCCAGTTGATTTTGCTGATTGCCTGATATGCCGCTGCTTTAGCAGCTGTTAAATCTGCGCCTAGACCCACAATATTCAATACACGACCGCCATATGCTTGGAGCTGACCATTCACCTGCGTAGTACCAGCATGAAATAGCAAGCTATCGGGTGTAAGCTGTAAATTATCAGCACCTTGAATAACAGTGTTTTTAACATAATCCCCTGGATAACCGTTGGCGGCATAAACAATGCAAACAGCGGCTTGATCGGTGAAAGTGAGCGGCGTGGTTGGCAGATGCCCGCGGGCCGCTTGGTCAAACAAGGCCAATAAATCATCCTGCAAACGCGGCAAAATCACTTGGGTTTCGGGATCGCCAAAACGGGTATTAAATTCGAGTAGTTTCATTGCCGGTATGGTGTTAATGCGATCGATCATCAAACCGGCAAATAAAATGCCAGTGAATGGTGTGCCGCGCATGGCCATCGCATCTAATGTCGGTTGCACCATGGTTTCCAATGCTTGTTGTTCCAATTCTGCATTCCACCAGGGCACGGGCGCATAAGTACCCATACCGCCGGTATTGGGACCTTGATCGCCATCAAAGGCACGTTTGTGATCCTGAGCAGCACCAATGGCTACGGTTGAACGGCCGCTGCATAAAGCAAAGAAACTGATTTCTTCACCAGCCAAAAATTCTTCGATGACAATTTCGCTGCCTGCGGCACCAAATTCCAAATCCACCAGCATTATATGCACAGCGGCCTGTGCTTCCGCTTTGGTTTGGGCGATAATCACGCCCTTACCAGCCGCCAAACCATCGGCTTTAATGACCGCCGGCATGGGATGGTTTTCCAAATACGCTTGGGCCGCTGCTACATCGGTAAAGCGGGCATAACGCGCCGTTGGCACCCCTGCTCGACTGCATAAATCTTTCATGAAAACTTTGGATGATTCTAATTGTGCACCGGCCTGATCCGGACCAAAGGCGCGGATACCCACAACACGTAGCGTATCCACTAAACCTGCCGCCAATGGTATTTCAGGGCCAACAACCACTAAATCAATTTGCAGTTTTTGCGTTAGGGCGACCAAACCAGTAATATCATCTGCTTTGACCGTGTGGCATTGTGCATGCTGGCCAATACCTGGATTACCTGGTGCCGCATGTAATTCAGCCAGCAATGGCGATTGGCTGATTTTCCAGCAAATAGCGTGTTCCCGCCCACCGCTGCCGATCACTAAAACCTTTAATTTATCTGCCATTTAATAAGGTTAAATAATATATTAAAGTATCGCAAGATTCGTTAATCAATAGTGAAATTTACATTGCGCAATAGTGATTGTGTCGCCATCAACTTCATAAACTAAACGATGCTCGTCATCAATTCGGCGTGACCAAAACCCACTATATTCATATTTAAGCGCTTCTGGTTTGCCAATACCAATATAGGGATTGCGCTGAATATCTTTAATTAATGCGTTTATTTTTTGAAATTTCTTTTTATCAAAAAGACCAAATTCCATATAAGCTTTGAGCGCTTTGTCTTCAAATTTAACGGGCATCAACTATCTGTTTTCTTTTTTTCTGCTTCAGTTTCGGCAAAAGCAATTGCATCTTCCAAAGTGTTAAAGGTAGTTAAATTCCGATTGGCTTTTACATCGGCAATTGCTTCTTTTAAAGCCTTACGATTGGCTTCCGTACTCATTAAATAAGCGGTTTCTTCATAAGAAGAAAACTGATCAAGCGACATAATAACAAGAGGTTTTTTATTACCACGCGTTAATAACATTGGCGTATAATCTTGCTCTACTTGATCAGCCGCTTTGGCAGTATGCTTGCGAAATTCTGTAATTGTCATATGGTGCATATTAAATACATTATAACGTATTCAATAATGTACGTCAATAAGTATTAGCAGGCATATAAATTAACCCATTACCCGCATTGGCATTAGTACAAAAAGACTGTTTTCATTATCCTTATCGCGGATAATGGCGGGTTGGGAGCCATCGGCCAGGCGGATGGTGCAGGTTTCGCCATCAATCTGGCTAGTGATATCTTGTAAGTAGCGCGCATTGAAGCCGATTTCGATGGGCGGGCCGGCATATTGAATTTCGACTTCTTCCACTGCCGAGCCGCTTTCCGGACTTTGCGCCGACAGGGTCATCGTTGCGCCATCAATGGTCATTTTAATGGTGCGGGTCTTATCGGTTGCGACTGTGGAAACGCGGTCAACGGCCGCGGCCAAATCCTTGGTTAATACTTCCAGCATGTTTTCGTTCGCAGCTGGAATCACACGTTCGTAATCCGGATAAGTGCCATCAATTAATTTTGAAGTGAGTCGCACATTACCGAATTTGAATTGAATTTTAGCTGCTGAAACCGCGACCTCGACTGAAGACGCATTTTCATCCAACAATTTACGTAATTCAGTAACTGTTTTACGCGGGATAATCACGCCTGGAATTTCAGATGCGCCATCCGGCAAGCTCATTTCAATGCGTGCGAGGCGGTGACCATCGGTCGCCACAGTCCGTAAAAATGAACCGGTCGCCGCATGCATATACATGCCGTTTAAATAATACCTTGTTTCCTCGGTCGACATGGCGAATTTTGCACGGTCGATCAAGCCTTTAAGTTCAGTTGGTGACAGCGTGAAACGCATAGCCAGATCATCACCGCTTAATTGCGGGAAATCGGCCACGGGCAAACAGCCGAGTTTAAAGTTCGAGCGACCCGCAGTCAGCGTGAGCATGGAGGCATTATTGCCGCCAGCCAAATCAATCATCACGCCATCCGGCAATTTGCGGACGATATCGTATAAAGTATGAGCCGGTGTGGTGGTCGCGCCGCCCTGGCTAACTTTCGCGCTAATACTCTCAACAACCTGTAGGTCCATATCAGTTGCAGAGAGCGATAAATTATCGCCATCCGCTTGCAATAAGACATTGGCAAGTATGGGAATGGTGTTCCGTTTTTCAACAATTGATTGCACATGAGCGAGTGCTTTAACGAGCGTGGCGCGGTCGATACTGAGTTTCATTTCATGCGGACACTAGCGTAACCTTAGACGCGGAGCAAGCAGCAGAATACTATTGGCCACAAAATATCGTGTGGTGTGTCTGCTAAAAAAAGAGTCGTGAGGCCGGTCAACCAAAAATATTTTTCTGTGGGTAATTTTAGAGCGCTGTGGAAGAGTGTTTTAAACAGCTGAATTTATAGAAAATTAACCATTAATTTGGCTGCCTTTTGAAAAACCTTATCAAAAACTTTTTTATTGTATGTAACAAAATATGGTATTCTTATAGAGAGACAGACACAATCTGTTGTGCATGGTTACTTTTTAGCTTTCTTGTTTGAAGGTTAATAATGCCCCTAGACAGGGCGTTGAAAAAGCGCCAATTGTGTGTACCTTTGTTAAAGCCTGGAGGCCAAAATGTTCGATGTCATGCAAGTGGAAAGCGGAACCCGTATTCGGGTGGATCATACCCGCAATGATTTGCTAACCGCATTTGGTAAGGCCACTTTGGCTGACCGGTATCTGCTGCCCGAAGATGAATCCTTTCAGGATGTTTTTGCGCGCGTTGCGACTTATTATTCCGATGATAGTGCGCATGCCCAGCGGTTATATGATTATATCAGCAATTTGTGGTTTATGCCGTCCACGCCTGTCCTTTCCAATGGCGGAACCGAACGTGGTTTGCCGATTTCGTGTTTTTTGAACGAAGCGCGCGATAGCCTTGAAGGCATTGTCGGCTTATGGAATGAAAATGTGTGGCTGGCGGCACGCGGTGGCGGGATTGGCAGCTATTGGGGTAATTTGCGCGGGATTGGTGAAAGTGTGCGCGGCGCGGGTAAAACCAGTGGAATTGTGCCGTTTATTAAAGTGATGGACAGCCAGACATTGGCGATTTCACAAGGCTCTCTCCGCCGCGGCTCGGCGGCGGTTTATCTGCCGATCACGCATCCGGAAATTGAAGAATTTATTGAAATTCGTCGGCCAACCGGTGGTGACCCGAACCGGAAAGCGCTTAACCTGCATCATGCGGTGGTGATCACTGATGCCTTTATGCGGGCGGTCGCTAATGATGATGAATGGGCG
Organism: Alphaproteobacteria bacterium; assembly: GCA_965246945.1. Taxonomy (GTDB): domain Bacteria; phylum Pseudomonadota; class Alphaproteobacteria; order UBA11073; family UBA11073; genus CBDFFW01. The sequence goes on from CBDFFW010000001.1 coordinate 1,199,168, forward strand.
CTGACCTCGCCCAAAGACGGCCAGGTGATGGAGCGTGTTTCTGCCCGCGGGTTATGGATTAGAATTCTGACTGCCCGCGTGGAAACAGGTGAACCGTATATTTTATATATCGACCATGTCAACCGCGCGATTCCGGAGCATCATAAGCTCGCGGGTTTGAATGTGAAAATGTCAAACCTGTGCAGCGAAATTACGTTGCCGACTGGCGTTGATCAATTTGGTAAAGAAAGGACAGCCGTGTGTTGCTTGTCTTCATTGAATTTAGAAAAATTCCTGGAATGGCAAGACCATCCAACTTTTGTCGAAGATTGCCTGCGTTTCCTCGATAACGTGCTCGAAGACTTTATTAAAAAAGCGCCGGATGATATGTGGCGTGCCAAATATGCGGCGCAGCGGGAACGCTCGGTCGGGCTTGGCGTGATGGGTCTACACAGCTTCCTGCAAAGCCAAAGCGTGCCAATTGAATCGGTGATGGCCAAAGTTTGGAACAACCGGATTTTCCAACAAATTAAACGCCAGGCCGATGCCGCAAGCGTGAAACTGGCACATGAGCGTGGCCCCTGCCCGGATGCGGCGGATTACGGCATTATGGAACGCTTTTCTAATAAAATGGCGATTGCCCCAACTGCGTCAATTTCGATTATTACGGGCGGAACTTCGCCAGGGATTGAACCGATTGCCGCTAATGTGTTTACGCATAAAACGCTGTCGGGCTCATTTGAAGTGAGGAATGAAAGCTTGCAGCGGTTATTGGCCGAAAAAGGTGAAGACAAACCGGAAACCTGGCATTCGATTACCGTCAATGGTGGTTCCGTCCAGCATCTGGATTTCATGAGTGAGCATGAAAAAATGGTTTATAAAACGGCGTTTGAATTAGATCAGCGCTGGTTGATCGAGTTGGCCGGTGACCGCACGCCATTTATTTGCCAGGCGCAATCGCTGAATATTTTCTTGCCGGCGGATGTGCATAAACGGGATTTGCACAAAATCCATTTTATGGCCTGGGAACGCGGCATTAAATCGCTGTATTACTGCCGGTCACTGTCGATCCAACGCGCTGAAAGTTCGGATGCGAGTAGCGAGAAAAATCTGGCTTCGCACCGCGCCGCGGTCGACCAAGTGCCTGGTGAGGCAGAAAAAATGACTGGCCAAGTGCCACCATTATCCGGCGAATTTGAACCACGCCTGCCGTTATCGATGCCGCAGGAAGTGGCAAATTACGAAGAATGCTTGGCTTGCCAGTAAATTTTGTCATCCTCAATCGACCAACGAGAAGCTGGAGATCCATATCTCAATTATGTGGATCCCCGCGCTGTGCGCGAGGATGACAACAAAGAGTAATTTGTATATTTAAGATTTAATGAAACTCATTACCGATAACCAAGGCCGTGTTATTGCGCTGAGCAATTTCCTGTTCCCGCCCTGGCAAATAAGTTACCGCAATTATTTTTAAAAGATCTACTAACTATTCCGATTGGTTTGATCTTCATTTGTGTATTTATGCGTAGTTTTCTGCCAGTGCATATCAGCATTTGGCCAGATTTTTCGGTGGTGACCCATGTCTCGCACTATAGTGATAAGACAAATGCTTATTTGATTATTTTAGACAAGGCGGCTTTTCAAAATGCGACGGCTCAACAGGGCACTAAAAAATTTTAAAATTTAATACCAATTTTTGGCAGCAAATAAGTTGTGCCTACATAAAGTAATGCCGTAATCACACAGCAAATGGCCAAGGCAAAATAGAAGTTAATTCCGGCATTTAATAAGCGCGGCAAGATCAAAAACATGGGAAGCGATGGCAACACTAACCAAAATGTTGCTTCCGAATGCAGTGCCAGCCTTTTTGAGTCTTTCGTTTCCTGCCATAACCAAATCATACCCAACACCGAAACAACCGGTAGTGAAGCAACCAAGGCACCGAAAGCAGCATTGCGTTTGGCGACTTCAGAAATCAGCAGCACGATAATGCCGGAAATGAAACTTTTTAAAACGAGGTAGGCCATTATACGGTCAATTAATTGGCGGCTGTTGTTTCAACTGGCTTTATCCGGCGGACGCGCAGGCGTTTGACGCGGCGGTTATCGGCTTCTAGAATATCGAAAGCAATGCCATTGGGATGTTCGACTGTTTCGCCGCGTTTGGGGACGCGGTCGTGCAAGGCCATCACTAAACCGGCCAGCGTGTCTGCCTCTTCATATTCGGCATCGGACAGAATATTATCGCCAACGGTGCGGGCAAAATCGTCTAAGGACAGACGCGCATCGCTTAGCCAAATGCCATCACCCAGCGCGATCATTTTTGGCTGCGCATGATCCCGTTCATCTTCAATATCGCCGACGATTTGTTCAAGCAGATCTTCAATGGTTACTAAGCCATCAATCCCGCCATATTCATCGATCACCATCGCCATATGCACGCGGGTTTGCCGCATTTCTAGTAGCAGGTCCAAAACCGGCATAGACGGCACTACGAATTTGGTATCACGGATCACACGGCCCAAATCAAAATTCTGCTCAGTAACCAGGCTATCCAAAATATCCTTGATATGCACCACGCCGATCACTTCATCCAATTCGCCGCGGTAAACTGGCAGACGGCTGAAAGGATGCTCGACAATTATTTTGAGTAAATCCTGCAAACCGCAATTAAGCTCAACGGCGATGATATCCGCCCGCGGGGTCATCACATCAACCACGGTAAGTTCATGTAGATCGAGCAGTTTTTCGGATAAAATAGCCTGCTGGGTTTGTTCTTCGGCTGGCATATCCCCTTCTGTCCCACGGCTATCATTCAATGCTGGTTCAGGCTGCCATAATTTTTGCAGCCAGGCACGCCAGGGTTGTGCCTTGGCAAGTGGTGTTCCGTTCGGCTTATACGGACTAAACGGTTCAGGGGATTCGGGTTCGGGGTTATTCATCGTTTAAGTAAGGGAGATAGGGATTGGGTGCACCAGCTTGGCTCAAGATTTCAATTTCCCAATTATGCATGATTTCAGTGTCTGTGTCACCATCATGCGTAAAACCCAGTAAATGCAAGGTGCCATGCACCACAAGATGCTGAATATGGGCCAGTGGCAATATGCCCAGCGTTTGGGCCTCGGCAGCAATGGTTTCATAGGCCAGCACCAAATCACCTAACGGGATTTCAGATAAAAAATCTGGCGGGTTTTCCAGATAACCGGCTGGGAAAGATAGAATATTGGTAGGCTTATCCTTGCCGCGCCATTGGGTATTTAACTGTTGGATTTCAGCGTTATTGGTCCACAAAATATCAACTGTTAAACGTGGCGGCAGGTTTTCTTTGGCCATGGTGGTTAATACTAGTAGCCGTTGCAAGCCTGGCCGCTGTCCGGCCAATAAAGGGCGCCAGGCTGGATTTTTAACCCGATGTGTGACTTTTATCATACGCTTATACCACTATAAGCAGTAAATTACGGCAGGCAAAGCCTGGCGAAGGGGCAGAGATTGCCAAATCAGCGCAACAACCGCTATCGGTAAAATGGATGCGCCAAAAATTGGCATGGATGGTGGGTTTGGCGGGCTTGGGATTATTCCTCAGCGTGGCACCAACTTACGCCGCCATTCAAGGCAAAACCCCGATTGAATTTACCAAACCGACCGATACCGATTACCTGTTATGGGCCGATGAAGTTGAAACGCTAAGCCAAGGCCATGTGGTGATTGCGCGCGGCACTGTGCAAATTGTGAATCAGCCTTATACGTTGCTGGCCGATGAAGTTGAATACCACCAGGATACCGGCGAAATTTACGCGCGCGGCCATGTGCGGTTGGTGCAGGATACCGGCGAAATGGTGGTTGCGGATGAGTTAGAGTTGAACAAACAGCTGGGCGTGGGTAATGCGTCCCAATTCGGGATGTTGTTTAAAGATAAATCGCGGCTATTAGCGCGGGAAGCGCATCGGGAACATACGGATGATGGCAAAACACTAACTGTGCTGGAGCGCGGAACATTCACTTCATGCGAATTGTGCAAGGAAGATCCCAGCCGACCGCCCATTTGGCAATTGCATGCCAAAGAAATCCGCCGTGATGAAACAGATCAGCGGATTATTTATCACGATGCGTGGATGGACATGTGGGGCCTGCCGATTTTTTATACGCCCTATTTTTCGCATCCGGATCCCAGTATCAAACAGAAAAGCGGGTTTTTACCGCCCAGATTTGTTGAACGGAGCGATATCGGCTTTGTCTCACGTGGTTATTACTATGATGCCATTGCGCCTGATCAAGATGCCACATTTGAATTAGGCAATGCCAGCAAACAAGGTCCATTGGGCGGTGTGCAATGGCGGCGGCGGTATCGGAATGGTATTATCAGTTTAGGCGGCAGCGCCGCTGAAGGCGATATCGCCACCAATAAAGGCACGATTTATGATACCGAGCGCTGGCAATATAATGGTCAGGGCCGTTTCGATTTATCGAATACCTGGCGCACGGGTTTTGAAGTTGCCCGCACCAGCGATGATAACTTTTTGCGGCAATATAATTATAAGTATACCGATGTGTTGCGTAACCGGGCATTCGCCGAACGTTTTACAGAGCGCAGCTGGTTGAGTATTGAAGGTTATCAATTCCAGGATTTGCGGATTATTACGCCAGGCACCCAGCCCAATATTTTACCCTGGGTGCGGTATAGTGCCACGGGCAAAGCTGGCCAGACTTTTGGCGGGCGATGGAGTTTGGATGGCAGTTTCCTGGGCATTGCGCGCTCAGATGATTTGCAGGATGTGCAGCGGAGTTCGGGCAATTTAGGTTGGCAGCGGCAGGATATTAACCGCGCGACCGGTTTGGTCAGCCGGTGGGATGCCAATATACGCGCTGATAATTATTGGGTACAAAATGCCGATCCAGCCTTGGGCGGTTCCATCACGGATAACAACTATAACGCTAGCCGGTTAATACCATTGGCGCGTTATGGTTTAAGCTATCCATTGCAGCAGTTAAGCGCGAATAAAAAGCTAACTTATGTGTTAACACCGGAGATTGCCCTGCAAACCATGCCGCGCTTGCGCAACAACGATATCCCTGATGAAGACAGCCAAAACCCAGAGATTGAGGCGACCAATTTATTTAGCACCAATCGCTATCAAGGCTTGGACCGCGTTGAAGACGGCACGCGCGTGACTTACGGCGCACGGGTAGCGGCTTACCACAATCGCATGGGCAGCAATGCTTCCTTTATGTTCGGGCAAAGTTACCAATTGGCAGGCCGTGAAAATTATCCGATTAATTCCGGTTTAACCGATCATCAATCCGATTGGGTTGGCCAATTTTTGGCGATGCATAAAGACGAGGTTGATATCGATTACCGGTTCCGCTTAAACGGTGATAATTTTACTTCCGAACGGCATGAAGTTAATTGGGGCTTGGGGCGCGGCATTTTGCGGTGGAGCGGTACTTATTTGCTGAATAATAACATTGCCAATAATACGGCCACAACCAGCACGGCAACGACAACCGATGCCAGCACTTTCCCAACCACGCATGAACAATTGCATAATCAGTTCACGACTAGAATTAATAAACAATGGGCCTCCACTTTTTACGATTTGCGCGATTTGGGCGGCGGCAGTTATGAAAGTGGTTTATTAAACCGCGGTATTCAGTTTACGTATGATGATGAATGCTTTTCATTCCATATCAGCGCGCAACGGGATTACACCTCACGCCGCGGAGAATCTTCCGGTGATACTTTCTCGTTCACGCTAAGCTTTAAAAACTTGGGCGATGTTTCAAGTCCAACCCTGTCGCCGGATGATATTAACAACGGTACGAGCGGTAATTTAACTAACTTTAGAAAATAAGCGCTAATTTAAAACGGTGCGGACTAAATCAGTTGGCACATTTTTAACCATTTGCGCAGAGCCAATTTTATTTAACAGGATGAAATTTAATTGGCCATCAGTGGTTTTTTTATCGCGTTGCATACAAGCCAAAACATCAGCAGCAGAAAAATTTCCGAATAGTTTAGGATCGGTTGGTAAGCCGGTATTTTGTAGATGGGTGTGAATACGTTGCACCACAGTTTCATCGCACAAACCCATGATTTGTGATAATTTAGCTGCTTGGATTAAGCCCAATGCTACCGCTTCACCATGCAGCAATTTATCGCTATAACCGCATAAGGCTTCATAAGCATGGCCAAAAGTGTGGCCGAGATTGAGCAGTGCACGTTCGCCGCTTTCTTCAAATTCATCTGTGCCAACAATTTGCGCTTTGCTGTGACAGGAAATTTCGATGGCGTGCTGTAAAGCAATTATATCTTTGTTCAGCAACTTTTTGCCGTGCGCTTCGCACCAGGCAAAAAAGTCTGGATCCTTAATCAGCCCATATTTGATGATTTCAGCATAACCCGCCCGCATTTCGCGTGGTGAGAGTGTTTGCAACGTATCAATATCAATGATCACTGCTTTAGGCTGATAAAAAGCACCAACGAGGTTTTTGCCCTGCGGCGTGTTGATGCCCGTTTTACCCCCTACGCTGCTATCCACCATGGCAAGCAAGCTGGTTGGCACTTGAATAAATGGCAGACCGCGTAAAATACTGGCGGCGGCAAAACCGGCTAAATCACCAATGACTCCGCCGCCCAGGGCGATGACCATTGTCTGGCGATCGATTCCAAATCCCAAAACTTGCTCGCAAACAGATTGGAAGGTGGCAAAGTTTTTGCTACCCTCCCCCGCTGCTACCGTCACTATTCCTTTTAAAATTACACCACTTTGCTGAAGTGAATCCTGGATCGCTGCCGCATAAAGCGGCTCTACATTTTGATCGGTAATAATAACCGCTTGTTTGGTTGCTAATCGCCCTAAATATTGCCCGGTTTGCGCCAATAATCCTTGCCCAATATCGATTGCATAGCTGCGTGCACCTAATTCTACCGTAACTGTTTTTGTTTTCATTATGCTACCTCATCTTGAGCTTGTCGAAGGATGCTCCAGCTAACATCCAAGTTAAGCATCCTTCGACAAGCTCAGGATGAGGAAAGTTAGAATATCTACTGTTTTTTGGCTATCATTTTTGAAAGTGACGGAATCACTCACCCCTGTTGAATTTGCCGATTGTATGGCAGCGCTGGCCCCGTATGAACCAGCGCCAGTGTTAGCTATGGGTGTATCAGGAGGTGGTGACAGCATGGCATTGTTGTGCCTGGCTGATTTTTGGGCACGGCCCCAGGGCGGGCGGGTTATTGCCTTAACGGTTGATCATCAATTACGTGTTGAAAGCGCGGCGGAAGCCAAGCAGGTAGCTCAGTGGTGCCAAGCATTGGGGATCGAACATCATATTTTAAATTGGGCAGGCAACAAGCCTACTACTGCTATTCAAGCCAATGCTCGCCAAGTGCGGTATGATTTATTGGAAACATTTTGCCGGCAGCAGCACATTTTGCATTTGCTAACCGCCCATCACCAAGATGATCAGGCTGAAACCGTTTTTTTACGTTTTATTAAAGGCAGCAGTTTGATTGGCCTGGCCGGTATGCAAGCGGTCAACTATCGTGACCACTTACGTTTGCTCCGCCCGCTGCTCACTATTCCAAAAAGCCGGCTATTAAAAACCTGCTATGAATTTGGCCAGCCTTATATTGAAGATCCCAGCAATGATAATTTGCGCTTTACGCGGGTTCGTATCCGTAAAATATTGGCGGAATTGAATGATGAAACCAGCGCTGATCAATTGCTGCAGGGCCAAGAACAGGGGCAAAGCATGCAAAAATGGTTGCATGATTTAGCGCAGAGTGGTTTGGCAGAAACCGTTCGTTATCATCCCAATCACTTAATCTGGAATTATCAAGCCTGGCATAAATGGCCAGAGCCAGTTCGCCTGCTTGGCTTGCGCCAGGTGATTGAGGCCGCCCAGCCGCAGCAAAAATTTATGAGGCAAGCACGCCTGCACAATATGGCGGCCAAACTATGGGACAATCCCAAGCCGTTTAAGGCCGCCACGCTGGGCGGGTTGTATTTTCGGCCGCAGCGGGATAACTCATTACATATTTATCCGGAAGAAATGAAAAGCAGTCATTGCAATTTTAATTCAAGCCCTTAACTTTAGCTAAAGAGACAGCGCCAGCAAGCTTGGCGGGAGAAAAAGTATGAAAAATTGGGGCCGCACCTTATTAATTTGGCTTTTGGCTGGGCTGGTTTTCGCCGGTTTATTCCAAATGCTGTATAATACGCAAACCGCGCAGCACGGTAAAAAACTCGCCTATTCAGATTTGATGACGCAAGTCGAAGACGGCAAAGTTTCGGAAGTGATTATCCAGGGCGACCAATTATTGGTTTCAATGACTGATGGCACTAAGGCTTCAACATTTTTATTGCCAGATCCCGCATTAATCAGCGATTTGCGGGCGCATAAAGTAAAAGTGAGCGGTGAGCCGGAGGAGCACCCAGGTTTCTTCAGCAATTTGTTGTTCTCCATTTTGCCAGTGCTACTGTTGATTGGTTTTTATGTGTACATGATGAAACAAGGCCAAGGCGGGCGCGGCGGCGCTTTTGGTTTTGGCCGCTCGAAAGCCAAATTGCTGAGCGAGAATAAAAACAAAGTCACTTTTGAAGATGTCGCCGGTATTGATGAAGCGAAATATGAATTGCAGGAAATTGTTGAATTTTTGAAAGATCCACCAAAATTCCAGCGCTTGGGCGGTAAAATTCCCAAAGGGGTTTTATTGGTCGGGTCACCTGGTACCGGTAAAACGTTGCTGGCGCGTGCCGTGGCGGGTGAAGCGGGCGTGCCATTCTTTAGTATTTCTGGTTCGGATTTCGTTGAAATGTTTGTCGGCGTGGGCGCGAGCCGTGTGCGTGATATGTTTGAACAGGGCAAGAAAAATGCACCTTGTTTGATTTTTATTGATGAGATTGATGCCGTCGGCCGGCACCGCGGCGTGGGTATTGGCGGCGGGAATGATGAACGCGAGCAAACGCTCAACCAAATGCTGGTGGAGATGGATGGGTTTGAAGGCAATGAAGGCGTGATTATTATCGCGGCGACCAACCGGCCGGATGTGTTAGATCCAGCCCTGTTGCGCCCTGGCCGGTTTGACCGCAAAGTGATTATTGATAATCCCGATATTGGCGGGCGTGAAAAAATCTTAAAAGTACATATGCGCAAAACACCACTGGCCGATAATGTTGACCCGCGCACCATTGCGCGTGGCACGCCGGGCTTCTCAGGTGCTGATTTGGCCAATTTGGTGAATGAGGCTGCCTTGCTGGCCGCGCGCCGTAATCTAAAAGTGGTTAGCATGGCGGAATTTGAAGATGCCAAAGACAAAGTAATGATGGGCACGGAACGCCGTTCCATGGTGATGAGTGATAAAGAAAAAAAACTAACCGCCTATCACGAAGCCGGCCATGCGGTCATTGCGTATCACGAACCCGAGTCTGACCCCATTCATAAAGCGACCATTATCCCGCGCGGGTTTGCCTTGGGGATGGTGGTGCGGCTGCCAGAGGGCGATCGCCTTTCTTACAGCTTCGCAAAATTCAAAGCGGATTTAGCCGTGGCCTTTGGCGGGCGCGTCGCCGAAGAAATGATTTTCGGGCATGACAAAGTGACCAGTGGCGCTTCTTCCGATATTCAACAAGCCACCAAAATTGCGCGTAAAATGGTCACCGAATATGGGATGAGTGATAAGCTCGGCTTTATTGATTATTCCAACCGTAAATATGTTTCGGGCGCGACCGGTAAAATGATCGATGAAGAAGTGCAGCGCATTATTGATGAAGCACAACTGAAAGCGCGGCAGGTTTTAATGCAGTATAAAGATGAGCTTGATTTCCTGGCCAATGCCCTATTGGAATATGAAACATTGACGGGTGATGAAGTGAAACAGGTTTTAGCTGGCAAAAAATTAGATCGCAGTGAACGGGCAATTGACCCAGCCAAAGCTAAAAAACCAGCCACCAGCCGCCGCGGTTCATTAAAAGGCGTACTGAATGATATCTTGGATCAAGATATCGTGGTGCAAGAAAGTTAATTTTTTTGTCATCCTCGACCATAGGCTGGGGATGACAACCAAGAATTCTTACTTGGCGCTATCCTATAAAGGCCATAAGCTATTTAATAATGGATTCAGCTGCCAACATTAGTCCAACTGCACAAGCGCTGGCGGAACAGGCGGTTGTTAAACTGCGGCTGCTCTATGAACAGGAAATTGCCAAAATCCTGCGGCAATTTGAACCGTTTTTACGCGGCGAGCATATGGCCCAACCAGTGCTGGCGCATTACCCGCAAATCCGTTTTCAGATTTCCGCGTTGCAGCCGGTGGATAACCGCGAATCTTCCGGTTTTGTTTATGCCCCTGGCGAATATGTTGCCACTATTACTCAGCCAAATTTATTTCATGATTATTTGGTGGCGCAAATTGCGCCGCTGATTGCGCGTTATAATGTGCAGCCGCATATTGGGCTGAGCAACATCCCGATCCCCCTGCCCTTTGTGTTGCAGCATCCGCAAGCTTTGGGCCGCCTAACGCCAACCCAGCGGGATATACTGGGTAATCATTTTACGCTGCCGGATTTGGGCGCAATTGATGATGAAATTGTCGATCAACCGCCACTGCAGCAACCCCATCCACTATCTTTATACAGTGCGCCGCGCATGGATATCAGCCTATCACGGCTGCAGCATTATACCGGCACGCCAGCATCCGCTTTTCAAAGCTTTGTGCTGTTTACCAATTATGCCGCCTATGTGGACCGCTTCGCGCGTTATGCGGAAGAGGCGCTGCAAGGCAGGCGCAATGCCCTGCATTTGGATGATTACACGCAGTTTATTACGCCGGACTATACGTTGATTAAGCAAGCCGATGGGACAGTGCTGCGGCAGGATCACGCTTTGCCACGCGGCCCGCAAATGCCGGCTTATCATTTAGTGCGGCCAGGTAATGATGGCATTACACTGGTGAATATTGGCGTGGGTCCGTCGAATGCGAAAACGATTACCGATCATATCGCCGTGCTGCGTCCACATTGCTGGCTGATGCTCGGTCATTGTGGCGGCCTGGATGCGCGGCAGCGGATTGGTGATTATGTGCTAGCGCATACCTATATCCGCGACGACCATGTGCTGGATGATTTATTGCCGCTCACCATCCCCATTCCCAATCTGGCCGAAATGGAAATCGCGCTGAAAAAAGCGATTACCGCCATTCGGCAAGTGGAAGGGTATGAACAAAAAAGCATCGTCCGCACCGGCGCGGTGCTGACCACCGCCAACCGCAATTGGGAATTTCTGCCACAACACAAATTGGCGCAAATGTTCCATCAGGGTCGCGCGATCGCTGTCGATATGGAATCGGCCACGATTGCCGCCAATGGTTACCGCAACCGCATTCCTTATGGCACGCTGCTATGCGTTTCTGATAAGCCGCTGCACGGCATTCCCAAACTACCAGGCCTGGCCGATAGTTTTTACCAACAGCAAATCGAAGGCCATCTGCTGATTGGCCTGCGTGCATTGGAAAGTTTGATCATTGAGCCACGCCATATTCTGCACAGCCGCAAACTACGCGGCCCTTACGAGCCGCCATTTCGTTGATTTATCTTGGCTGTAATCCACAAACTCTTCTAAAACCATCATCAATTTTTTGAGTTAATACTGGAGAACGATGTGACGCACGTTTTAACAACTTAGAAACAACTTTAGCCACACCTACTTTAGCAAAATGATGGCCTGCGAGATATGAATATGGTGTCATATATTCTGGAGTGCCAAATCTCCCCCAAGCGTCCCGAAACCAAGCGGTGGCACTATGATTTCCTTGTGAATATTTTCCACATGCTTCAAATTTACTCTCATAAAATCCGTTTTTATCATCTGGATGAGTGACAGTAAATAAATCTGGACTTAAATAAGTAACAACACCTTTACTGTTAGCAAAATCTCGTTTAATTTTTGTATCGAGTCCAGATTCTAGCGAATAACCATTGTTCCCATAAAAATGTTCTATTTTTTGTTTATCAGTATATATTGGTTGTGTCATTGTTTTCCTCCTATGTGAATATTATCACATTATAATTTCTTATTTCAAATACTTTCATAAGTTTTTTTAGCTTTATTGCCAGCCACTTATATATAAGGTAACGCTAAATCATGCAATCGCTCCCCAAAATTCAATTAAATCATGTCAGCAAACGGTTCGGCCGTAAGGTGGTGTTGAATGACGTTAGTTTGGATATTCCGGCGGGCGATTCGCTGGTGATTATTGGCGGTTCAGGCAGCGGTAAATCGGTGACGATTAAATCAATTTTGAAGCTTATTCAGGCCGATAAAGGCAGTATTTTGGTAGACGGGGTGGATATCAACCAAATTAGCAATCGGCAAATGCGTAAAGAGGTCATGCCCAAATTCGGTATGTTGTTTCAGGGCGGTGCGTTGTTTGATAGTATGAAGGTCTGGGAAAATGTGGCGTTTGGTTTGACCCAGGCGAAAAAAATGCCACGCGCGGAAGCCAAGCAAATTGCGCTGCAAAAATTGGCCAATGTGGGCTTGGGCGCGGAAGTAGCAGATTTGCATCCTGTTGAATTATCTGGCGGCATGCAAAAACGCGTGGCACTGGCACGCGCCATTGCGACCGCACCTGAAATCATTTTCTTTGACGAACCGACCACGGGCTTAGACCCGATTATGAGCGATGTGATCAACGATCTGATTGTGAAATGTGTGGCCGAATTGGGCGCGACAGCGGTGACCATTACCCATGATATGGCCAGTGCCCGCAAAATCGCCAAGCATGTGGCGATGTTATATCAGGGTAAAATCATCTGGCATGGCACGATTGATGAATTAGATAAAACCGATAATCCCTATGTCCAGCAATTCATCCACGGCAAAGCCGAAGGCCCAATTCAAATGCAGGTAAGACGGGATTAAATGCGTCATCCCGACGAAAGTCGAGATCTAGTGATTAAAAAAGCGTCATGCACAGCGTGACGCAAAATTATCATTTTGTGCACCTACGGTGCGCTTTATAGTCACTGGATCCCGACTTTCGTCGGGATGACGGCACTATTTAAATTAGTCATTACTTTTGCGAATTCACCAGCCAATAATTGGCTGCGTTGAGCGACTAGCTTTTTTAATATATCATCGATAACTAACTGCTGCTCAGCATCAAAATCACGCAATACATAATCGCTCACCATATTTTTATCTTCCGGCCGGCTGATGCCGATGCGCAACCGCCAGTAATCGGGGCCGATGGCTTGATCGATTGAGCGCAGGCCATTATGCCCACCATTGCCGCCAGCTTGTTTGATGCGGATTTTGCCAAGCGATAAATCCAGATCATCATGCACCACGAGCATTTGTTCAGGCTTTAAACGGTAATGTTGCAAAGCTTTTTGGACGGCCTGCCCACTAAGGTTCATGAAAGTTTGCGGTTTTAAAAAAACATATTTGTTATCACCGCTCCGCCCCTCACACACCAACGCATCATGCCGCTTTTTCCAGGGCACCAAATCGGCGGCGGCATGCCACCTGTCCAAAAACATAAAACCGATATTATGCCGCTGTCTGGCATAAGTCGCACCAGGGTTGCCAAGACCAACGATTAGCCAGTTCATGCTGCGACCTGCTTTAAATGTTGGTCCCGATACATGCGCAGCAAGGTAACAACTTGCGTAATAATTAAAAATGCACCGCTCAAACTACCACCAATAGAACCCGCTACTACATTATACGCTAACCAAAACGTTAAAGATGCCAATAGCCCATAACGTAAAACAAATTTTTGCCAATGAATAACAGAAATAGTGCCCAAGATGCAGGCAATCACGCTTAAAGCATCATACCAATATTTAAGAGTGAGGGCACCGCCGATTATAAATAGGGCGATAAAAATCCAACTGGTAAACTGTTTTTGCTTGGGCGTTTGTTTGGCCAAAGCAAAGCCAGAACGGATAAAAACCAGCGCTTCGGTGTAAGAACCTGTATAGCTGCCGAGCAAACCAAAATGAAAAATCCAACAGAAAGCAGCCATTGCATTAATGGCAATTAGTCTGCGGTCATTCTTTTGCCAGAAAGCAATAACGGTAAGGATAAAGGCAAAATATCCAATACATTGCGGTAAAGATAAATCAATAAGCGGCATTTTAATGCGCTTGCATAAGCTGGCGTTTGCGGGGTGCGTTGATAAAATCCATGATGGTTTGGACGGCCGGATCCATAGGCGCTGTTTCCGCTTGCATGCGTTGCAGCCGCTCGGCAAAAACGCCATCACCTTTTTCAAACAAAACACGATACATGCCACGCAAGGCATTGATTTGTTCTTTGCTGTAACCGTTACGCTCGAGCCCGATTAAATTTAATCCTTGCAGCCGCGCGCGGTCGCCCATCACCAAGCCAAAGGGAATGACATCATTTTCAACACCGGTCATACCGCCAATCATTGCCAGCTCGCCGATTTGGACATTTTGATGTACTGCTGATAGACCGCCAATTGTGACGCGGTTGCCAACCTGCACATGGCCGCCAAGGGTGGCATTATTGGCCAGCACACAGCCATTACCTATCACACAATCATGGGCCACATGGCTGCCAACCATAAACCAGTTATCGTCGCCAATCTTAGTGGCACCGCTGCCACTATTGGAGGCACGGTGCATGGTTACCTGTTCACGGATAACATTGCGCGCGCCAATGATTAATTGCGTGGATTCGCCCTTATATTTTTTATCCTGCGGCACATCACCCAGCACGGCAAAACTATGCACCACTGTATCATCACCAATCTGCACATTATCATGCACAACCGAAAATGCGCCGATGATAACATTTTCCCCCAGGTTGGCTTTGGGCGAAACAATCGCGGTTGAATGAATATGGGTCGGCATTATTTATCGGCAATCATGGCGGTAAAAGTAGCTTCGGCATATACCTGGTCGCCCACCATCGCTTTGCCGACAAACCGCCAGACCATGCCGCGGCTCCGGTCTTTTTTGACCACCAACCGTAATTGGTCACCAGGCGTGACCGGCTTGCGGAATTTAGCATTATCAATGGCCATAAAATAAACCAGTTTGCCATCGGCTTCATTACCCATGCCATGCATCACAACAATACCAGCGGTCTGGGCCATGGCTTCTACAATCAACACGCCTGGCATAACGGGTTGGTTTGGAAAATGGCCTTGGAAAAACTGTTCGTTAATGGTCACATTTTTAATGCCGATTGCGCTTTCTCCCTTTATCAGATCGATAACCCGATCAACCAATAGCATGGGATAACGGTGCGGAATGCGCTGCATAATTTGCAGCACATCTAGAGCGGTCAGGCTTTCTGTGGCATTATTCATTATCCTTTAGGCATAATTTTATGCCGGCCGAAGCGCAAGCGATGATTTAGCCTTTTTGCTTGGTTTTTCGCCATTGACTGAGCAAAACCACCAATAATAAAAAGACAGCGCCGATAATACCCAATGAAATGGTTATAAATGTAAATTTATCAATAACAAAAAAGCTGAGCATATCAACAATTTCGATTATTAAAATAAGGGTGGAAAGCACAGCGGGGAAGAAAAATTCTACCCGTCGCCGCCACAACGCGGCGGCTATCTGTAGGATAGTGAGTGCACTAACCAACAACATATGCACTGAATCTTGATACCAGCCACGCCACAGCCCCAAGGCCATAAAGAGCATAACGGTGATGCTGCTGAGGAAATAACTGGTGTTGCAGCTTTGCATTACCGCGCCGCGCCGTTCCAGCGCATAGCCGTTAAGGCCTAGTAGGAACGCTATTGAGGCCAGAAAATAGCGTAAAGGTTCATTTTCAGCCGCGCCCATCAGCATGGGATTAATGTAAAATATCCCATATAATAAACAGCTGATGGCAACCATTGCGCCCCAGTTAATGCTTAATGGCAGGCGGGCAATGAGCAGCAGTTGGGCGGTTATGATCAATAAAATTGCCGCATAAAATGCGGTAACAGATATTGAATGTTGCAGCGCAAAACCCAGCGTCCAACCAGAAACTACCGCAAAATAAACCGCCAATATGCTGTAAGCAAAGGTGTAAATATAAGAACACCAGTTTTTTTGGTGATAGTATAACGCGACAGCACTTAAAAATAAGGTCAGGCCAAAAACAATCCCAAAGCGCGGCCAAGCGAGTATTTTATCCCACTGAAAACCGATGAAAACCAAACAACTGCCAAGCAGCAAACAATGCCCGATGAATTCACTGAAAATAATTACGTAATCAAGCGTGGATAATTTCTTAAAATCATCCCGCCAATCGGCCAAGTTGCACGGCCCCGTTTTCATATTTGCGGCATATTCGTATTCGTTATTCATTATTGAGCTCTACTTTATTTCTTAACTGGATGGTTGGCTGTAATTCCAGCCAAGCCAAATGCTGGCCATCATAACTGCGCCAGCCGGTTACTTCGTAACCTGTGGCAATATGCTCCAATGTAGTACGCGGCACAATTTCGTAATCCATAATACCGCCAAATAACCAGGGCCGGTAAAAACTGTATTTGCTCGTAATCACCTGCCAACCTGCTGGCAGTTCGACGGCTTTCCCCAGTAAAGCGATATCCAGCTTGGCATTAATGGATACTGGCTGTTTTTTTTGCGTCCCAATTTTTTGCAGCATTTGGCGCTGCGCTAATATTGCCTGCCAACGTTCAGGCGATAAATTTGTGGGTGGTGCTAGCAATTCTATATCAATATCTCCCAGAATAAATCTGAGAATTTTATCAGCTTGGTAATCGTGATCAGCCCGATTGATGGGTAGCACATAAAAATTTGGCGCGTAGAGATGCTGTTCAGCAGAATAATCGGGATTTGCTGCAAGATTAAGCATCTGATTATCAAATTCTGCGGCATCCAAGCGTAATATTTTAAATGGTATGATCGAATTATTTTCACCTTCAACCAATTCTGGCAATTCGTATTTTTTGTCTTTTGTGCTGGCAATTAACAGCGCCAAATTGCTTGGCAGTGCCGGTAGTAAATAACAATTCCACGCCAAGCTGACACTCAGTAGCAATACGCCTAAAACCAACAGGGGTAAGCGGTAAAGCATTTATGCTGCTTGTTTGATTTCCTGTTGCGGTAATAATTCAGCGGTGCATTTGGCCATGGTTTCGGAGGCACGGGAAATGGGATCGGTCATATAATAATTGGTGATCGGTGGGATGAATGGCGTTGCTTCAATGGGTCCCGTAGCACCAAATTCTGCCCAATTGCTGGGGATGATTTGATCAATATTCGCGAAAATTGGGTGTTCACTGGCTAAATCTTCCCGCACATCGGCGACGGTGACATAATTTAAATTGCCGCCGATATGATCGGATAACGCGCGGATGATTTTCCAATCTTCCTTAGCCTGGCCAAGTGGGAATGCTGCCTGACGGCCATGCTGGGCGCGGCCTTCTGTGTTCACATAGGTGCCGTTTTTTTCGGTATAGGCCAGACCTGGTAAAATGACATCAGCATGCGTGGCCGCGCGGTCACCGTGATGGCCTTGGTAAATGATAAATGTTTTGCCCGCCATTTCAGCCACCGGCGCTTCATCAGCAGCCAGCAAGTAAACGGCTTTGATGCTGCCATCGGCTACACCTAGGACAATACCGTTGAGGTCCCGACCCTGTTTGCCTTGTGGCACAAAGCCGAGAGCCAATGCGCTGGCACGCGCGGCCGCCAAATGCAAAAAGTTAAAGCCGTTCCAACCATCCCGCTTCATATAACGGTGCGCGAGTTGATAGGCCGCGCCATGCACGGCCATGCCATCGCGGCGTTGCACCGCACCGGTGCCCAAAATAAGCATGGGGTTTTTAGCATTTTTAATGGCTTCGTTCAGCGGATGTCGGTCATCCACCAATTGCTGCAACACGGCCGGATTTTCACTGAGCTGTTCGACCGGATAGGTTAAATCATAAGCCCTGCCAATATTAATCACGCGCATGCCATTAGCGCGCCAAGATTTGCGAATGCGGGCATTAATTATGGGCGCTTCGTGGCGCGGATTGGTGCCGATCAGCAAAATCAAATCAGCTTGTTCAATACCGGCAATGGTGCTGTTAAAGCGCCAACCGGCGGCTTCATGGACATCGTATTGTGCACCGTCCTGGCGACATTCCAGATGGGACGAACCCAAATCTTCCATTAAGCGTTTCAGCGCCAATATTTCTTCGGCCGCGCATAAATCGCCGGTAATGGCGGCGATTTGCTCGCCCTTCAATGGCTGCAAGGTTTGCGCGATGGCGGCAAATGCCTGGTCCCAAGTTGCCGGTTGCAACTTACCATTTACCCGCACATAAGGCTGATCCAAGCGTTGCCGCTTTAAGCCGTCATAAGCATAGCGCGATTTATCGGCCAGCCATTCTTCGTTAATTTCTTCATGCAAACGCGGTAAAATGCGCATGACTTCTGCACCACGGGAATCGACGCGGATATTGCTGCCGACCGCATCATGCACATCGACCGATTCCGTTTTGCGCAATTCCCATGGCCGCGCTTTAAAAGCATAAGGTTTATGAGTTAGTGCACCAACTGGGCAGACATCGACCAGATTGCCGGATAATTCAGAAGTCACCGCCTGTTGAATGTAAGTACCGATTTCCATATGCTCGCCGCGGCCGAGCACGCCGAGTTCTGACACACCTGCAATCTCCTCAGAAAATCGCACGCAGCGCGTGCAATGAATGCAGCGGTTCATGCTGGTTTTCACCAACGGCCCCAATTCCTTATCGGGAATCGCGCGTTTGTTTTCGGTATAGCGCGAACGGTCAAAGCCGTAGCCCATCGCTTGATCCTGCAAATCGCATTCGCCGCCCTGATCGCAAATCGGGCAATCCAGCGGGTGGTTGATCAGTAAAAATTCCATCACCCCTTTACGGGCCTTGTGCACCATCTCACTGCCAGTTAGCACTTCCATATTATCGGCGCAGGGCTGTGCGCAACTGGGCACTGGTTTGGGTGAATTTTTCACCTGCACCAAACACATGCGGCAATTGGCCGGCACCGACAACCGGTCGTGATAACAAAAGCGCGGAATTTCTATCCCGAGCTGTTCGCAAGCCTGCAGGATCGACGTCCCCGCTTCGACTTCCAGTTGAATACCATCGATGGTTAAATTAGGCATGGTGCTTCGTCTTTTTAACGTGCTAGGGCGGCGCTGCCAATGGATTTAAATAATTCATTCGCCACATAGGGTGCCGTCATCAAACCACGCGAGCCGAGGCCGGTTAGGTAATAGGCGTTGGGTTGATTTAGGATGGGACCATAAATGGGTAATTGCTGGGGCGTGGTGGCGCGAATGGCGGCGCGGCCGCCAGTGAGGGTGACCGTGCTTGGCAGGTTTGGCAGCAGTTTTTGTAATTCGGTGTAAGCGTTTAAATTTCGTTGGTGTTCATCTTCACTTAATGTGATATCTGCATTCCATGCACAATGCGTGTAAGTGGCACCGATAATGGTTTGACCATTGATAGCGGGGGCTAGGTAATGCCCAAAAGTGACTGGGCGATTGAGTTGCAGGCTACTATTCTCCGCCAAATAAGTGAGCTGACCGCGGCGCGGGCGAATGGGCAAATGGGTTAAAGCGGGCAAACCCAAAGCCTCAACACCCGCGCAAACAATGACGTTTTTGGCTTTGATGATTTCACTTGTCATCCTCAAGCCATCGGCTTGCGGATCCAAATTTGCGTTTGCTTGGATCCTCGCGCGTTGCGCGATGATGACAACCCAATTGTCGTTTATTCGCTCCCATGCCGTAACCTGCGCCTGCGATAATACCGGCATATCCCTTGCAAGTGCGTGACAATAACGCACGGGATCAATCGCCAGGGCGTTGGGAAACCAGATGCCATCGCTGTGGCAAGCTGTACCTAGATACTTGCTAAGCAAAGTAGCGCTTTGCCATTCAGCCCAGCCGGTGGGATTATGTGCGGCGGTCGCGCGGCGCTGAATGCGCAATACATCTGCTTCATCAATCGGTAATTGGGCAATGCCCTGAAACATTGCTGGTATATTTAGTTGCGGCCAAAGCTGCAAAAAATATTCAAAGGCATTTTTGTGGAATTGAAAAAACTTGCTATCGTTGATATCCAGCATTGGCTTGATCAGACCAACGGGATTGCCGGAAGCGGCGCTGGCCAGCCCCTGCCCAGCTTCGATGATGATAGCTGAATACCCTTGCCGGTGCGCGTGATAGGCAACGCTACAGCCAGCCACCCCGCCCCCAATAATCGCGATATCATAAATCACTGGCGATACCTTGCCCTGCCTGGCTTTTAATGTTAATTCAAAAAGATGAAATTAAATTCTTATTTGCATTTTAATGGGAAAGCGGAAAAAGCCCTGCAATTTTATGCGCAAGTATTGCGCGGCGAAATTAAAATGCTGATGCGCTATGCCGATGCCCCGCCGGAAGTGATGGGCGATAAAAAACCTGACCCGCAATTAATTATGCATGCCAGCCTTGAGTTTGGTGGTAATACATTGATGGTGAGCGATGCGCCGACAGACTGCCAAATGCAAGCAGGCAATAGCGTTTCTTTATCGATCAATCTTGCGGCCGATGAAACCGCCGAAGCGGAACGGCTTTATAATGCGTTGAAGCAAAATGGCCAAGTGACGATGCCTTTAGGCCCAACTTTTTGGAGCTCAGCTTTCGCAATGCTTATAGATCAATTTGGTATTCATTGGATGATTAACTGCGAACCGGCTGGTAGTTAGCGGTAATCCGTTCGCGTTTATGTTGAAAGCCAGGTGGCTTGGATACTATAAAACCAGCTGTTTGTAAGTTGCGTTTGACCATGCCGGCGGCGGTAAAAGTTGCCACTTGTGTGCCTGGTTTGCTGTTTTTTGCTAATTCGAATGTAACCGCTTCAGACCACATTTCAGGATTGGTGGATGGTTTAAAACCATCGAGAAACCAAGCATTCATTGGTTCAGGCCATTGCTGCAAGGCGGTCATGACATCAGCGAAGATCAAAATGAGTTTGATATTGCCCAATTGCAGTTCGCGATATCCCTGCGGATTTTCTGGATAGTGCGCTAATAACTGTGCGGTATAGCGCGCTAATTCCGGCCAGGCTTGGTGCACTTCGGCAATTTGTATCTTTTGAAGCGGAAATGCTTCCAGGCTGATATAGGTTAGCTGACCGCAACAGGCCGGATCGTTTTCCCAGGCTTGCCAAGTCGCTAAAAAGTTTAAACCGGTGCCAAAACCCAATTCCCCAATGGCATATTTATGTTTGTTTTGCCAATTTTCGGGCAGCTTACAGCCATGCAAAAAGACGAAACGGCTTTCCGCCAGCCCTTGGTTCGGCAGAAAATAACAATCGTCAAATGTAGCTGAATATATATTGCCAGAGGTTACCATTATGTCCGAACTGTTATTTAATGCATTTGCCACCCCCAACAACGAACAGAATTATTCCGTGAACGCAAGTAAACCAACTGACAGTCAAATCGCTTTTTTGCATTACCCAAATGCCGAGCGGCCTAAAGTTACAACGCCGGAAATTACGGCTCAACAAACAATTTTGCAGGCCTATAAGCCATTAATTATTCTTGGCGCTACGGCGCTTGTGGGCGGTTTAATTATTGCGTTGGCGAGTGAAACCAATTTTACGCATCGCTGGTTGGGCGGTGCTATGGGCATTTTCTTTGTGGTGCTCGCCGTTTTGAAGTTGTTGGATTTAAAAGCGTTTGTCACCAGCTTCGCCCGCTATGACATCATCGCCAAAGCGGATCGCCGTTATGGTTATGTTTATCCATTTATGGAACTGGGTTTGGGCTGTTTATATTTATGGGGTTATTTTGAATCGTTGGTGAATTTACTCACTGTTTGTTTAATGGGGGCCAGCGCTGTGGGTGTGCTGATAGCCCTTAAACGGGGCAAGCAATTAGACTGCGCCTGTATGGGCAGCCGGTTCAAATTAAAGCTGTCAACCGTCAGTTTGGTTGAAACTGTTGGCATGGGTGCGATGGCGTTGTTAATGCTGATTACATAATCTGCTTGACAAATTAAGTATATTTTCCTATTAATGATGACTTCTTGCCATAATTACGAATAATGAAAACTGCTTACTAGGCGTGCGCATAAGTTGCAAATCGTTGTATAAAATTGTTAGTTATGCACAACCCGGCCCCCCATAATTTTGAATATGTTGGTGAAGATGCCAGCAAATTGGATTTAGCAGCTACAGAAGCCGCTCAGGTCGAATTCAGCTCGAGCGTTAAACCTGGTATTGTGTTATTTGCGCTGGCGATGGGCGGATTTGCGATTGGCACCACCGAATTTGCCAGTATGAGTTTGCTACCCAATTTTGCACAGGATTTGGGCGTGGATGCGCCCACCGCCGGCCATGCCATCAGCGCCTATGCGCTTGGCGTAGTGATTGGCGCACCCATCATTGCGGTATTGGCGGCTAAGCTGCCACGGAAATTATTACTGATTGGTTTGATGGTGATGATGGGCTTGGCCAATATGCTCAGCGGGTTCGCGCCATCATTTGATATGATGCTGGTGTTTCGTTTTCTGAGCGGTTTGCCGCATGGAGCATATTTCGGGGTGGCATCCTTAGTGGCGGCATCGCTGGTGCCGCAAAATCAGCGGGCCAAAGCGGTGGCGCATACGATGCTGGGCTTAACCGTGGCGACTATTATCGGCGTGCCGCTGGCCAACTGGATCGGGCAAACGATCGGTTGGCGCTGGGGTTTTGCCTTGGTGGGTTTGATTGCGCTAATCACCGTGATTTTAATCAGCCTATATGCGCCCAATGATAAACCACATCCGGATGCCAGCCCGCTGCGCGAATTGACCGCATTGAAGCGTCCGCAAGTGTGGCTAACACTCGGCATCGGTGCAATTGGCTTTGGCGGCGTGTTTGCCGTTTATACATTTGTGGCCTCCACCATGCTGACGGTAACACATGCCTCGCCGATTATGGTGCCGGTGGTGCTTGGGGTGTTTGGTGTGGGGATGACCGTTGGCACATTGGTCGCCGCTTGGCTGGCCGACCGCGCGTTGATGCCCGCGGCTTCCGGCATTTTATTATGGAGTGCGGCGGCATTGGCGCTTTATCCATTTGCGACCGGTAATGTGTGGCTGCTATGCATCGTGATGTTTTTGATTGGCAATACGGGCGGGTTGGGCACTGTGTTGCAAACGCGGCTGATGGATGTGGCGGGCGATTCGCAAACCTTGGCCGCCGCGCTCAACCACAGTGCGTTTAATTTTGCTAATGCGCTTGGCCCCTTGTTGGCCGGTATAGCGATTAATGCCGGTTTTGGCTTTCCGGCAACAGGTTGGGTTGGTTGCGGCCTAGCCCTGGGCGGCTGGCTTATTTGGCTGGTTTCTTGGTTACTGGACCGCCGTAAAATTAAAAAATAAGCGAGTTATGCTTTGCACATTAATCGGCGGCTTTCTCAGCTTTTTCGCCAAGCTTAACAATATCGCCATCATGGAAAAGCACTTGTTGTGCTATTTTGCGCCAATCTGATTTTTTACGAAGTAGAAATTCTAGATCCATAGAAAAATGCTTAAATTCTTCCTTTTGGGCGTTAGCCATAATCGCTTTAGCAGCGGGGTCTTTTTCAAGTGACATCCGCTGTTCATACCAGCCAATTGCTTCCGCTTCCTCTACTAAGGATTGCAGCATGCGAGCAAAAGTTCTGATGTCTTCTGACAGTTCATTGGGCGGTTCATGATATTGATCGGTAGCCATGGCAATAAACTAGGATCAAATAAAAATTTTGAATAGAAAATTTGTTTTAATCAGGATTACTATTAAGCATGCAAAAAATGGCGGAGACGGGGGGATTCGAACCCCCGATACGCTTTAACACGTATACACGCTTTCCAAGCGGGCGCGATCAACCGCTCTGCCACGTCTCCTTGCCTGCAATCTTTATTGATTAAAAGGGTTGAAGTCTAAATTTTTGTTTGTTGGCGCCAAGCGCTTAGCCAACTTTATCTTCCATTTCCATACCTCATCTTAAGGACCCAGCTAAATATCCAGGTTAAGCATCCTTCGATGCCTTCAGGATGAGGTGATTTTTATTCCAACCTTTCGAGCACATCATGAAAACAAAGTTCACCCCTGCCCCACTGGATGCGGTGGATATCTTGGCGCGCACTATTTGGGGCGAGGCACGCGGGGACGGCGTTCCTGGCATGCAAGCAGTAGCGGCCGTAATTTTGAACCGTGTGCACATCGCCCAAAATAGCGGCCGCGCATATTGGTGGGGCAAAGATATCATCACCGTCTGCACTAAGCCTTACCAGTTCAGCTGCTGGAATGCGGATGACCCTAACCGTGCGCAGCTATTAGCAGTCACAACGCAAGACAATACTTTTCGCCAGGCGCTGCAAATTGCGCGGCAAGCACTGGCCGGTCAATTAATAGATCCAACTAATGGTGCCACGCATTATCATACACTTACTATTAAACCCAGTTGGTCTGAAAATAAATTACCCAATTGCTTAATTAAAAGCCATATTTTTTATGATTTATCTTAGATACCAATCTATTATATTTAATTAAGGCATAATATGACAGATTTATTATTTTTTTACTGCAATTATAAACAATTATGGCATTTTTATGGCGAATACATTACTCTAAGTAAGAGGATATTAACATGTCAGCATTTGGAACTTCTACGCAATGGCAAGAACGGCCTAGATTCACTATTAAACCTTATCGCCAATCTGGTGAAAAATTGGTCGATATTAAAGGTGTATTCGAGCCATATGCCAATCAGCTTACCCCTGTCGCCAGCCCACTAAAAGGTTTTCAACCGGTTGCATCGGCAGATCCAGTTGTTTTACCTAATCGTAAGCGTGCAGTTTTAGCGACTTATGCCAGTTTTGCCAAAAGCCTGGTCGCAGGCTTGGTACAAAAACCCCGCATTTCCTTTACCTTATAAAAAAACTTTCCATCTTTCACTTAACCCCGCTCCAGCGGGGTTTTTTATTGTCTGAATAGTATTGTCATGAATTTAATTAACTTTCCTGTATTTCTTGTTTTATGGAACCGTGCGCAAGGCTTTAATACCCCCTTATTACATCTGCAAATCGCACAATGGTTGGAGGCGCAATGGTATAGTGGTAATCACCGTTTATTGCTGATGGCCTTTCGCGCGGCTGGTAAATCCACCATTGTGGGTTTGTTTGCTGCCTGGTTATTATTGCTTAATCCCAATCACCGTATTTTGGTGTTGGCGGCGGATTTAACGCTGGCCAAAAAGATGGTGCGGGTGGTCAAACGTATTATTGAACGGCATCCGCTGACCAGCAAATTAAAACCCAAAAGCCCCGATCAATGGGGCGCACAGCAATTTACGATTAATCGGCCGCAGGAATTGCGCGATCCATCCATGCTGGCGCATGGCATTCTGTCTAATATCACCGGCACGCGGGCTGATATCATTATTTGTGATGATGTGGAAGTGCCGAAAACATGCGATACCGCCAGCAAGCGGGCAGCATTGCGTGAACATTTGCTGGAGCTTGATTTCATTTTAACGCCGGACGGTACCCAGTTATATGTTGGCACGCCGCACACCTATTTCAGTATTTATGCCGAGCAACCACGGGCTGAGCTAGGCGAGCATGTGCCATTTTTACATGGCTTTGACCGTTTGCTTATTCCGATTTTAAATACTGCCGGCGAGAGCGTGTGGCCTGCACGTTTCAGCAATGCAGATATTGACCGCATTAAAGCGCATAGCGGCCCTGCCAAGTTCAACAGCCAAATGCTGTTGCAAGCCGTGAATATTGCTGAAGCGCGGTTGGAGCCGGAATTGCTGGTGCCATATAATGCTGAATTGGATTATACCGAGGCCAATCGCACACCGCGTTTATTACTAGGCGGCACAGAAATGGTGGGCAGTTGTGCGTGGTGGGATCCCGCTTTTGCAGGCAGTGGGCATGATAGGTCGGTGTTGGCGATATTATATGTGGATGCCGCCGGCTTATATTATTTGCACCGCATTCACTATTTGCAGATCGACCAACGTAATTTAGAAGACAATGCCACCCAGCAATGCAAATTGATTGGGCAATACATTAAGGATGTGCATATCCGCTGTGTGTTGGTGGAAACCAATGGCATTGGGCAGTTTCTGCCAGGACTGCTGCGTAAAACTTTTGCCGAACAGCGCGTGCATTGCACTGTGCGGCCCATGAATACAATCGGCAATAAAGAAGCCCGTATTATTGAAAGTTTTGATGCACCTTTGGCTGCCCGCGCTTTACACGCGCACCAATCCATTTGGCAAACACCGTTTATTCATGAAATGCGGGAATGGCAACCAGGCCGCCATCAGCATGATGATGGTTTGGATGCGGTAGCCAGCGCGATTAAGCATTTGCCGATTCGCATGGGTAGTAAATTTTTTACATAAAGCGTAAGTATTACAATCAAAGGTTTTATTATTGGTAATCCTTACAACCAATTATTTGGCAATTTTTGTCAAAAACAAGTAGATTTGATTAAGTCTATAGGTTTATTTACCACTATTATCCTGTCATCATTAACTTTAGTTGACAGCACTTGCCATAACAGCTATTCCCTACTGCATACCAACCCAAGGGATATTTTATGTCATTATTAAAAAGAAATGCACGTTTGCTTTCGGCCACTGCTGCTGCGATTGTCGGATTGATATTTTCGCCTAGAACGGCTCCAGCACAAACAGTAACCACTAAAACTTACGCAGGTGCAACTTTTAATGATTTATCGAGCGATGGTCATTACGCTGCTGGACAAACAACAAACGCAATTGTTAAAGATTTAACCACAAATATAGATACGAATATTACCTCTTCTGGCGGCACCCTTGCGTCAGCGCAAGCTGTGACTAATAACGGCCAAGTTATTGCTTTTAACGCCGGCGTTTATTATTCTGCCGCAACGCCCACAACCGCTGCAGAATTTAGCCCAGGGACAAACAGACAATTTAATGGTTTTGTTGTAAATAATAACGGCAATGCTGGTGGTGCTAACTATAATGCAGCTGGTAATGTATATGCCTTAGATTCTCTCAAAATAGGTTCCGGTGGCGTTAGCTATAGTCCTTATATTGGCAGTTCACCGGATACTGTAGTAGCTTATGCTGATGATGGTAAGATGTATGGTACCCAAGTTAGAGCAGCTGGCAACACAGCATATTCTTATAATCCAACCAGCAATACCTTTAATACGATTGCGCTTAATATCCCTAATTTTGCATTGCAATCAGTGTTGAGCGTTAGCAGTGATGGTACTATGGCTTTATTAGCCGTCCAAAATACTTTGAATAGTGCAACCTCATTATTAACTTATAGTTATTCGAATAATTCGATTACTAAAGCGTTGGCCGCACCCGTTGGTTATACATTCAGCTCATCAGTTACTGGTATAGTGGATATGTATGGTAATACCGGTTTTACTGTGCAAAAAGCCGGTACCAGCGAATTGACAGCTGTTTTTTATTCGGCCAAAACAGACCAAACCATCGATATAACTTCTACACTTCATAATGGAACCCGTTACACTGGTTTTGTCGATTTAAGTAACCCCAATGCAAATGGTGTTTCCACTGCAATTTTAAGAGACTCTTCCGGTAATCAAGGCACCATAGCTTCTATAACTGTCAATGCCGCAGAACCAAGTGTGATTTTGCTTGCAGGTCCTAGTATTTTTATTATGGGATTGTGTCGTGTAGCGCATCGCCGGACAAAAGTCAGAGAAGCAAAAGTTTCTAATGGACGTAACCTAGATGCGCCGCGCCCTTAATTAGTTAACTTTCTTAAAAAGCGGCATCTATCAGTGGATGCCGCTTTTTTATGCGCTAACTTGCTTTATTTGCGGTACTGCATCTGGCGGGCGGATGTAAAAAGGATTCAATATTTGTTGAGCAGCTGGTTGTATTTGCCAAAAAGCGTTAAGCGCCAGTTTGCTTAATTCCGCTGGATTATAAAAAAAGCTGTTGGGTAGTTTTGCAAAAACTTCCTGATATTTTTCCGGTGCCAAGATGGCGGTATTTTCTAGTACTGCCAAGGCAGTTAGCTCCGCCACATCGGCCATTAATGGTGCGCTTAATGCCACATTATTTTGATAAAACTGCGCATATAATTCGGTGCGCTTGCTTTCAATAATGATTAGTTTTTTGTCGTGCTTAGGCGCAGTTTGCAGATTTAAATGTTGCTGACTACTTACATAGTTTTTAGCTTCCCAACCTGCAGCTGAAAATGACAAAATTTCAAATGCGGTTAAACCATAAACGGGAATGCTTTTAGCGAAAGCAAAACTTTGGGCGAAGCTTAGTCCGACGCGAATGCCGGTGAATGAACCTGGACCGGTGATGGCGATAATACTGGTAATGTCATTTTTGCTTTGGCTGGATTGGGTAATGGCGTCTGCAATAATCTCAAACAAATTATCGGCCGCATTGCGCTGCACGGGCCCGACGGCATGGCCATGCACCACACCATCCCAACCCACTGCAATAGTAATCGGGCTTTGCGTGGCATCAATAGCGAGCAACATATTTGTTATTCCCAATAATTTTTGATATCGACATCCACTAACAGCGGCAGTGCCAGGCCTAGGTCTTTACCCACTTGCATCATCGTCGCTTGGATTAATTTGGCATCGGCTTCAGCAAAGTCGATGGGCGCTTCGCAGATCAATTCATCATGCACCTGCAGCAGCATGCGTGTGGGCTTGGCGGTCTTGCCGCGGGCTAAATTAACTGCTTGCAGAGCCTGATGCACATCAATCATGGCACGTTTCATGATATCGGCGGCAGTGCCCTGCACCGGCGCATTAATCGCCTGGCGTTCCGCGCCGGCACGGTAAGCGGGATTACGCTCATTGGCGCCAGGGATCATACAACGGCGGCCAAACAGCGTGCGAACATAACCAAATTCCCGCGCTTCCATTTTCGCGGCTTCCATATATTCGCGGAATTCGGGAAAGCGGGCAAAATAGCGTTTGATATATTCGCCCGCAATGCCTGGTGCAATGCCCAATTGCCGCGCCAAGCCCCAACTTGAGATACCGTAAATAATACCGAAATTAATGGTTTTAGCCGTGCGGCGCTGTTCCTTATTTACCTGATCAATCGGTACGCCCAGCACCTCACTGGCGGTTAGCGTATGAATATCAATATCATTGGCAAAAGCATGTTTGAGCGCCGGAATATCGGCCATTAACGCAATCAGCCGCAATTCAATTTGCGAATAATCAGCGGAGATTAACAAATGGCCAGGCGCAGCGACAAAACAGGCACGGATTGCCTGCCCTTCCGATGTACGTACCGGAATGTTTTGCAAATTAGGATCGGTCGAAGACAGGCGGCCAGTATTTGTTGCGGCCATAGAAAACGAGGTGTGAATACGGCCGGTTTTATCTTGAATTTGCTGCGGCAAACTATCGGCATACGTGTTTTTCAGTTTGGCCAATTGCCGCCAATTAAGCACTTTTTCAACGACCGGCTGGGTGAGCGCTAGTGGTTCTAATTCCTTGGCGGCCGTGCTCCATTCGCCGGTTTTGCTTTTTTTGCCGCCTTCAATTTTTAACTTACCAAATAGCATTTCGCCCAGCTGTTTGGGTGAACCGATATTAAATATTTCGCCGGTTAAACCATAAATTTCGCTTTCCAGTTTTTGAATTTGTACAGCGAAACCATCGCTTAAATTTTTCATTTTGGCTGGATCAATACTAATGCCCGCCAATTCCATCGCGGTAATCACACCAGCCAATGGCCGTTCAAATTGCTCATATAGCTGCACTTGCCGCTGGGCCAATAGTTGCGGCCGCAGCAGCGCGTGCAACCGTAAGGTAATGTCGCCATCGGCAGCCGCATATTGGCAAGCAATATCATGCGGCACTTCGCCAAAATGGGCGGCTTTACCGGCTTTTTTACCGGCCGCACTGGTGGCGACCAAATCGGTAAATTTGGTCATCACAATGCCGAAATGTTGGGTGGCGAGATCTTTCAAACCATGCCCCTGCCCGCTGCCGCTGATGAGGTATGACAGCAACATGGTATCGTCATAAGACACCGGATCGGGGAAACCATGCGCTTGCATGACCTGCCAATCAAATTTCAGATTATGCGCGACTTTTAAAATATGGGGTGCGCTTAGAAAGGGTGATAAAACTTCAATCGCTTCAGCCAGTGGCAGACCTGTATCCGCCTCCATATCTGTATCGGCGGGCAATAGCGATGCATTTTCGGATTTGCGTAGCGATGTAGAAAACAAATCATCCCGTGCTTCGGCTTTTTCATCTGCCGCTGTTGCAGGATATGGCAATTGCAGGGGCAAATAAATCCCCTCACCCGGCCGCACACTAAGCGCGATGCCTAATAGCCGTGCCGATGCGCCGACCAGCCCATGCGTTTCCACATCCAACGCCAACAAGCCGGTGGTTTCGGCTTGCTGCAAATATTCGCGCAATTCATCGGCGGTTTTTACCAGCCAATATTTTTGCGGCAAGGCGCTGATTTGTGTTTTTAACTCAGCCAAATGCGCCAATGCTGTGTTGGCATCTGCGCTGGCAAAATTGGTTGTTTTTTGTGTATTGCCCGACAATTGATTATCGGCTTTCAAGCCCAGGCGTTGCAGCACCGATTTAAAACCATTTTCAGTGCAAAAAGCGGTGAGCTTATCAATCTCAACTGCTTGTCGCGCGAATGTATCTAGGCCAGCTGGCAACGGCACATCATGCTTTAAAATGACCAGTTGTTTGGAAATGCGCGCTTGGTCGGCAAAATCGGTTAGTAGCTGACGGCGTTTTGGTTGTTTGATGTTGTCGATATTGGCCAGCAGATTTTCTAAATCACCAAATTGGGTGATAAGCTCGGCTGCTGTTTTTACACCAATCCCGGGCACGCCTGGCACGTTATCGCTGCTATCACCGGCCAGCGCCTGCACATCGGCCACTAAATGCGGCAGCACCCCGAATTTTTTTAAGGCCGCTTCGACACCGATTTGCTGGTAAGTTAAGGGATCGCGCAATTGCACAGAGGCAGTGCCGCATTCAGTATCGCCCAATAATTGCAGTAAATCTTTATCGGACGAGACAATCACCACGGATTGTTTGACGGCTTTGGCACTACAGACATAGGACGCGATTAAATCATCGGCTTCATAACCGTCCAGCTCAATTGCTGGTAAATTAAAGGCGCGGGCGGCATCGCGGATTAATGGAAATTGCGGCAATAAATCCGGCGGCGTTTCATTCCGATTCGCTTTGTATTGCGGATAAATTTCATGGCGGAAATTCTGCCGCGCGGCATCAAAAATCACCGCCATTGGCGCGGTGGGATATTCCGCCAATACCTTTTGCAACATATTGACAAAACCGAGCACGGCATTGACCGGCGTGCCGTCGCTGCGCGTCATCGGTGGCAGCGCAAAAAATGCCCGAAAAATAAAGCCGGAGCCGTCGATTAGAACCAGCGGCTCCGCCACCTCGTCATCCGGCACTAACTCCGGCAAGGCCATATTTACTGGTCTTCCTCTTCATCTGTGTCTTCAATTTCGATGATGTCTTCATCATCTTCGCCAAGTTCGGATGTGTCTTCGATTAGGGCGTCTTCGCCTTCTTCTTCCTCATCCAATTCATCATCGCCGAGCACTTTGAGCGCTTCGTCTTCATCATTTAATTCTTCATCGTCAGCATCGGTGACAGCGGCCACTTTTTCATCTTCGATAATGCGGCTGCGGCGATTTTTCAATAAGGCATCGGGATTGAACTCCGCATTGCAGGATGGACAAACCGGCGGCACCAAACCGCGGTCGTAATAACGGGTGCCGCAACCTGGGCAGATGCGCTTGAAGCCAAGCATAACGGGTGCGGGTTCTTCTGTTTTTTTCTTGCTGGCCATGTTTGATTACCTTTTGGCGAAAACCTTGTTTGTGATTAACATCTGCGGCTAAATCACCTGATGTCAAGTATTTCGCCGCCAATGCCGTTGATCAGCCAAGCGGGCCGGCCGTTAACCGGTGTTTTACAAGTGCCTGGCGATAAATCGATTTCACATCGGGCGTTGATGTTTGCCGCCAGCGCGGTGGGCACCAGCACTATCACCGGTTTGCTGGAAGGTGAAGATGTTTTAAATACGGCGGCTGCTTTGCAAGCGTTGGGTGCAACCATAACCCGTTTGGCGGATGGCAGTTGGCAAATTAAAGGCGTGGGTGTGGGCGGCTGGCAGCAACCGAATGAAGTGCTGCAAATGGGTAATTCCGGCACCACTACGCGGTTGCTGTTGGGGCTGTTGGCCAGCACACCCATTCAGGCCATGTTTATGGGCGATGCCTCGCTTTCCCGCCGCCCAATGGGCCGTGTGATCACGCCATTGGCGCAAATGGGAGCGCAGTTTACAGCGGTGGATAATAAATTGCCGCTGACGCTACAGGGCACGGCAACCGCTATGCCTATCACTTATACTTTGCCAGTGGCTTCAGCCCAGGTGAAATCAGCGATTTTATTGGCCGGTTTGAACACCCCAGGCATGACTACAGTGATTGAGCCGATGGCCACGCGGGATCATTCGGAGCGCATGCTGCAAGCTTTCGGTGCGCATCTGACTACCGAAAAAATGTTGGCTGGTATGCAAATTAGCATTCAAGGCGAAGTGGAATTAATGGCGACCGATGTGCAAGTGCCAGGCGATATCAGCTCAGCCGCGTTTCCGATTGTGGCGGCCCTGCTCTGCCCTGGTTCAGATTTAACTTTGCCCAATATTGGTTTGAATCCGTTGCGGACTGGTATCTTAACCACGCTATTGGAAATGGGCGCGGATATTACGGTTAGCAATGAACGCCTGGCTGGTAGTGAACCGGTGGGTGATTTGCGTGTTCGCTGTAGCGAATTAAAGGGCGTGACGGTGCCGCCCGAGCGTGCGCCAAGTATGATTGATGAATATCCCGTTTTAGCCGTTGCCTCTGCCTTTGCCACTGGCCGCACGGTGATGTTGGGTTTGCATGAATTGCGCGTTAAAGAAAGCGACCGGCTGGCCGCCATTGCCGATGGTTTGAAGGCTTGCGGTGCACATGTGGAAGTGACGGGCGATGATTTAACCGTGCTGGAAAGTAACAGCATTGCTGGCGGCACCACAATTAAAACCCAGCTGGACCACCGTTTGGCCATGAGCTTTTTAGTGCTTGGCCTGGCTAGCCGCGAACCCGTGATTATTGATGATGGCAGCCCGATCAATACGTCATTTCCAAATTTCGTGGGGTTAATGAACGGTGTCGGCGCTGCGATCCATGCCGTTTAATTTGGGCAAGCGCGGCCATTGATTGGATCACAATCTTGTTCCGGCAAATGCACATCATGCCGGTCCCGCTGAATAATATGGGTTGGGTTGCGCGTTTTGATTATCGTGGTTCGTTCACCCAGCGATAAAACGCCATCATGATTACGGTCCAGTGTGGTGAAGCGCCGATTATAATAATTAAAATATTCTGCCTGGCTGATTAACCCATCGCCATCCAAATCTGCGGCGCTTAAATTACCCAAATTAATGGCTGCATGATTACCATTGGTTTCCGTAATAATGGTCTGAGCGCCGGCAGGTTGGATGAATAGCAAACCTGCCAAAAGCAATAAGATTGCGAGCGCATAATGCATTTTAACAATATTAACGGGTAAGTGGCATGGCACCGTTGCCACTAGCCGCACGGTCGCTGGCGTTTAATACGCCATCGTGATTTTTGTCCAAGGCATCAAAGCGTTGACTCATCCCCGTTAGAAATTCAGCTTTGGTAACGGTTCTGTTGGTTACGCGACCTTTAATCGGTGCTTTGTCTAGGCTATCAATCTTACCATCGCCATTGGTATCCCGCGCGGCAAAGCGTTGTTCGGCGCGGGCCATCCAGGCGGCTTTGGTCATACTATCAGCGCCAGAGGCTTGGTTCGCTTGCAGGCGATTTTGGATGACATTGTTAAGCGCATTATTGTTATGCAGCTGTACAACCGGCGCATTGCTATTGGTAGTGGTCGTTGTGGTCTGTGCCAGCGCTACATGGGCAGTTGTTAAAGTAAGCAAAGTGATAAGTGCAAAAAGCTTGTTGGACATGTCCGGCTCCATTAGGTGATTTAAATACGAAACATAATATACGCTGTTTTGTGACAATCAGGTGCTTAATAATTCGTAACCCAATAAAAAACCCGACAATCACTTGATTGTCGGGTTTAAATTAGCAAATATTAAGAATTAGAAATTGTAACGGGCACGCACCAAACCGCTATGGCCATCAAAACGGTCACGCCATTCGTAATCATAAGTAGCACTTAGATCTAAGCGGCCAACGGTTAACAAGTTGACACCCACACCGGCATTGAAGCCATCCCGTGATTGGTTAACACCATCGGTATTAAATGAACCCGCAGTCCCAGTGCCAATGAAGTTGGTGGTGGCTGTTTGATTATCTTGGATCAAATCATGCAAATATGCGGCATGCACGGATGGACGGATTTTGCTGCCATCTGCTGTGCTGAATGCTTTGCCCAATTCGGTACCCAAACGACCGGTTAACAAATTGGTTTGGTCACTATCCACATGCAGGTTCAAACCACCGGCACCATTCTCAGTATATCCTTCAAAGCTGTTACCGATATAGGTTAAAGCCGCAAATGGCGTTAACAAATATTGGTTACGCAAAGCAAAATCGCGGCCTGCTTTTAAATTCGCAAAATAACCCCAGCCATCATAATCAGAATTGGCGGCGGTGTTACCAGCAAAGATTTGCCGGCTGCCATCATATTTATTGTATGAACCACCTGCTTGACCTTCAACGAAATAGTCAGGCGTAACATAGGTATGACCGTAGATAGACGCTTGGTAAGTATCTACATCGGTATGTTGCTGAACATCATTGGTTTCGATGCGGCCATTGGAGTAAGCAGCGGCAACCCCTAAGACAGTGTGTTTTGCCACTTCACGGTCATAACCAACCGCAGCACCGGCTGAATGCGCATCAAAGCCAACTTCGCTATGACGTTCATCCTGATTGCCCGTGCCGCCAAAAGCTTGCGCCCATAAAGACTGGCCTGGTTTAACCCCATCACCGGTATTCATGCCGCCCAAGCCATTTTGTGCCAAGCGGACATTTCCATCGCGGTTATTAACCACATTTACAAAGCCCTGGGTAGTGACATTGCTAATATTGTTGCTTTGTGCCTGTGCCTGACCTTGGCGCAGCGTGTTTTTAGCACCGCTAGTATCGCCAGCAGCAATCTGGTTGCTTAGCGTATTCAAATAAGTGTTAACGGTATTGCCATTCACATCGGTATTGCCTGCTTCGACATTATTAGCCAGGTAAGCAGCAAAATCGCCATTGCCATTCACATTGTTAGCCGCTGCAGTGTAATAGCCGTTTTGCAAAGCCATAACTTGCAATTGGTTGTTTACACCGTTACCGGCGCTGCTGTTAAAGACATTGCGGAAACTTACACCAGATATGGCGGGCCCACTTTCTGTCACGCTCGCTGCAGCAACAATAGCAGTATTGGTACTATTTTGGGCAAGTGTATAACGCGTCCGGTTGGCAACATCCGAAGTGACCGCAGCAGTGTTTAAGACCACATTTGAACTAGATAAATCGACCGCATTGGCTGAAGTAAGACCCCCAACGGAACTCGCATTATTATTCGCAGTAAAGGTAAAGGTATTATTACCACCTGTTACGCTATTCACACTACTCAAGCCCGCATTTTGACTGAAGAGAACGGTACTGCCTGCGGCCCCTGTAACACCAAAACCATATACATAGCCTTGGCTGCCAAGGGTCAGCGTATTATTTGTACCACCTGTATAAATGAAATTATTAATCCGTGCGCCTCGCGCAGCAATTGCACCAGCGATATTTGAATTACCGCTTACAGTCAAATTACCCTGGTTATTGGTGCCAGAAGTATTGGCAACATTCCCGGTAATAGTTGTATTACCAGTAATAGCTGCGGTGCCATTCGCCCCAAAATTAACATTAGTAGCTGCTAAAGTACCGCCGATATTTTGGCTGCCGGTACCGTTATAATTAACTGTTGTGTCACTAACATTGCCGTTTACTGCGCTGTTGACACCGGCAAAGGTCAGCGCACTAGCCGCACCACCTGTGACATTACCGCCAACAGTTGCCGTGGTTAAATTGGTATTGGTTGAGAACACGTTATTGGTGACATTGGCACCGGAAGCAAGGGTTACTTGATTTAACCGCGACGACGCAGAGGTGCCGGCAGTTCCTGTGAGTGTGCTGCCAGTGCCCAAGGTTAAAGTGCCTGTATTATCTGTTGTAGTGGTTACTGCCCCAGTTAAACCGGCGTTGTTGGCCAAGGCTAAGGTACCACTGCTTGATAATGCGGTGCCAGTGATGTAGTTATTGGTGCCTTGCAGCGTAGTTGTGCCTGTTGCAACGTTCAAGGCATTAATCCGGTGAGTGTTATCGACACCAATACCGCGCACAAAAGTTGTGTTGCCAGCACCGCCCACATTGATGGTGCCCTGGTTATCGGTTGCGGTGCTAATAACTTGACCGCTGCCCACATCAATCGTGGTCGCCGCACTGCTGCCCAAAGTTAATCCATTATTGCCTAAAGCCAAGCCGTTGTTCAAATAAACATTGCCATCAGCGGTTAACGCGTTACCAGATGTGGTGCCAAAAGCAACCGTGTTAAGGCGATTAGTACTGGTACCGATTCGGCCGCCACCGGCTGTTGCCCCTATAACGCTGGTATTACCCGTAATATTTAATGTGCCTTGCCCGTTGGTTGTAGCGGTAATGCCGCCATCACCATTAAATGTGGTGCCGGTCCCACCAACCGATAAAGTACCGTTATTCGCAAAATTAACACCGTTGGTGGTATAAATGGTTTGCGCACCACTAGATGCAGTAAATGTATTATTGCCAGTTAAGCCAATTGTGTTCAAACGTGTTCCAGATGAACCAACGCTACCGCTGTAATTGAAAGTATCAGCACCGGCAAAGTTTAATGTTCCCGCACCCGTAACACTACTGGAAGTTAAAGTATTACCGCTTGATAGATTAGTTGTACTGCCAGTGCCCATGGCCAGCGTCCCAATATTATAAGTGGCACCTGAACCGTTTAGGTTAAATGTGTTGGTGCCCAGATTATTAACAGTGTTAATATAACTAGTGCCGCTTAATGAGCTGGTTTGACCGGTACCCAATAAATTTAAAACATTTAAAGTATGGCCAGCTGAACCAATAGTGCCTGCCAGCGTACTACCGCCGGCGATATTAAGGTTACCCGCATTGTTATTCGTATCTGTGGTGATAACCACACCAGCAGCACCAATGCTACCGCCGCCTGCATAAGTTAGAATAGAGGTGCTGTCCGCAGTTCCCGTAAAACGGCCAAAATCCCCAGAATTAAGGTTGTTATTACCATTACCACCGGCTAATGGCGTGGTATCATCGACTTGCGCTGCATGCACGGCCATTGGCAAAGCCACGGCCATCGCAGCGATGAGCACAAAACGGGAAGTTTCAGTGGTGAGGTGGGAAAGACGGGTTGATAACATCAGGTTCTCCTAAAGATTGAGCAAGTGTTGAGCATGGTTTGCGCTGCTGTCAAGCTGCCCAGCGGCATAAAAAACATTGTTAAAAAAACAATTAGCGGTTGTGGCTTTTACGCCACGGATGCTATTGGCAAGATATGCGCTTTAAATGTCCGATCTTATGTTGTTTGCTGTTGTTCCTATTTTCAGCCTGCAGTAATTTACATAATGATGCGCCATTACAGCAGGCTGCAGCCCATGGCTTTCAACGTATTGACATCCAAACTGGAGAATTTCCCCTATTAAGCCTGCAACATTTGCAGGAACCGACAGGGTTAATCCGCATATATATTGAAGGTGATGGGCAGGCTTGGAAAACGCGGCGTATTCCGTCGGATGATCCAACCCCTAATGAGCCGTTAGCATTGGAATTGGCCTTAGCTGACGCGGCACCAAATGTGGTTTATCTGGCGCGGCCCTGCCAATATATAAAGTCAGCTGCTTGCCAACCGGAAATTTGGACCAATGCTAAATATAGTGATTCAGTAATTAATAGTATGGTTGCAGCGGTTAAACAAATTGCTGGCGATCATCCAATTGAGTTAGTTGGCTATTCCGGTGGCGGGACGATCGCGTTATTGGTGGCGGCGCAATTACCGCAAGTGACAAGCATCCGCACGGTTGCTGGCAACTTGGATCCAGCTGCGCATGTGGCATTGCATGGATTGGCACCATTAACCGGTTCGCATAATCCCAATGAATTTGCTGAGCGCCTGTCAAAGATTCCGCAATTGCATTTTGTTGGCGCTGAGGATGACAATGTGCCGGTGACGATTGCTGAAAGCTATCAGCAGCAATTAGGTAATACCCATTGCAGCAAAATTATCGACGTAATGAGTGCCACCCACAGTACTAGCTGGGTTGAATATTGGGCAGCGCTGTTAAAACAATCTCCCGCTTGTCATCCCGGGCCTGTCCCGGGATCTGGAGTTTAAACGACAAAAAGAAGCCATCTTACTGCAGCGCCGGATCCCTGAACGAGCCCGGGATGACAAGCCAAGTTAATCTTTGAATTTTATCACGCTGAATTTGCCGTCGCTTTCCAAACAGGCCTTTTTAACGTTGGCGATGTCTTCAATGCCTTCTAAACGCAATTGGCCCATTAAATCTTCTGCGGTGATTAGTTCACGCCGCATATTTTGGCGGAGCATGCGGCCGCGGCGGACAAGCGGCAAAGGCGGTGGGCTGATTAATTTCTCAAACCACGGAAGTTGGTAGCCGAGCCAATCAAGTGCCAAGCTCCACCCAATAATGGTTGCCACTAATAACAACCCGTCCGGCACTGATTTATAATCGGCCGCCATCGCGTTTTGGGCGGCATCAGCAATTAAGACCAGCACCAGCACATCGCCGGTATTCATCGAACCCGCTTGGCGTTTAAGCACAAACCGCAGCATCAAAAATATTGCCAAATAAACCATACTGCCGCGCAGGAAAATTTCCAGCAAAGGCGTATCGGGCATCAGCATGCCATACCAGTCCACATGATTCCAGATTTGGTTCATTGGCGTTTATAGCTCAATTGCAAAATTATCAAAACTTCAAATTATTTCCAACATCAAACAAACCTCATCCTGAGTAGCGACGCAGTGGCGTATCGAAGGATGCTCCAGCTAGGTATCCCAGTTAAGTATCCTTCGATACGCTTGCTTCGCAAGCTACTCAGGATGAGGATTTGTCTAGTTTCTGCCATTTTTTCTTCGGTACGGACGGGGCGGCATTAATCATATCCGTCATGCGATGTTGTGCGCTTTGGATAAGTTCAGGGATCAATTGCGCTTCAGGCAGATTATGCCAGTATTTTTTTGGCATTTCTGACATCATCGCTTTGACTTTCAAACGTGCTGGGTTGAAAATCGATTTGAAATAGCTGCGCCAATATTCTTCCAACGCATCCTCATGCGGCACTTGTTCGCGTGTAGCACCTGGGCCAAAGCTGAGCGTTTTGGTATTCCAATGCGCGGCCGCATCTGGTGTGAAGATCGACCAATGCATGTTGGCAAAGCGTTTCATAAAAAACGGTGTCGCCGCTTCCACAATATAATGTTCAGGCTCGAACCAAGCGATGTAATGCGTATGGCCATCCTGTTCGATTTCTTTGAACCGCACAAAGGCATGCATTTTATGGATATCACGGCGAATACCGCGCACCCAGCGATTCACTTTGAAAATTAGCGGATCGGTGGCATCCTTTAATAAATTTTTTTCGCCATGCGTCAGCCGCCACAAAATTTGATATAAGATATGAAAGCGGGCGGGGTCGCGCACCATCATACAAGTATCAGCCAGTTGGATAAAATCTTTCGGCACTAAAAAAGCATTAAGCTTTGGCGCTGGCAGTAAATCCAATAGTTCAGCGGTAAATAAATCATCTTCCATGGTTTCATTCACCTGCCATTGCACATCATCCGGTGCGATTTGTGCGCTGAGCAACTGCCGCGCCGCATCCCGCCAACCGGCTTTATTGGTTTGGTGCGACAGCATTACGCGTTGCATAGCACAACTTTAACCCCTCTCCCGCAGGGAGAGGATAGCAAGTACTTAATGAGCAACGCGAATTTAGTACTGCTTGGAGCGGGGTTACTGTCCGTTACCCCTCTCTGACTTCGCTGCGCGAAGCCATGTCTTTCTACGGGAGAGAAGTTAATCATCATGCCCTGCCCGCTGTTTCGAACAGTGACAACTGCTGCATCGGCGGCATGATGAGTTTGCTGCGCAAATCCAATTCATCGGTCAGGCTGCGCGGGCGGTAATCGGTAGTAATGACAAAAGGCAGGATTTTTTTGAGCGGTAATTGCAGGCGCACCAAATCTTCAATCCGCAAGGCTTTATAGCGCCGCGTGGAAAGCAATTTGCTAACCGTGCGCGCGCCAATGCCAGGAATGCGCAGCAGCATTTCTTTGGCCGCCTTATTCAAATCCACTGGAAACTGTCCGCGATTGGCCAATGCCCAGGCCAGTTTGGGATCAATGTCCAAATCCAGCATACCGTTATTGGTGGTGATTTCTTCAATGCCAAAACCGTACAACCGCAGCAACCAATCGGCCTGATATAAACGATGTTCCCGCACCAGCGGTGGCGCTTTCAATGGCAGCGTGGCACTGCTATCGGGGATCGGGCTAAAAGCGGAATAATACACGCGTTTGAGTTTGTGTTCGCCATATAACCGGTGGCTCATCTGCAAGATATTTTGGTCGTTGGTGGCATCCGCGCCGATGATGACTTGGGTGGATTGACCGCCGGGCGCGAAGCGTGGAGCCTTCTTTTCTTCCTTGGCCTCGGCGATCTTGCCTTTTAAACGGCCCATCATGGTTTCGATGCGCGGCAAATCTTTTTCGGGCGCTAGTGCTTTAAGGCTTGCTTGCGTCGGCAGTTCAACATTGATGCTTAACCGGTCGGCATAGCGGCCCGCTTCAGCCAGCAATAATTCATCGGCATCGGGAATGGTTTTCAGATGGATATAGCCGCGGAATTTATGATCGACCCGCAGCATGCGTGCGACGCTGACCAATTGTTCCATTGTGTAATCCGGCGTTTGAATGATCCCGGAGCTAAGAAATAACCCTTCAATATAATTGCGTTTGTAAAAGCCGAGCGTGAGATCGACCACTTCCTGCGGCGTGAACCGCGCGCGTTGCACATTACTGGATTTGCGGTTGATGCAATAGACGCAATCGAAAATACAGAAATTAGTTAAGAGAATCTTCAGTAAAGAAATACAGCGCCCATCCGGCGTATAAGCATGGCAAATGCCGGCGCCGGTGGTGGAGCCTATCCCCTGCTTACCCAAACTATCCCGCTTGGTCGAGCCGCTGGAGGCACAGGATGCATCGTATTTCGCAGCATCCGCCAATATTTCTAATTTATCGAGCAGCTCCATATACCACTCTAATATAAGTTTTCGCATATGAAAATGCCAATTTTATACCATATATCCGAATCATTATTTTTCTATTACTTACAGATGACTAGCTTGAAGCCGTAATGAATGCCGATCCTTATAAAACGCTGGATATCAGCAAAACTGCGACCGAAGCGGAAATTAAGGCCGCTTACCGCAAGCTGGCTAAACAATATCATCCCGATTTGCATCCTGATAAAAAAGATGCGCGCACTAAATTTAATGAAATTGGTGCGGCTTACCAGCTATTAAGCGATGCCGATAAACGCGCGGCTTTTGATCGCGGCGAGGTGGACGCCAGCGGCCAACAAAAACAGTATGAACAATATACCTACCGCGACTTTGCTGAAGGACCGCAGGCCAACCGCTATTACCATTTTAATCAAGCTGACCGGTTTACCGATCAAGCCGCGGGTGATGGCACCCATTTTACAGATCTATTTAGCAGCTTATTCGGTGATCATTTCAAACAGGAGCCAGGCGCACCG
Source organism: Alphaproteobacteria bacterium (assembly GCA_965246945.1). GTDB lineage: Bacteria > Pseudomonadota > Alphaproteobacteria > UBA11073 > UBA11073 > CBDFFW01. The sequence continues at coordinate 1,241,121 of CBDFFW010000001.1, forward strand.
ACCAGCCAAACAGCGGCATTAAAGTTAGAGGTGGCATTCCTAGAAGCAGCATTGGGTGCCAAAAAACGGATTAAATTTACTGATGGCCGCGAGTTAGATCTTACCATTCCCGCCGGAATTGATGAAGGCCAGCAGCTGCGCCTGAAAGGCCAAGGCTTGAAAAATAAACAAGGCATGGCGGAAGATGTGTTGATTGAGATTGCCATTCGTCCCCACCCACAATTCACGCGCCAAGGTAAAAATATTCACAGCGAAATTCCGGTCGGCTTTCAGGAAAGCATTTTAGGCAGTAAAATTAATGTGCCCACTATCCACGGTAATGTGGCGATGACTGTGCCGACAGGTGCCAATAGCGGCACCAAATTGCGGCTGAAAAACAAGGGTATTCAAAATGGTGATCAATTGGTTACCATTCGCATTGTTATGCCGCCAAAAATTGATGCTGAGCTGGAAAAAATAGTCAGCGAATGGGCTAAAACCCATACTTATAACCCACGCAACGAAGAGGTAGCTGTTTAAATGCTAACGCTTGAAGACCTGCTTGGGAAGTTTGATCCGGCGTTGGAAAGCACGCTGGTTGAAACATATATTAGCAGCCGCTGGGTTATTCCCATGCAGACCGATCCACCTCCTTCAGCGTTTGAAGAAATTGATTATGCGCGCTTGCAGCTTATTCAATTTTTAAAGGTAGAAATGGATGCTAATGAAGATTTGGTAGATATCGTCCTCACCCTGCTCGATCAAATTTACGGCATGCGTGAGCAAATGCGCATGCTGCAACAGAAATTGGCTGAAGTGCAACAAGCCGCTGATTAGCCTTCGATCACATGGCCCAACGGTTTTAAATTATCGACGCGGTCGCAAATAATTTTGAAAATTGCCAACATGGGGGTTGATAAAATGGCACCAGTTACCCCCCACATCCAATACCAGAAAATAAGGGATAGAATAACCAATACCGGATTGATGGTAAAACGCCGCGCCAACAATAATGGGGTTACGGTTTCGCCTTCAATCAAATGAACAATGAAATATAAACCGGCAGGCAATAAACCAAGTCCCAAATTGTTAATGGATAATAAGCCTACCCCCGCAAAAGATATTAACGCCAAAACAGGGCCAATAATGGGAACATAATTTAACAAAAATGCAATAGTGCCCCATAGAATTGGATCTTCTATTCCGCAACCCCACATGATCAAAGTGGTCGCCAAACCAACCAAAGCATTCATAATTGTGATGGTTGCCAGGTAAGCCGAAATATCCCGTTCAATCTGTTGGGTAATTTCAATTGCTTGCTTTTTATCGCTGAAACGCGGCAAAATTTCGACGAAACGCCGCAAGAATTTATCACCTGAAATCAACATGAAAAATAGAATTAATAAAGTTTCAAACAAGCTACTGACAAAATTTTGCGTGCCCGTTAGCAAGCGAGTTGAAAGGCCGGCGCTTTCCACGGCAACCACTGTTGTCTTTGGGTCATCGGTTTTGGTAAATCCTTCGGCCCGATGTAGAAACTTTTGGACAGTATCAATTGGTCTTTTTAAAAGTGTAATCTTTTCTTGAATTTGCGGGCTATCTGTTGGCAAACGGTGTGCCCAATTTGAAGCAGGTACAGAAAGCATGGCTCCGAGTCCCACCAGCAGGGTGAGCAGTGCGGCGACCATCATCAGCGCGGCCACCATGCGCGGAATATAAATCCTCTGCAGCTGCCGCATGCTGGGCTGCAAAACTAAATTAAAGATACAGGCTAAAACGATGGGTAAAATAATTTCGGCGGCTAGATAGCAAACAGCCAACACAGCAAGCGCAAACAGACCGCCCAAAAATACAGCGTTCCAATTTATTTTGAAAGGCGTTGGCAGTTGTTCATTTTCTGAAACTTCTGCAATCGGTTCATTAGCTGTGTTGATAATGGCATCGGTCATTTTATTTACGGTTAATATACTTTGTTTCTGAACAAATCCTAGGTATTTAAGATGGTGCTTATTAAAAAACTATATTTTAGGATATAAAGCAAACTAGTTTTTTTTTAATACAGAGCTACCTTTGGGTAATTAACGCTTGAAAGGTATACCATGAAAAAAACACCCTCTCTGCTAGCTATCTTGCTGGCCAGTACTGTTATGCTGTCAGCGCCCATGGCGATGGCCAAATCTAAAACTGCCCATGAAATGAATGCGCAAAACAACGTGATGCCAAAAGCGGATCCGTTGGCCGATGCGGACTCTGACATGAAAAAAGTTTTAGATGCCCAAGCCAGCTTAGGGCCAAAACCAATTGAAACGCTAACCCCGGCGGAAGCACGGGTCCAGCCAACGCCAGCCGATGGCGCCAAATTGGTAATTAAGCAAATGGGTAAAGACCCGAATGATTCAATGGGGGTAATCACTAAAGATTTAACTTATAAAGCGGGCGATGGCAGCATGCAGCCGGCCCGCATATATATGCCAGCCGATATGGAAGCGGGCAAACCGGTGCCAGTTATTGTTTACTACCACGGTGGTGGCTGGGTGATTGCCGATATCAATGTATATGATTCTTCGCCCCGTGCGCTGGCAAAACTAGCCAAAGCGATTGTGGTTTCCGTTGAATACCGCCGCGCGCCGGAAAACAAATTTCCAGCAGCGCATGATGATGCCTTTGCCGCCTATAAATGGGTGTTAGCCAATGCCAATGGCTGGGGCGGTGATGTTAGTAAAGTTGCGTTGGTGGGTGAAAGTGCCGGTGGTAATTTGGCGATTAACACTGCGATTAAAGCGCGCGATACCGGCACCCAAATGCCCGTGGCAGAAGTGTTGGTGTATCCAGTAGCTGGTGTGAACATGAATACCAAATCCTATGTTGAATATGGTGATGCCAAACCGTTGAATAAACCGATGATGGCTTGGTTTGTGAAACATACTATTAAAAGCGACAAAGATAAGATGGATCCGCGCATTGATTTGATTGGTAAAGCGGACTTGCATGGCCTGCCGCCGACGACCATTATCACCGCGCAAATTGATCCATTAAATTCGGATGGTAAATTGCTTGCTGATAAATTGGGTAAGGCTGGTGTGCCGGTTGCCATTCAAAACTATGATGGTGTTACCCATGAATTTTTTGGCATGGGCGCTGTGGTTAGCAAAGCGATGGATGCCGAACAATATGCCGCCAGTAACTTAAAAGATGGTTTTGCAAAAACCGATAAATAAATATCAGCTGAACTTAAAGCGCATGGCAACATGCGCTTTATTTTTTGGTGGCTGTAAGACTTTAGTTTGCCTATCTTTTCAAATAACCAAATTTGCCTATGCCAGTTATATGGAAATTGGCAAAGCAGTTTGGGCAATTGCGTAAGGCTATATTCTCAGTGGCAGCACTGGCCCTTTCCCACAGATAGAAAGTCATGAAACGGCTTTTATTTAAGTACAATAATTTTACTGCAACAGATTGATTTAGAGCTTGTTCGCTTTATATATTTTTTAGGAAACATAATAGCGCCAGCTAAAGTTATTAGCTTAATTAAATTTAAAGCATAATAAATTCGGAAGTATTATACTTAATAACCTGGTGGGAAACTTACGATTAATTCTTGGTGACCAACTGAGCATTAACTTGCCCAGTCTGTATGATGCTGATCCTGTTACTGACATAATTGTTATGGCAGAAGTGCGAAGCGAAGCGACTTACGTTAAACACCATAAAAAGAAAATCATCTTGCTCTTTAGTGCGATGCGCCATTTTGCAGCAGCGTTACGTGCACGTGGCTTTCAAGTAGATTATACAGAATATAACGCTGCCGATAATCCCGGCAGTTTGGCCAACGTCATTAAACGTGCTGTTAAACACTACCAGCCAAGTAAAATTATATTAACCGAACCCGGTGAGTATCGTGTGTTGCAAGATATGCAAAGCTGGGAAGCATTAACTGGTGTAGCAGTTGAAATCAGAGATGATGACCGCTTTTTTTGCACTACTACCGAATTTCAACAATGGGCAGGTAAAGGTGGCATCCGTTTGGAATATTTTTACCGGTATATGCGTCAGCGTACCGGCCTATTGATGGCTGGCGAAGCACCAGAAGGCGGTCAATGGAATTACGATCATGATAACCGACATAAACTGCCCAATACTATTACCATTCCGCCACAGTTAGCCACACCGCCAGATGTGATTACGCAAGAAATAATCGAACTGGTGAAAACAAATTTTGTTGACCATTTCGGTGCTGCAGAACCCTTTACTTACGCTGTGACCCACGTAGAAGCCGCCAAGCATTTTCAAATTTTTTTGCGGGAACGCCTGAATAACTTTGGCACTTATCAAGATGCTATGCAGCAAGACGAAGCTTTCTTATTTCATGGCGTTATATCACTCTATTTGAATTGCGGATTGCTAGACGCGCGGGAAGTGTGCCAGGCCGCACAAGCAGCTTACTATGCTGGCGAAGCACCGCTAAATGCGGTGGAAGGCTTCATTCGCCAAATTCTCGGCTGGCGCGAATTCATTCGTGGTATTTACTGGCGGGATATGCCATTGGCCGCTAGCGCTAATGCTTTGCAAGCCACGCGCCCATTGCCGTGGTTTTATTGGAGTGGTGAGACGGAAATGAACTGTTTGGCGCAAGCCATTGGCGCCACCAAGCAACATGCCTATGCCCATCATATTCAGCGTTTAATGGTTACTGGCAATTTCGCGCTGATCGCCGGGCTTGATCCCGTTCAGGTGCAGGAATGGTATTTAGTGGTTTATGCCGATGCTTATGAATGGGTGGAACTGCCCAATGTAAATAGCCTTGTGCTGTTTGCTGATGATGGCCGCTATGCCAGCAAACCTTACGCTGCCAGCGGCAAATATATCGACCGTATGTCGAATTATTGTAAACACTGCCGGTATGATCCTAAAATTACGATTGGGCCCAAAGCCTGTCCGTTTAATGCCCTATATTGGGATTTTATTGCCCGCCATGAAGTGAAATGGCAGCGCAATCAGCGCATGCGGATGATTGTCAAAAGCTGGCAACGCATGGTACCCGAAAAACAGCAAGCTATCCGCATGCAAGCAGCATCATTTCTGGCTAAACTATCACCTAATCCTGATTAGTGCTTATGTTGACGGCAACGGTCTGAACAATATTTTACTTCTGCCCATATTTTTTCCCATTTTTTGCGCCAAACAAAAGGTCGGTTACATGTAATACACAGCTTACTTGGTAAATTTGCTTTTTTAATTTGTTTTGGCATGCTTTATAATCACATTATTGTGCGCAATACTCAATTAACCTCTTTTACCACACAAAAAACATAGCTTTTTACCATATAAAATTTAAAGCGCTGTTAATCCTTTGTTGAATTCTTACCTAGTTGGCTTATGCCAGAACCTGTAGCTGGCGATGGCTTTGCGACAGCTGTCTTTTTAGGTTTCTTAGTTTCCCGATTTGATTTTTGCTGTCCCTTGGCCATTATGCTCTCCGCGTTTAAGTTAATATACGTATAGCATCTACATCGTGAAAGTTATACAGGTTATTTGTACAACAGAGAGTATAATATCAACAACCAAACTTTTTTAACAGGGATACTCCCCTTTCCCTCTTTATGAATATATGATTTTTGAAAGGCTGAACACCTGATTTAGATTATCTTAAATTTACGATTGAAATTTGGTGTAATGGATAACGTGTTTTTAATAATTTACTAAAAATTTAAGAATACAGCGAATTAGTTTATATAAATTTTAAAAAAGGAATGACTATGCCGCATTTTTATTATACTTTATTAACAGTTTGAGTATAAATCAGATAATTTCATTTGATATCGAGCTTTTACTTATTAGGACCGCGGATAAAGCATGAATCAAGAATATTCAGAGGCATTTATTAGCGACATTATTGGTATGGCCTGGGCAGATGATGTATCTTTTGATAAAATTAAAAAAGATAAAGGGATTTCTGAAGCTGAAGTAATTAAAATTATGCGCGGAAGCCTCAAAACACGTAGTTTCAAACTCTGGCGTAAACGGGTATCAGGTCGCAGTTCAAAGCATGAAAAGCGAGCAAAATTATTAAAAAAAGAGGTTGGGTAATGACTAATTTTTACTTTAATTCAAAATAAAATGGCGAATGATATATTATGATCACGGTATTTTACGATGGCAAATGCGGACTGTGTCGCCGCGAGATAGAGTATTATAAGCGGATTGCGCCTGAAGGTATATTTGACTGGCAGGATATTACAATCGATACGTCATCATTAGAGATTTTAGGGGTTGCGTATACAGATGGATTAAAACAACTGCATGCACAAGATTTGCAGGGCAAACTGCATGGAGGCGTTGATGCTTTTATCCTGATCTGGCGGCAAATACCACGCTGGCGCATATTAGCAAAAATAGTTGCAATTCCTTTTATTTATCCGATCGCAAACATATCTTACCGCGCATTCGCTGCCTGGCGTTTTAGTAGACTTTCCCATTGCCAAATAACAATAAAAGCGGATGATAGTGTTAAAAAATAAAAGAAGTCTTATCACAAAATTGCTTACTCAACTCTACCATATTGCCATACAGGCTGTTCATACCTTTAATATTTTATGGGGGCGCAGCCATGGCGGCAGATGAAAGTAAGAACGTGCTGGGTACACCGCTTGCACAGCACAGCATTAAATTATCCACGGGCTTTTATCGAGATGGCTATTGCCGCACTGGTGCAGACGATACGGGCATGCATGTAATTGCTGCCATAGTGACTGATGCGTTTTTAAATTTTACCAAATCATGCGGCAATAATTTGCAAACGCCGCAGCCTGAATATCGTTTTCCTGGTCTGAAAGCCGGTGATCGTTGGTGTTTATGTGCGGCACGGTGGAATGAAGCCCAAATTGCAGGCGTGGCGCCGCCTGTTGATTTAGCAGCCACCCATCAAAAAGCGCTCGAAACCATATCGCTCGAAACGCTTAAAAATCATTAGAGATAATAGATGCAACCATTACAAAATGAATTTGATGATAGAGAGAGCCTGATTATCTATGTGAATGCGCTTGCGCCATGGGCGGCCGGCGAGCGCAGCGATATTCAAGGCGGCCGGCAAAAAGCCGAAATGCTGCTTTCGAACATTGATCCTGTTGAATATGCCCGCACCCGTAATTTTGGTGATGGAAAAATTACGCGGCTATCTGCCTATATTCATCACGGTATTCTGAGCCTAAACGAAGTGCGTAACCACGCACTCACAAAATGCAGCGAACCTGTTCAAATTGTTAAGTTTATTCAGGAATTAGGCTGGCGTGATTTTTGGCAACGGGTTTTGGCTGCACATCCCGAATGGGCCCGGGACGATATTGAAGCTTACAAAACAGGCTTTACCGCTGAAGATTATGCGGATGTATTGCCAGATGATATTGCCCACGGCCAAACGGGCGTTGCCTGCATAGACAGCTTTATTCATGAATTAACTGCCACCGGCTATATTCACAATCATGCCCGCATGTATCTGGCCAGCTTCCTGGTGCACTTTCGCCGGATTAAATGGCAGGTGGGTGCCAAATGGTTTTTGCAGCATCTGCTCGATGGTGATGTGGCGAGCAATAACCTTTCCTGGCAGTGGGTGGCGAGCACATTTAGCCATAAACCGTATATTTTTAATTTGGAAAACGTCGATAAATATTTTGGTAAGTTAGTGGATACTTCGTCGTTGGCTAACCAACTGCTCGATGCCAGCTATGAAACGCTTCAGGAAAGACTATTCCCTAATATTGGAAGATTATCATGAACCCACCTTTGATATGGCTTCACGAGGAAGTATTGCGGATGACGCATCCTGTATTTAAAATAGCGCCCATTGGCACAAAAACGATTTATGTATGGGATGATCGTTATCTCCAAACGGCGAATTACAGCTTCAAACGGCTTATTTTCATTTACGAAACGCTGTGCGAATTATCCATCGATATTATTCGAGATGATACAGTTAATATCATACAGCAAATAGCGCCATCCACGCTTTATGTGCCTGCGACGAATAACCCACTTATTGTTTCAATTATCAATGATCTGAAAATTGTGACAAATATTGAAATTGTTGAGGATGAAATGTTTGCTGTTATCAAAAAACCAAACGATCTCCGCCGCTTTTTCCCATATTGGAAAGAAGCGGAAAAAACTGCGCTGCAGCAAGATGGTGGTATATGAAAAAGCGCGGGGTGGATAGCCATATGAGCATCCGGTTATGGCGATCCCAGCAGGGCTCGAACCTGCAACATCCTGCTTAGAAGGCAGGTGCTCTATCCAATTGAGCTATGGGACCTATTATTACCAAGTAACAATCTTACTGCATATTTGGTTACGTGCACAGTTGTGCATAGGCCAATTGAGCTATAAGACCGTTGCAATTATCTACCTTGCTTGAAAAAGATGAATAGCAGGTAAATAAAAACCGATTATAATCTATAAAAATGAAGTGGCAGCAAATTTCTTTGGCTTTGTTGGCAAGTTTTTTCTTTTATATGCCGGTATTTGCCAAGGATCTGCCGGTCAACAGTCCACAAAATGTTTTAACGGCCGGACAATTGGTTAATTGGTGTGAGCAAGTGCCGTTGATGACGGCGCGAGATCTCGGCAATACACCCAACAACATTGCCAATGCCGCGGCATGTTTGGGTTATTTACAAGGCTGGTTGGATGCGCAAATTATTATGCACACGGCCTATGTGTTGCCGGATCATTGCCAGATTAATCACAAAGATCCCAAACTTTTAGCAGAGCTTTTTTTGAAAGCGATGGGGCGTAATGCTGCGATGCGCAACAAACCGGCTGCGGAAGCGATGAATTTCGCTTTGTTACCCGAACTTTGTCGTGTAAATTCACCTTAATTTAATGCCCAATCGCTTTATCACCCACAGCAGTAACTGGATTTTACGCATTTTCGGCGCCTTGTTGGTGGTATTGTTGCTGACCATTATCATTATTCCGTTCATTAACTGGTCAAGCTTGCGGCCGGATGTTAGCGCCACCTTATCCGAATGGCTCGGCATGCCAATTGCGATTAACGGTGATATTCAGATTGAGATTTTCCCGCGGCCGCGGTTGATTGCGCGGGATGTATCCGTGCAGGATAAAGCAATTGATTTGCGCACCAATAAAATTGCGTTTCAGCTGGCTTGGCTGCCTATGCTGACTGGTGAATTTAGTTTGAATAGTGCGCAACTGGATGATTTTACGCTGGCTTACGAACCGCCCAATACCAAGACATTGCGCATACGCAGTAAGCGCCGGAATAACGCCCAGCCAGTGCCATCCATCGGTGAATTGGCGGAAACCACGGGTGATATTTCCGAACGTATTCGCCTGCAAACTGTGCAAATTCGCCATGGGCTATTTATTTTAGGTACGCTTGATAAACCGATTGCCCAATATAATATTGATCGCGCGGAAATATCGGCTGGTTCCTTGCGCGGGCCGTTTCATATGGATGGTAAAATATTATTAAAGAGCTACGCGCAATGGGCCCCGCCGTTGCAGCAACTACAAGATTTTTCTTTAGATTTGGGTGTGGATGTCACGCATAGCGCGATTCCGCTGCAATTAAAATTATCATCTTGTGATAAAGATAAACCCTGGCTGGATTTCCAAGGTGCTTGGCAATTGCGCGCGGTTACTGCCGCATATCGGGGTGCGGATTTTCTAGGCGATTTGGCTTTGCATCCCTATAGTTTAAACTGCAGCCAAGCACCGGCCGAACACACCGATCCCAATTACGCAATCGCCTTCACCTGGCGCGATTTGGCGGCCGAGCGGATTAATTCGAAAGCGTTATTTTCTGCTATAGCAGTTAAACATTAACTAAAGACGGTTTTAAAGCTGTTTTTGCTTTAGGTGCTTTCTCTTCATTAAACCTATTAGTATTGTTGTTAAGAGTTTCTTCACCACGAAATGCCTGCAGAGCATTTGCGAAACGTTTCAATAAACCTAGTTTTGGTTTTAATTCTTTGGGTTTGTATTCCAACCATTTTTGAAAGAAAGCAGGGTTTGCTGGTGCATTAAAAGTAAAAGTTGATGCCCAAAGTGATTTTAATTCATCTTGATTAACAGAACAATTTGCCAATCCGGCCGAACGAATATCTGCTAAAATAGGTAACAAAATAGGGCGTGTAGTTAAAACATTTGTATTTGTTTTTTCTGCATCACCAATGATTTTTAAAATTCCATAATCCGCTTTACTAACAAGCAATTCTAATACCTCAGTACGGGAAGATCCCCAAATTCTTTTGAAGGTTTCATCATTTACAACAAATATTGCTTTGACCAACGGAGCGGGCAATTTTAACAATTGCTTTTCCGCATCTGGTAAATCGCCTTCTTCTAAATGCTGCAAGAAAGTTGCCAATATGTGTTGAATATGAAATTGTTTATCAATATGTAAATTGCGCCAATGTTCTTCAAAAGTTAAACTTGGATGGTTAATTTTAGAGTGAGCATATATAGTCATAATTACTATATAATCTATATGTTTTTAATTATTGCAAGATTAACCTTGATTTTCTTCTTTAATTAAACCAAGCCGTCTAAGTGCAGCAAAGACTTTGCTGGCGTATTTTTGACCTAGATCCGGAGTGAAGGAGTGATAGGCGGCGATGCCTTCATGCAGGCTGCCAGTTTGGCGGACGCGCTGGGCCAAAATCCAGGCCCCGACATGCACATTGATGCAGCCATTATCGCGCACGCGCTGCATAGCGGTGTCTTTATCCACACCCCAAATTTCAGCCAATTTTGGCATCCAAATGGTATTGACCTGCATCGGGCCCAAATCTTGGCTGCCATTGGTATTGCCAACCGCCTGCCCTACTTTGCCGCCTTCCACATGTAAGATGCCCACCAATGCCGCTGGCGGCACCTGATAGGTGTGCGAGGCCAGCAACACACACATGGCCAGCATTTGCGTGGTCATCAGGCAGCTTCCGGATCCATCACACTGCCTTCAGGCAGTGTGATATTTTTTACCAGCACGGTCAGCATATCCATACGCAGATCAAACTGTTCCCACACCTGGGTCATCGGCGGTTTATTATCGTACTGTTTAATATAAGCCACACGGTCATCCGGCGGCATATCCAGCAACCTGTCCATTTCTGCATAATGCGCCTCGGCGTAAATTTTACCGACTGTCTCCAGCATCGCATCGCCCAATTGCGCATGCACCACTGGCTGCAAACCGTTGGGGAAAATTTGTTGGATCAGTGCTTCCACGCGGGCGCGTAATTGTTCGGCCAATTCGGCCAATAACTCGGTTTCCGAGCGGCCAAAGGCAAAGCGCGCGATGGCAGATAACACGGGGGTCATCGCATGGATGGCTTGAATTTGGCTATCGACCGGCGGATTTTTTAAAAATGGTTGCGCCACACCGGCTTCATCACGTGCAAAATGCGCGGCTTTGGCCATAAGCGGTAATAATTCATCGGCGCGTTCCAATTGTAATGGCTGGGCAGTGGCGCGGTAATAGCTGGCGACCACATGCGCCAATGTACCGGCCAGACGCGAACGCACCCAGTCATTCATCGCGCTATCATCCACCTGCATGATGCGGGAAAATTTGCGTGCCAGACCGGTGGTGGCTTCGAGCAAGTTGCCAAATTGCTTGGTGTGATTCTCTTTGCTATGCGGCAGGCGGTCGGGATTATCCGCGCCGACCCCGCTCGTTTCCACCACGGCGGTCAGCAGCGGTGTACTAATATCGCGCATCACATCGATAACGGCTAACACTTGGTTTTTTTGTTGTGAATTCATGATCAATAACGAGACTCTGTTGTAGACAACTATAACAGCATGAAAAAGCGAAAATTTTATTAAACTGCCGAATTATGATCTTTTTCATTTTCCATGAAGGAACGCAACGCCATATTCATACGTGTTTGAAAGTTCGGGCCATAAGCTTGATACCAAGTGAGCACATCGCGATCGACCAAAAAATTAAAGCGTTCTTTGGTATTTTTTTTAGAAGAAAAACCGCGTTTATGCTGTCCATTTTTGTTGGTGTATTGCTGATCTAGCTCACAAAGCGGCAAAAAGCTTACCAACTGCGCTTCCGCAGAAGATAAATATTTTAAATCAACATCTTGTTCCCGAAAAAACATCGATCTGCCCTTTTCTATAGCCCAGCAATATGAAATCATACTGGGGCTGAGTGAGCGGTATTTCAAGAATTTTGACTGTTTAAGGCCAGCTGCTGAAGCGGCTCGGCCGTAATGGCGGTAATCAATTCCAGGGCGATTTCGTCGATAACCAGCGATAATGCTGCATTTTGGGTCTCCCCCGCCTCCAATTTGGCGTTTAAACGGCGCTGAATTTCGGGGCGGGCCGAGCCGCCTGGGAACCGCGTGGCCAAAACCTGCCGCCCGACCGAAGCGCCCAGCTGGTCGTAGATTCGCCGGCGCAAGGCTACATCCTCCGCCGAGGTAGAAAATGCCCATAATTCAATAGGTCCAAGGGTATTGACCAAGTGCTGCTCATACCGGCCCTCATTAGTGCCCAGGATCAAAAGGCACGGCGCACCCGATTTACGAGGGCCAGTTAACCGGTTCCGCATAATAAAACGGGCCGTATCGGACATACCGAACCGCTCCACCGCGTCTTGGACCGCCCGATCGGAGACCGCCGCGCCCAAAATCCACACGCCAGTGGCCAAATCGACCATGTCATTATCGAAATCGCCCAATAACTGTGACGCTAGAACGATTTGCACGCCCCATTTCCGGCCTTCCCGCACATCTCGCACAACCTGGGCGCGAACGGAGCGCGAGCGGCTGGTCCGATGAAATTCGTCGTAACATAGTCGCTTAGGCGTTTCACGGATCGATTGGAAACGCTTCATATGATAAGCGCGGTATTTTTCCGGCATATTTTTGATGGAGTCTTCGCCAATCCACCAGCCACGCACCAATGCATGCCGCGCCAGCATATACATCAACGCCGTTTGCCGGTCCGCCATATCATCCCCTTGTGGGCAAACTTCTTGCAAATCCAAGGCACAAACACGGGTTTCGCCGATATCAAAACGGGTTACACCCGCTAAAATCGGGAATTCCCGAATGGCGGAAGCCATCATCCGCTCAAACGCATTAATCACACTTTCCGTGGAAACCCCAATTTTGGTTTCTTCCAAGAGCGCACGAATTTGCGGACGGCGGGCCGCGGTCACCGCATCGGTTAAAATGGGCGAAGCCTGGCGCTGCGCCATGCCCGCTTCATGCGTTAGGCCGCGTTCATATAAGGCATCGACAACATCCCACCATAGGGTCTCGGGCGGAAGCTTGATGTTATATTCTTTAATTGCCTCATCTACCTCGTTCACCACTTTGGTGAGATATGGGCGCGGCTCGGCATTAACCGCCTTATCGTCCCGCCAGCGAAACATTTCATCGACCACCAAACCGGCCAGCTGCGGAATCCCATCATAAGGCGTGTCCTGCCCAGGCGGGGTTGATAGCATGGTCAGCAATTCGATAATAAAACTGCGCTCATCCGGTAGCGGATAGCGGCAACCCAATTGCGTATCAAACGGGTTGATGGCGTATTCCGGCAGTAGCCGCATTTTATAATGCGCGGCCAAATGTTTTTTCTCAGGTGGCAATGCTTCTTTGATCAGAGAAATTAAACCCGCCGAAGAAGGCCCGATATCCACAATCGCCAAAAATGGTAAATCCACGTTGCCAGGGGCCACCACAGTGCCGAAATTTAGCGTGTTCATCAACACGGATTTACCCGCCCCTGGCTGCGCGAAAATCAAATCGAACCAGGTAGTGGTTAAGGTACTACCGGTCGCATAAGGCCAAACCCGCCCATCCAGCGTGCGGAACATCACCGAGCCTTTGGCAAATGGCGAGGAGGCCCGTTGCCAGGGCAGTAATTTTACCACTTCATACAATGGCACCAGCGCTGCCGGTGCGGTGGACGAAGCCGAAATACCCAAAGCGGATGACAATACGCCCTGCAGCGGATCCCCGATTTGCTGGGTAACCTGGGCATAGCCCCAGCTTTCCGCAGCTTGGATAAGTACCGATGTGCGGTCTTCCAGTAATTTAATATTATCTTTGGGTGCCCAAGTGCAAAAATTTACCCGCATGCGCACAACCGGTTCGCTGCGCGACAAATTATCCAACGCTTGCAGGGAGTTTTTGATCTGTTTGTTATCGCCATTGGTAAAGGCCAGAAAACTGGCCAAAACTTTTTTCAAAGACGCAGTTTTAATTCCGCCACCTTCAATTAGAAATGAGACCCGAAACGGGATATCCATTTCCACTAGACGCGCCATTAATTGCGGAAAGGGTGAAGCGTCCAACGGCCCCAATGACATATCAATCGGCGACCAAATATATTCACCAATTTGAACAATGCTATTGGAAATTTGTTTGCCGCCCGCAATAGCCAGCTGTTCGCTTAACCGTGGCCAGAGAAAATCGCTAAAATCAGCCGGGTCGCCCTTGCGGGGTTCGCGCGGAATTACGCGGTCGCCAGGGACCAACGGTTTCCATTGATCATGATTACGGTATGGATAAATGCTGCCGCGAATGGCGCGCAACGCATCATGCACTTCCACCACTTCATTTTGAATGCCGACATCTTCCAGCGAAGATGCCATGGCCAACATGAAACTGCGGTGACGATTGCGCAAAGCGGGTAAGGCGAAATTCGGGCTTTGGGCATTGGGCGCTTTGGCCCATTTCTTTTCGTCTTTTTCTTTATAGGTCCGTTTCAATTCAGTTTCCGGCAGAATACTGGGCCGCGTCCACACCACAAAATAGATATCTTCACAGGCCAAATAACGAGCCAAATTCTTTTGGCGCTCATCGAACAAATCTTCAATTTCCAGGCCAATCGCTTTGGCAGATTGGCGGGCTGGGTATAATAACCGCTCGAGCTCATTATAGGCGCGGTCTGGATTGCGCATAAAATAGACTTGCAAAGCGTGGCCTGGCCGGTCAAAGCGCGAGCCGATTTTTATGGCAACCTGTTGCACCAGCCAATTATATTCGGCGTCCCCAATAATTTGGCGTGAACCATTGATTTTAATGAATGATAACAAGGAACCATCGGTTGATACTAAGGTGACACGGTCATCCGCTGTTTCCAAGTTTATAAAGCTCTCAATCGGCTGCTTGAGCGACGATAAGATATAAGCCAGCGTGTTATCGACAAATGGAATCATGCTTTTATTTGGCGCTTAGCCAACCGTGAATCTTTCAAAAATAGGTTAGAAGATATCGCTGGAATTAACAACCTGCAGCAAATCTCACTTATATATAAGGTAATAATTGGTTAGCCGCGTTTAAACACCAATTAGCATAATGAGTAAGAACGCAAAAACAAGCACGCCAATGGTGGCCTTTTGGCTGATCCGAGTAAATGCCGTGTAACCACGCGCGCTGCGGGTTATGTAATCCGGTTCTGGCTTGGTGGCGGTTGAATGTCCCATGCCCATTTTCATAAAGACTTCATCAAGCAGATGCAAGCAGACAGCTTGACAATAACTCACCTCATCCTGAGGAGCTTACGCAGTAAGCGTCTCAAAGGATGCTCCAGCGGAAGCTCCTGGTTAAGCATTTTGCGAAGCATCCTTCGAGATGCGCCAAGGGGTGTTCCTAAGGATGAGGTGAGTTGTAAAAGTTTTTAATTGCAGTTAATTTCTCTTATGTTACGCCTTAACCCTGCCTGGCTGCGTCTGTATTTGATTGCCGATATAGTGGGCAGTGAAGTGCCCGGCGATTTTATGGAATGCGTGCAAGCGGCAGTAAGTGGCGGCGTAACCATGGTGCAATTGCGGGCCAAACAGTTATCGGGCCGGTTGTTTGTGGAAATCGCTGCGGCATTGCAAACAGTGCTTAGTTTATCCGGAACGCCATTCATTATTAATGACCGGCTGGATATTGCCATGGCAGTCAATGCCCATGGTGTGCATTTGGGCAAGGATGATTTACCGCCCACGCTCGCGCGGCAAATATTGGGTGAGCACGCGATTATCGGGCATACAATTCGCACACCAACTGATTTTGAGCGGGCAAAAGCCGCTATTCAGGCCGAAGTAATCGATTACTTCGGTACGGGTGCCGTCTATCCCAGCAGCACTAAAACCATTGGTACCCAAATTATCGGTTTAAATGGTCTGCAGCAGATGCGGGATTTATTGCCAATTCCTATGGTAGCTATTGGCGGTATCACCGCCAACAAAGCCACCGAAGTTATGGCCACCGGCGTGAATGGCATTGCGGTTTCGCAGGCGATTATGGGTAACGCAGATCCACATCAAGCTGCCCACGCTTTTTTCCCTTAATTTTTTTCGTCTCGCAACTTCCGCCAATAAGCCAACCGTTTTTGAATTTCACGTTCAAAACCGCGTTCGGCGGGCTCATAAAATTCTTGCCGTTGCATATCCGGCGGAAAATAGTTCAGGCCGCTGAAGGCGTTGGGCAGATCGTGATCGTAGATATAGCCATCACTATACCCTTGCTCCTGCATTAATTTGGTGGGCGCATTCATCGCATATTTGGGCGGGTTGAGATCGCCCGTGCGTTTGGCGGATTTTTGCGCAGCTTTATAGGCCATATAAATGGCATTCGATTTGGGGGCGGCCGCGATGTAAACCACGGCTTGCGCCAGCGCCAATTCACCTTCTGGGCTGCCGAGGCGTTCATAGACTTCCCAAGCCGTCAACGCCTGCACAATCGCTTGCGGATCGGCCAGGCCGATATCTTCATTGGCCATGCGGACAATCCGGCGCGCCAGAAAACGCGGGTCTTCACCAGCAGATAGCATGCGTGCCAGCCAATATAAAGCGGCATCCACATCCGAACCGCGCACAGCTTTGTGCAAGGCACTGATTAAATTGTAATGCCCTTCCTGCGCTTTATCGAACAAAGCGGCGCGGCGGGATAGAAATCTTTGTAGGGCAAGGACATCTAATGGGGCTTTAGGCTTAGTCGTTAAAATCTGTTCAACGGCGTTGAGCAAATACCGGCCATCACCCGCCGCGCTGTCTTTTAGGTAAATGCGCGCGTCATCGGTCAGCGGCAGTAAATGTTTTAAATGCTGTTCGGCGCGCTGCAGCAAGGCTTCCAGCGCATCGGCATCGAGCGCATTGAGCACCACAACCACACAGCGGGAGAGCAAAGCATTGTTTAAAGCAAAACTGGGATTTTCAGTGGTCGCGCCAATTAAAATGATATTGCCGCTTTCCACCTCCGGCAGAAAGGCATCCTGCTGCGCGCGATTGAAGCGGTGAATTTCATCGACGAATAAAACGGTGCGGCGGCCTAATTGCTGTACCGCCTTGGCCGCCGCAAAAACCTGCCGCAATTCGGCCACGCCCGAAAAAGTCGCCGAAATGGATTGAAAGTCATACGAATCAACACCTGTTTCCTGGGCCAGCAAACGCGCAATCGTCGTCTTCCCACAACCAGGCGGCCCCCATAAAATGAGCGAGCTAAGCTGACCACTCGCTACCATCCGCCCAAGTGCCCCTGCATCCGCCAACACATCGCCCTGCCCCATCACTTCGGACAAAGCTTGCGGCCGAAGCGTATGGGCAAGGGGCGTGGTCATGCTTTAAATTAATGGATAGATGGACCTTTAAAAAATTTCTTTTTGTCCTCTGGTGAAGAAAGATTACCCATAACAGCTTGCATCATACGCATCTCTTCTATTGCATTTTTGATATCATTATCAGTCAGCTTTTCAAAATAACTAGCAGGAATCTTACGGCTAATTATTGCCTCAACTATTACTTTTTCTTGAATTAGTTTTCGCCATTGTGGAGCTTTTTTGTGTAACTTCTTAAATTTTTCAAAAGAAAATATTTTATGTTCAATTAGTAAGCCTAAGTAATTTTTACCTGTTCCATAATCGTCTAAAACATCTTGCAAGTCTTTATTATTACGACCAGCCCGCATTTCATCCGCGCTAATTTGCCCATAACCGAAAGAAGACTTAAAAGAACTCCAAAGAGCTGGTGTCATTATAGATTGCAAATTGGCAATAGAAAAAGACTCACTTTGAACATTAGGATAACTGCTAATTCGTTTTACTTTGTTCGAATTGTAAATAAGTTCGAGCTTTGGATAATAAAGTTTTGCTGCATCATCGTTTTTCGCTATGGCCTTTTCAACTTCATTTTTCTCTTTTAAATCTAAAGTATAAGATAAAATTAAAGTTACAAACTTATCAGAAACTTGCCCCTTAATATAAGGGACTAAATGTGCGCTTCCGACAATAACTACAGCACTATTTGGCAAATTATTAATATAATTAATCATATATCGATCACGTTCAGTCACAGCTGCACGTGACATCAAGTCTTCCCTTTTAGCAAAAAGGGATTGTAATTTAGGATTATCAATAGGGACAAGATTGTAACCCATATTCTGTGCCACAGGGAAAATAATACGGTTTACATTATCACTATCTCTTGTGGACATTAACCGCATTAGTCCTGCTTGGCTACTTTCAACACATAAATCTGAGATACCTGCCTTTTTTGCGTTTTGCAAAACCGCAGTTTCTTCATAAATACATTTATCTTTATTGTGCCTTTCACCATAGACAATTAATAGTTTTTTATTTTGCCGCTTGGCTTTGGTAGCTGCTGTACTAATCCATTGGCTGACTTGCCGATTGAGCTGTTCTGCTTCATCAACTGCTGCAGTTTTAGGTGTTGGCGCAGATAATTTTACAGGTTGGGATGCAGGTGGGCGTGGAAATGTGCATCCAGCAAGGAAAGAAAAGAAAACCGCCCCAAGGGCAAAATAGCTCTTTTTTCGGAATGGCTCTAAATACATAAATTACTTATTTAGTTTTAAATTTAGCTTAAAGCAAATACTTGCATCACCCTTGCCCTTTCCACGGCGCAGGGGTAAAGCATAAGGTATGGAAATTGCCGTGGTTTTTCTGCCCTTGTTGGGGGCAGCGCTTGCCGGATTTGGCCGTAAATTACTGGGCCCGCGCGGGGCCGAAATTGTGACGACCAGTTTGTTAATTATCGCGGCCGCATTAGGCGCACAAATTTTTTACGATTATGCCCTGCTCGGTCAAATACGGGTTATTCCTCTGCTCAATTGGCTTAATTCGGGGCTATTGAATGTTTCTTGGGCGCTGCGGTTTGATGTGCTAACCGCCGTGATGGTGCTGGTGGTGACCAGCGTTTCCGCCTGCGTGCATCTTTATTCCATCGGCTATATGCATGAAGACCCCAGCCGCGCCAAATTCATGGCGTATTTAAGCCTGTTTACCTTTATGATGTTGATGCTGGTAACAGCCGATAATTTATTGCAAATGTTTTTCGGCTGGGAGGGTGTGGGCCTAGCCTCCTACCTGTTAATCGGTTTTTGGAACCAAAAACCTTCGGCCAATGATGCTTCGATCAAAGCATTTGTGGTCAACCGCGTGGGCGATTGGGGATTTATTCTAGGTATTATTCTGGTGTTTATTCTCAGCGGTTCTTTAAACTTTACGGATATTTTTGCCTCAGTTCCGGCACTCGCCAATAAAACTTTTAGGCTATTTGGTCATAACTTCGGCGCGTTGAATCTGGCTGTTATTTTATTATTCATCGGCGCGGTCGGCAAATCAGCACAACTGGGTTTGCACACTTGGTTACCGGATGCGATGGAAGGCCCAACCCCCGTTTCTGCGCTGATCCATGCTGCCACAATGGTAACCGCAGGCGTGTTTATGCTGGTGCGCATGTCGCCACTGCTGGCGGCGGCGCCATTCGCGCGGGAAATTATTGTGATTGTTGGTGCCCTTACCGCCTTTGTGGGGGCAACCATCGCCTTCACCCAGTTTGATATTAAAAAGATGATTGCCTATTCCACCATGAGCCAGCTGGGTTATATGGTTTTTGCGGCCGGTCTGGGCGGGTATGGCGCGGCGATTTTCCATTTATTCACGCATGCATTTTTTAAAGCACTGTTATTCCTAGGCGCTGGCGCAGTTATTCATGCCATGCATCATGAACAGGATCTGCGGAAAATGGGCGGGTTATGGAAAAAAATGCCGCTGACTTATGCGCTGATGTGGATTGGAACGCTGGCTCTGGCTGGTTTCCCCTTGCTCGCCGGTTATTATTCCAAAGACATGATTTTGGAAGTGGCGTTTATGAGCCCTGCCGCCACGCATATGATTGCTTATATACTTGGTGTCATTGTTGCATTGGGCACCGCCATTTACGGCAGCAAAGTGGTATTGATGGCCTTTCACGGCCCTGCGCATTGGGATCATAAGGATGACCCCCATCATCAGGAACCAGTAGCTGCTGACGATCATCATCATCACGGCGATCAGGCTCATCACCATCTGCCTATTCCCGTACCCTTGGTCATGTTAATTCCACTTTGCATATTGGCCATCGGGGCGATTTTCAGTGGTGGCGTTTTTTACGATTATTTTGTGGGCGAGCAATATCCGGCCTTTTGGCAAAGTGCTGTGCCGGATGCCATTCACGGCGCGATTGAACATGCTCACCATGCGCCATTTCTGGCTAAAATTATCCCAACCATTGCTGCCCTAAGCGGATTGGTTTTGGGTGTGGTGTTTTATTGGTGGAAGCCTTATCTACCAAGCAAAATTGCAACCAGCTTGGGTGAGCTCAATCGTATTGTTGCCAATAAATGGTATTTCGACTGGTTATATAGCCGGATTTTTGTGCGCCCAGCAGCTTTTTTGGGCCGGATCCTATTCCGCTATGGCGACCAGGGCGGGATAGACCGGTTTGGCGTGGATGCCACCGGTTTTGGCTCGAAATCATTGGGGGCCCGCCTCAGCGCGCTGCATACCGGTTTTGTTTATCACTATGCTTTCGTCATGCTCATCGGGCTGGTCTTGCTCCTGGGCTGGTTTTTATGGCACAGCAACGTTTAATCATTGGCGATCATGTCTGAACTTCATTTTCCTTTACTCTCGCTTATCACCTACCTGCCATTGGCGGGAGTGCTGTTTATTTGGCTGTTGCGCGGACCGGCCGAAGCGGTGGCGCGTAACGCCCGCTGGGTGGCGTTGTGGACCACGCTGGCCACTTTTCTGGTTTCGCTCTTAACGCTCAAATATTATGACCCCAGCGTGGCGGGTTTCCAATTGATGGAACGGGTTAGCTGGATTCCGTCGCTCGGTCTTGAATATATTAAAGGGATTGATGGGATCAGCCTGTGGTTTGTCCTGGCTTCCACCCTGCTGCCCCCACTTTGTGTGCTGATCAGCTGGACGGCGATTAAAGAGCGTGTGCCGAGTTTTATGATCGCCTTGCTTGTCCTGGAAACCTTTATGGTTGGCATGTTTTCAGCGCTTGATATCATTTTAATCTTTGTATTTTTTGAAGGCGTATTGCTGCCGATGTATTTCATCATTGGCATTTGGGGCGGCCAGCGCCGAATTTATGCCGCATTTAAATTATTCCTTTATACCATGTTTGGCTCGGTATTAATGCTACTGGCGATGGTGGCGATTTACCTGCATGCGGGCACCACGGATCTCACCAAATTGCTATCGATGGATTTTCCGGAGAATATGCAATACTGGCTATGGGGTGCATTTTTTCTGTCTTTCGCCATCAAGTCACCTTTATGGCCGGTGCATACTTGGTTGCCGGATGCGCATACCGAAGCACCGACCGCGGGTTCCGTTTTGCTGGCCGGTGTGCTGTTGAAAATGGGTGGTTATGGTATTTTACGTTTCAATGTTGAACTGTTGCCGCATGCCAGTGAAGTTTTTGCGCCGGTGGTGTTCCTACTATCAGTCGTTGGCATTATCTACACCTCACTTATTGCGTTGCAGCAGATGGATATGAAAAAGCTGATTGCCTATTCATCCGTGGCGCATATGGCGTTTGTGACGCTTGGCTTGTTTAGCTTTACGCAGCAAGGTGTGGATGGCGCGGTGATGCAGATGCTGTCGCATACAGTTGTGTCTGCCGCATTGTTCCTATGCGTAGGTGTGGCTTATGAACGCACGCATACGCGTGATCTCATGGCCTATGGCGGGCTGGCCGGTATTACGCCGAACTTTGCCATATTATTTATGATTTTCATGCTGGGTTCGGTTGCCCTGCCTGGCACTTCTGGTTTCGTGGGTGAATTTCTGGCCTTGAACGGTGCTTTCCAAACCAATCCAACGATGGCGTTATTGGCTGGTGTGGGCATGGTGTTGGGGGCGGCCTATATGTTGCGGCTTTATCGCCATGTCTTTTTTGGGCAACCGGCGACACAAAGCATTCGTGCCTTGCCCGATTTAAATTTGCGGGAATGGTTGTGCCTGGCACCACTGGCCGTGCTGACCATCTGGATTGGCATTTACCCAACATTCATGATGGAAAAGTTTCCCTTGCCAGTGCAGCACATACTCAGCCGCTATCACAGCCAATAAACAATTCCAAATATGCGCTGTAATGACTGAGCAAGTGCAGCGTTAAAATGCTTGGCGATTGCCAATAAATCTTTCAAAATAAATCACAAACCGATGATTTATAGTGAAGATGTCACCATTTATGGGCCGGAAGGTTTTGCCGGTATGCGCGCCGCGGGCCGTTTGGCGGCAGCTACCCTTGATTACATTGCGCCCTATGTTCGCCCGGGCATAACCACCGGTGAATTGGATCGGTTGCTGGAAACCTTTATTCGCGACCACAACGCCATCCCTGCTCCGCTCGGTTACAAAGGTTATCCCAAAGCCAGCTGCATTTCGATTAACCATGTGGTGTGCCATGGTATTCCTGGTGATCGCGCACTGCTCGATAGCGATATTTTGAATATCGATGTAACTGCCATTTTGGATGGTTGGTATGGTGATACTAGCCGCATGTATTATGCTGGCGATAAAACACCCGTGAAAGCCCGCAAGCTGTGCGAAGTGACGTATGATTGTTTAATGGCCGCCATTGCCATTACCAAACCAGGCATCACATTGGGCGATATTGGCAGTGCCATTGAACGCTTGGCCCATGCCAACCGTTTTTCGGTGGTAGAAGATTTTTGCGGGCATGGTTTGGGGCAAGTTTTCCATGCCCCACCAACCGTGCTGCATTACGGCCGCCCAGGTGAGGGCATGGTGTTGCAAGCGGGGATGATTTTTACCATCGAACCGATGATTAATGCCGGCCGCAAGGAAACCAAAGTTTTGGACGATGGCTGGACTGCCGTAACGCGCGATAAATCTTTATCTGCGCAATTTGAGCATTCTATCGGTGTTACCGAAACCGGCTGCGAAATTTTCACGCTTTCGCCCGCCGGTTACGCCAAACCGCCTTATATTTAGCTTGTTTTAAGAATAATTGCGCTCAATGCTAACCCCATAAGCCATGTTATCTGATTTTCTAAATAATTTTGCCGTAATCATTGCCCGCATTGCCGAGCATCATATTATGTCGCTCTACCGCTTGCACCAAGCTGGTTTTGATACTGGTATTGAAGATGTTAAAGATCATGGCCTGGTGGGACGCGCCGATCGCGAAGCAGAAGCGGCTTTTATGGCAAGCCTGCCATTATTAATTGCCGGTACGGTAACAGCTACTGGCGAAGAAAGTTATAACACCAAAGGGCAATACCAAAACATCATCCGCTTGGCCACCGCCAATAGTGAATATTTAATTATCGTTGATCCGGTTGATGGCACCAAAGGTTTTAATGATAAAACTGGCACTTTTGGTTGTATGGCAACGGTGTTAAAGCGCAATCCAGTAACAGGTAAGTTCGAAGATTATGCCGCCTGGCTTTATAATCCCAACACCCAGCAAATGCTATGCGGCGATACTGAAAATGTTTGGCTATGCCAGATGGCGGCAGTGGAAAATACCACGCGTTTCGAGATTACGGATTGGCAACGCATACCATCATTTAAAGATAAAGCTGGTAAAACGGTG
The DNA here is from genome assembly GCA_965246945.1 of Alphaproteobacteria bacterium. Classification (GTDB taxonomy): domain Bacteria; phylum Pseudomonadota; class Alphaproteobacteria; order UBA11073; family UBA11073; genus CBDFFW01. The sequence goes on from CBDFFW010000001.1 coordinate 1,264,990, forward strand.
CTTATCGACCGGAATGAATTTGCGGACATTTATCAAGCAAATGTAGATGAATTTATTCGGTTACTAACAGCAGCAGGTTTTGAGGTGGCGGAAACAACCGCCTTTTGCCACCAGGCCATGACCGAACTAATCTTAAATCCAGACATTGCCGCCTATATCCGCGCACCGATGAAGGCCCATGATGTGCAGCCAGGCATTACATTGCTGCGCGCCAAGGGCGGCGTGGCCAATACATTTGCTGACCAGCCTTATGATATTGAAAAAGTGATTGGCGGTTTAATCGCCGCCAAGCATGCAAATGTACAACAAACAATCCAAGCCTGTTTTGTACAGGCATTTCCAAATATCGATTTTACGAAAACAACTTTGGCTAAACCTGGCGTGGAATTAAAAGATGATCAGCTGGCCCCACCTGCTGCCACTCCTTCCCAGTAACTATTTTACTTCTTTCACATTATTTTGCCGCAAGGCTGGATCTTGCTTGCTACCCAATTCATTTTTGCGGTGAATTTTTTGGCCCTTTTCGATTACTTGTTGATCAGCACTATCAATGGCACGCGTGCCGATTTTTTCATCGGTCGTGGCCATGGCTTCATGTTGGGTGCTGGTATCGATATCTTTGGCGCTGGTATCGGCAGCGCGTGGGGTAGAGCCATTACCAGCAGCATCATAAGCATGGTTATTGGCTTTGGCACCTGGCTTGCCGGCATCGTTACGATGTTCGGAAGTAGAATAAACACTGCTTTCTGCCGCATTTGCTGCATATAACGGCAGCATTGCTACGCCTGTTAAAGCGGTGAAAGTAAGCAGATGGTAAAAGATTTTCATAGTGACCTCTGTCTTTGAATATTAAATCAACTCATAAATTATCGATTGGCGTTTAACGCCGCACGCGCTTGACCGGATTGGCGGTAACTTTTACTTTAGGCTGTTGTTCTTTAATTTTTAATCTTTGCTGAGGCACTGGCAGTGGATTTAAGGCAAAGACCATATTTTGCTGCAATAAATAAACCTGCCGAACATCCGCTGGAATAAACTTGGTAATTTCCACATGGTTAATATCCAAACCACCCGTAAAACTGCCAAAAGCTGGCATTATTAACCGGTTTTGGGCTTGCAGAAAACACGCGCCGCTCACGCGTGTACCGCGCAAAGCAATGCTGGCTTTGGGGTGATAGTGCCCGCTGATTTCCGGCCGTGTCTCATTGGCTGCCGCTTCATGCCGGAATATAATATTTTGTACCGTCACTTCATTAACTCGATTACCGGCCACGCTTTCGCCAATTTGCGGATCGTGATTGCCGGTAATCCACTGCCATTGGCCGACCCGATCGATTAGCGCGTTGAGGCGGTTAAGCAGCGAAATTTCCAACCGCTCAACCGCCTGCGCATCGTGAAAACTGTCGCCCAAAGCAATGAATTGTTGTGGCTGATATTTAGCAATGGCGGCAGCCAATTTATCCAAAATTTCTGCGCTATCATAAGGCGGCAAGAAAGTGGCAAAGCGTGAAAAAAACGTGCTTTTTTCAAAATGAATATCAGAGGCCACCAGCGTGTGCGTATCAGGTAGCCACAACATTCCCTCGCCGGTCAGCTGAATTGTAATGCCACCAAAAGTTATCGGCAAAAATTCAGCCATGCTTATATATAAGCATTTTGATTACGATAATAAACCTCATCCTGAGCTTGTCGAAGGATACTTAAATAGGATATTCAGTTGAACCATCCTTCGACAAGCTCAGGATGAGGCCGGTAATGATGATGCTGTTTGCAGCAAGTGTTCAGCTTCTGCCTCGCGCAATTGTTCCATCATATGTTGCGATAACAAGGCCGCTTCCGCCTGCCCGCCTTTGATTTTTTCGATGCCGATTTCTAAAATTAATGGCACCGAAAGTGGCGATAGCTTTTTTAACACACGGTGTAGCACCGGCAAGGGTGCCAGCTGTTCGGTGAGGCGGTCGGTATTGGCGATGCGCGTCATCACTTCCTCGGCTGTCGCTTGCATCAAAATATGGTCGGGATCGTATTTGCGCAGGACATCGTAAATCAGATCAGTCGAAATCGTCACCTGCCGGCCGGTTTTTTTGAGGCCTGGCGCGTTGCGCTCGACCAATCCACTAATGATGGCGACATCGCGAAACGCGCGTTTGGCCATCGAACTGCTTTCAATCCAGGCTTCACTGTTATCGCTGGTCAGCGCTTGGTGCATCAGCACGGCAGCGTCAGCCACCGGCTTTAAACCCCAAATCGCCAACGCATAATCGCTGGCCACGAAACCGAGCGGCATCAGGCCATTGGTCTCCATTGCCAAAGTCAGCAACAACCCAAGTGTTTGATTGGCATTGCGACCGACAAAAGTATAAGCACATAAATATTCCAGTTTTTCATGCGGAAATGTTTCAATCAATAATTCACCGCGTTTGGGTAATTGCGAACGCAATTCTTGGAGCGCCAGCCATTCTTGCGTCAGCTTAGGCAACCGCACCCATTCCGTTTTATGTTCCAGCAATTCCAGCACACGGCTGGCTAGTGTTAAGGATAATGGCAAGCGCCCACCTTTAAAGGATGGAATTTTTGGCCGTTCGCCACTGGCTTTCTCTACCTCTACCGTGTTATCGCGGATACCTAAATAGCGCACCAACTGTCCCGCAAACAAAAATGTATCGCCTGGATTTAAGGCTTGTACGAAATACTCCTCGATTTTACCTAACGGCTGCAAGCGGGCGGAACGCGAACGGCGAATACCGATTTTCAGCGTTTCATATTCCACAATCGTGCCGGAATTCATGCGGTGCCGCCCCGCCGCGATGGGCGAGGCCAGCCAAATGCCATCGGGTTGCTGCACCACCCGCCGGAACCGGTCATAGGCCCGCAGTGAATAACCGCCATTGACTAAAAATTCCAATATGCGATCGAAGGTTGCGCGGGTGATATGCCGGTAGGGCTGCGCGGTAATCACCTCAGTATATAAACTATCGGCCTCAAATCCCGTGCAAGCGCAATTCATTATATATTGCGCCAACACATCGAGTCCGCCAGGCGGAATGGGCTCGCCATCCATTGCGCCTTCTTTAATCGCTTCCATCACGGCGATGCATTCCAAGGTTTCAAAGCGGTTGGTGGGCACCAGCAAAGCGCGGCTTGGGACGTTATATTGGTGGTTCGAGCGGCCAATACGTTGCAACAACCGCGAAATCGCTTTCGGTGCACCGACCTGAATCACTAAATCCACCGACCCCCAATCGAGACCAAGATCGAGCGAAGCAGTGGCGACAATCGCGCGCAGATCCCCTGCCGCCATCGCCCCTTCCACTTTTTGCCGGTGGTCTTTTTCTAAAGACCCGTGATGCAACGCGATTTCCAGCGTATCCTCATTAACATCCCATAATTTCTGGAACATCCATTCGGCCTGCGCGCGCGTGTTGACGAAGACAATACAAGTCTGCGCCGTTTTAATCGCCGCATAAATATCCGGCACGGCATAGCTGGCCAGATACCCGCTCCATGGAATAATGCGCGCGGTTGCCAGCATCGTGATATCCGGCTTGGCCGTTTGCGGCGCGTGGATAATTTCAGCCTGGCCGAGCCAATCGGCCAGCCGTTCAGGCTCGGCCACTGTGGCCGATAGACCAGCAATCGTTAGCTGTGAGTTCAGTGCTTTTAAACGTGTTAAGCACAGCACAGTTAAATGCCCGCGCTTGCCGGGCGCCAGCGCATGCACTTCATCAATAATCACACGTTGCAATGTGCTAAGCAGTTTTAGATTGTTGATGTTGGACAACATTAGTTCAAGCGATTCTGGCGTGGTCAGCAAAATGTCGGGTGGTTTTTTCATTTGCCGTTGGCGTTTGCTGGCGGTGGTATCACCCGTGCGCGTTTCCACACGGATCGGCAAATTAAGTTCGGTAATCGGTGTTAGCAAATTGCGCTCAATATCCGCCGCCAGCGCTTTCAATGGTGATATATATAAAGTATGAAGCCCTTGATTTTTTCCATCTGCCAGCGTCACCAAACTGGGCAAAAAACCGGCCAATGTTTTTCCGCCACCGGTCGGCGCAATCAACAACGCCGATTTACCTGCCTGCGCTGCCTGCAGCATCGCTAGTTGATGGCTATGCACCTGCCAGCCGCGTGCGGTGAACCAATCGGTAAATAATTTTGGTAAGGTTGCTTTATTACTCACTGTCATCCTCGCGCAATGGCGTAGGGATCATGGATCCCCGACTGCGGCTTCGTCTTGCCGAGGATGACAAGCAAAAACCAATTATGATAAACAGATTAATAAATGATGCGAATAAAAACACTATTTATAATTGCTTTGCTATTAACAGTGATTGGCTTGGGCCTGCTACTACGGCCAACATCACCTTTACTTGGCAAGATTGACCATATCATTATAGAAAAGTCCGAACGGCGGATGGATGTTTTTGCTGCCGATAATCATTTGCTAAAAACCTATGCGATTGCTTTAGGCCACACGCCTAAAGGTGTCAAAAGTCGGGAAGGTGATGGCAAGACACCGGAAGGACATTATTTTATCACCGGCAAAAATGCCAATAGCCATTATTATAAGAGCCTGCGCATTTCGTATCCTAATATCAAAGACCAAATGGCTGCCTCGGCCATGCATGTTTCCCCTGGTGGCTATATTATGATCCACGGCATTGGCAAACGGCTTGGCTGGCTTGGGCCGTTCCACCATTTAATCGATTGGACCAATGGCTGTATTGCAATCACTAACGATGAAATTGCAGAAATTTATATGGCTACATCAGTAGGTACACCCATTATTATCAAGCCGTAACGTCGCTGCAAATCTCGACCAAAAAGCCGTTGAGATCGCGGACATAGCTGACGGTTTGGCCCCATGGTTTTTGCACAGGTTCAACATATGCGGTCGCGCCGGCTGCAACCACGGCAGCATAAGTTTTAGCGACATCGTCTACCGTAAAGGCGATTTCCGCGCCAGCCGGTGGTTTATCCAAACGGTTGTGCGCAAAAGCGTGACAGGTTTCGCCCACGAAATCTTCTTGCGCAAAAGCCAGCGCGATAACGCCAGTTTCCAGCTCGGCATACACGCCGCTCTCATGCACAAACTGGCGTGAAAGGCCAAATACGCGCTCATAAAATTCCACCGTTGCCATGACATCCGGCACGTAAAGCGTTATATTACCAAATCGCATTTTTATTCCCTCTGAACGCAAGTTATAACAATAGGATAAGCAAATGCAAGTAGCGCCGGAAAGTTGGCTGCGGGTGACCGAAAAGGGGCTGGAATGCCTGGCGGGCGGATTTTATATCGATCCCATTCGCCCAGTGGACCACGCGCTGATCACACACGGCCATGCCGATCATGCGCGGCCGGGGCACCAACATGTGCTGGGTACGCTGGAAACGCTGGCGATTATGCGCGCGCGTTACCGCGATGCGGCGGGTGTGCATCAGCAGGAAATTGCTTATGGCGAAACCATTAATATTAATGGTGTGACGGTGACATATATTCCGGCCGGTCATGTGCTAGGTTCAGCGCAAATTGTGCTGGAATATGCGGGTACGCGGATTATTGCCAGCGGTGATTATAAACGGCGGCGCGACCCAACATGCGAGCTGTTCACGCCCCTGCCCTGCGATATTTTTATTACCGAGGCGACCTTCGGCCTGCCGGTGTTTCGCCACCCACCCGCCGAAACACAGATCGCCAAAGTGATGACGGCTTTGCAGCGGGAGCCGGAACGATCCGTGCTTATTGGTGCGTATTCTTTAGGCAAATGCCAACGCGTGATTATGCTGCTGCGCGAAAGCGGGTATGATGCGCCGGTTTATCTGCATGGCGCGATGAAATCCTTGTGCGATTTATACCAAGAACTTGGCGTCAATCTCGGTACGCTATTGCCTGTTTCCGAAGCCAGCAAAGATGATTTGAAAGGCAAAGTGGTGATGGCGCCGCCTTCCGCCCTGCACGACCGCTGGTCCCGCCGCCTGGCCGATCCCATTCCATCGGCTGCCAGCGGCTGGATGACCGTGCGGGCGCGCGCGCGGCAAAAACTGGTTGAACTGCCGTTGATCATCTCCGACCACGCAGATTGGGATGAATTGGTGCAAACGATCGATGATGTGCAAGCATCTGAAATTTGGGTCACCCACGGCCGCGAAGACGCGCTGGTCTATCACTGCCAACAAAAAGGGCTGAAAGCCCGCCCGTTAGACCTGCATGGGTATGAGGATGATGAGGATTAAAAATTTTAATTAAGAGAAATTAAAATGTGAAAGATTTAATGTTCCAAATATTGAAAGCTTCTGTTGTGATTCACTTTCGGCTTTCAATTTTGGTAAAGCGGTAACAGCCCAATGTTGCAAATTTTCTAATTGATCTGCGCTCAAACCTTCTTGTGCCTCATGGATCATTTGCTCAATTTCACTAAAAGGAATAGTTAGTTTATTAGAAGATGCAATTACGCCACGGCCACCGTTTAACATCATTTTTCGGGTTTCTTTTGCATCTTGATGAACATTGCGGATTTCAGAATATCCGTAATGTGTAATTATATACTGCTTTTCATCTTCATTATATCCAGTATTTTTTCGTATTGATGAAAATTTACCTTCTTCATCAAAAATGGCTTTGCCTTTTTTTCTTTCGTAATCTGCTTGCAAGCAACCTTCTTTTATTTTTCGGATTTTAATTGGGTCAATATCTGCTTCTTCCAACACTTTTACTATTTTATCTAAATCATCTGGCGATATGCAAAAGCCATATTCACCGTCAATTTTGCGAAATTTTTGTTTTGTTTCATCTAACATAAATCTAACATCATCAATATGCACATTGGTTTGTGTTTCATTAAACCAAACTTTATTTTCTGCATTTAATAATGTGGAAGCATGGGGCACTTTGATAACAGGCAAGCCCAATCTATTTGCCTGTTTAGCCATTTCAGCAGCTATCAAATCATCAACTGGTTTTCCTCTTTTATTAAAACTATAAAAAAAATCCTATAAGCAATATTTCTGCATCGTCTAATTTGGCCAAAGCGACCGCTTCATTAAGCATTTCAGGATTTGATTGTGCCAATAATTCATCCCCATTTAATAAAGTTGTATTCGCTGCTTGCTTTTTTAAAATTTCTATATTGCCGTTAATCGCTCCCATGTCGCTATCATGTGTAATTAACAAATTTTTTGTAGGTACTAAGACAATCATACCACCTGCACCCCATGTGCCCAAGTGATTTTGATCGATCAAAGACATACTTAAACTAACGCGTCCAGCAACACGTTCAGGTTCCCTATATAAATTAATGGATTGATCGCCTTGGGACAGATTGCTTGGCGAAATTTCACCTGATTGGGCTAATTTTAAAGATAAATCAACACCTCTTACATTAGATGCGGCATTAAATGCATGTACCAAATAACGATAGTTATCTGGGTTATGTTTACGCGGATCGGTAGTATCTCCCCAAAATTCTTCAGCCATATTTCACTCGGAATTTTAACATCTTATATAAATATTATACCATTTTCGTTAAGAAAGACTGAATGCAAGAATTTGCCACCTTGTTGGATACGCTTTCTTATACGGGTTCGACGCTATCGAAACGGAAGTTGATGGCGGATTATTTTCGTTCGCGGCCGGATCCAGAGCGCGGTTATGCGCTGGCGGCGTTTACGGGGGAATTATCGTTTCCAATTGCCAAGCCCAATTTGATTCGTGAGCTGGCGGCTTCGCGCGTGGATGCGACGCTGCTCAACATGTCCCGCGATTATGTGGGGGATATGGCGGAAACGGTGTCGCTGATTTGGCCGGAACGTACCGGTGAAGCGCATACGCCGACATTGGAAGAAGTGGTGGATACGCTATCGGGTGGTAATCGCGCTAAGCTGCGCGATGCGCTCGAACACTGGCTCGACGGTTTAAATGCCAATAGCCGCTGGGCGCTATTGAAACTGATTACCGGCAATATTCGCATTGGGGTTTCGGCACGGTTGGCGAAAACGGCGTTGGCCGATGCGTATGGTAAACCGGTGGATGAGATTGAGCAAATCTGGCATGGCATTAAACCGCCATACATCAATATTTTCGACTGGCTGGAAGGCCGCACCGATAAGCCCGAGCGCCTGCGTATCGCCTATTTCCTGCCGATGATGCTGTCCCACCCGATGGAGGATAAGGAATTTGAAGCGATCGATTTAAATGACTTTCAGATTGAATTGAAATGGGATGGTATTCGCGTGCAGTTGGTGCGCAGCTTTGACACGGTCGCGCTTTATTCCCGCACAGGCGATGATATCAGCCACACTTTCCCCGATATTGTGGGCGCGGCACTGGCGGTGCCCGAAGACGAATTTGTATTGGATGGCGAATTGCTGACCACGGCGATTAGCAACGAGGTAAAAGACATTGCGCCATTTAACGATTTACAGCAGCGCTTGAACCGTAAAACGGTCACGCCAAAAATGCTGGAGCAGTTTCCGGCCCATATTCGGCTGTATGATATGCTGGTGAATAATGCCGAAGACATACGCGCGTTGCCGCTGACAGAACGGCGACAAAAACTGGATGAATGGTTTGCTAGACATGCGCCCGAACGCATGGATTTATCGCCAGTGTTGCAAGACACTTCTCGTGCGGCATTATTCGATATTTGGCATAATGCGCGGCACGAACCGCAATCCGGCATTGAAGGGTTGATGCTGAAGAAAAAGAACAGTCCCTATTTGGCGGGCCGGCCGCGCGGTTACTGGTTCAAGCGCAAGCGAGATACCATGAAACTGGATTGCGTGTTGATGTATGCGCAGCGCGGCAGCGGCAAGCGCTCATCTTTCTATTCTGATTATACGTTTGGCGTGTGGGAGGCCGATCAGCTGGTGCCGGTCGGCAAAGCCTATTCCGGCTTTACTGATGCGGAACTCAACAAGCTCGATAAATGGATCCGCGCCAACACCACCAACCGCTTCGGTCCGGTGCGAGAAGTGACACCATCATTGGTTTTCGAAATTGAATTTGACTCCATCACCAAATCCAACCGCCATAAATCCGGCTTGGCCATGCGTTTTCCCCGCGTCCACCGCATCCGCTGGGATAAGCCAGCTGCTGAAGCTGACACATTGGAAAATGCTCAAAGAATTGCTATTTAACCTCATCCTGAGTAATCGCGTAGCGATGTATTGAAGGATGTTTAACTGTGATACAGCGCTGGAGCATCCTTCGATACGTGCCTACGGCACTACTCAGGATGAGGACTGTTATTATTAGGCCACTTTCAAATATGCATGCTGTAGATTATGCAGAAAGTGGCCCTTGTTTAAGGAAATTCACGGTTTGGTAAATCGCAATTGGATCGGTTTTGATCGCTTCATGGGCAACCGGCAGTACGATGTGATCTTTTATGCCCAGTAGCTTGGTGCTTTTAACACTCACCCACTCATCATGCGGCCAGGGCATGGTCATATTCGCTACCGGATCCAGCGTTACACTGCCGGCGATAATGCCAACCTCGTAATCGGCTTCTTTGCTGAACGGAATGGTGAAGCACTCCTTATTGGCAGCGGATTGTTGCAAGGCAGACCCTAACATTAATGCTTTTACTGGGTTATAGCAGGCCAAAATAAAAAATTCGCTGCCCTGATGGCCAGGCGCAAGCATAACCACGCGGCCTAAATTTTTTGACATGGCATACCGTTTAAATGCGCAATGCAGTAACACGTCGCCCAATGAATGGGTCACAAAATTCACGCGCGGTTCATCCGCATATTGTTTAAACAATGGTGCAATATAATTTTCATCAATGTTTCGCAATCAAAGCGCGTGGATGGGTATTGATATTAACCGTGCGATAGTCGGCTCGCTTCAACACACTATCGATTAGCGACATATGAAACGCGGTTTCCCCAAACCATGTAGAATAATGATTAATTATTTGAGATCTGAATTGGCATTAATAGATCTATTCAAGTGCCAAGCCTGTTCTGCGAATTATCAGGCTGAAAGCTTTTACCTGGCTGTATTTATCAATTTACGCTAAGCAATAGCATGAATTTAAAGGATCATATCCGTGCCGTGGCAGATTTCCCCAAACCTGGCATTCTGTTTTATGATATTGCCACATTGCTGGCACATAAAGATGCTTGGCGCGCAACAATTATGCAATTGGCCGATATTTTGCGGCCATATAAAGCCGATTATGTGGCTGGTATTGATGCGCGCGGCTTTTTGATGGCCGGCGCTTTGGCGGTTGAACTGGATTGCGGCATTATCATGATCCGTAAGGCAGGCAAATTGCCAGGCACAGTTGTACCGCATAGTTATGATCTGGAATATGACAGCGATACCCTGGAAATTCAGGAAGGCATTTTACCGCCTGGCTCAAAAGTAGTGGTGCTGGATGATCTGTTGGCCACCGGTGGCACGTTGCAAGCCGCACTGGTATTATTACGTAATATCGGCATGCAACCGGTAGCTGCGGCTAGTATCATTGAATTGACCTTTTTAGAGGGTCGTTCCCGTCTTGATATTCCTTGCCATGCGCTCTTGGCCTATGATCACTAAAAATAACTTGGGCAAATGCGGTCAAATCAATTAGCTTGGCCGGAAGATGAGTTTTACAGCCGATTTATTGGCGGGCATAAGCCGCTATTACCTGTGGGGATTGATGGGCTGGCGGGATATTCAGCGCCGCTACCAGCGTTCCTTGCTGGGGCCATTTTGGTTATTGCTGAATTCGCTGATCATGGTTGGCATTATGGGCCCACTTTATAGCTTTATTTTAAAGCAACCGATGGCCGATTATATTGCCTATATTTTGGCCAGTATGATTTCCTGGCAGATGATTACCGCCGTGTTATCGGATGCGCCGAATGTGTTTTTGAACAGTCAAAGCTTTATTATTGATGTTAATTTGCCGTTTTCTACTTATGTCTTTCAAATGCTGTGGCGCAATGCCATTATTTATTTGCATGGCTTGCCAATTATTTTAATTGTTTCTGTGATTTTTGGCAAAGCGAGTGCGGTTAGTTTGCTGCTTTATCCCATTAATTTTTTCCTGGTGCTCATTAATCTTTACATCGCTGTTTATCTACTGGCCACGCTGGGTGCGCGTTACCGCGATGTGTATCCGATGGTCACCAATATCTTGCAAATTTTGTTTTTTGTGACACCGATTATTTGGCAGCCCAGCATGCTGGGCCAATATCAGTATCTAAATAATTTTAATGGCTTTTATCACGCCTTAGAATTATTGCGCGCACCGTTTTTGGGTTATGTGCCAGCGGCGTTAAGCTATGCCTATCTGGGAATTAGCGCAGTTGCTGGCTACGCAGCCTGTGCGCTGTTAAGTAAACGCGCCAATCACCGTTTGGCATATTGGGTGTAAATCATGGCAAAAGTTATTCTTGAAAATGTGAGCGTGCGATTCCCGCTTTATGATCTCAGCCGCAAAGGGTTGATGGTAACCATCATTAAAAAATATATGGTCGGCGGTAAAATTCAAAAAACCGATGATTCCAAAATTCCGGTGGTCACCGCCTTGGATAATATTAATTTATCGCTGCAAGACGGTGATAAACTGGCCATTCGCGGGCATAATGGGTCTGGCAAAACGACTTTATTACGCACTGTATTGGGCAGTTTTAAGCCAATCAATGGCACTGTGCTAACAGAAGGTTCAATTGTCTCTATGGTGGGGATCAATCTGGGTTTTGATGCGGATGCTACGGGTTACCAGAATATTTTCATCCGCGGCGCCATTATGGGTTTTACCAAAAAACAGATCATGCCCTATGTGGATGAAATCACCGCATTTTGCGAATTGGACGATTTTTTGCATTTGCCAGTCCGCACTTATTCATCCGGGATGACCATGCGCCTGGCTTTTGCCATTGCCACAACTTTACCGGCCGATATTGTGCTATTGGATGAATGGTTAAGTGTGGGTGATACAGCGTTTAGCGAAAAGGCCGAGGCCCGTTTGCAGGCATTTTTAAAGCGTGCCAAAATATTGATTTTAGCCACCCATAACGATGAATTGGCCGAACATATCTGCAACCGTTTTGCCACCATGGAAGCCGGAAAAATAACTGAATTACCGGGCATTGCGCAGGCTGCCTAAGCATAATAATAAAACGCGTGACAGTTGTGATTCGGGGTGGTTAAGGTAAATTCTTTCCAGCGGAGAGCGTCATGCAAAAGCGCAAAAAGATTTACGAAGGCAAAACCAAGATCCTCTTTGAAGGACCGGAAGCCGGCACGCTGATTCAATATTTTAAAGATGATATTAATATCGTTGCTGGCGATGAAAAAACTGAAATCAGCGGTAAAGGAATTTTGAACAATGCTGTTTCCTCTTACCTGCTCACCAAATTAAACGAATTGGGTTTACCCACGCATTTTACGCGCAAAATGAATATGCGGGAACAGTTGGTAAAAAGCGTTGAAATCATCCCGATTAAAGTGGTGGTACGCAATATCGCCGCTGGTAGTTTTTCTAAACGGTATGGTATTGAGGAAGGCACCACCCTGCCCCGTGCATTGATTGAATGTTTTTATAAGAAAGATGAATTGGGCGACCCCTTAATTTCGGAAGATTATATCACCGCTTTTGGTCTGGCCAATCTGCCGGAATTAGACGAAATGCTGTCAATGGCTTTGCGCGTGAATGATTACCTTAGCGGCTTATTTCTGGGCATTGGTTTCAAATTGGTGGATTTCAAATTGGAATTTGGTCGCTGGTTTTTTAACGATAATGAATTGCGAATTGTGCTGGCAGATGAAATTTCGCCCGATACCTGCCGCCTGATTGATATTAAAACCAATAAAAAATTTGGCTCCGGCGCGGCTGATGATGAAGTCGCTGATCCCATTGCCCGCTTTCGCGATATCGCCGCGCGTTTGGGCGTATTTCCAGATACTGCCGGCAATACCGATAATAGTTGTGATTTGCTTTCAATGGCAGATGCGGCCGAGCGCGCTAGCAAAAATGCCCAATCCAAAGAAGTAGAAAGTGCCTAACGCATGCAATATGCCGATGCAATTCAGCAAATACCGCACGCTTTAGGCGAAACAAATTTAGCTGGTTTTCCGCACCGGCATGTCGGCAAGGTGCGTGATAGTTATTACGGCAACGGCCCGCGCGTTATCCTGACTACCGACCGAATTAGTGCGTTTGATTTTCATGTCGGCTTGATCCCGTTTAAAGGCCAAGTGCTTAACCAAATGGCAAAATTCTGGTTTGATAATACCCGTGATATTATTCAAAATCATGTGATCGCCACGCCTGATCCGAATGTGATGATTGCCAAGGAATGCCAGCCGTTACCCATGGAAATAGTGGTGCGTGGTTATATTACCGGCGTTACTTCAACTTCCATGTGGCACCAATATGCGAAGGGTAATCGGGAATTTTGCGGCCATCAGCTGGCCGATGGCTTGCGCAAAAATGATAAATTACCAACGCCACTGATTACCCCATCAACCAAAGAATCTGAAAAGAATAAGCATGACCGGTCAGTTTCGCCGCAGGAATTGCTGAGCTTTTCAGGTGTTGATCCGGCGCTTTACAATACCATTGAACAGATTGCGCTGGCCTTGTTTGCGCGCGGCACAACAATTGCGGCTGAAGCTGGTTTCATTTTGGTGGATACCAAATATGAATTTGGTTTGGATGAAAACGGTCAATTAACTTTAATCGATGAAATTCACACGCCCGATTCCTCCCGTTACTGGAAACAAGAAAATTATGCTGGGCGGCAGGCAGCTGGCACCGAGCAAGATTATTATGATAAAGAATTTATCCGTTTATCATTAGCAGCACAGGGTTTAGATAAATTTGGCGTAGAAGAAAAGTTAAAGGATTTACCGGATACGTTGTTTGCCGATGCTGCCTTGCGCTATGTTGAGGTTTACGAAGCCATCACCAAACAGCAATTTAAATATACGATAAGTGATTCCATGCCCCGTATTAAAAACGCTATCGCCAACTACCTTAACGTTTATAACCCAAAAATTGCCGAAAGAAATATTGCATGACCAAGCTTCGTGTTTACATCACCCTGCGCAATGGTTTGCTAGACCCGCAAGGGCAAGCAGTGGCGCAAGCATTGCAGGGCCAAGGTTTTAAAGAAGTGATGAACGCCCGCCAGGGGAAAGTTATCGATTTGGAACTGGCAGATGGCTTATCACCCGATGCCGCCAAAACGGCCGCCGAAAAAATGTGCCAGCAATTACTGGCCAATCCAGTGATGGAAGATTATCGCGTTGAGATTTTATAAACTATTTGTATCTTTATTTGTCATCCCGGCCTTGTGCCGGGATCTGAAATTATAACAAGATTAAATCATCCTGATAAAGTGTTTGGTGCCAAGTCTGAATCCCGACACAAGGCTGGGATGACAAAAAATAGTGAGAAAGGTAACATCATAAAATGAACATCGTTACCGGTATCGTTCTATATTTCATGATTTGGTGGCTGACCATTTTCATGCTGTTGAATATTGGCCATCATACTGCTGAAAATCCTGAAAAGGGTCATGCCGCCAGTGCGCCCACAACAACCCATTTACTGTGCACTATAATCATAAACAGTATTTTGGCCGCGGTCATTTGGCTGGTTATTTATGCACTGATTAAAAGCGATATCATTTCATTTGTTCGCTTAACCGCGAGCGAATAGTTAGGAAGAAACACTGTCCCCACCTTCACGGCGGGTCGATACGGGTGCAACCGTAATCGGCTTTACTTTTTTACCGCGCAGTTTGAAGACGTAACTAATCACTTCGGCTACCGCTTTATAATGTTCCGCCGGAATTTCATTATCTACTTCGGCCGACGCATATAAAGCGCGGGCGAGCGGCGGATTTTCGATCAATGGCACATTATTTTCAGTCGCCAAATCCCGAATACGCTTGGCCATTAAATCGGCACCCTTGGCGCGAACAATCGGGGCTTGCATCATTTCAGGCTTATATTCCAAGGCAATCGCAAAATGGGTTGGGTTGGTGATCACGACATCAGATTTTGGAACCATGGCCATCATGCGCTGGCGAGCTTTTTGCTGACGCATAGCTCGCAATTTCCCTTTAATTTTGGGATCCCCTTCCGCGTTTTTATATTCGTCCTTCACCTCCTGTTTGGTCATTTTCAGGCGTTTCATATAAACATAGCGCTGGTAAACATAATCGGCGATCGCAATGCCGGCGACCGCAACTGTCACCGCCATTACCATTTTAGTGGCCAAAGTATTGGTTTCTACCAGCAGGCTTGGCAAACTTAAGCCCGCAAAATGTGAATTATTTTCAACAACCGGCCGAATGTAATGCACGGTGATAATGCCGAGAATAATTAATTTGACGACGCTTTTGAGCAATTCGACCAAAGCATTGGCTGAGAATAATTTTTTGAAACCCGCCACGGGATTGACGCGATTAAAATCAAATTTGAACACTTCCGGCGAAAAATAAAAACCGGTTTGCAGCCAGTTTGAGGCCAAGCCCAAACCCATTAAAATGCCAACCGGCACCGCCACATAAATGGCCACACTACCCAGAGTTTTAAGCAGCACAAAACCAAGATTGGTGCCATCGGCAGCAATACTATCTGGAGAGGCCAAATACATGCGCAGCAGCGGAATAACATGCTGGCAAACCAATGGCAGGCCCATCATCACCACAAATAAGGTGCCCGCTAGACTAAAGGCATTTTTTAGTTCGGGGCTTTTAAGAACATTCCCTTTCGATCGCGCTTCATCCAGCCGCTTACCGGAGGGGTCTTCCGTTTTTTCATCATCATCTTCAGCCATGTCGCCTCCGGTTAATGACCTGGCAACAAGCCGTTAAGCGTATGATCCACCTGCTCTAGCCAGATAAACATCAGTGTGCTGATTAAACCGGCAAATAGAAAACAGCCAACCAACAATTGTAGCGGTAGCGCGACTAAAAATACTTGAATTTGTGGCATTAATTTAGCCATCAAGCCCAAACCTAAATTGAGCAGTAAACCAAACACCATCAATGGCGCGGCCAGTTTCAAACTGAGTTCAAACATCATGCTGATCATTTGCAGCAGTACATTAATCAGATCACCAATCGGGACGGCTTGCAGTGGCGCAAACCGTTCGTAGCTGCCAACCACGCCGGCAATGATCAGGTGATCTAAGTTCGTCACAAACAAAATAACCACGCCGCCCATCACCAAAATATTGCTGACGATTGACGCATTGGAATTCATCTGCGGGTTAAACGCGGTGACGGATGATAGCCCCGTTTGGCTGGCGATATGGCTGCCCGCCAAATCCAGCACGCTGATTAAAATACGTACCAATAATGAAATGAATAAACCGATTAAAACTTCTTGTGCGATTAACAAGGCCAGCACGCCCAGATCATGCGGCATTTCTGGCAAAAAGCCGGTGAGGGCTGGCAGCAACGCCAGGCATAAGCCCATCGATAATAATAGCCGAACATTGGCTGGCACATTTAAATCACCAAAACCTGGCATCATGGCAAGCACTGTCCCCAACCGGCACCACACAAGGAGCAGCTGGTAAACACCAGTGGTTAAAAACGCATCAAGCGCCGCGCCGCTCATTTTATAACTTTATACTGATTTTCTACATATCTCAATCCTCATCCTGAGTAGCCACGTAGTGGCGTATCGAAGGATGCTTACTAGCGGATAGATTATCCTTCGATACGCTCGCAATGCGAGCTACTCAGGATGAGGATAACGATAATAATCTTATCCAATTAAATTTTGCCCGCGCAGCCAGGTGGTTTGCCGTTTGGCATATTGCCGCGTTTGCAAAATGGTACGCTCGCGCGCTGCTTCAAAGGACATTTCATTAGCCAGATATGCTTTTAATTCGCGGTAGCCATGGGTTTTATAGGCACTGCTGTTGGCGGGAATCTCAGCCTGCGCAACCTCGTTCAATACACCCGCTGCCATCATTAAATCAAAACGGGTTTCGATTTGCTGCCATAATTGTTTGCGCGGGGGGTTAAGCACCTGCCATTGATAATCCGCTGTTAAACGTGGCTGCGTTGGCTGGTTTTGCCAAACCGATAATGGCGTGCCGGTACCGTGATACACTTCCACACCGCGTAAAATCCGCTGGGTATCGGTTGGCTTTAATTTTGTGGCCAAAACCGGATCCCGTTTTTGTAATTCCTGATAAATAATCGGCAATCCCCCTTCGGTTAATCGGTGCTGCAATTGCTGGCGAATGGCGGGATCAATCGCCGGAATAGCCGCCATGCCCTGGGTTAAGGTTTTTAAATAAAAGCCGGTGCCGCCGCATAAAATCGGCAACGCAGCGGCCGCCCAGGCGGCTTCAATAATGGGTATCACTTTATCCACCCAATCTGCCGCCGTTAAATTTTCTGTTGGATCGGCAAAACCATAAAGGTGATGCGGCACTTGTACCTGCTCTATCACATTGGGTTGAGCGCTTAAAATAGGGAGCGGGGCATAGCATTGCATGACATCCGCGTTGATAATCCAGCCTTGCTGCTGCTGGGCAATATCCAAGGCCTGCGCGGATTTACCGCTGGCCGTGGGGCCAACGATCATTAAAACGGGATTGGCGCTTGCCATGGGCCAGCATTAATACAACCGCAAAGTTTTGTCGAAAACCATTATCGTAGACTTGCTGAAAGCACGTAATTAACGTACCCCTAAAAGTAATGTTAAACATCCTTAGCCGCATGCCAGAACTGTTGGCGCAATTTGCCGGCGATCATAGCGGATTACTTTATATTCTGGTTTTCCTCATCATCTTTGCCGAAACGGGTTTGGTGTTTATGCCGTTTCTGCCAGGTGACTCCATGCTATTTGCCTTGGGTGCGCTGGCTACCCGCGCTGAATTGGGTTTGAATGTACCGATTATTTATTTGGTCATTATTGTTGGAGCATTGCTGGGCGATATTTTAAATTATACAATTGCGCGCCGCTGGGGCCGCAGGTTATTTGCCGATCATAAAAAGCTGCTTTCCACCAAGCATCTTTATGAAAGCGAAACATTTTTTGCCAAATATGGGTTGGCGGCGATTGTGCTGGCGCGCTTTATGCCAATCATCCGCACGTTTATGCCATTTGTGGCGGGGTTAAGTGTTGTCCCTTATCCGCGCTTTATTGTTTATAGTTTATTAGGGGCAGTTTGCTGGAGTGGTGTGTGTGTTACGGCCGGTTTATTTTTCGGCAATATGCCGTTTGTAAAAGCCCATTTTGAATTGGTTATTTTAGCATTGATTGGGATTTCGATGCTGCCAGTGTTGATTAAGATCGCTTTAACCTGGCATAAAAGCCGCAAACACAAGCAAGATACTCCAGTATAACAAATTATTAAGTGCATATTTGAAACATGTAACTTGATACTCACCTCATCCTGAGTAGAGCACAAAGTGTGCGTATCGAAGGATGCTCAACCTGGATACAATACTGGAATACTCTTCGATATAAACGCTGCGCGTTTTACTTAAGATGAGGCTAGAGATATTTAGGTTGGATGTTTCGCATATTTTGCCTACGCACTGAGTTATAGCGCTACTTAGAACTATTCGATCATCTGCAATTGCTGTTTTAACGCGGCGTGATCGGCGGCCAATTGTGTGTCATTGGTCATTAAATTATCAATCGTGCGGACCGCATGAATAACAGTAGTGTGGTCGCGCCCACCGAAGCTGCGGCCGATATCCGGCAATGATGCGGTGGTCAATTGCTTGGCCAAATGCATGGCGAGTTGACGCGGGCGGGCATAGGCGCGGGCGCGGCGGGCGGATTGCAGATCATTCACGCGCAGTTGATAATATTGCGCCACTTTCGTTTGAATTTCTTCCATGGTCACACGGCGGCTTTGGCCATGCAGATGTGGGGCGAGTGCCAATTTGGCCTGGTTAAGATCCAGCCGCAAACCCAGCAAGCTTTGCTGCGCCAGTAATTGATTTAAAGCGCCTTCCAATTCACGCACATTGCGGGTTACGCTATGCGCCAAATGATTCACCACTTCATATGGCAATTGCTGGTTTCTCTGCGCCAATTTGGCGTGCAAAATGCCTAAACGCAGTTCGTAAGAAGTGGGGTGAATTTCGGTGACCAAGCCCATGCTCATCCGCGAAACCAAACGCGCGCCAACACCGGCCAATTCGCCTGGCGCTTTATCGGCCGAAAGCACAATCTGTTTGCCCTGTTCAATCAACGCATTAAAGGTGTGGAAAAATTCTTCCTGGGTTGATTCTTTGCCGCAAATAAATTGCACATCATCAATCATCAACACATCCACGCTGCGAAATGCTTCTTTGAATTGAAACGCATTTTTATCCCGCAAGGCACGGATAAAACGAAACATAAACTGCTCCGCCGATAAATACCATACCCGCGTTTGTGGCGCGCGCGCCTTAATTGCCTGGCCCAAGGCATGCATTAAATGCGTTTTACCTAAACCAACACCGCCGCGCAGGAAAAGCGGATTGAATAATGGCTTATCACTGGCAGCAACCTTGCGCACGGCTTCAAACGCGAATTGATTGGATTTATCCACCACAAAGCTGTCAAAAGTTAAGGCTGTATCGAATGGCAATTCTTCCGGTAATTCACCATCCACGCCATTCACATCATTGGCTGGCGCGAAGGTAATCGCATTAGGCGATGACGCGGCCAGTAATGTTTCATCCTGCAACAGCAATTGCACTTGGCTGAGCGCAGGTTGTGCTTGCTGCAATAAGGTTAATAAAGAATCTTGGTAATGCGTACGCACCCAATCGCGTACCAATATGGTTGGGCAACCAAGGGTAAAAGTGTCATCGCTTAAACCTTGGGGGATGAGTTTGCTCAACCAATGCTGCCAAATGGTGGGGCTGAACCATTCTTGCATGCGGTTTTGCGAATGGTGCCATAATTTTTGGGCTGAGGAAAAACTATCCGCTACGGCGGCTTCAAAATGCGCATTGGGAATGACCACCGATAATTCAGGAAACAGCTCGCCCTGATTTTCATCGCAAATGGTTGCATGCGCCATATCATTAGCCGCTTCAGCTACGAAGAAGTCCAAAGGTATTAGGCGCTGTGCAATCATAAAATAACCCCGTAAATCTGCCACCCGTAATATCTTAATTTACGCAGCACAGATGATTAATTGTTGGTCGCCGCCTTTGATATCATCTTGGCGGCGAAGATGACCTAAGCGCATCTGAGATAAACAGGCAATAAGAGTTGGCCCACGATTCGCAAAAAAAATTCAAGTTTGATTACATTTTGCGCTTGCTTGGAAAATTGCTTGTATGTGCAGCCACTTAGCGAAAATGATTTTTATCTATAAAATTTAAATAACGATGCGTTGCATTGTTTTGCAGTATTCTGGCAAAATTTGTGTAGTATCTAAGCAACGTGGATTCGATTAATCGGCAGCGCAAACCGACCAAATAAAACTGCAAATTTTTGAAAGTTAACGCGTTAAAGCATGTTGAAACCCCTACCCTTACAAATGCCTAAAAGTGCTGAAGGTGTTTTGCAGTTTGGTGATCTGCACATTCCTTATCAGCTTATTCGCTGTGCCAAACGCAAACGGAATTTGGCGTTCGATTTTAACGGTGCACCGCATTTGGTTATTCGCAGTCCAGCCAAGTTGAGCTATGCGGTTATTCAAGCCACCTTGCAAAAACATGCTGCGTGGTTGTGCAGCAAATGGGAACAGAGAAGCCAGGCAGTTGTTAAGCGGCAATGGTGTGATGGTGAAACAATTCCATTATTGGGAAAAAATCTAATTTTGAAAATTGTACCCACATTGGTGCGCAAAATTACCTGCCAATTAAACGGCGAATATCTTGAAGTCACTTACCCACTTGCATGGCCGCAATTGGCCGAGAAAATTTCAACGGCTGTCACCCATTGGCTGAAGCTAGAGGCAAGTAAGGTCTTACACGCGCGTACCGTTTATTGGTCCACGCTTATGACACTGCAGCCAAATCGGATTATTATTACCAGTCCACGTATGCGCTGGGGCAGTTGCGATGCGCAAAACAACCTACGTTTTAATTGGCGTATTGTGATGGCCACAGCTGAAATGCTCGATTACCTGGTTGTCCATGAAATTGCGCATATTGCGCATAAACACCATGGCCCCAGTTTTTGGAAATGCGTGTTGACTTATTTGCCAAATACCAGTGCCTTACGCAAACAACTGCGCAACTGGCAGCCGGATATTTAAAGTTGTCTCGCCTGCTGCCGCAATTTCGCATCCGCCAGTACACAAGCGAGCATTGCTTCGGCAACTGGTACAGCGCGAATACCGACGCAGGGATCGTGGCGGCCTTTGGTCATGATTTCGGTGTTGTTGCCATGAACATCAATCGTTGGCACCGGCGTTAGAATTGAGCTGGTGGGTTTAACTGCCAATCGCACCACAATTTCTTGCCCAGTGCTAATGCCGCCAATAATACCACCGGCATTGTTAGAAGCGAATTGCACTTCGCCGTTTATCATTCGCATGGCATCAGCATTTTGTTCGCCATTTAACATGGCGGCGGCAAAACCCGTGCCGATTTCAACGCCTTTAACAGCATTAATACCCATCATCGCGCTGGCCAATTCGGCATCCAGTTTTTGATAAAGCGGTTCGCCCCAGCCGGCTGGCACGCCGCTGGCAGTTACTTCAATAATCGCGCCGATGCTTTGCCCCGCTTTGCGCGTGCTATCTAAAAATTCTTCCCAAACCGGCACAATGGCCGCATCGGGTGACCAAAATGGATTGTTATTGGTTTGCGTCCAATCCCAATTGGCACGGTTCACGGCATGCGGGCCGATTTGGATAACCGCACCGCGCAGGATGATCTCCGTGCCTAAAATTTTGCGGGCAATTGCACCAGCTGTTACCCGCACCGCTGTTTCCCGCGCGCTTGAACGCCCGCCACCGCGGTAATCGCGAATGCCGTATTTTTTCAAGTAAGTATAATCCGCATGGCCGGGGCGGAATTTATCTTTAATATCGCCGTAATCCTTGCTGCGCGTATCAGTATTTTCGATTAGCAAGCTGATCGGTGCACCAGTGGTTTGGCCTTCAAAGGTACCGGATAGTATTTTAACGATATCTTCTTCGCGCCGCTGGGTCACAAACCGGTTTTGCCCTGGTTTGCGGGCATCTAAATAGGGCTGAATATCCGCTTCACTTAACGCAATTTGTGATGGCACCCCATCCACCACACCGCCAATAGCCGAACCATGGCTTTCCCCCCAGCTGGTAAAGGTAAACAAATTGCCGAAACGGTTCGATGCCATACATATGATTATTGAGCGCGGCCGCACGGCTGGCAAGTAATTGGATTACTGGGATTTAACTTTATTGGCGGGCCAAATGTGATATTTTAGATCTACATCCAAAAGGGGGATGGTCCCATGTTGAAACAACTTATTCTTTCTGCCGCGCTGGTCGTTGGCATTTCCGGCGCTGCCATGGCTGCCAATCAACCAGCCATGAATGCAGCACCCGCGGTAAGCGCGCATAGCAAACAAGCGGCGATTACTGCACCGATTAACTTAAACACTGCCAGCGAACAGCAATTGGAAGCATTGCCAGGCGTTGGCCCATCCAAAGCCAAAGCGATTGTGGATTACCGCACCAAAAATGGCAGCTTCAAAACCGCTGCCGATCTGGACAAAGTACCTGGTTTCGGCCCAGCCACTGTCGCGCGTTTAAGCAAAGATATCAGTGTAGATGGCAAAGCAGTACCAGCGCAAACCGCAGCCAATGCCAATAATGCACCAAATGCGGCCGCCGCGGCCGGTGCCGCCACCAATGCCGGCCCAGCACAAACACCTGCTAGCCAAGCCGCTGTTGCCCAGCCTGCCAGCCCTGCTGCCCCAAACAGCCCAGCGGTTGTGCCAGCCCAAAGCCTAACTGACAGCAAAAAAGATATTATGAAAAAATAAGTAATCAAGATTGCTTGGTATTGAGCCCCACCGCGAGCGGGGCTTTTTTTGTGCCGTTATGGAATGTATGCACTGCGATAAATATTTTGTGCGGTTAATGCCCGTGGACTTTTTTGTTCAAGCCGATAAGCTAAATGCATTTTTAGCAGGTAACCAAATAATAAGTAGGTGTTAGCCACAGTCCTTTTTTGTGTTTCCGCTTCAAATAACAGTTTCTGCATATCTTGTTTAAAACCAGGCGGCACTTCCTTGGTAATGTGGTCAAAAATAGTCCAGGCAAATGTAACTAATTCGGCGGATGTTTCAATCGTGCAACGTTCAAATTGTGGGTTATAAATATATCCCTGTTTGATAAGAACATCTCTCGCCCTAATAAAGCCTGACATTTTGTAATACTATTTATTAAGGGTCATTATGGCAAAACTTGCATGACAGGTTTTATCGGTTAACCATATTAATCATGGAATTTATTCCGCATCATTTGTTGATTATCGCCGTCATTGGCATTGCAGCCGGCATATGTAATGCGTTTGTCGGTGGCGGTTCTCTGATTATGGTGCCAAGCCTGATTTTATTTGGTTTGCCGTCCATCAATGCCCTGGCTTGTAGCCGGACGATGGATGTAGCCAGTGCCATTTCTAATAGCATTGCTTACCGCCGTGCCGGTATTGGCAGCTGGGAAAATGGCTGGCGTTATACCATCGCGTTGATGGCGGGCACTTTGATCGGCAATTTATTACTGCAATCGGTGCCAACCGATTTTTTAAAGCCGGCAGTGCCAATTTTATTATTGCTGGTCACTGCCTATTTCATTTGGTCTCCGCATTTACATGATGAAGACCGGCAACCACAACATTCATTACAATTTATCACCTGGGTCGGTTTCGGCGGCGCAGGTTTGTATAACGGTTTGCTCGGCCCTGGTGCGGGTGTATTGCTGGTGGCCATTTTAAATAGCTGGGCCGGTTACGGCTTAACCCGCGCGGTCGGTGAAAGCAAACCTCTTTTCATCCCCGCCAATATTATTGCGTTTATCGGCTTTTTCATTGGCGGTAAAATAATTTGGCCCTATGCGTTGGCCGCCAGTCTGGGTGTGATCATCGGCACGCAACTGGGCGGCGTGTTTGCTGTTAAAGGTGGTGCCAAATTGATCCGCCCCTTTGCTGCCATTACCAGCGCTGCTTTATGCCTAAGGTTACTATTATAGTTCTAAACCATTTCGCTGTTTAACAAAATCAATAACCGTTGTGAAAGGCTTAACTCTGCAAACTCTTCTAGCAAAATTAAGGCTTTTATTCAATTTATGTATTTTTTTACAATGTCTTTCAGCCACTTCCAAATATGAATGCGCATAGGTTGGTGTTTGATGTCTTTTAAAAGATGGATCGGCAACTTTTAGACCACCAACACTTATTAATCCTTCAAAAGAAAAAACCAATTCATATTTTTTCAATATATCCGATTTATGCGAAACTTTCAATTGTTTTCCTTGACGCTTGACAGCAGCTTCCCCATTAGAAAAATCGTTGAGGATCGCCTCATCAATTCCATTACCATAATGTTTTAATCTGTATACTGGTATCGTTTTCATTTTTAATCCTATAATTTATAAAATCATATCCAATAACCTTAACGCAAATACTTTCATTGTAAAACTTGCCAGCGCCCTACCCTGTTGCGCTATTAGAGATATGAGCAAAGTTTTAATTGCGGATAAAATGAGTGCGGCGGCGGTTGATATTTTCCGCCAGCGTTATGTGCAGGTTGAAGAAAAAACTGGCTTAACACCAGATGAACTCAAAGCGATTATTGGCAATTATGCCGGTTTGGTGATCCGTTCCACCACCCAAGTGACACCCGAAATTTTGGCCGCAGCAACGAACTTAAAAATCATCGGCCGCGCGGGAATTGGCGTCGATAATGTGGATGTACCCGCCGCCACGGCGCGTGGGATTGTGGTGATGAACACCCCGCATGGCAACGCCACCACGACCGCCGAACATGCGATTTCGATGCTGATGGCGCTGGCCCGCAGCATTCCGCAGGCATCAAGCTCAACCCATGCTGGGAAATGGGAAAAATCCAAATTTATGGGTGTAGAAATTACCGGCAAAACGTTGGGTATTATCGGCTGCGGTAATATCGGCACCATTGTCGCCGACCGTGCGCTGGGCCTGCATATGAAAGTGATTGCGTTCGATCCATTTCTAAGTGAAGAACGTGCCCAGCAAATGGGAATTGAAAAAGTAAGTTTAGACGATTTATGGCCACGGGCAGATTTTATTACGCTGCACACACCGTTGATTGAAAGCACGCGTTATATCGTTAATGCTGAAAACCTGGCTAAATGCAAAAAAAGTGTTTTCATTATCAACTGCGCACGCGGTGGTTTGGTGCATGAGGGTGATTTATTAAATGCCTTGAATAGCGGCCAGGTAGCCGGTGCCGCGCTCGATGTGTTTGAAGTAGAACCCGCCAAAGAAAATGCCTTATTTGGCCATGAAAAAGTAATTTGCACCCCGCATCTGGGAGCCAGCACGCATGAGGCGCAGGAAAATGTTGCCTTGCAAATTGCCGAACAAATTTCGGATTATTTGCTGACCGGCGCGATCCGCTCTGCCGTCAACACGCCAAGTGTATCAGCGGAAGAGTCTGGTAAATTGAAACCTTATTTAGAACTAGCGGAACAGCTCGGCACTCTGCTTGGTCAATTGCAAAGCGGACCGCTGACCAGCGCTACCTTTTATTACGATGGCACGGCCGCCGCGCTGCCGCATAAACCGCTGACCGCGCAAGCTTTAGTTGGGCTGTTGCAACAACAGTTGGATGCCGGGAGTGTTAACACCATCAACGCTGCCTCGCTGGCGAAAGCGCGCGGCATTAAATTACAGGATGTCGCCAATGATAGCAGCGAAAATTATCAATCGCTGCTGCGTATTCAATTGTATGGCGAAAACGGTTTATTTGAAGTGAGCGGCACGCTATTTGGCAACACGCCACGCATCGTGGCCATCAATAAGTTACCGATTGAATTCGCGATTACCTCCCATATGCTGCTTGTTCGCAACCGCGATGAACCAGGCTTGATTGGCGGCCTCGGCACCATCCTGGCCAAAGCCAAGATCAACATCGCGAATTTTAATTTAGGCCGCAACCAAATCGGCGGCGAAGCCTTGGCCATGATTGCCTTAGATCAACGCATTGACGATAAATTGCTGAGCGAAATTCAAAGCTTACCCCAAGTGATTACCGCACAACGTCTTTCATTCTAGCATGTTAATCTAATCTTTCACATACGGATTTTCACCCTTGCGGCGCATGATGCGGATGGGGACGCCATTGAGGTTGAAGCTTTCGCGCAAGGTATTCATGAGATAGCGCTCATAACTATCCGGCAGATTTTTAGGATGGCCGCACCACAAAGCAAAAGTTGGTGGGCGGGCTTTGATTTGGGTGATATAGCGCAGTTTATTCGGCCGGCCGCCAACCAATGGCGGCGGGTGAATTTGCGTCACTTCATGCAGCCAGCGGTTTAATTTACCGGTGCTAATGCGTTTATTCCACTGGCCATAAACGCGCAGCACAGCAGGCATTAATTTATCCACGCCCGTGCCATGTTTAATGGCCGAAATGTAAACCACCGGAATGCCGCGCACATCGGTTAAATAACGCTCCAGATACTGGTTCACTTTTTTCTGATAGGCGACCTGGTCTTCAATCAGATCAATCTTGTTAAAGGCGATCAGCAGCGCGCGGCCTTCCTCGATAATTTGCTGCGCGATCACCAAATCCTGTTTTTCGAACGGGCTGGTAGCATCAAACATCACCACCACCACTTCGGCCAAACGGATCACGCGGAGCGTGTCCCCCACTGCCATTTTCTCGAGCACCTCATGTACCTTGCGGCGGGAGCGCAAGCCAGCGGTATCGACCAGGCGGATGGCGCGGCCATCATATTCCCAATCGGTCGCAATCGCATCGCGCGTCAGGCCCGCTTCGGGGCCAACCATCACGCGGTTATAGTTTAATAGTGCATTGACCAACGTGGATTTACCCACATTCGGCTGGCCGACAATGGCCATACGTAATGGCAGTTTTTCATATGCTTCTGTGCTGTCTTCATCACTATCTATATTTTCAATCGGCTCAGGCGGTTTGGCATCAATACAAGCAGCGGCTAGCATATCCTGCAAACCCAAACTATGGGCACCGGCCACCGGCAACGCTTCGCCTAAACCCAGCCGTAAAAACTCGGCCAAATTATTCATGATTTTTTCGTGGTCGCATTTATTGGCGACCAGCGTTAACGGCTTATCCATTTTGCGCAGGTAATTGGCAAAAATTTGATCGGCGGGCACCAGGCCATCGCGGCCATCCACCACCAAGATAATCGCATCGGCTTGGCTCAACGCAGCCTCGGTTTGCACGCGCATTTTGGCCATGATGCTGTCTTCCTGGCGCGAGGTGGGCGGTTCCCAACCGGCGGTATCAATCAGCGTAATGGCCATGCCCATATGGTCGATTTCCGCCAAACGGTAGTCGCGTGTCACGCCTGGCTGATCGTGCACGATCGCCAGCTGCTTATGCGCCAACCGGTTAAACAAGGTCGATTTCCCCACATTCGGGCGGCCCACAATGGCAATTCGCCAACTCATGGCCCCCACCAAAGCATAGATAGATGGTATAAAGCAAAACTTGCGCGTCCCCTTGCGCAAATCAGTGAATATGCTAGATAGAGATGATGAGCATTATCGACGGCAGCGCCCAGCAAATCCTGTTTACGGAGGCGCGCACGCATTATCATTGGCAGGACAAACCGGTTGATAATGTGAAACTGCATGAATTGTATAACTTAATGAAGTTCGGCCCCACCAGCGCCAATTGTTCGCCATTGCGGATTATTTTTATTACCTCCGCCGAAGGCAAAGCGCTATTAAAGCCGTGTTTGGATGCGGGGAATGTGGATAAGACCATCAGCGCGCCAGTAAATGCCATTCTGGCGATGGATATGAAATTTTACGATGAACTGCCCAAATTATTCCCGCATGCCGATGCGCGCAGCTGGTTTGCCGGTAATGATAAAAAAATTTATGACACCGCGTTCCGGAACAGCAGTTTGCAAGGCGCGTATTTTATTATGGCAGCGCGGGCGGTCGGTTTGGATTGTGGCCCCATGAGTGGTTTTAATGAAGAAAAATTAAACGCCGAATTTTTTCCGGAAGGCCAATATAAAGCCAATTTCCTATGCAATCTTGGCCATGGTGATGCGAGCAAATTATTCCCGCGCTCACCCCGCTTAAACTTTGATGAAGCCGCGAAGATTATTTAACGGTATTCCCTCTCTCCTTGCGGGAGAGGATAGTTTTTCTTAGTGAACACAGTGAAATTAGAAAAACTTGGTGAGGGGTATGGTCGCTGCAGACAAACCCCTCACCCATTTTCTAAATTCGCTTCCAGCTCATTAAGAAAATTTACCCTCTCCCGCAAGGGGAGAGGGATAAACTGCTTAGCTTAAGATATTTTTAACGAAACGATTGCGGGTTGAGCGGATCATTCGCTGTGGGTGCATTTGACCTAGTAGCAGGCGGTGATTGCCCCGGCACCTGCTGCGGCATGGTGATGCCGGCGGCTAAAAAATCCTGCTGAAGATTATTTTGGCTTTCACGCATCAATTTTAATAAATACAGCGCCATTTCCGGTGTGCTGGCCAGGTGATATAATTTCTGGGTCGCACGGGTTAGGCTTTTTTCTGATAAAACATCGGCGTATTTTTCTTGCTCCAATTGTTGCAAGGCGGGGTAATCGCTGCCCATGCCTTGCTGTAAAATCGGCTGCAGTTGTTGTTGCCCGCATTTGCCCAAAGCGACTATTTTATTGCTATTAGTCGGCACCCCATTTTGTTTAAAGCAACTTTGGGCAATATCTGCCGTTTGATCTTGTGACTGGCGGATTACCTTCATTTTCTTTTGCACCAATGGCTCCTGATAATAATCGGTAAAACGCTGTAATTCTTCTGAAGAATAAGTGTTTGCTAACACTTTGGGCAGTAAACCGCGAAACACACCAAAATATTTGGTCAGTGTTGCATGCATATTGCGGGCATAAATTGAACGGATTTCAGTTTCACGGCCAGGGTTGGCGGCATAAAAGTTTTTTAAATAGGGCTCGGCTACGCTAAGCACTTGGGCCGTTTGGTTATGCATCATCTGCAATTGCGGTTCGGCCAGTTTAGCTAACTTTCTAGCCATGGTCATGCGCTGTTCGCCATCCATTTCGGTTTCACCGGCCCGCATTTCATCCCATGTGGCCGGCGCTTCAGCGGCTCGTACCACACTGCAAAGTGTCAAAGAGACAAATATTAAAAAAACAGCAAAATTGTGACGCATAAGCCATTTTAAGGCATTGATTGGATATGTAAACGCTGGCTTCATTAATTAAAAAATTACTTTGCAACTATTAATTTCGCTTTAAATATACCTGTCTTTTAAATATTATGAAATAATTAGAGGTAATTATGTCTTTAGAAGATATTTGCGAAATTAAACGTGTAGGACCACTGTACCGTTTTAAAGGTCTGCGGGCTGCAGTTATTAGTGAAAACTATACTGCTGTAGTAGCATTATTTGAAGATCCAATGCGTCCTTATGGCAATGAACGGTTTCATCATCTGGATTTAGCCGATGTGTCACATTATATAAAACGTTTTGAAAATCCTCATGTAGCAACTGCTATAGGGGGATTATATGATTTAAATTTATTAAAAAAATTAAGATCAGCTTTGGATATCTTACATAAAACGTCACAAGCAATCTCTCATCCTACTTCAGAAGTTTATGCTGAGCGTGTTTTTAAGAAAACGCAGGCATATACAAGACAATTCACAATCAACTAACCCTGTTTTGCTTCCAACACTTTTTGGCGAATGGCTTGGGCGCGGGCGAAGCGTTGGCGCAACGTTTCACCGTCTTTATTGCGAATCGCTTTTTGCATCACCGCTAAATCTTCTTGCAGGCGCTGCAGCATTTCCAAGACGGCATCCTGATTATACAAAAACACATCGCGCCACATAATTGGGTCGGCCGCCGCCATGCGGGTAAAATCGCGGAAACCACCGGCGGAAAACTTAATCACTTCATCCTGCATTTCGCCTTCCAGATCGGCGGCCGTGCCCACGATCGTGCGCGCAATCAGCTGCGGCAGGTGCGAAGTTATCGCGAGCACACGGTCGTGATGGGCGGCATCCATAGTGGCGACATGCGCACCGCACGCTTCCCAAAACATGGTTAATTTTTCCAATGCTTCTGCATTGGTAGCGGGCAATGGGGTGAGCGTCGTCCAACGCTGATGGAATAACTGGGCATTCCCCTGGCTCGCGCCATGCTTTTCAAGTCCAGCGATGGGATGGCCTGGGATAAAATGCACACCTTCCGGCATTAACGGCAATAACTGATCAACCACCGCTTGTTTAACCGAACCCACATCGGAAATGACACAGCCTGGTTTTAACCCTGGCTTTAATTTTTGAAATACTTCGGCATAGCTGCCGATTGGCACACAGAGCATGACTAAATCGGCATCCTGCACCGCGGCCAATAAATCGGGTGTGCAGAATTTGGCCATGCGTCGGCCTTCCACATAAGCGCAGGCATCGGGGTCATTATCACCGCCGGTGATTTCACGCACCACGCCACCAGCGCGGGCCGCCAGCGCAATTGATGCGCCGATCATCCCAAAGCCGATAATTGCCAGCCGCGAAAACTGCACCGAAAAAGCCATATTTTATTGATTATAGAAAATGCGGAGCGGTAGCGAGTAGAAAAATCATGGCGCTTTTTTATATCGCGTTTTGCTAATTGTTTTTCCGAAAGAAAACCGTTACAGACAAATACATGAAAAAACTCATTCAACTTTTGCTTGCCATTACCTTGCTTGGCTCACTTTCCGCTTGCGGCGTAAATAATATTCCGACGCAAGAACAACAGGTGCAAGCTGCCTGGGCGCAAGTGGAAAACCAATATCAGCGCTGCGCGGATTTGGTGCCGAATTTGGTTAGCACCGTCAAAGGCTATGCCAATTTCGAGCAAAAAACTTTGACCGATGTGATTAAAGCGCGCGCCAGTGCGACCCAGGTTAAGATTTCACCCGAAAATTTGGATGATCCCGCCGCTTTCCAGAAATTTGAACAGGCACAGGGTGCATTATCCAGCACACTATCCCGCTTAATGGTCGTTTCAGAAAAATATCCTAATTTGAAAGCCAATGAACAGTTCATCGCGTTGCAATCACAATTGGAAGGCACTGAAAACCGGATTACCGTGGCACGCCAGGACTACATTCAAGCGGTGCAATCTTATAATACTACCGTTACCACTTTCCCTGGTATGCTATGGGCTTTTGTTTATAAGGCGAAACCAAAAGCCAGTTTTGCTGCGCGTGAAGGCTCAGATGTGGCGCCAGTCGTGAATTTTGATAATGCGCCAGAAAATAACGCGCCTGCCGCGCCTGTTGTTGATACCAAATAATGCGTTTTGTTGTTTTCTTGTGTGTGTGGCTTTGCGCTTTTGGCGCATTGGCTGCGCCGCAGGCTGCACCACAATTTCCCGAACGCGGCACCCAAGCTGTGGTGGATGATGCGCATATTTTATCGCCGCAAGCGGTTGAATTACTCGAACAGAATTTGACTGTGTTCGAACAGCAAACCGGTGATCAATTTGTGGTAGCAACCGTTTCGTCACTGCAAGGCAATGACATTGCGGAATACGGCTACCAACTTGGCCGCGCCTGGCAGCTGGGGCAAAAAGGCAAGAATAATGGTGTGTTGCTGATCGTTGCCCCGAACGAACATAAAGTGCGGATTGAAGTGGGTTATGGCTTGGAGGGTGATTTAACCGATGCGCAATCAACCCATATTATCCAAGGTGTAATATTACCTGAATTTAAAGCCGGTAATATGGAACAGGGTGTTTTGCTGGGCGCACAAGAGATTGTGACCACGTTGGGCGGACAAGCCTTTACCATGTCGCAAGGCCAGAGTTTGCAGCCAGTTTATGCTGATAGTGGCCAAGAAAAATCCTTGGGCATTCTTCCCATTATCATTTTGCTATTGCTCTTTTTCTTTCTCATGCGGCGCGGTGGCTCGGGGGGCGGTTTCTTTTCGGGCATGTTGCTTTCCAGTTTGCTGTCCTCCGGTTCCAGCCGTTCTGGCTGGGGTGGTGGCAGCAGCGGTTTTGGCGGTGGCGGCGGTTCATTTGGTGGCGGAGGGTCAAGCGGTTCATGGTAAAACTATCTTCCACCGATAAAAATAAAATCAGCACTGCCATTGGGCTTGCTGAGCAAAATACGGCCGCAGAAATCGCCGTAATGCTCGCGCCAGCCAGTGATCATTACCTGCATTTTGGTTTCATGCTTGGCATTGCCCTTGGTAGCATCATCAGCCTCGGTCTGTGGCATTGGCATATATTATCAAGATTTCCTATTTTGTTGGCTGTGCAATTATGTGTGATTGTTTTATGCGCAATTATTCCAGGCATTGGCCGGTTATTAGCGCCGAAGCAAACGCAGCATCAGCATAGCCATCAAAAAGCATTGGCTGAGCTGGCGCATATTACCACTCAGCTGCCACCTACAACACCAATTGTGTTGCTGCACCTCTCATTGGCTGAACGTCATATCTATGTGCTGCCCAATGCTATGGTGCGCGCGCAGCTAACGGACGAAATTTGGCAGCCATTGGTTAAACAGTTTACTGAAGCATTAAAAACCACAAATTTTGCCGATGCTTGCGTTAATTTAATTCAACAAATTGGCACCGTTTTGGCTGAGCCGTTTCCAGATGATGGCGCGCCAGATGCTTTTAGCAATGAAATTATTCAAAAACGCTAATCGTAATCATAGTGGATGTTCTAGTTTAGTTCTGCTATAAAAACACATGTTGGAAATCGGCTGTTTTGCAATCGGAATTTTACTCGGGGCGGCACTTGTTTGGTTTGGCACGCGCCTCAATAAAAAACCTGAAATAAATGAAAACAGTGCGGCGAATAATGCCGCGCAACAAGCGTGGCAACAAAGCCAATCACAAATTCAAGCACTGGTGCAACCGCTGCATGATGCGCTTAATAAGCATCAGCAATATTTACATAATAGCAGTTTGCAGCAACAGCAAAACCATACTTCGCTGCAAACCAATTTGAACATGCTGAATGATGAAACGAAGCGTTTGCGGGCAGTATTGCATAACCCGCAACAGCGCGGCAGTTGGGGCGAATTGGTGTTGCTACGCGCGCTCGAAATTGCCGGTCTGCAACGCGATGTGCATTATTCGGTGCAAACCAAATTGGCCAGCGAAACTGAAACCACCGGCCGGCCAGATGTCATTATTAATCTGCCCAATGGCCTGCAAATCGCTATTGATGCCAAGGTGCCAATTAATGCGGTATTGGCCAGCGATGCTGCCGAAACGGCCGACCCGAATTTATGGCAGCAACATGCCAAACAATTGCGCGAACATGTTAAGACGCTCAGCAAACGCAAGTATTGGCAGCTGATGGGTGCTAGCAGCCCGCCGATGGTTCTATTGTTTATTCCTAATGAAGGCTTGCTGAGCGCGGCCTTGGTCAGCGATACCGGTTTATTAGAATTCGCCGCCCAGCAACAGGTTTTACTCGCCAGCCCCGCCAATTTATTGGGTATTCTGGCCGCCGTGCATGCCGGTTGGCAGAATGAACAAAGCAAGCAAAACGCCGATAAAATCGCCCAACTTGCCCAGCAAATGCTCGAATATATGAAAACGCATTTGGATAATCTACAAAAACACGGCCAGCGCTTAGCACAGTTGCAGCAAAGCTATAATAGCGTTATCCACAGCCTTGACCGGCGCCTCATCCCCAAGACCCGCACGCTGGCCAGCATGGCCCCGACCACCATTAGCGATACCACCTGGGCCGCCCCGCCACAAGTGAGTATTAGCCTCGATTTGGATGAAGCTGCTTAACCTGTTGTAATCAAAAAAAATAGATACTACGTATCTATATGAGCACATTTAAGGAATCGGAATTTCGTGCAGCGGTTGTTTTGAGTAAGAAGGCAGCTTTTCATCACCAAATGGCTGGCCTGGCCCATACATTATTTGGTCTAGGTCAATTAAATGCTGGCACGGATTTATTGTTCCATGCTTATCCAGATGCCGATGGCAATCTGCATGGTCAAATTTCCGAATATCCGATTGCCATTTTGGTCGCCGATAATGGCAATAAGTTGCGCCAATTACGCCTTGATGCGCACACCGCTGGTATTAAAACCAATGATTTCGTGGAAACCATGTTGCGCGAAAATAGTGCAGCGCAATTGCGTGATACCGCCGCGACTAAAGAAGCAGATTTAGATTATATCGCCATCGCCCTGTTCGGCCCGGGTGAAACAATCCGTCAACTAACCAGAAAATTTAGTGTCTTTAAAGGACCGTCTGCAGAACAAGCTAACCAATAATCTTCTGCAACAAAATGGGTTCTAGCTTACCACCACTTTCCTGCAACGCTTTAATGGCCGCAGTCGCCGCACGCGCGCCTGTTAATGTTGTATAATATGGAATATTATGCATCAGTGCGGTGCGGCGGATGGTGAAGCTATCTTGCAACGCTTGTGCACCTTCCGTGGTGTTGATGACCAATTGCACCTGCCCGTTAATCAACGCATCGACGATATGCGGCTGGCCTTGATGCACCTTATTAATCCGGGCGACCGCCACACCGGCATCTTGCAACAAAAAGGCCGTGCCATCAGTGGCCATCACCGCAAAACCCAATTTAATTAAATCCTTGGCCACTGGCACAATCGATTTTTTGTCATGCGCTTTAACCGATATAAAAACAGTGCCTTTGGTTGGCAGTTCCACCCCTGCGCCGCGTTGTGCTTTGATAAACGCGCGCGGGAAATCGCGGTCGATGCCCATCACCTCACCGGTCGATTTCATTTCGGGTGACAGTAACACATCGACACCTGGAAACCGTTTGAACGGAAATACTGCTTCTTTAACGGCCGTATAGCCAGTTGGCTGCGTTGATATTTTAAAAGAACTTAGCGGCACTCCGAGCATCGCCTGCGTCGCCCAATTCACAATTGGCAAACCCCGTGCTTTGGCTACAAACGGTGCCGTGCGGCTGGCGCGTGGATTTACTTCCAGTAAGTAAATATCATTATCTTTAATGGCGAACTGAATGTTGATTAACCCGATTACGCCAAGCGCCAGCGCCAATTGCTTGGTCTGCACTTCAATTTGCGCAATCAATTCCGCCGATAAACTGAATGGCGGCAGCGCACAGGCGCTATCGCCGGAATGAATACCGGCTTCTTCAATATGTTCCATTACGCCGGCCACAAACACATCTGTGCCATCACAAATCGCATCAACATCCACCTCAATTGCATCCTGCAAAAATGCATCAATCAATACGGGGGCATCGCCGGAAATTTTAACCGCTGACGCAATATATTTGCGCAATCCGGCCACATCGCCGACAATTTCCATGCCTTGCCCGCCTAAAACATAGGACGGGCGGATGACCACCGGATAACCAACTTTTTCGGCTTCGATTTCAGCTTCCGCACCGCTGCGGGCCAAGCCATTGCGGGGTTGTTTTAAGCCGAGATCATGCAACAGCTTTTGAAATAATTCGCGGTCTTCCGCCATGTCAATCGCGGATAAAGGCGTACCCAAAATTTTGAACCCGGCCGCTTGAATATAAGGCGCCAGCTTCAACGGCGTTTGCCCGCCGAACTGGCAAATCACGCCCAGCAATTCGCCTGCACTCGCTTCCACGCGCAAAATGGCCAGCACATCTTCCGGTGTCAGCGGCTCGAAATACAAGCGGTCGGATGTATCATAATCAGTTGAAACCGTTTCTGGGTTGCAATTAATCATAATCGTTTCGATATCGGCATCGCGCAGCGCATAGGCCGCATGCACGCAGCAATAATCAAACTCAATCCCTTGCCCAATCCGGTTCGGCCCGCCGCCAATAATGGCGACTTTTTTACGCGAGCTTGGCCGCGCCTCGCATGTACCTGCGGCTAACCCTCCCCTTGCGGGAGGGTCAAAACGCGCAGCGTTTTGGGGTGGGGTATGCGGTATCCGCCGCATGCAAAAGCGGTTATCTTTGCTGTCATATATTTCAAAGCCCAATCGTTCATACAATTTTTTAGCAGGATTAACTTCAAGTACTAAAAGCGTAACCGGCAGACCGCGTACATCTGCTTTTGCAAATATATTTTCAATGACATAACGGCCAATGCCTTTGCCTTGATATTCTGGCGAAATATGCAGGTTATCAAGATAAAGCTCATCACCTTTATCAACTACTGAAAATCTTCCAACGTCTAAGCCATCATATTCAATGATTTGATTAGGTGATTGATCAAAAGCATTGATTTTGAAATAATGCTCAATAGCGTTTTGGTTTTTCCATGTTTGCTGCACATAAGGCAGCATGACGGTGCGGGTTAATTGATCAACGAAGTCTTGATCATTATCAGTTGCCGCGCGAAGCGTAATCGCCCCCACCCCAAAATCTGCATTCGCAGATTTTGACCCTCCCGCAAGGGGTGGGTTAGCTGTCCGTGTGTGTGAAGCAAAAAACGGTACTTCATAAGTGCTATACATATACGCGGTTTCGGTCGGGAATTCGGCTGCGCAGGTATCAATCCGGCGATAAGTTGGCGTAACGTCCAGCGCTTCGCGCGCCGCGCAAACTTCCACTTCCGTTCTGCCCACCAATTCGCCCAAGCGTTTATCACTAAACCCTTCGCCTTTTAATTGGCGAAATGCCTGCGCAGTATCCGGCAAACCGTTAGCCGCGACTTCGGCTTCCAGTGCAATAATCTCCGCAATCTGCGTTAAAAACCATGGGTCAATTTTCGTGTGTTGATGCACCTCCGCTTCGCTCATCCCCATGCGGAATGCTTCACCCACCGCTAAAATCCTTTGCGCGGTTGGCACGCTAAGTGCGGCAACCAACGCATCGCGATTGGCGATTGGAAAAGGTGTAAAACCTTCCAAATTACGCTCCAAACTGCGCAGCGCTTTTTGCAAACTCTCTTTGAAGTTACGCCCCATCGCCATGGCTTCACCGACCGATTTCATCGCGGTGGTGAGCGTCGTATCCGCCCCTTTATATTTCTCAAAGGCGAAACGGGGAATTTTCACCACGACATAATCAATGCTCGGCTCAAAACTCGCCGGCGTGCCGGTTAAATCGTTTTTTAATTCATCGAGTGTGTAACCCACTGCCAGTTTCGCGGCGATTTTGGCAATTGGAAACCCGGTCGCTTTTGAGGCAAGCGCGGATGAGCGCGAAACACGCGGATTCATCTCAATCACAATCATGCGGCCATTGGCGGGGTTAATGGCAAATTGTACATTGCTGCCGCCCGTCTCCACACCAATTTCGCGCAGAACCGCGAGCGACGCGTTGCGCATAATCTGATATTCCTTATCCGTCAACGTCAGCGCGGGGGCGACCGTGATACTATCGCCCGTATGCACGCCCATCGGGTCGATATTTTCGATGCTGCAGACGATAATCGCGTTATCCGCTTTATCGCGCACCACCTCCATCTCAAACTCTTTCCAGCCGAGCACGGATTCTTCGATCAGCACTTCGCCGACCGGCGAGGCATCAATTCCCCCGCGCGTAATCTCTTCAAACTGTTCGCGGTTATACGCAATCCCGCCGCCCGTACCGCCAAGCGTGAAAGATGGGCGGATGATCGCGGGCAAGCCAACTTGTTTCAGCGCTTCCTGCGCCTCGGCCATGTTGCGCACGACAGAACTTTTCGGTGTGTCCAAACCAATTTTCGCCATCGCCTCTTTAAACAATAAGCGGTCTTCCGCCTTGGCAATCGCCTCGCGGTTCGCGCCAATCAACTCAATGCCCAGCCGGTACAGCGTGCCATCTGCCGCTAGTGCGAGTGCGGTATTCAGCGCAGTCTGCCCGCCCATGGTGGGCAGTAGTGCATCCGGCCGTTCGATTTCTAATATTTGCGCCACGGTCGCTGGCGTAATCGGCTCGATATATGTCGCATCCGCCAATTGCGGATCGGTCATAATCGTCGCCGGGTTGGAGTTAATCAGGATAATCCGGTAACCCTCCGCTCGCAGCGCCTGGCAAGCTTGCGTCCCCGAATAATCAAATTCACAAGCTTGGCCAATCACAATCGGCCCCGCCCCAATAATCGCAATGGAACGGATA
Organism: Alphaproteobacteria bacterium; assembly: GCA_965246945.1. Classification (GTDB taxonomy): domain Bacteria; phylum Pseudomonadota; class Alphaproteobacteria; order UBA11073; family UBA11073; genus CBDFFW01. The sequence goes on from CBDFFW010000001.1 coordinate 1,303,141, forward strand.
TCTGTACGCTTAGGCATTAAAAAGAGACCGTAACGGCTGCAAACGCCACAAGCAATCTTTGCGTAAATATGTTTGCAAGTATTAAATGGGCTTGATTTTAAGATATAGCGTCAAGTAAAGTACATTAAGGTAGATCATGCAATTACAAAAGCAATTATCAGATGAGCAAAATGTTCCTGTTCTTCGTCAATCTCATTTGGTAACATCCGAAGATTTAATGGGTAAGGTTTCACCAGATATTGAAACAGTTATTCGCGATAAGCAACTGCAAATTAATACAAAATTTGGTGAGACAGTTGCATTAGATAAGGATATTGAAAAACTTAAAAGTATTGCTCGTGTGGCTGGTACTTCAGCCTTTACAACTGGTGCAATCTCTATTGTAGCATTTTTTATGCAAAATTCGGGTATAGCTACAAGTGAAGCTGTTTTAAGCATTACTTGCATATCAACGATGTTATTTTATAAACATTTAGAAGGCAAAAAGCTTAACGATAAAAATACAATTGTAGAAAAAATGTTAAACATGAAAGATGATATGTTTAATGTATTAGCAGGCAACACTTGTAATAATAATCTTCAAGTTACAAATTTTCAAAAAAATATAGAACCTTAAATATTTAAACATCCAACTCTTCCACAAACTGGGCATTCGCTTGGATGAATTGATAGCGGGTTTCGGCGTTGCGGCCCATGAGGCGGTCGACAAGGTCGGTGATTTCGGTGATGTCGCTAGGCAGCATGACACGGACCAGCGTGCGTTTATCGGCGGCCATGGTGGTATCGCGCAATTGCGCGGCGGGCATTTCTCCTAATCCTTTAAAGCGGCTGGTTTCGACCTTTTTGCCTTTGAATTCCTTGGCCAGAATTTGCTCGCGGTGCTTATCGTCCCGCGCATAAATCACGGTGCTGCCAGCGGCCAAACGGTAGAGTGGCGGCAGTGCCAGATATAGCTGGCCGGCTTCAATAATCCCGCGCATCTGCAAAAAGAAATAGGTGATGAGCAGCGAAGCGATATGCGCGCCATCCACATCCGCATCGGTCATGATAATGACTTTGCCATAGCGCAAAGATGGCAGCACAAAGCTTTTGCCCGCGCCGCAACCAAGGGCAATCGCCAAATCTGCCAGCTCCTTATTATTTTTAAATTTATCATCGGTCGCGCTGGCCACATTCAGAATTTTTCCGCGTAGAGGCAGAATGGCTTGCACATCACGGCTACGCGCTTGCTTGGCCGAGCCGCCCGCCGAATCCCCTTCGACGATGAACAATTCGGTGCGCGCCACTACATCGCTGGTGCAATCGGCCAGTTTTCCGGGCAGACGCAGGCGTTTGGATGCCGCCTTGCGGTTGGTATCTTTTTGTTCCTTACGGCGCAGGCGCTCATCGGCCTTGTTTAAAATGCGGTCAACCAGCCGGTCGCTCATGGTGCGGTCGGCTGTCAACCAATGGTCGAGATGGTCTTTAATCCCCTGTTCAACAAATTTAGTGGCTTCGGCACTGGCCAGTTTTTCTTTCGTCTGGCCTTGGAATTGCGGTTGTTTGATAAAAAGTGACAGGCTGGCGGTCAGACCGTTCACCACGTCATCGGCGGTGATCTGTGCGGCTTTTTTCTGACCGACGCGCTCGGCGTAGGCTTTCAAACCTTTGGTCAGCACATTGCGCAAACCGGTTTCATGTGTGCCGCCTTCCGGCGTCGGTACGGCGTTACAATAGGTATTCACGAACCCATCTTCGTCATCATCTGGCCAGGTCAGCGCCCATTCAACCTTGGTGCTGCCATCTGGCAACGTGCTTTGCCCGGCAAAAATTGGGGTAAGCAACGAACGGTCGCCCAACGTCACTTCCAAATAATCGCGGATACCGCCAGCGAAATGAAAAATGTCTTCGGCAGGTATATTATCAGTACCATCTAATAATTCAGCCGCGCATTTCCAATGAATGGTAACACCACGTTGCAGATAGGCTTTTGAGCGTGCCAGTTTATACAAACGGATTGGCCGGAATGTGATATTATTAGCGCCAAAAATTTCCGGGTCGGCCGCAAAGGTTACTTGTGTACCCTTCCCCTTGGCCGTCCCTATTTTTTCCAATTTAGACGTGGCTTTGCCTTGCGAATAATGTTGCCGGTAGCGTATGCCATCGCGCAGCACTTCAACTTCAAGCGAACTGCTCAGCGCATTAACCACTGAAATTCCCACCCCGTGCAACCCGCCGGAAGTGACATAAGCTTTATCCGAAAATTTACCACCGGAATGCAGTGTAGTAAAAATAACTTCTAGCGCGGATTGTTTGGGGTATTTGGGATGCGGATCAATGGGAATGCCGCGGCCGTTATCGCGCACGGAAACACTGCCATTGGCGTATAATTCCAGCCAAATGTCGCTCGCATAGCCGGCAATTGCTTCATCCATGCTGTTATCCAGCACTTCGGCCACTAAGTGATGCAGTGCGCGTTCATCGGTGCCGCCGATATACATACCTGGGCGGCGGCGAACCGGTTCCAAACCTTCCAGAACTTCAATATCAGCAGCAGTGTAAGTCGCTGGTTGAGAAGGTTTCTTCTTTGCCGCAGCACTAAATAAATCAGCCATGTTCTGTATTATCCAAACGCTTTTCGTAGAAATTTCAAGTTATCTTATAAATAAGCACACACGTGATTCTTTGAAAGCATATAGGCAAATAAAAAAGGCCCTAACTTGTGCTAGAGCCTTAAGGTTTCAAAGCAAAATTTATTTAGCGAATGCTGCCTTTGGTGCCTTGGATAACCCAGGTGCCTTTTTGCAGGGTGATTGATTTCACTTTGCCAATGCCGGCCAAACTATCGCCCACTTTCACTTGTTGTAAATCATCGCTGCCATGATCACTGACCCAGGCATTACCATTGCCAACTGCACGTAAGGTATAACGGCCAGAATTTGGCGTAGTTTTGTTGCTGGTTTTTGCAGCAGTGGCTTTATGCGCAGTTTTTTTCTTCGCCGGTTTAGTCACTTTTGTCGAAGTTTCCGTGGTGGTTATGGTGAGAGCAGGTGCGTTGCTTTGATTGGCCAATTTCTGATTAAGCTCATCAATGGTTTGACGATTCTGCTGCGCGGTTTGCTGGGCTTCATTTAATTGCTGTTCCAGCATGGTTACGCGCTGTTGCATTTCACCATTGTGATTAGCCGCAACAGGCACACTGCCTGGGGCCGTTGTGGTATTGGTTGTGGTGGTGCTGGCAGTTGTGGTTGTGGTTGCTGGTGCAGGCACTGCCGGTGTTGTTGAAGTAGCATTAGCAATGGGTGGCGCTGCGTTGTTTGAGGTGAAATTATTTGAATCTGCTGATGGCGCTGGTGTGGCGGCTGCATTGATATCGGTGACCGGTGGCGGCGGTGACATTGCATCACTGGCTGCTGGCGCTGAACCAGAGACAATTGTGCCATCTGCCAAAGTGACTGGCTGGGTTGGCTGCTGTGCAAACGGGTCAGGCGGCGTTAACGGCTTGTTCGCATCTGTTGGCGCTTGGCCAAATGCATCAGTTGCCGGTGCGGTCATACCGTTATTATCGGTGGGTGTTGCTGCAGTGGCTGGGTCGGTAGCCGGCGGCGGGTTATCTGCTGGCGGGTGAATTAAATTCATGCCGCCGAATTGCCAAAAGGCCAAGCCTGCTACCAATAAAATGGGAATGATATAAATGGCCGCACTGGTCAGCGCCGAAGAACGCTTGGGCGCAACCGTGTGCTCAACCACACTTTTCGGTTCGCCGTCCATGCTATGCGCATGTTCGTTCTCATCATACAGATGATCTTCGTAACCGAATTCATCGTGGTTTTCGTAAGGATCTTGTGGTGTGCTCATTTTGCTATCTTAAAAACGTTGGAATTGGATGGGTCTGAAGTGTTTGTGTTACTTGAATTATCGCTTTTAACCGGTTCGGTCAATGGATCAAGGAAGAAAATACCAACAGGGGTACCCGCCTCCACTCGAACCAATGGTTGTATTTTGCCAGCTTCCTGCTTGGCAAAGCTACTAACCGTATTGGCCGCTTCCCCTAAACCGGCATTCGCCGCTTGGTTAAAATCAATATCATTGGAGTTGTTTTGGGTTTGAACGACCGTACCATCGGCATTGACAATGGTGGTGGTTGAAACACCGCGATTGGCAATCACATTCCCGAATTCTTTCACAAAATCAGCGGCAGCTGGCACAATAATGCGTGAAAAATAACGCTGATCGACCTCAGTCGCCACGCCCGCCAAAGTGGTATTGGGATCCAGCGCAATCGCATTAATTTGATATAATTTCCCGCGCATCGATAATTTGGTAAAGGAAATATATAGGTAATCGTTGAATACTTTAAATTCCCCAATCATGCGGGCACCTTTTAATGGCCCTGCGACCAAACTGGCCAAAATAGGTGATGGCACGTCTGAATTGGCTTCGGTAAACATTTGACCGTAAACCACATCACCCGCCGGGATTAACAATCTGACCATTGGCTCTTGCGTGGCGGCCGCTAAATTTAAACCATTATTACCAGAATTATTGGCCGTATTATTACCAACCCCAGCGGTGCCGAGCGTGCCGCCACCGGCATTTAAACTGGCTGCGCCGCCATTTAAATTACTGCCGCCATTCATATCCGCGCTCAGCGTGCTGGCCGCGGGTGTGTAAGTAATGGTTTGGGCTTGGGATGGCCCCCAGGCTTGGATCAGCGATTGCATTTGCTCGCTCATCGCTTTGCCCATCTCGGCCACAGCGGGATCGGGGCCAGCCGGCGGTGCAGCTTCACCATTGGCTTGCGCAGGGGTTGCAGCAGCCGGCTGGTTTGAATAAGCGGTCATGGGCGCGGCCGCTTGGGTTGGCGGCGCTGGCTGTTGTTGATTTTGCTGTACAAATTGTTCAAGCGGATCGAGCACTTGTTCTTTAGTATTTGCGTCCTGGCGCACGGGGCCCGAAGGCGTGGGAATGGCGCTGGTATGGCTTTGTTCCGCTTGCTTGGCCGTGTCTTCGTTTTGTTGTTTGATCAGTTGCTGATATTGCTCAGATGTTTCATTGCCTGGCGTATAAGTTGCCTGGTCAGGACTATTGGTGACCGCTGCCTGATCTTGCGCTGGTTTTTTATTGCCGCCGACGAGCATAAATGCGCCGCCCGCCAGCACGCCAATGCCCACCACAACAGCCGCCAGCTTAGCCGCCGGATTGCTGTCTAACTGGGCCTTGATTTGGTCTAGCATCCCCTTGTGGGGCGGCTTTTCCGCCAGCGGATCGTCGTCGTTTAAATCTTCATCATAGGCTTCATCATAATAGTCCACCGCATGTTCATGCGGCTGGGCGTTATGCGCATGATCTTCGTGATCATCATGTTCATGGTCGGGTGAATTGGGATCGATCATTTGGGAGACCTTTGCACGCGAACCGGCGCAACTGTTGAAAGGGTATTATCGCTATCTGATTCGCCTAAAATATTTTCTAAATCATGGGTGGTATCCGGTGCACCGGTCGCTGCTATGGTGGGTGGGTTGGTGTTGCCCGAACCAGGCGTGCCAGCTAAGGGGTTACCGGCTTGGCCGACTGCCTGGGTCGCACTTCTTTTATTCCCTTTGGTGCCGACAGTATTGGCTGTTGCCCCAATTGGATTGCTGCTGCCGATTCCGTTATTAGCACCTAAAGCTTCGCTGGCCGGCAAAATCAACTCGCCTTTGGCAATTTCATCGGTTTTGAAATTATTTTCAGGCGGAATAATCACCTTAATGCGCAGCATTTGGCCGGCATCAGACATCAGCAAAACAGGTGTTTGCTCCAACACATAAACCGTGGTGCCATCGGCAGATTTGATTGAACTATCCCAGGCTGGTGATAATAGGGTCAGCGGGGTCCGCACATAATATTTAGCATTGATGAGCCACACTTTGGTGCGTTTATCGGTGCCCGCAATTTCCAGCTGCTTGGCATTTTTAGGCGGCAGGCCACTTAAAACCGCAATTTCCGCATCATCTTTGCCGGCCACATCGGTATACATATTCTTGCCTAATATTGGCGTAGTAGCTGCGGGCCCAGCAGCAGGCACGCGCACATCATAGCGGTAGTAAACCGTGTCTTTACCCGCTTCGATTTTAAACGTCAAAGGCGTTGATAGTCCCTGTAAGGTGACGGATAGATTGCCTTTGCCATAACGCGTTTGCGGGATAATGCGCACAATATGGCCGGTGGTGGGTCCGGGGATTGAAAAGTTACCACCGACCACAATATGTTCAACCGGCCAGGGCTCGCCCGTGGAATCGGTCACGGTCATGGTCGTCACATAACCAACGGCAACGCGAATAGTGGGCGGGGCCACACCTGGTTCTAATGAAATATTTTCAACTTTCACTTCGGCTTTAGGATCGGGATCCGGCGGCGGCGAAGCGGCTTTTTGGCTTTCGGACATGCGGCGCATCACCTCGCGGATTTGCGCCGGTGACATCGGAAATGCCCCTTTTAAAGCGTTATCAAACGCTTCCTGTTCCGGCGGCTTTTTATCGCTGATTTTCTCCAGCGATTTTTCTAAAGCGGCGGTTAATGACTGCAGTTCTGCATCATCATTTGGATTGGCGGCAGGTGTTTGGGGCGCTGCGTTGCTAACCACTGGCGTGGTTTGCTGCTGCACCGTGGTGGTTTGGGTAGTTGTGGTTTGCGCCGGCGCTATAGTTGTGGCGACTGGCTGCACCACTGGACCACTGGTAGTTGCTGATTGATCAACGGTGGTGACAGTCTGCGTGGCTGCAGGTTGCCCCTGGGCCCAGGCACAATGGATGCCCAGGCTTAGCGTGAAAATGCTAAGCAAGCAGATGGCCTGTCGCCATTGATATCGCTGGCTTAGCTGCTGCGCGCGACCCATTGTTCAATCCCCATCGCTGCCGGATTCGCCAATGGTGAAACCCGAACAATCTTTAATTTTAAAATTTGTCTTTGTGGTACTTTCTTATCACCAGCTTCAAAGGTAGTCAAAATCGGCATGTCCAACAGCCAATAATATACTTTATCCGGCCCAAGACCTTGGCTGGTAATCACCGGCGCTTCACTTGGCACGGTGGTCAGCACCTGTTGTTTAGCTTCCACCCCTTCTAACAACCGTGATTTTTGCAAAGCATCCAAAAAGCTGTTCCAGCCAGTAACCGTGAAAAAGCGAGAACTGTCTTGCAACCGCTTGCGGTAATCCCGAAAATTAAAGGTCATCACTTCCGTGGCAGATTGGGTGGCCCAGGCAATCACGGCGGCATCGGTTTGATTAGGTATATTTAATGGGGTTAATTCAAGCAGGCGATTTTCGTTATTGACGGCGAAATAACGCGGTTCGGGCCGGTCTAAAAATAATTTATAACCCACAAAAACCAACAACAGCAAAAATGCGGCACTTTGCAATAGCACGATTTTCATCAGGCTATCATGCTGCTGGCGTTGCTGATCAATACGACGCTGAACCTTAACTGCCATCCCACCTTTGCCAGGTGATGCCGCGTTCGCAGTCGATGAATCTGGGCTATTGGCCATTAGCGCCATCTAAGCGGGTGTTTGGTGGATTCGGCAAGTAGCATTATTGATGCTTTATTGATTTGTTATTCATGATGTCTGCTGCGACACGGGCTTTGATTTCCTTTTTGCTGATTGCAAAAATCGGCTTTAATTCTCCATTTTGGGAAGTGATATAATAAGCATTTTTCAAAGGCATAAAAAAAACTAACAGCATCAAGCCAACAAACATAATAACATTGGCCAGGCTTAACCATTTACCTGCAACCGTAAGCAGATTGTTGGTAAATTCATAAAACCGCGTATCGTTGAGTTCGGTGGCGATCCAATCGCGTTCAGCAGGCATTAACTATGGCATACCCTAGAAAGTTGACAATTTGATAACAATTTTCAGCTGTTGCGCTATTTATTTAACAAATTTGCCCCAGGGATGGCATTCAACCAATCTTTGCCCAGTCAATTTAAAGCCCTGAATAAAACCGTATTCCCGAAAAACCGCTTGCGCATAATGCGAACAACTCGGCTCAAACCGGCAGCTGCCCGCCAAATGCGGCCGGATGAGCAGTTGATAAAGGCTGATCAAAGCGATAACGGCTTTAACGGCTAAATTGCGAAAAAAAACACGCATGCGGATGCTTTCATTCAACCGCTTGAACAGGTTTAAACTTACTGCGAAAAAACAGCATAGCGCGCTGCCAATCGGCTTGCAATTCAACAAAGTCCTGGACCAAAGCCGGTGCACGGGCGATGAGCAAGATATCAAGCGGCACGGATAATTTTGCAACTTTGGTATCATTCACCAAAGCCCGCAAACGTCGTTTAATCCGGTTTCGTACTACTGCGCGCTTATCGATTTTTTTGGTGACGACATAACCAATGCGGTTTTGTAATGGTTCGACCTGAATTTTCTTATTGTTATCCTCGACCGCAGGTCGGGAATCCAAAAAATCTGTTATTAAGACTTTATTTTTTATTTGGATCTCCAGGACTTCGTGCTGAGGATAACAACGCGGCGTGGCTAAAGCAATAAAGCTCGGCCGAATCCATTTTACTTCGCTTTTTTGAATGCGAATAAAATCTGCCCGCTTTTTAATGGTTTCGAAACGCATGGCGGCTAACCCGCCCTAAATTAAACCTGCGTCAAACGCTTGCGGCCCTTGGCGCGGCGGCGGGCAATGATTTGCTGGCCGGATTTGGTCGCCATACGGGCACGAAAGCCATGGGTGCGCACACGTTTGATTTTGCTTGGCTGCCAAGTTCTTTTCATAGTCTTGCTGTTTTAAGGAGTGCTGCGCGCCTTTGTCAAATTTTATGCATAATTATCTGTGGTGCGTGACAAACTGACGGCAACCCATTTAACTTGTTTGAAATCATATGTCTGACCCTGCCCTGCCCGCCTCCAATTTACCGAAAACTTTCGAAGCGGCCTCGATGGAAGCCAAATGGTATCCCAAATGGGAAGCCAGCGGCATCACCAAGGCTGATCCAAGCCGTGCGGGCAAGCCTTATGCCATTATGATGCCGCCGCCGAACGTCACAGGCAGCTTGCATATGGGCCATGCTTTGAACATGTCTTTGCAGGATATTCTGGCCCGTTATCACCGCATGCGCGGCAAAAATGTGCTGTGGCTGCCAGGCACCGACCACGCCAGCATCGCCACCCAAATGGTGGTGGAACGCCAATTGGCCGAACAAGGGATTAAGCGGCAAGATTTGGGCCGTGAAAAGTTTCTGGAAAAAGTGTGGGTATGGAAAGAAATTTCCGGCAACACCATCACCAGTCAGTTGCGCCGGTTGGGTGCCCTGCCCGATTGGTCGCGCGAACGGTTCACAATGGATGACGGGCTGAACAAAGCCGTGATTCGCGCGTTCGTGCAGATGCATCAAGACGGTTTGATTTACCGCGCCAAGCGCTTGGTGAATTGGGACCCAAAAATGCAAACCAGCGTTTCAGATTTAGAAGTTATTCACCGTGAGGTGGACGGCAAAATGTACCATTTCCGCTATCCGTTTGCCGATGGCAGCGGCCATATCAATATCGCCACCACCCGTCCGGAAACCATTCTAGCTGATGGTGCAGTCGCGGTGCATCCAGATGATGAACGTTACAAGGGACTTGTTGGCAAAATGTTATTATTGCCGATCGTCAACCGCTTACTGCCGATTATTGCGGATGAACAAGCCGATCCGGAATTTGGTTCCGGCGCATTTAAAGTTACCGCCGCGCATGATTTTAACGATTTTGCCGTCGCCCAGCGCCACCCCGAAGCGAATATTCCGTTTATCAGTTTGATGACCAAAGACGGGCGGATGAATGAAAATTGCCCAGCCGATTATCAAGGCTTAGACCGTTTTGCTGCGCGTGATAAAGTCGTCGCGGATTTTGAAGCACTCGGCCTGCTCGAAGAAATTGTGCCGCATAAACATTCGGTGCCATTCAGTGAACGCGGCGGTGTGCCGGTTGAACCGATGCTGACTGATCAATGGTATGTCGATACCGAATCGATGGCTAAACGTGCCGTTTTGGCTGTCGAAAATGGTGAAAGCAATTTTGTGCCGAAGGGCTGGGAAAATACGTATTTTGAATGGCTGCGCAATATCCAGCCCTGGTGTATTTCCCGCCAATTATGGTGGGGTCATCAGATTCCGGCGTGGTATGATCAACACGGGAATGTGTTTGTTGCCGAAAATGAAGCAGATGCTTACGGACAGGCTTTGTCATCCTCAGCGCGCAACACTGGGGATCCAAATACAAAAGTCGATAGTTTGGATCCCCGCGCTGTGCGCAGAGATGACAACATCGTATTAACGCAAGACCCAGATGTTCTGGATACTTGGTTTTCATCTGGCCTATGGCCCTTTTCCACGCTTGGCTGGCCAGAACAAACTGCGGATCTTAAAACCTATTATCCAGGCGCGGTGCTCATCACCGGTTTCGATATCATCTTTTTTTGGGTCGCGCGGATGATGATGATGGGGTTGTATTTCACCAAGCAAATTCCGTTCAAAGACATTTATATTCATGCCTTGGTGCGCGATGCCAGCGGTGCGAAGATGAGCAAATCCAAAGGCAATGTCATCGACCCGCTCGCGCTGATTGATGATTACGGGGCGGATGCTTTGCGCTTCACGTTAACGGCCATGTCAGCTCAAGGGCGTGATATCAAACTCTCGCTGCAACGCGTCGAAGGTTACCGCAACTTCACCACCAAAATTTGGAACGCTGCCCGCTTTGCAGAAATGCATGAATGCACAATGCCAGCTGGTTTCGATCCTGGCACCGTGCAACACCCCATCAATCAATGGATCATTAGCACTTTGATTGATGCCGAAAGCCAGGTTAGTACCGCGCTGGAAACCTATAAATTCAATGAAGCTGCCAATGCGCTTTACAGCTTTATCTGGCATAATTTCTGCGACTGGTATGTGGAATTTGCCAAAATTTTATTCTTCGATACAAACACCAAAACCGAAACGCAAAGCACACTGGCTTGGGTGTATCAGCAAATGTTGATCATCCTGCATCCCTTCATGCCGTTTTTAACGGAAGAATTGAATGCGACTTTGTTTAATTCGGATCAACTGATTGCCACGCAAACTTGGCCGGATTTTAATCAATTGCGTCATCCCCGCGCAGGCGCCAACGTGGCAGCGAGGGATCTAGCGACCAAACAAAGTGCATCGCTTCGCGATGCGCATAATATACTCCTAGATTCCCGCCTGCGCGGGAATGACAATGTTAGGCAGTTGATTGAATTAATCACCGCCATTCGCAGCACCAAGGCGATGTTGAATATTCCGCCGAGCCAAATGCTGCCGGTGGCGATGCAAGGCGATCAAAATGCGTTAAAAGCATGGGAAATGTATAAACCATTTTTGCAACGCCTTGGCCGTGTGGAATTCATTAGCGCGGATAATTTTAAAGCCGATCAACCGGCCGCCCGCATTCCATTAAATGATATAACAGTGCTGATGCCATTGCCGGCTGGTATGGATATGGCGGCCGAAAGCGCCCGCCTTGGCAAGCAAGTCGATAAACTTGCCAAGGATATTGCTGGCCTGCAAGCACGTCTGGGCAATGCCGATTTTATTGCCAAGGCTGATCCCGATACGGTTGAAACACAGCGCGAAATGTTGGCTGAGCAACAAGCGCAACATGCCCGTATTACCGACGCGTTAAAACAAATTGCTATCTAACGATAGCCGCGGCGGTGATAATAGCCGCCGTGGTAACCGCCAAAATAAACGGGTTCAACCACCACTGGCGCTTGCTGCACATAAACCGGTGCCGGTGCGGCATAAACCACTCTTTGTGGCGGCGGCGCATAACCATACTGCGGCTGTTCGGCGACCACACAACCGGCAAGGCCCACACAGGTAAGTCCCAAAAGCAATAAGCGTTTCATTAATACAATATAGTGCCAAATTGGGCTGTGGCCTAATTACGAAAATTTAGGATCTGAAAATTATTTAACCAATTATGCCGCAATTTGCCGCTGTTCTAAAAAGCCTGTGCGCACTGCATTTTCCGCTTGCTGGGCCAATGCTTTGCGCGGCACAGCGGCTGTTTGAATGGCTTCATGGCAAAACACTTCAACGCGTAATTGTCCCTGCATCAACATGGCTTTTAAATGGCTGACCAGTTCCATATCGCCGTACCAACCGTAAATCGGCTGCCACACACGGCCAGGCGGCAGGCCATCCAAGGCCGTGAATTTGATGGTCAGCGGCTGCACATATTTCATATCCTCCGCCACACTGAATAAAGATGATTTGAAAGGCAGCACACGGATGCCATCGCTAGTAGTGCCTTCCGCAAACATAATCAAGTTGCGGCCGGTTTTGACCAAGGCGCTTAACTGTTCTTTTTGGGCGGCTGCTTCCGCGCGATCACGCTTCACAAAAACAGTTTGTTGTAACTTGGCCAGAAAGCCAAACCAGGGCCAGCTGGCAATTTCAGATTTAGCAATAAAGCTGCCTTTCACAATGCTGCTGATGACCAGAATATCAAGATATGAGCAATGATTCACCACATATAAAACAGGGCCTGCACGCTGCGGCTGGCCATGCACCTGCAATTTTACCCCGAAAATCCATAAGCATAAGCGTTGGTAAAGACTCGTAATCAAAAATGGGTTTTTATATTTGCTGTAAACAATCACAATCTGCATCGGCAGCAAAATCAGCGTTATCAAAAAATAAATGATAACGCGGCAAATCATACGGATTGTTTTATACATGTGACGCTTTATCCAACCCATAATGTTTGGCGTATTTGCCGGTTAGCATATCGGTTTTCACCACAATCGCGACATCGATCGAGCCCCATTGCCGATCGATCACCGCGCCATCGCCAATAAAACCGCCCAAGCGTAAATAGCCTTTAATCAATGGCGGCAGTTTTTGCAGTGCTTGCTTGGCCGAAATACAAGTGCCGTTTGGCACGGTCATTGGAATATAACGTTCCGGCAAAGCAACCGGTTTTAAGGCTGGCGGTGCCAAATGGTGCGTGTAAAGATAATCCAGTTGATCTTGGATGGCAGCGACATCGGTGCCTGGAAAACTGGCGCAGCCAAAAATGAGTTTCACATCATACTGATTCACATAACTGGCAATGCCGCGCCATAATAAATCCAAGGTTTGCCGCGTGCGATATTCCGGCGATACGCAGGAGCGGCCAATTTCCAGCAATTCGCCTTCATGTTTTAACAACGCTGAAATATCATATTCACCTTGCGTGTAAAATCCCCGCGCCGGCCGCGGCACGGAACTGCGCAACATTCGGTATGTCCCCACTACGGCATTATTTTTGGCGTGATCGATCACCACCATATGATCACAAAATGGGTCGAATTCATCAAAATCGCGTTTGGCAGTCGCCATTTCCGGTGAGGCCTGCGCAGCTAACTCTTCGTAAAATACATGATAGCGTAATGCCTGGGCAGCCTGGATTTCCGAATCATTTTGCGCCAGGCGGACTTCTAAATCGCCAATGCGCAACTCGTTGTCATGGGATGGGACGTTTGGTAATAACTGCGATAACAACGCAGTAATCATATTTTCGCCGCCGAGATAATTGCTAAGATTGATAGGCACAATGCTATTTAACGTTTTTTAGATCTATGGGCAATTATGAATCAAAAAGACCTCCATAGCTGAAGGTCTTTTTGATAAGTATTTTGATTAGTTACGTGGCTTGGCTTTGCGGCCCAAGCCAAGGGTTTTGGCTAAATTGCTGCGTTTTTCGGCATAATTTGGCGCAACCATCGGATAATCCGGCCCTAAGTTCCAACGTCTTTTATAATCATCAATGGTCATTTTATAATTTGTCATTAAATAACGCTTCATTACTTTTAGTTTTTTACCATCTTCCAAGCAAACAATGTAATCTGGTTGAACAGATTTATTAATCGGCACCGCCGGCGTTGGCTTTTCAGCAATTGATAATATAGGTGCAGATGTAGAACCGCTAATTTGGGCCAATTGTTGATACACTCTTTCAATTAATTGGGGCAATTCATTGGCTGGCACAGTATTATTTGATACATAAGCTGCAACAATTTCACCGGCAATCATCATAATTTCAGATTTGGTTTCAGAATCGGTCATTTATTTTCCTCGAAGATGACCTAATCTTGTTTTCAATAGCGTTGCAACATTTTTGTTATAAAAATCATTTCATTATAGTTCATTTTTTAAATAAACACAGAATTGTTGGGCATCTTCTTGCTTTGCCGCTAGACGATAATAATTACGGCGGATAGTCTGCGCTATTGCACCCTGTTTTTGGTATAAATGCCAGGCAGCAATATTACTGACCGCAACTTCCCCCCATAACTCAGTTATTTGCTTCATTTTCAGTTGTCGTAATGCATATTCAAGTAAAGCCGCACCAATACCTTGCCGACGCTGTGTTGGTGCGACCGCAAAATCTAAGATATCGGCCTGCGGCGGTGAAACTGTGATCAGTAAATATCCGCATAGCTGATTATCTGCACTTGCTTTCAAGGCGAGAATATCAGGCTGCTGCAACCAACTGGTAAAATCGGCCGTCGTCCAATTGGCAGTGCAAGGGTTGGCTTGTAAGGCGGCAATTTCAACAGCATCTGCAACTGGTGCCGGTTGGATGGTTACCACCGCAGCAGCATCCCGCCCCAGGTGAAACCGCCGCCCATGGCACAGAGCGCGACCAAATCGCCTGGCTGCAACCGGTTATGCTTAATGCTTTCGGCCAAGGCCAATGGGATGGAGGCGGCTGAAGTGTTGGCGTGTTGGGCAACCGTGCTGATTACTTGGCTGGCAGTTAAACCCAATTTTTTGCCCACCGTTTCAATAATCCGCGCATTAGCTTGGTGCGGCACCAGTGCTTCTAAATCAGCCGCAACCAAGCCATTTTCATCTAATAATGTTTGCACCACGCTGGCCATATTTTCACTGGCAAAACGGAATACTTCCTTGCCTTGCATGCGTAAATAACCCGTGCTTTGCGTGGTGCTGGGCCCGCCATCGGTGCAGAGCATGGTGCCATGCGAGCCCTCAGCGTGCAGTTTGCTGGTGATGATGCCGCGTTGGGGATCGTCCGTGGCGCTGAGCACCACTGCCCCCGCTCCATCCCCAAACAACACACAGGTAGCCCTGTCACCCCAATCCACAATCCGGCTTAATGTTTCGGCACCGATGACCAGCGCGTGTTTGGCCTGACCGGCACGAATAAAATTATCGGCAATGGTGAGCGCATAAACAAAACCGCTGCACACAGCTTGCACATCAAAAGCAGCACAGCCGCTGATCCCCAACGCTGCTTGCACTTTAGTGGCCACGGCCGGAAAAGTTTGATCCGGCGTGGTGGTGGCCACAATAATTAAATCAATCGCACTGGCAGGCAGTTGCGCCTGGTTTAAAGCTGCCTGCGCGGCCTCAAATGCCAAATCTGAAGTTACTTGGTGGGGTGCGGCAATATGCCGCTGGCGAATGCCCGTGCGTGTGATAATCCATTCATCATTGGTATCCACGTGTTGGGCAACATCATCATTGGTCAACACCAATTCCGGCAGATATGCGCCAACCCCAGCAATGAACCCATGTATAGTCATTTAGATAGCGATATCCTGCGCCGCCGTCACGGTTACCGGCATGGTTGTTTGGCGCGCAGATAATTGCGCCGAAATTTTATCATTGATTTGATGTTTAATGAGATCACAGGCCACTGTAACCGCATTGGCAAAGCCCATGGCATCGGTGCCGCCATGGCTTTTCACGCACACACCGCGCAGGCCAACAAACATCGCACCATTATATAAGCGTGGATCGATCTGTTTTTTCAAGCGCTCGAATGATGATTTGGCCAGCCACGCACCAAGCATGCCAAAGAAAGATGTTTTCAGCGTCCGTTTTAAAAATTCACTAAATAATTTTGAAGTGCCTTCAATGGTTTTTAAAGTGATATTGCCGGTAAAACCATCCGTAACCACTACATCCACTTCACCCTTGCCAATATCGTTGCCTTCCACAAAGCCAATATATTCACCTGGCAGTGGCATGGTTTTTAAGATGATAGCCGCTTCCCGCACATCATCCCGTCCTTTAATTTCTTCTGAGCCCACATTTAAAATACCAATGCGGGGATTGGGCAACGCCAAAATGGCTTTGGCAAATTCGCCGCCCATCACGGCAAAATCAACCAGATTTTTGGCATCGCATTCAGTGTTGCCACCTAAATCCAGCATGACCATTTCCCCCTTTAAGGTAGGAAAAAAACCGGCAATACCAGGCCGGTCAATACCAGGCAACATTTTTAAAACAAATTTGGCAATGGCCATTAAAGCGCCGGTATTGCCGGCCGAAACAATGCCATCCGCCTGGCCATTGGCGACCGCATCAATGGCCATCCGCATGGAAGATTGCCGGCCATTGCGCAGCGCCACACTTGGTTTATCGCAAGCAGCAATTTTTTGATCGGTATGGACCAGTTCACTATCAGCCAAAATAGCATATTGGGCGATTAATGGTTTGATAACCGCGGCATCGCCATAAAAAATGCAGTGCAAATGTTCTTGGCGCAAGCGCGCTTCGGCAGCACCGGCAATCACAATGTGCGGGGCGTGATCGCCGCCCATGGCATCAATAGCCAAACGGATTTTTGAAGTCGGCGCACTGACAGTCATCTAGAGCGCTAGGTAAGCTGATTCGAAGGATTAATTCGAGCTACTCGTGGCAGTAACTGTTTTACCGTTATATTCGCCGCAAGCTTTGCAAATATGGTGCGGCAATTTCAATTCGCCACAGCTTTTGCATTCCTGCACATTGCTAGTCACCAAAGCATGGTGGGAACGGCGCTGATTGCGCTTCATCGGGGTCGTTTTACGTTTAGGAACAGCCATAATAGTCTCTTGGTTTCATTTTTAAACGTGCATTGCCAGCAAGTGCAACGAATTTCTATTACTTTTGTAATAACTGCTTTTTAAATGAATATTTAGTTTTTCATAAACCTCATCCTGAGTAGCCAGCTTGCTAGGGTATCGGAGGATAGTTAGCTTGGGATTCAGCTGGAATATCCTTCGATACAGTTGCTACGCAGCTTACTCAGGATGAGGGCAGTTATTGAATTTTCCGGCCATATAATTCCAGCACGCATTCAATTAGCTCATAGCCCAGCTCAGCGGCGATTTTGTCTTTCATGCGTTCGATTTCGTCATTTTGAAATTCAATTACCTGGCCGGTTTCGACATCGATTAAATGGTGGTGATGGCCCCAATTGATTTCGTAACGCGCAAAATTTTCTTTTAATTCAAGCCGCTGAACAATTTTTTGCTCGGCTAGCATGTTTAAAGTGCGG
The DNA here is from genome assembly GCA_965246945.1 of Alphaproteobacteria bacterium. Classification (GTDB taxonomy): domain Bacteria; phylum Pseudomonadota; class Alphaproteobacteria; order UBA11073; family UBA11073; genus CBDFFW01. The sequence goes on from CBDFFW010000001.1 coordinate 1,320,467, forward strand.
TAAACCGTGGCCATGGCAATGGTTGGGTCGATTTTTTGGGCCCGCTCAAACACCATATCAACCGAGGGGTGGTCTTCGGCATCGGCCAGTACTTGTAAAATAATCCGGCGTTGACCGGTCATTTTCAGGCCCGCACCGGCGCATTTGGCTTCCAGAGTAACCAGCCTGGCCATCGCGGTCGCCGGACAGGCATGATCACGCTGTGGGTGATGGCCAGTCATCGGCCTATTTCATGCCGATCTGATTTGTTTTACCACCGATGGTCGCCGATTTCAGCGCATCATTCACATTCCGCAGCACGGCTTCCACGCTTTGCCCGTGATGCACTTCGCTGACCCCCAGTGAAACGGTGGTATTAATTTCCAGGCCATTCGGCAGGGTAATCGGCAGCACCGCAATCTTGCGCTTCACCCGATCCAAAGCGCGCAGGCCATTTTCCATATTGGCATTAATCAAATACATCAGGAATTGCGCACCGCCCAGGCGGTATACTTCATCAAACGGCCGCAAATTCATGCTGGCGCGGCTCGCCACTTCGGCAATCAGATAATCGCTGACCTGATCGCCATGTTGGGTGCGAATTTCATCATATTGGTCCAAATGCGCACAGACAACCGTGAGCGCTTCGCCATGCTGTTCAATCCGGTTAATCAGATCGGCCAGTTCGCGCGCGACCACCACACCGGCTTTTAGGCCCGTGCGCGTATCGACATCGCCGGCTGAGGCATTAACCAAACGTTCCGCGCGCCGCAATTGGCCCATAAAGCCCTCAAAATTGCGCATGAAGGTGTCATACGCTTCATAGGGCGGGCGCGCGCGCGGCGCGATTTCTAATAAATCATCCGCCTGTTCAATCATCGTTTGGTTTTGCGAGATCAACCGCTTGATGACGATTTGTTCTTTGATTTCGTGCTGCGAAGGATCTTGCAACCAGCGCGTCAGCGTATCCGGACTTTGCGGCATTTCGCCGTCCAGCTTATCGGCATAAATCAGGGCGCGATGCCACTCCCCCAACCAATGAATATAATCATCGAGTACGGTTACTAAATTTGCGGGGGTGTTACGCCTGACCATCTTAATCCATCAACTGTCCACCATTGATAGACAGAGTCGCGCCAGTAATAAAGCTGGCTTGTGGCGAGACTAAATATGTCACCAATGTGGCAATCTCTTCAGGCGTGCCCAAACGGCCCACGGGAATAAGACCTGTTATTTGTTGCAATACTTCCGGCTTCATCGCCCCGGTCATCTCGGTGGCGATATAACCGGGGGACACGGCGTTGACGGTAATCCCCTTATTGGCCGATTCCAGCGCCAAAGCCTTGGTAAAGCCGATCATTCCGGCCTTGGCCGCCGCGTAATTGGTCTGCCCCAGCTGCCCTTTCTGCGCATTGATGGAGGAAATATTGATAATCCGGCCAAAGCCTTTTTCCCGCATTTGCGGAATGGTCGCGCGGCACATATTGAAGCAGGAACCAAGGTTGGTCTCAATCACACTCATCCAATCATCTGCATGCATTTTGTGTAAAAACCCATCCCGCGTAATGCCGGCGTTATTGACTAAGATGCTAACCGTGCCATGCTCAGCTTGAATGGTTTTTACCACCTCCTGGCACTGCGCATAATCCGCCACATCGCATTGCACCACATAAATGCCGTTATCTTTCTCAAACTTTTTTGCCCCAGTGGCATTGCTGGCATAAAGCGCGATAACCTGATACCCAGCGGCTTTCAGCGACTGACTAATCGCCGCGCCAATTCCGCGCGTGCCGCCAGTAACGACTGCTGTTTTTGTAACTTCCACTTGTTTATTTGGCATAATTCTTATTTGCGCACTGCTAATATTTTGTCTATCTAAACATGCCTCAATTAAATCACGGCGAGAGTGTTTTTGATTTTGCCAATGATTTTTTCAGTTTAAATTTATAATACACGTGAGCACTCAAACAAAAAAAACAGCTTACAGTAAGTGTAGATATAATGTGGTTTGACCATACACCAACCTGGTTATTATTGTTGTTCTGATTTTGATTTGATAAGAATTGAGCCGTTCCCATTGTATAAGATGTTATTACACTGCCCCATGTTGCCAATGCCAATGTCAATGGAATAGTAGGCTGTATATCAGTTTCTGGTTTATAAGCATCATGCTTTTTAGATTTTTTATTATAATTATAATATTTAGCAGCTGTGATTAATCCGGCCATTGAGGTTGGCAAAATTACTATCGCTGTTATAAAGTATGTTGCTATAAATGCCAGTTTAATTTTGTCATCTGTTATTGAACTCAAAGTGCTATCAATACCCCTTTTAAGAGCAAATTCTGAATAAGTTATTAAAGCAATATTCAACGTATAATTTAGATAAGAATTTGTTTTTCTTATATTATTAGTAGGGCTTTTCCCAATTAAATGTGGTAAAGGCGGTATATGATTTTTAGTATTCATAAGCTATTTATGCATGATAAGCTTTGAAAGCAAATTTTTTATATAAATAGTATTATATTTGCAACTACTATTTATAATGTTCTACTCTCTATTTGTACTATAAATTTGTAAGTGTCGAATATAATTTATCAGCAAAGCAAATTTGATTTTGAGCATCTATAAACTATATAATCTGATAATCTATACTTGTAAAATTTGATCACGCTGATGTTTTAAAGCACGCACAGATTTGTTTGTATGAAATTTAACAATATGAGTATATGTATTATAGATAACAAATATACTTATAATGTTTATTAGTATCTGAACCATTTTTGTAGGATTTTTAGATTGCATAGATAATAAAGAATATTGAATTGGTAAAATTCCTAAATTTATTGCTCTAGTATATCTATTAAAACGATTATATGTTTTAGATCTTGCTTCATATTTTTAAGCTTTGCATCAACATGTATTAAACTACTTCTAATGCCATTAAGTTTAGGTAAAGGGGCAGACATATCGTTCATTATTGAATTATATCAAAGTTCGCCCAATTAAGGCAAATACTTACATTTTTACCGCGCCACGCACATCGCAATCCCCATGCCGCCGCCGATGCATAGGGTGGCGAGGCCCTTATGGGCGTCGCGGCGTTGCATTTCGTAGATTAGGGTGATTAGCACGCGGGCGCCGCTGGCGCCGATGGGGTGGCCGAGGGCAATGGCGCCGCCATTCACATTGGCTTTATCCGCCCAGCCCATTTCCTTGGCCACCGCGCAGGCCTGCGCCGCAAAAGCTTCATTGGCTTCCACCAAATCCAAATCCGCCACGGTCCAGGCCGCTTTTTCCAAGGCTTTTTTCGACGCCGGGATGGGTCCCTCCCCCATGGTTTTGGGATCAACGCCAACGGTCGCCCAGCTGACAATTTTGGCCAGTGGTTTCAAACCGCGCTTTTTGGCCTCATCTTCACTCATCAACACCAATGCGGCCGCGCCGTCATTGATGCCGGAAGCATTACCGGCGGTAACGGTGCCGCCTTCTTTCTGGAATGCGGGGCGCAGGCCGGTCAGACCTTCCAACGTGGCATCGGCCCGCACATATTCATCATGCTCCACCACCGTGTCGCCTTTGCGGCCTTTTACGGTAACAGGCGTGATTTCATCTTTGAATTTACCCGCTTGTTGCGCGGCATAGGCTTTTTGCTGGGATGCGACGGCAAAGGCATCTTGCTGTTCGCGCGTAATCTCATATTTTTTGCCAACATTTTCGGCGGTGATACCCATATGATAGTTGTTAAAGACATCCCACAAACCGTCTTTAATCATGGTATCGACCATCGCCAAATCGCCCATTTTGGTGCCGTTGCGCAAATGCGCGGCATGGGGTGACAGGCTCATATTCTCCTGCCCGCCCGCGACGACAATATTGGCCGCACCGGTTTGAATGGCCTGCATGGCCAGCGCGACTGAGCGCAGGCCGGAACCGCACACCTGATTGATGGTCATCGCTGTGCGTTCCTGCGGTATACCAACCGCAATTGCGGTTTGCCGCGCGGGGTTTTGACCGCAGGCGGCAGTCAGCACCTGGCCCAAAATAATTTCATCCACTTCATCCGGTTTAACACCGGCGCGTTCCAGCGCTGCAGTTACTGCCACCTTGCCAAGTTCATGCGCAGGCAAGGCGCTTAACGCCCCGCCGAATGAACCGATTGGCGTGCGGGCCGCGCCCACAATTACCACTGAATTTGCTGAAGTCATGATATCCTCTTTACCTTTCAGGTAAGGCGGATTCTGCCGGCACACAAGCATCTGTAACGCCGAGCAATTTTTTGTTTGGCTAATGCGGTTGGGTTAAATGCTGAAGTATGTGACTTCTTTAAAATTAAACTTGTCTGAGCATTTATCCAAATGGTTATGGCCCGCCCCAGCGAGGTGTGCGAGCTGTAGTTATACTATTTCATGGTAATCTATTTGCTTGGCTTTAAATGGGACTTAAAACCAAGCGTAAGAACATTATTTAAGAGAAGCTGGTACCGATGCAATAATAGCTGCACATTGTTTTTGACGTTCAACAAATTTTGCAACAGCGCCATTGCTCACATAAATTGGTTTATTTCCATTTGCGTTGCCATGAGTTACATCCAACAAATCACACTGCATTTGATTTTTTACATTAACGAATTAAACCTGGATCCATAATAGTATCCGGTGCCAAATAGGGCGTTATGCTTCCATTTGATTTTTTCTGATAAAGCTGGTAATCATAACCTTGTAAAGGACTATCATAAACGTGCACCAAACACGCCTCGCCTGCAGAAGCGATAATTCCTAAATCAACTTGATCAGGAATGACAGATAACAACTTGCCGCTAGCAAACCATCTTCGTAAAAATTGTGGCATTTTGATCATTTATATTTCCTGGTTAAATATTGTTAGCGAGGTCTATCAAACAACATATTCATATTACAAGTATTTTAATAGTTTCAAAATTTAATGGTGGGCGATACTGGGATCGAACCAGTGACCCCTACAATGTCAATGTAGTGCGCTACCGCTGCGCCAATCGCCCAAGTCAATTACCTTATGCGGAAAACAGGTTACCTTTTGCAACCTTTTGCTACCAAGTGCATCTGTGAAACAAGGTAGCGTTTCACGGGAAACCATTCCTAGCATACAGTGGTATGTTAATTAGGCGGCTGAGCCCAATTCGCCGTTAATCCATTCATCCAAGGCTGATTTTGGCATGGCACCCATTTTCGTGGTTTTCGCTTTGCCGCCTTGGAAGTAAATCAAGGTTGGGATGCTGCGGATACCATTGGCCGATGGGGTCATGGGGTTTTCGTCGATATTCATTTTAACGACTTTTAGCTTGCCTTCTTGCTCTTTGGCGATCGCATCAATATGCGGCGCAATTTGCTGACACGGGCCACACCAAGTGGCGAAGAAATCCACCAGAACAGGGATTTCGCTTTGCAGCACTTCGGCTTCAAAATTTTGATCGGTGACAATCTGGGTCATAAATAAAATTTGGCACTTCCAGTATAAAAAAGCAAGTCCTAGCGATCAATAAAAGCACCGCCCGCCGCAAGATGTGGTAGGGCGTAAAGCGTGGTGCCAGCCATATCTTGCGTATTGGGTAAGCGTGCCAGCCCGCTTTGCACCGCCGCAAACCAACTTTCCGAGGCATCGGCATTTTCATTGCCATAACCCGCAACGATCAAGCGTTCCTGCGCGCGGGTCAGCGCTACATATAATAACCGCCAATGTTCGGCGATATAGGCCGCCCGCTGCCGCTCGAAAGCAGCCGCCAATTGCGGATTAAATGATTTAATGCCGCCAACATAACGCGGGAATGGCACCGCAGCATCCGCCGGCAGCCAATCATCTTCCAGCCGCCAGCCTTTGCTGGCCGCCAATAAATCATCCAACACAAACACAATGGGCGCTTCCATCCCTTTCGCGCCATGCACGGTGAGCAAACGAATGGCAGCCACATTCGCATTGCCCTGCTTTAATTTGAAATCACTTTTATCTGCGCACCAAGCCAAAAAACCAGTAATATGGGCGTTTTCAGCGGGCATGTATTTCTCGGCCAGTTGCAGCAATTGCTGCAGTAATGAAACCACGGCATTGCCGTGCACAGCGCGGAAAGCCTGCCACCCGCTAACTGCGGTGAAACAAGGCGCTTGCAACCAATGCAGTAAAAATTGCGCCGGTGATAATAACGCGGCTTGCGTTTTCCAATCGGATAAATAATGGCAGACAGCCACTAACCCTCCGCTTGCAATAGAGTCGAGGGTTAGCGCGTTAAGTGCCAACCACAATTTTCCTTCGCGGCCATGCGCTAATTCGAATAATTGTTCTTCCGACCAATTAAACAACGGCCCTTTTAAAATTTCGGCGAGCGCCAAATCATCATCCGGATCTACGCACCAGCGCATGAAAGACAGGCAATCTTGCACGGCTAATTCCTGCAGCAATTGCAATTGGTCATCGGCGGCCACTGGAATATGCCGCGCTTGCAAGGCTGTGCGGCACGCTTCCAATAATGGTGCGCGTTTGCGGGCGATGATCATGATATCGGCTGGTAAAATCAGCCGCCCGCTGGCCGGTAATTTGGCACCGCTGCTCAGCCAGGCCATAATGGTATTGGCCACGCGTTCGGCCAATTGCGTTACGGGATGCGTTGTTTGTTCTGCATCATCTAAGGCCCAGGGCATTTCTGCTGTTTTTTCCGCGCGCGTGAATAACGGCCATAAGGCCATATCGCCGCCGGCCCCAATTTGCTGCGGCGTGTGTTGTACAATTTCGCTGCCCAGCGTAACGGCATGCGCCAAAACCGGGTCCGCAAATACTGCATCTATCACTTGCAATATCGGCGGCGTGCTGCGGAACGAATGGGTTAATGGCTGCAGCCGCCAGTTTTGATCGGCACCAATAGCCTGCACCGAAATTTCATCCCGCACCTGGGCTGTTAATTGTGGATTGGCTCCCTGAAAGCTGTAAATCGATTGTTTAAAATCGCCCACCACAAATAAAGTGCGGTGATTGCGGCGGGCACTGGCACCCGCCCAAAATTCGCTGCATAGCGCGGTAATAATCGCCCATTGATTCGGGCTGGTATCCTGCGCTTCATCGACCAGTAAATGATCCAAACCACCATCGAGTTTGTATAATACCCAGGCCGCCCGTATGGGGTCTTGCAGTAACTGCACCGCATGTTCAATCAGATCATCATAATCCAACACATGCTGCCGGCGCTTTAAAACAGTATATTGCGCGCGCAAGGTTTGGCCTAATTGCAGCCAGTCAGCGGTTAGACTGGCCGCATTTTGCGCTTGACTTTGCTGCAGCCAGACTAACACATTAGCCACCGCTTGTTGCGCCAAATCAGCCAAGGCAGGATTTTTTTTCAATGAGGCCGCAGCCACCAAATTTTTACGTGGTTCCCCCGCCTGCGTTAGCCAGCTTTCGGCATAAAGCGGTAATAGCACGGCACGCAGTAGTGGCATGGTTTCCAGCCAATTAATTATTGCTTGTTGCAATTTTTGTTCGCCTTGCGTGGTGGCCAGCAGTCCTTGCAATAAAGTTTGTAGCGTCTGCTTTTGCGGCGCGGTTAATTCGATTTGCATGGGCGCGTGTAAATTGGTATCGCTTGGCAAATCAAACGCGTGATTGAGAGTCGTGACCGCGGGCTGCGCCGTCATTTTAGCGGCCCGCCACAGGTTTTTTTGTAGCGTATCGGCACTGGCATTTTGCGCCTGCACGCGCTGCAAGGCTGCCATATGTGCGGGATCAGTGCGCAATTGCTGAAATGCTTGCTGGCGTAAAATTTCACCTTGCAGATCATCCATCAGATTAAAAAACGGCATCACCCCTGCCTCGAGCGGGAATTGCGCCAGAATACTTTGCGCCAAACTATGGATGGTTTGAATGCGCAAGGGCGGGCTGGCATCCAAAATCACTTGCCATAAACCCCGCGCACGTTGCATGAATTTAGCATCTGGCCTGGTGCCGGTTAAATCGGTTAGCGCGGCCTGCAATTCCGTTTCGCTGATAACTGCCCAATGCATCAACCGTTCCTGCAAACGTTGCTGCATTTCGGCTGCCGCCGCACGGGTAAAAGTAATACATAAAATACGATCAGGCGCAGCCGCCGGAATTTTCCTTTCACCCAACAGCAATCGCAATAACCGGTCCACCAGCACTTTGGTTTTGCCAGAACCGGCCGAGGCATTCACCCATACATGCGCCGCCGGATCGGCGGCCCGCTGCTGCGCCAGCCCTGGGTTGCTATATTGTTGCGGCATCAATAACGAAGTTTGAAATCACTGTCATATGAACCTGTAAAATTAATCGCTAATTTCTTCAAGCTTGTTCGCAATTTTAAATGTGAATGGACCGCAAAACTAAGCACATGGTGTAAATGATTATTCATATGCTCTGCCGTTTCATGGAAATGTTGCCGAATAATTGGCGCATGCTCTTTAAAATGCAAATAATAACCAATACTCATCGCCCCCAGAAACGTAACGGATGACAAAGAGTTGTTAATCATTTCGCCATTAAAATCACCATGGCGGAAATGTTCATAAGCATTGAAGGTGATCCCAAGCGCCGCAAAAATAGTTGAAGCTCCTAAAAGTTGATGTTCAAAAACAATTGTTCTTTGTCGATGTGAACGTCTTGGTTTCATATATTTATATTATCAGAAATACCATTTCATTCAATTTGAATTATTACATATTTATTACAAATATAGCTTTCATTACATTGGTAAAAAGCGTATATTAGGCAAATTGAAAAAAGCTGCTTTTCAATTTTGAATGGCAGATAAAGCACGGTCAAATACCGTGATATCGGTTGGATTTTTACCGGCTTCTTCCGTTAAAATTCGCCGCCAACTGCGTGCACCTTTGCGGCCGTGGAACATACCAAGGATGTGCCGTGTCATACTGCTCAGTGCCACGCCCTGCTCTATTTGCTGTAATAAATATTCACGCCATTTGGCAAGTACTTCAGCTTCTGTTGGCATAGTTACTATATCTGGAAACAATGCTTGTTGCAGCTCCGCTAAAATCCACGGATTGTGATAGGCAGCACGGCCAAGCATTACTCCGTCGAGCCCTTGCGCCAATGCTGCTTCGCACACTAACACTGTTTCCAACCCGCCATTTAATGCAATTGTTAGCTGCGGAAAATCACGTTTGAGCTGATACACTTTTTCATATTGTAATGGCGGCTTTTCCCGATTTTCGCGCGGCGATAAACCTTTCAGCCAGGCTATGCGGGCATGCATGATAAAAACATCGCAACCGGCAGCGGCAACCTGATCCACAAAATCACACACGAATTCATAGCTATCCTGTTCATCAATCCCCAGCCGTGTTTTCACTGTGACAGGACAATCGACCGCATCGCGCATCGCTTTCACGCAATCGGCTACGGTTACCGGCATGGCCATCAAACACGCGCCGAAACTGCCGCTTTGCACGCGGTCGGATGGGCAGCCGCAATTTAAATTGATTTCATCATAACCCCAGTCGCGGCCGATTTTGGCCGCATGCGCTAACAAGGCCGGATCGCTGCCGCCGAGTTGCAAGGCGACTGGATGTTCGCAATCATTAAAGCCGAGCAGTTTTTGCCGGTCGCCATGAATGATGGCCTGCGCGGTGACCATTTCAGTGTAAAGCAATGCGGAGGGTGTCAATTGCCGGTGGAAAAACCGGCAATGCCGGTCTGTCCAATCCATCATCGGGGCCACCGATAAGCGCCAAGGGCTTGCCATGCTGCCGTCTTATCACAAGCAAAATCAGTTTACATCTTTTGCGCAAACCCGTCATTATCACCTCTATGGCCCTGACGACTGACGCATTGCAGCAACTGATTGAACAAGCTTGGGAAGTGCGGGAGACGATTACGCCGCAAACCAGTGGCACAACCCGCACTGCGGTGTTTGCCGTGCTGGATCAGATGGATCGCGGGCAGTTGCGCGTGGCGGAAAAAAATAAGGATGGGTGGCACACGCATCAATGGATTAAAAAAGCTGTTTTACTTTCGTTCCGTCTGCAAGCCACACGCACGATTACCGGCGCGCCAGGCGATGCGCATTGGTGGGATAAAGTACCCAGCAAATTTATGGATTGGGATGATCAGCAATTTAATCTCGCCGGTTTCCGCGCAGTGCCTGGTTCGATTGTGCGCCACGGTGCCTTTATTGGTAAAAATGCCGTGTTGATGCCGAGTTTCGTGAATATCGGCGCTTATGTGGGTGAAGGCACGATGATTGATACCTGGGCGGCGGTGGGCAGCTGTGCGCAGATCGGCGCGAATTGCCATCTATCCGGCGGTGTCGGCATTGGCGGTGTGTTGGAGCCGCTGCAGGCCAATCCAACGATTATTGAAGATAATTGCTTCATTGGTGCCCGCGCGGAAGTGGCCGAAGGTGTGGTGGTTGAAGAAGGTTCGGTGCTGTCGATGGGCGTATATCTGGGTGCCAGCACCAAGATTATTGACCGCGCGACTGGCGAAATATTCATGGGGCGCGTGCCGGCTTATTCGGTAGTAGTCTCCGGCACCTTGCCTGGCAAACCGCTGCCAGATGGCACACCCGGACCGAACCTATATTGCGCCGTAATCGTCAAACGCGTGGATGCGCAGACGCGCAGTAAAACAGCAATTAATGAGTTGCTGCGGGATTAGTGGTGAAATCTATTTTATCTAAAGATCGCTAAATTTCCTGCATCCTTATTATTGTTTCATGGTGCAACGGACCAAATCATCAAGGTTAACTATGGACATGAATTGTTTGAAGCTGCCTCCTATGCCAAAATTTCGGTATTTGTACCGGAAGGTGGTCATAATAATTTGATCGATTACCGCTTGATAGAAAATATTTTATATTGGCTGGATCATAATTTTCCCACGCAATTGCCAGCTCAATAGGACTTCCCACAAAACTTGCATCCCGCGCGTTCATTGGCTATGCGTGATGGTATAAAGGAAACATTGATGGCAAATTCTGCAGCGCTCAACTCGCAAAACCAACCGGCAACTGGCCGCGTGACCCAAATTTTGGGCGCGGTTGTGGATGTTGTATTTAATGGCCAATTACCGAATATTTTGAACGCGTTGCACACCATGAACCAAGGTGCCACCTTGGTTTTAGAAGTGGCGCAGCATTTGGGCGATAACCAGGTGCGTTGTATTGCAATGGATACGACTGATGGCATGGTGCGCGGGCAAGAAGTGATTGATACCGGCGCGCCGATTTCGGTGCCGGTGGGCCCAGAAACGCTTGGCCGCATTATGAATGTGATTGGCGAGCCGATTGATGATCGCGGCCCTGTGCTTTCCAAACTGCATTACCCCATTCACCGCAAAGCGCCAGAATTTGCTGAACAATCGACCGAAACGGAAGTTTTGGTGACGGGGATTAAAGTCATTGATCTGCTTGCGCCTTATTCACGCGGCGGGAAAATTGGTCTGTTCGGGGGTGCCGGTGTGGGCAAAACCGTTTTGATTATGGAATTGATTAATAACGTCGCCAAAGCCCATGGGGGTGTTTCGGTCTTTGCCGGTGTGGGTGAGCGGACGCGGGAAGGCAACGACCTTTATCACGAGATGATGGAATCCGGCGTAATTAAATTAGACGGCGAATCGAAAGCCGCATTGGTTTACGGTCAGATGAATGAACCGCCTGGCGCACGGGCGCGGGTCGCGCTAACCGGTCTGACCATGGCGGAATATTTTCGTGATGAAGAAGGCCAAGACGTGCTATTTTTCGTCGATAATATTTTCCGCTTTACGCAAGCGGGTTCGGAAGTTTCGGCGACACTAGGCCGTATTCCATCGGCCGTGGGTTATCAGCCAACCTTGGCGACTGAAATGGGTAATTTGCAGGAACGCATTACCTCAACTAACAAAGGCTCGATCACCTCCGTACAAGCGATTTACGTACCGGCGGATGATTTAACCGATCCAGCCCCAGCGACTTCCTTTGCACATTTGGATGCGACTACTGTTCTTTCACGGCAAATTGCTGAATTGGGTATTTATCCGGCGGTGGATCCATTGGATTCAACATCGCGGATTTTGGACCCAGGCACGGTCGGCAAAGAACATTATGCCGTGGCGCGGGAAGTGCAGCGTATTTTGCAGACCTATAAATCATTGCAAGATATCATTGCGATTTTAGGCATGGACGAGCTATCGGAAGAAGATAAAATGGTCGTTTCCCGCGCGCGGAAAATCCAGCGTTTCTTATCCCAGCCATTCCATGTGGCCGAAGTGTTTACCGGTTCACCAGGCGTGTTTGTTTCTTTAGCGGACACTATCAAAGGCTTCAAAGAATTATGCGAAGGCAAATACGATCATTTGCCGGAACAGGCTTTCTACATGGTCGGTAAAATTGAAGATGTGGTGGCCAAAGCTGGCCAAATGAGCGCTGAAGCTGCGTAATTATCATGCCGAGAAAAGCAGCAGTTAAACCCAAAACAGCACCCCAAGCGATGGCGCTGGGCGTGGAGGCGATTAAGGGCATTCAGCAAGAACACGGCTATAATTTCGCGTTCATTGAAATTGCGCCGGAGTTTTTTACAGACCTTGCTAATCTCGAACCGCAACTTGCCGCACTTAAAGCGTTGGCGCAACGTATCAAAGAGCATGGTGCATTGGCGCTGGGTAAGTTAGCTAAGTTTTTGGGCGAACATAAAATTGTGTTTAATGCCGAAATACTCGCCAAGCATTTTTCCGGCCAGGAAATGGTGGTTGCGGCCGATGGCACGAGCGCCTTTACTTTTATTTACGAAAATGAAGACAAAGAAGGTACGCCGGATTATAACCCTAATTTCGCGCCCAGCTACGAAGTAACATTGAAAACCACGGCGACCGGTGAGCCGATTGATGTTACCATTTATGTCGAAGAATAAACGCGTGTTGCTTGTTCAATTATAAATTCTGCTTTAAATTATCCGCATGGGAATGAATTTAGTTAGTGGTGCGTCTGATCATGGCGGGCGGCGTTATGGGCGCGGATCGCGGCGGGCGATTAACGAAATTAATATGACTCCGTTTATTGATGTGGTTTTGGTGCTGCTGATCGTTTTTATGATTTCAGCGCCGATGATGACGGTTGGCGTGGCGGTTGATTTGCCCAAAGCGGGTGCAGCGGCGTTACAGGATAAAAAGCAACCGCTCGAGCTGAGCATCACCGCCAAGCAAGTGATGTTGCAGGATAAGGCAGTCAGTCTTAAAGATTTACCTGCCCGTTTGCAGGCCATTGCAGCGGAAAACAAAGATGCTGCCATCCATATTCGTGCCGACAAAACACTGCCTTATGAACAGGTGATGCAAGTAATTGGTATGGTACGGCAGGCGGGCCTTACTAAACTTGCCCTTATTACGAGCCCGCAAAGCGAAATGGTCAAGGACTGATGTCGGAGATTAACTGTAAATTAATTGGCGTGATCTGATTCGCTCGGCAAAATAAGCAAAGGAAATGACGGCAGATCCACCCGATAAAATGGCGCTTAGCGCCTCGGTGTTATTGCATCTGGCAGTGATTGTGGCCATTACTGTGCAAATTGTTTTATTCAAGGCCAAGCCGCTGGAGCTGACCCAGCCCATTCCGATTGATATTCTGGATTTAGGGCCGGTAACGACTACGCAAAAACAGGGCACCGGTAATACCGCCAAAGTTACCCCTGCCCCGCCGCCGACACCCAAACCGCCAATCCCGCCGCCGCAGCAAGAACAGCAAAAGCCAGTGCCAGTGCCGCCTAAACCCAATCCCATGGATAAACCAAAACCAGCACCGGAAGAAAAGTTTGGCGATGTCATGAGTAAGTTAGCCAAAGAACAACCGAAAAAACCGCCGCCCAAGGAAGCGGCCCCAGAAAACTTTAATTCGCTGCTGAAAAATTTAAGCACTGATAAACCCGTGCCGCAAATCACGCAAACCAAACCAGATGCCAAAGCGCCGGACAAAGCATCGGATGCTGGCAGCAAAGGGTTGCTGAGTGATAAATTAACCATTAGCCAAGAAGACTTGCTGCGCCGGCAGATTGAAGGGTGCTGGAATGTGCCGGTGGGTGCGCGCGGTATTCAGGATATGGTGGTGACTATTCATATTTTAATGAACAAGGACCGCACCGTTAAAAGCGCTGAAATCGTAAATGCCAATGGCAACGATCCGTTTCAACGCACCGTCGCCGAAAGCGCCATGCGCGCCGTTCTCAACCCCAAATGCTCCCCATTCCAATTGCCGGATGATAAATATGATCTGTGGAATGATATTACGATGAGTTTTAATCCGAAAGATATTTTATAATTGCGGTTTTGTTTCTTTATCTGCAGCCATAGTAGGTGCACGTGGTGCAGTTATGATATCCAATTGAGTCATCATTTTCATAATTTCATCATTGATGTCCGGATTGCTTCTATAATGCCGTCTAAGCGTATGGGCCGCCCCTTTGATTAAATTTACCACTTGTTTTTCGCTATTGACTTCAATTTTTCCTAAGCTGTTTTCTAAATGTGCGGCTTTGGTTTTGCATATGTCAAAAAATTCTAAACTTCTCAGGTCATTAACCGAATAACCTTTTTGTTTTAAAGCCGCATAGGCCCTAAACATTGTTACCAAAATAACAGCAGAGGGATCTACATTTTGCAATTGCCGCGCGCGATCCACCGATGGCGTAAACGCTGTAAATAGAGGTTCTTTGGGTCCTTTCGAATATTTATGTGTATTGCGATCAATGTAACGTGTATTGAAATCGGCAATGGCGAATTCCTCTCGACTGGTTCGCACTAAAATATCTTTTAACGTTTCAGCAACTACATTTTTTTCCTTGTCTTTCTTACAGCACATTGTGTATTCACGGGCAATTTCATAAGTATAATGGCCGCCATAAAAAGTTTGGATATCATTATAGGCATGCAAAATGATTTTTACCTCGATTAGATTGCAAGCATATTCTTCGCCAGTTACGGGTGTAACCAGTAAATGATAAGCTCCCTTGTAACCACTCATATGATTTGGTTTGTTATCATCTTTATCAAGATCAACTACGCGCAAGGTTGCAAAACTTTCAGATTCCAACACTTGTTGCAAAACCTCTTCTGCCTCGGCGCGAGTATTAACCAAAAAACTTATACGTCTTAAATCCGGGACTCGTAAAATACCTTCTTTTTGGCTTTGGGCTTTTTGCTGAGCACGCTCAAATTCTTTTTGAGGTGCTAAAGCTGCCTGAATTCTAAAATGCGGACAGCCAAATGCAACTTCAGTGAAAAGCGCAATCCCATCATCATCACGGTTAGCATTTTCAACAATGCTATGTCGCAAACGGCTAAACCATTCATTCTCTGCTGCACTATCATCCGAAAAAAACACTCGTTTGAAAAAATCAGCTAAATCTTCAGTTTCACGTTCCAATGCAGTCGGAATAACTAATGTCTTATTTACTTCTAAATAATTTAACTGACGATTAAATTCATATATTCTTTTGGCAAATTTTTCATCACCAAAAGTTTCTTTTAAGTCATCAAATCTTACGCTGCCAGCACGGATTGCATCATATAAAATAAGACTAATAAGGCCAATTTCGCCCAAATGGGTAAGAATAATTGCAATGTATGTTTTACTGCCAATTCTATTTTCCAAAACACGAAGCATTTTTTGCTCTTCTTTAAAATCAACAAATTCATCAATCGATGGATCTAAAGTTTTTAGAAATATTCGATAATTTTTTAGCTCAGCTATTTTTGCTAACCTTTCCTTATCCAGGTTATCTGCTACATCCCAATCTGCATCAGCAGTTGCAACTTCAACTTTGCGTGTTAACTGTATAACTTCTCGCTCAAGGCTCAAAGCATAAAATAAAAAGCGAGCATAAGCCTGGTCTAAATCAGTAAAAATAGCTGCATCTGGCGAGCGAATAGTGCGATTAAAAGTATAATCGTCAAACTGCTCTTTGTAGCTACTTCTAGCTAATTCAAACGCTTTTGTTATGCTTGACGCCGCTTCATCGCCAAGCGAATAAGTGATTAAATCGTGAGTTAAAATTGTGTTCCCAAATTTATTTAAAGGAATTTTTGATTTTGGCTTAAATTTGTTATGTGGTTTAATATTTAATAAACGGCGGCCAATCTCATGGGCTGCTTTATCCCATTCAACTGTGGAGGGCAGTCTAGTCTCTGTAAATTTGCCATCTATTGTAGATGTGTTTGCAAAGGCCAAACGTCTAAATCTACTAGAATAAGAGTCTCTTCTATGTGGCTTATTTCCCAACATATATTATTAGAATAATTGCAAATAAAAAGATATACAACTGTTGCATTTAATAATGAGACTTAATAATTAGAATGTAAAAAAAATTTCACATTTCTACAATATTACAAGCTCCGCGCAACTTCTTCTAGTTCAAAGCATTCAATCATATCACCGGCGCGGATGTCTTCGTAGTTTTCGAAGGCCATACCGCATTCAGTGCCGTCTTTGACTTCTTTCACTTCTTCTTTGAAGCGTTTCAATGTTTTCAGTTTGCCTTCATGGATGACCACATTTTCACGCAGCAAACGAACATTGGCACCGCGTTTGACCAAGCCTTCGGTGACATAACAACCCGCGACTTTACCAACACGTGTGATGTTAAACACTTCGCGGATTTCAGCATAGCCAAGGAAGTTTTCACGCATCACCGGTTTCAACATGCCGGTGAGCATTTTAGTAACGTCTTCGATGATATCATAAATAATTGAATAGTAACGAATATCGATACCATCACGCTTAGCCAGATCCCGTGCTTGCGGATTGGCGCGGACATTGAAGCCCATTACTAAGGCTTTAGACGCATTGGCCAAACTAATATCGGATTCATTAATTGCGCCCACGCCGCTATGGATGATGCGGGTGGTCACTTCGGGATTATCCTCGGTCAATTTGCCCATGGCACCGGCAATGGCTTCCACGGAACCATGCACATCACCCTTGACGATAATTGCCAGTTCTTTTTTGGCACCGGTTTGAATATCGCTGAACATTTGGTCGAGCGAAGTTTTTTTGGTCGCCAGATTATATAATTCGCGCTGTTTGCGCTGGCGGAATTCGGCAATTTCACGCGCTTTTTGTTCGTTTTCCACGACCACAAAATCATCACCGGAACGCGGCACATCTTCCAACCCGATTACTTCAACCGGTTTACCAGGTTCTGCTTCTTTAATCGTTTTACCATGATCATCATGCAATGCCCGCACACGGCCGGAAACGGTACCACAGACGAAAATATCGCCGGTGCGCAAAGTTCCCTTTTGGACCAAAACAGTCGCAGTCGCACCGCGGCCAATTTGCTGTTTAGATTCAATCACGCGGCCCACGGCAGGCCGATCCGGATTGGCTTTGAGATCCAGAATTTCAGCCTGGACCATAATCGCGGCTTCGAGTTTATCGAGGTTGAGTTTTTGCTTGGCCGAAACTTCAATGGCCTGCACATCGCCGCCAAGCTCTTCAACCTGAATGTTGTATTGCAGCAACTCGCCTTTAATTTTGCCTGGGTTGGCACCCTCTTTATCGATTTTATTGATGGCGACCACCACCGGCACACCGGCGGCTTTGGCATGGCTGATCGCTTCAATGGTTTGTGGCATTAAGCCATCATCAGCCGCCACCACCAAGACCACCACATCGGTAACATGAGCACCGCGTGAACGCATTTCGGTGAAGGCCGCGTGGCCTGGCGTGTCCAGGAATGTTATTTTCTGGCCCGTGCCCATCTTTACTTGATAAGCGCCAATATGTTGGGTGATGCCGCCCGATTCGCCGCTGACGACATCGGTTGAACGAATGGCATCGAGCAATGATGTTTTACCGTGATCGACGTGGCCCATAATAGTCACCACCGGTGGACGCGATTTCAGGTTTTCAGGCGTATCAGCCCATTCACCCAAACCAATTTCCACATCGCTTTCCGAAACGCGGGCAAAACGGTGGCCGAGTTCGGTCGCCAATAATTCAGCCGTATCGGCATCGAGCACTTGATTAATGGTCGCCATTATACCAAGGCGCATCAGCGTTTTGATCACCACACCCGATGGTTCAGCCATCCGGTTGGCAAGTTCCTGGACCGTAATGGTATCCGGAATGGTGACATCCCGCGCGACTTTCTCGCGGTTTTCATCCATACCGTGGCGGCGAGATTTTTGGACCAAGCGGCGACGCGCAGCATCTGACAGGAAACGGCCGGTACCGATATCACCATTTAATGCCTGGGTAACGGTAATGCGGCCTGCGCCACCGCCGCCATGACGGCGGGCCCCACCTGGACGGCTGGGGCGACGGGCTGGGCCACTTGGCGGACGCGGCCCGTTATTAAAGACGCGCTTGGCATCCGGATCTTCATCCTTGATCAACCCTTTGGCACGCAAAGCATCTAATTTAGCCACGGCCTGATTGCCGGAACGATCGGCGGATTTACGGCGCGCATCATCCATTCCGGTTGCGGTGAGCGGGCGTGGCGCAAAAGATGGTTTACCAATCTGACGCATTTGAATGCCAGTTGGCCGCGCCATATGGTTGCCGGTGCCGCCAGGGCCGGTACTGGTTTGTGATTGCTGTAAAACGCGGGCGCGATTATCACGCTCACCGGTTGAAAGGCCGCCGCGCGGGGCGCTGCCGCTGCGGTCAAATGGCGGGCGGGCCGGACGGTCACCAGGCGCACGCGAACCATCGCCGCGGGGCGGGCGGTCTCCAGGCGCACGGTCGGTAAATGGCCGGGCGGCTGGACGCGGGCGATCGCCGAATGGGCGGTCCCCAGGCGGACGGTCGCCCGCTGGACGATCTGTGCGCGGGGGACGATCGCCGAATGGCCGGTCGGTCCGTGGCGGTCTATCACCAAGCGGGCGATCACCAACGGGACGCGCCGCTTGCCCATCGCGCGGGGCCGGAAAGGCGCGGGCCCCATCCCTATTTTGTACTTCAGTCCGCGCATTGGCGGTACGGTCGGCAAAAGACGGCCGGCCTACCCCTTCGCGCGATGGAAATTCGCGGCGTTGGAATTGTTGGCCTTCCGGCATGCCGCGCGGCGGGCGCGGTGCGCCGGCACCACCACCGGCTGAGCCGGTGCCAGTGCGCCCCGTATCGGTGCGTTCTTTTTCTTTAACTTGGTCAGTCGCCGTGGCGGCCACTGCTGGTTTTGCTTCAGGCGGTTTGCCATATTGGGTACGGTTGATGGCAATACCACCGCGGCTGGGCAAGGCCGAGCTTAATCTTGTCGATTCACCTTTATTGGCGATGGACTCGCGCACAATGGCGGCGCGATTGCTGATTTCTTGCTCAGTCTTCGGCGCACGTTGCGGCGTGCTGGGTGCGGTTACGGTCCGCTTGCGCTGGACCACAACGGCATTTTGGCCGCCACCGCTTAATTGCTGCGCGACAACAGTCCCACCTCGCTCAATCGTGCGGCGTGCCTCTTGCAATCCGCGACCCGATAGGGTCAAAACTTTTTTTTCGGAATCTTTTTGTTCTTGATCAGTCATATGGGGTCAGCGCCAATGTTCAGGCTTTAAGGGATCACTTAAAGCAACGCAATCTTTTCGGCAAAAAGATGTGCGCCTTTCTCCTCATATGTGGTGAAAATATCGCTTTATTGCAAAAAAATCGTGCAATAAGGAAAAACTATGTGTTTTTTATACTTTATACGGGATGGACGTAACATCCTTTTACTGTAAAAACATATGAAGACCATGACACGGCAACACATTTATCTTTTAGGCATAATCGGCTTCGGCTTATTAGGTGTATTCACTTGGGCGCAACCAGCACAAGCAGCGGACCCAGGTTATGACCAAGTTATTCAGCAAGCACGCCAAGGTGATTACCCGCCAGCCTTGCAATATTTGCAGCAGATAGTGGCGAATAATCCCAAAGATGTGCGCGCGCGTTATGACTTGCTGGCGATTAATAGCTGGGCCGGCAATAATGATGTGGCCATTCAACAATATCAAAAATTGAATAGTGAAGGGTTGCTGCGCGATCCGCCGGCTTATGTTTCCGATGCCGCCGCCCGTGCGTATCGCGGCCAAAAAGGTTATCCGCAAGCGCTGCAATTATATCGGCAGGCGATTATCAAATCCCCCAATGATTGGGATTTACGGATTAATGAAATTCAAACCTTAAGCGATATGGGTGAAAATAATCTGGCACTAGCCCGCATTAATGCGGTGCGCCCCAATGCGCGCGGTGTGACGCTGGACAATTTAGATTTGGCGCAAGCAGTGGCGTTGGAGCGCGGCGGGCATGCGCAAGAAGCATCCGATGTTTATCAGAAAATTCTGGCCCGTAATCCAAGTAATGAAGAAGCGCGCCGCCGCTTAACCGCATTGTTATCCGATAACAAGCAAGCGCCGCGCGCGGCAGCCATTGCCAGTGATGACCCGAAAGCGTTTAAACCGGCCGAACTGCGCCGGTTTGAAGGCAATGCCTCGGCGCAGTTAATCCGCCAGGGCCGCCAGCCATTATCTGAATTGGGCCGTTACGGCGATACCGATTTAGCTTTGGAAAAATTAGAAGCGCAACAAGCGAAATGGAGCGGCAATCAAACAGTGGTGGATAGCTACCGCCGCGCGACTTATGACCGCATTGTGGCCCTGCGGGACCGTTCACGCATGAAAGATGTGTTGCTGGCCTATAAAGATTTACGTGCGCAACCCAATCCGGAAAGCATCCCAACCTTCGTTGAGCAAGCGGTAGGGGATGCGTATTTATATCTCCGTTACCCTGAACAAGCGGAAAAATATTACAACGTGGTATTGAAAGCCGATCCAGATGATCTGCAAACGCGCGAGAACCTGTTCTATGCGCAAATGGAGCAGGAGCATCAAAAAGAAGCCATGGCCACGTTGAAAGAATTGCAAGCGCGTTCTGCCAAAGCCACACCAGCCGATCAACGCAACGCGGCCTTGTTAACCGCCAAAGCCAAAGGTTATGTTGATGATTGGAAAGGCGCACAAGATCAGATTGAGCCGATAGTCAAAAACAACCCGAAAGATATTGCCGCGAATGTGGCCTTGGGTGATGTGTATCTATCCCGTGGTTGGCCGCGCAAAGCAGAACCCCGTTTTGCCGCCGCTCAGCAAAATGACCAGGCACCGGTGAAAAGCCTGAGCTGGCAAGTTGGTCAGGCGTATAACGCCATGGATTTGGCGGATTATCCGACCATGAACCGCGATGTAGAGCGCTTACGCCGCGTCTATCCCGAAAATCTGGCAGTCCAACGCTTAACCAATGGTTGGGATGTGTATCAGCGGCCGGAACTTTATGTGCGGTTTAGCCCCATTCACCGTGATAATACGATTGGAACCGGTTGGAATGCGTTTCAAAATACTGCGTTTTTATCAAGCCCGACTTTTTACGATAACCGGACCCGCGTTTATGCCAGCTTTACCGATACGCATGATAAAGTGCGCGAAGCAGATGGTTACTGGCGCCGTTCGGCTTTAGGCGTGCAGCAAAACTGGCGCGATTGGCACTTTAACGCCGCTGTCACGGAAAACGATTATTATGATGACAATCATCGGGTTGGCGGAATTGCGGAAGCAACCTTCTCCCCCAATGATTATTGGGAATATGCAGTGCGCGGTGAACTTATGACAGCTGATACGCCTTTGCGTGGTCTGCGCAATGGCGTAACCGGTAACAGTGTTGTGGGTAGTGTGAAATACACGGCCAATGAATTGTGGAATGTCAAAGGCCGGGTTGGCGCGGTTGATTTCTCGGATAATAACAACCGCGAATATTATGGCGCAGATGGTAAATTCCGCTGGATGAATTACCCTTATGTGAAAGGGGATTTATTGGGCGGGATCAGCGGATCGCTTAACAGCAAACAGAATGTCCCCTATTTCAGTCCGAAAGCCGATTTCGGGTTTAATATCGGTCCGAAATTTGAGCAACTGCTGTACCGCAGTTATGATGTGAAATACACCCATGCGATTAGTGTTTTACCTGGGGCTTATTTTCAAACTAATGCTAATGCGCAGTTTATTGCCTCGGCCACTTATGAACAGCGTTTTGCGCCAACCCAAGCATTCAACACCGGTTGGAGCGCTACTTTTGCGCGGCAATCTTATGATGGCCGCCGCGAAAATGCGGTGATCCTGATGTGGGATGCGGATTGGCACTTTTAAGGACATAAAAAATGAGTTTTGATAGTATCCTCAGCATTCTGGCGGTGGCCTTTGTGGTCACCACCGCAACAATCGGTAAGTTCCTAACCGAATATCTGTTTTTATACCCGCTATTCATGTCTTTTATTTGGACCACCGGCGCGATCTTTTATTATTTCCATTGGGAACAACACGATATCAAACCGGATGCCTTACCCATGCTGCCGGAAGATCCGCCATTGGTTTCCATTTTGGTGCCTTGTTATAATGAAGCAGCACAGGTGGAAGATACGATTGCCGCACTGGCGCATCAGACTTATCCGAAATTCGAGATTATCGCGATTAATGATGGTTCAAGCGACCGCACCGGTGAGATGTTGGACTCCCTGCTGAATAAATATCCCACCGTTTTACGCGTGGTGCATCATGCGGAAAACCAGGGTAAAGCCATGTCACTGCGCAGTGGCGCCTTGATTGCTAAGGGTGAATTTTTGGCCTGTATTGATTGCGATGCTGCTTTGCATCCCAATGCGATTGCGCATTTGGTGCAGCCGTTAATTCTATATCCGCGCGTGGGGGCCACCACCGGCAATCCACGTGTGCGTTCACGCCAGAACTTACTGGGCAAAATTCAGGTGGGTGAATTCTCCTCAATCATCGGTTTGATTAAACGTGCGCAGCGGGTTTATGGGCGGGTATTTACGGTTTCGGGTGTAATTTGCGCTTTCCGGCGCCGCGCTTTGCACCGCATCGGTTACTGGTCGCCCTTTATGGTGACTGAAGACATCGATGTTAGCTGGCGCCTGCAGAAAGACCATTGGACCATTCAATATGTGCCAAACGCTATTGGCTGGATTGATATGCCGCTGAGCTGGGGCGGGTTGTGGAAACAGCGGTTGCGCTGGGCCCAGGGCGGTGCGGAAGTATTCCTGAAAAACCTGCGCAGCCTGTTTAGCTGGCGCCGCCGCCGCATGTGGGGCGTGTTGCTAGAATATATTATGAGCACGGCTTGGGCGTTTATGTTCATCGTGGTCGCCATTTTATGGATTTTGGGCAAATTCGTGTCCCTGCCCGATTGGTTGGTGGTGCCATCGATCTTCCCGCCATCTTTCTGGGGCTTAACTTTGGCACTAGCCTGTATCGTTCAGTTCTTAACCACCACTTTGATTGAATCCCGTTATGAGCCAAAATTATGGCGGGGTTTAATCTGGATGATGTGGTATCCGATGATCTTCTGGTATGTCAGCATGATCACCGTATTCGTCGGCTTTCCCAAAGCATTGTTTAAAAAACAAGATGAAATGGCCAAATGGAAAAGCCCTGACCGCCCGTTACGGTCGATATAAGGAAATAAGATTATGAGAGATATTAACCGCCCTTATCGTCCCGAAGATTATATCGACCGTGGCTGGCAGCAAAGTCTGTTGATGCAGATTTTTGATGCTATTTTTACCGGCTTGATGTGGGCCATTTTTATCGTGCTGATTGCCTTTAATCCAACGCTCTTCACTTTGGGCGATCTGGGGATCACCACTTCACTGCAACAGCCCACCACCGCTTATGGTTTTATCCCCACCTTCGGTTGGTATATTTTGGTAATCGCCGCCAATGCCGCAATTTTGGTATTGTGGGCCGGCTATAACTGTTTCCGTTTCCGTGACAAAGAAAAGCGGAAATTTGAAAAGCATGTAACGGTGGATGAAACCGCCGCATTTTTCGGCAGCGATCCGGTTTTGGTGCAAAACTGGCAAAATACCCAACGCATTGTGATTAATTATAATAATCAGCAACAGGTTGATTACTACGGCTAACGAGAAACAACCTCATCTTGAGTAGTGCCATAGGCACGTATCGAAGGATGCTCCAGCGCTGTATCCCAGTTAAACATCCTTCGATACGCTTGCTGTGCAAGCTACTCAGGATGAGGTAAAGGATATTGACACTTACATAAAGCTATGCGACCGAAAGCATATGAAAGATAATACATTATGGGCCACTGCCGGTATTGCGGCAGTCGTTAGTTTAATCATGATTTTGCTGTTTGGCGGGCATGGCAAAACTGGCACCACCAATCAATCTGTTTATCAAAAAATGCTGGCCACCGGCGAACTACGTTGCGGGTATTTTGTCGAACCGCCTTATTTCATGAAGGATGGCAATAACGGTGCTATCAGCGGCATTATTCCTGATATGTTGAATGAAATTGGTAAAGGCGCAGAAGTCACGTTTAAATTTGATACGGAAATTCCGTCACTCGGCACCATGCTGGAGGATTTGAATTTAGGTAAATATGATGCCGTGTGCGGCAGTTTGTTTTTTAATCCCAATCGTTCTAAACGCGGTTTATTCACCAAAGCAATTGCCTATGCCCCGCTTTATGGTGTGGTGCGGGCCAATGAAACACGCATTAAACCAGATCTTTCCAATTTAAATTCCGGCACTTTTTCAATCACAGCAATGGAAGGTGAAGGCGGCACCATGAATGCGCAAAAACGTTTTCCGCAGGCCAAGTTTACGCAATTGCCGCAAATGGCAGATATCACTTTGATGACAACCAGCGTGGCCGATGGCAAAGCGGATATTACCTTTGTCTCCCCCGATGTGTTCAAACGCTTTAACAAGAGCACGCCAGGTAAATTAAAAGTTTTATCTTATGAACACCCATTAATGGTGACCCCGATTGCCCTAATGGTCAAAGCGGATGAACAGGCCTTGGCCAATTTTATCGATACCTCAATCGACTATTTGCAGGGCACTGGCAAAATGGATGAGCTGTATAAAAAATATGACCCTGATGGCGATCTGCTCCGCCGTCCTGCACTGCCTTATATTAAATAACCGCCGCCATAAGTTCAGGTGGGTATGGAAAGCCTTTGGCATCAGCGTCAATTTTATGAACATTGGTCTGGAGACTGACACGGCCTCTAATGACATCAAAGCGGCAGGTATAAACATCTTTAGCTGTGCACCTGCCAATTAGCATATTGATACAATTGCCTAAATACGGAAAACCTATTTGTTCAGAAACGTTATGATATTTGGTATGCAATGCTGTGGTTAAATTTCTTCTTTTGTGATGGGTTTGTTGAAATGGTTTCACAAACCAATCTTGCGGCGGGCAGTCTTTTAATTTACCTGCCAAAAAATCATAAGCATATGGCTTATTCAACATATCTTGTGCCATTTCTTCTGCCGCTCTTAATACGGCTGCCTCATAAGTTCTTAGTTGATCCGCATCGTTTTTGTCTGGGCATTGCTTAATCGTAATCAAATGTATGCCATTTTTTGCAAAGCTGACAACCAACCGTTTATGGGCCTTGTGCTCAGGCGTGGTAAAGGTGGCGGATAATTGATTGGGAACATTATTCAACCAAAAATGCTTATCTGTAGTCATAAAAATAATTTGGCGATCGTAACCCTTACGCCATTTTGTAAGCGTATCCGCCAAATTAAGGTCTTTGGTAGCCGGATCAATAATTTGCCTTAACGGTACAACGACTACCGGTAGGTCTCGCTTATGGGCATTTGCCTGCTCTTCTTCGACTAATGATAATCGGACCAATTGAATCGCCAAATCAGGCATACAGTTATCTAAAACAATTAAAATACGTGGCTGTACGGGTAATGGAATTGTATTACCTCTTATTACATTGCGTCTTTTCATAATTTTTATTAAATAACAGTTAGTCTTAGGTCAAATACTTACGTTCAGTTTTTCCGCGCTGAAGGTTTTTGCTGCAGTGCTAAAATCATTTTCCATTCTTTCGCAGTAATGAGCATGACCGATAGCCGTGATTGGCGGATAAGGGGCAGATCTGCCAAGGCAGTTGCGGCTTTGATCTGCGCCAAGGTAATCGGTTCGATAATCGTTTGAATGGGTTTTACATCGACCCGTACCCAGGGCGCATCTTCCGGATCGGGATAAGCGGCGCGCACCACCTGCATAATGCCGCGAATGCATTTGCCGACCATGGATTCATAGAAGAATACCAAATCGCCGGCCTGCATTGCTTTCATATTATTGGCGGCCTGGTAATTATGCACGCCATCCCAATAGCTGGTGCCTTCGCTTAGCTGGTCCTGCCAGCTCCAAGCCTCTGGCTCAGTTTTCATTAGCCAATAGTGTTTGGTCATTTAGCCAATTTAAAGCAGCGCTGAAATTCATGCAAACGTCACACACAAAGGCTATGTATTTTGCTATATTAAAAAAACGTTGTTGATGCAAAGCCAAGGCTTTCTCCAACGTCCGCCCTAATCATTTGATTAGGTAGGTGATGGCGAGCGCAGATGATGCCGGTAACAGACACTTGGCGTTATGCCAATCGCATTGCATGTGCAAACATCGCGTCAACGCCATCACTGTAAAAGTGGGAATATACCCATCGAAATCCTTGAGCAATTCGCCTAAGCGCGTAAAAACAGATGCATGTGCGCCCTGCCCCGCTTTTCCTTGTTATTATTGCCTGGTGATGGGATTGGGCCGGAAGTGGTGAATGCGTGTCAACCGGTTTTTGAAGCTTTAGCAAATAAAGGTTATGCCCAATTTGATTTGGAAACCGCGCTGATTGGCGGTGCGGCTTATGATGTAGAAGGCACGCCCTTGAGCGCTGCGACCATTGCTAAAGCGAAAGCGGCCGATGCTGTGTTGCTGGGTGCCGTGGGCGGCCCGCAATGGGTGGATGTGGCTTATGACCTCCGTCCGGAAGCAGGCCTGTTAAAATTGCGGAGTGAGTTGCAGTTATTTGCTAACATTCGCCCAGCTATGGTGTATCCAGCCTTGGCCAGCGCATCATCACTGAAGGAAGAATTGGTTGCGGGCCTTGATATTGTTATTGTCCGCGAATTAGTGGGGGGCGTGTATTTTGGGCAGCCCCGCAGCATTGAAACCTTGGCCGATGGTCAGCAACGCGGGTTTGATACGCAAGTTTACACCACCTCTGAAATTGAACGCATTGCGCATAGCGCGTTTCAGTTGGCGGCGCAACGCCATGGCCGTGTCTGCTCGGTCGATAAAGCGAATGTGTTGGCCAGCAGCCGGTTGTGGCGTGAAGTGGTGATTAAAATTCATGGTGCGCATTACCCGCACATTGAACTATCGCACATGTATGTTGATAACTGCGCGATGCAGCTGGTGCGCCAGCCCAAACAGTTTGATGTCATCCTCACCGATAATTTATTTGGTGATATTTTATCAGATTGTGCAGCGATGCTGACCGGCTCATTAGGGATGCTGCCTTCGGCCTCTTTGGGTGCGAAAGTGAATGGCAAAGGCCCAGCGGTGTTTGAACCCGTGCACGGCTCCGCCCCCGATATCGCCGGGCAAGATAAAGCCAACCCGCTAGCGACCATTTTATCAGTCGCCATGCTGTGCCGTTATCAGCTGGATTTACCAAAAGCCGCGGATGCAATTGAACAAGCTGTCGCGCAGACCCTGGCCAGCGGGGCCCGCACCGGCGATATCGCACAAAAAGGTGAAGCGATTATTGGAACAAAAACGATGGGCAAAGCAGTAACAAATGCCATTATTTAATTGTTGCAAGTATTAACAAGCGTTACAAATTCTAATGACTAAAAGATTTATTAAAAGATTGGCTGGTTTCAATCCAGCGCTTAAGTTCAGAGATTGCATTGATAGTATCCATGCAATAAAGGATAAATATCAAGAAGCACAATTTCGAAGACTTATTGTTGAACCAAACCAGATTAAAATTGCCAATCTTTTAAAAATTATTTTTGTTGTAGCCAAAGGAGGAAACACAAATACTTGTAAAATAACTAATGTGGTCGAGAAATTAAAAGATGAAGATTTAAAAAATATTGTAGAAAAAGGCGAGAGAAAGTCAGCCAGCGAAATTACAAGGTTTGATTTATTGTTGGTTGCTTTGTTTAACGCGTTAGTTAAAAGGGAAGCTCAAATTGTTTTACGCCGACGTGAAACAGCAAAATGGAAAAATGAAATTGCTTCGCTAAATAATGCAATAGCTGAAGAAGCAAGAATAAGCGCCGCCCAAGAATGCGGCCTGGCCATGCTGCCTGCAAAAGTGGCAATGCCAATTAATTTCCCAAAAAGTTTAAATACTAATCCTGCTACACGGCCAGCTGGTGCAACTTATGTAGCAGTAACCGCTCAAATGTTCGCTCCCTTCAGTATCAAAGAAGGTCCTGCGCCGCAATAATCAGTATATTATACTAAACTAAATTATTACCAGCTGGCACCTTTCTTGCTTATTGTGTAAAATAGCAGATCGATGGCGGAATCACCTGAAAGCGATAATGTAATGGATCCCACTACTCAGGCAGGTGGTGAGGGTGATAGCGCACGCATTCTGAACCAGGATGAAATTGATAGCCTGCTGGGTTTTGATGGCGATGGCGACGGCGAATTGCGCGGTATTCAGGCGCTAATCAATACGGGTTTGGTGAATTACGAGCGTCTGCCGATGCTCGAAATCGTCTTTGACCGCATGGTGCGGGTGATGTCGACCAGCTTGCGCAATCTCACTTCCGACAATGTGGAAGCGAGTATCGACCAAATCTCATCTGTCCGTTTCGGCGATTATCTAAACTCGGTGCCCTTGCCCGCCATGATTTCGGTCTTTAAGGCTGAGGAATGGGACAATTACGGTATTTTGGTGGTCGACTCCGCTCTAATTTATTCAATTGTCGATGTCTTATTGGGCGGCCGGCGCGGTACGGCGGCGATGCGGATTGAGGGCCGTCCGTATACCACGATTGAGCGCGCTTTGGTTGAACGCCTGGTGCAGGTGATCCTGAGCGATCTTTCGGCGGCGTTTGACCCGCTTTCTACCGTTACCTTCCGGTTTGACCGGTTGGAAACCAATCCGCGCTTTGCCGCAATTGCGCGGCCAGGTAATGCGGCTGTGCTAATTAAACTGCGGGTTGATATGGAAGACCGTGGCGGACGCGTAGAAATTGTGATTCCTTATGCGACGCTTGAGCCGATCCGTGAGTTGCTGTTGCAAATGTTTATGGGTGAGAAATTTGGCCGCGATAATATTTGGGAAACCCACTTGGCCAATGAACTCATGCATACTGAAATTGAGATGGATGCGGTGTTGGGGCAAACCTATGCCAGCTTGAACGATATTCTGAATTGGAAACGCGGCACGCTGTTGATGCTGGATACCAGTCCAGATGATGAAATTCAACTGCGGTGCGGGGAAAAACCATTATATATCGGCCGTATGGGCCGTAAAAGCGGCCGGATTGCCGTACAAATTGAAGCGGATGCACCGCGGGGAGATGACCAATGACCGCCTGGTTAACCCTATTATTAGATGGTGTGCTGCTGATTTTATTGGTGAGCACATTGGTGCTCGGTATCCGTTTGGCCAAACGTTTACGCATTCTGCAAAGCAGCCAGGAAGAATTGGGTGCGCTGACCAAACAATTTAATCTGGCCATCAACACGGCTGATAACGCTTTGCGCACACTTAAGCTGGCCGCGCAGGAACATGGCGGTGAATTGGGCACGCAAATTCGCAAAGCTCAAGCGCTGTCGGACGAATTACAATTTATTGTGGATGCCGGTGATAAGCTGGCCAACCGGTTAACCACGCAACTTACGCCCAATCAAACCCAGGTGGAACAAGCCGCTGCCTTGGCCAAAGCCAAACAAGCCACAATGGTCCAGCCACCCACTCTAGTCGCGACCCCGCCGCAGCCAGCTGAAAAGCCAGTGGCCAGCAATCTGCCGCCGCGCAGCCGCGCTGAAAATGAATTGCTGAATGATCTGGAAAAAATTACCCAGGCCCGCCAACAGCAAGAGCAGAAAGGTTAATTTCTGATGTTGCGCCGCTTGCTCACCATTTTATTACTGACCATTTTCCTGGTGGCCGGTTTGCATTTATGGCAATTGCCGCAGGAGTGGCAAACCTTGCAAGCCGCGCCAGCCATGGCCAATAGCGAAGAAGGCAAAAGCGAAAAAAAGGATGATAAAGCGGCTGAGAAAAAAGACGATAAGAAGGAAGCAAAAGAGCAGCCATTGGCTGATACCGCACAATTATTGCCTGGCCCAGGTACGGATAGTTTAGCAACACCGCCCGATAATACCCCGAAACCCACGCCAGTATCAGCTGAGTTTGATCCCTATGCCGATGAAACCAAATCCGCCAGTGAAATTCATTTATTGGAAAAACTGGCCAAGCAAAAACAGGATTTGGATGCGCGGGAACAGGATATTGCCACACGTGAAGCATTGTTGAAAGCGAATGAAGAAAAACTGAATCAAAAAGCGCAAGAACTCGCCATGCTTAAAACGCAAATTGAAGGATTATTGAAAGATAGCCAAGCGCAGCAGGATGCGCAAACCAAAAGCTTGGTTGCCATTTATGAAAAAATGAAACCAAAAGATGCCGCGCGAATTTTTAACGATCTTGAACCGAAAACTTTGCTTAATATTGCGGGCGCAATGAAAGAAACAAAATTATCGCCGATTCTGGCCGCGATGGAAGCGCAGAAGGCGCAGTTCATCACCATGAAATTAGCTTCGCGCACGAAGAATTTGCCAACGGATGCACCTGTTGGTGCGCCCACCCCTGCCGCAGCAACAACACCGGCAGTATTACCGCCAGCCGCCGTGGCTCCTGCAATTGCCACGGCATCGACGACAGCAACACCAACTGCGGGAGCGCCAACTGCAGTAGCATTGCCAGCGGCAAACACTTCACCTGCGCCAACGGCGGAAACAAATTCAGCCGCACCAGTTATTGTGCCAGCCATGCCAGCAACAACTACCCCGGCAGCCATTAATCCAGGCGCTGCGCCGCTTTCCGCCGATACCAGCTCAATCAGTCCCAGCAAGGCAGATAAATTACCGGTTAAACAACCCACCGGTCCTGCGGAAGCAACAGCAACACCCGCTAAAACGCCGTAATTGTTACCGACCGTTACGGAATATGAAAGTGTTTCACTTGCTGATTTGCGTGTAAAACGCTGATTTTAAACAGGTGAGCGAATCGAAAACACCGCGTATTGCACTAATTGGCTGCGGCCGCTGGGGCCGCAATCTGACGCGCAATTTACATGCGCTTGGAGCACTGGCCGCCGTTTGTGATCAGAGCGCGGAACATGCGGCCATATTTGCTACTGAATTTGCAACCACTGCACATAGTTGGCAGGAAATTTTAGCCGATAAAAATATCGATGGGATCATGCTCGCCACGCCAATCAATCAACATGCCTTGCAAGCCATCCAAATTTTGCAAGCAGGTAAACATGTTTTTGTTGAAAAACCACTCGCCACTAATCTAACCGAATTACAAGCCATTGCCGAAGCGGCCGATCATACGGAGCTGACCGTGATGGCCGGTCATTTGCTGCGCTATCACCCTGCTTTTATCAAATTACAGGAACTGGTTGCCGATGGTGTGATTGGTAATCTGCGCCATATCGTCAGCGAACGTTCGCATTATTCGCCAGGCAAAGCGGAAGAAGATGTATTGTGGGATTTCGGCCCGCATGATGCTGCCATGGTTTTGGCGTTAACTAACGCCACACCAACGCATTTATTTGCTTATGGGCAAATATTGCAACCCAACCGCAGCACGCATGATATTTTCAAATTAAATTTGCGGTTCCCCAAAGATATCCATGCCGAAATTCGCTTGAACCGTTTAGCCCCCAAGAAAACGCATTGCTTAACGGTGTGGGGCACCCATGGCGCGCTGGTATTTGATGATACCCAACCATGGGAAAGCAAATTAACGCATTACCTTGATGGACAAATTGCTACACCTTATCCATTACCGGCGGCAGAACCGCTGCGCTTGGAAGTTGAACATTTTTTAAACTGTATTCAAACCGGTGCAGAGCCGCGCACAGATTTAATCGAAAGCCAAAAAATTATCGCGTTGCTGGAAGCCGCCATCGAACAAACCAATCCCAGTTTAGAAATGGATACCGCCGCATGATCCCGTTATCCGTCATACCGGCGAAAGCCGGTATCCAGTGGCCAATAAAATACTATGCGCAGCATAGTGCAAAAATAGATAATATTTTGAGCGCCGTTGGCGCAACTATAGATCACTGGATCCCGATTTTCATCGGGATGACGCAAAGGATGAGCATATGATTCCATTTATCGATTTATCCGCGCAGCAAGTGCGCATTAAACTACAAGTGGAGGCCGCCATTGCCAAAGTATTGGCGCATGGCGCGTATGTGTTGGGGCCGGAAGTGGCGGAGCTGGAAAAACAATTAGCCGAATTCGCCGGGGCCAAGCATTGCATCACCTGTTCGGATGGGACGGATGCCTTATCGCTCGCGCTGATGACACTCGATTTAAAAGCTGGCCAAGTGGTTTTCGTGCCTGGTTTCACCTTTGTGGCTACTGCGCAAGTGGTGGTGCTGGCTGGTGCTATCCCCTATTTCGTCGATATTGATCCGCACACATTTAATATCGATAGCGCTTCACTTGGCCGCGCCATTCATGCAGCAAAAGCCAAGGGCATGGATATCGCCGGCGTTATTAGCGTCGATTTATTTGGCCTGCCGGCAGATTTCGATGCGCTCCAACAAATTGCGGATACAAATGGCCTATGGCTGTTGAATGATGCGGCGCAATCTTATGGTGCGAGCTATCACGATCAAAAAGTTGGCAGCTATAACCGCATTACCACCACCAGTTTTTTTCCGGCCAAAGTGCTGGGCTGTTACGGTGATGGCGGTGCGGTTTTTTGCAATAGTGATGCAGATGCCGCCCGTTTGCGCTCCCACCGCATGTATGGCCAAGGTACCCATAAATATGAAAATGTGCGTTTCGGCCTGAACAGCCGGTTGGATACCATTCAGGCTGCGGTGTTATTAGAAAAATTAAAAATATTTCCAGATGAGATTATCGCTCGCCAGCGCGTGACTGAGCGTTATACGAGCGCATTAAAAGATGTGTGTATGACACCAATAGTTGCCGATGGCTATCAATCCGTTTGGGCGCAATACACCGTGCAGGTGCCGGCCGCAAAACGCGATGCCATTCAGACCAAGCTAAAAGATGCTGGCATTCCCACGATGGTCTATTATCCGATTCCGTTGCATCAGCAGGAAGCATATAATCAATTCCCCGTAATCGGCGGCGGCCTCGAAATCAGTGAGGCCTTATGCGGGACGGTGATCAGCCTGCCCATGCATCCATATTTGGATGAAGCGACGCAGGATAAAATTATCGCTGAATTTAAAAAGGCTTTGACTTAAATTCTAGCGTCATCCCAGCGAAAGCTGGGATCCAGACTATAAAAGAAATGGCTTATTTGCTAGTCAGCCTGGATCCCAGCTTTCGCTGGGATGACGCTCGCGTGACATTTATCGCTTATATGATTAAATTTAATTGTGCCCAATCCTTCGGTCATCTTGCATAGCCCTTGGGCATCTGTGCCTGGTTTGCGCTTGAATAAAGCGCAGCAGGAAATTGTTGCGCGAAAAATTGGTCCTCGCATTATTGATCTGTTGATGGTGCTGCCATTGCAGCAACTACGTTATACCGTGCCAGCCCAATTGACTGCGGATCTGCTCGATCAAAATATCGCAGTCAGCTTTACCACGCACACCGTGCAATCACCCGTCCGTGGCGGTCCGTGGCGGATTTTTGGCAATAAGCCATCAGGCGAATATATCGAAGCGGTTTTCTTTCAGGTGCGCGGTCGCTGGCCGGAACAAACTTTTAAAATCGGTCAGCCGCTTATGCTATGGGGCAAGCTTGCCAGCTTTGATGGCCGGTGGCAATTGGTGCAACCCAAAGCGCGTAAAACAATGTTGCAGCCTGGCACAGTGATTACCGAAACGCTGTATCCTGAACTTTCTGATATCACGCAATTGCAGCAGCAAACTTTGCGTAAAACCATCTGGCAATATCTGCAAAATCAGAAATTAACTGGCGATATTGATGCGCTGGATGCAGCAGAAACACTACGTGCGCAACATACCTGGCCGCGCTGGTGGAGTGCGATGGCGATTGTGCATGGCTGGCTGGAGGCGGATGCCGCCGCTTATGATAAAGCGCGGCAACGTTTGGGTTTTGGCGAAATGCTGGAACATCAATTGGGTATGCTGACCCGTCAGCGCGAACATGCCAAATCAATCGGGCCAATGCTACCAAAGGATGCTCCTTTGATACCACAGCAGATTAATGCTTTGCCTTACCAGCTGACCAACGGCCAGCAAACTGCCTTGGCTGAAATTCAAAATGATTTATCCAGCGGGCACCGCATGTCCCGCCTGCTGCAAGGGGATGTTGGCAGCGGAAAAACGTTGGTAGCCTGGTTGGCATTATTGCAAACGATTGGTGCCGGCTATCAAGGTGCTTTACTCGCACCGACCGAAGTGCTGGTCAAACAGCATGCGGAAACATTAAGCGAATACGCTGCGCTCCTCGCTAACCCTCCCCTCGCGGGAGGGTCAAAATCGCCCAGCGATTTTGGGGTGGGGGAACCGGCAGCTGGCAATTACCCCACCCCGAAACGCGATGCGTTTCGACCCTCCCCAAAAGAAAAAATTAGCGATGCTTCGCATCGCGAGGGGAGGGTTAGCCCACCAGTGATTGCTTTGCTAACTGGCAAAATGCCAGTCGCGCAAAAGCGCAATCTGTTGCAAGCATTGGAGCTTGGCGAAATTGATGTTTTGCTTGGCACGCATGCACTGTTCCAGGATCCCGTGTTGTTTAGACAATTAGGTTTGGTGATTATTGATGAACAACACCGGTTCGGCGTCAAGCAACGCGCGGCACTGGCCGCCAAGGGCGAGAATGTGCATACGCTGTTGCTATCAGCCACGCCGATTCCGCGCACATTGACCATGTCCGTTTATGGCGATATTGCACTATCCACCATTCCCGATAAACCGCCGGGTCGCCAGCCCATTACTACGCAGGCGTTACCACTCGAACGGCTGGGTCAAATGATGCAGGCCATGGGTAATGCCATTACACGCGGCGACCAAGCTTACTGGGTTTGCCCGCTGGTGGCTGAAAGTGAATTTATCGATCTCGCCGCGGCCACCGCACGCTATGAATCGCTGCGCCAACTATATGGCGAGGCAGTGGTGTTGATTCACGGCAAACTAACCGCCGCCGAAAAAGATTTGGCGCTGCAGCGCTTCCGCAGCGGCGCAGCCAAACTCATGGTCGCCACCACAGTGATTGAAGTTGGCGTGAATGTTCCCACCGCCAATATTATTGTGATTGAACATGCCGAACGCTTTGGCCTCGCCCAACTGCACCAACTGCGCGGCCGTGTGGGCCGCGGCGATCAGCCCGCCAGCTGTGTGTTGCTTTACCAAGCCCCCTTAGGTGAAACCGCCAAAGCCCGCCTCGGCATCCTGCGCCAAACCAATGACGGTTTTCTGATTGCCGAGGAAGACCTCCGCCTACGCGGCGCGGGTGACCTCATCGGCCTCGCCCAAAGCGGCCTCCCGAATTTTCGGATTTTCAACTGGGAAGAAGCCGAACCACTAGTTCCGCTCGCGCATCAACAAGCGCGGTATATACTCGACCGTCATGCTAGCGAAAGCTGGCATCCAGACCGGCAGCAATTAAGCTAGATTATCGGTTAGCATAGATCCCAGCTTTCGCTGGGATGACGCATTGATAGAATTTTGTGCAAAAGATGCCTACATCAATATCTATGCTTGCGCTAAATGCTGCCAATAACTCTGCTCCTGCCACACTGCATCAGCCGGAATTCCGGCCGTTTGAA
The DNA here is from genome assembly GCA_965246945.1 of Alphaproteobacteria bacterium. GTDB lineage: Bacteria > Pseudomonadota > Alphaproteobacteria > UBA11073 > UBA11073 > CBDFFW01. The sequence continues at coordinate 1,356,261 of CBDFFW010000001.1, forward strand.
CTGGCTTCGGATTATCAGCCGGCGGGTGATCAACCGGCCGCAATTGAAGCGATTGTGAATGGCTTGCAAGGCGGCGACCGCAATCAGGTGCTGCTGGGCGTGACTGGTTCCGGCAAAACGTTTACGATGGCGCATACGATTGCGAAATTGAATCGGCCAACGCTGATTATGGCGCCCAATAAAACACTGGCCGCGCAGCTATTTGGTGAATTCAAAACCTTTTTCCCCAATAACGCAGTCGAATATTTCGTCTCTTACTACGATTATTATCAGCCCGAGGCTTATGTGCCGCGTAGCGATACGTTTATCGATAAGCAATCGCAGATTAATGAACAGCTTGATCGCATGCGCCATGCCGCTACGCGCGCGCTGTTTGAGCGTAATGATGTGGTTATCATCGCCTCTGTCTCCTGCATCTATGGGATTGGTGATCCGCGCATGTATCTGGCGATGACAGTCGCGCTGTCCAAAGGCCAGCAGCTGAACCGTACCGATTTGCTGAACCAGCTTATTTCGCTGCAATATAAACGCAACGATACCGATTTTACGCGCGGCACCTTCCGTGTGCGCGGCGATACGATTGAAGTCTTTCCCGCCCATTTGGATGATGCCGCCTGGCGCCTCGAAATGTTCGGCAACGAGCTGGAAAGTATCAGCGAGTTTGACCCATTAACCGGTCAGAAGACCAACAGTTTTAATAGCGTGCGCTTATATGCCAATAGCCATTATGTCACGCCAAAACCAACGCTGGCCAAAGCATCTGAACAAATTAAAGAAGACCTCAAAATTCGTTTGGCAGAATTTGAAGCCGATGGCCGGTTGCTGGAACGCCAGCGGCTTGAGCAACGCACGCAATTTGATTTGGAGATGATTGCGGCCGCAGGCGTATGTTCCGGCATCGAGAATTATTCGCGTTATTTGACGGGCCGCAGTCCGGGTGAAGCACCACCTACTTTATTCGAATACTTGCCGAGAAATGCGTTGCTGATGGTCGATGAAAGCCATGTCGCCGTGCCGCAAATCGGCGCGATGTCGCGCGGGGATTTCGCGCGTAAATCGGTGCTATCGGAACATGGTTTCCGCCTGCCTTCGGCGATTGATAACCGGCCGCTGAAATTTGAAGAATGGGAAGGCCTGCGCCCGCAAACCCTGTTTGTTTCTGCCACGCCTGGCGATTGGGAAATGGAACAAACACAGGGCGTGTTTGTGGAACAGGTGGTGCGGCCAACTGGGTTGATTGATCCGATTGTCGAAATTCGCCCGACTGAACATCAGGTCGACGATCTGCTTGCAGAATGCCGTAAACTGATTGAGAAAAACCAGCGGGTGCTGGTGACCACGCTGACCAAAAAAATGGCCGAAGCGCTGTCCGACTACCTCACCGAAATGGGTATTAAGGTGCGGTACATCCATAGCGATGTCGATACCATTGAACGCATCGAAATCATTCGCGATTTGCGGATTGGCATTTATGATGTGCTGATCGGTATCAACCTGCTGCGCGAAGGGCTCGACATTCCTGAATGCGCGCTGGTGGCGATTTTGGATGCGGATAAGGAAGGCTATCTGCGTTCCCGCGTTTCCCTCATCCAAACCATCGGCCGTGCCGCGCGGAACCTGGATGGCCGCGCGATTTTATATGCGGATCGCATTACCGCCAGCATGCAAGCAGCGATGGATGAGACCGCCCGCCGCCGCAACCGGCAGGTGGAATACAATACGGCCAACGGTATTACACCAGAGTCGGTGAAAAAAAGTTTGGCTACGGTTTTGGACAGTATTTTCGAACGTGGCGACCGGGTCATTATCGATGCCGGTGTGCAAGAAGGCGAATTGGTCGGCAAAGACTTGGTGGCCTACCGCAAGGATGTCGAAAAACGCATGCTAAAAGCCGCGGAAGATTTGGAATTTGAAGAAGCTGCCCGCCTGCGTGATGAACTCAAACGCATCGAACAACGCGAATTGGGCCTAGACACTGAAACACCATGGCACGCTTCAGCCCGCACTGAAACCGCCCAGCCGCGCCGCAAAGGCAGCATGTCCCCCGCCGATTTCAAAGCCAAACGCTTCACCCGTTCAGGTGCTGCGGGTAAACCAAGTCCGAGCAAATTTACTGGGAAAAAGCGTTAGATTTATAGTTCAGGGGTATCTGTGGGTGTTTGAATCGATGCAATCCTAGTAGTTTCTGTAATAGCTTTTTTAGCTCGTCTTCTTGTTGCAGATTTAAAACCAATTTCACGTTTATCCTTTCTAATATCCTCTCTTTGGAAAGGAGGCACAAAATTTGCGTCATATTTTTGAAAGAATTTTCTATAATTACTGTATGAGAATTGATGATCATTATTCGTAAAACAGCATTCATAAACGTCTTGCCAAGTCATTGGTATGTTAGTTAAAATTTCTTGTGAGTTGATAGGCGGTATATTTTTATGTGTCTCTATATATTTTTCTAAATTTTCTGAAATTATTGCTTCAATTAGTAAAGGTAAACTATTAGGACAATCAAACAATTGTTTATTTTTTCTTTGTAAATTATTTTGTAACGCTGGCCATGTAGTTATGACACCATCGGTTATAAAATCTTTATCCCCCTGGTTAGGCCACCTTCGATAAGTAGTAGAAAAAGCAACAATACATTGAATAATAAAGTTTTTTGACAATTGGCTTTTTCCAACTTTTCCTTCAGAATACAATAAATTTTCCAATGTACCACTTGCACTAGCTCTATTAACCAAAGCTTTTCTAATTAAACCTATTGTCCATCGCTGATCTAAAAAAACTCTTTCACTATTGCTTAACGTTTGATCAGTATGATTCCGATACCAATCAAAAATTGCATTTCGTATACCACGATTAACTATATCAAAAACAGATTTTGCTTCAATTCCGGGCATATGTCCTTTTCTTAATTTTGTGTCTAAAAGGTCAAAACGTCCCATTGGTAAATCATCTGCTTTTCCACTAGCTACAGTAACAAAATGTAGTGGTTCGATTGAGGAATGCCTTAAACAGATATCAAACAATTCTTGCTCAGTATGTGCTGGCCTTAAGCCAGTGTATACCCATAAGGTTACTAAATTTGTATAGCCAATTCTTGCATGCCTTCCTAATTCATCATCCAATTCTTGCCAGCTACGTTGAGGTAAATTTGTGTCCGTCACAAAAGCACATTCAATTACTCCTGTTGATGCTTGAGGCAACTGCCCTTTGCTGTTTAATATTACTTGACCAATTAACCTTAATATGTCTGTCAAGCAAGCCGCTGTCGTTTTAGAAAAATCTTTTTTGCCATATACTGCCCTGTTCCAAGAACGCCAACTATATTGAGGAAATTCGGTAATTTTTGTATTTGCTTTAGATTTAGGTAAAGTACCGGTGCGCAAAAAATAAGTAAACATACAGTAACCAATGAGTTCAGGTGTTAAACGGATTGTTTTTCTATCCTGTAAATCTTTTTGCCGCCGGGCGATTTCTTCAGCTGTTAAAATCGGTTGGTTTTCGGCGCGTGGTTGTTGCATGGCTTTCGCCAGATCGCCTTCCCAACCACTATGCATTTCAACACGCGTAGCACCGATGTAATTTTCTAGTAATGGCTTAGGGTATAAGCTCCATTCGGCGGGCACCAGTAAACGGTGGGTGACAAACATGGCCTCGCCTACTTCGTTGCAGACCGCCACTTGTTTGCCGCTACGTGGCAAGTCGGCAATATAATAAGGCGTGCTGCGCATTTGCGCGTCGCGCAGGTTGCCTCGGAAAATGGTGATTTCTTCGCCATAGTGGATATGATTATGCCGTTGCAGCCATTCTATCACCTCGCCCAAACGGTCTTTCAGTTCAGGCTGTTTCCAACCAGCGCCGCTGCCGGTTTGCGGGGCCATTCCGGTTTGGGGTGAAATGGTGACGGGCGGCAAATCGATAATTTTAAAACCCAATCGCTGGGCTAACTCTTCCGCTTTTTGCCGTTGTGGTATTGCACTGGTGCCGCGCACCGTTGCATCGGAGGCCAATAACGCTTGGGTAAATGAACGGGTGCGCTGATACCAGAAATCATAGGCATAATCTAGGAAGCCGCTGATATGCGGTTGTAACTTTTCTGGTAAGGTTACGTCTTGCAAGGATGCCAGGATCACAGCCCGTTCAATTTGTTTTTTATGCTCACTATCGGTTGGCCAGTTGCCGGTATAAGACAGGTGGATTTCTGTCTCCAAAGCCGCCACCACATTAATTAAATTAGTTAAACTGGCTTCGGAAATAATTGCGTTATTTTGTTCGTCGCTACGGGCTGCTTCAGCCACATTGATAGCCGCAGTAATAATTTCAGGTTTAACCAATTGTTGAATGTGAATGGCCATTGCAGAATATGGATTCAAATTGAGCTGCAACTATTCTTAAAACCAGAGAAATTTGCTATTCTACCGCTAGATTATCAATCAAGCGGGCTTTGCCAAGCTTGGCCGCAGCAAAAATACGGGCGGGTGGTTGGTAGATGGTTTGCGGTTCTAGGGTTTCGGCGTGGTGCACGGCCAAATAGTCAATCTGGCTGAAACCGGCGGTAAGTAAGCGTTCACTCGCCTGCGTGCAAGCAGTTTGGGTTTGCTCGCCAGGTTTAAGAGTTGCGGCAATTTGGCTGAGTTCTTTATGTAACTGCGGCGCGATAGCGCGTTCTTCCGCCGTGAGATAAGCATTGCGGGAAGAGAGGGCCAAGCCGTCACCTTCGCGCACGGTAGGCATGCCGATAATTTCGACTGGCAGATCTAAATCTTTGGCCAGGCGTTGCAAAATCGCCAATTGTTGATAATCCTTTTCGCCAAAAAATGCGTGGGTTGGCTGCACCTGGTTCAGTAATTTGGTAACAACCAAAGCTACGCCGGCGAAATGTGTGGGGCGGAAAACGCCATCTAAATATTGGCTAAGATTGGCTACCTGCACGGATGTGGCAAAACCAGGCGCATACATTTCTTCAGATGTTGGCGCGTATAAAATATCGGCAATACCCTGTTCGTTCAATTTTGCGGTATCGGCCGCCACATCGCGCGGATAGGAACCATAATCTTCATGCGGGGCGAATTGGGTGGGATTGACAAAAATTGAAACGACGACATGGTCACAAATTTTCTTGGCTTCCGCCACCAAGTACAAATGCCCGCGATGCAAGGCACCCATGGTTGGCACAAAGCCAATGCGTTTATTGGTCTGCCGCCATACTTTGGTGGCCTGACGTAATTCAGCGATGGTTTGGATGTGTTGCACAAGCGTTTTTAATTTAGGTAAGTAAATTTAGCTAGCAACATCCCTCTCCCTTTCAGCCTACGTCCGCGCAGCGGGCTACGGGCGCGACTAACGTGCGGGAGAGGGTTAGAAACAGTTAGCGAAAGCGCAGCTTGAGATTAATGTTTCGGGTGAGGGCATCATTGGCGCTGAGCTCTATGAATGCCCTCACCCGTTTCACTAAACTTGCTTACAGCTTATTGAGAGAAACTACCCTCTCCCGCAGGGGAGAGGGATAGGCCGGTGCAAACTACTCGCGCTCCTTGCGCACAAATTGCTGCAGGCCGATTTCATCAAGCGTGTCGCTTTCTTTTTTGGCGGCTACCTTGGCCGCGGCTTTCAGGCGGTTTTCATGGGTGATTTCGACCGTTTTTAATTCTTTGAATAATTCCTGCATGTCATCCCGCGCGGCGGTAATGGCGGTTGCCAATTGCGTAATATTTTTAGCCAGCAATTCGCGTTTTTGCCGCACGCGTTCGGTATAGGCCGCCAGGGTATAAGCCGGTTCGCCGCGCGCGGTGGCCTCGGCCTGCTCGGCCTTTAAGTCAGCGGCCAGGCGGCGATCCTGGTTTTGCAGATTGTCTAACTGCGCTTCCAGCTCGCCAATGCGGCGGCGTTGTTCATCCAGCGCGTGTTTTTTCAGCCGAATAAGGGTTGGCAGACCGCCCGCCATATATTAAAGCCCTAATCCAGCTCAAACGAACCCAGCGGTTTATTGGCCTTTTCATCGCCCGGCAGTTGCACATTGGTCAGCCCTTCCCACGGGCTGACGAAGTCAAACCGGCGGAATTCTTGGGTTAATTTAACGGGTTCATACACCACACGCTGCTGTTCGGGGTCGTACCGCAATTCGGTATAGCCGGTCAGCGGGAAATCTTTCCGCATGGGATGGCCGTCAAACCCGTAATCGGTCAACAGGCGGCGCAAATCGTTATTGCCAGCAAAAACAATGCCATACATGTCATACGCCTCGCGTTCATACCAGCCAGCGCAGGGAAATTGGGTAACCACAGATGGCACCGGCTGGTGTTCACCAACCGCAACTTTCAACATCACCCGCAGATTTTTGGTCATACTAAGCAATTGATAAACCACCATAAACCGCTGCGGGGCGGAGGGATAATCCACCCCCGCCAGGTCGACCAGTTGCGTAAATTGATAATCCGGATGGTTGTGCAACCATTGCAAAACCGGCAGCAATTGCTCCGCCTCAATTTCAATATGTAATTGATTATGCTGAATTTCATAGCCAAGCACACCCTGCGGATGCATGGTGGCCAGAATACCCGCCAGTTGCACCAAAGTTTCTTCCAAAGCCGACCAAATATGCGCCATGCGTTTAATTATGCTGATTTAATTTTAAATGCCAAGCAGGATATGATATTTACTTTAGATTAATATTTACAGTTTATGATATTTAGGAAAGCAAAGTTTATGCATAATATAGAGAAAATACTAAATCGATATTTGGGGCATGCACCGCGTTTAAGTGAACAACAGGCTTTGTCCATATTAATCGCCAAAATTTCTGATATTTGTATTGATAAAATTGAAGAATATTTAAGTAGAGATTGGGATACTGCCAGCGAAGCGGCTCACTTTTTTAACTTTTGCAATACTGCCAAAGATATTCTTGAAATCACCGATATTAAGCAACGCGCAGCAATTTTTGATTTTTTATTCTCAGGGTTTTTGGCCACTAAAGCTATCGCAATTAATGCACAGCGGGATCATTTAACGGGTGCTTTGAAACGTGAAGATGGCGAACCGATGTTACAACGAGCTTGGCAGCGCGCACAAAATCAAGAGACTCAAGGCTTTGGAGTTATCGCTCTTGATCTTGATGGATTTAAACCGATTAATGATAAATACGGTCATGCTGCAGGAGATGAAGCTTTAAAAACTTTTGTCCAAGCTTTGGAAACTTGTTTAAGAAAATATGATAAGATTATTCAAAAAGTTATAAGAACCGGTGGCGATGAGTTTTTAATTTTAATCGATAATGTTGATAAAAATGAATTTAATAAAGTTGGGAGACGTGTTCGTGCACATGTTCAAAATGTTCCCTTTCAAATAAATGATGTAACAAGTGGCGATAGCCAACAGGTTTGGTTATCAATTGGTGGCAGCTCTGGTGGTGCACATAGCAGCGAATATTCGAGTTTGGACGATATGCAAAAAGTGGCTGACCAACGCTCATACCATGTCAAAGGTACATGGAAAAAGGTTATTGGATTGCAACCATTTGTTGCAGATTATGATGGTATGGCCAAACAAGATAAAATTGACCCACCCAGAGAAAAATACAAACTTACTGCTACGCCTTAAATAACAGATATTATAATAAATTCTTTTGCATCTAAACTCGCGCCGCCAACCAGCACACCGTCAACGCCGGGCAATAATTGTATTTGGGCGGCGTTATCGGGTTTGACGGAGCCGCCGTATAAAACGGGGGTGGCAGGTAATATTTGATGGATGGCGGTGTGCATCTGGATGATATCGGCAACGCTAGGCACCCGCCCGGTGCCAATCGCCCAGATGGGTTCATAGGCAACCAGAAATTCGCCGCTAACCGGGCAGCTCGTCTGCAGCTGGGCCGCGACAACAGGTTCGGCCTGGCCTACTGCCCGGGCCGCCAAACTTTCTCCCACACAAATCACCGGCGTTAAGCCGGCGGTTTGAGCAGCCACAGCCTTAGCTTTCACTTCAGCATCGGTTTCGCCCATGGCACGCCGTTCGGAATGGCCGACCAGGACATATTGGCAACCGGCATTGGCTAATTGCGCCATGCTGATCTCGCCGGTATAGGCACCCTGCCCAGCTGCATGGCCGTTTTGCGCACCGATTAAAATTTTGCTGTTCTGTAGGGCGGCAGCAAATTCTGTAAGTAATGTGAAAGGCGGGCAAATAATGACCTGCACATCCGTTGGCAATACCGCTGCGCGCAATGCGGCCGCATATGCGGCAACATCCCCGCGCTGCCCATGCATTTTCCAGTTTGCGATTACGTAACGCATCTGCTTGCTTCTACAGCCCATCGCGGCTAAGCACAACTTCATGCTTAAATATATCAATAAAGGCGCCCATACCTGGTTTGCGTTTTTGATGGCGATCCCGATTGTCGCCAGTTTTGTGCTGATGGGGATCAGCGATATGCTGCATACGCGTGGCGGCACCAATGAAGCTGCCCGTGTTGGCAGCCAGAAAGTTACGGTGCAAGAAGTCGATCAGGTTTTTCACCAGCAACTAAAGCAATATCAGGCACAAGGCTTGCCGATTGATGCCAAGCAAGCCAAGGCGCTGAAAATGGGTGATGCGATTTTGGATAGCCTAATCGAACGACGCTTGTTACTGGCCGCCGCCGATGATGATGGTTTGCGCATTAGCAATGACCGTTTGGCGGCTGAGATCCGCCAGATTAAAGGTTTTCAGGATGAGAAAGGCAAATTCATGCCGGATAAATTCAAAGCCGCCCTGCAAAATGCTGGCTTAAGCGAAGCGACATTTACCACCGGCATGAAGCAGGATATGGCCATTAAATTATTTCTCAGTGCATTGCAGCCGAATGCCACCGTGCCGCCAGCCCTAATCAATACCGATTATTTACTGGGTGCCGAAAAGCGCACTGCGGATATTTACCAGATTAGTCCGACTAAATTGCCGGTGCCCGCTGCGCCCAAAGATGAAGCGCTTAACCAATATTATACGGACCATAAAGAGCGTTATGAATTACCAGAACAGCGTAAATTCACCGTGGCCGTGCTGGACCCCGTTGATTTGATGGGGAAACAAACCGTGGGCGAAGATGAGATTAGCGCGTTTTATCAAAAAAATGTCGCCAATTTTGGCGAGCCGGAAACCCGCCGTTTGCAATTTGTGGTGCTTAAAGACCAGGCCGCTGCACAGCGCGTGGCCGAAGCCGCACGCGGCGGTAAGAAATTAATTGAGGTTGCCAAGGCCGTGCAGCCGGATGCCAAATTACAAATTCTGGACAGTGTGAAAGCAGCTGATTTACCGCCCGCGGTGGCCATTGCCGCGTTTAAAACCCCGAAAGGTGAAACGTCTGAGCCCGTGCAATCCCCGCTGGGCTGGCATGTGATTCAGCCGCTATATATTAAAGCGGGTACACAAAAACCGCTAACCGCGTTACACAGTAAAATCGAAACCGGTTTAAGAATGCAAAAAGTGCAGGAAAGCCTACCGAAAACCATTGATGCGATTGATGATGCCATTTCCGGCGGCGCCACTTTGGCTGAGCTGACCAAACAATATCCGTTCAAACTCAGCAACCCGCCCGTGCAGGATAATCAGGGCCGCAACAACGGCCAATTGATTACCGGCACAGATTATACCGATGTGCGCACGGCAGCCTTTAAATTGAATAACCCACATGAAACCAGCGATTTGGTGCAGCGCCCCGATGGTAAATTAATGCTGGTGGAATTGAATGAAATCCAACCGCCGCGCACACCCACGCTGCAAGAAGCGCGGGCCCTAGTCTTAAAAGACTGGCAAACACAAGCGCGGCGCGACCAAGCCGAAGCACTGGCCAAACAATTAAAAGAAAAATGGGCCGATGCGAATGCCCGCAATGCGCTTATCCGCCAGGCCAATGCCGTGAAAGTGGCCTGGCCGTTGCAAACCCGCAGCAGCAATCCGGCCCTGCCCGTGGGCGTGGTGGGCCGCATGTTCAAAATGCCGGTGAATGCGCCTGAACAGATTACGGATAAAGATGCGCAATATGTGGTGTCGGTCGCGCAAATCCAGCCGGCTAAACTGGCTGATTTTACCGATGCTGCGCGTCAGGCAAAAATTAAAGAAGCATTGCCGCAACGCCAACAAGAAATGCTGGCGCTGTATCTGGCCGCTTTGCGCGAAAAATATGAAGTGCGGAAATATCCCGAAAAGTTAGAAAGCATCTACGGCCCAGCGACTGCTGAAGAGTAATAAACGGATTGCTAAAACAAGTCCGTCATTCCCGCGCAGGCGGGAATCCAGCGATATATAAAGCGCGATGCATAGCATCGCACATGATTTGTTGATAGATTCCCGCCTGCGCGGGAATGACGCGACAGAAAACTTTGTAACACAGATAGCTCTATGCTTATCTATATTTCATGAGTGCACAAGCGTTTGATATTATTGTGGTGGGCGGCGGGCCAGGTGGTTATGTGGCGGCCATTCGGGCCAGCCAATTGGGCAAAAAAGTAGCGCTGGTGGAAGAAAAGCATATGGGCGGCGTGTGCCTCAACTGGGGTTGCATTCCCACCAAAGCGTTGCTGCGCAGTGCTGAAATTTATACCATGATGCAGCACGCCAAAGATTACGGCCTGTCGGTTGAAAAAATCGGGATTGATTTTCCGGCAATCATTAAACGCTCGCGCGATGTTGCCAATCAATTGGTGACTGGCGTGAAGTTTTTAATGAAGAAAAATAAAATTACGGTATTTAATGGCCGCGGGCAATTGGCAGGCAAACAGCAATTAAAAGTAACCGCTGATGGCAAAGAAACCGCCATACTGACCGCGCCGCATATCATTCTCGCCACCGGTGCACATGCCCGTGTGCTGCCAGGTTTGGAGCCCGATGGCGAATTGATCTGGACCGCCAAAGAGGCGATGATCCCTACTACGCTGCCTGAATCACTCATCGTCATTGGCAGCGGCGCAATCGGTGTGGAATTCGCCAGTTTTTATGCCGCGCTGGGCAGTAAAGTTATCATTCTGGAAGTGCAAGACCGGATTTTACCGGTGGAAGATGAAGAGATCTCCGCCTTCGCCCGCAAGCAGTTTGAAAAACGCGGCATGGATATCCGCACTGGTGTGAAAGTGACTAAGTTGGAAAAAGGCAAAGATAGTGTCACCGCGCATGTGGAAGTCGCCGGAAAAACTGAACAGCTGACCGCCGCGCGTGTGATTGTCGCCGTCGGCGTGGTCGGCAATACCGATGGTTTGGGTTTGGAAAACACGAAAGTGAAAGTAGAGCGCAACCAGATTGTGACCAATGAATATTGCGCGACGGCCGAGCCTGGCATTTACGCCATTGGCGATGTCACCGGTGCCCCCTGGCTGGCGCATAAAGCATCGCATGAAGGGATTATTTGTGTGGAGAAAATCTGCGGCCAGCCGGATGTGCATCCGTTAATCGTGAATAATATTCCTGGCTGTACCTACTGCCATCCGCAAATCGCTTCCATTGGGCTGACCGAAGCCAAAGCGAAAGCCGCTGGTTACGATATCAAAGTGGGCCGCTTCCCGTTCATCGGCAACGGCAAAGCGATTGCGCTAGGCGAGCCGGAAGGTTTTGTGAAAACGGTATTTGATGCCAAAACCGGCGAAGTGCTCGGAGCGCATATGATCGGCGCCGAGGTTACGGAGCTGATCCAGGGTTTCGGGATCGCAAAGACCTTGGAGGCAACTGAGACAGATTTGATGCACACTATCTTCCCACATCCAACCCTGTCCGAGATGATGCATGAAGCTGTGCTTGCCGCTTATGGCAAAGCGGTGCATTTTTAAAAATCGCCTTTGTATTTGCACTAGACCGCCATTATCTCTTACAAAGTTTAAAAACCAATGGCCAAACGCGATTATTATGAAGTTTTAGAAGTCAGCCGCACGGCGAGCGAAGACGAGCTGAAAAAGGCATTTCGCGGCCTGGCGCGCAAATATCATCCCGATATGAATCGGGATGATAAAACCTTAGAAGCCAAATTTAAGGAAATCGGCGAAGCCTATGATGTGCTTAGCAACCCTGAAAAGCGCGCGGCTTATGACCGGTTTGGGCATGATGCGTTTGAAGGCGGCATGGGCGCACGGCGCGGCGGCGGCAGTAGCAGTGCTGGCTTTAGCGATTTTGGATTTGCGGGCGCGTTTTCTGATATTTTTGAGGAAATGTTCGGCGATATGGGGACTGGTGCGCCAGGTGGTCAGCGCCGTGCCAGCAGCGCCACGCGCGGGGCGGATCTGCGGTTCAATTTAGATATTTCTTTGGAAGAAGCCTTTGCCGGTGCCACCAAAACCATTAAAGTGCCCACTTTTGCCACTTGCAGTACCTGCCATGGTTCAGGCGGTGAAAACGGTTCGCAGCCCATTACCTGCCCCAAATGCCAAGGCGCCGGGCGTTTGCGTGCGCAGCAGGGCTTTTTTATGGTAGAGCGCACTTGTGATGGCTGCGGCGGCACGGGCTCGATTATCAAAGATCCCTGCCGCACCTGCAGCGGTGGCGGGCGTGTGCGGCGCGAGAAAACATTGGAAGTAAAAATTCCGGCGGGTGTGGATGAAGGCACGCGTATCCGTCTGGCCGGTGAAGGCGAAGCGGGCATGCGCGGCGGGCCGACCGGCGATTTATATGTTTTTCTTGGCATTAAGCCGCATAAGCTATTTATTCGTGATGGTGGGGATTTATACTGCAAAATCCCGATTACCTTTGCGCAAGCGGGCCTGGGCGCGGCCATTGATGTGCCGGTGATTGATGGCACGCTGACTAAAACCAATGTGCCCCCTGGTTTTCAATCCGGCCAAAAACTGCGCCTGAAGGGCAAGGGCATGAGCATTTTGCGCCGGCCTGAGCGCGGTGATATGTATATTGAAGTGCAAGTTGAAACGCCTGTGAATCTGACCAAAAAACAGCAAGATTTACTGAAAGAGTTTGAAACCACCGGTGGCAAAAACCGCAAAACGCACAACCCTGAAAGCGAAAGTTTTTTTGCCAAAGTAAAGGATTTGTGGAGTGAGTTGAAGGAGTAACATGCAGCTAAGCTTCATATTTAAAACCTGGCTAAAAGCTGTCAGTAAATCTTTATTTTTTGCCTTTTGTATTATGACTTCATTTTTTGTGGCTTATTTTTGTTTTACTGCTTGGCTACGGCATCTTGAATGTGACCAAGAGCATCCTTCTGCGGTTGCTTGCATAAGCTCTCGATAATTTTTTCCGTGATACCAGCGCAGGCCGGTATTTAGTGGCTAAAAGCGTCATGTGCAGCATAGCACAAAATAACATAATCATTTAATGTATCGCAGCGCACATCTTGATCACTGGATCCCGCTTTTGGCTTCGCCGCGCCTGCGCTGCGCTTGCCGTCGTCGGGATGACAGTTTAGAAAACTTGCCACCCACATAACATTCAGGCACATCATCATATATGGCGCAGTATCAACCGGATCACCTTGGCGATTACGCGGGTAAGCAGATTTTTTACCCAGGCGGGATTCCATTTGAAATTATTTCACCCGATGAAATTGTGCTGAGCGAACCGGTGGATCATGCCGAAATTCCAGGCGCTGAGGGTTATATGGATATTTACCCGGGCCATGTACCCGTGATGTCTACCTTGCAGCCTGGCATAATCAAGCTTTACCGGCGCGATAAATTGGTGTGGCAGATTTATATTTCGGGCGGTGTGGCCGAAGTGAATTTTGAGAAAATTACCATTCTCGCTGAAAAAGCCTGGGATCTGCCGCAGATTGATCCGGCTGCTGTTTTGGAAGAGCTTGATACGCTAAAAGCTGAGTTTGCCGAAGCGGACAATGATTATATTCAGCAAAAAATTCAAAGCCGCATTGATGAAGCACAGCGCCGTCATGCCGCCGCGATGACGCAGTTTTAGTATCATTTTCAGGTGACTATTCTTGTCATCACCACGGGCGGCACCATTGGCGCTAGATCAATCTTTAATAAAGAACGGGCACTATTTAAAAACCGCAATTTAGTAGCAGAATATTTACAACAACATTATTCAAAGCAGAAAATCCGCTGCTTGGCTGTTTGTAACATTGATTCAACGCGTATTCAAACCCGTCATATTCAAAAAATTGCTAAAGTTATCAATCAAACAAATTATAGAAAATACATTGTTACCCATGGTACCGATACCGCCATTGTTACGGCCCAAAAGTTACCTACCCTCATTCAAAATTTACAAAAAAGCATTCTAATTACTGGCGCTTTTCTGCCGTTAACCGATCCCCAGAGTGATGGTCACCGTAATTTGCAAGATTGTTTGTTTAAGTTTAAAAGCAGCGGCATTAAATTAGTGTTTGAAGGAAGACTGTTGGATCCTTTTCATACTCAAAAAGTTTTGCATCGTTCAAAAGTATCAGATAGCCGCCGCCGATTTATACGCACACCGTATCCGCCAAAATCTGACACATTCTACCGTAAATACGGCACAAATCTAGCACGTCGATTAGCAAAAACTATGTAGATTACTGGCATGTAAGCGGCAGGAGACAAAATCGGTATATGCCGTTTTAATACGTTCAACATAGTCAAAATTAATTTCCAGCAGATAAATTCATCAGCATTTTCGCTTTATTGTTGCTCCGCGCCTGTGAAAATGCCATTTTTAGCCGAGATAAAACATGGCTACTGAAATATTAATGCCCGCCCTCTCCCCGACAATGACCGAGGGCACGATTGCCCGTTGGTTGAAAAAAGAGGGTGATACTGTTAAAAGCGGCGAAGTTTTATGTGAAATTGAAACCGATAAAGCGACCATGGAAGTGGAAGCGGTGGATGAAGGTGTGCTGGCCAAAATTTTGGTAGCCGAAGGCACCACCGGCGTGCCGGTCAATGCGCCCATTGCCTTGTTAACTGCGGCGGGTGAAATGCGGGTGGATATCGCCACCAATATCGCCGGTTTATCAAAAGATCCTGCCGATCAGCAAAAAGTGGCCGAGAATCTGAATTTGCCTCAAGCACAGGCACCCGCTAGTGCCACCACGCCAGTAGCGCAACCGGTGGCACCGGCCAGCGATGAAGACCGCTTTTTTACTGAAACCAAAACGCAAACTGTCCGCGAAGCCTTGCGCGATGCGATGGCAGAGGAGATGCGGCTGGATAAAACTGTATTTTTGCTGGGCGAGGAAGTGGCCGAATATCAGGGCGCGTATAAAGTTTCCCAAGGCTTGCTGGATGAATTCGGTGCCAAACGGGTGATTGATAGCCCAATTACCGAACATGGCTTTGCAGGTTTAGGTGTCGGTGCAGCTTTCGGTAATCTCAAACCGATTATCGAATTTATGACCTTTAACTTTGCCATGCAGGCGATTGATCAGATTATTAATTCTGCGGCCAAAACCTTATATATGTCTGGCGGGCAGATGGGTTGTCAGATTGTTTTCCGTGGTCCCAATGGCGCGGCTTCCCGCGTGGGCGCGCAGCACAGCCAATGCTATGCCAGCTGGTACGGGCATATTCCTGGGCTAAAAGTCGTCGCGCCCTGGTCAGCGGCCGATGCTAAAGGCCTCATGAAAGCCGCGATCCGCGATCCTAACCCCATCATCTTTTTGGAAAACGAATTGATGTATGGGCAAAGTTTTGACGTGCCGGTATCGGAAGATTTCATCGTGCCCATCGGCCGCGCCAAAGTGCTGCGTGCGGGTACCGATGTCACCATTACCGCCTTTTCCATCATGGTCGGCAAAGCGCTGCAAGCGGCCGAGGAATTGGCCAAGCAAGGTATTGAAGCCGAGGTGATCGACCTGCGCACCATCCGTCCATTGGATGTCGAAACTATCGTCACCAGTGTCAAAAAAACCAGCCGTCTGGTTACCTGCGAAGAAGGCTGGCCATTCAGTGGCATCGGTGCCGAACTGGCCGCCCAAATGATGGAACATTGCTTCGACTATTTGGATGCCCCCGTCGCCCGCGTCCACGCCAAAGACGTCCCCCTGCCCTACGCCGCCAACCTCGAAAAACTGGCCCTGCCGCAGGTGGAGGATATTGTGAATGCTGCTAAAGGTTTGATTAATTAGTTTAAAGCATTCCACTTTTAGGTGCCGCTAAATTAGGTGCTACTGAACTGGGTGCTATATTTATTGCCGGAGCAATGTCTTTCGCTTTCGGCAAAGCAAGTTCAATTTGGGCGTGATTTTTTAAAGCGTCTTGCATAATCTCAATTAACCTGCTCGCGCTGGAACCGTTTCGTTGATTAAGTTTAACATTAAGATGCGTATGCGCTTACTGCGTGAATTTATATAGCCAGTTATATGGTAATAATCTGTTTGTCCTTTACCAGTAATTTTAATTATTGCTCCTGTTGGCAATTTTCCTACTATATTATCAACATTCTTAGCCGTTACCCCTGAATTTTGATAGGCACCAACATCTTGGGGTAAATGCGCTACCAATTGAACTTTTACCGCCCCTTTTGGTTGCGAACTAATAAATTCCTCTAATTTATTAGTTGCGCGGTAAAGCCCCTTTTTGGATTCCGTAGATGCTTCACCTTCATAACTGGTTTGCATCCATGCATATACTCGGCCATGTTCTGTATCTGTTGCCAACATAGAAAAAGCGGGTCCTTCAATAATATTACCTGCAGCATGCTTGCTCGTTAACTTCAACTCAAAATCTGGATTGTTTTTAACAGTATTCAAGGCCTCTCTATAGCCCAAAATTACTATCCGAGGTTTTTAAATCAAATTTAAAAAATTGGTTTTTCAGCCTGTGCAGCGATTTTGCTTTTTGACCAGTTACTTGCGCGGCAAATACAATTTTATTGCAGGTTCTACCGGTGGATTATAATGTGCCATATTTACTCCTAAATAAGTGTATTATAAAAAATTAACAAGCAACGAATAAGCATTTGTGTTATAAATGCCACATACCGAAAAAATTGAAAAAAAATTTGACTTGATGGTATGAGAGCGCCATTGATGACAGTTCAATAATCTTTAATTCAAGGAGTTGCGAGTGGCACGTATTGCCGGGGTGAATATCCCCACGCAAAAAAGAGTAGAAATTGGCTTGCGTTATATCCAGGGCATTGGTCCGGTTAATTCAAAGCTGATTTGTGACAAATTGGGCATCCCTGCTGAAAAACGGGTTAACCAGTTAACAGAACAAGAAATTCTGCGCATCCGTGAAACGATTGATGCTGAATACATCGTAGAAGGTGATCTTCGCCGTGATGTATCGCAAAATATCAAACGTTTAACCGATATGGGCTGCTACCGCGGTCTGCGTCACCGGAAAGGTTTACCGGTTCGTGGTCAACGGACGCATACCAATGCACGGACCCGTAAAGGTCCAGCGAAACCGATCGCTGGTAAGAAAAAAGCGACCAAGAAGTAATTGAGCGAGTAGATTCATGGCAAAACCAGCAGCTGCAAAAGGCGCAGGCCTTAAGCGTAAAGAGCGTAAAAATATCACTATGGCGGTCGCGCATGTTAATGCGACCTTCAACAATACGATCATCACGATATCTGATCAAAGCGGTAATACCATTTCATGGTCTACTTCTGGCCATCAGGGTTTCAAAGGTTCGCGTAAATCTACACCTTTCGCTGCGCAAATGGCTGCGGAAGATGCCGGACGCAAAGCATTAGAACACGGTGTAAAAGTATTGGATGTGGAAGTAAAAGGCCCAGGTGGCGGCCGCGAATCTGCGTTGCGCGCTTTGCAAAACCTTGGTTTTACCGTGAACACCATTCGCGATATTACGCCGGTGCCGCATAATGGCGTGCGCCCCCCTAAACGCCGCCGCGTTTAATCTAAAAATTTATACCCGAACCCTAAAGGGATAGCCCAATGTTGCAACGTAACTGGCAAGAATTGATTAAACCAAATAAAGTCAATGTGACTTCGCCTGCTGATAAGCGTCGTCAAAGTAATGTCGTGGTTGAACCGCTTGAGCGTGGTTTTGGCCTAACTTTAGGCAACGCCTTGCGCCGCGTCCTGTTATCTTCATTGCAGGGCGCAGCGGTTACCGCTGTTAAAATCGAAGGTGTGGTGCACGAATTTGCGTCAGTCCCAGGCGTGCGTGAAGATGTCACCGATATCATCTTGAACTTGAAAACCTTAGCGGTGCGTTTGCAAAGCGAAGGTGCGAAGCGTTTGAAGTTAAAAGCAACTGGCCCGGGCGAAATTCGTGCCAGCCAAATTGAAGCGCAAGCCAATGTGGAAATTCTGAATCCTGATTTGGTGATCTGTACCTTGGATAAAGGCGCAACCATTAACATGGAATTGGTTGTCCAACATGGTAAAGGTTACCGCCCAGCGGCATTAAACCGCGCGGAAGATGATCCGATTGGTATGATTCCCATCGACAGCATTTTCTCACCCATCCGCAAAGTTAGCTACAAAGTTGAAAACGCGCGGGTTGGTCAGATGACCGATTACGATAAACTGATCATGGATATCGAAAGTAACGGCACAGTATCGCCGGAAGATTCAGTGGCTTTGGCTGCGCGTATTCTACAAGACCAATTACAAGTCTTTATTAATTTCGATGACCCACGCAGCGCCCAAGCAAGCGAGAAAAAGGAAGACCTACCATTCAACCGCAATCTATTGCGCAAAGTGGATGAATTGGAACTTTCGGTGCGGGCCGCGAATTGCTTGAAAAACGACAACATCGTTTATATCGGCGATTTGGTGCAAAAAACCGAACCAGATATGCTAAAAACGCCAAACTTCGGCCGTAAATCTTTGGAAGAGATCAAAGATGTGCTTAATAATTTGGGCCTAGCTTTAGGCATGAATGTCACCGGCTGGCCGCCTGAAAACATCGAAGATTTGGTGAAAAAGGTCGATAATCAAGAATACGCCTAAATTTTAACGCTCTATTGCAAGGGAGTGTTTTAAAGGCGAAGTTTTGGCTCCGCCAAAATTTTTCTGGTAATAAGCACCAAGCTTTGCCAAAACGAGACTAGGAAATTGAGAGAATACCATGCGTCATGGAATGAGCGGCCGTAAGTTAAACCGCACAAAAGAGCACCGCGGTGCGTTGTTTGCCAATATGGCAACCGCATTATTGGAGCACGAGCAGATCACCACCACTTTGCCAAAAGCCAAAGATTTGCGCCCGATTGTTGAGCGTTTGATTACGCTTGGTAAAAAAGGCGGCTTATCAAATCGCCGAATCGCCATCAGCCGGTTGCGCAACGAAAGCGTTGTGGGTAAATTATTTGATGATCTGGCCACCCGTTATGCCGGCCGCGAAGGTGGTTATGTGCGTATTATGAAAGCTGGCTTCCGCAAAGGTGATGCGGCGGCGATTGCCGTGATCGAATTGGTTGACCGCAATAAAGAAGCCAAAGGTGCTGGTGATAAAGCGCGCGTGGCCGCAATGGCAACTGAAGAAACCGAAGAATAATTACTAAGCTTTGTTTATAATATAGCCGCCTACGGGCGGCTTTTTTATTGTCTAAATTTCTTGCATTAACCTTTGTAATTCTTCTCTATAGCAATTGTGATCCGCACCCCTGGAGGCGGCACGTTACAAAGGAAAACAACATGTCTCAAGAAGCTATTCAGGCTGAATTACGGGAACAGAGCGGCAAGGGGACCGCCCGCGCTGCCCGTCGTGAAGGTTTGATACCCGCCGTTATCTACGGCAACAAGGAAACGCCAGTTAGCATTAATCTGGATAAACGCAGTTTTGTGAAAACCATCACCCCTGGTTTTTTCACCCGCACGCTGACCATTACCGCTAATGGCCAAGACCACAAGGTATTGCCGCGCGATGTGCAACGTCACCCCGTGAGTGAAGAGGTTGTGCATATTGATTTTATGCGCGTGAACAATGAAACCACCATTCTGGTTAAAGTTCCAGTAATTGCCCGCAACACCGAAAAATCAGCTGGTTTAAAAGCCGGTGGTGTATTGAATTTAGTGGTACATGAATTGCAAGTACGTTGCAAAGCAACCCATATTCCCAAAGCAATTGTGATTGATGTGGGTACTATGAAAGTGGGCGAAGCAGTACACTTGCGTGATATCAAATTGCCTGAAGGCGCAAAAGCCGTCAGCCATGATGATAACGCAACATTGTTAACCATCGCGGCGCCATCTGCATTAAAGAGCAAAGAAAATGCGGCAGCGGCAGCCGCTGCACCGGCCAAGAAGAAATAACTATTTTCGCATTGGCATTATTAAGCGGGCTGCACAAACAGTCCGCTTTTTTTATTATCTATACGATTTGTTTAAAATACAGCGCACGGTTCATTTCACGCATTTCGATGCTGTATTGGCATGGCGCATCCGTTTTAAAAACTTGGCTCATAATCGCTAATAGTTCGGCGCCCAATTCATTTAACATGGTTGGATCCCGCCCGGTCATCAGCGCCAATTCCAAATGTACAAAGGCCTGGTTGGGATTGCCATCGGTCATGTAAGCGCCGGTGATTTGCCGCGCCCGACCCTTCATATCTGGCCGCATCATCGTTGGCTTGGCCGCGGCCGCAGTAAACAGCGCATCAAATACCTGCGCCCAATTTCCCTGCGGTTGAATGTTATCGGTATGTTCGATGATAAAATGGGGCATGCACTTTTTTTAAACTTGTTGAGATGAACAAGCAAAAGCTAAATATTTTATGCCGTGTTACCGACATTTGTTATTTGATCTTGATGGCACATTGACTGATCCCGCTCTTGGCATTACCAGCTGTATTCAGCATGCCTTAGCGCAAATGTCTTTACCAATACCACTTGGTACTGATCTGCATTGGTGTATCGGCCCACCACTTTTAAAATCTTTTGAGAAGATATTGGGTGAAGCTGAAAAGCATCGTGCGGCTGAAGCACTTGATTATTACAGGGAACGTTTTTCTACTGTTGGTTTATATGAAAACGAAGTTTATACGAAAATTCCATATCTTTTAGAACAGTTAAAAAATACTGATTATATCCTATTTGTAGCAACTTCCAAACCTCAGATTTTTGCCAAGCAAATTCTTGAACATTTTAAAATAGCTCATCATTTCCAAAACATTTATGGCAGCAAATTAAATGGCCAGTATGCCGATAAAGCTGATTTAATTACCTATATTATGACAACTGAGGGTTTAGCCACAGAAAATGCTTTAATGATCGGTGACCGCGAGTTTGATGTGTTGGGTGCCACAGCCAACCACGTAAATTGCCTAGGTGTCAGTTGGGGTTATGGCTCCAAAATAGAGCTGCAAGATGCAGGGGCAATTGCAATCATCAATGAACCTTTAGAATTACTTGCTTGGTTGCAAAATCAATAACACAAATCTTCGACAAGTTAATTGCAAATGCATATGCTTAAATCTTAACGCATGTCGCCATCGCCAACTATTTCATTACCGAATGCTGCCCTGCCCTGGTGGCTGGCAGCACAAAAAACATCCCATCTTGTTTACATTGCGCAAGAAGATACACATCTGAAGCAACTGCAAAATTTGCTGGAATTTGTGGCGCCGAATTTAAGCGTCGCGAGTTTCCCTGCTTGGGATTGTTTGCCCTATGACCGCGTATCCCCCAAATCGGATATTGTGGCTGAACGATTGGCCACCTTGGCGCAACTGCAAATTACTGCACCTGCTATTTTACTAACTAGCGCCGGGGCAATTACCCAGCGGGTGATTCCGCCGCAAGCCTTGCGCGGCCACGCGATGGCTTTAAAATCAGGCGGAAAAGTAGATAGCAATGCTTTGCAACGGTTTGTCGTAGAAAATGGTTACAACCGTGTGGGCACCGTGCGCGAGCCTGGGGAATATGCGATGCGTGGCGGCATTATTGATTTATTCCCGCCCAGCCAAGAACAGCCCGTGCGGTTAGATTTATTCGGGGCGGTTTTAGAAAAGCTCAGCGCGTTTGATCCCAATACCCAGTTATCCACCACGCCGTTGAACAGTATCAATTTATTACCGGCGCGTGAAATTTTGATGAGTGGCGACCGGATTAGCACGTTTCGCAGTGGCTACCGCGAAAATTTCGGGACGCCGAGCGCGGATGATGGTTTATACCATGCGGTTAGCGATAACCGCATGCCGCCAGGGATCGAACATTTGCAGCCACTATTTTACAGCGAAATGGGCACGCTGTTTGATTATCTGCCGCAAGCTGCCACGCTGGTGTTTGATCAGCAATTGCCCGCAGCGATTACTGCCCGTCTGCAACAGGTGGGTGATTTTTACGAAGCCCGCCAACGTTTTAACCAGCAACGCCAGGGCGAGCCATATCGCGCTTTAAAGTCCGACAGGTTATATTTGAAAGCCAATGAAGTTGAAAAAACGCTGAGTAGTTTTACAGAAATTAAACTGTCTACCTTTTCAACTTCTGTGCCGCATGAAGGCGATAACTATCAATCTGGTCTTTCTTTCGCCACCACACGCGCACAACGCGGCGTGAATATTTGGACGGAAGTGCATGCGCAGATCGACCAATTGCAGGCCAATGGCAAAGCAGTTCTGATTGCAGCTTATAGCGATGGCAGCCGTGACCGTGTGTTGAATTTATTGCGGGAAGCTAATTCGGAAACAGCGCGTGAAATTATTCCGGTGGATAATTGGGCTGCGTTTAATGCCTTGCGCAAAGCGCATCTAAAAACCATTGCTGTGGCTGCCTGTCCGTTAGAAAAAGGGTTTATCGGGCCCGATTATGCGGTGATTAGTGAAGAAGATATTCTGGGCGATAAACTCGCCACTTCCAGCAAACGCAAGAAAAGTAATCAGCAATTTATTAGCGAACTCGCCACGCTCAATCCTGGTGATTTGATTGTGCATAACGAGCACGGTATTGGGCGTTTGGTGAGACTGGAAACGCTGACGGTTGATGGCGCGGCGCATGATTGTCTGCTGCTGGAATATAGCGGCGGCGATAAATTATATGTGCCGGTGGAAAATCTGGATGTGCTATCGCGCTATGGCGGCGAGGGCTCGGATGGTACGCTTGATAAGCTTGGTGGGGCTGGTTGGCAATCGCGCAAAGCCGCGGTTAAAAAACGTTTGCGCGATATGGCGCAGGCACTGATTAAAACGGCTGCGGCCCGGGCACTTTCGCAAGCCGAACCATTGCAAGCACCGGATAACATGTATGAGCAATTTTGCGCTGGCTTCCCTTATGCCGAGACGGACGACCAATTGCAGGCGATTGCCGCGGTTATTCAGGATTTAGGCAGTGGCCATACGACCGATCGTTTGGTGTGCGGCGATGTTGGTTTTGGTAAAACGGAGGTCGCTCTGCGTGCCGCTTTTGTGGCGGTGATGAGCGGGGTTCAGGTGGCAGTGGTCGCCCCTACTACCCTGCTCGCCCGCCAACATTTCAGTGTGTTTAAGGAACGCTTTCATAGCTTTCCGGTGAAAATCGGCCAGCTGTCGCGATTGGTAACACCGAAAGATGCCAAGCAATATAAGGAAGATTTAACGGCTGGCCAATTAGATATTGTGATCGGCACACATGCGTTGCTGAGCAAATCCATTCAATTTAAGCATTTGGGTTTGTTGATTGTTGATGAAGAACAACGCTTTGGTGTGAAGCAGAAAGAGCGTTTAAAGCAATTACAGCATAATGTGCATGTGGTGACATTAACTGCCACACCAATTCCGCGCACGCTGCAACAAGCGCTGAACGGTATGCGCCAGATGAGTTTAATTACCACGCCGCCGGTTGACCGCCTAGCCGTGCGCACTTTTGTGCTGCCATTTGACCCGCTCACTCTCCGTGAAGCGCTGATGCGCGAACATTATCGCGGCGGGCAATCGTTCTTCGTCTGCCCGCGTATTGAAGATTTGGATGCGGTGCGTGACCGCTTAACCGAATTGGTGCCGGAATTGAAAGTGTTGACTGCGCATGGACAATTGCCTGCAATGGAATTGGAAGCACGGATGCAGGCTTTCTACGATGGTAAATATGATACACTGTTGGCCACCAACATTATTGAATCCGGCCTTGATATTCCGCGCGCCAATACGATGGTGATTTACCGCGCCGATTTATTTGGCCTCGCGCAATTATATCAGCTACGCGGCCGCGTTGGGCGCGGCAAGCAACGTGGTTATGCCTATCTCACCTGGCCAGAAAACCATTCGCTGACACCAACGGCGCAAGCGCGGTTAGAGGTGATCAGCAGTCTCGATACGCTTGGTGCCGGTTTCCAACTGGCCAGTCATGATATGGAATTGCGCGGCGGCGGGAATTTGCTTGGCGAAGAACAATCCGGTCATATCCGCGAAGTGGGTGTGGAACTGTTCCAGCAGATGCTGGAAGAAGCCGTGCAGGAAGCGCAAAGCGGGATTGATAGCGATAAAATTCTGGCCGAAATGGGCGTGCCGGTTGGTGATTGGTCGCCAACCATTAATCTTGGCTTATCGGTGCTGATCCCTGAATATTATGTGACCGATTTACCATTACGTATGCAACTATACCGCCGTGCATCGAATTTACATGATGTTGGTGAGAGCGAAAGTTTTGCTGCCGAATTAATCGATCGGTTTGGCCCATTGCCGGATGAAGTGAATAATTTGCTCGCCATGGTCACGCTGAAACGTTTGTGCAAGCAATGTAATATTCTGCGCTTTGATGCCGGCGAGCGCGGCGCGGTCATCTCATTAAAAGATAACACCTTCCCTAACCCAGCGGCGCTGATTGCTTACATCCAAAAAAATCCAATTGCCATACGCATTCGACCCGATCAAAAATTGGTGGTTGCCCGCAGTTGGGGCAATCCGCAGCAACGCTTGAAAGGAGCGCGGACGATTTTGGATGAATTGGGAGAATTTGTTGAAAATATAGACAACAAAAAACCGGTTAAGCAATTTGCCTAACCGGTTTTTTTGCTAAGCTAAAAAGCTTTAAGCAGCGGTGCGAATTTGTGCAACCAATGCTTTGAACGCGGTGGGATCGGTCGCAGCCATATCGGCCAGAATTTTACGGTCCAATTGCAGGCCAGACTTAATCGCCATGCCCATGAAGACCGAATAGGTTAAGCCTTCTTCACGCACGGCCGCATTGATCCGTTGAATCCATAAACCGCGGAAATCACGCTTACGGACTTTCCGGTCGCGATACGCGTACTGGCCGGCTTTTTCAACTGCCTGACGCGCAATACGGATCGTATTTTTGCGGCGGCCGTAATAGCCCTTCGCCTGGCTTAAAACTTTTTTGTGTTTGGCGTGCGAAGTGACGCCCCGTTTAACGCGTGCCATGTCTTATGCTCCCTTTTTACCGTAAGGCAGCCATTTCAACACGATCGGTGTATCTGCCGCTGACATAATATGGGTCCCGCGTAATTTACGCTTGGATGATTGCGGCTTATTGCGCAACAAGTGGCGGCTATTGGCGCCTTTATGCACAACTTTGCCGGTGCCGGTTATTTTAAACCGCTTTTTGGCGCCCGAATGGGTCTTCATCTTTGGCATTTCGATCTCCCGATTGGATGTTAATTGCAGTGAAATTTCACCACCCACCGCCGAGGCATGCCTTAAGCCAGACGATGGGTATCCAAAGTAGCTATATATTCTTATGCATGTCAATTATTTAATAGAATAAAAATATTTAATATACCCTAGACAATGACTGCTAATTTAAGTTAAATAACAATCAGTTCGATGCATATACAAATCTTACAAAATGATATAGAAAGCTTGGTTGTTCACCAATTACTTGATGGTGGCCCTCTAACAGTTAAAGAATTATGGGATATAATTTCAAAAAATAATCCTAGTATTGCAGTTCGTTCAATTTACCGTGCAATTAAGGATTTGGAAGAAAAATTAGTTATCACAAAACTAAAAACATATTGTATTTTAGATACTGGTTGGGTAGCACAACAAGCAGAATATTGGCAACAAGCATTCAACTCTCATATTAAGCATAATGCGCTTGATATGCTTATTCCTGAAAACTCAAATAAGAATAGATGGAACTTTACAAATCTTGGATTTGCCAATTTATTCTTTCTACAAATAATGTTATCATTAATACATCAAGATAAGACTAAAGTTAAGTATGGTTTTATTTATCATCCCTGGTTTTATTACCTTTCAGAAGGGGCTGAACTCCGTTTCAATCAAGCAATAAAAAATTGGGGTGGTTTAATTTATAGAATTATAGGTGGAACAACAAAATTGGATCAAGAGCCATTGGCAATGTGGGAAGAAGTACCAGGTAAAAATATATTCGGTGAAAGTGTATTTTCTAATATGAAAGGCACATCGCTGGTTTTGATTGGTGATTATATTTTAACACTAGAATTGCGTAAACCATTTGCCGAACTAATTGACCAATTTTATATTAACGCTGAAAAAATAAAAAAAGCTGAACCGCCGCAACTTACGGCTTTGTTGAGTAAAAACGACAAATTTACAGTCGAATTAATCCGTTCACCAGAAAAAGCAAAAGCTTTGAAAAAAAAATTCGATAGTCATTTGGGCATTTAAACATAGAAATTTAAGCTGAAAGTATTTATTGTTTTTGACATAAGCCCGTGCAAGTGAAAAAATGCTTGTATAAATTGACAGTTTTTGTCAAACCAACAAGATATATTATAGAAGATGACAATTGATAGTTACTTTAAGGAAACAGAGGTACCCGTAACCGGTTTAGGTTCCGGCATGGAATATACGCGCGCTCGTAAAGAACTAATTCGCCTGACTTTAGATCATTTTAGCATGCGACGCACCAGAAATATTCCTCAATGGCATGTAGAAAAAGCTATACCTTCAGATTTACACATTATTTGCTTAAAAGGTGCAGAGAAAAACATTCAGGATTTTAATGAATTCCTTTTTAAAATTGCGGGGACTATTGCCACTGACTTGGAAACTGCTTCAGAACTTGCCAATGAAACAGTCAAAGCAGGTGCCTTAAAGTTTCAAGAAGTATCTAATTTCCTGCAAGTACCACCACCACCAACAAGTTGGTATATTATTTACGGTGATGAACCTATTAATTTGACCAAATATAGTCATCCTAATTTGGTTGTTTCTATGTCACGGGAAAGCCAAGGTATGATACATGGTTTAGATGGCAAAAAAATTATTTTAACTTGTCAACCTGAAGGTGGTTGGCAGTATGAGGAAGATTTTGGACATGAACGCGAACATGCAGTTCGCGCCGGCATTCCATTATATACTGAAGCTGTTTTTAAAAAAATTGAAGCAGCAAAATTATCCGATGTTAAAACCAATGATCGTTGGAGTATTACCCCAATTCAGCTAGCTAAATTGCTGATGATTTGGTCTGAAGCATGTGTTATCACCTGGCGGGCAGAACGCAGGCAAAGCCAAACTGGTATACCACTGGTCGATACCAAAACGGAATTATTGGATGCATTGCGTGTTAGCGAAATGTTGCTGCCTAATATTGGCTTCAATGAAGCAGCAAAAAAATATCGTATTAATCCTAATTCGCATGTTTTGGATATTAATGGTGCTTGCCATTTAATTCGTGCAGCGATGACTCGGGCCGTTACCATTGTAAATAACGATCCAAATTTGCTTGGCGTTCAACCACCTTCCATCGAGCTATTCGATAAAAGTATTCAAGAGCATCAAGACACAGGCTATATGTTTGAAGTGCTTAATTAAAAATCTAACATTACATCTCTATAAATAATTTCCACATACAACAAGATAAGAAATTTATATTTGTTTGTTGCAAATCATTCTCAATTCACTTACACGAAGATGAGAATAATTCGCAATAAGGTTTAGAACATGCCTGCAGCAACCCTACCCGCTTCCGAACTTGATGAAACCAAGTTTGGAGAAGGTTTTCCGGCCATATCCCGCTTTGCTGTTAAACGCAGCGCCAACCGTTTCGCTGTTGCGCGCTCATTTGATGAACTCGTTGCCGCGCAAGCACCCATCGCGGCGGCTGATCTGCCCAATCACGAATTTAAACCTGTTCAATCCTCTGATTTTGCAGCTTTAGCCACCCCTGAATCCCTGCGCCCAGCGCCTGATAATGACAATGTCAATTTCCAGCAGGGCACGACCCATAAAGTATTACTAAAGGGCTTTCAAAATTCCGATACGGTGGCCGTGCAATACCATGCGCGTGACCCACGTTTATTGAAAGAAATCAAACAGCTGTTGGCCGCGACCAAAGAATTTGAAATTTCTTTGGAAATTAACGAAGAAGATCCTAATAGTCTTTATCGCAGCGTTTATAAAAAAATCGGCAGCAGCTTACCGGAAGGGGCCGAGTATTTTCCTCTTTTCCTGCGCAGTATTACTGAAAGAATTACGGTTTTTGCCCAACAAACAGGGGCAAAAACGATTAATTTACGCCTTTCATCGCATGGCACACCGGTTAAAAGTTTTGGGACTGGGCATGCTGCCGAACTGATGGCTATTTTTAGCGAAGATGGGATGGATGGCGGTGAAGTTAAGCAGAATTTGACGCTTGAACATGGTTTAGGCAATAGCAGCATGGGAGGCAGCGGTGCCAACCTGGCTGGCATGCAGCCGGAAGGTAAGCGTTATATCTTGCTGCATCTTGCAACAGATGCCGCGCCTGGCAGTATCTCGCCTGCGGCCGCCCAGAATTTGGCTGTTGGCGCTGTCATAGGGCCAATGATCGCCGGCAATTTTGCAAGCATGAATGATATTGGTGGCCTACCTGGTAAAAAACGGACCGAAGAAATTGCTTATAATATTATGCAATTGGAAGCAGCGGTAGAAGCCGCACGGCATCCAGATACGCCAGATCAATTAAGAGAACAGGTACAGCAAGCCTTGCCAGCTATAGCCGCGCAATTGGCCAATCCCGCCACCATACGGGATGTACCAATCGCCACTGCAATTGAATTTAATAAAACGGTGGAGCGCTTAGCGACCGATCCACAATTAAGTAGCAGCTCACAAATCGCCCAGGCCGCCATTATTGCCCAGGAAAATATCGCCGTTTTAATTACCATTGCCCCGCCTGCTTTGCGGCAGGAAATGGGTATTATCACACCTGTTAGCCAACAAGAATATGCACAAGCATTAAATACTTTGCAAGGTCAAGCGATTGCCATTGGCCAGATCAATCGTGCGCAACATATTGCACAATTACCGCCGGAACAAACGCCGATTGCTGTAACGGCTGAATTGCCATTGGCGCAAATGCAGCAAATGGCCGTTGCATTTGCTGGACAATCAGTTGGCAACCAGCATTTACACCAGCAATTGATTGGCTTGCAGCAGACTGCCTTAATCGCACAACAGCCCAATCCACCGTTATCTGGTACCAACCAGACTTTGGATTTAGCCTCTTACCAAACGCTGAAACAGCCATTGGCTGCGCTGCAGCAAGCTTTGACCCCAGAATTGATGGCACAATGGCCGGCGGAAACGGCACCTGGGCAGGTGTTACTGCAATTATATGAAAACCCACCGCAAACCCCCATGGCAGTGCGGCAGGCAATTGTAAATTTGGCACGCATTGCGCCGCAGCTTAACCAAACCAGCACCGCAGCGTTGATTGATCCCGCCGCCAGCCAAATGCAGCAAGCATTTAAAACGGTGTTGCAGGCAGTTGTGGAACCGGCCACACCATTTATTGCTGCTGATGTCCGGCGGGAAGATACACTGCGCATGCAAGCCGCAGTGAATGCAGCCATGCACGCCGCCCCAGACAATACTGAACTGCAAATGGCGGCAATAAATCTGCAAAAAGCCGTCCAGAATAACACTAATCCAGCAGCGTTAGATGATACCCTGAAGCAAGTAATGCCAGCATTGAAGAAAGCTGCCAAACAACCTGGCTTTAAAGAACAAGCGCCAGATCTGCAACCAGCAATTCAAGAATTTGAACGGCAATTAAATGAACCAGTTAATGAGCGCATTAGCCGGTCTTTTGAAGGAGAAGCGCGCCGCGAACATTTCCAACACATAACTGGCCAGCATTTTAGCGATTTCACAGCCCAAGCGCTCGCCGCGTCACCGCCTGCTCATCAACCACAAATTTATAGCAATTTGCTAAATGTGCTGGCAGCGCCAGCTATGGCGATTGCGGCAACTGGAATTATGGCGGCTGATGCTATGCGGCCAAGCAATTTTGTGACCGAAGCCAATCGCTATCATTTATATACTCAATTAAATAATTTGAAAAATAGCGCGGCTGACACCTCCGCACATATCCAGCAAGCGGCACAGATCTTTACCGCCAGCGTAATACAATCATTTGCGCCGCAACAAGCATTTGAAAGCCAGGTTTCTGGCATGCAAGCATTGCTAGCCACTGAACCTACCGCCGCGCCATTGCAGACCGCATTAGCGCAAGTGGTTCAACAAGTTCAAAATACGCCGCCAGTTCAGCAAGCCGCACAATATCTAACCGCTTTAGACCAAGCACCGCAGCAAGTTGCGGCCATGCGGAACGAAGTTAATGCCGCCGCGCAAATTCCTACTCCTGATCCATTAAATGTGCGCGATGTCGTGCAACAAAATATCCGCCAAATTGAACAGGCGCTGGCAGCCGCACCCGATAATATTGCTTTGCAGGCTGTGCACAAAGCACTGATGGCCGTGCATGGCAGCATTGATCCCAGCGCGCCGCAAAGTGATGGCAAAACACTAGCTGGTATTGAAGCGCATTTACAGACTTTGGAAACGCTTCTCAAAGTTGCGGCAACTTATCCGGATGACCCAACGCTGCAAGCTGCGCAACAAATTTTACTGCAGCAAATTGCCAAGGATATTGCCAAAACAGCCGGTGTTGAAACGCAATCAATTGATCCCGCCGCTTTAATCACCAATAAAAATCCGCTAGCGGCGAATACTGCGACAACGACAGCGGCGCAACCCATCACCCAAGTTCAGCTAAGTGGTGAAACTTCACCGGAAGCTATTTTGGCGATGCTGAATAATCCCAACCTATCACCAGAACTGCGTACTTATTTATTGGCTGAATTCAATATTCGTAAGCAGCAAGCTTTGGGTATCGCCACCGTTGGTTCAATCATTTATAAAAATGAGCCGATTAATGAAAGCATGTCGCCGGCTGATTTACTGAGAGCGGCATTCGATCCAAATGTGCATCCAGATCGTAAAGCATATGCGCAATATCTCTGGCAATTGCGACAGGCGGAGACGCTAACAATTGAGAAAGAAAAGCAAGCCATTTTGCTGCAACAACAGCTCGATCAACAAAATGCCGCTGCCCAGGCCGAGTTAGAACGCAACAAACAAGAAATCGCCCGCCTAGAAGCCGAAAAACAACAATTCGCCACCCAGCAAGCCTTGCAACAGCAATCCGTGGCGATGGTTGCTAGCAATAATGCGATACTTGCCGCTAATCAAAATTTTGCTACTGCACAAAATATAGTTAACACAACGGAACTAGTTCACACGCCGGTAGTAACGCAACATCAATTACCTGTTGCCGTTCCTGAATTTAATGATAGCCAAAACAAACCAGAGAAATTGTATCAATCGCCCGTGAATGATACAGGTCTGTCAACTTTACCTGAAGAATGGGTAACAGTTACCGGTCCGTGCGGGCATAGCGTAAGGGTGCGGAAAGGTGAAGAAGGAACAGCTATTTCACATTGCACTGGCCGCAGCAAGATTAGCACAGATAGCTATACCAACCAGCCTTCTTCAGAAGATAGTTCTTTACCCGCTCGGCCGGAAGATCAACAACTTAGAGATAAAACTAACCCTAATTTCTTAGGCTTAAATGCAGGCCAACAACCAGATGGTTTTCATGTTTCAACCACGGCTCAAGATCAAAGCCATCTACCTGGCTGGTGCAAAACTAAAGGCAAGGTTTGCGATGGTAAATGTGTGGGTTGCCCCCTGGGTTTATTTACCGGCGATTCTGTGGATCCAAATATTGCTCGCATGGGCAATAACGAAAATACGTTCAATTTTAACAGAATGTTCCGTGTCGATAATTCCAATGATGATCTAAACAAAAAAGTTGCGCCAGCCGCAACAGGCTTCAATATACCATAATATTATAAAGGAAAAATATATGCCAACCCCTATACCTTATAGTTTAAAAGTATTTACACCAAACGGGCACGAATTACCGATGATTGGCCCAGGCCCTTTCGGTAAAAACGAATCTTCCACATTTGCCTATGCCTTGCCTGGCAATCGCCATTGGCCACGGGAACGCGGCAACCAGACCCTTGTGGTTATTTTTGTGCAAGATCCAACATGGTGCCCGAAAGGCGGTTTGATGATCGGTTACAGCGATCTGCCAGAAACTGATTTGATTATCGATTTAATGGGACACAGTATTCCACTACCACGCAGATTTTTGCCGGAAATTGTTTGGGATATAAGCTCCCCCAAAGAAAATATATATGATGGTGATTTATCTTTTCCTGCCGGTAAAATTCCGGTCAAAATAATGAGATCACAAGCGATAGGTGCACATTCAGTCGCTTTTTATTCAGAATTCGCTTGGCAAGGTGAGTTAGCAAAGCAAGCGACAGCAAGTCAGGTCCAAGGTGTTTACGCTATTCCACTTTCAGCTGCTGGTGTTAATTTAATTCAAGCAATTCAAAAAGATACAGCCGACTTCCGAAATATAGGACAAAACCCAAGCGCTACACTTTTTGATCGGTTTGCAACATACCATGAAGAAGGAAAAGCCCAACAAATTGGCATTTATGGCTCTCCTTATGCCAAAAAATACGGCGAGGAAGATTGCACGGTATTGGTTTGGTCAAATCCTAATGGGGTAATGCCAAAAACCATGTTAACTGATGCGAGGCTTGACGAACCCATAGGTGATTATGGCCCTGGCGGCTTAGCTGTATACAAACCACTTATAGGAGATAGAGCACCCTTTTATGTTCAAACTGTTATGCCAAATTTTGTTATTGCTTCATTGTTTGGAGAGTCACCTAACTCCGTAAATGGTTTATCTATCGTAACGGCTAGTAATGGTAATTTATTCTTTGGTTGCGATAATCGCAATATTGGTATCAGTGATCAAAAGCAATTGATTCTTTCACTTGGTAATGCGGCTGGTATAGCTAGATTGCCGATGGCAGAAGTTTGTGGCACCTGCTACAAAAGCACAGATGGGAGCTGTAATGGTGTGAGCTGTCCTAGTCAAAGCAATACACTTAATTTAGGATAAAAGAGAAATGACCATTATTATTGGGCAGAATGCTCCCAGTTTTAACGCCATGGCAGTGATGCCAAATGGATCGGTAAATAACGAATTTAATTATGCTGATCAAGTCAGCGGCAAAATGGCGGTGCTGTTTTTCTTTAGTATGGCCTTTTCGTTTATTGATCCGACGGAGTTGATAGCTTTGAAGCAGAAATTCAAAGCGTTTCAGCAACGTGGGGTGGTGGTTACGGCGATTACTTGTGATAGCTATTTGGCGATCCAGCAATGGCTAGCAACGCCGTTGGAACAAGGGGGCACCGGGCCGCTTCCCTTCCCAGTTTGCAGCGATCCAACACGCAAGATTGCTGCCGCTTACGGAGTGTTAGTGAACGATACCTTACCGTTGCGGGCGACTTTTTTGATTGATAAATTGGGGGTGGTGCGCAGCCAGATGGTGAATGATTTTCATATGGGCCGGAATATTGACGAAATTTTGCGCCTGATTGATGCGCATCAGCACCATGAAGAAACCGGCCGCCTGTGTCCGGCCAATTGGCAGGAAGGCCGCCCGAGTTTGACTAGCGACCGCGACGAACTAAGCCGCTATTTAACAAAATTTGGAAACGCTGCATAATTTGTTGCGTTATTTTTGTGAAATCATTTAATTTAATTTTAGGTTCGGCTTAGCACAGTGCCTGTAAAGCCAAGTGTTAAGATGAGCCCAAAAATTATTGTTATAAATGCCGACTTAGCACAGTGGTAGTGCAGTGGTTTTGTAAACCGAAGGTCGCGGGTTCGAATCCTGCAGTCGGCACCATCCTTCGCTAGCTAGCTCTAAGCATTTGGATGCTAAAGCACTATTCTTTTAAACCTGCCTGGCCGGCAGCCGCCAATGCCTGTTTGCAATCACAATATGCATCATAAATTTGGGTGAGCCATAGCGCCACATCGCTTTGCTGCGGTTTATTGGGCGGCGGCGGCCAATCGGCGCATTGATAACTGCTGGTTGGCAGCGGCGGCGTGGAATCAGTCAATATTATAGGGTTCTGGCTGGCGCAGCTGCTCAAGCACAGAACGCAGCACAGGTGCCACAGGCCCATCATCATTTGGCGCGGCATTATGAATTCCTTTTTGAATGTTTTGGATTTTTATCTGACGCAGGCGCTGCTGCTGCCGTTCCAGCGCCAGCGCGGCGATGGTTTTTTGCGCCCGCGCTTGTGTGGTTTTTAGCCGGGCTTGCATCGTGATATTTTCCTGCTGAAGTTGCTGCAAATCGGTGTGCAGATTGTGATTTTCCTGCCGCACATGGCCCAGCCACAGCAAGGTAATGATGATTGCCAAGCTAGCAAAACCATAAACACCGCACCGCCAATATTTAAGCAGCAACGGGATTATTGTGATCATTGGGATACTTTCTGGTTAGCCATAAACTGGCGGTGTGATTACCGGTGACAACTGCGCCGTAGGCCAGCAACAATTCCCAGCTCAGTTCTGTTTGTTTTAAAAACACAATGGTCATGGTGAGATAACCAATATTCAGCCAGAGTTTAGAAGTGGAAAACACACCCGCTTTGCCATCGCAAAATAGCGTTTTGAATATGATAGAAAGCATTAATTGTCCTTGGAATTTAGAGACCGCCGTATTAAGCGATTAAACAGGCACAAACAGCCAGATGATTTTCATAACAAAAAAAAGACAATTTGTCAATATTTTCCTAAATATAATCGTTTTAAATAATGTCATCTTTCCCCTTTGGTAGTTTTATGGTATATTATCAGTGGATTAGAAATCCGGCTATTAGCCTAGAACGGGGCGCAGAATGATAAATGGAACCGGCTCATCGAGTAATGCGGCATTAGCAGCCGTGAAATCTGTTGTTGAAAATACAGCAACTATACAAAAACCTAAAAAAACCAATGTGTTATTTGATCTGGTGTATCAGGATGATCCCGATAAAGCCAAAGCATTATTGGCCCAAAAAGCGGAGGCCAAACGCATTTCGGCTACTTTGGAGGCCTCCAAAACCGATGTGAAGGCCCAGCGCAAGGAAGCTGCCCGGCAGCAGATTGAGCAGATTAAGGCTAAGTTGCAAAGCCTGCGACTGCTATCCAGCAACGATCCCAAAGCGATGGCGCGTGAGGCAGCGCAGTTAGCCCGCGAATTAGCCGCGGCGGTAAAAGATTATGCCGCCGCCGCAGGCAGCGCCGGCGGTAGTATTGCCGCCACGCCAGTAGCAACTCCATCGGCGGATAAGGCAAAAGTTGAGCCGCCTGCCGATACACAAGCAAACACCGGTATCCCAAAATCAGAAGATTCAAATGCGGCGGCAGAAAAACCAGAAGTGCCAACGGATTTAGAAAAACTGGCCACCGAAATCGATCAACCAATTAAACAAACTACCCAGCAAGTGGCTGAGCAATATCGCCGGCAAGCCAATGAAAAATCCGATGACAAAGAACTAACCAACAAAGTTCACAATTTGAAAAATCAGATCAAAGAGTTATTGCAGCAGGCTAAAGCAAAATTGCAGCAGGAGAAAAATTCTAGCTTTGATGGCCAGATCAAACATGCCGAAAATGATTTACATGGGATCGATAATACCCTGAACGATATCAAAAATACAGGCGATACAAGCGCCTCGCCTACCGCGCTGGTCAGCGTTGTGGTTTAAGGGGTAATTAAAGTCCCTGCCCCGCCTTCAGTTAAGATTTCCAACAGCAAGGCATGGGGCACGCGGCCATCTAGAATCACGGCACCTTTGACACCCGCAGCAATGGCATCGATACAGGTTTGCACTTTGGGAATCATCCCGCCCGCGATGGTGCCATCGGCCATTAAGGCATGCACCTGCGCGATTGTGAGTTCTGATAACAACTCGCCCTGCTTGTTCAGCACGCCAGGCACATTGGTTAGCAGCAATAACCGTTCGGCTTCCAAAGCACCGGCGACTGCGCCGGCGACGGTATCGGCATTAATATTATAAGTTTCACTGCGGGCCCCTGCCCCCAATGGCGCGATTACCGGCACCAAATCTTCAATCAATAATTTTTCAATGAGTTCGACATTGATTTTGGTTGGCTGGCCAACGAAACCGTAATCCACTTGCTCGCCAGATTTACTGGTTTGGATGGGCATGCGCTGCGCGGCAATTAGGTAGCCATCTTTGCCCGATAGACCAATGGCATTAGCCCCCGCCTGCTGCAACCAGCCGACAATCTCTCTATTAATCTGACCGGCGAGCACCATTTCGATAATGTTAATCGCTTCGGCATTGGTAACGCGCAGCCCATCGACAAAGTGCGATTGGATTTGCAGCCGCGCGAGCATTTGATCAATCTGCGGGCCGCCGCCATGTACGACAACTGGATGCATACCGACCTGCGCCATCAGCGCAATATCCTTGGCAAA
This sequence comes from Alphaproteobacteria bacterium, assembly GCA_965246945.1. Classification (GTDB taxonomy): domain Bacteria; phylum Pseudomonadota; class Alphaproteobacteria; order UBA11073; family UBA11073; genus CBDFFW01. The sequence goes on from CBDFFW010000001.1 coordinate 1,392,696, forward strand.
AGCGTGGTTGCCGCCGCCGGCATCAATCGCATTGCCGCCAAACTTCACCACAATGCGTGCATTCCGATAGCGCTGCAAATACGGCAGCGCTTCCGACAAAGCCCGCGCGGTAATGGCTTGGGGATTAAGTTCGGGTGACATTATGGATGCGTTTTACGCGATTAACAGCGTGAATTAAAGTTTTCTCTCCGGCTATCATTTAAAGCGTTTAGCTGGTTGCTAAGATTAATGCGCGAAGATGGTCAATTCCATCGCCTTTTTCGCTGCTGGTGGTTAGCACTTCGGGATAGGCGGCTGGGTGTTTTTTAACAGCAGCAGTGGTTTCTGCTACCAATTTAATTAAAGCATCGGGTTTAATTTTATCGGTTTTGGTGAGCACGATTTGGTAGCTCACTGCCGCTTTATCCAATTCCTTTAACCATTCAGTATCGACCGCTTTAATACCATGGCGGCTATCGATCAGTGCATAGATGCGGCGCAATTGGGTGCGGCCCAACAAGTAGTCACGCAGCAACATCTGCCAATTGCGCACCAGTTCCTTGGGTGCCTCAGCATAGCCATAGCCAGGCATATCGACCCAATACATACGGTCGCCCAAATTAAAAAAGTTTAGTTGCTGGGTGCGGCCAGGCGTATTGGAAACACGGGCAATTTCACTACCTGCCAAGGCATTAATTAAACTGGATTTACCTACATTCGACCGGCCCGCAAAAGCGATTTCCGGCCACGGTGTATTGGGCAACTGATCCAGATGCGCCACGCCAAGTTTAAACACAGGAGGTGAAAAATTAGCCATTAGCGTAGTGCCATTAGATCGCCATTGCTAAGCAGAATAAGCAAGGTTTGCTTGGCGATAATGGGCGGCAAAGCCGGTATGCTTGGCAATTTTGCTTTTGATAATTGCTGGCCGGTTTTTGCGTCGAAGGTCACCAGTTCTTCCTGGTTATTTACTAACCATAAGCGGTTATTGGCGAGCACTGGCCCTTGCCAGCGGATAGCGGTGTCCACATCATCTTTCACATGGTTGGGCAATGCGGTTTGCCATTTGATTTGGCCGGTTTTGCGGGAGGCGGCGAATAATTGGCCATCCGTGCTAACGGCAAAGAACCAATCACCGGCCAGCCATGGTGTGCTGTTGAGCGCCACGGGAATTTGCCATAGGGGATCGCCAAGCCGGCGGGCATAGGCTGTGGTTTGACCGGCCAGCGTGCTAGCAATTACGACATCGCGGTCTGCCACGGGTGCGGCCAATGTATCGGCGATTACTTCGGCTTGTGCCTGCACCGCTTGGGCCGGTTTTAAATTATCCTGCCAGGCGACCAAACCATTTTCTGGTTGAATGCTGACAATATCGCCGGCGGGATATTGCACAATCACCCCGCTATTATCGGCTAAAGCGCTCGGGCTAAGAGCGAGCTGGGTGGTTTCCACATCGCCGTTGTGTTGCCATAACATATGGCCATCACTTTTGGCCAAGGCGCGGGTTTGTTGGTCGCGGGTAATAACCACTACGTAATCATCGTAAATCGTTGGCGCGGTGCGCGCCGGTGCCGATAGTGCGGTCCGCCACTGCAATTTGCCGATTTTGGCATCAAGCGCCACTAATTCTGGCATGCCGGTAGCAATATACAAGGTGTCCTGCTGCACCGCCAAACCGCCACTTAACCCTGCATAATTACGCGCACTTTTTGGCCACATTTTTAAGCGCCACAGCTCAGCCCCATTGGCCAGTTTACGGGCTGTGACTAAACCTTCACTGGCAAGTGTATAAACGATACCATCGGCGACAACAGGTTCAGCGGTTAACAGATGCCGCCGGTCTGAACCGCTGCCAATGCTTTTTTGCCAAACGGGGCGCGGTTTGGCAGCCAAAGCTAAATGATCAGCGGGTGCTACCATCTGCGGCCAGTCCGCATTGTTAGTTATACTTGGTAAAGTGATAGTGGTTTTTGTCAGGGCTGCATCCGGTGTTAATACGGCATCAGCACTGTGTAGCGCAGTGCGCTCGCCCGTTAATTTTACTTTGTCCTTATCCCCTGCGCAGGCAGACAAGCCAAGCACCGTAATAAAGGCAAAAGCTAAAACAAATTTCTGCAATGGCATGAACCGGATCTTAAGCCGCGGAAACGCAACTGCCTAGCAATTATGCAGCAACACGCAAACGCCAAACCGCGGCGCCCACATCATCCCGCGTTTTATAACGTGGCACAGCCATACAATCGTGATCGGCTTGTTCAATCGCGCGCAGCTTTTGCACCAGATTCAACATTTCCCCTTTGAGCAAACGGCGACATAACGTGTGCGCATCCATGACTTCAAACGTATCGACAAACCGAAACAAGCCATCGGTTGATAAAATTAAATGGCCGCTGCCTTCCACCACCAATGTTTGCTGCGGAAACTCGGCCACCGCATTGGGGTCCAGGCTTAAAATCCAATAACCATCTGGTCCGTTATTCATGGTCGCCCGACCTTGCCGCATATAGGGCATCATTTGCGCCCTAAAATCAGCCAGGGATAATTCATGGCGCTTTTGATACATGGCTTTGGCCGCTGGCGTATCATGATCCACCGCACGGTCCTGATCAAAGGCTAACGGCATAAATGTGCCATCATCCCCCACCCAATAACCACGGCAATCGCCGGTGCTGGCTACCGATAATTGCCAACCGGTTTCTAGCGGTTCAGCCCGCACCCACACGCCCGATGCCGATGGTAACGCATAGCGCGGCAATTCGCGGTAACCGGTGCGTTGCGCCCACATGGCAATGATATCTTGGATACCATCGGTCAGCATGGTGCCCCAATCTATGGAAGCCAATGCATTATGCGATAAAAAACGCTGCCACCAGGCCACATACCAGGCCGCATCGCTTAAGGCATTTTGGATATATTGTTGTTCGCCTAGACCAGTGGCACCGTCTAAGACCCACATCACGGCCCTTTGGTCATTGGCCTGCCAGCCAAACGCGTCCTCATTCACCGCGCCATCCCCTGGCGTTAAGATTGCATCCCGCAAATCAATTAGCATGCAGCATTATAAACTCAAATTTTGACAATGTCATTGCGGGAAAATGAATTATTCACGCACCATTATGGCCGCGAAGAAGCCGTCAGTCTGATGCTGCGCAGGTGACATGGCCAGATAATCTGTGTTGCCAACCGGCGCAGCAGCACTCAAATCCGGATTATCCGTTTGTAATGCCTGCCAGATCTCAACCATTGGCAGTAATTTAAACTGCGGGTGGTCGGCTAAAAAGTTTTGCACCTGAATTTGGTTCTCGATTTGCAACAATGAACAAGTCGCATAAATCAAGCGGCCGCCAAGTTTAACCAATCGCGCGGCGCTACGTAAAATAGTGGCCTGTTCGATTAATAATTGCTCAATGCCAGGGCCCAATTGTTGCCAGCGGGCATCGGGATTGCGCCGCCACACGCCCGTGCCGCTGCACGGTGCATCGACCAAGACACGGTCGAATAACCCCACATTGCGCTTCACCCATTTATCATTGGCGGAAGTGAGTGGCCGTGTGGTGATGTTCCCTGCCCCTGCCCGTTTGAAACGCTCTTGGGCGCGTATCAAGCGTTTTTCCAGCACATCGCTGGCCACCAAGCGGCCTTTGTTTTGCATGGTTGCTGCCAGTGCCAAGGTTTTACCGCCCGCCCCTGCGCAAAAATCCATCACCTGCATACCTGGTTGCGCATCACACAGTAAGCCAATAAGTTGCGAACCCTCATCTTGAATTTCCATCATACCGTTTTGGAATTCTGAACTGGCCTGCACTGCGGGCCGCCCTTGCATACGAATACCCCAGGGCGAATAAGTAGTGGCTTCCGCACGCATGCCCATGCCTTGTAATTGGCCCAGCAATTTTGCGCGGTTGGATTTTAAAGTATTTACCCGCAAATCAAGCGGCGCGTAATGGCACAAAGCTTCTAGCTCGGTCCATAGCTGTTTGCCGAGGCTTACTTCAAAATACGGCAACCAATTCGGCGGGCATTCATATTTCACCGCGGGCGGCATATCGGGTGCAATTAATTCTTTGCTCTGCAAATTATTCAGCCAGCCATATTCATTACGGGTAAGTATTTCTGGTGCGTAACGTTCGCCCGTAAAATGGCTTTCAATTTTTTTAGCGGTCCACGCTTCGGCTAAAAGCAAATCGACAAGTAATAAGTTGCGCCCATCCGTTTCGGCAGAAAACCGTTCAAGCCACCACAGTAATTTTTCGCGGTGCCGCAACACGCGGTAAGTGGTTTGCGCAATGATATTGCGGTCTTTGCTGCCAATAAAACGGCGGTTGCGAAAATAGGCGCTGATGATGGTATCGGCCGGGCGCGCTTCGGCGAAAATCTGTTCCAGCTGCTCGATGGTTGCTTGTAATTGGGCCGCCGGGGTCATGCCCCACTCTACGCAGCTTTAAGCGGCGGCGGCAATTTCTTGCTGCGTATACCAATCGTAAAATGCGGCAAAACCAGTTTTAAAGGTATAATGCGGCTGCCAGCCCATGGCGCGAATAACGCTATTATCCATCAGCTTTTTCGGTGTGCCATCGGGCTTACTGGTATCTTGTATGAATTCACCGAGATAGCCGGTAATCTCGCCAATCAATTCGGCGAGATTACGAATACTGATATCATCGCCATAACCAATATTCAGCGGCGCGGTATCACTGTAATTTTGCAGCGCGAAAATCACACCATCGGCCAAATCATCGACATGTAAAAATTCGCGGCGCGGCGTGCCGGTGCCCCATAACACGACTTGCGGTGCATTGGCTTGCTTGGCTTCATGAATGCGGCGCAGTAAGGCAGCAGCCACATGGCTGGTTTGCAAATCAAAATTATCACCTGGGCCGTATAAATTGCATGGCATCACACTAATAAAATCCGCACCATATTGCTGGCGGTAGGCCTGACATAGTTTAAGGCCGGCAATTTTAGCCAGCGCATACCATTCATTCGTCGGCTCAAGCGGGCTGGTTAACAATGCTTCAGGTGCGATCGGTTGCGGCGCGTGTTTGGGGTAAATACAGCTTGAGCCCAAAAACACAAATTTCTGCACGCTGACGGCATGCGCGGCGCTAATCACATTGGTGGCGCTTAATAAATTATCTTCCAGAAAATCGACCGGATAGGTGGCATTGGCTAAAATTCCGCCCACTTTGGCGGCGGCATGCAAAACAATATCGGGTTTTTGCTGTTTGGCAAAAGCTTGTACCGTGTGGCTATCCCGTAAATCACATTGCTGCCGCGTGGCGGTGATGATAGTACAATTTTCTTGCACCAAGCGGCGGCACAAGGCGCTGCCCACCATGCCCTGGTGGCCGGTGACCCAAATGCGTTTATTGACAAGTTCCAGCATGATTTTAAGCGGCATCCGCTTCGGCGATTTTTTCCAACCAGGCCATTTCGCTATCGGCGGGTTTACCTTCGGTAAAATGCTGGCGGCGGTTGACGGTGTTTAAATCGAAAGCGACCATTTCTTCGACCAGCGCTTCGAAATTTACTTTCGGTTCCCAGCCCATTTTGGCTTTGGCTTTGCTGGCATCGCCAATCAGGGATTCAACTTCGGCGGGGCGGAAATAATGCGGATCGATTTTAACCAGTAACTGGCCGGTTTTGGCATCTAAGCCTACTTCATCGATCCCGCTGCCCTGCCATTTCACTTGGCGATTGACGCAAGCAAAGGCTTTTTCCACGAATTGGCGCACGCTGTATTGTTTGCCGGTGGCGATGACAAAATCTTCCGGCTGATCTTGCTGCAACATAAGCCACATGGCTTCGACATAATCGCGCGCATGGCCCCAATCGCGCAAAGCATCTAAATTACCTAAATATAAAGTATCAGTAATCCCGTGATGGATTTCCGCCACCGCGCGGGTAATTTTATGGGTCACAAACGTATCGCCGCGCAATGGGCTTTCATGGTTAAACAAAATGCCGTTGCAAGCATACATGCTATAAGCTTCGCGGTAATTCACCGTAATCCAATAGGCATATAATTTGGCCACGCCGTAAGGGCTGCGCGGATAAAATGGTGTGGTTTCGCGTTGCGGCGTTTCTTGCACCAAACCATAAAGTTCGGATGTCGAGGCCTGATAAAATCGCACCGATTTATTCATACCCAGCAAGCGGATTGCTTCCAAAATCCGCAACGTGCCAATGCCATCGGCATTGGCGGTGTATTCCGGCGTTTCGAATGAGACTTGCACATGCGATTGCGCAGCCAAGTTATAAATTTCATCGGGCTGAATTTCTTGGATCAGCCGGATTAAATTGGTGCTGTCGGTCATATCGCCGTAATGCATGAAAAAGTTACGGCCAGTGGCATGCGGTTCTTGGTAAATTTCATCTACGCGCCAGCTGTTGAAAGACGAAGCACGGCGCTTAATGCCATGCACAATATAGCCTTTATTCAACAATAGCCGCGCTAAATAAGCCCCATCTTGCCCGGTAATTCCGGTAATCAGCGCCACTTTGGATTTTATCATCATGGTTTTTTAGGATAGAAAGCCGAGGAGATCAAGCAATGAAGCAGCTTTGCTGCGATTCATGGCTATAATTAAGCGCATATATTGTGAATAATGAGGCTAGCACACAAAAAAAGCCGCTCTCGAAGGAGCGGCTTTAGAGTTTAAATAACTACGAACTAAGCAGCTGGCACTAATACTGGCGCTTTTGGTTTAGTGAATTCATTGCTAAAAGTAACCAATGAAAGTTTAACGTTGCCATTTGCAGCATCACGTTTAGCAATCATGAAGGGACTTAAAGTTGATTTGTTGCTTGCAATTACAGTTTGACCTTCAACATCCACATCATAGATTTTTTCACCAGAAGTTGGGAACATATCAATTGTCAACTTATCATTCATGAATTTATAAACTGCATTCGCAATTTTCAATTCTTGGTCATCAGTTAGATAGGCACCCGCACCACGAATTTCTGCAGGTGAATAATATGCATTGGTATAACGAGCACCACGTTGCAGATCTTCTGGGCTGTAAAGTGATTTACCGACTTGTGAAGAACCTTCTGTTTGATTGTCATAGCCAACTTTTGCACGGTCAAACGGGCTTTGATTTAATGTACCATCTACTGTAACACCAGCTTGGAAGATAGTTTTGGTTTCACCAGGTGTGAAATTCCGGTAATCTTGTCTAGACAAACGAACAGTAACTTTACCAGCCGCACTGATCATGACATCTAGTTGAGGTGTCAAACCATTGTCTAACGAGAATTGCTTAGCTTCTTGAGCTTGCTTAATTGCATGTTTGATACGAATGGTACCATAAGCAAACTGAATAACATCTGCGTTATTACCAGTTGCGTCTGGACGTGTGCCGGGTTGGAAAACAGGCGCGGAATTATCCAAATCATGCTTGGTACCAGTCGCATAAGCTGGGCCTGTTGAAGGAGTTGGAGTTGGAGTTGGAGTCGGCGTTGGTGTAGGCGTCGCGGTTGGTGTAGGTGTAGGTGTAGGCGTTGGCGTTGCACCGCCACTAACAATAGATGACTCTTTCAAGAATGAAGTCATCGTTGCAGTATTCATTGTGGTTACGCGTTTTTCATTTGCCGCGGGAACCGCCAAAATGTCTAAAGCGCTGGTGTTGAATAATGCTCTAGCGAATTGGACAGCAAAGTCACCACGTTTGAAACGTCCCTGTGCAGTTTTTAGTGAAGTTGCAATTGCAGAAACATCGGCAGCTGTATAAGCATTTGCTGCGATACCGTCTTGCAAACGGGTTTCAGTCGATTTGTCAGAAATGGATACGATTGTTTTATCAGTATTCTCGCCTAGGACAGAAGCTGCAAATACATTGCTCGCATCACCGTTGCTAACTGCTGTATAAATTTGTACTAACTGCCCGCCATAAGCTGCGCGGTCGCCAAAAACAGCAGTGATATTAAAGATACCGCTATTGTCTTTTTGAGCGGCAATCAAAACAACCAATGTTTTGTTTGCGGGGATTTGCAAATCTTTGGCAGCCACTTGTTCAGCGATGGCGCGGTTAATGGCATCAAAATATGTTGAAACTACTTGAGCATCAGTTTTGCCATCAACATTGGTTGCTGTAACTTGAAAACCGCCAACAGTGGTATCGGTAACGATAGTTACAATTGGCGTTGGAGACGGGTTTGGAGTTGCAGACGCGCTTGGACTTGGATTGCCACCGCCGCCACCGCCGCCGCCACCGCAACCTGCAATAGAAGTAAGCGAAACTGCTGTTGTCAAAACAGCAAAAGCACTAGTTACTGCAGCAACACGTTTGTTAGAATTTGAAATAGCCATAATTATATCTCCGTTTTGGGTTATTAGGAATGAATACCGTTTGAGTAAGATGCCGGTTGCAAGTATTTAAGTCGAGACTTTTTTTCTTGTAACAGGAATTCTTTCTCCGCCTGGTTTGTGCCATAGTTTTGCCATATTAGCGAATAGTTGCGCAAGCATTATCTGCATATGAATTTATCCTTATTTTATAAAGATGGCATAAAGCCATGAATCAATCGGTGAAAGCTTGCGCTTTGAGCGCTTCTGCGTTAACCCCACATAATCGCATGTCTAAAGAAGATCTTATTGAGTTTGACGCCATTGTGGAGGAATTGCTGCCAAATGCTATGTTTCGCATCAAATTGGAAAACGGCCACACCGTAATTGCCCATACGGCCGGCAAAATGCGGAAAAACCGGATTCGCGTGCTGACCGGTGACAAAGTGAAAGTGGAAATGACCCCTTATGATCTGACCAAAGCGCGCGTGATTTTCCGTTACCGGAACTAGTTATTGTTATGGCTGGCTTGATTTTAGCCTCGGCCTCCCCGCGCCGTTTGGAATTATTGGCACAGTTGGGGATTACACCCAAACAAGTTTGGGCACCGGATGTTGATGAAACCCCATTAAAAGACGAACAGCCGCAGCATTATACCGCGCGGGTGGCTGCGTTAAAAGCCGCTGCTGGCGTGGTGCAGTTTCCTGAAAATTTTATTCTAGCTGCGGATACCAGCGTTGCTTGCGGTCGCCGCATTCTCGGCAAACCGGTTGATGCAGCGGATGCTAAACGGATGGTGCACCTACTCTCCGGCCGCCGTCACCGCGTTTATACGGCGATTAGCATTATCGCCCCCGATGGCCGTACTGCGCAGCGTTTGAGCATGACTGTAGTGCAGTTCAAGCGGTTGGATGGCAGCGAAATTAAAAATTATTTGGCCAGCGGTGAATGGCAAGGCGTGGCGGGTGGTTATAAAATTCAAGGGCTGGCCGAAGGGTTTGTAATGCGCATTAATGGCAGTTATTCTGGCATTGTCGGCCTGCCGCTTTATGACACACGGCAGATGTTAGTTGGCTTGGGTTACAAGTTTTAGGTGTCATCCTCGACCGCCGGTCAGGGATCCAAAAAATTAGTGCGTCGTTTGGATCCCTGCACTTTCGCGCGAGGATGACAAAACAGTTATACGGTTACCGCTTTCACCGCACTTCTCGAAATATACCACTGCTGGCCCAGCGCTAAAATATTGGAGACGGTCCAGTATAATACTAGACCCGCTGGCATATGCGCAAATACGGCAATCATGACCCAGGGCATAATGGCAAACATTTGTTGCTGGGTCGGATCGGTCACCGTTTTTTTCTGCATGCGGAATTGCAAAGCCATAGTAATGCCCATAATCACTGGCAACAAACCGATTTGGAGAATTTGCGGCGGGGTCCACGGAATAAGCCCAAACAGATTGAAAATATTGGTTGGATCCGGCGAGGATAAATCTCGCAGATAACCGATAAACGGCGCATGCCGCATTTCGATCGTGACATATAAAACTTTATACAGTGCAAAAAATACCGGAATTTGAATCAGCATCGGCAGGCAGCCGGAAGCTGGATTAATCCCCTCTTTTTTATACAATGCCATCATTTGTTGCTGCAGCTGTGTGGGGTCTGCTTTGTATTTTTGTTGAATTTCTTTCAGCTTCGGCTGCACCGTTTTCATTTTTTGCATGGAGCGCTGACTTTTGATCGCCACCGGTGCCATAATTCCGCGCACCAATAGCGTGAACATAATAATGGCAACCCCGAAATTGCCAACGGTTTTGGCCAGCCAAGATAGGATATAGAAAAACGGTTTGGTGATGATATAGAACCAGCCAAAATCCACCGCTAAATCAAAACGCGGCACATTGCCGGTTTTTTCATAACGGTCTAAAACAGCCATTTCCTTGGCACCGGCGAATAAACTGGTGCTGTATTCGCTGCTTTCCCCTACCCCAATTTTTTGGGCATTAGCCCGAAAATCAGTTTGGAAATTGCGTTCATCGTTGTATGTTTTAGCGCCGATTAAACCGCCGGTTTTTGGATTTTCGCCATCACGCACAATCCGCGTGGTTACTGCATCTTTTTGATCCGGCACCAAGGCTACCAGCCAATATTTATCGGTGATCCCCAGCCAGCCATTGCCGGTCGCTTCAATATTTTGCTGGGCCGCTTTATTATCGCTTAAATCATTATAGCTGGGTTGGTATAATTTATTGCCCACATAGCCAATCGGCCCTTCATGTAAAATGAACAGACTGTGTTGCCCGCGAAAGGTGTTGGTGCCCAGCAAGGCTGGTTGATACGGGCGGCGCACGCGGCCAAACGGATAAACTTCCACCGCCTGTTGGCTGTGATTGACCACACGCATGATAACATTAAACAGATATTGATCATCCACTTTGATAACTTGTTCAAAGCGCAAACCTTGGCCGTTATCCCAATGCAGAGTTACGGGCTGATCTGGTGTTAAAGTTTCATGATCGGCTTGCCACATGCTTTGCGCATCCGGCAATTTGATTTTGGCATCGTTGCTCAACCAACTGAAATCTGCGAAATAGGGTTCGGCGGTTTGCGCGGGTGATAACAACGTAACTGGCGATGGATCGTTTACCGCCACATGGTAATCGCTTAATTCCAAATCATCGAAACGTGCACCACGCAGATTAAGGGTGCCTTGCAGGCGCGGTGTTTTGATTTGCACACGTTTGGCATCATTTAATGCGGCCTCACGTTCGACCACTTTTTCCCCAGCAGGTGGGGTGGCCGCCCGTTGCGCTGGGGTTGGTACTTGGCTGATTTGCTTGGCGGCAATCGCGGCTTGTTTTTCACGCTCGGCTTCCAAACGTGGCCGGTCGTAGAAAAAATGAAAACCGATGAGAATCGCTAAGGATAACCCCAAGGCGATGAATAAATTGCGCTGCTCAAAAGGCGACGGTGATTGCATGCCTGCACGTCACCACAACAGAGCGTTCCGTGCAAAGAAAACGTGAAATTTTATTCAAGCGGTTGGGGGCTATCGGCCAAAGTTCGCAAATATGCAATCACATCCGCGCGTTCCTGCATCTTTTTTAAACCGGCAAAACCCATTTTTGTACCTGGGATATATGCTTTGGGGCCTGCTAAAAAGTGGTTTAGATTTTCAGCATCCCAATTGCCTTCTTTGGCCAGCATTTCTTTGGAATAAGGATAACCTTCGGTATGGCCATGCTTGTTTTTGAAAACATTCCACAGATTCGGACCAACTTTATTCGGGCCGCCTTTATCAAAACTATGACAAGCAGTACAAACTTTGGCGATTTTGGCACCGTTTTCAGCATTGGCGGCAGCCAATAATGGTGCGATGGGCTCGATTTGGGCTGGGGCTGCTGGAGCGCCACCGACGGCACCAGTATCTTCTGCCACGGCAATTGGAAACGCGTTTTCTTTCAGCGGCTCATGCTCGAAAATCTTATGGGATAAGATACCGGCAGCCATGGCAATAATCCCAGCAATCAATATTGAAGCGAACAGTTTATTCTTTAACTGCCCAGAATCATGACCGTGATCGTGGCCAGAATTGTGATCTGAATCTTTCATCGTATATCCGAATTACATGGCAATCGCCATTTTGCCAAGGATGATTGATTACTTATTGCCAAAATGATCTCATTTTCGCATGAATAGTGATAAGATGACTACGGCGAACTTAACTCCCAAAATTTTGGCTGCCTATGAAAGCGATAGCCCTGGCACCAAAACCAATCTGGCCCGCATTTTGAATCAGGGTAAATTGGCTGGAACTGGCAAGCTGATCATTCTGCCAGTGGATCAGGGAATGGAGCATGGTCCGGCGCGTTCTTTTGCCGCCAACCCTGCGGGTTACGATCCGCATTATCACTGGCAATTGGCCATTGATGCCGATCTGTCGGCTTACGCTTCGACGCTTGGCATGCTAGAAGCAGGCGCTGATACCTTTGCTGGCCAGATTCCCACTATTTTGAAAATGAATCATTCCAATAGCCTGTCGCGTTTGAAAGAAGATGCAGATCAGGCCGTTACCGCCAATGTGGATGATGCATTGCGGCTTGGTTGCGCGGCTATCGGCTTTACGATTTATCCAGGTTCAGATGCCACTTATAAAATGATTGATGAATTTCGGGAGTTGTGCCGTGAAGCAAAACAAGCTGGTTTGGCTGTGGTATTATGGTCTTACCCACGTGGTGGTTTTCTGGATAAACAAGGTGAAACGGCCTTGGATATTGCCGCTTATGCCGCGCATGTAGCCGCTACATTGGGTGCGCATATTATTAAAGTGAAATTGCCGACCGAGCATTTATCGCTGGATGCTGCTAAAAAGGTGTATCTGGAACACAAAGTGCCGAATGCGAATTTGACCGAGCGTGTGCAACATATTGTTCAAGCTTGCTATGCTGGCCGTCGTTTAGTGGTGTTTTCAGGCGGTGAGGCGAAAGATTTGGATGGCTTATACAATGAAGCCCGCGCAATTCGCGATGGTGGCGGCAACGGTTCGATTATCGGACGTAATACCTTTCAACGCCCACGTGCCGAAGCGTTGGCAATGTTGGATCAAATGATCAAAATCTATCGCGGCGAAGCGTAATATAAGAAAAGCCCAGTTTCCTGGGCTTTTTAATTTAATAATGATGTTCAACCACGACATGGTCGGTTTGCACAGTTGCGGCTGGGGCTGGTTGTACCACCACGGTGCGGTCAGAACCGCAAGCCTGCAGCAATAATGCAGGGCTCAGCGCCAGAAGTAATAATGCGATACGCATGATATCCACCTTTCAATTCGTTAACGTACATATGTACCGAACCATTTATAAAGTGCGGCATATAAAAAATTCATGTTTTTCTAAGGGCTATTATTTCCAACTGGACATACTGGCATTTGGGTCGATTAAACTTTGCCGGCCGGTTTTAATATCTTTCGGATTATTGGCGGCCGCTGGTTGATCTTGCTTCATGGGATGCGCTAGATAGACGGAAATTTGCTGGGCAATCCGGTCGGCTAAATCTTCCAAATTGCGGGTGCGGGCATCGTTTTCGGTAACCAATGTGCCGAATTCACTAAATAAATTGTTATAGGAATTGGACGCCACCAAGCTGCGTTCAATCACCGTTTTGCCGGTTTTTTGGTTTCTTAATTGGTAATTGGCCACGTGCCGAATAAAACTGCGGGTAACGGTGGCATCTTTGGCGATGGTTTGATCGCCTTTCACTTCAATGGTGTTAACCGACAAAAGATAGCGCGCTGGAGTTTGCAGCCCATGCGGCTGCATGCGGTCAATTAATTGCTGCCGCAAATACTGGCCATTCCGCTCCGGAATAGACCCGATTTCAATTTTGGCCAATTCCGTGCTCGTGGTTTTGCCCTTACCACTGCTAACCCCATAAAGCGGCTGAAAACCACAAGCCGCTAGCAGGCAACATAAAGCCATAATAATTGACCGGTAACGCACGGGTTTACCTTCGCCAGTCCGGCAAAACTGTCAACTATTTGGTTTGCAGCGCTTGGCTAATTACCTTAACATTGTAACGAAACATTTCTTGCCAGCTAGTTGCTTCGCCATGCGCATCAGACAGGCTATCGGCATAAAGTTTACCGCTCACCGGCACACCCGTTTCCTGAGCCATAGCCTGCAGCAATTTGGGATTGGTGTTTTTTTCCATAAAAATGGCCCGCACCTGTCCGGCTTTTATTTGTTGAATAACACTGGCAATATGCTGCGGGGTGGGTTCCTGATTGGTGTTTAAACCTTGTAGCGGCAGCAAGGTTAATTGATAGGTATTTCCCAAATACTGAAATGCATCATGCGAGGTGAGTATTTTACGTTGCGCCACGGGTATCGCTGTAAATTGCTGCTGAGCCCAGTTATGCAAAGTTAGTATTTCCCGTTTTAAATTTTCTGCATGCTGGCTGAATTCTGCTTTGGCGGCCGGTTTTAGCATGCTTAGTTTTTGGGTAATGCTTTCAATCACCTGGGCCACGCGGCGTGGATCATGCCAAATATGCGGATCTGGCGTTTTTTGATCAGCGGGAAACAGTAAAGGCTGAATATTTTGGGTGACGATCAAAACTTTGCTTTGCAGTTGCTGCGCTTGTAGTACTTTTTCCAATACCGGCTCGAACCCTAAACCGTTTAAGACAATCAAATCCGCCAACTGCAATTTAACGATATCTTGCGGGGATGGTTCATAAGCATGCGCATCACTGCCAGGCTTAACCAAGCTATAAACTTCAACCTGATCGCCGCCAATTTGCTGCACAATATCGGCCCAAATGGAAAATGAAGTAACAATTTTTAATTTATCAGCCGCATTGGCCGAGGTGGCCAATAAAGTTGCTAGCAGTAAGCCCCAAATAAAACGCATAGCAATTGTTATATTATAACAAACCTAAAAGCAACTCTAATCAGTTTTTTCAATGGTGCATTGCAAAGGATGCTGATGGGCGCGGGCATAATCGGTCACTTGGGCAACCTTGGTTTCGGCCACTTCATAAGTATAAACGCCGCAAATGCCAACGCCATGGCGGTGCACTTGCCACATAATCGCTTCAGCCAGCGCTCCCTCTTTTTGAAAAAACTTTTCCAAAACATGGATCACAAAATCCATCGGCGTGAAGTCATCATTTAACAACAACACTTTATACATTGCCGGTCGCGCCAAACGCGGCTCAAGCTCCAGTAAATTGCCTTCTTGCGGACGAGTGATCAATTTATCAGTCATCGGATTAGTTTTGTTCTACCCGATTACGGCCATTGTGTTTAGCCTGATATAACGCCTTATCAGCCCGCTCGATACAATCTTCCAGGCTTTCCCCAGGCCGGTATTCAGTTGCGCCCACCGAAATGGTAATTTGACCCAGCTTTTTATTGGTCTGGCGATTAACCACTTCTTTGGTGGCCACCACCTGGCGCAGGGATTCAGCCACCCGCAAGCCATTGGCCAAGTTGGTATTGGGCAAAATAATGGCAAATTCTTCGCCGCCATAACGCGCAGCCGTATCCTGCCCTTTCACGGATTTGACAAATGTCTGCGCTACCAAGCGTAATACCTGGTCACCTGCCTGGTGACCGAACGTATCGTTAAACCGCTTAAAATGGTCAACATCCATTAATAGCAAGGTTAATGGCTGGCTGTTTTCGGTGCACTCAGCAGCCGCTTGCAGCAAGCGCGAATCAAATGATTTGCGATTGGCTGCGCCAGTTAAGGGATCCGTATAGGCCTCCTCGCGCACATGCGCCAAATCTTTGCGCAGTTCCGATAGTTCCTGCGAAGAACTATTCACCCTCTCCGAGAGATAATGATTTTCTTCAACCATGGCATGGGTTTCTTCAATCAATTTGCTCACCACCGATTGAATGTCTTGCATGCGCAAACTGCCGGTTGAAGCGGTCCGCTCCATTTGCAAATTCAATTCTTTATTGGCATCACCTAATTGGGCCGAAAAGTTGGTTGTTTGGCTATTGGCAATGGTTAAAAAATCGTGAATTTCGCTCACCGTTTTTTGCAATCGTTCACTGGCTAGACTAAACGCTTCCTGCGTCATTGCGCTGCCGGTAATATAGGTATCGTGCAGCATTTCTAACCGCATTTGCAGTTGATCTGGGTCCAAAGTACTTTTGAATAGGATATCTAATGCATGCTGAAGCTCGGTATTATAACCGCTTAAGTAATTGTAAATTAGCGCATAATTTTTGGGTGTTGGCGCA
This sequence comes from Alphaproteobacteria bacterium, assembly GCA_965246945.1. Lineage (GTDB taxonomy): Bacteria > Pseudomonadota > Alphaproteobacteria > UBA11073 > UBA11073 > CBDFFW01. The sequence continues at coordinate 1,408,721 of CBDFFW010000001.1, forward strand.
ATGTGGCGCTGACGCATTTCCAGTAATGCTTTTTCACCTATCAAAACAGCGCTTTCTGCGCCGAGATGCGTTGTTCCCAATGAAGGTGTTTCGTTCATACCACATAGCATGACAAAGCGCTGCGATATCGGCAAGTCCCGTAATAATTATTGATCATTTAAGTACTATTCATATTATCTAGCATTAGATATAGGTATGGTTATGAAACTAATGCATTTACCATTGCTGGGTTTAGCAATCGGTTTGATGGCTTTGCCATCATTCGCCTTGGCGCAAGAAACAAGCGATGTTGATCCCTGGGAATCCGTTAACCGTGTGGTTTTTGATTTTAATCAAGGGGTTGATTATATTTTGTTGGAGCCAGCTGCTGAAGCTTATGATTATGTTTTACCAGAATTTGCCCGCAACCATGTGCATAACGCCATTGTGAATTTGAACGATCCTATTTCAGCGGTAAATTTGGTATTACAGGGCCGGTTTGAAGATGCGGGTATTACTACTTTGCGCTTTTTCACCAATTCCACAGCGGGTATCGGTGGTTTGTTTGAAATTACAGATAGCCAAAATGAAGATCAACAAGCTGATTTTGGCCAAACCTTAGGCAGCTGGGGTGTGGGGCCAGGCCCGTATGTGGTCTTGCCGATTTTTGGGCCCAGCAGTGTGCGGGATACCACTGGCCGCGTCTTTGATAGTTTTGCGGATCCGGTTAATATTTATGTCAGTGCTGACAATGTTCGCTTTGCCGATCCTTATTATTTCTATATTGGGCGCGCGGGCTTAACGGCGATCGATACACGGTCACAGCTCAGCAAACCGATTGACGATCTTAAACGTAACTCTTTCGATTTTTATGCCACCATTCGCAGCGTTTATATGCAACGCCGCGCGGCAAAAATTGCGGGTGGAGACTTGCAGGATACGCCAACAACCTCTATTTCTGATTACGATGCGGCTGCCGCAGAAGATCAACAATAACATTAACTTCCAATTTACGGGTCACATTCATGCGTAACGCATTTCTTCGTTCCTTAACTTTAATTTTGGCGCTGAGCTTTGGCACACAGGCTTTTAGTGCGGAAGCCACCGGCGCTGCCAAATTTATTAGCGATGCCGGTCAACAGGTCATCCAAATAGTCAGCGATAAAAAAACCACGGAACCGCAGCGGGATGTTGTTTTTCATAAAATGTTTGTCGAAAAGTTTGATGTGCCTGCCATTGCGCGTTTTGCATTGGGCCGTCACTGGCGTGAAGCGACTCCTGCCGAACAGCAAACTTATATGCAGGAATTTGAAACCATGATCGTGAAAGTTTACGGCCAGCGATTCAGCGGTTATGCCGGCCAAAGCTTTAATATCTTAGGTAGCAAGCCATTGGAAACAGCTGGCGATGAGTTAGTGCGCTCCAATATTGCGCAGCCCGATGGCGGCCCGTCGGTGGCGATTGACTGGCGCGTGCGCAACACCGGCGGCGGTTACAAAATTATCGATGTGATTGTTGAAGGCGTGAGCATGAGCATTACCCAACGCAACGAATTTGACTCCATTATTCAAAGCAGTGGCGGTCAAGTTTCCGGTCTCCTGGCTGAAATGAAGAAAAGAGCGAGTAATCCAGCCGCCGCCCCAATTGCTGCAACCATTAAATAAAGCTCAGATAGTTAGTATCTTGATTATTTGTTAATCAAGATACTAACCAAATTTAATAATTATTTTGAATTGCCAATATAATTACCGTTATTTTTATTGTTATTATATTGTATGTTAAGCCGCTTTAAATTTATGGGCTAAAAATAATTTCAAGATTGGGTTTTCTGCGATTTTATAGGCAGGTATGCTGCGGCCGATATACCAGTCATATAAATCGACATCCTGTTCATTCAGTATTTCAGCAAATTCTGCCAGTTGCTGGGTCTGCCAAGCCGCAATATGCTGATCTGCAAAGCTGCCTAATAGTAAATCCATTTCGCGGGTACCACGGTGCCAGGCGCGAAACCGCAAGCGGCCGCGTTCGTTTTTTAATGCTTCATTATCTAAGGTCATTATATTTGCACCCTATAATCGGTCGTGGTTGGTAATAGCGGTACTTTAAAATGTTCACCGCGCAATTCATGAACCACTTTTTGCAAACATAAAGGATATAAAACATGCTCGGCGACCAAAACACGCGCGACTAATATTTCAGGTGTATCATTAAAATGCACCGGCACTGCCGCCTGCCCAATAATTGGCCCGGCATCCAAATCCGCAATTACTTGATGGACGGTACAACCTGCGAATTTTACGCCAGCATTGATGGCTGCGGCATGGGTGTGTAGACCAGGAAAGGCCGGCAATAAGGATGGATGGATATTCAGCAACCGTCCATGCCAGCGTTCAATAAACCACGGTGTTAGCACACGCATAAAACCAGCCAGACAAACCAATTCAATTTTGGCAGCCAATAATGCGTCATGCAGTGCTGTTTCAAATAATTCACGGCTGGTATAGGCTTTGTGATCGATAACCAACGATGGCACATTGGCTTTGCTAGCCCGTTCTAAGGCATAAATACTTGGTTTGTTACTAATTACTAAACTTATCTCAGCAGGGAATTCCGGTGCTTTGGCGGCTTCAAGTAATGCTTGCAGATTGCTGCCGCTGCCGGACACCAGCACGCCGATGCGCATTTTATTTAGTGCCATGCTTGCGCCGTATTGCTGATTTGCACGGCTTCGCTTTGCCGCTGCACCACTTCACCAATGGTGTAGATCGCTTCACCAGTGCATTGGCCATAGCGTGCCGCACAGCGGCAGCCTGCGCTGGCGCGACGGCCAAAACCATGCCAAGACCGCAGTTGAAACGTGCGCGCCAAATCATCATCAGAAAGATTACCCGCATTTTTCAGCCATTGAAAAACTGGCAATAATGGCCAGCAACTGGCATCCAGCTGCACGCCTAAATCTGGCGGCAAAATGCGTGGGATATTTTCCAGCAAACCGCCCCCAGTAATATGCACCAAACCTTTTAATAAACCGGCCTGGCAAAGCGGCAGCACACAAGACACATAAATTTTGGTTGGCACCAATAGTGCCGCACCCAGCGTTTTTTCAATTGCTTTAAATGGTGTTGGGCTTTGATAGGTTAAACCAGCATGCTTCCGCAATTTTGCGTACCAAAGAAAAACCGTTGGAATGCACGCCATTACTGCCAATGCCAAGCAGCACATCGCCTTCGCTGATTTTTTCACCTGTAATCAATTTTTCGCGGGCAACGGCGCCAACCACAAAACCGGCCAAATCATAATCTTCCCCGTGATACATGCCCGGTAGTTCGGCGGTTTCACCGCCCACCAACGCGCAATTGGCTTGCACACAGCCATCGGCAATACCGGCGACGACTTCAGCGGCATGCACCGGATTTAATTTCCCGCAGCCATAATAATCTAAGAAGAAGAGTAACGGTTGGGCGCCTTGCACCAAAACATCATTCACGCACATCGCCACCAGATCCACACCGACCCCGCGATGCATGCCGCATTCAATGGCAATCTTTAATTTGGTGCCCACCCCATCGGTACCCGAAACTAAAATGGGATCGTCAAAACCGGCTGCTTTTAAATCGAATAACGCGCCAAAACCGCCTAATCCAGCCATTACGCCGGCCCGTTGGGTACGCACCGCATGGGGCTTGATTAAATCAACTGCTTCATTACCCGCGGCGATATTGACCCCGGCAGCGGCATAAGAAATACTCATATCCGCTTTCTTGTCATAGTTTTATGAAAATTTGGAGGCTTTTTATTGCTTGCGGCCTTATTTTATGAGATGGTGTGCCCATAGGATCCATTCATGGCAATATTCGCACGCACAGATTCGCAGCTTGTACCCGCACCGGCCGCTGTTAAAATGACCCCACGCAGCGTTGGCGCCCGTTCAGTGAGCGAAGCTTCAGAAGAAATGCGTTTATTAAATCCAGAAACCCCCACTCAATTACGCCGCAATGTGCCCGCCATTGCCATTGGCCCGCAAGCCACTACCCCACGCCGTCCCTCTTTGGGCATGCCCTCACCCAGCAGTAGCTCGGGCAACCGCAACGATGATTTACGCAAATTAACCGTTGGCCGTGAAATTGCGCTGGCCGGCGATATCACAGAATGTGATTACTTAATTGTTGAAGGCACGATGGATGCCACGTTGCGTTCCGGTCAGCGCATGGAAATTGCGCAAACCGGTTTATTTCGCGGTGTCGCCAATGTGCGTGAAGCAGATATTGCCGGCCGCTTTGAAGGCGAGTTAAGTGTTGCGGGCCGTTTGCGCATTCGTTCTGGTGCCCAAATCAGTGGTCGTGTGCAATATGGCGAATTGGAAGTTGAAGCCGGCGGCCAGATCCAAGGTGAGATGGCCTATGTACCCGCAACACCGCCGCCAGCCAATGATAGTGATCGCGCTTAATATTATTTAAAGTTAGTGTAGCCGTTAAAGCCTAGTTGAACACTAGACTTTTGAATTTAAACTGGACCAGTCGCAAAACTTGGCGATAACGTTTTATGTTTTATACCAACAAAATATCGGCATAAAAATATTTCTCCATTCTCATGGGCAGAAAACATAGCATTAACTAAAACTTTCACTGTTTTAGGTACTGTATAATGAACTTGATCACCATATCGGGTTGCAACAAGAAGATCACACATTACACCACTTTTTAATAAGCTATAGTCTGCAATACTTGTTTCAGTTAAAACTTTGTGGTCAGGCGTATCGTAAATTAATTTAATTAATTGTCTTCCTTTATCTCCATCATCATAGACTGTGCTAATTCTACGCTTATATTTCTGGTATTTTTTGGGCTGCATTAAATACTCATTCACATCAATTAAGCCAGTTTGCCGAATTGTAGGCTTTGGTGAAGGATGTTCAAATACAACTCTTGAATCGTTTATTGCAGTATTCGGCCAGCGTTTCTCTAACGGCAATTGCTCTAAAGTTAAATATTCCATTCTTAGATTGTAATTTAAAAAAAAGTCTTAAGGGAAATACTTTCATAATAAATTTTAGGCAAAACTATCACCAAGGTAAACGCGGCGCACATCTTCGTTATCAATAACTTCTGCTGGTGTACCACTGGCCAGCACAGTGCCGGCATGAACAATATAGGCATGCTGCACGATGGTGAGTGTATCGCGCACATTGTGATCGGTAATTAACACACCGATCCCGCGGCGGCTGAGGTCTAGAATAAGATTGCGGATATCTTGCACGGCAATGGGGTCAATCCCGGCTAAAGGTTCATCTAGCAAAACATAACGCGGATTAACCGCCAAACAGCGGGCAATTTCGGTGCGGCGGCGCTCCCCGCCGGATAATGCCTGGGCGCGTGTTTTACGGACATGGCCGAGACCAAATTCAGTCAATAATTCTTCTAAGCGCGCCTGCTGCACATCCGGCTCATCCTCCACCACTTGCAATGCGGCCAGAACATTTTGCTCCACCGTTAAGGCGCGAAAAACGGAAGCTTCTTGCGGCAGATAACCGATGCCGCGGCGGGCGCGGCGGTACATTGGCAATGCAGTGATATTTTCGCCATCCAATAATACTTGGCCGCCATCGGCTTTCACCAAGCCGCAAATCATATAAAAACAGGTGGTCTTCCCTGCCCCATTCGGCCCCAATAAACCAACCACTTGGCCAGGTGCCACGGATAATGAAACATCCTCCACCACCCGCCGCTGCTGATAACGCTTTTGTAGATTCAGAACATTGAGACCGAATTGTTTCATTTTCAGATAACCGTCATCCCCGCGAAGGCGCGGATCCAATAATTATAAAGCGCACAGCGAAGCTGTGCACATATTTGTTCTTGGATTTCGGATCAACGTTCCGCTCGCGACACGCGCTCACTTCTCTTGTCCAAAATGACGCTGTAATTAAGCCGCTTGGCCGCTACAGCCACAGGCGGTCATGCAACCACCTGATTTACCTTCACGGGCTTCGGCACGCGCTTGGATGCCGGAAAGGAAATTCCACAAGCTATCTGCCACTTTCAACGCCGCGGTTTTAGCTTTCGCTTGATCTTCAACCGGTAAAGCATCAATCAATTCTTCGCATTGCTTGCGGTGCCAGACATCGGCGGTTTCATGCACAGTGAAAAATTCCAGACCTTTGTCATCCTGCACATTATAAAAGCGCTTCAGCCCATCGATTTTGGTGGTGGCGATTTCAGGTACTTGGTGTTCGTAGGTATACAAACCACAAAGGCCTTCTGCGTAAGAGCTGCGGGCGACTGAAAAGAAATTTTCAATCAAATCGCTAGTGCTTTTGGCCAAGGGCGCGGCATCCATTTTAGCTTTGGTGCTGCCAACCGCTTCGCCGAATTGCTGCCACAAATAAGGGTGTGGGGCCGAGTGCTGACCACCCTCTTCATCCTGCAGATTTTCCAGCAGTAATTTACGGCTTTCCAAATCTTCACAGATAGAATGCGTTGCGCTGATATAACGCGGGAAAGCCTGCACATGATGATAATACTGCTCGGCATAATCCTGCAATGTTGCTTGGCTGAGTTCGCCGCGCGTCCAGGACTGATAAAAGGGGTGATTTAAAAGATGTTTTGGTGCCAATGCGGCTTGCAATTCTTGACTAAAAGACATAGTTCCTCCGTTCCCTTTGGCTTAGCGAAGTTTTTCTGGCTTGGCCAGCCTCTTGACATGGAATATTCGCATCACCACCATTTAATAAGCGGTGCATTGCCTCACTTGGGATGCACTGCCAAATATATCGCTTTTGGAGGATACATATGAGAAACTTTGATTTTACGCCCTTAATGCGTACCACGATTGGGTTTGACCGGATGAGCAGACTGTTAGATGCCGCCCTGGCGCTGGAAGACCCTAGCCCCGCCTACCCGCCCTATAACATCGAAAAGCTGGGCGAAGACCGTTACCGGATTACGCTGGCGGTGGCCGGTTTTACCGAAGCCGATTTAACCATTACCCAAAAAGATAGCGCCCTGATTATTGCCGGCAAAATCTGCAAGCAGAATGCGGGCGAAGAAGCCTGTGCTACTAACCAAACCTGCACACCAGGCGGCGCGCAATTCCTGCATAAAGGCATTGCGATGCGGTCTTTTGAGCGCAAATTCCAGATTGTCGATCATTTAAAAGTGCTGGGTGCCAACCTAGAAAATGGTTTGTTGCATATTGAACTGCAATGCGAAATTCCAGAAGAAAAGAAAGCCCGCACTATTCCGATTGGCGGCCCGGCGATTGAACAGAAATAATTGAATTTGTAGCTATTTGCCCCTGCTTGCTAATGCTGGCAGGGGTTTTTTATTTTTTTAGCCACAACTTACTTGCCAAATCGCTGTTTGATCGATTAGCAAAGAAACTGCTGGTGGTTCCTGCCATGGAACAAGCGGTCTTGTACCGTTCCTCGATAGCTCAGCGGTAGAGCAGACGACTGTTAATCGTCTGGTCGCAGGTTCGAATCCTGCTCGGGGAGCCAGCTTTAATATGCATTTTCGCAGCCAAACAAGACCGAAAAAAAGCCATCTATATTTTACATGCTATTTGTGATTTAACAAGCTCGGCAACCGCTGAGGTTTCAGTTAAAGGCGGATAAAGCCAAGTTTCCAACTGACCATTAAATATCCGTGTGATACCGCGTTGTTGTAATTCGGCATGGAAGCGTGCCAATTTTTTATCGGGATATAAGTGATGGACATATATTGGCTTACCAGTCGCGCAGGCTTCGGACACCATGGAAACAGACTCGCCTGTTACCACAATAAAATCAGCCAGTTTTAACATTTCAAAATAAGGGTTGCTGCCCTGCCCATCCCAAATAAACGCTGGGATATCTTTTAATCCTGCCCGTAAAACTGCTTCGTTTTGTGAACCTGTCCGCCGCGAAGGTGTGACCATTAAACTGGCGCCGCCGCTTGCTTGTGCCGCTTGCGCTAATTTATCGGTTAAGTTTTTAATTTGAATTGGCCCAACTTTTTGCCGCTTGGTCGGTCCGCCAACCAAAACTGCAATGCGGGGCCGTGGTAAATCCTGCAAGGCTTGGTAAGTAATTGTGGTTTGTTCAATTTTTTGTGGGGTAACGCGATTTAAGGCACCCAGTGTTTTAATGACATTATTGCCTTGCAAGCGATCATGTTCTGGCACAATTACTAAATCAAAATTACGCAGATCCGTTTGCGGATTTTGAATGTGAATAGTAAAGGTTTTACCACCGCTGGCTTTTTTAATCGCCAAGGCAGTCGCCACACTATGGCGGCCGCTGGAAATTAAAATATCCGGCCATGGCGCTGTGAATGGTAAGCCAGTTATATTTAAACTAAGCGGTTGCGGCCATAAAGTTGGCGGCAGAAATTTCCAGAAATTTTGAGAGCGGACATGCTTGATTTCATAGGGCACACCCAATGCTTCTGCTAAGCCCACTGCCTGGTTTTGCATCCCTGGATGCGGTTCGCTCAAGGTCCAGCAGATCAGGTTTTTCGCGATATCGTCAAAATGCTGCATAGGCAGTTATTGCTTAGCAGTTTCCATTGGCGTTTGCCAGCCGCCGCCCAAGGCTTTGATTAACTGCACTTGGGCATTCACCCGCCTGGTTTGTAAATTGACAAAATTCAGCTCGGCTTGCAAGGCGGTGTTTTGCTGCACCACTACATCCAAATAAGTGGCAATCCCGCCTTTGTAACGGTTTTGATATTGTTGCAAAGCACGCTCAGCTGCTTTGGTTGCGGCAGTTTGCGTTTCGGTTTCTTTATCTAATTGATTGATAGCCACCAAACTGTCTTCGACATCCTGATATGCGGTTAACACCGTTTTCCGGTAATTCGCCGCTGTTTCTGTATACACAGCGCGTGCTTGCGCCGATAACGCTGCCAATGCACCGCCATCCAATAATGTGACCGCAAAAGATGGCCCAAGCGACCACAATAAACTATCGGCGTTAAGCAGATTATTGGCTTTGGCACCTTCATAACCGACAGCACTGCCCAAACTAAATGTCGGAAAAAAAGCAGCCCGCGCCACGCCAATATCGGCGTTGGCAGCGGCAACCAGACGTCCTTGCGCGGCAACATCGGGCCGGCGTTGTAATAAGGTTGAGGCTAAATCTGGATTGATTGGCGCTAATTGGATATTTTGCTCTTTTTCCGGCGACAGCGCGGCCAAAGCAAAATTAGCCGGTACTTCACCAATCAAAACGGCAATTGCATGTTCAAGCTGTGAGCGTTTTAATTGCGTATCCGCCAGCAACGTTTTGGTATTTTCCAATTGCGTTTGCGCTTGATCCACATCGGCTGCAGTGGCGGCCCCGCCCTTATAACGGTTTTGCGTTAGATCCAATGCTTTTTGATAAGCGTCTACTGTTTGTTTTAAAATTTCCAAAATTAAATCTTGCCCGCGCAGGCTGAAATAATTCATGGCCAATTCGCTTTGCAATGCCAACTGCACAGCGGCCAAATCGGCAGCGCTGGCTTGGGCCCGGCTTTCTGCACTTTTCACCTGATTACGCACCCGGCCCCATAAATCCAGTTCGTAGGATAATTGCGCGCCGAATTGCGCATCGCTAAACAACGTTGTGGGCGATACGCGCGCCGTATTTTTAGAAGTTTGCGCCCGTGAATAGCTGCCAAAACCGGTAATATTTGGATAAAAATCGCTCCGCGCATAACGGGCATTGGCCAGTGCCTGGTCATACCGCGCTATTGCGGCTTTCAAATCTTGGTTGGCAGTGCCTAAACGTATTTCCAAATCATTCAATACCGGATCGTTAAAACTTTCCCACCAGGGGCCATGGGTTTGATCCGCCAATTCCGGTTGGGCTTGCTGCCATGCTTGCAGATCGGCTTAGCTTAATTCAGCATTGGCTTCTTTATAATGCATAACCTGTGCGGTATCCGGCTGCTGATAGTTCGGTGCTAGCGAACAAGCCGCCAAGCAAACACACAGTAACAGGATTAATAGCCGCTGCATTAGGGTGCTTTCTTTTCAGCTGCTGGCGTTTGCGGCGAACCGGCAGGTCCACCATGGCTTCCCCCTTTGGCATCATCTTTTTCGCTGGGTTGAACGATTTTTACTTTTTGGCCAGAAAGCAATGAATCGGGCGGATTGACGATAATGGTTTCATCGGGCGCAATCCCGCTATCCACTTCCACATAAGTCCCATAATCACGGGCGATTTTAATGGGCTTTAATTGCGCATTGCCATCGGCATCCACCGTGGCGACTTGCAAGCCATCCGCGCGGAACACCAGCGTATTGACCGGCAATTGCACATGATCGGCCGATGAGGGCAGTTTTAAATGCACTTCGGCATAGCCGCCCGCCAGTAATTGACCGTTTGGATTATCGGCATTCAATTCAATTAATAAACTGCGATTAACGGGATCAAGCGCTTTGGCCGTATGGGCTAATTTGGCCTCAAACACCTGGCCTGGATGTTCACTGAAATGCAATTCGGCGGTTAAATCCGGTTGAATGGCCTGCGCATAATTTTGGGGGACTTGCACATAAATGCGCAATTGATCGATTTGCGAGATATGGAAAAGTTCCTGGGATGGTGTGCCAGTTCCCGCATTGATCAGCGCACCAGTATCGGTATTCCGCGCGGTAATTACGCCGTCAAATGGTGCCACCATGCGTTTGAAAGAGGCTAAATCTGTCAATCGTTTGGCATTGGCGCGGGCGGAGGCATAACCGGCAGCTTTGGCAGCCGCATCGCCAATCCGTTCATCCGCTTCCTGTTTGGTGATTGAATCCGTTTTCAATAAATCCCGCCAGCGTTGCGCGGTGGTTTGTGCCAACTGGTTATTGGCTTCCGCAGTTTTCAGATCGGCCTGGGCCTGTTGCAACGCCGCGTCTACTTCAGGCGCATCGATTTCCGCCAGTACTGTGCCGGCTTTGACGAAAGTGCCGATATCATAATACCATTTTTTTAAATAACCGCTGGTGCGCGCGTAAATGGGCGCATCGTGCCACGCTTCCACGGACCCAGGCAGCACTACCTCTTCCACCGCTGGACCGGATTTGGCTGGAATAACCACCACATTCGGCACTGCAGATTCAGCGACTTTGTCTTTCAATTCGGATGAATGCTGCAAACGCAAGAAAATGCCGATACCCGCCAAGCTAACCACCACCAGCATGACCAGCCACCATGGAAATGATTTTTTGGCAGTAACAGGCGGGGCAGCGTGATAGTGATATTCTGACATGGGTAATTCCTAGATCTCTACCAAAGCATGATCATTTTCAATGGGGGATATTTGCTTATTTTCGCGGCGGGCATGGATAAAGGCAAAAACTGCTGGCACGAAAAACAAAGTGGCGATGGTGGCAAAGAGTAGACCACCGATAACCGCGCGGCCCAGCGGGGCATTTTGCTCGCCCCCATCACCTATACCGAGCGCCATGGGGATCATCCCGATAATCATGGCCAGCGCCGTCATCAATACTGGGCGCAGACGTGAGAAACCGGCGGCAAGTGCCGCTTGGATGGCATTATCGCCGTGATCATGCATACGTTCGCGCGCGAAGCTGACAATCAAAATACTATTGGCGGTCGCCACCCCCATACACATAATTGCACCGGTTAGCGCGGGTACGCTGAGTGTAGTGCCAGTTAAAAACAGCATCCACACAATACCCGCAATTGCGGCTGGTAGCGCAGTAATGATGATAAATGGATCGGTCCAAGACTGGAAATTGATGACGATTAATAAATAAACCAATACAATCGCGAAGGCTAAACCGGAATATAGTCCAAGAAACGCATTGGCTTGGGTTAGCATTTGCCCGCGTGCAGTTAAGTTTGAACCTTTCGGTAAATCCTTTTTAGCGTCTTTAATAACTTGATTAATGTCAGCGGCCACGCCGCCCAAATCGCGCCCATCAACTGATGAAAAAATATCAATCGCTGATTGCACATTGTAATGCGACTCTACGGACGAGCCCGCACCGCGATTAATCGTCGATAACCCGCCCAAAATTTGCGGTTTGCTATTGGGATCACTGCCCGTTAACGGCACATTGCGCAAATCATCCAGCGAGGTCATTTCATATTGCGGCGTTTGCGTGACAATTGAATAAGACACGCCATTTTTAGGATTTAACCAAAAAGTGGGTGAAGTTTGAAAGCTACCAGAAAGCGAAACCAGCAAGTTGCTGGCCACATCCCGCTGGGTTAATCCCAATTCCCGCGCCCGCGTGCGGTCAACATTCACATGCAATTCTGGGTAATCCGCCGGTTGCTGAATGCGTGTATCGGTTAAGCCTGGAATGCTGCGAATTTTATCAAATAATTTATTGGCAAAAACGCGGTTGTCTTTTTGGTTAAAACCGGTCACCTGCACATCAATCGGTGATGGCAAACCGAAATTCAAAATTTGGCTGACGATATCGGCTGGTAAAAAAGCAAAGCCAATGCCTGGCATTGCTTTGGGTAATTCATCGCGCAGTTTTTTCACATAATCACGGGTTGGTGCGTGGCCTTCTTTTAACGATATCAAGATATCGGCATCCGCCGGACCAATCGGCGCAGAGTTGCTGTAAGACAAATTAATCCCGCTGGTTGGCAGACCGATATTATCCACGATATTATCAATTTCAGTGGCCGGAATTAAGCGGCGAATGGCGGCATCAACCTGGTCGGTAATATTGGCCGTTTCTTTGACCCGTGTGCCTGAATGGGCCCGCAAATGCAGTTTGATTTGCCCGCCATCGACACTTGGAAAAAAGTCTGAACCCAGCCACGGCGCGAGGCAAGCTAGGGACAACAGTACAAATCCTAAAAAAGCCAAGATGAACATACCGCGGTGCTGCAACGTATTTTCCAGCACGGCATGATAGCGGCTTTTTAACTGATCGAAGCCTTTTTCAAAGGCGATTTGCACGCGCAGCAACGGATTTTTTGGCGGTTCGGCAATTTCATGATAATGAACCGATTGATGGGCTTTCAACCAGTATTTGGCCAGCGTTGGAACCAGGGTACGCGATAGCACGTAGGAGGCCAACATTGCGAACACCACGGCTTCCGCCAACGGCACAAACAGATATTTGGCAACGCCGCCGAGGAAAAACATTGGTACGAAAACAATACAAATGCATAGCGTGGAAACCAGCGCAGGCATGGCGATTTGCTGGGCCCCATCCATAATTGCGTCTTCTACTTCTTTGCCCATTTCCAGATGCGAATTGATATTTTCCACAGCCACCGTGGCATCATCCACCAGAATACCAACCGCCAGCGCCAAGCCGCCCAGCGTCATAATATTAATCGTCTCACCAAGCGCCGACATACAGATGATTGAAGCCAATACCGATAGTGGAATGGAAATGGTGATAATTAGCGTTGAACGCCATGAACCTAAAAACAATAAAATCATCGAGCCTGTTAAGGCAGCCGCAATAATTCCTTCGCGGATCACGCCTTCTACCGCCGATTTCACGAATAAAGATTGATCAGACAGCGCATGTAAATTCATCCCTTCCGGCATGATCTCTTTGATTTTACCGAGCAGGCCTTTGATATGGCTGACAATATCCAGCGTCGAAGCATTCCCTGTTTTTTGGATGCTCATCAGCACCGCGCGCGTGCCGTCGACCTTTACAATATTGGTTTGCGGCGCAAAACCATCGCGCACATGGGCAACATCGCGGACATAGATGGTGCGGCCATTTAATTGTTTGATTGGTAAATCATTCAACGCTTCAACGGCGCTGGGGCTGGCATTCAACTTTACGCTATATTCGTAAATACCGATTTTTTGGGTGCCGGCTGGCAAAATTAAGTTTTGCGCGCCGATGGCAGTATTCACTTCTTGGGCCGAAATGCCGTAAGCCTGTAGCGCACGCGGATTTAAATCCACCTGCACTTGCCGTGTTTTCCCGCCGTAAGGATATGGCATCGCCGCGCCTTGCACAGTGGCCAACTGCGTACGCACAAAGCTGTTACTGAAATCATTCAGCTCTTGCTCCGATTGTTTATTGCTGGAAAGCGCCAACTGCAATACCGGCACGGTTGAGGCATTATAACTCAGGATCAAGGGCGGTGTGGTGCCCGGCGGCAAATTACGCAGCATGGTTTGCGCCACTGCGGTTACCTGGCTCAGCGCCATTTCAATATTCACGCCTGGCTGAAAAAATAATTTAATGACCGCCACGCCGTTTAACGATTGCGATTCACTATGTTCCACATCGTTTACAGTGGTGGAAACCACGCGTTCAAAGGCCGCCGTAATCCGGTTGGACATTTCATCGGCTGGCAAGCCGGTATAGCTAAAAACGACGCTAACGACTGGGATATTGATATTCGGGAAAATATCCACCGGTGTCCGCATGATGGTTAGCGGCCCAACGATTATCAGCAATAAGGCTAAAACAATAAAGGTGTAAGGCCGCTGCAGGGCAATGCGCACAATCCACATATTATGCCCCCTTGGCTTTTGGTAATTCCGTTAACTGCTTATTTAAACGGGTTAATAAATTAATCAATGTGTCGGCTTCTTCACGCGTGAAACCATGCATAATGCGGTTATACAATTCTACTACTTGCGGCAGATAAGTTTCGGTGGTGGTATAACCAACATCGGTCAGGGTTAGTTCAACAACTCGGCGGTCTTGCGTGCTGCGGGTGCGTGTAATCCAACCGCGCTCTGCCATTTGATCGAGCACACGGGTAAGCGCGCCGCTATCATGGCTCATATACCCGCAAAGTTCGGAGGCAGTTTTGACAATACCGGCCCGCAAATTCATTAAAATGACCCATTGGGTAAAACTCACATCGGTTTCAACAAATAATTGCTCGATATGGTTGGTAACCACTTTTCCAGCCCGCCGCACCAAATAGCCGATGCTGCGCTGTGCTTCGTAATCTTTCAATTTATAGTAATTCTTTACCATTCGCTGCTCAAACAATAACTGCCTAGACAGCAATTAAACATATTAAAGATACTTGTGCAAATGTGGAATTAACTTGCCTGCTTTATTCGTATACTATCGAATAAACTGGATTTCAATGGCAACTGGTTATGACGTTATTATCATTGGCGCAGGTGCCGCAGGCTTGATGTGCGCCATGCAGGCCGGACAGCGCGAACGCAAGGTACTGCTGTTAGATCATAGTGCAAAAATTGGTGAAAAAATCCGCATTTCCGGCGGTGGGCGCTGTAATTTCACCAATCTTCACACCACGCCAGCGAATTTTTTATCACAAAATCCAGATTTCTGCTGCACGGCACTCAGCCGCTATACCCCACAAGATTTTATCGCATTGATAGAAAAACATGACATTGTTTATCACGAAAAGAAACTGGGCCAATTATTTTGTGATGGTTCATCCCAGCAGATTATTGATTTATTGGTGAGTGAGTGCCGCCAAGCCAATGTTAGCATGCAAATGGAAGCAAGCATTAATGCGGTTGAATATAAAGGTGGCCAATATTCAGTCAAAACCAATCGCGGTGATTACAATTCTCTTTCTTTAGTGATCGCTACCGGTGGTTTATCCATTCCCAAAATTGGTGCCACCAGTTTTGGCTACGAAATTGCCAAGCAATTTGGTCTGAATATCATACCAACCCGTGCCGCATTAGTGCCGCTGACTTTCCAAAACGACATGCTGGAATTTTGCAAAGAACTGACTGGCATTTCGGTTGAAGCAGCGGTTAGTCATGGCAAAGCCAGCTTTGCGGAAGGCTTGCTGTTTACCCATCGCGGGTTAAGCGGCCCTTCTATTCTGCAAATTTCATCTTACTGGCAGACAGGCGAAGCGATCGAAATTAATCTGGCACCAGAAGTTGATGCTTTATCAATTTTAAAAGACCGCAAACAACAAACACCTAAACAAGAAGTGCAAACCACTATCGCCGAAATTCTACCCAAGCGTTTGGCCCAAAGCATTTGCACATTGCATCATTGCGAATCCGGTCGTGGTCGGATCGCCGAAATAGGCGATAAGCGCTTAACAGCGCTGGCCGATAATGTTAATCGGTGGCAGATTAAACCCAATGGCAGTGAGGGTTATCGCACTGCTGAAGTTACACTTGGCGGCGTGGATACCACACAACTATCCCCACAAACGATGGAAGCTAAAAACCAACCTGGCTTGTATTTTATTGGCGAAGTAGTTGATGTCACCGGTCACCTCGGCGGTTTTAATTTTCAATGGGCGTGGGCATCCGGTTTTGCTGCTGGACAGAATATTTAATTTTTGATTTTACCAATCAGTTTTTCCAGTTCGCTCACCAATTCTTCGCCCACCCCGCCGCGTGCTTTGATCCCTTTGGCAAACATAAATTTTAGCGCTTGAATGCATTGGCTGATTACCTGTTGATGTGTTGGATTGGCCATACGGTAATCGGTTGATAAAAATAAATAAAGAATGCGGGCAACCACTGACGGCAGCGCATAACCGAACGTGCCAGCGCGTGATTTTATTGACAGCGCGGCTTCTTTCATTTGTTCAGTGGCTTCACCGCCATTAACTACTTTGGCATAGGCCATTTCCAAACGCGCCAAATCTTCTTTAATCCATTGCAAAGATTCTTCCTGCATATTATCGATCGCTTCTTGGGCAGCAGCTAACATTGCAGGTGTAATAATTGTGGAGAGTGGGGCCATAAGGCCTATATTGCGTTTAATTTCATGATCGGCTGGCAGCAACATGGGCGTTGCTTCAATATCTGGCACTTTGCCACCACGTTTTTGCGCTGGTTTGGGCTTAACGGTCCGGCGATCTATTTCGCTTGCTTTGAGTTCGCGGCGGCGGCGGTCTGGCCCCACGAAATTGGTACTGACCACAAAGGGCCGCGGATGTTCAATTAAATGCTCAATCCGGTCATACAAAGTTTTTACTGTAAAAGGTTTAACCACAAATTCTGTGATGCCAATATCCCGTGCCGCTTGCACATCCAGCATCTCACCTTTGCCAGTTAACATAATAATCGGCAGGCCGCGATTGGGCGTTTTTTTGCCCAAGCGCAGCTGTTTAACCAATTCAATGCCATCGGTTGGTGCCAGCATCCATTCTGTAATCAGAATATCCACATGATTACTATGCATATATTCAATTGCTTGTTCAGCTGTCTTGACGTGCTGAATACTACTAAAATTCATAGCCCGCAGGTTTTGAATTATCACCCGTGCAATGTGGATGTCTGGGTCAACCAGTAAAATTTTAACTTTATCAAGCATCTTGTTGTTCATATAACACCTTGAAAACCAAATTTAAATTAATAATTAAGATGCGCAATCGATTATTTTAAAATTTTGTTCATTTACCACTTCACTTCGCCTTCTTCCTGGTTTTGCCAATATTTAATGCGATCAGCTTTAACATGAATCATCGTTAAGCCAGGCGTATCGAGCCCTTGCGCAAACCATTTTTCGATATCTGGGTTCCAATGTTTTTCCATCTTAGCGCGCTCACGCACTAAATCTGCCCGTCCGCTAACACTAATATATAATTGTTTACGCCCTTGATAAGCCAAACAAAGCTGCGGGTTGACCGCCAATTCCTTCACCACATGCGAACTGCCATCGGCAAAAAAATAACTATCACCTTTATAGTCTATCTGGCGATTATTACTCATCGGCCGGCTTTCCAATGCACCGCTATCGGCGATGGTTGCCATCATGCAAATATCTAATTCTTTCATTGCTTCGCTGATATCGGAAAGTTCTAATATTGCCATGATTATGCTGCCTGTTTGTGTTGATCTTGGGGAATGCGCAGTTGCTGACCAGGATAAATCGCATCTGGATCTTTCAACATTGGTTTATTCGCTTCAAAAATCTGCATATAGGCATTGGCATTGCCATATTCTTCTTTGGCAATTTTCGACAATGTATCACCACTTTTCACTGTATAGAATTTAGGGATTTGCGTGGCAACTGGCGTTACCAATTTGCTTTCTACTTGCGAAATACCTTGGGTATTGCCGACGGCTAAAATGGCTTTTTCATAGGCTTCCTGCGATGCAGCATTGCCTTCAATCACCGCTTTGCCATCTTGCACTGTTACTTTTGGCGCATCCACACCCAGGTTTAAACCGGCTAGTGTTTGCTGAATCTTGCTGGCCAGCGCTTCGCCGTTCAAGGCCGCCGCGCCATCATGGCCATTATCCAAAAATTTATGGCCGACATCTTTTAGAAAACTGAAAATGCTCATCTGTTTACGCTCCTGAAGATTTATATAGGTAAGAATTTTGTGCTGACCAGCATGCCTACATATTTTTTATGTTGGACAGTATTTAACAGATATTATGGAAGAATTATACAGCGAAGCGGCGTTTAAAGCTGCCGCCAAGGCGGCTAAGCTGCGCTATGTGCATGATACTGAACCTGGTATCACCCGCACGAAAAAGGGCGATGAATATCATTACCATGCGCCCGATGGCGCGCGCGTGACGGTGGAAAGCGAGCTGGAACGCATCAACGCCCTCGGCATTCCGCCGGCTTATGA
This sequence comes from Alphaproteobacteria bacterium, assembly GCA_965246945.1. GTDB lineage: Bacteria > Pseudomonadota > Alphaproteobacteria > UBA11073 > UBA11073 > CBDFFW01. The sequence goes on from CBDFFW010000001.1 coordinate 1,427,166, forward strand.
TGAGGTGTGGATTTGCACGCGACCCAACGGCCATTTGCAGGCCACAGGGCGCGATGCCAAGCGGCGCAAGCAATACCGCTATCACCCCAAATGGCAAAGCGTGCGCAGCGAAACCAAATTCCAGCATATGGCCGAATTTGGCGCCGCCCTGCCCGCTTTACGGACACGCATCACGACCGATATGGCCGCCCGCCAGCTGACGCGCGAACGCGTGTTGGCAACCATTGCTTATTTAATGGATCATTGCTTCATCCGCATCGGTAACGCGCAATATGCTAAGGAGAATGAAAGTTATGGCCTCACCACCCTGCAGAAAGACCATGCCGAAGTGGCCGGCACCAAACTGACCTTCGCGTTCAAGGGCAAAAGCGGCAAGATGTGGAACGTGCAGCTGCGCGACCGCCGCGTGGCCAGCACCATCAAAAAACTCGAAGATCTCGATGGGCAGGATTTGTTTCAGTATCTCGATGAAGCTGGAGTAAGCCACAAGGTGACGAGCGATGATGTCAACCGCTACCTGCAAGATATCGCCGCCGCACCTTTCACGGCCAAGGATTTCCGCACCTGGGCCGCAACTAGCAAAGCGATTGCCGCGCTCGCCGCCTGGGAATTTAACGAGACCAAAAAAGAACAGCAGGCGCATTTAAAAGCGACCGTGAAAGCCATCGCCGAGGAGCTCGGCCACACCCCCGCCATCTGCCGCAAATGCTACATCCACCCCCAAGTCATCGAACACTTCACCACCGGCCAACTCCACACCTGGCACCGTACCCTCAAAGCCCCCGACCCCCACACCGCCGCCCTGGAATTCCTGGCCCAACTTTCTTAACTGTCATCCCGGACAAGAGGAGCGTGAGCTTGTCTCACGCGGATCGCCGATCCGGGATCTAGGAACAAATATGCGCCGCGCTTGCGCGGCACTTCATTGATCACTGGATACCGGCCTTCGCCGGTATGACAGCTAAACCAGCAACTGCGCGAAATCCATCTTCAACGCACAAGCAATTCGCAGGAGGTGGTGCAAACTTGGGTCGCCGCCGCCGAGCTCAAACCGGTCGAGCAGGTATTCCGGGATATGGGTCAGCGCCGCTAATTTGCGCAGCGGCATTTTGCGGCGGCAGCGCCGCGCATGAATGTTGCGCCCAATGGTACGGCGCAGTTGGTGCAGCAAATGGCTGTCATAGCTGGGGATAGTGGCGGCGGCGCGCAAGGCGCTGGGCGGCCCCGCCTGCCCCAAAACCGGGACGGCTGCCGCGCCACAGAGCGGCTTTACTTCGGTGGTCATGTTCTCGCTCCTGATCGGTGGCGGCACGTCAAGTGCCGGGAGTCTCGAAAACACGCTTAATCACGTGTGCAACCTATTTCCCTTGCGGGTATTATATTTGGTCACACTCCCAACAGGGATCAATTGCGCAAGCCAAATAGCAGGCACAAAAAATCCACCCTATCGGGGGCGGCAACCGGATTAAGACGCGTTTTCGAGACGCATTAAAATGATAGCATTGTTTGGCTAAGTTACAAGCTTTGGATCTTTAAATAATTTTCCTTTTCAAAAGAACCTAAGAAAATTAAAAACAATCAGTGGTAGCTAATGAAGAAGAAAATCGCGCTTACATTTTATGAACTACGTTTCAAAATTCAACGTACAAAAAATGAGTATGTTCAATTGGGCGATGTAACGTGCGAAGGATATAATTCAGTTTTAGATGCATTAACAAAAATAATAAATTCATTGCCGCAAAAAAAACTGAATCGGGACCAATGCCTGAAGAAGCGGAAAAAGGTTTTTTTCTTCGAGAATTTAGAAGTTTAAGTGAAAACAGGTTTGCTGGAATCATTCATTCGGGTGATGAAGCAGATACTGCTGATTATTATAAGGCACTATCAAAAGAATTAGCTTTTAAAGCTAATAGTGAACACCAAAGAGTAATGCCATATTTCTTTTTATTTGATGGTCCGTCTAACTCTAAATGTGGTATTTTTGCGCTTCAAACATTAGGAAATTCTGCAATCCGTGGAACATTTTTAAAAGAAATTTTAAATAGTTTAAGGATGATTTATGACAATTATACTGTTGAAGCAAATGTAATATACGTAGGACAACTTTTTATAAATGATTGGCTTAAAAGAGCATCTTTAAGACAAATTCAAGTTACAAGATACCGTTCATCGGGAGACGTAGCTGACAAAAACAGAAAAACTTTCAAAGGAGATATTTTAGTCTCAAATTTAAGGAATAAAGATGTATTTCCTAAACATTGGTTATCTGATATCTTAACATCCTTCAGAGGCAACAAAGATGGTATTGCATCAGTCCCTAACACGGTCAAAGGCATCGTAAACGAGGCGCTTGGAATTAGCTTTGAAGATGATCAAGAAATATCAGAAGCTAACATAGTTGTTGATATTGGAGGTTATCAAAGAACCATTCCATTAATGAGACCGGGCGGCTTCGGCACAAGAATTGATATTACTGAAGATATAGAGTATAAATCAAATTCAATTCCAGACTTTGAAAGTATAAAAAATAAAAGCTTGGAAATTATCAAAAACTCAATTCGCAGCCGAAAACTTATATCAGATTAAAATGTTAATTTTTCAACGCATCAATATACTTCACATTTTTAGCAAACATTTTGGGACGTTTATCAACGAGCGAAACAATAAGTTTTGTTGGTTAGAAGTTTTTACTGTATTTTTAATATTTCCAATTTGTTTTGTGTTTGGAATTGAAAAATATAATTTCACATTTAAATCTGATTTTTACACTAATCTAATTCAAATTTTTGCTATTGTTGGAGGTTTTTTAATTAACACAGTTGTGATGATTGCCGATAAAAAAATGCAATTATCACAAAAAAGTTTGGAGAAAAACAGAATTCTCATAAGTGAAACATATTACAATATTATATTTGGTATAGTTGTATGCGTGCTAACCTGCCTTGTGTGCGCTGCATCTTTTCTATGGTCAGATTCAGATGCGAACACATTACCAACTAAGTTTTTTACCTCTACAGTTCTAATTCTTATTTGGATCTTTGTTCATACAATTCTGATGGTCCTAAAAAGATTAGCATCTATATTTGCTGACTAACTTTGCATCTCCAGCCACTTCGCCTCCAACGCTTCGAGTTGGCTGCAAGTTGTAGTGTATGTTTTTTGGGTTTGGGCTATGCGGTCGTTGTCGCCGGTGGCGCGGATTTTGTAGAAATCGATTTGCGCCATGAGTTCTTCGAGGGCTTGTTTTTCTTTGGTCAGTTTCGCGATGTCTTTTTCCAGTTCGCGGATTTGTTTTTGCTGGGTGACGGGGTTGATGCGTTTGCCCTGTCCGGGCGTTTGAGCATCCTTCGAGACGCCGCGTTGCGGCTCCTCAGGATGAGGGCCGGTGCTAGCTTCTAGTCCCCCACCCCGTAATTCGCCTTCAGCGAATTCCGACCCTCCCGCGAGGGGAGGGTTAGAGTCTAGGGATGCCGCTTTCGCCTTTTTATCCTTCACCTTTTCCTGTTTGCGGGCTTCGCGGTTGGCTTGGATGGTGAAGCGGCGGTAATCTTCCAGATCGCCCTCAAAATCCGACACGCGGCCATCGCGCACCAGCCACAGCCGGTCGGCCACGCGCTCCACCATGCTGGGGTCGTGGCTCACAATAATCACCGCGCCTTCGTAATTATTCAGCGCCTGTACCAGCGCCTCGCGCGCATCGATATCCAGGTGGTTGGTCGGCTCGTCCAAAATTAACAGATGGGGGCCGTCAAAGCTCATAAACGCAAATAGCAGCCGCGCTTTTTCGCCGCCTGACAGCGTGGCGATTTTGCTATCCATCAGGTCTTTGGAAAAGCCGAAAGCGCCGAGCTTGCTGCGGATCACCGGTTCTGTCACCTCCCGGTTTTTCTTTTGCATCAGCAGCTGCATTTCGGCGTAGGGCGTGCTCTCCACATTCAGCTCATCCGTTTGATGCTGGGAGAAGTAACCGATTTTGAGGCGCGGGCTGCGCAGCACCTCCCCCTGCATTGCGCCCAGTTTGCCGGCGATCAGCTTGATCAGCGTCGATTTACCATTGCCATTGGCGCCCAGCAGCGCGATGCGGTCATCCGGGTCGATATTTTCATGCACGCGCCGCAAAATCGGCTTGTTCGCCGCATAGCCGATATCGGCGTGGTTGACCGAAATCATCGGCGCGCCAACCTTGGAATCGGGGTTGGGGAAGCTGAAGCGCACGGCGCGGCTGGCAATCACGGCATCGACCAGATCCATCTTTTCGAGCGCCTTCATGCGGCTTTGCGCCTGGCGCGCCTTGCTGGCGGTCGCCTTGAACCGGTCGACAAACGCTTGCATATGTTCGCGCTGCGCCTGCTGTTTATCGTGCATTTTCTGCTGCAGGCCGAGGCGCATGCTGCGCTCCCGCTCAAACGTATCGTAATTGCCGGTATATAATTGTAACTGCGCTTTATCGACATGGATGACATGGTCGATACATTTATTCAGCAGTTCACGGTCATGCGAAATGACCAGCAGCGTGTGCGGGTACACGGCCAAATAGGCTTCGAGCCACATGATCGCTTCGAGATCCAAATGGTTGGTGGGTTCATCAAGCAGCAGCACTTCGGGTTCGACAAACAGCGCGGCGGCCAATGCCACGCGCATGCGCCACCCGCCGGAGAAGGAGGAGAATGGCTCGGTCAGTTGCGATTCCTTAAAGCCCAAACCGGTCAGCAGCGTGGCGGCTTTGGCGGGCGCGGAATACGCGTCCAGGTCTTCAAGGCGGTGAAAAATCTCGCCGATTTTGTCGGGGTCGGTTTCGGTTTCGGCGGCTTTCCATAAGGCGGCCATTTCGGCATGCGCAGAGAGCACGAGGTCGACCAGCGGCATATCGGTTTCCGGCATATCCTGCCGCACCCAGCCGAGCCGCTGGTTGGCGGTGATGGTGATGTTGCCGCTATCGGGCGGCAATTCGCCGGCGATCAGTTTAAACAGGGTCGATTTGCCCGCGCCGTTCAGGCCGATCACGCCCACCTTCCACCCATCGGTGACATTGATGGAAGCATCACCAATAATGGTGCGCGCGCCGATTTTATACGACAGATTGGCAATAGACAGCATAGGTAGAGGTGGTTATGGCAGGTGCAAGTGGTTGATGCACGTTTTGTATGAGGTAAAAGAATACGGGTAACACTTTACTACATGCACATAGATGATATGTTTTATATTATAATTAAGAGAACACAAAATGAGCTTTACGCAAATTAATGCAGATAGAATTTTAGTCGGTTGGTCTGCCTCTAATTATCTTCATCTCACTGCAGGCGAAGACTATACACACCCTTGGTTCAATAAGTTTGATATTGCCTTGGGGCCAGATAACCGTATGCAGTTCAGCATTATTGATTCTATAGGTTTCATACGCTCGGGTCAAACAGTGGAGATTAGAATGGATGTACCTGCAGATCAGGCGCATAGGGTTGTATTTAGTTTGAGATGGTATGAAGACAATTATGCAAAGTGTTTTGTTAACAATATTCAAGTGCCTTGTTCACCCTCTGATCAAATACTCTCCACTCAGTTTGTTATAATTCCTACCCGTCCTGTCTCTCTAAAACTCCTGCCTTCCTGCGATCAACCAAATGCTGCTGCAGAATGCAAAAAATGGATCGATTATCGAAATGCCAATAAAGCGCGTTGGGAAAAAAATCGTCCTTCTCGAATTATTCGCACCGAAGACGACGTATTAAACGAGTTTTGTGACTCTATTCTAAATGTAGAGTCATCCGTTCAATCACTTAGGGAAGGAAAGCAGCGTGTGATACAAAATTTAGTAGGTCAGCTTAGAAGCCTTATTTATTGGGATGAGAAACTCGGTACTTCTTATTGCCCATCATTGCTCCGTTTGGCTGCAAGTCGCAGCCTTCCTTTACCGGTTTATTACAACTTAAACGGAATGGAACATGGACCTAGTGAAGGCACAACTTCTGTATCGCGATCTTCCGTTCTGATAAACGTCGGCTCTGTTTTAAATAAAACAGAGAATAGTTCTTTAATGGATATACAAGAAGTACTACTGCAGCCATTTTTTGAATATGAACTTTTCACAATGACAAAGCCAATAAACCTTTTATTTTCGGACGAGAAACCAGCGCAGTTGACAAAGTTGGAAGCTATTTGCGACCTGGCTAGAATGTTAGGAGGTGGTCATTCTAGCCCAGATATTACTGAAGAACTCCAAAAAATACGCACAGCACATTCCAGTGGACTTTCTAATTTCCTCATCCATGCCGGACAAACCATCGTTGATTTAGGTAAATATGTGGCTCGGGAATATGGGAGAACAATTTAAGAATAATTAGTATATATTGAACATAACAATTATCATTAACGCGCTCTGCAGGGGGGATTGTTATTGCAAGGCGGTCGCTTCAATTTCGATGGCCAGCCCGTAATGCAGTTCTGGCACCGGTACCACGCAGCGGGCTGGCTTGGCAGCGCCTAACCATTGCGCGTATAATTGATTAAACAAAGCCCAGTTGGCGATATCGGTCACATAGACCCGCACCTGCACCAATTTGGTTTTATCACTGCCGCTGGCGTGCAGGATGGTTTCCAGGTTTTTAAATACCTGCTGGGTTTGTTCGGTGAAACTGGCGCCGATCATTTTGGTGCCATCAGGCAGCGTTGGCAGCAGGCCGGAAACAAAGACAAACCCGTTGGCGCAAGTTGCATAGGCATAATGGCCGAGCGGTGGTGGCAGGCTGTCCGGCTGGATATAATCAATCGCAGGCATTTAGATTTTCCCATTCACTAATTCGGCAAAACGGGTGAGATCGATATTGCCGCCGGATAACATAATACCGATTTTTTTACCTGCGACAGCTAGCTTGTTGGCAAAAACAGCGGCAGCGCCCAGGCAGCCGGTCGGCTCCACCACCAACTTCATGCGGCTGGCTAAAAATTTCATGGCTTCGACCAGTTCGGTATCATTGACGGTGACAATGTCATCGACTAATTGCTGCATCACCGGAAAGGTATAATCGCCAATACGCATGGTTTGCGCGCCATCGGCGATGGTGTTGGGCAGGCTGATCGGCACAATCTGGCCGCTGCGCAAACTTTGCTGCGCATCATTGCCCCCTGTCGGCTCCACGCCAATCACCTGACAGTGCGGATATAAATGCTTGGCGACCACAGCGCAGCCGGCCAGCAAACCGCCGCCACCCGTGGGCATCAGCAACATATCCAATGCGCCCACTTCAGCAAACAGTTCCAGCGCGGCGGTGCCCTGCCCCGCCATAATATGCGGATGATCGAAAGGTGGTAGCAGGGTCAAGCCGCGCTCCGCCGCCAGACGGTTGCCGATTTCCTCGCGGCTTTCGGTGGCGCGGTTATACAATATCACCTTCGCGCCATATTCGCGCGTGGCGGCAATTTTGACCTGCGGTGCATCGCTGGGCATCACAATCACCGCCTGCGTGCCAAGCAGCCGCGCTGATAACGCAATGGCCTGCGCATGGTTGCCGGATGAATAGGCAATCGCCCCGCGCTGCAATTGTTCCAAGTTAAACTGCGCAATAGCATTATAGGCACCGCGGAATTTAAACGCGCCCATGCGCTGCAGGTTTTCGCATTTGAAAAACAGCTGCGCACCGGTCAGCGCATCGGCAGTTGTGGATGTCATGACCGGCGTGCGATGCGCGATGCCTTCGATGCGGCCAGCGGCAGCAGTTACATCGGCAAATGAAATGGCTAATGCGCTCATGCAATTTCCTTTGGCAAATAAGTGTAAACGGTTGAACGGGCGATGCCGAAAATCTGGGCGATTTCGGTAAAGACATTGCGCAGGTTAAGCAGCCCCTGCCCCGCCAATTCCTGCATGGCTTGTTGCCGCTGTGCCCGCGTTAATGCCCGCAAACTGGTGTTATGCGCGGCGGCAAACCGTTCAAGCGACAACCGCACTTCACCAATATTCCGCGCGGCTAACGATTCCTTAATGGCCGTAACCGGCTTTTGTGTTTCAACCAGTTGTAGCATATTGGCGGCGGTGGCCGTCAACATCGAAACATCCATATTTAGGCACAGCGAGGCGACATAATGACCGCGGCTATCTTTCAACCCAATCGAGGTGCTTTTGGCTGGCCGGCCATCGGGAAATTGGTTGAGATAATTTTGCAGCACGTCGGGAAAATTCGGATCACTGATGCGGGCCAGGCCAATTTCGGAAGTGGTATCGCCCACCTGTCGGCCCGACAGATTATTGGCAATGGCCACAATCGAATGGGCCGGCTGTGATAAATCGTGCAGCACCACTTCCACCAATGGCGCCAAAGTTTTGCCCAATGCTTTAACAATTTTTTTGCCTTCGCGCAAAAGCAATTGTTGCTCGGTCAATTTCATATAATGACTATTTGTCAATTTATGACTTATTGTCAATAGATATATAGCTTATGCTTTTCTTATATTTTTAAAGGGCTTGGCACATTGCCTCTATTTGGCGTTGGCCGATATTGCAACAGAATCCAACCCCATATCGAGGATACTATGAAACGTTTTTTAACTGCTTCCATCTGTGCTTTGGCACTTACCACTGCGGTGGCTGCGCAAGCGCAAACCGCGACCACCACCAAAGTTGGTACTGAAAATGTGATCACCAAAACGGGTAACACCGTCACCAATACGGCCTTAACGCCAGTGGCGGCTACCAGCGCGCTGACCGCGTCCAAGAATGAAAAAGAGTTTCGCATGAATTTAAGCGGCCCAGGCACTTTGTCGCTTAAAACCGCGAATATCGCCGTGGATAAAGCCACCAACCCGGAAGTGAAAGAATTCGCGCAGTTCGAAAAAGACGAACAGGAAACTTTGGCTAAGGTTTTGAAAGATCTGAATACGCCTGATGCCGTCCCCACCGAAAAAGACAAAGCGACCTTAGACATGTTGAACAAAGCCGCCAAAGGCCCGGAATTCGATAAAGCGTTTGTGAAAGCGCAGTATGACACGCATTTGGTGCTGCAATCGATCGGCGAAGGCTATTTGAAAAACGCGGATATGGGCAGCAAAGACCCGGTTGAGAAAGAAGGCCAGCATTTGGCCATGTTATCCGGTTCTACCATCCGCCAACACATTGCCACCAGCAGCAAGCTGAATGCGAAATTAAACGGCACCAAATAAGCTGTTTTAAATTAACAATAGCCGACTTTGGTTATAGCCAAAGGCGGCTATTATTATTTCCCATATGGGTTCTTTATATCATTCAGCCCAACTTAATGTCATCGCGAGAATTTCTCCCGCACTAACCAAGGATTTAATATGCCGAAACAAGCCCATCAAGAAGCTGCTGATCATCACGAAAAAGCGGCTAAAGAACACCGCACTGCAGCTGAACATCATGGTAAAGATGATCACGAAGCAGCGCATAAACAATCTAAAGCAGCCAATGATCACAGTGAAAAAGCGCACAAAAGCTCCACTGATGCCCATAGCAAAAGCGAAAGCAAAAAATCTTCTAAATAGTTTTAGATAGATATTCAAATGGGGACGCTGCGGCGTCCCTTTTTTATTGGTTAATCGGCGGGTTTAATACACTGATCGGGTTGCCATTAGCGCCCACATCGCCAGCTGCGGATGAGCCATAAAGGTTCCAGGAATTTGGTTTCAGGTGATCAAGATATTGCCAGTAATCATCGTCATCATCTTGACCGGCGACGGCTTTAACAATGGGAACAGGCTCGGCGGGCTGTGCGGCACGATAGCCAAAGCTTTCACCGGTATAGTTTTGCAAAGTTGTGCGGTTATCAAGATTAAGTTTCATTGGCGGGGCGGCATCGGCCACCGGTTTTGGATGCGTGGTGCAAGCCGTGAGCAATAATATCGTTGCACCAAAGCTAATTGCTGAAAAAAGTTTGATCATTTGCATTACCTGATCATCCTACAATGCAAAAAGCTGGCCAAGTTAAAATATGGAAGTTTTTGCAACTTGAGTTTGCCATAAATAGAGTAAGGGAGTGATTACTAATTCCATTACCAAGCCAAAACACATGCCAGTAGATGGCCAGCCATCGACAAAAACCCCAATTAAACGGGCAATCCCGCCAATGAATACGATTGCAGTTAGCAGTCGGACCTGCATCGTTTGATTTTCGATTTTTGGAATGCTGCACCAAAAGGCCAAGCCGATGCCTAATAATAAGCCTGAAAGATAACGATAATGGCTATCCATTACCGTAGTGCTAACGCCATTTAAAATATTTGCACCAAATAACACCCCTGCCCCACCGGCCATTACCGGCACTAAACCACCCATAGCGAAGGCAATTTGCAAGGCGCGTTTGTTATTTAAAATCTTTAGCATTTTACATACTATAAAGGGCAACTGCCATATTAGCGATCGCCCTTTTTACCTTGGGATATAATTGGATTAGCGAACATTACCAGACATGCCGGTGCCGCCGCTGCCTGGCGTGTTGGTATTTGTGGCTGCACCCGTTGGATTATTGGCTGTGGTGGCACCAGGTACAGTTACATTTGCTGGGTTAGTGCTGACTGTATTCGCTGCACTGGACGATAATGTACTGTTAGTATTGGTAGTTGCGTTGTTGCCGCGCATGGTAACTGAACCTGGCGTGCTAGGCGATGGTGTAGTGCCGGTTAAGCTGGTATTCAGATTGGTATTATTGCCCAAAGCCGTACTGGTTGTGCTAGCACTGTTATTGGCCGTGCCGTATGGCCGTCTTGCTGCCGATGTTTGATTGGCATTACGCACCACGCTTGGGTTATTGGTGCCCGTTACGTTCGCACTTATTCCTGTGTTTGATGGATACGTATTGGTGGTTGTATTACCACTTGTTTGCTGCGCTGTTGCCAAAGCAGTGGTGGCAAGAACTGTTACCGCAGTTAGTGATAAAATTTTGGATAGTTTCATAATTGCCTCGTTGGTTGAACTTATGTTTGACTTGGTTATTAACATATAAAATTGGTAGGATTGCTTTCACCTAAAAGATCAATAGATGATCAATGCTATGACTTTGCGCAATTTTCCTAATTTATGGCTGCCGCATTTTCCTTGGCCAATTGCCAATCAGCATAAATACGATCGTGGTCATACCATTATTTTGGGCGGTGCTTATACCAGCACGGGTGCGACAAAGATTGCCGCGCATTGCGCGCTAAGGGTTGGGGCAGGTTTGGTTTCGGTGGCATGCCATCCGGATACGCTGTCTTTTTATGCCACTGCGTTCCAAGCGGTGATGACCAAGCCAATTCAAAATCGGCAAGTCTTCGAAAAACTAATTAGCGATGCGCGGGTGACCAGTATTTTATTGGGTCCAGGAGCAGGTGTTACCGCCCGCACCAAAAATTATGTGCTATCGGCTCTGAATGCCAAGAAAGCTATCGTGTTGGATGCCGATGCCCTAACCGTGTTTGCCGCGCGGCCCGCTGAATTATTCCATGCTATCCAAGCGCCATGTATCCTTACGCCGCATGCGGGTGAATTTGAGCGCTTGTTTGGCGAAATAACGGATCGTGCTGAAAACGCATTAAGCGCGGCAAGATTAAGCAAAGCCATTATTATTTTAAAGGGTTCGGAAACGGTGATTACCGCACCTGATGGCCGCGTGGTTATCAATCCACCGGCCACACCGTTTTTGGCCACAGCAGGCAGTGGTGATGCATTGGCCGGAATTTGCACCGGTCTATTGGCACAGGGCATGCCAGCCTTTGAAGCGGCCTGCGCTGCCGTATGGCTGCATAGCACTGCCGCCGAAAAATTTGGGCCTGGGTTGATTGCGGAAGATATTAGTGCTTTATTACCGCCAAGTCTGGCACAGCTTTATTCACCAAAACCTTGAAGAATAATTTAATTCGCATTGCTTACAAATACCGCTACACAATATCATGAGTTCTGCGAAACCAGCAAAATTATTGAAAGCACGTTGCTTTCATTCGCGTATTTATTTTTATTTAATCATCGCTTTAATTTTATTATGCGACAGTTTGGTCAGACCAGCGGGTTTGCTGCATGAAGAGGCGGAGGCAATTGGTGTGGTGCTGGTTGGTATTGGCATTATGGGCCGTGCTTATTGTTCATTATTTATCGGCGGTAAAAAAAATGACGAAATTATTAATGATGGTCCTTATGGGATTGTGCGCAACCCACTTTACGTTTTTTCGTTCCTTGGTTTTTTAGGGATTAGTATGCAAAGCGGAATGCTGACAATTGTCATCGCCAATATTATTGCTTTCTGTGTTTATTACTATTTCGTGGTGCGCAAAGAAGAAGCATATCTAACTGAAAAATTTGGGGCGGCTTATATCGCTTATAAAGCTGCAGTACCGCGTTGGTTTCCTAATTTTAAATTATGGCGCGAACCGGAAATGGTAGAAGTGCGGCCCAAATTTATCCGGCTGACCATGTATGACGGGTTGATTTTCTTAGCTATTTTTCCAGTCCTGGAATTGATTGAATGGCTACACACAGTAAACTGGTTACCGAATTTGATACTGCTGCCATAACTAGGCCGGTAAAATACACTGAATTTCTGAGCCGACTGTATGGCGAATGGCTTCAATTTTGCCGCCATGCAACTCAATTAAATTCTTCACCAAAGCCAACCCCATGCCCAAAGTTTGCCCGCCTGGCAACACGTTAAACGGTTCACCCAAGCGCGAATGAATGGTGGCCGGCAGGCCTGAACCTTGGTCCTTCACACTCAAAATCAGTTGATCGTCTTGACGGGTGGCCTGCAGCGTAATGGTGCTTTGCAGCGGCGCATGATGAATGGCATTAATAATTAAATTCAATAAAGCTTGCTGAATACGCTGGCGGTCAAACAAGGCAGAGCCAACTGTTGCCGGACAATCGATCACTACCACTTGCCGTTTGTGCTGCGTTAAGGTTTCGGTGAAATTCCGCACTTCACAAAGCAATTCAAACACATCGGTTTCATGCCGGTCAAGCTGGGCAAAACCAGCCTGCAGACTGCTCAGTTCAATCAAATTATCAATCAACAATCTTAACTGCTCACTGGCTTGCAAGATATCCTTAATATAGTTACCTTGCCGGGCATTAATTTCACCGACAGTCGGCAATTGCAGCAATTCGGAAAAGCCAATAATAGTGTTTAATGGTGTGCGTAATTGATACGACACATTCATCAAAAACTGGCTTTTTAATTTATCCGCAGCCGCCAACGCTTCGGCCTTTTCGCCAAGCGCTTTTTCCACCTGCCAGCGGTTGGTCATATCCGATAAGCGCACCAACACGCCGCCATCCGGCAACGGGGTAAAGACCGCATCAATCACCCGATCATCGTGTAGATGTAAATTATTTTGCGTGGTTTCGGTAATATGCGTGGTGACTAGATTTAAAATGTCTTGATAAGTTGCGCTCCACGCAGCGGCGACAAAATGCTTGGCCATCAAGGCGCAAATCTCGCGCCAATGCGGGTGCTGGCTGGTGAGTGCTGAAGGCAGGCCCCACATTTTCAAAAAAGCCGGATTAGCCAGGCGTAATTTACCGCGGCTATCCACCACCGCCACTGCTTCTTGCAGATAATCCAGGGTTTCGCGTTGCACGGCGAGCACGGTGTTGTAACTGGCCTCCAGCGCCAAACGGTCAGTAATATCTTCAAACGTTAAAATCAACCCGCCTTGCGGATGTGGCACCACGCCCAGGCGCCAAGTCTGCCCATCTGGCAAATGCAACAATTCTTGATGTGCATGCACCAAATTTAAAAACCACGCCAGCCATTGTTGTTTAAAAATTCGGAAATCGACCTGTTCGGGTAATTTACGGGCATCCCGCAGGGCATCCAGTAAATGGCCAAAACGCGGTTGGGTGGCCAACCATTCTTCATCCAGACCGGTTAATGCCGCAAAGGCTGGATTAAATATTTGTAGCATTTGATTGCGGTCAAAAATGGCCAAAGGTAGCAAAATTTGCTGCATCGTTTGTTTTTCGGTCGCACGCAGATCATTCACCTGTTGGCGCAAATCACCAGCATCGCCCATATCCTGGGCGTACCCGAGCATTCCGCTTGCTTGCGGCTGCTCATACACATGGCACAACCGGCGCTGTCCTTTTAAAATTAAATAACGCTCCACCATTTGGGGTTGGTGTTCTTGCAAAGCTTTGCGCGCTAGTTGCCGGCCATCGGCATCATGCGCTGTTTTTAACAATTCAGTTTGTTTATTTAAAATTTGCTCGCGCGGTTGTTCAACCGCGGCGCTATAGGCTTGGTTGCACCAGATAAGTTGCAGGTCACCATTCCGCAGCCAAATTGGAAATGGCAGCGCATCCAGCATGACATAATCGGTATTGGCTGCGGACGCAGGGCGGCGCCAAGGAATCATCTACACAGCCTGCCACAGCCGCCGCATTGAAAACAGTGGTCAATGCGACAAGTTTTCATCGCCAGCCGCAAAAAAACGCGCTATACCGCTTTTATGCGTTTTGGCGAATTGCTTATTATTCTTTTGATCATTGTTATTCTGTTTGGCAGAAACCGGATCTCCGATTTGATGGGCGATTTGGGTAAAGGTTTGCGGTCATTCAAAAAAGCGATGAATGAGGATGAAACTGTTACACCGCCGGTTCCACCAAAAGACCCGCTTGTTTAATTCGTTTCACTAACCGGCATTAATTGTATGCGGATCCGCTGTGCCTGTAGATCATAAATTAGCCAATAAGACGGCTTAGCACCAACTTGCACTTCCCAGATAATCCATTGCTGGCTGGCTTCCCAATGCTTAATCACGGCCCCAGCGGGGAGCGGAATAGGCAGTTGCGGCCAGCTGGTACCCGCATTTTGCACTGTCGTACTTAGCGGCGGATTTTTTTGGAAGCCTTGCATTTGCTGCTGAACCTGCCACACCATCCATAAGATTAATCCCAAGGTGACAACCCCAAATATGACAATCCCGCCCACCACTTTGCCAAAGGATGGTCCGCCTGCGCTGCGCGCAACGATGGCTGGAAGCTGTGTCATTTATATAAATACCATAAAACAACGTCTTGATCAGATCCGACCAGAGCACACTCCGCTCCTTTCGCGCAATTATTTGCAACAATTAATTCGTAGTGGCCAGGTGATGGTTGCTGGGCAAATGGTGACAGATACAGCCTATAAACTGCAACCAGGCCAAAAAATTGCCATCATTATCCCCCCTGCAGCTCCTAGTGAAGTACTGGCGCAGACCATCCCGCTGGATATTGTTTATGAGGATGCAGATCTGCTGGTCATCAATAAACCTGCGGGTTTGGTGGTGCATCCAGCGGTCGGCAACCGTGATATGACGATGGTCAATGCCCTGCTGGCCCATTGCGGCGACCAGCTTTCGGGTATTGGCGGCGTGCAGCGGCCTGGCATTGTCCACCGATTGGACAAGGAAACCAGCGGGTTGATGGTGGTGGCCAAAAACGATGCCGCGCATCAGGGATTAAGCGCCCAATTGGCCGATCGCAGCCTGTCCCGCGTCTATCATGCACTGGTTTGGGGCGTGCCCCATCCACTGCACGGCACGATTGATGCGCCAATTGGCCGCAGCCCACGTAACCGGCAGAAAATGGCCGTGGTCGCCAACGGCCGTGCGGCACGTACGAATTATAAAGTATTAAAATTGTTGGCTGGCGGCGCGGCCAGCCTGGTCGAATGCAAACTGCAAACCGGCCGCACCCACCAAATCCGCGTACATCTGCAACATTTAGGCTATCCGTTGATTGGCGATCCCACTTATGGCCGCCGTAAGCCGGTAATTTATCCAGATCATTTAACTGAATTTTGGCAGTTTCCCCGCCAAGCCCTGCACGCCAAGGAAATCGCCTTTATCCATCCCCACACTAATGAAACCAGGCATTTCAACAGCGAATTACCAGCAGATTTGCTATTATTACTTATTTAAATATTGCAAATAATTGACTTAAAATTTGTTTACTAATATTTTCTGTAAAATGAGATTACGCCAAGCTATTTTTGCCAGTACTGCCACTTTTATTATTGGACTTACACTGCAGCCAAACTCAGTCCAAGCGCAAACTGCACCTGCTAAACCAATAATCTCAATCCAAAATACTAAATTAGCACCTCAAAGCATGCAACGGCCAGTTACCGATTTTTCACCAGAAAAAGTAGCAGCAGAATTTAACCAAACTTATTTAGAATACCTTCAATGGTTGCCAACCGCTGACCTGAAATACCGACCAGCCATTATGAAAATTGAAGAAAAAACGGATGGTAACACGTATATTTTTTGGGGTAGTGAAGTTTATCATTATAAAAATAATAGCGATAACTCATTGAATTTTTTTGATGCGAGCAATCATTTTATAACTGCTAAAACGATGTTAGCAGCTGCCCAGTATGTAGGCGTACCAGTTAACCCTAACGCTTTTGACACTGATCATGAAGTTAAACGGTTTGCCCATGAAAACGGTGGTGTAAACGATGTGGCTTGGGACATGGCAGCTGCCGATATTTTAGCCAGATTGCAAACCGCCACCAAAAATGAACCCGCAATATACCGATCCAATCGCCGCCAATAATGCCAGTCAGCAAGCACTTTGTGCCGCTTTGGCTGAATTTAATGTAAAATTACTGGCCGCCCAGCAAGCTAAAAAAATCAAGCCTGAAGAAAGGTTAGATTTTTTCGAAAAAATCTCATCTTTCATAACCAAACTATCTGATTTTCGGGGCACAATAGAAAGTACTGAAAAAGATTATCCTATTTTCCATAGTATCCCAGCGCGCAATAAACACACAGACGCACAAACTATACAGATCGCTTTTAATGTAACCTATCGTGGTAATATCAATTTTATTGGTTGGAACCAGCGCGTCACCGCTTTAACCAACCCAACTTATCAAGATGTTGCGATCTTGGTAAAGCAGCTCAATCATGATGAAGAAAAGCCTATCCAGCTAACGGTTAGCAAAAAATTACAACATCCTGCGGATCAAAATAAACTTACTTTTTTCACTAAAACGGAAAGAAAGGATTGGGATAATCCGCACCCTACCAATCCAATAAATTTAGGAAGGGCCATCTCGGCCTTATGGCTGTTTACCGCTTATCGAATTCCAGAATTCGAAAGCTTTGCCAGACGGCCTTTAAAAACGGTTGTTGAACTAAAAGCTTTTTTAAATGGCACAGAAACATACCAATATGGCGCGGCCACTAAAAATTTAATTCGGGATGGCTATGTGCCTAAAACCGGCGATGACGAAATTACCTATCATATCGCTGGCACAACAACGGCTAGCAATGCTTTTACCTGGGCGGATAATTGGAATACGTTTTTAACTTCTTACCAAACCGCTGCTAAAAAATATGGTTTGACCTCCAACCAAAAAAACGCCAACGCCAGGCGAAATGCTAACGCCCTAACCCCTATGCGCCCGCAGTAGTATCAAACTAATTCGCCGGTTCTGTGCGTCATTTGGTTTTTCCGGTAACAGTGGTTCTTGATCGGCGCGGCCCACTACAGTGGCAATTCTTGAAGCTGGCAAACCCAATTCGCTAATCGCGCGGCGGGAGGCGTTGGCGCGTTCGGATGATAGATCCCAGTTATCTTTGCCCATGCCTTTAAATTGCACCGCATCCGTATGCCCGCGGATTGAAATTTTGTTCGGCATATTTTTGACCACTTTGGTCACCAGTGTTAAAATCTGGCGCATTTTGGGGCTCATCAAACTGCCGCCGCTGGCAAACATCGGTTCGCCATCCTGATCGATAATTTGGATGCGCAGCCCTTCGGGTGTTTCATCAACGATTAAATGTTTGTCCAACCCCTTTAATTCCGGATCGGATTGAATGGCTTGAATGATATCTTTCTTGGCCTCTTCAAATTGCTGGACTTCGCGCTTCGCAAGTTCTTTTTCTAGTTCCTGATCTTTCGATTTGGCTAAATCCGGTTTGGCTTTATCAGCAGCGTTGGGATCGGCACCGGCCGATTGATCCGGTGTGCCGCTGCCATCCTCGCTGCCTGGGGGCGCAGTATCGGACGGGTCCTGCGGCAATGAATTGGCTTTGTTTTCTAATTCAAACTCTTGTCCTTTCGGTGCACTTTGTTCCTGGCCAGCCACACCTGGGTCCATCGATTTCACAGCTTTGGGCATGCTGTCGGAAATTTTAGCGGCATCATCCGGCGATGGGCTTTTACCGCCCAACACCCCGCCCGAGCCGCTGGTGGATTTAGAGACGGCGATAGGATCAAAATATTCGGCGATGCCTTTGCGCTGCTGTTCATTGGTCGCGCCGAGCAGCCACATTAGTAAGAAAAACGCCATCATCGCGGTCACAAAATCGGCATACGCCACTTTCCACGCACCGCCGTGATGGCCATGCCCGCCTTTTTTGATCTTCTTGATGATGATCGGCCTTTTATCGCCGCTGGATTCGGCCATGCCGCTATGTTATGCCTAACGCATGGAACCGGCAAGTGATCAAAAAGATAATGCAGCAACGGATAATCAAATGGCACAGGCCGGTGTGGCTTACAAACTGGGCTTTGATTTACTGGCTGCGTTAATTGTCGGCGGCGGTGTGGGCTTCGCCATTGATAAATGGCTCGGCAGCCTGCCCTGGGGCATGCTGATTGGCCTGGGCTTGGGCATTGTCGCGGGCATGCGGCAATTGATTGTATTTGCCAAAGCACAATCGCACGAAAAATTTTGAATTAACCAGCAACAGCGACTGGTGCGCCATCCGGACGTGCAGGTGCTGGTGTAATAGTTACCCCCTTTAAAGCATTAAAAAAGACAATTAACTGATGAGCGCGAAAAATCGCGGCACTTATTTTTCCATCTTTTTCTAAAACCTTTAACGCAGTTTTTGTGATGACCTGCCCAACATCAAAACTGATATTGGCGACAGTCTGGGTTGCTGTTTTGCCAATGCCAATAGCATCCAAAGCTGCTTGTTGCATAGCCGGATCACGATCTGGTATTTGCGCAAAACGGATGATATCCCGTCCGTATACGTGAAATGTATTCAAATTAGCCGCCGCCAAATGCCCATCGATGAATGTTCTTAAAAAACGCTCTTTATCATCCAAAGTTAAACTTGGCGTTTTATCTAATTCTAAAAAAAAATGTATCAGGTACTAATGGCCCATTAAATTTACCCATAGATTAGATTATCATGTGTAAATACTTGCAACAATACAGGTCACAAAAACTTCACACTGTATTTGCGCGTGTTAGCGAGGCATAAGATAAGATATTTTAGGTATTCTATCAATTTCAGTAATTAAAATTCTTGAGCATTGGCCACGGATTTTCTAAAGATGACGCAGAGCCATGGCTAACCCACTCGAACAATTTGTGATCAAACCGCTCGTGCCATTGCATATGGCCGGCTTGGATCTGTCATTAACCAATTCCGGTTTGTTTATGACCTTAACCACGCTGACCATCGGTTTGCTGATGTGGCTCGGCCTGCGCCGTCCCGCGCTTGTGCCTGGCCGTGCACAAAATTTCGTGGAATTGGTGCATGATCAGCTAAAAGGCTTGGTGGGCACAGTGGCAGGTGAGCGCGCTTTGCCGTTCTTCCCATTCGTCTTTGCGCTGTTTTTATTCATTATCATCGGCAATTTCTGGGGCATGATGCCTTACAGTTTTGCCTTTACCAGTCACCTCAGCATCACCTTTGCCTTAGCGATTGCGATATTTTTCACGGTAATTCTGGTTGGTTTGATTAAGCACGGCCCCCGTTTTTTGACACTGTTTCTGCCACATGGCACGCCGTGGTGGATGGCACCGCTGATTATTATGATTGAAGTGATTTCATTTTGCGCGCGGCCAGTTAGTTTATCTTTGCGGTTATTCGTGAATATGATGGCCGGGCATATGGTGCTGAAAATCTTCGCGCTTTTAATTACGATGTTACTGGGGGCCGGCGGCGCGTTGATCGCGGTTGGCATTTTCCCGTTCTTACTTTCGATGGCGCTCAGCGCCTTTGAATTCCTCGTCTGCTTGATTCAAGCGTTAATCTTTACGATTTTCACTTGCATCTATCTGCATGATGCGATTTATCTGCATGGCGACGGACACATTAACGAGCACGATCACTAGACGTTTTAGGAGCAATAAAATGGAACAAATCGATATGAAAACCCTGGCAATTGCCTTGACCATGCTGCCATTGGCTGGTTCAGCGATCGGCCTTGGCCTAATCGGCGCCAGCTGGTTGCAGGGCGTAAGCCGCAATCCGGGCGCGTCTGACAAAATGTTCTTACCCGGTATGATTGCCGCTGGTATGACCGAATTGACTGCGCTTTTGGCGTTCGTGGTTGCCATGATCTTGAAGTTCACCTAGGAAGCGGTTCATTGGAGCAACGAGCACGCATCATGCGGCGAATACTCTCTTTAACCCTGCTGGGTTTATACTGTGCTATGCCAGTTTGGGCGGCCGAAGCAATTGCTGAGGGCCATAAAGCTGGCTTGCCGCAACTAGACCCAGCGCCGGTGGCTGGCCAGTTATTTTGGCTGGTGATCAATTTCATTTTGGTTTGGCAAATTCTGGCCCGTTTTGCGGTGCCTGCATTAAGTAAAATTCAAAAAAATCGTGCCAACCATTTTGATAAATTAGCCGAACAAGCACAGAATTTGAGCCGGCAAGCCCAGCGCAATCGCAGTGATGCTTTGGCGATGACCGATCAAGCACATAAAGAAGCGCATGATTTATTGGCCAAAATTGCTAATAATTTAAACGCTGAAGCCAATCGCCGTAATCACATGCTAGAAGAAAGCATTGAGGAACGGATTGAGGATTCGATGGCGCGCATTAATGCCGCCCGCCAACATGCACAAGAATCTTTGGTCGACAGCAGCGCCTTGCTGGTGCCAGCAATTCTACAAAAAGTAACTGGGCAAAATATTGTGGTGCCCGATTTAGCCAGTAAAGCACGCAATTTAATGGGGATGCTGTCACCAGATGAAAATCGTCTGCGCCGTGCGAGCTCTTAATTATAGGTCTAACTCTCATGCATGAAACCGTATCATTTTGGATGGAGCCCGAATTCTGGGTGGCCGCCAGCACTATTCTATTGATTGTCTTGGCCTGGCGGCCCATGGGCAAAATCATTGCCGGATCTTTGGATCAACGGGCCAAAATCATTAAAGTGCAATTAACCGAAGCGGAAGCAGCTTTGGCGGCTGCCCAGGCCAAACTCGGCGAATTGGCGGAAGCCCAGGAACGCGCTGCCGCCGTTGCCGCCCAGATTATGGAGCAGGCCGAGCGGGATGCCGAAGCCTTGCGCATGCGCGGTGCCGAAGAATTAGAACACGCGCTGGCCGCCCGCGAAAAGCATGCGATGGATAAAATCATGCAGGCCGAAACCGCGGCAGTGCATGAAATTCGTGAAATGGCCGTAACTTTGGCGACCACCATTGCCAAAATGACTTTGCGTGAACATATGCATGACCAGCAAATGGATGCAGTGATTACGGATACACTGCAAAATTTAAGCAAGCGCCAACTGCATTAGTGATTGTATTGCGGTTAAAGAATTAATTTAACTTTGCGCCGCAAGCTTTACCCTGCCCCCACACAACTATCACGTGCTTATGATGGGTTGCGGGTTGGTCTGTTTGGCGGCTCGTTTAATCCGGCGCATGCTGGGCACCGGCAACTGGCGGATGTGGCACTGAACCGATTGGATTTAGATGTTATTTGGTGGCTGGTCACGCCGCAAAGCCCTTTAAAATCGGCTGATGATGTGGCGGCTCTATCGCGCCGTGTAAAATCAGCTAAAGCATTAGCAGACCATCCCCGCATGGTGGTGACGATCATTGAACAGGATTTGGGCACGCGTTATACCCATGCGACCTTGGCCAAACTGCAAAAATGGTTTCCTCATACTGAATTCGTCTGGCTGATGGGTGCCGATAACTGGCGGCAGTTTTATAAATGGCAGAATTGGCGGAAAATCGCGGCCAGTATACCCATCGTGATTATGGCCCGTGCACCCTATGCGGTGCGCGGTTTGTCTGGCTTTGCCGCGCGCACCTTGCGCCGCCACCGGTACAGCAAACAGGTCAGAAAAATGGCTGCGCCTGCATGGCGTTATATCCAAATGCCATATAACCCGTTATCATCCACCCAAATCCGCCGCGAAACCAACTGGCTCCAAGAACATGACGAAAATTGAAACCCCGAAAAAAACTTCATCTAAAAAAGCGGCAGCTCTCAAAACAGCCACAAAAAGCGCTGTTAAAACTGGTGTCAAATCGACCAGCAAGGTAGCAGCAAAAGAAGCTGTTAAAAAGGTGGCCACAAAAGCCGCACCGCCACCCGTTATTAAGATACCAGCAAAAAAGGCCGCTACCAAAGCACCGGTAAAAGCGTCAACGCGCAAAACCGGTAAAACCAATGCCTCCGCGTCATCCGAAGCATTTGTTGAGGCGCAGTTAAAACTGATTACCGCCACTTTGGAGGATAACAAAGCCGAAGACATGTTGGTGATCGATCTGCGCGGCCGGTCAGCGCTTGCCGATTATTTTGTGGTCGCCTCCGGCCGCTCAAGCCGTCAGGTTGGCGCGCTTGGTGATTATATCGATAAAGCCTTAGCGGAAGCGGGCCAGACCTTGAAGCGCCGTGAAGGCGTACCCGCTAATGACTGGGTGTTGCTTGATACCGGCGATATTATCGTGCATCTATTCCGTCCGGAAGTGCGCGAATATTATCAGCTGGAAAAATTATGGTCGCCCGACCAGCGCAAGGATTAAATTAAAGCGTGCTGAACGAACGCGATATTGCGCATCACAATTTGCCTGGCATGGGCGTTGATGGCCAAGCCAAATTAGCTGCTGCGCGGATCTTATGTATTGGTGCCGGTGGCCTTGCCTGTGTTGCCCTGCTCTATTTGGCGGCGATGGGCATTGGCAGAATTGGAATTGTGGATGACGATGTGGTATCTTTAAGTAATCTGCCGCGCCAGCCGCTTTATACAGTGGCAGATATTGGCAAACCAAAAGTTGAAATTGCGCAAGCACGCTTGGCGGCCCTTAATCCAAATATCCAAATTCAAATATATCAAACGCGTTTGACTATTGAGAACGCGTTAGAATTGGCAGCCGATTACGATATACTATTAGATTGCAGCGATAATTTTGCCACCAAATATTTAATCAATGCCATGGCATTGAAAACCGGCAAACTATGGATTTATGGCGCGGCGCTGGGCTGGCAAGGCCAAATCGCCACCTTTATTCCTGGCCAAACTGCCTGCTATCGGTGTTGGCTGCCAGAACCGCCCCAAGCAGTGGTGCAAAATTGCAGTGAAGCAGGTGTGTTGGGCGTACTGCCAGGTATTATTGGCGCATGGCAAGCCCAGCAAGTGGTGCAATTAATACTCGGCAATATAACACAAACTGTTCAACTGCAGCTGATTGAAACAAAACAATTACGGCAGCAAACCTTGCTATTAGCGCCAAATCCAGCTTGTCTTTGCCAACATAATAATATTGCCGACCTGCCATTAACCGCATATATTCCGCAGCTTGTATTAGGTAATTGTATGATTAACCATATTCCATATTCCGAAGCGGCAGCGATGCAACATGTTTTATGGATTGATATTCGTGATTCAGAAGAGCGCGAGAATAGCCGATATATACAAGCTAAACATGAAATTAACTTATCAGTTGATACCCTTATCAACGGTAATCCAAAAACATGGCCTAAACAGGATGGCATTAAATTTATTGTTATTTATTGTGAAAAAAGCGGCCGCAGTGATGATTTAATAAGAAGATTCGACCATATTATTGAAGAACTAGCCGAACATTTTGGTGTACCCATCGAAAATGTTTTTGGTTTAGCCGGTGGTTATATGGCATATCAAAGTGCAGGACAAAATTTTATTCCGATAACTGCAGCTGCTAAAAATACTGGCGTTGACGCACCAACTGTCTAAGTTAAGCAAATGGCCGACGCAATTAGTTTGATCGTGCAAGGGATTTTAATTGGGGTGGTGATTGCCATGCCGGTTGGCCCCATTGCACTGCTGACCATGAAACGCACGCTGCAAGCAGGTATGTGGGTTGGCTTTGCCACCGGCATGGGGGCAGCGCTGGCGGATACTATTTATGGTGCCGTTGCCGCATTTGGTGTGGTGGCGATTTCTGATTTCCTATTGGGCCATCAAGGGCAATTGCGATTAATCGGCGGGGCGGTGCTGCTGATTGTCGGCATGCGCATGTTGTATAAAAAATGGTGCGAGCATCAAAAAATGCTGCATGGCCATATAGATCCGGCAGCCGAAATAGCGCCGGAAGATCCCGATGATATTTTCACCACCCATCAACGCATGGCGATTCGCAGCTTTGCTTCGTCCTGGCTGTTGACGATGACCAACCCAATTACCTTTATCGCTTTTGTGACCATTATGACCAATATCGGCATTGAAAGTGAATTACACGGCACCTTGGACGGCTGTATTCTGGTGCTGGGTGTTCTTATTGGTGCAGCATTATGGTGGTTATCTCTGGCGGGTATGGTCGCTGCGGTAAAGCATTTGATTTCTGAAAAGCTGACCTTCCGAATTAATGTTATCGCCGCCATCGTTTTAGTGATTTTTGCAATTTATGCACTGACCAGCGGTATCATCAAAATGAACGCGCAAGGCTGGTATATTTTATGATGCGTTACCTTTTGCTTTTCATATTACTGCTGGGTACCAGACTTGCCTGGGCTGATACTTTACCAATTCAAAAACCGGCCGAAGACGCGGCAGTGTTTCCCATGTATTTGCCGGTTTTAGGCCAAAACGAAAAACTGCAATTGATCAAAGGGCCAGCACTGGTCAATATTTTTGCCACCTGGTGTGGCCCATGTATGGCCGAACATCCACAATTATTGGCGCTGCACAAGCAATTGAATATTCCAGTTTATGGCATTGCACTGCATGATAATCCCGCCTTGCTGAATATGCATTTGGCCAAGCATGGCAATCCATATAACCAAATTTTTATGGATGATAAGGGTGCCAGTTTAATGCAAATGCAGATGAATAGCGTGCCGATCACTTTATTGCTTGATGGTCAGCAAAATATTCGTTGGCTGCTGCCTGATCCCATTATGCCTAATATGCTGCCCGCGCTTATGAAGCAGATCGCCGCAGAAAAGGTTGAATCAACCCCGCCGCCCAAGATGCAAAATTTACGCCCGATAGCGTTTGTAGATAAATCGTCCCCGGCCCCGTAAAGCGGCAGCCCAAAATTTCACCAGTCGTAAACGCTGACCACAAACCTTTAGCTGGCACCGTGATATCATATTGCATATCGGCGGGCCAGGCGACCAGGCGGCCAAATTCCACCGTTGCACTTTCACCTGGCGCCAAGGTCAGCGGCACCATGGCACCGAAACTAGAAAGAAATGCCAGACCAGGGCCAGAAATTTTAACGACAAACATGCCCTCGCCAGAAAACAAACTGCGCCCTAGCGATTGCACTTTGGTTGACACATCAATACCTGATGTTCCCGCTAAAAAGCCGCCTTTATTCACCAACCAGCTTTCGCCCTTTTCCAATTGCAATGGCATAATGCTGCCTGGCGCATCGCAGCCCAGCCAGACCCAGCTGTCCCGTTCGGCCAAATAATTTTGCAAGAAGAAACTTTCGGCGGAAAATCCGCGCCACAGCGCCTTTAAAAACCCGCCATCCATTTTACCGGTGAGCTGAATGCCCGCACCCATGGCGGTCATGGAATTCCATTTGGCTTTCAGGGCCTGGCCATGCTGCAATTGCACCTGCAGCAGCGGGAAACTATCTTGGGCGGTAATATGAAAATGATATGCGGTCATGGAATAAATAATTTAGCATATTTTATAACCACTTTACTATGTCAGATTGGTGACAATTTGAAGTAAAAGCGTATCAAATTAGCATATTACCTCAATAACCTATGGGTTGAATAATTCTATACAGCCATGCCATGCTACCAACACATGCAAACGATGATTGCAGGCGTAGATGAAGTCGGCCGTGGGCCATTGGCCGGACCAGTGCTGGCGGTGGCCGCGATTATCATCCAACCATTGCCGGCTGGCGTACGCGATAGCAAAAAGCTAACTGCCAAACAGCGCGAAGGTCTGTTTGAAATGCTAACCAATAACTGTATTTGGGCGGCTGGCTGGGTGGAAGTGGCTGAAATAGATGCGTTGAATATTCATTATGCCAGTTTGCTGGCCATGCAACGTGCGCTGCATGCCTTGCCGAAAAGGCCACAACACGTATTGGTGGATGGCAAATTTCTGCCGCAATGGGATGGCAATATCCGCGCGATTATTGGCGGCGATGATAGCGAGCCGGTGATTAGCGCGGCCAGCATCATCGCCAAGGTATTGCGGGACCGGCATATGGCCGAATTACATGCCCAGCATCCCCATTATGGTTGGGACCGCAATGCGGGTTATGGCACCACGCTTCACCGCGCGGGCATTGCCCAACATGGCTTAACGCCGCATCACCGCCACAGATTTTGCCAAAATCTCTTTGCTGAGGCTGCATAATCGCGTGCATCTGCGCGCCAACAATGCTTAAAATTTCCAATGGCTTTCAAATCTGATTTTTTGAATGTGTTGTTTGAACGCGGCTTTTTGCATCAGCAAACCGATGCCGAAGGTTTGGACGCTGCGTTGAAAAAAGGCGTGATTAGCGGTTATATTGGGTTTGATGCCACGGCGGATAGCCTGCATGCCGGCAGCTTACTGCCAATTATGATGCTGCGTTGGCTGCAGAAAACTGGCCATCGGCCAATTGCCCTGATTGGCGGCGGCACGACCAAAGTGGGCGATCCATCTGGCAAAGATGAAGCGCGCCCCGTGATCACCGATGAATTTATCGCCAATAACAAAAAAGGGATTAAAAATAATTTCACCAATTATATTGAATTTGGTGAAAGCAAAGCCGTGCTGGTAGATAACGCCGATTGGCTAGACAAATTAGAATATATTTCATTCTTGCGCGAAGTGGGCCGCCATTTTTCGGTGAACCGTATGCTGACCATGGATAGTGTAAAACTGCGATTGGAGCGGGAACAACCCCTCTCATTCCTCGAATTTAATTACATGATTATGCAAGGTTATGATTTTGTTGAGCTATATAAAAGATATGGCACTGTGTTGCAAATGGGCGGCAGCGACCAATGGGGCAATATTATTGGCGGCGTGGATTTGGGCCGCCGTATGGCCAATGCGCAGTTATTTGGTTTAACCAATCCACTGCTCACCACTGCCAGCGGTGCCAAAATGGGCAAAAGCGCGGCGGGTGCGGTGTGGCTCGCAGCCGAAAAATTATCGCCTTACGATTTTTACCAGTATTTCCGCAACACAGCGGATGCCGATGTTGGCAAATTCCTAGCGCTATTTACCGAATTACCAATGCAGGAAGTTGAACGTCTAACAGCATTGCAAGGCCAGGAAATTAATGAAGCAAAAAAAATATTGGCGTTGGAAGTAACGCGTTTATGCCACGGCACCGTGGCCGCTGAAGCCGTTGCACAAACGGCGCAGCAAGTATTCGAGCAAGGTTCGGTAGCGGATGACCTCCCTACCCTGCAACTTTCTAGTGATCAGCTTGGCGCTGGTTACTCATTACTTGATGCACTGGTGGAGCTTGGCATGGCCGATAGCAAAGGTGCCGCCAAGCGGTTGATTGCTGGCGGCGGTGTACGCATTAATGAAAATAAAATTGAGGCCGAAGATTACCAGCTCAGCACCAATGATCTAAACAGCGACCAACTCGCCAAGCTTTCTGCCGGTAAAAAACGGGTGGCGCTTATTAAACTTGCCTAACTCGTCATCCTCGCGTGAAAGTGCGGGGATCCAAATAACCAGCTAAAACATTTTGGATCCCCAGCCTCGCGTTGCTCAACTGAGGATGACAACAATTAATTTGCATATTTTCGCTGAAACGCTGCAGTAACTTTGGCGACATAGGCCGGATCTTTCTGTTGCCAGTAACGCGGGTCTTTAATCATTGAATTCAGATCATGATCAGGCGCATTTGGTTGGCTTTGCGCGCTGACCGGATTGGTTTCTCCGCCATGCATCATTTGGTGCATCGCCATAATACCGCCATGGGTGCTGCTCAAAGCTTGGAAGACTGGCGTTGGTAAATTCTTTTTACCCCAAGCTTGTATTTGTGCCGCAATCTGCTGCCAACCTTGCTGGCCGCCAAATTCGTCATGCAATTTATCTAATTCGCGCTGTGCTTCAAATTCCTGTGCAACTTCCAATACCAATGGAACCAGTTTTTCGGCTGCCAAATCATACACAAATTGTGCTTGGTCATTTGAAAACCCTTTGCCATGCAATTGTTGGTTTAATTCAGGATCTGCCTGAAAATAACCATGGTCACAATTGATGCAATAATCTTCATGGCTCGCTGGGGCGTTATTCACCGCCTGCACAGGCTGGTTCTGCTCATAGTTTTGCAACTGTTGTTGCTGGCGGGTTAATTTCTTTTCCAATTCCAGATATGATTTCAACAAGGCATCGGTGCGGATGCTTTGGGTATTCGCATCCCAAAATTTGGTGGGTATGCCATTTTGTGTTGGCGTGGTTGTTTGATCTTGGGTTAGCAAGTTATCCATGATGGGCTCCATTATTGGGTGGTTAGTGGGAAATATTTTGGTGTAATAAATTTTCGGGCACGCCGAAATGTTCGGCCAGATATTGTGCAGTGGCCGGAGCATCGATCATTGCTAAAGCTTCAGGGCCGAGGCCAGCGGCCATTTTCAGCCAATCCAGCACATTTTGCGCATCCCGCAATTTTTGGGCTTGGGCCAGCGGTGCCTGGTAACACAACGTGATATAACGGCCATCGATATGGATATCTGGAATTTCGCCGCGGCGAGCGAGAATGGCCACCACCCGCAATATCAGCGGGGTTAATAACTCTGCCTGCAGACGGCCGTAAATAGCGCCAATCAGGCGGGACATTTCATCACTACGCTGGGTGATTTCCGTTGCGGTCATATTCCGGTCAATCATTTGGCCGAGTTGGTCGACCAATAAAGCGCGGCGAATTTGCTGCCGCAAATCGGTTAACACCAATTGCGAAACATCGAATTTACCAGGCGCACCAAGCGGTGTAAGCCCAGCCGAGCCAACCGCTTTGGGGATAATCATGCCAGGTTTTAATTGAATAGTAGCTGGGTTTAGTACGCCATCATCATCCGCCTGCCAAATACCGGTAACTGCAATGGAGGCATTTTTTAACACCAGCTCCACCACTTTATTGGCGGTTTTAATATCTGGCAGCGCTTTCATCACCGGTGAACGGCCATATACTTCGCCAGGGGATTTCAACCAGCGCGCATGGATAAAGGGCGAATGACTGAGCCGCTGCTGCGCCAAAAATTGTGTACCATTGGGATGATCCAGCAAAATCGCGCTATATTGAAAATAGCTGCGCTCTGGCACAATGACTTCCAGCCATTGGTATTCGTTATCCGCAGCCAAGCGGGCAAATAATTCTGCGGCTTGCGGGAAGCGCTGCTGCAAGACAATACCAGTGCTGCGCTGGGTGCGGTAAGTGGTATTTAAGCGGCCAAATGGATCTTCGGCCAAGGTAACATGCGCCAATGGCACGGCATTGAATTGCAGGGCCGATAATTGCCCAGGCTGCGCCTCATCCACCAAAATACTGCCCGTACCGGCGACCACCAAATCTAAAAAGCATTGATGAATTTCGGTGGCGAAATTGGATTGCATTAAATGCGCATGGATGCGGGCAGTGACATTGGCGAGTTTATCGGCAATTTCACCACGTTCATTATCCGGCACATCCATCCCTGGTGCCAAGGCAAACCAGCGCGACCACGGCGGCGCAAGTTGGGCGAGCAAACTGGCAGCCAGTTGATCGACACCGTCGGCGGCTGTGGCATCATAAATATCTAAATTATTGTAGGCGGCATCAGATGCAAAAACATCGCGATGCGGCAAGGCATAATCATAACAATCCTGCCACACCCCTTCCCAACTTTGCCGTGTGGTTTGCGCCGCAGCATAAGCTTGCAAAATTGTTTCTATTTGTGGATCAACCGTTTTACGGGCCGGCAAATTCACCACATTATTTTTGTGTTTTGTTTTAGCCATGATTTTTCTTCGCAGGTTATGGTGCAATGCTTATTCGCCGAGCAGCGATTTACGCGCAGGCACAAAATTGTTAAGATCCAATAAGCCGCGCAGTGAGGTTAAAACTGTGCTACCTAACCCCAAATTGGGATTCACTTTTTTACTTTCTTCAGGCTGGCTTTTTTCATCTGCGACCGGCGTGGGTGCTGGCGCAACAACTGGTGCGGGCGTTGGCGGTGGTTTCGGCGGCTCATTACCTGTCACCGCGTCCAAAATCTGACCGATTGGTAAAACTTTTCCCATATCATTTCCTTTAAATGTTAAACAGGCGAGTGTCTGAAGTGCTGGCCGGTTGTTGCAACCAGCGATAAAGCTGCCAAGGTGTCCAAATACGCCAGCGATGGCAGCCGATTAATCGTTTGACCGTTTCAACACAAGTCATCAGCGCCAGGGGTGCTAAATGCTGCCGTGGTATCGTTTCAGCACATTTAACTGTTAACCCTTGCAGCGCTAACCAAGCCGGCATATTGAAATCCGGCGCTGGTGGCAGAACTCGGCAATCGAGATAACCGGCTAATGATTCCAATAACAGCCAATGCGCGCCATCATGCATGAGTGCAAAGCAATGCCGAAAACCACGGCGTAAATTTTTTAGCCACCAAATCTCAGTATGGTCGCTAAAAATAATCCAGATTTTTGGCTTCTCAGCAGTGCCATAGTCGTTGGAGGCAAGATAAAGCGGTATATTTTCAGTAGCTTTATCGCTCATTCCACAATTCCTTTGCGGCGGAAATTAAATTCCAGCACATGCATGGCTTGCTGCCACAACATTTCTGCTTTTGTTTCGCGCGGGCGGCGGCCATCTGGCACATAACGCTTGCGGCCGTAATGCAATAGCACGCGCATATGTTCAATCAGCAATAAGCGTTGACGATACAGACGATCGACTAGGCGAATAATATCCAATGGTTCGCAGGGCCGCGGCACATCGGCCATACCGGCACGAATTTGTGCACCATCAAGCCGCGCTTGATACGCAGCAATAAACCAAAACCAAGCTTCTTCAGCGTTTTCAAACGCTTTGGTATTTTCGGTTGGTGTGGGGCGTTTAAATGGAATAACACGGCTCATACGCGCAATCCTTTCATGGTTTGCATGTTGAAATTACAGGGTTGTGTATAGAAAAGATGTGTTCTGAGCGAAGTTTCTCGCCGTGGTTGTGTTATGCCATAAATAATCTTAGCGGTCAACTATTATTGTACATATTTTCCTATGGACATAAGATTACTTTCATTACAACGTATTTTGACAATGTTAAGCAATTTGAATATATGGCGTGCACTTGACCGTTTGGCGGAAGCCCAAGGCCTATCGGCTTCTGGCTTGGCAAAACGCGCGGGGTTGGACCCCACCAGTTTTAATCCCAGCAAGCGGCAAACGGCTGATGGCAAACTGCGCTGGCCGACCACGGAATCTATTTCCAAAGTATTGGATGCCACCGGTATCACTTTTGCCGATTTTGTTAGATTGGTAGATGGTACCCAGGGTAATTTGCCTGCCCAGCAACGCGCGCAAATTGAATTGCCATTGTTGAAACTAAGTGATGCGCAAGATGCAGAATATTTCACCGCTGAAGGTGTACCGCAAGGTAACCGCTGGGATGTTTATGCTTTAAGCTGGCTGGGTGAACCGGATGTATATGCCTTGGAAATTACCGGCGAACAATATGCGCCGGTATATCATGATGGTGATATGTTGCTGGTTTCACCCCATGAACCAGTGCGTAAAGGCGACCGTGTCGTCGTTGCACTGCCAACTGGCGGTGTTGAATTGCGCCAAGTGCACCGGCAAACCGCCGCGCGTCTGGAATTACGGCCATTGGCGAGTGACAATGTTGATCTCAATCTCGCCCGCAACGAAATCACCTGGCTGGGTCGCATTATCGGCGTAAATTACTAGTATCTTTTCAACACTACTTGCCGTGATTTGATTCCCATGTCATGTAACCTGTAAGAGGTTTACATGGTTCAGAAAATTGGCGTGATTGGTGCAGGGCAAATGGGCAGCGGGATTGCGCATGTGGCCGCGTTGAGTGGTTATAGTGTTTTGCTATGTGATGCAAATGCCGAGCAATTGCAAAAAGCCAAGGAAGGTATTGCTAAAAATCTCGACCGGCAAGTGGCTAAACAAGTGATTGACGCCGCTGGTAAAGATGCCGCGCTCGCCAAAATCGAAACCGTTGGTGATGCCGTGCAATTGAAAGATTGCGATTTAATCATTGAGGCGGTGAGCGAAAACGAAGAACTTAAGCGCAAAATTTACAGCGCATTAAAAGGCCAGTTAAAGCCCGAGGCGATTATTTGCTCCAACACCTCTTCTATTTCGATTACGCGCTTGGCTGCGGCCACAGATCGCCCAGAAAAATTTATGGGCATGCATTTTATGAACCCAGTGCCGGTAATGAAATTGGTTGAACTGATTAGCGGGATTGCCACTTCACCGCAAACCCTGCGCACGGTGCAGGAAGTTGCCGAGAAGATGGGCAAAACCACAGCGATGGCGGAAGACTTTCCAGGTTTTATCGTCAACCGAATTTTGATCCCAATGATTAATGAAGCGGCTTATGTGCTGCAAGAAGGTGTTGGGAATATCACTTCGATTGATCAGGCTATGAAGCTGGGTACCAATCAACCGATGGGCCCATTAGAGTTAGCTGATTTCATTGGTTTGGATACTTGTTTGGCAATCATGCGTGTGTTGTATGATGGGTTGTCCGACACCAAATACCGCCCCTGCCCGCTGCTAATCAAATATGTGGAAGCCGGCTGGCTGGGCCGCAAATCCGGCAAAGGGTTTTACGATTATAGCGGCGAACAACCAAAACCAACGCGTTAATAAAAATTCTCCAACAAACTTGATTTTCAAGCGGCACTGCGGCACGTTGCCGTAAAGGTTATCGATGGCACAAATTACCGTTCCCGCACTTGGCGAATCCGTTTCGGAAGCCACAGTTTTAAAATGGCTGAAAAAGGCCGGCGATGCGGTCAAGCGTGATGAAGCACTGGTGGAACTGGAAACTGATAAAGTAACAGTGGAAGTGAATGCGTCAGCCGATGGTATGTTGCAAGATATTGTGGCTGCTGAAGGCGCCAATGTCGCGGTCGGCGCTTTGCTAGGTAATTTAACCGAAGGTGCGGCGGGTGCCGGTGCAGCTAAACCAATGGCAGCGCCAGCTAGCAAAGCAGCAGAACCAGTTAAAGTCGCCGCACCGGCACCAACTTCTGCACCACAGCCGGGCCCAGCTGGGCGTAAAGCTTTAGATGAAGCTGGCTTGAAAGTGGAAGATGTGGCTGGCAGTGGCAAAGATGGCCGCGTCACCAAAGCAGATGTGACTAGTTACCAAGCGCCTACCACTTCAGCTGCTGCACCAAGCGGACCGCGTGAAGAGCGCGTGAAAATGTCGCGCCTGCGTCAAAGCATCGCCAAGCGTTTGAAAGAAGCGCAAAACACTGCGGCGATGTTGACCACCTTTAACGAGATCGACATGACCACCGCGATGGCGTTGCGCAAGCAATATGCGGAGCGTTTTGCCGATCAGCATGGGGTGAAGCTGGGTTTTATGTCTTTTTTCGCAAAAGCAGCAGTTGCAGCTTTGAAAGAATTTCCGGCAGTAAATGCTGAAATTCAAGGCGATGAATTGGTTTACAAAAACCATTATGATATTTCGGTGGCGGTTTCTACGCCAGCTGGTTTGGTTGTGCCAGTGGTACGCGATGCTGATTTGCTGAGTTTTGCAGGGATTGAGCAAAAAATTGTTGAACTGGGCACCAAAGGCCGTGATGGCAAAATTACCATGGAAGAAATGCAAGGCGGCACCTTTACCATCACCAATGGTGGTATTTTCGGCTCGCTGCTGTCCACGCCCATTATCAACCCACCGCAATCGGGTATTCTAGGTCTGCACAAAATTCAGGAACGCCCAATTGCCCTGAATGGCCAAGTGGTTATTCGCCCAATGATGTATGTAGCATTGTCTTACGACCACCGGATAGTAGATGGCCGCGAAGCCGTGTCATTCCTAGTACGCATTAAAGAAAATATGGAAGACCCGCAACGCATGTTGCTAGATATCTAGCCAAGCAAAAGGCGGGCCTCAAACCCGCCTTTTTTAATAATGATATGTAATTATTATTTAACGGCGGCCGCCGCGCACCGCTTTGCGGGTATTCGTATGCTTGACGAAAACGGATTTAGCCATCACCGGCTCGTTATCTTCACCGAATGGGTGCGGCACCCACACATCGCCAACATCACGGCGATGTGCTTCTTCGTAAGCTGCTTCACAGAAATCTTCAACCTTGGTCACGGCCATGGTCATGCGGTTCATCAGCATTACCAATTGATTGCGGGCTGAACCTGTTTGCTGTTCCAATAATTTCTCATACATATTTTGGGCCATCACAAAACCAGCCCGCGCCTGGCGCACCAAACGATCCAACGCAGGTAAATCTGCCTGCGCATAAGAAAGCGCAGATTTTTTGGCCACACCAAACATCATTCCAGCCACTTTTTGAAAGCCAGTTAATGATAATTCAACTTTGGCGGCCTTGGTTGTCCGCGCCGCAGCCCCCGTCCGCGCCGGTGTTCGGCTGGCAGGAGTGGGTGAACGCCGGCGGGCTGTTGTAGCCTGGGCCGCGGCGTAAACATTGTCGTTGGATACGATACTCATGATCTCTTGGGTTTTCCGTTATACTCAAAGATGGGTGTAATGGCAATTACTTGCAAGGTGACCTTAGCAAATTTTCTTGACAAAGTTGTGACACAGATAGTAGTGGGCACCAAATTAACTTTTATTTATAAGAATTATACAATTATAACAATTGTTTATAATGGTATTATTAGTTCAATCTCTTTGGCAGGAATAGTAACCGAAGGAGTTATATCAATATTGAGTTGGTTAAAAAGCGAAATCACAAATTCTGCATCTCTTTTCACCATATAATTAACAAGTTCAATTCTTTTTGGCCTGCTCAAGCCGCCCGTGCCGGTTTTGAAGCCAATTAAAGTCGAATAAGCGATCCCCATGGTGGTCGCAATTTCTTTTTGGAGCGGCGTTGGATACACTACCAAAAAAACATTATAAACACTCCGCAAATCGTCACTTTCAATAATCATCGCTATTTCTATTTTGATATTTATAAAACAAGCTGACCGTTAAAAACAATGCTTGCATCACTTGCCAACCGCTCAACGCTGCGGCAGTTTGGGGGCATGACTGCTTTCCGCACTGAATCCGACACCATGGGACCGGTTGAAGTACCGGCCGATAAATTATGGGGCGCACAAACCCAACGTTCGACGCAAAATTTCAAAATTGGCGGCCAGCGCATGCCGGAACCGTTGATCCGCGCACTGGGTATCCAAAAACAGGCAGCCGCAAAAGCCAATAAGGATTTAGGCGAGCTAGATGCGAAATTGGCTGACCCCATTATTGCCGCTGCGCAGGAAATTATCGATGGCAAACTGAACGACCATTTCCCGTTGGTGGTCTGGCAAACCGGCTCCGGCACGCAAACCAATATGAATGCCAATGAAGTGATTGCCAACCGCGCGGCGCAATTATTGGGCGGGCAGATTGGCGATAAATCGGTGCACCCGAACGATCATGTCAATCGTGGGCAATCCTCAAATGACAGCTTCCCGACTGCCATGCATATTGCCGCAGCTGAACAAGTGAACCATGCGCTCATTCCAGCGCTGCAAAAAATGCACGCCGCTTTGGCCGCAAAAGCGCAAGAATTTGCCAGCATCGTCAAAATTGGCCGCACGCATTTGCAGGATGCCGTGCCGCTCACGCTTGGCCAGGAATTTGGCGGTTATGCCAAGCAAATTGAATATGGTATTGAACGCGTCAAAGCGCCCCTGCCCCGCATATACGAATTGGCGCAGGGCGGCACAGCGGTCGGCTCCGGCTTGAACGCGGCGAAAGGCTTTGCAGAAGCGTTTGCCAAGGAAGTCGCCCGTATCACCGGCCTCCCCTTTATCACGGCGCCCAATAAGTTTGAGGCGCTGGCTGCGCATGATGCGCTGGTGGAATTATCGGGCACGCTGAATACACTCGCCGTTTCCTGTATGAAAATTGCCAATGATTTACGGATGCTGGGCTCCGGCCCGCGCTGCGGGTTTGGCGAGATTATGCTGCCGGAAAATGAACCGGGTTCTTCCATCATGCCGGGCAAGGTTAACCCTACGCAAAGCGAGGCGATGACCATGGTCTGCGCCCAAGTGATGGGCAACCATGTGGCGGTTAGCATTGCCGGCAGCAATGGCCATTTTGAGCTGAACGTATTTAAGCCAGTGATCATTTACAATGTATTGAATAGTATTCGTCTGCTGGCCGATGCCGCCAATAGCATCACCGAAAATTGCATCGTAGGGATTGTCCCCAATTTGCCGCGCATTACCGAACATTTGAATAACAGCCTGATGCTGGTTACTGCACTGAATCCGCATATCGGTTATGATAACGCGGCAAAAGTAGCCAAGCTAGCGCATAAAAACGGCTTAACGCTGAAAGCGGCTGCTATCGAACTCGGCTTACTAACCGCCGCGCAATTCGATGAATGGGTGCGCCCGGAATCAATGGTTACATAGTGAACAAAGATTGTTTAGGCACCAGTCGGCTACTATAGTTATCAATCATGGCGAGTCTAATTATTACAATTATCAGTATCATACTGGTAGCAATCACGGTCCTGGTTGGGGTTTATTATGGCGGCCAGGTTTATAATGATTATATGATTAACAGTAAAGCCAACACGCTGATCAATGAATTATCTCAACTTTCTACGGCTGGAAATTTATATATGGCCGATAACGGCCAAACATTATATGAACAAGGTAATCAAGGTGTTGACCTTTCCTCTTCTTTTGATACCAACTTAACTAACTACTTTACGCAATTAAATACCATACTTGGCTATCCAATTATTAGAACAATTAACCAAGGTTGGAATCCGGGTTACAAAAACAAAAATCAATGGGCTTGTCCCAGTCCAACCATCCAATATCACCGGGGTCTTTGCACAAGCTACAATACGGCAAGTAATTATGTGATTTTTACCGCCGGTAAAATGACGGCTTGTTCAACCATGAATTACATTCCTACAGTCACATTTGATGCAAGTGATGAAATAATTAAAATGTGTCAAAAAATCAATAAAAATGTGGTTATTCCAAATACGTTAACCATTGATCCAACTACTCAATTACCGATAGAACCAACTAATCTTTTTACTGGTAGCATGGTCGGAAGTTATGCAAATTTTTGTCAGGGTGCAGGTTTTGCAAACATACCTTTCGCCAATGGCTGTTTTATTAGTTATGACTTAAAACAAATTGGCATATTTTATAGTAAATAGTTTGATTTTGATTACCTGTTCAACATCATGATAAATAGCGAAATCTAGTAGTGAAAGGTGTAACACTATCGGCATTATATCGTGGCTGAGATCTAACAAAGATTGTTTGAATATTAATTAATTGTTATTCTCAATAGCCGTGGCGAATCTAATTATCACAATCATTGGTATTGCGTTGGTGGCTATCACAATACTGGTTGGTGCCTATTATGGCGGTCAAGCTTACAATGATTATACAATCAACACCAAAGCCAATACGTTGATGAATGAGTTAGCTCAACTTTCAGCTGCAGCGAATTTATATATGGCAGATCATGCACAAACATTATTTGAACAAGGGCAAATCGGCACAGATCTTTCCTCCTCTTTTGATACGAACTTGGCCAGTTATTATTCACAATTAAACACTATTTTTAATTCACCTGTTATCAGAACGCTTACTTTAGGTTGGAGCAGTGATCATCGCAATCAAAATCAATTGGCTTGTGCCAGTCCCACTATCCAGTATCACCGGGGTTTATGTACGGGTTATAATACCACACATAATTATGTCATTTTCACTGCTGGCAAAATGACAGCTTGTACAAGTGGAAATTTGGCCGCTTCGGTTACGTTTGATGCCAGTGACGAATTGGTTAAAATGTGCCAAAAGATTAATAAAAATGTGCTAATTCCCAGTACACTAACCATTGATCCCACCACACAATTGCCGATAGAGCCAACCAATAATTTCGGCGGCGCAACCATGGCCACCAACTATCTTCCTTTCTGCCAAGGTGCAGGCTACACGGATATCGCTTTGGCAAATGGCTGTTTAATTAGTTTCGATTTCAAACAAATCGGCATATTTTATAATAAATAAACATACGAAATTTTAATTCATATGAATGATTTCAATTAGCTTTGCTGGCTTAAATCAATGCGCGGGTCTATCCACATATAGGCAAGATCGCTGATCAGATTAAGCATCAAGCAGATGAGCGTTGGCGGGAACCCGGCGATGACTAACATTATCGCATTGCGAATACATGGCCGTAAAGCGCAGAGGTCTGCCCGACCCCTTTGGCGCGCAAACCGGCAGCTCACAGGAAATATTTAATCAGCTGATTATGTAGACAATTGATCGTTCATTATATATGTTTGAAAGCAATAGTTTTTATTTTGTAAAAGTCATATACAATGTTTGGTTTGCTCCTACATAACCTCCTGTAGAAATGTAACAATAGTTTTGGCCAGCTCCATCGAAATATTCAACAGCATTATTGGCAGGGCAAGTTTGTGCCGAGCCTGTTCCATAAGGTATTCCGGTCGGTGAATAAGTTAAACCAGCTGGCAGGACTGTTCGCTTATTGATTTCCAAACACATTTGAACAAGCGGATGATTAATATTTGCCACTGAACTTAAATCCAAATGGCTTAGTCCGCATGAAGTATCTTTTGGAACAACCCAATATAATATAGAATCTTTGCCATTAATTCGACAGTTTGTCCTTGCTATAGTGACTGGATAATTATCTAGAGAAGTAACAGTTGAACTATTTTGGCATGTCTCATGACGTTGCATTCCTGCCCCTAAAGCGCTGCCCCCATTCCCTAAAGCAGGGAAAACTAATAATGGAACTCTTCCTGAAGTATATTGTGCAATGGCTGTCATATCAGGACCAAAATCACTGAAACTGCTTTTGCCGTTATCAACCATATAACTTAAATTAGCTGCCATTAATTGACGTGATTGTTCAATTAAAATATTGGCACGAATTTTATTTTGATTCGCTGTAAAATTATCACTGACGTAAGAAAGACCAAAAATTACTGTTATTGCTGCTAACGCGATACCTAAAATTGTTATAATTAGATTACTCACAAGCAATTTTTAAACATTAAATTAAAAAATTCAATTGTTAACTTTGCTGGCTTAAATCAATGCGGGGGTCGACCCACATATAGGCGAGATCGCTGATTAAGTTGAGTAGCAGGCCAATCAAAGTAAACACATAAAGCGCACCAAAGACCACCGGGTAATCCCGGTT
Source organism: Alphaproteobacteria bacterium (assembly GCA_965246945.1). Lineage (GTDB taxonomy): Bacteria > Pseudomonadota > Alphaproteobacteria > UBA11073 > UBA11073 > CBDFFW01. The sequence goes on from CBDFFW010000001.1 coordinate 1,466,675, forward strand.
CATCGCGCTTTCAAAACCAAGTAAGCCAAGACCGTCAAGCGAGAAAATCACTTCGATCAGCAGTGCGCCGGTAAATAACATGCCGATCAAGGCTTGCGGGAAACCGGCAATCACCAGCAGCATCGCATTGCGAAACACATGGCCATATAACACCCGCTGTTCCCCCGCGCCTTTGGCACGTGCGGTCAGCACATATTGTTTGCCCAGCTCGTCCAGAAAACTGTTTTTGGTCAGCATGGTAAGCGAGGCGAAACCGCCCAGTACCATCGCCAGCACCGGCAACGCCATATGCCATAAATAATCGGCGATACGCGCGGGCCAGCTAAGCTCGTGCCAGTTGTCAGATACCAAACCGCGTAATGGAAACCAGCTGACAAATTCACCGCCTGCGAATAACACAATCAGTAACACGGCGAGCAAAAAACTCGGGATGGCATGGAAAACGATGATTATAAAGCTACTCCAGATATCAAACGCCTCGCCATGGCCGATGGCTTTGCGGATACCTAAGGGAATGGAGACAAGATAAACAATTAGCGTGGTCCATACGCCGAGTGAAATCGAGACCGGCAGTTTTTCGCCAATCAATCGCGCCACGCTAACCGAACGGAAATAACTTTTGCCCAAATCGAACCGCAAATATTGGCCGAGCATTTTAAGATACCGTTCCAGCGGTGGTTTATCGAAGCCAAAATCCTTTTCAATTTCTTTGATAATTTCGGGATCAAGCCCTTGGGCGCCGCGATAACTGGCACTTTCGCCAATGCCAGGCTGAGCTTGTAAATCTTGCCCGCGTGAATTACCGCTGGCACGCTCAGTCGCATCGCCGCCATGATTTTGCAGTTTGGCGATCATTTGTTCGACTGGACCGCCAGGTGCCATTTGGATAATTACAAAATTTAATGTTAGGATACCCAGCAATGTGGGAATAATCAGCAATAACCGGCGGCAAATATAAGCGAACATCAAACCGGTTTATAAAATATTTTTACCAATCTGTCGCGCCCAAATCTAGCGCAAGCGAAAGGCAAACAGCAGATTATTTAAGCTTGCTTTGGTGCAAGAATAAAGGCCCGCGCTATTGGCCACCATTTTATTCAACGGTACATACCCCGCGCCGGCAGTATTAATATCGTTCGCCGCAAAAATAATTTTAGTATAGTCATTATTCACCTGCACCCGAATAATGCCATATTTGGTAACCAAAATATCGGTGCTGGCCATGGCGGTAATAAGATCTACGCAGCGGCTATAATCCAAATTGGTTACATAAAAGCCGTAATATGGCCCGCCAATCCCACGATCAAAAGTATTATTGGCAAAAGTTAGTGGGCGAATGGTGCTGTAAAGACCGGTGCTGACCAGGCCGTAAGGTGAAATAATGTCGGCAGTGCCATTTAGTTTTAATTCGGAGGGCACGACATCGCCCGCGGCAATTGCTTTATCTGTTCGATCATTCACATCACTGGTTTTGAAAATAGCGTTGCCTTCATTAAACTGGCTTAAATAATCTTTAAATTGCTGGCTGAATTTTTGAATAGCAAAAACCGTTTCCGTGGTACGCGCTTGGGCGGTCATTTTGCGTGCGCCGATTAAGACAGCGGCTATTAAACCAGCCACAACAACCAATACTAGGCTTAACTCAATCAGCGTAAATCCGCGTTTTTGATGATTGCTGGCTGATAACATTAGGTATGATTAAACATTCTATTTAGGAGTTTGTATATGGGTCATGATGACAGTTGCGCCAACCATATTGGGATGGGTGCCATCTGGCGCGGTAATGGTGGCGGCAATGGCATTAATGACTTGGGGCTGAATAATGGTCGATTGTGATCTCGCCAAATCAATTTGAACATCCGTGTAGTCGATATAATATTTATTGCAGGTGGATCCGGTTACATCCGCGCATTTCAAACGCCCGACACCGGTTTGATCCTGCAAGATAGCCCGCACATCAGCCGGTAAATTGATATCAACCTGGGAGATGGAACCAACGGCAGTGAAATTTCCAGCCTGCAAAGGTTTTTGTGGTGGCAAAAATGTAATTAAGTAAAAATCATTACTATCAGACGCTTTGGTAATCCATGACTGCCAGCCGCGCAAACTACCCGCCGTTTGCGGCAATAAAGATTGATAATCCGGCCAATAAGTGGCCATGGCGCCTTTTGCCGGGGATGGTTTGGTGGCATCATAAATTCGGTCATTAATCGGCTGCGTGCAATAAGTGCTGCTATTCTGTGTGCAAGGCAGGTTGTTTGGCACTGTTGCATCATTGGCCACTTGCAGCATCGCAGCCTGATGCCAAATTACCATATTATTGGCATAGGCTTCCGATTGAATATTCGCGCCATTGGCATTGGGTGCGTTAAATCCCCACACGCCAACCAAGGCGGCAAAAATCATCAAAACGGCAGCACCCAAAAACATTCATTTCAGTATGCCGCAGAAATAAGAATAAAATGTTAATATTAAGGCAAATTTTTGATAATTATGGCGGCACGTATTGCAACTGCCTGCGCCGCTTGAAAAAAATAAATCGCTCGCGGATCGCTATCAAAAGCAGGATCGGTGGTATTAATCCGCGGCAATGGATCCAAAATAACGCAATTTTTAGGCAAATTTTCAGCAAATTTTAGGGTTACCAAAGGCACATCGAAATAATCAGCCGGTGGGTGATTAACACCCAAACGCTCTTTTTGGAGACGATTGATATATAATGCATCAAGATCCAACAAATTCTGTTTTTGTGGCGGAAATGTGACGAAACTATCATAATGACTGCCATTTGTCGTGATTAAGGCATACTCTTCTTCAGGCAAAGCAAAGCCTGGGGGTGCATAGCCTTTAAATTTAACGCCAAAGCGGCTGCCTAGCCGGACCAATGAATGTATAGCACGACTGTGTTTCAAATCTCCTAACAACCCTAAAGTTAATCCGTCTAACCGGCCGTAATGTTGCTGCAGGGTAAATAAGTCGATCAGCGCCTGGGTTGGATGTTCACCCGTCCCTTCACCAGCATTGATAATTGGTTTATCGATTAATTTTTGTAAGCTCCGGCATAATCCCACATCTTTATGCCGGATAGCCATGCCATCCGCATAGCTGGCCATCATGCGCACTGTATCTTCTAGGCTTTCGCCTTTTTCTAAGGAAGTGCCCTGGCCGCCGTTAAATCCTAAAATACTACCGCCCAGACGCTGCATCGCCGCCGCAAAGGAAAAATAAGTGCGGGTCGATGGTTCAAAAAAAAGTAACGCCAAAATCTTACCCTGCATCCGATCGCGAAACGCGGTTGGATTCGCTTGGAAAGCCCTGGCAGTTGCAAAAATACGCTCCACCTGATCGGTGGAAAGGTCACTAACTGCAATTACCATAAGCTTAGGAATTAGGCAGGTTTTATGTCATTTGCCAAGCGCTATTAACCCGTCAGCGATTTTTGATTGCACGCGGGCGCGCAGCTGGTTAGGGATAAAACCAAGATGCGGAGCACCAGCCAGATAGTTGACCGTTATGCCCAGGCGCTATTTGAATTAGCGAGTGAGCATAATGCCCTGTTCCACATTTATGGCCAAACCCAGGCATTGGCGGCCGCCCTGCAAGAAGATGCCACCCCATTACAAATTCTGAATGATCCAACTTTGCCGCGCGATTTAAAATTGCGGGCAATTGCAACGCTGGGCCAGCAAAAACATTTTCATAGCTTACTAACGCAAACGCTGCAAACCATGGTCCGCAAAAACCGGATCGGTATGGCAGAAGGCATGCTAACCCGTTTTAACGAATTATATGCCGCGCATGACGGCCAGCAAATCGCCGAAGTAACCACGGCCCAACCGCTGACCGATGCACAGAAAAATCAAATTAAAGATACGCTGCGTCAAATTATCGGCAAACCTGCCCAATTGGTTGAAAAAGTGGATGAACGCTTATTAGGTGGTGTTCGTATCCGTCTGGGTTCTTGGCTGATTGATGACAGCATCGCCGCCCGCCTCCGCCGCCTAGAACAACAATTGCTGAAAGCTGCATAAATTTATTCCTTAGCCGTGGTAAAATTTTATCTGATCGCTTAAGCTCAGCACATGGATAATTTGCCGCCGGATGATCTGGTTGATGAACCAGAAATTGATGATGAAGAAGCGGAAGAAATTGATGTTGCTTCGGTAATTGATGATTTACGGGCCATTCATACAGAATTGGATTATGAACTGCTGTTTGTAGAAATAGCCGAAGATTATCTATTAGAAGCAACGGAAGAAGAATATCCCGAACGCATTGATCACCTGTTTGATCTGGCCGAGGATATTGAAGCAATCCATGCCATGGCGATTGAAGAATTTCACCGGCAATTTGCCGCTATTCACCCAGCGGTGACGTTGGCCCAAATTGCTGAAGCGGTTATCCCTATTGGCATGATTGTCCATTCCGATGGCGCCAGCGAGTTTTGGTTTGATTATTTCGCCCAATTGCAGCCAGAGCAAGCCATCGAAGAAGTGCTGGATTTCCCTAGCCACAAAATCTTACTGGAGCTGGATCCCGAAGGCGAATTTCTTTCACTTGATTTTGAGGAAGCCGAAACGCGGCATTAAGCTTGACTTCAGCGCGGCGTTTTTGTTGTTAGAATAACTATGGAACTACGCGCTGCAGAAATCACCGCCATTTTAAAACAGGAAATCGCCAATTCAAATTTGGCACCTGAAGTCGCCGAAGTTGGCACTGTTGTCAAAGTGGGTGATGGTGTTGCCTCAGTACACGGCCTTGACCGCGCCATGGCGGGCGAGATGGTTGAGTTTGTGGGCGCTGACGGCCAAAGCGAACCCGTTAAAGGGATGATCCTGAATTTGGCGGCCGACACCGTCGGGATCGTGATTTTCGGCGATGAGCGGAATATTAAAGAAGGCGACATTGTGCGCCGCACGGGCGAGATTGTCCGCGTGCCGACCGGCAAAGGTTTGTTGGGCCGTGTGGTCGATGGGTTAGGCAACCCAATTGATGAAAAAGGGCCGATTATGGCCAGCGAATATCGCAATGCCGAAGTAAAAGCACCTGGCATTATTCCGCGCCAATCAGTGCATGAGCCGATGAGTACCGGCATTAAAGCAATTGATGCCTTGGTGCCGATCGGCCGCGGTCAGCGGGAATTGATTATTGGCGACCGGCAAACCGGTAAAACCACGGTGGCGATTGATGCAATTATCAACCAAAAAGCCGTTAACCAAATGGGCGATGATAAAAAATCGATGTACTGTATTTATGTCGCCATTGGTCAAAAGCGCTCAACGGTCGCGCAAATTGTGAAAAAATTACAAGCAGCTGGCGCAATGGATTATACGATTGTGGTGGCGGCCACCGCATCTGATTCTGCTCCAATGCAGTTTTTGGCACCCTATACTGCAGCCGCCATGGGTGAATATTTCCGTGATAATGGTATGCACGCGCTGATTATTTACGATGATTTATCGAAGCATGCGGTGGCATACCGGCAGATGTCTCTCCTCCTGCGCCGTCCGCCAGGCCGTGAAGCTTATCCTGGAGATGTTTTCTACTTACATTCTCGCTTGCTGGAGCGCGCGGCCAAAATGAGCAAAGCCGAAGGTGGCGGTTCACTAACTGCGCTACCGATTATTGAAACGCAAGCAGGTGATGTATCTGCCTATATTCCAACCAATGTTATTTCCATTACCGATGGTCAAATTTTCTTGGAAACCAATCTGTTTTACAAAGGCATCCGCCCAGCGATTAATGTGGGGATTTCCGTTTCACGGGTGGGTTCAGCAGCGCAAATTAAAGCAATGAAACAGGTGGCCGGCCGCATTAAATTAGAGTTGGCGCAATACCGCGAAATGGAAGCTTTCTCGCAATTCGCATCTGATCTTGATGCCTCAACCCAGCGTTTATTGGCGCGTGGTGCGCGGCTAACCGAATTGCTAAAGCAAGCGCAATACAGCCCACTGAAAACCGAAGAACAGGTTTGTGTGTTGTTTGCCGGTGTGCGTGGTTATGTCGATGCCGTGCCGGTTAAAGATGTGGTGCGTTATGAACAGGAATTTTTGCAATCTTTGCGCACGCGCGGTGCTTCCATTTTGGAAACCATTCGCACCGAAGGCGAGATGAGCAAAGCCATCGAAGGCAAACTGGTTTCTTATATTGAACAGTTTAACAAAGCCTTCCTCGGCGATGATCAACAAGCTGCATAAACAAGAAGATTAAGATATGCCCAGTTTAAAGGATCTCCGTAACCGGATTGGTAGCGTGAAAAACACACGTAAAATCACGAGCGCCATGAAAATGGTCGCGGCGAGCAAATTGCGCCGGGCGCAGGAACATGCGCTGGCCGGTCAGCCTTATGCTGAAAATATGGCTAAAATGCTGGCACGTGCCAGCCAGGCAGCCATCGGCGAATTGGATTTTCCGCTTTTAAAAGGTACTGGTAATGATCAAACCTATTTATTAATTGTTATTACCAGCGACCGCGGTTTGGCAGGCGCATTTAATACTTATGCGGTGCGCGAAGCCCGTAAATTAATTTTGAAACTGCAACGGACTGGCAAAACCGTTAAAATCATTACCGTGGGCCGCAAAGGCCAAGCCCTGCTGCGTCGTGAATTTCCGAATTTGCTAATCAATCATTTTGAAGAATTGGCAAAACCGCGTTTGAATTTCGGCGCGGCTGAACGCGTAACCGAAACGGTATTGGATTTATTCAATACTGGCCAATTTGATGTGGCCATGGTGGTTTACAACCGTTTTCAATCGGTCATGACCCAAGTACCAACTTCCTGGCAAGTCATCCCCTTCACCGCGCCAGTTGGTAATGATAACAAACAGGCCAAAACAGAAGAATTTAACGAGCGCAATTTGTATGATTTCGAGCCTAGCGCCAAAGAAATTTTAGCGGAATTATTACCGCGCAATCTTAGCATTCAAATTTACCGCGCCTTATTAGACAGCGCGGCAGGCGAACAAGCCGCGCGAATGACCGCAATGGATAACGCCACCCGCAATGCCAGCGAAATGATCAAGAAACAAACTTTGGTTTATAACCGCGCCCGCCAGGCCTTTATTACCAAGGAATTGATTGAAATTATTTCCGGCGCTGAGGCGGTTTAATTCATGTGGGATGAAGAACGCCCGCGTCCGAAAGCGGATCATGCGTTTACGCCGCGTGATCTGACACCATTAAGCAAAGCAGAACTGCAGACTTATCAGCAATTTTGCCAAGATGAAATTATCCGTACTGCTGCCGAGCTTGAAAAACGGACAGATGCTGAAAATACAGCCGCTGGTTTATTTAAGAAATGATGGCTTTCCCAATCGGAGAAAAGCCGTTAAAAATTAGCTATTATGCATAATAGCTTTTTGTCTGTGGTTCTAATCGCCGATGCCGAAAGTACACCAAGTAGTATTGCGCGCGATGTTCAAGGTGTCTTTAAACAAACCAGCCGTCAATTTAGCGAAAGCGAAATCATTGTTGTCCAAAATGGTATTTCCTATTCGTTGGCTGATGCCTTGGCGGCTTTACCACATGAAGTGCGCAATTTGGTGCAATTGGTGCAGTTAACCCGTCCGGTAAGCGAAAATATTGCAAGCCTGGCCGGTCTTGAACACAGCCGCGGCCAATGGACCGTTTTTACTCACGCCTATTTATGCCAATCAACCTGGTTTAATTAATCAGCTTTACAATCAGGCCATTCAACAAAGTGCCGATATCGTTACGTTTAAGCCAGCACCTAATAATTTTTCTAATGCGGGCCATGCATTTGGTGAATAATGGTTTTGGCAAAGCGTTGCAGTGGTTAAGCGGGATTAATACTATCCCCTCTTTAACTGCAGATGGCATTTTTTCCAGCCGTGCAGTTAGCGGCTTGGCAAATTACCGTAATAAGGCGATGGACCTGCCCATGGTTTATGCGCAATTGGGTATGGCAGGTTCAATGCTACCAACTCAATCCTGGCCAGATTTAAATTGGCGCGCTGCGGTCGAAATATTCTTTACCAATTGGCGGCGGCTGCTGCGCGGCAATATTCTGCGTTACCTCGTTTTGCTGCATAGTGCGCTGGTTTTTGCTTATGCTTGGTTAACCACCACTACTATGCCGTATATCGCGCCCTTATCTTACGGCGAGAATCCAAATGCCGAAGTGCTTAAAATGTTGCACACCCAAAATATTGTGCAAGCGTGGATTTGGTTTGCGCTGAGCCTGGGGCTGATTGGTTTATACCAAATCTGGCGGCGCCTGCGGCAATTACCCGATGAAGCACCTTATACGGTGCAACGGCTCATGATCATGGCTCAAAAGTAATTAGTTAACATCGGGGGTTATTTAACAATATTTTTACTAGCGAATTATGCTGATGGCATTTGAATAGGTCATTGGTTTCCCCACCGACTCGGCGCTACAAATACTTAAATGCGTAAACTAGCGAATAAGGCAGCATAAGAATGCGGTGTGCAGTTATTGGTGCCGGAGTGATTGGCTTGGCGACTGCGCGGGTTATGGCACAAGCGGGCCATCAAGTTGATATTTATGAACAGCATCACGATATTGGGTTGGAAGTAAGCAGCCATAATAGTGAAATTATCCATGCTGGTATTTATTATATATCAGGTAGCAAAAAAGCAAAGCTCGCCGTGCGTGGTGCTGAGATGCTATATGCCTATTGTGCAGAAAAGCAAATCGCGCATCGCCGTTGTGGCAAATTAATTATTGCAACCGATGAAAGCCAACACGCCAAATTGGATGCGCTGCAAGTTAAAGCAGAAGCCAACGGGGTGCATGGCATCATTCGGTTAAATGCAGCCGAATTTAAAGCGCGTGTGCAGAAAGTAACCGGCACTGCCGCTATTTTTTCTCCCAATACTGGAATTGTTTCGGTTAAACAATTAATGGCGGCCATGTTACAAGATGCGTGCAGTGCCAGTGCCAATTTGTATTTAGGCCATACGGTCATTGCCATGGGGCAAACGCACTCACATTTATGGCTGCGCACCCAATTGGATACAACGCATCAGGAATATGATTACATTGTCAATGCTGCTGGCTTGGGCGCTAGTAAAGTTCTACAAAGCTTTGAAGGTTTTCCAGTTGCCGCTTGGCAGCCCACCTATTTTGCCAAGGGTAATTATTTCCGGCTAAACCGGCGGTTTGACTGCCCGCATTTGCTTTATCCCCTGCCCGAGCCTGGCGGTCTTGGTATCCATCTCACTTTTGATTTTGCTGGCCAATGCCGTTTTGGTCCAGATGTCGAATGGGTTGCAGCGCCTGATTATCAAGTTAACCCGACACGCCGCGCCCATTTTCATAATGAAATTACCCGTTATTTGCCGTGGGTTAAAGAGGATGATTTATCGCCATTTTTTGCCGGTGTGCGCCCTAAAATCGTCCCGCAAGGTGCACCCGATGCCGACTTTGTTATTCAAAATAGTGCTGAACACGGCATTAGTGGCTTAATCAACTTACTCGGCTTTGAATCGCCTGGTTTAACTTCATGTTTAGCAATTGGCCAACAGGTGAAAGATTTGTACTTCTCAAACTAATCGAATTAGGTATTATTTATTTTATGGCTGAACAAAGTGCACTATTCATCTATCAGCATAGTGAAGAAATGGTTTTGGAAGATGGCAAACCATATTATTGCCAGTTTTCACATATTCGCAATGTAATGCTGGGTGCACATGAAGCGTTACGGGCAGGTTGGAAGGTTTATTTAAAAAGTCAGAAGAGTGGCGCTTATCGCGAATTCACGCAGATTTTTCCGATCGTTCATTGCGGTCCTGAATTGAATTTTTTTGATGAAAACTTTCAGCCTAAAAACATTTTTTCTGTGTATGATGCCCAAGATTTAATTGTCCACAAACCCCATAAACCAACGGCCAAAGGTATCGTGATTATTTCAGCTAATCACTGGCTGGAAGAAATGGATAAAATTAATTTTGGTGTTGCTGATTTATTTCGTTTGGCGTTTAGCCAATATGTGGATTATGTCGTTACCCAAAATCAGCGTATGAAAGAAGTGCTGCTGGCAATTGTTAGCTTTGTTACTAAATGGTATTTTCCGGAGCGGATTTTAGTTGCTACCAATGGCTATGCCCCTGAAGAAATCGCCGCAGAAAAAGTAAAATACGACCGCGCAACTATTCGGCAACAAATGGGTTTAACCGATAATAACATTGCTTTAATCAATAGCGGCGGGGTATGCCCATGGAATGATTATTTTACTTTTTTAAAAGGCTTAGTTGCCGCCATTAAAATGGGTGCTACGCGTGTGCGGGTTTTTCAAATGGGCATTCGCAATCCAGTGATTATTGCGCATGAAGCTTTTGAAAATTCTATCCGCCAATTTTATATTGAAAATTTTGATGTATTATATCCTTATTTAGATATTTTAGATTGGGATGAGGCTTCCGCCGCTTTGCCAGCTTATAATTATGGTGCCGATATGGGTATTAATGTCAATCCTGATAGTTTGGAAAATTATCAATCCCACCGGGTGCGGATTGTTGATTATGTCAAAACAGGGCTACCAATTTTTACTACTGAAGGCGAATACCAAACCAATTATGGGGCAAAATATGCTTCTGTCCGCGTACAGGCTGGAAATGTAGATGAATATCGGGATGCACTTTTAGCGATTGATAATGGCAGTATTGATTTGCAGCAATTAGCTGCTGAGATGCAAAAATTCCGCTTAAGCTATGCCAGTGATATTCAATGGCAACCGGTTTTAGAAACCATTGCCAATGGCACACCGTTGCCAGCAGAAACACGCTACATAATGACCCATGAAATGCAAAATATTTATCAGCGGTTTGGTGAAACGTTTAATCAGATTATTAATCAATTGTAGGTTCTTTCCAGCCAATTTGTGTCATTGTACTGTATATTTCTCTCATTTGAGAGTACATCTCTTTTCGTTTAGAAAATTCTAATCTGCCTATTTTAACAATTTGTTTTAATACATCCGGCATAATTTTTTCTGAAGATATACTATTCCGGAATTTTTCCATCGCACTATGCATTGCAGGAAGATTAATTTCGCCGCGTTCAATTTTCCATAATGCCGCCTTATAACTTGCTACATCGCTTGGTTCGACGGTTAGAACCGCATTCTTTGCTTCATAAGTAGCATAATAATTGCCAGTGGTTGCCAAAACCGGCAGACCCGCTTTGGTATAATCAATAAATCTAACCCGATGCGATGTATAATTCTCTGAACTATCTTTTGAAACATTTAATCCAATGTCCGCTCCATAATTAAATTCTGGCAAATAATGTGAAGCCTCTGCCCAATTATCAAAAATATGTAATTGCTCGGTTTCTATTAAATTATAATTTTCAAGCATAAATCGCCGAATCATTACTTCCGCCTCAATTTGAGAATTATTATTCGGTTGCCGAATCCCCATTTGAAAAAATTTAAGCCGTTTGGCGCCCTCGTTTACAACTTCAGCAAAAGCAATTAAAAATGTTTCAATATCTGTCCATAGCCAAGGTCCGCCGCTATTAATAATTGCAATATCGTTATCATCTAACCGCATTTTTTTACGAACATCTTGTCGATTATATAATGAATTCTCCCAATTAACATTTTCCAATGTAAACGTATTGGGCGCACAAATAATCCGATCACGATGCTGCCAGCCGCTAATCAAACTAAACAAACAAAATGCTAATTCCTGCATGCGTGGGTTTTGGGTTAAAATAAAATCGATGTGATGGGCAAACCCAAAACGCCACGCATCAACTAACTCTGTTTGATTAATTTCAGGTGCTTCTAACCAAAAATGTGCATTTAAAATATAAACACCGATTGCAGCTGGTTTAATTTCTTTATGCCAAGTAATATACATTGGCATGTTCACACATACTAAAATATCTGGTTGGAAGTTTGGATCACTAAAAGATACAGATGGACGTAGAGAAATAGTTGGGTAAACTTTTTCTAAAGAGTAACATTCATCATCAATTATTTTTTTAAAGTAAACTTCCCAACCTAAATTCACTGCTTCATGAGCTAGCAAAAACATATGTGTGTTATGTGAAAAACTGGCATATGGCCTTTCGCCTTCTCTAAGCATAACAGGGCTGCGCTCGCAGATAAAAACAATTTTTTTAGATTGCATCGCTGCAGCCTAAATGAATTTAGCACAATTGTAAATTTGCGTGAAAACATAAATTGTTAATCAATAAGCAATTGTCGATTGGTTAGATCGATAAAATCGATATGATATGATTCTAAGAGGATATTGTTATGAAAGCAGTGATTTTTGCCGGTGGTTTGGGGACGCGGCTTAGTGAAGAAACCGTTAATCGGCCAAAGCCGATGGTCGAAATTGGCGGCAAGCCAATTATTTGGCATATTATGAAAATCTATGCCGCCCATGGCATCAATGATTTCGTGATTTTATGCGGTTATAAAAGCGAAGTGCTTAAAGACTTTTTTATGAATTATTATTCTTATATGGCCGATATTACGGTTGATTTGAATACGCGTGATGTGACTTACCACACTGGTCGGGCCGAACCCTGGCGGGTGACGCTGGCTGAGACCGGTTTAATGACTCAAACGGGCGGCCGTTTACTGCGCGCTAAAAAGTATTTAGAAAATGAAGAGGCGTTTTGCCTGACATACGGGGATGGTTTGTCTGATATTAATATTACTGAGCTAATTCAGTTTCATAAAAGCCATGGCAAACTTGCTACCGTTTCGGCGGTATTTCCGGACTCACGTTTTGGCGCACTGGAATTAGCCGGCGATAAGGTCGAATCATTTAAGGAAAAACCAGCGATGGGTGAAGGTCGAATTAATGGCGGATTCTTTGTTTTATCGCCCAAAGTGATCGATTATGTGCTGCAGGATGAAACCGCGTTTGAACATCGGCCGCTATCTGATCTTTCGCGCAATGGTGAATTAATGGCCAAAACGCATGATGGTTTTTGGAAACCCATGGATACGCTGCGGGATAAAGTTCAATTAGAAAAAATGTGGGACGAAGGCCAAGCGCCTTGGAAAATTTGGAAAGATTAATCATGAAAATTTTAATTACCGGCTCGCAAGGCTATATCGCACCTGTGGTTGCCAAGCATTTAAAAGAAATCATGCCTGGCGTTGAATTAACCGGCTGGGATATTGGTTATTTTGATAATTGTGCGGCCTCGCTTACTGTGCCTTTGAATCAGCTTTACACCACGCAAAAACGCATTGATTTACGCGATGTGAAACCAGCGGATTTAATTGGGTTTGATGCCGTTATTCAATTGGCGGCCATTTCGAACGATCCGATTGGCAATCAATTTGAAACGGTAACGAATGATGTCAACGTCAACACGACCGCAACACTCGCACAATTGGCGGCTAAATCAGGCGTGAAGCGTTTTGTTTTTGCCTCAAGCTGTAGCATGTACGGCGCTGGCAGCAATGCGCCGCGTAAAGAAACCGATGCACTTAATCCGCTCACCGCCTATGCCCGTTCAAAAGTGGCGGCTGAGCAAGCATTGTCAGGCTTAGCGCGGGATGATTTTAAAATCACCGCCCTGCGCTTTTCCACCGCTTATGGCATGGCACCATTTTTGCGGCTCGATCTCGTGATCAATGATTTCGTGGCCAGCGCCGTAACCACGGGCAAGATTGAAGTGTTATCGGATGGTTCACCCTGGCGCCCATTGATTCATGTGACCGATATGGCCCGTGCCATTGAATGGGCGCTGATCCGCGATGGCGCTGCGTATTTAGCGGTAAATGCCGGCAGCCCGCAATCTACCTGGCAAATGGGTAAATTGGCCAAGGATATCGCCAATGTGCTCGGCGATACTGAAGTTTTCATCAACACCAATGCCCAACCAGATTTACGTTCTTATCAGGTAGATTTCTCGCTGTTTCAAAAATTGGCCCCCGATCACCAACCGGTTGCCGATTTTGCCACTGCGGTGCTTGAGTTAAAAGCCCATATTCAAAGGCTGGATTTTGAGAATAAGCCATTTCGTGACAGCCGTTTTATTCGTTTGGCTTGGTTACGTAATTTATTAAATACCCAACAGTTGAATCAGGATCTTCGTTGGCAGCAATGAAAATAATATTCAGTGCCGTTAATGCCATGTATATCCCTTTCATTCTTCTAATGCCAATTACTGCCAAACGGTTTAAAATTGCTGTATGAAACTGATTCCAACTGTTTTTGCCGGGCTGCATATTATCGAGGCGCTGCAATTAAAAGATGATCGCGGTTACTTTGTGAAAACCTTCAACCAGAGCGCTTTTGCAGATTCCGGTGTTATTGATCCGGTGGCAGAAATTTATTATTCTTACTCCCATCAAGGAGCGATCCGCGGCTTGCATTTTCAGCGTCCGCCGCATCAACATAGCAAAATTGTTTTTTGTTTAGCTGGTAAGATTTTTGATGCCTGTGTGGATTTGCGCAAAAATTCCAAAACTTACGGCCAGTATTTCACTATGGAATTAAGCGGCGATGTGCCAAAGGGATTGTATATCCCTGCTGGCTTTGCGCATGGTTTTTTAGCGTTAAGCGGTGATGTTTTATTTATGAATGCCACCTCCACCGTTTATGCGGGAGAAAGTGATGGTGGCATTGCCTGGGATTCATGCGGCATTCAATGGCCTGCTACTCCCACCTTGGTCAGCCCAAAAGATCAAATCCTGCCCAAACTGGCTGAGTACGAAAGCCCATTTTAATGACCCGTATTCTAGTCACCGGTGCCAATGGCTTTTTAGGCAGCGCGGTTTGTGCAGCGTTAATGGCAGAAAAATATGATGTGGTTGCCATGGTGCGGGATGGCGCAGATTGTGTCCGTCTTAACCAGCTTTGTCCTGATATTGTTTACGCCAAAATCGATCCGGATTGGGCACAGATTGAAACCGTTTTAGCCAATACCAAACCAGATTTAGTAATCCACACCGCCGCAGCTATGGATGGCGGCGATGATATTGCCAGTGCCGAGCGGTTAGTTAATGCTAACATACTTAATCCAATCCGCTTATTGGCGGCAGCTTATGCACAAAAAATAAAAGGTTTTATTACCGTTGGCACGGCCTGGCAGCATTATGGGCAAGCTGATTATGATCCGGTCAATTTATATGCGGCCAGCAAACAGGCCTTTGATGATATGGCACGCTATTATGCCGCGGCAGGTTTACCGGTGGTTAGCCTACATATGTTCGATACTTACGGCCCGCAGGATCCGCGGCCAAAACTGGTCAACCTACTTTGCCGCTTAGCCAAAACCGGCGATACCATGTCGATGTCGCCAGGTGAGCAAGAAATTGATCTAATCCATGCGGATGATGCGGCGGCAGCGTTTGTGGCAAGTGCTAAAGGAATTTTGGATGGCAGTTTAAAGGGCTTTCATACTTTTGCAGTTTCTGGTGGACAGCCGATGCCATTACGTCAATTGGTTACATTGTTTGAAAACATCACCGGCAAAACCTGCGCCATTGATTGGGGTGCCCGCCCCTACCGACCGCGGGAAGTGATGCAAACCTGGCGTGGTAATCAACTAGCACCAGGCTGGGCAGCCAAACGTGATTTAGCGGCTTCCCTGCATGAAATTTGGCAGGCATATAGCAAATCATGAAAGCGCTGATTTACGGCACGGTATATATTCAATCGCCAGAACGGGCCGAGTTGGTGCAAATGTGGATTGAAAACATGCTATTTATCAATCCTGATTTTCCAATTGTTTTGATTGATTCCGCAACTGATCCCTTATGGCGCGAACTCATTCCGCAAACACGGCATATCTCTATTCACACCGTGGCTGAAGGTGATCCACTACCAGAGCTGCAACTTGGCTTAAACTGGATCGATTTCCCTGAAAATCTTGGCCATTTAATGGTACATAATATCGATGGTTGGGGACGTGCTTTTTGCCGCGGTATTGAGCTCGCGATCACGCAAAATTATGATTATGTGGTCAATATTGAATCAGATTTGCTGTTTCGGCCTAATGTGACCGATATTTTAAAACAAATGGATGAAAAAAATATTAAAGCACTTTGCGGTTTTGAAAGAAACTATGGTTTTATCGAAAATTGTCTCTGCTTTATGAACACGCAATATCTGAAAGATATTGATTTCATTGGTCAGTATGATTGGAAAGCACAAACCCAAGAAAATCTAGCGCCAGAGCTGCGCACTGAACTACTTTTAGGGAAAGAAATGTTTGTACGCCCCTGGTTAGGTTGCCGCGATGATTTTGGCCGTGTGACGGTCGAACAAGTTCGACAGTTTGAGTATATTACTCACGCACATGATCAAAATTTATATTATGAATTTATGAAAACTTTTATGCCTACTAATTGGGCACCACCATGTGAACGCGGTTAGCCGATCATGAATTTTCTTACTCTCCCTGAATTAAAATGGCAGGTGCAGCCTGGTATTAAATGGCCGCCAAATCATAGTGATATAAAATCAATACTTGTTATACATTTATTGCCACTGGGTGATTTTGTTATCTTCACCTCTTTCTTACGCAATTTACGCATACTTTATCCAGCAGCTAAAATTACTTTAGCCGTGCAACCCATGACAGCTCAATTGGCTCAGGCTTGTCCGTATATTGATGCGCTGGAAGTCGCCGATGATATTCGCCGCTATACAGATCCCAACGATGTACGGGAAGCTATGGGGTTTGGCCTGCAATTACAGAACAGCCAGTTTGGGCCGTTCGATTTATGCATTGTTCCCCGCTATGACCATGATCATTTGCAAGCCAATGTAGTAGCAAACCAAGCGGGCGCTCAATACACCATCGGCTATGCGCGGGAAACTTCTGTTTTTAAAACCAAAATAACTGCGCCTGATTATAATGATACTTATAATGTTACTGCCACGGCACCCAATGGTTATCATGATGTGCAATATCAATCGGCACTTTTAAAAGGGCTAGGCGCAGAAATTGCAGATACCCAGCCTTTAGAATTATGGGCCAATCCTGAAGATGCCACACAAGCGGAAGCAGTTTTAAACATTTTAAAATTTACGCCTAATCAATATGTAGTATTTGGTATTGGTGCTAGCCAAGTGAGCAAGATTTGGAGCATTGAAAAATTCTGCGAATTGGGTGCCCGCATTTTCGATACTTATGGTTTAAAAATTTTAGTGCTTGGCGCCACTGATTATGAAATCGAAGCTTCCTCCCAACTGGTTGCTTATCTAGGCACAGATAAAGCGCAAAGCGCTACATCCCGTATTACCCCGCGGGCCAGCTATCTCTTGGTTGCTGCCAGCCGCATGGTGGTTACGCTGGATACGTTCATGGCTCATGCTGCTGCTGCTGCCAAAAAGCCGGTTACTGTCATTTATTCCGCGCCAGCCGATTGCCCGCCCAATGACATGTTTCACCCCAGCCGCATCCATCCATGGCAAACTCCCTATAATTTTACCCAACCAGATAGCTGCGGTCCCATTGAACAAATCTTGGCTAATCACATTCGCAGTCCGCATTGCATTAATAAAACCACTGTTGATGAAGTATGGACAAAGGTAGAGGCAATAATGCCAAGATGATATAAGGTTTCATTAATATCTGATTATTATAATAAACAAATATTAATGAAAAATTTATAATGATGTGGTCTTGACATAGGCAGTCTGCAAATGTGGAAATATAAGTAAGTCATGCTTAATTTTAATTATCCGGAAGCGAAACATTTTGCTCGGCATACAGCATTATGGGCGTTTATTGTCACCAGCGTTTTTTGTTTATGGTTTGGTTTTGCGATGCAGCCACTATTGCCAGGCTCTGTTCATGTTTTAAGTGAGTCGCCTTATAAAACCAGTGGTCAAGTCCATGTGCTATCAGATCCAGAACAATTGAAGATTTTAAGCGAAGGCGTGGCGCATCCGGATATTGGTTTGCTTTTCGCCGTTTTCACTATGCCGGTTTTGGGTTTATTGGCCATCCCTTATGGCTGTTTATGTTATATGATCACTCGATTTTTGGAGCAGGCCGGTAATGGCTGGAAGCTAATTGTGGTCAGCGCTTTCATTGCCATTGTGGTTTGTACCTACGCCATTTTAATTATCGGCATTTTCAGCGGGTATGTGCAGGTTGAGGCGTTTTTGGTCTGGGCAGCCATTGGTTTGAGTTATAGCCTGCTGACCAGTTTGTTAGCAGTCCCCAGTTATTTATTATGGATTCGGCCGCAGCGCTTGCATAGATGGCAAAAGCTTGCTGAGATTCATGACGCAAGCCATGGCATCATCTAATAGTTCACACACGCAAAAAAACGATTTATGGGGTGGCCGTTTCAGCGGTGGGATTGCGGCCGTGATGCAGGCCATTAATAACTCGCCAGCCTGGGTGCAATTGCGGCTTGCGCCTTATGATGTACAAGGGTCAATTGCGCATGCGAATATGCTGATTGAACAGCAAATCATTGATGATATCGATGGCTTGGCGATTTTACAGGGATTACAACAAATTGCTGGCGAGGTTTTAAACGGTACATTTCCATACCGCGCCGAATATGAGGACATTCATATGAATGTCGAAATGCGCCTGCGCGAAATTATTGGGGATGCTGCGGGCCGTCTGCATACTGCGCGTTCACGCAACGATCAGGTGATCACCAGTTTTAGACTTTGGCTACGAGCGGCTTGCAATGATGTCGCCGAAAGCATTACCGAATTACAACAAACCCTGCGTTCGTTGGCGGCAGAACATGTGGAAACCATCATGCCTGGCTGCACGCATTTGCAACCCGCACAACCGGTAAGCTTCGCGCATCATTTGCTCGCCTATGTGGAAATGCTAACGCGTGATGCGAGCCGGATACAAGATTGCCAAATGCGTTTGAATGAAAGCCCGCTCGGTGCGGCCGCGCTTGCCGGTACGCCTTTTCCGATTGACCGCGAGCATACCGCCAAAGCTTTGCAATTTACCAAGCCGATGGCCAATAGCTTGGATGCCGTTGCCAGCCGCGATATGGTGATTGAATTTCTTAGCACACTCGCTATCTGCGGCACGCATCTTTCGCGCCTTGCTGAAGAACTGATTTTGTGGAGTACGCCAGCTTATGGCTTCATCTGCCTGTCGGACAGTTTTTCCACTGGCTCCTCCATTATGCCGCAAAAACGTAACCCAGATGCGGCGGAGCTGATCCGTGGTTATACCGGCCGTCTAAATGGGGCCCTGGTGAATATTTTGACCGTGATGAAAGCTTTGCCACTGGCTTATAACAAAGACCTGCAAGATGATAAGGAAATTACTTTCCAGGCTTTTGATGCCCTGCAAATCATGCTGGCCGCGATGACTGGCATGTTCAGCGATATCACGATTAACAAAACCGCCATGGCTGCCGCCTGCGATAAAGGTTATTTAACAGCGACTGATCTGGCCGACTGGCTAGTCATGAAGCTCAATATGCCCTTCCGCGATGCCCACCATATCACCGGCCAAATCGTCGCGCTTGCTGAACAGCAAAATAAACAGCTGCATGAATTAACCCTTATGCAAATGCAAACTGTGCATACTGCCATTACCTTTGACATTTTCCGAGTGCTTAATCCCCTCGCTTCACTCAACAGCCGCACTTCATACGGCGGCACTGCACCAAGCCAGGTACAAACGCAGTTAAAAAATGTTTGAAGATATTTTAAAAATTGATAATCCAAAGCTGCGGCAGTTTTCACAGCCGTTTGATTTTAACGACCAATCAGCATTTAAGCATGCTCTTCAAGCGCTAAAAAATGCGCTGCATAAAGTTAAACAAGATTACGATTTTCAAAATACGGCTGGTTTATCATTGGTGCAACTTGGCATTTTACAGCGTGGCTGCATTGTGCAATTTGCTAGTGAAACGCCAACCATTATGCTTAACCCACAAATCATTCAGCATTCACTTGCAATCGATTACAAATATGAAGGTTGCCTTTCGTTCTTTGATCAACGTGGTTTGGTGCCGCGTTATAGTGCCATCGAAGTGCAATATTATGATGAAGATTTACAATTGCATAAAAAAAGATTTGCGGGGTGGCCAGCCCGTTTAATTCAACACGAAATCGACCATATGGATGGCATTCTTTACATAGACCATATGGATAAAGCACATTCCTTGTTAGCTTTATCGGAATTCAAAAAAGTGAAACCATATTCACAAATACAAAATTTAGCCAAAGATACTATTTTTGAATTGCTGGATTTCATTCGCCCAGGCGTCACCGAAAGCCAGATTGCCACTAAAGCCAAAAATATCTTAGAAAGCAAGGGTATCACAGAATTTTGGTATTATAATGTGGCTGCGCTGGTATTGGTGGGCAAGCGCAGCATCCTTTCGCTTTCCGGCCGTAATTACCAACCTACTGATAGCATTGTCCAAGCCAATGATTTGGTAACGGTTGATTTAAGCCCGTTGCAGAATGGCATTTGGGGCGATTATGCGCGCACGATTTATATGGAAGATGGCCACGCCAAACTTGAACCTACGCAACAACCAGAATTTAAAGCAGGTTATTATCTAACAAATAAACTTCATGCAGAATTATTGAAGATTGCCAGCCCTGATTTAACTGCACATCAGCTGTGGCAAACCATGAATGCCATGATTGCTGATGCTGGTTTTATCAATTTGGATTTCAAAAATAATTTAGGCCATTCAATTGAAACAAAAATTTCGGCACGCCGCTATATTGAAGAAGGTAATCACACACCGCTAAAGGATTTTGGCTTATTTACCTTTGAACCCCATATCAGTCGGCCAAATGACAAATCTGGTTTTAAACATGAAAATATTTATTACTTTGCTGCAGAAAAATTGCAGCTACTTTAATACCTATGAATATTGTGAATTGCAAAATTTAATTATGCATGGCATTCGTATTTTGGAGAAAATTAATGCCATCATACATTTCCAAAATCATCGCCACTGCAACCAGTTTAGGTTTGGCCGCCATTTTATTAACCAGCTGCGCGCAGGGGCCGAGTCAGAATAATTATAACGCTGCGGAAGTTGGGCATGCTGCGCAAATTATTTTTGGTAAAGTTATTAGCATGCGCAATGTGAATGTGACTGGCGAAAAATCTGGTGTTGGTACGGTTGGCGGCGGCGTTGGAGGCGCGGTACTAGGTTCAACCATCGGTCAAGGTAGTGGCTCAGTAGCTTCCGCCATTGTCGGCGGGTTAATTGGCGCAGTGGCGGGCAGTGCCGGCGAACAGGCTTTATCGGATACCACTGGCATTGAATATATCGTGGCCGAAGATAATGGGCCTACTATCACTGTGGTACAGAGTATTGCCAAGGACTACCAGCCGATTGTGCTGGGCCAGCACGTTATGGTGCAAACTTCAGGTAAATACCAGCGGCTCCTCCCCATACAAAATTAATTTATTTGACGCACTGTAACATCATGTGCGGCAAGATATGCGCGTGCTTCAGCTAAGCGATACGTGCCGAAATGGAAGATTGAGGCGGCAAGCACAGCTTGGGCACCGCCTTGTTTAACTGCCGCAACCAAATGATCCAATGTGCCGGCACCACCGCTGGCAATCACTGGCACCGGCACTGTTGACGTAATCGACTGCAACAACTGAATATCATATCCGCTCTGCTGCCCGTCGCGATCGATGGAGGTGAGTAGAATTTCCCCTGCGCCGCGCGCCGCAATTTCCTGTGCCCAAACTATTGCATCCATCTCAGTCGGTTGCCGCCCGCCATGGGTACAGACCCGCCATCTGCCATCCACTGCTTTAGCATCCACTGCGACCACTAAAGCCTGTGCACCATAATACTTAGAAATTTGATCAATCAATTCTGGCGTTTTTACCGCAGCCGAGTTAATCGCTACTTTATCCGCTCCGGCACCAAGCAAGCGCGCCGCATCTTCCAAACTACGCACCCCACCGCCGACAGTGAGCGGCATGAAGATCCGGCTGGCGACTGCTTTAACAGTTTTCAAAAATGTGCCCCGCGCTTCGACCGTCGCGCTGATATCCAGCAAACACAACTCATCCGCATATTCGCTATCATAAAACGCGGCTTGGTCAGCGGGGTCACCAGCATCTCGCAAATCAACAAAGGAAACGCCTTTGACTACCCGCCCACTATGCACGTCTAAACATGGAATAATGCGAATGGCGGCCATCGCATAATCTTAAAGGGCTGCAAACAATATAAACAACTGCAATTTTGTTTTAACGTGCTAGCACGTTAAACATTGTTTATCTAATCTGCTAGTTAGCGCTGACCCTTGGAAATTTCTGGCATCTGGCAATTTAATTCTGTTATGGTGCCCCTGCTGCGGCTGTGGCGAAATGGTAGACGCACTGGTTTTAGGTACCAGCGGGGTAACCCATGGAAGTTCAAGTCTTCTCAGCCGCACCACTCAATTCAGGTGAATCAATTTTGCCGTTCGTACACTTCTAGGTACTGATGGTTGTAAACTTCCTCTACGAACAGACTCACTCCAATTTTGGTATCTACGCTTTTTTGGAATAACTGGCAGTAATTCATAAGGATTAAGCTTTTTATAAACTTTTAGCTTTTCAAGCATTGCAGGATTTATATGTGAAATAATTTGGCAAAGCGTTTTAAAACGAATAGGTAATTCTTCGCCTTTTATTTGGGTAATCGACCGATTATGTCCATTGGTTGGCGCAAACCCGCATTCAGCAATCTTATCATAATATGCGGATTTAGTTTGTGTTTCAGAAATCATCAGAACTTTTGGCCGCAGAAAGCCCGTTGAAAATTTTGCATAAACCAATAAAGGAATATACGATATTTCTTCAAGTGGCTTACCCAATCTTTCTTCTATCGCCATATTTTCTACTGCTTTATCGGGCGGTGTTAATAAACCACTAAAATAATTAACCCAAGCAGAATTGATATACTCAATCAGTTTTTCGTTTGCCCCGACATCAGACAAATGCTCAAATACACTTGGCTGTGCGGCCGTGCATTTCTTCATGGCTTTATATATGCAGCTAAGTGCTGTTTTAGATAAATTTACATCTTGAAATATTTTTGTTAAATCCACACTGCCCAAAGACTCTGTTTTTTGAATATATTGATTTCCTTGTAAATTATAACTGGTAACAAGCACATCTGCGATATTTTGATCTGCTTTTTCTTGTTTAACGGATTTACGATGCGATAACTTATTATGATACTGAATTACGATTAACAAAATAAATGCTTGTAAAGGTGCTGCCACCAAATTGCTTAAGATACTAGTTAGGAAAGGAATTGAAAAAACTTCCCTTTGAATTTCATTAAGTGGATTACTCATTTTTCTCTCTACTTGGTTTAAACTATATTATTTATAATAATTTATAATACATAGCATACAAATATAAACAGCTCAACATCAGCTTGTCTATATCTACAAAATCCTAGACATTTGCCACTAATTTAGCCTGATTAGTGTTAATGCCCCACGCTGCCGTCATCGTTTTCCCTGGCACCAATCGTGAACACGATATGGCAGTCGCCTTGCAGCAAGCGGGGTTTACAACCGAGCTGGTTTGGCACCGAGCTGGTACGTTGCCAAAATGCGATTTGGTGGGCCTGCCAGGCGGATTTTCGTATGGCGATTATTTGCGCACGGGCGCAATGGCCGCGCATTCGCCGATTATGCAGGAAATCAAAGCCCATGCGAGGCAAGGCCGGTTGGTGCTTGGTATCTGCAATGGCTTTCAAATTTTATGCGAAAGCGGTTTGCTGCCAGGCGTGTTGCTACGTAATAATCATTTGAAATTTACTTGCAAATGGATCCATGCGGAAATTGCCCGCACCGATACGGCGTTTACCAAAGCGTATCAAACCAAGCAGGTAATCCGCATCCCGATTGCACATGGTGATGGCAACTACACGGCTGATGCTGAAACGATCAAAAAATTAGAAGCCGAAAATCGCATTGCCATGCGTTATGTGGCGGCCAATGACGAAGTCAATTTTAACCCTAATGGTTCACAAGCGAACATTGTCGGCGTTTACAGCGAAAAATTGAATGTGCTGGGTATGATGCCACATCCGGAAGATGCCATTGCAGCGCTGCATAGCAGCACCGATGGTGCGGGTTTGTTTCAAAGTTTATACCAAGCTGTTGCTTAATTTTGCAGTTGCCGAGACGGCAACACCCGTTTCACAATCGAATCGGTGAATCCTCTTTTTACCCAACAAGGTTTTGTGCGCTGGCGGCGGTGGCGGCAGCTCGTGCTCGGACCATTGATTGGGACATTTTTGGTGAGTTATTTTGCGTTTTTTGCGCTGTTTGGTCAGCGCAGTGTAGGCCGGTTGATTAAAGTACAGCAGGAAATCGCCACCACCCAAAAAGATTTAGATAGCATTAAAGCCGAGCATAACGAGCTCAGCCAGCGCGTGGAACATTTGCGCCCGCAATCATTAGATTTGGATTTATTGGATGAACAAGCGCGCAAAGATTTGAATCTGGCACATGCAGATGAAGAAGTGGTATTGATCAAACCTACAGATGACGATAAGCGCTGACGATTTGAATTACTGCCGCGAACTTGCCCAGCGCGAACAATATCCATTTTATTTAATCAGCCTGTTTACACCGGAAGCGACGCGCCAGGCCTGGTGGGCACTGCTGACCTTGCAAGCCGAGCTGGCAAAAATCCGCAGCACGGTAACCAACCCGCTGGCTGGCCAAATTCGCCTGCAATGGTGGCGCGATACGCTGGTGCAATGTGCTGGCAATAACCCCCCGGCCCATCCCGTTGCGCGTGCGCTGAATGCTGTTATTCAACAATTCAAATTGCCACTGGCACCATTTGAAATTTTAGTTGAGGCACGGGAAGATGATTTTGGCGCTGCACCGGCTGATGCGCATTGCTTTGCCAATTACGGTCGCGCCACCACGGTGCCATTACTGCAATTATTATTGGCCTGTGAAGGCTGGGATGCGCCGACCCAAGGTAAGTGGTTTCCCTGGCTGGATGCGATCGGTACCGAATGGGGGCAGTTACAGGCGCTGAAAATCTGGCCGCAGCTGGCAAGCAATGTAGGGATATCGACTCCAACTATGCCTGTGTTAAATAAAAAGCCTTATCTAACTTTGTTGAACATATTGTTGAAAGCACAGCCGCAAAACTACGGTATCGGCACCTTAATTAAATTGTGGTGGCAAGCTAGGCGCTGCGCAGCGCCGATAATATAGCCTTTAATTTAGTGCCATCTTTTTTACCTGGCGCACTTTCGACACCGCTGGCAATATCCAAAAAGTTAGCGCCAGTTTGCGCTGCATGGGTGGCATTTTCAGATTTAATACCACCGGCCAAAAACCATGGTTTATTAAAATTTTGGCCGTTTAAAAGCGACCAATCGAAAGCAATACCACTGCCGCCAGCCAGTGCATGAATGGCAGGCGGCATTTTGGTATCGAATAAATAGTAATCGACCAAGGAATTATATTGGCTGACGATTGCCAGATCTTCAGGCGCAGCGATTGGGAAAGCTTTAATAATTGGCATTTGCCAGCGTGCTTTTATTTCTGCCACCCGCGCCGGCGTTTCACTGCCATGCAATTGAATAATTTCGAGCGGCACATGGCTTAACACGTTTTCCAGAATTTCATCGCTCGGGTTCACAAACACGCCAACGACTTTAATACCGGTTGGTACCAGGCGCGTTAATTCGGCGGCAAGGGCCGGTTTTAAGGCCCGCGGTGAGGGCGGCGCAAAATTTAAGCCTAACCAGCGCACATTATTTTCCACGCAGAGCTGGATATCTTCCGGCCGCGTAATGCCGCAAATTTTAAGGCCGATAGTCACCGATTAATGGAAACGCGCTTTCAGATAAGGGCTATCCAATGAAAACGCAGGAATATCGACATTGAATAATTCGCCGTCTTTGTTTTCCATTTGATAGGTGCCCATCATCATCCCGCTGGGCGTGTGCAATGGCACACCGCTGACATATTCATGGCTTTTGCCTGGCTGAATAACCGGCTGTTCGCCAACCACACCTGGACCGCTCACTTTTTCCTGATGGCCCAGACTATCAATAATTTGCCACTCGCGGCTGCGCAGCTGCACAGCCTCAGCGCCTTCATTTTCAATGCGGACATGGTAAGCCCACACATATTCGTGATTGCCTGGATCAGAATGATCGTCCAGAAACATCGGCTCGACCTTGACCACGATGTCTTTGGTTTTGGCGTGATAATGCATAACCCTAACATAGGGGCATTTGCCGATTCCCACAAGTTACAGTTTGGCGAAATAGTTGCCATTTAGGCGCAAATTTAGGCAGATTGCTGATTATGATGAATGCGGCCGCTGCCCAGCAATTACAGCAAGCACTTGCTGCTGCCCAAGATTTAATCGCTTTGGATGCTGTGCGCGTGCAAGGGCTGGGTAAAAATGGGGTGATTACGGCTGCCCTGAAAGCATTGGGCGGCATGGATGCCGACACCCGTAAAACCGCAGGTGCGGCTATTAATGATTGGAAAAATGCTTTCCAAGCTGCGCTAACCACCAAGCAAACGGCGCTGCAAGCGGAAGCCATGCAAGCGCAATTGGCGCGGGAACAAATTGATATTACGTTACCGCCCTATCCCGCTGTCACTGGTCAGCGCCACCCGATCACTCAAACGATTAATGACATTGTCGAAATCTTTGCCCAAATGGGTTTTGGCTTGCGCACTGGCCCCGATATCGAAGATGATTTTCATAATTTCGAGGCGCTTAATTTCCCGCCTGATCATCCAGCCCGCACGATGCATGATACATTTTACCTACCGAACAGTGATGATGGTAAAACTATGCTACTGCGCACGCATACCTCCACCGTGCAGGTGCGCACGATGCTGGCAGAAAAACCGCCGATTAAAATGATTTGCGTCGGCCGTACCTACCGCGCGGATTATGACCAAACCCACACGCCGATGTTCCACCAATGCGAAGGTTTGGTGATTGATGAAAAGACGCATATGGGCGATATGAAGGGCGCATTGCAGGCATTTTTGCAGGCATTTTTCGGCGTAGCTGATTTAAAAATCCGTTTGCGCCCGTCTTATTTCCCATTTGTTGAACCTGGCGCTGAATTGGATATTGGCTGCGACCGTTCGGGCGGACAGCTGAAAATCGGTAGTGGTGATGATTGGTTGGAAGTATTGGGCTGCGGCATGGTGCATGAAAATGTGCTTACTGCCTGTGATCTCGACCCCGCGACATACCAAGGCTACGCCTTCGGTATGGGCATCGAACGCCTCGCAATGCTCAAATATGGCATCCCCGACCTGCGCACCTTCTTTGAAAGCGATATCCGCTGGCTACAACATTATGGGTTCAGCTGGATTCGGTGATGCAACTATTTGACATAAACTACTAGTTCTCACCATTAATATGATATGAGTTATCTTTATGGTCCGATTGTAAGAAAATATGTTTCACCAGATCCCAACAATCCTTTTGCCTCGGGTGGTGAAGTTGTATTGGCAATTATCGCACCCGCCATTCCCTTTAGCCAATTGGACAATACTGGGAGTTTTGACGTTTATTCGTTAGGTGATTTGATGCGGGCTATTCAATGGATTGATAGCCTAAATGCAGAATCAAATCCAAATTTGACGTCTTCAGCTGATGGGCGCAATTCTTTGGACGAATTAAAAGATATTTTTAATATGGCAGACATTTATTTGTCTGATGTAGTTTTCGAATTTTTACAATTTAGAATTCGCTCTCAAGAAGAGTTCGCACCTTGTTCAATTATTGATGCTTATTTATTAAACCAGAATGGTCTATTTTCTGCAGCAGATCAAAATGCCGCAAACACTATTTACGGCAACGACTGGCGAATGCAGGCAAAAGCTGAAATCAACGACCGCCGTCCGTTGGTTGAGGCATCACAACAAAATAATAAAGCAATAGAAGCGGATTGGAATAAAATTTCAACTGGTGGCATGGAGGCAATACTTGACGTTTTTTTGAGCGGAATGGAGCCGTCACCCCTCAATGAGTTATTTTCGACTGGCAGTGATAGCGCAACAAAAGCGCTGCAAGCACGGGACGAGGCTTTGATAGCAAAAGGTTGGCATGTTACGCCTTTTGCTATCAATGAAAGTTGGCCGGCGCAAAGCCGTGCATCTGCCGTTGCATTAAAACAAGATATTTAACGTTTTCACTTTATAATTATCTGTTATGTTTCAATTGGACTTGGCGATTTTTTTTAATTGATTAAAATATTAAATATGCATCGCTTTGCATATTTTCTGACTATTTTGACCATACTTGCTGCCTGCACTGATTCAATAACGCAATATAATCAAGCCGATCCGCTGGCGATAGCGACTGAGCAATGGCGGCAGGATGCGGCGTTGAATGAAGGCAGTTTGGGCAAAACCTTTAAAGGTGCAAATTTTACGGATCCCAAAAATACAGCAGCCGAACGGGCGATTTATGTGGCTGGCCGCATTCTTACTGCGGCAGCACCTTTATGCGGTGAAAATATCCGAAAAGATTATTTATTTGGGTTGCGCGCCATTCCGCAGCAGCAACCAAAAATCAGTGTACCGCTAGCCATCAAAGCGTTGGGCGAACAAAACGATATATTATTTGATGACCGACTGGTAAGCATTGATCGCATACCATTGACGACCGGTCCATTGGCATTGAAACAAACGGAAGCAGTATTAAATTCAGCCTTACGTGAAAACCGGCCGATTACTTTGAATTTGGAACGCGGGCACAGCAATGAACCTTTGGCTGTGCGAATTATTCCGGCTACACGCTGTGCTTATGGCGTGCGCGTGGTGCCAAGCAAAGTGGTAAATGCCTTTGCCGATGGCGATCGCATTACCTTTAATTCGGCGCTCATCAACATTTTGGAAAACGATCATGAATTGGCAGCGGTGGCCGGCCACGAACTCGCCCATAATATTTTGCAGCACCCGCAACACAGCACAGCCAACCGTTCGTTAGGTGCTTTGGGCGGTTTAATGCTGGATGTGTTATTGCAAAGCCAAGGCATTCCCACCGATAATAGTTTCAGCAAAGTCAGCGGGGAAGTAACCGCGCAAACCTTTACACCTGATCAAGAACGCGAGGCCGATTATGTTGGTTTATATTTAATGTATTACGGCGGATTTGATCCCAATGCGGCCATTAGCACCCTGGAAAAACTGGCCGTAACATTTCCGGAAGCCATTCATTTAAACACCGATCATCCCAATATGGGCGAACGTGTTGCTAATTTAAGAATTGATATCACCGAAATTTACCGCAAAGCTGCCAACGGTCAGCCTATTTTCCCCGACCCTTACGGCACGCGCAAAGCGGCAAATTAACAAAAGTTTATCAAATCCGTGGCTTATCAGTCACAGCTAGGCGGTTTTAGCCATATTTTATAAACAAGTTACGCAAACACCCTTGTGTTATGCCGATAATAAATTATTGTTTTAGCTTAGTGGTAATCCACAATTTCTAACTCAAAGGGCTTTACAATGACCAAATTCGCTCGTCTTGTTGCACTTGCTGCTGTTGTTGCTGTAGCTGGTCCAACTCTTTCTGCTTGCTCAACTCAAAGTGATGCTGCGCAAGCTAAACAAGCATCTGCTGAAGCTGCTGCTGCTGCACAACGTGCTGCTGACGCTGCTGCTGATGCTGCCAAAGCGGCCAACCGTGCTGCTGGCCGTGCCACACACAAAACCACCCCAGTTGCTAAACCTGCAGCACCTGTCGCAACTACTACGACCACTACAACTGTTAAATAGTTTTAGTTTAATTTGAAAAGGCGGGGCTTGTCCCCGCTTTTTTTATGCCTGTATATAGCCATATGAAGCAATCATGGCAGCGGCATTTGGTAATGGCCATAACGATCAGCCGTTTGATCTTATTACCTTTTATTGCTTATTTCCTGGCAACGACCGATGCCAATACCCCCGCCTGGCCCGCTTTGTTTTTGTATCTGGTTGCTGTTGCTAGTGACTGGCTGGATGGTGTGCTGGCCCGCCATTGGCAGGTCACCACCAGCTTTGGCGGCATGCTGGATGAAACCGCTGATAAAATATTTACCACTTTGATTTTACTGATTTATGCGGATCAAAACCGGCTTGGCACATTAGGTATCATTGCCGCTGCTCTGCTAATTGGGCGGGATTTGCTGATGGGCGGGCTGCGTTATCACTGGGCCCAAACGCCCACGGCGCCAATAAAAGTGGGTTATTTAGGAAAAGTTAAAACTTTCTGCCTTATGTTAGTATTGGGAGCATATCTGATGAACTGGCCAAGCTTTTATCTGGATTTGGGTTTGTGTATCACTGCCCTATTATCCCTCTATAGCATGCAAAGCTATACCCGCGCGGCAACCATTGCCATTTCTGCCACAAAAATTTAAAACATAATTTAAACAAATTTTTGCTAAAATGTTGTAGATTGAGTGCTCTTATGAATACACCGAACCCCCGCCAAATTGCTAACCGGTTAAACCGGCTACGTGCCAATATTGCTGCAAACCAGATGGCGGTCGCTGTGCCACCGGTTAAGGCCGGTTTTTGGGCCAAATTTATGTTTTATGCGCGTGGCGGGTATGATACGCCGGATGGGCCGGTGCTGCCAACCAAGGCAGCGCAAACAACCAATATCAATTCTGCCACCGTTTCCGCCCCTTACACCATGGCCGATATGCCGATTAAACCCGCAGGCCTGGCGATGTCGCCCAAATCGGTGGCGAGCTTTTTGTTAATGCCGCAAATCGGGCAATCGTTCAAATCACTGAGTTTTGCTTGGGTTATGCTGATCCAGATTATTGCCGGTATTTTGGTCAGTAACCGTTTATTGCCCAGCGATCATCCGGCGGCCACTTATCGCGGTGCGCAGCAAACACGCATGCGAGATCTATTCACCATCGCCCGCCAGAATTTCCATTTCAATCTTAAAGATTCCCCCCGCGCTGTGGTATGGGTATCGCTGGTCGCATTCATTTTTGTAGTGGGTGGTTTGTTAACCACCGCAGCGGCAAAATTATTCTTTTCAACGGCGCATGCCCAAACTGTTCCAGCAAGCCCGACCAGTGGTGTGATGACATCGAGCCAATTCACAGGTGATGTGGCGAGTAAACTAATTGATAGTTTCTTTGGCTTTGGCGCTTACGCCAATGGCGGTGTGCCAGCTATTAATACGCTAATTAGTACCTTCAACTATATGATCCTGATTTTCGGTGGAATTATTTTAATCATGACTGTGATTAGCGTAGTTGCTGAAACCGCGCGGACCGGCGTGCCATTCGGTAAAAACTTTAATCCGGTCTGGGCACCTATTCGTTTGATTATCGCCATTGCTTTTATGGTGCCATTGGCCAACGGTTTAAGTTCCGGCCAGAATATTCTACTGAATTTAGTTAAATGGAGTTCGGATTACGCCGCTAATAAAGTTTGGAAAGAATTTAGTAAGACTGTTTATAGTGGTGAAAATTCAATATCGGGCGTTTTGCGTGATACTTCAGACGAAGACAGTATTGTTTATGGCAGCTTTATGCGCCAAAGTATGCTTGCTTATAACAACTTATTATTCTGTAAAAATACTGCTACTGCTACTGTTGATGGCGATTGCGATGCAAACAGTACTGCTTCACATACAGTAGGCAATAGCCAAAACGTTTCAACGCAGGCAGGAGAATTATATTTACAACCAAAATTATATGTTATGCCACCTATCGGCGAAGATTACAAAACTATAACTGACACAGGCGCACAATCAAGTTCTTTCCGTGCCCGTACTGTTCGCTTAGTTAATCCAGCGACCCATACGAAAGGTGGGGCCATTGATGCACAATCACTTGCTGATGGCGCAAAATTAGCTGGTTATATTGAAGTGCATGCCTATGATGTTGCTACTTATGGTGCTCTTTATCCACCAAGTATGCAAATGCATCCTACAACCACTATTATACCTGCCCTTAGTTCTATTAACGTTAGTTCAACAGATCCAGTCCCTAATGCGTTGCAAGCAAATTATAACGCTTATATGGAACAGGAGCGTGCACTTAATAGTCAGCAATTAGGTAAAAGACTAGCGCAACTTGCTATAAGAAATGTTATTCCAGAATTGAACGAAGAAAATGATGATGCAGAATTAAATAGTATTGCATATTCGTTTGCCGATATTAGCAATGCTTTTGAAGCCAAACGCGATTTAGATGTGAAAAATGCATTAACTAAATTTAAAACTGATACAAATAATCAAGTTCAAGCTGGACAAAAATTGGATAAAGAATTGAATGCGTATGGCTGGGTAGGTGCTCCAAACTTTATTGGTGAATTAGGTCAATTAAATGCTGATTTTCAAGATGCAATACGCGCAGTGCCAAGGCCAGTTGTCACTAGTAAAGATGTTACAGGTAGTTTGGCTTCTTACATAAAACCTTGGGCTAAAGAAATTGATGGTACGGTTCCTTTACTGCAAAAATTGGGACCAGATTGGTGGGATAAAGATCTTGCTTCTGCTTCCACCAATCAAACATTTACGAATAGTGGAAAAACGCAAGATAAATTGCATTTGATATTGGCCAGCGCCGTTTTTGATGTTACTAATGCCAACTGCGATTATGGCACATTAAGCGGTTGTGAGATGCACGATAATCCTTTAGTCCATATGGCATCCGTCGGAAAGTTTCTTACCCAAGCAATGGTAGATGCTTTCTTTAAACCAAGTTTGGATAAAGCAGGTTTAAGCGATCAAAAAGCAGCGGCAGCTGCTACTGAGATGCGCGAAAACACCAAATTAGAATGTCAAAACGCGATCCAAAAGCCTGTTTATTGTAAGGGAATTTACGATGATTTAGATGATTTTAAAAACAGGCAAGCTGGAGCACAAGCTGCAGGAATGAGTTTAGTTCCGTTTGGGATACCATTTTTGACCTTCGGATTTATGCTGGGTTTCTTTTTGCCGCTGTTGCCGATGTTCCGTTACCTGCTTGGTTTTTTAGGTTGGTTACTGCTATTATTTGAAGCGGTATTGGCCATTCCATTGTTAGGGATTGGCCATTTGAAAACCGATGGCGAAGGTTTAATGGGGCCAATGAACCAGGGTGGTTATTTAATGATCCTTGGCTTGTTAATTAAACCGGTATTGATGGTGCTGGGCCTAATTAGTGGCTTGATTATTTTCAACGGCATTATTCAGGTAACCGCCTATACTTTATACCCGCTGATATTTAAGGAGCAGAATATCACTTTCTTCGCTTTGGATATGCTGTTATTCGCCAGCTTTATCACTGTATTGGGTAATTCTGCCTTTAAAACCATCGATATCATTCCCAACAGCGTGATCAGCTGGATTGGCGGGCGGATGGATACCAAAACGGATGATGCTGCTGGGGTTCAAAGCCAAGCTTTGGGCACCGTGCAAAGCCTGGGTCAATCTGTCAGCTTTACCCAAGGCCGTGCTCCCGATGGCAACGGTGGCGGCGGTAATGGAAATCTCACCAATCAAGGTAGTTCAAATGCTGGGCCAGCCCCGGCCTCGGGCGGCAACCTTCTAGGCACCACCGGTGGCACTAACAGCTCTAGCCATTTGCAAACCACTAATGGTGGGGGTCAGGCGAGTGTGCCAACCGTGAATAAATCCACGCCTTCCATTTCGGCTTATAACCCAGGCAACTTGAAACCGCCTACTGGTCAGGGACGGTTAGCAGGCGGCATTAATGGCTCTGGTGGCAGTGGCGGCAATGGCTAACCGCGTTGATATTTAGCGAGTTCGACCTGTGCCCGCAGGTCGATATCGTCCAGTATTTCACTTAAAGCAGGATCTGTGATCCGCGCACGCTGTGCCTGCACTTGTTTGGCCAAGCGCTCTAATTGATCTAAGGGAATTTTGCCGTCAATCAGCGCCAACCTTAAATTATCCATTTGCGCTAATATTTGTTCGCCCCGCTGGCGGCCGCGGCTGTTGCTGTCCAACGCATCGCCGGTTTCTTGCGCGGCCAGCAAACTGCTGATCGCATGCACACTTTGCGCCGGTGCGGCCGCTTCCACATCATCCACGCCATTGGCTGCGAGTAACGACCGAAAGCTGCCAGCTTCCCCTGTTTTCTTCGGGCCACCGCTGACGCGGCCAACATTACCCGCACTGCTTGACCCACCAACTTTGCCTACACTCATACCAGTCACCATAAACCACTACGCTTGGCCTGCCAATATATCTTGGCAGTTACCGCATGCTTGATTAAACCAGAAGCATGATTGGTATCCCCCGCTGGAAATGGCTAACCGTATTATTGGTCAGCTTAATTGGTTTAGCCTATGCCGCCCCGAATTTGTTAAGCAAAGAACAATTGGTTGCCTGGCATGAAAAAATGCCCAGTTGGCTGCCCGGGCAAACCGTTAATCTTGGCCTGGATCTGCAAGGGGGTGCGCAATTGCTGCTACAGGTGGATTTGGACACCGCCCAAAAAGATTACTGGGCGAATATGGTTGATAGCCTGCGCCGCCAATTCCGCAGCGATAAGATCGGCTATCAAGAATTAAAAGCGGGCCCTGATGGCATTATGCTCAGCCTGCGGGATCCTGCCCAATTAGCCGATGCGCGCAAAATCATCCGCACCCAAGATGCTGATCTGCAAGTGAAAGAACAAGATGGCAAAGTGACGATTAATTTAAGTGAGCAAGGTTTGAAACAGCGCCATTTGCGGATTATGGAGCAATCAATTGAAATTGTTCGTCGCCGAATTGATGAAAGCGGCACCAAGGAACCGGTGATCGCGCGCCAAGGGGATAACCGCGTTATTGTGCAATTGCCTGGCGTGGAAGATCCCACCCAAATCAAGCAATTGCTGGGCACCACCGCCAAGCTAAGTTTCCATATGGTCGATGTGCAGGCGGATCCGCATGAATTGGTTGTGCCGTCTGGCCGGCTACGTCTGCCGCTGCAGGAAGACCCCAAAGTGAATGTGGTGATCTACGCACTAGCGGATGTTTCGGGCGACGATCTCACCGATGCCCGTGCCAGTTTTGATCAAAACAGTAATGGTGCGGTGGTGGGTTTTACGTTTAATGCCCGCGGTGCGCGCCGCTTTGCCGAAATTACCAAAGCCAATGTTGGCAAGCCATTTGCGATTGTTTTAGATAATGTGATTATTTCCGCCCCTAATATCCGCGAGCCGATTACCGGCGGGCGCGGCCAGATTAGCGGTAACTTTAATGTGCAAGATGCGCAAAATCTGGCGCTGCTGCTCCGTGCTGGTGCCCTGCCCGCGCCATTGAAAGTGGTTGAGGAGCGCACGGTGGGTCCAACCTTGGGCGCTGATTCTATTGTGCAAGGCCGCACTGCATCACTTATCGGGATGGCGGCAGTTAGCTTATTGGTGCTATTTACCTACAGCACTTTTGGTATCATTGCCGTGATCAGTTTACTGGTGAATATGGTGCTGATTTTCGCGTGCATGTCTTTATTGCAAGCTACATTAACGCTGCCCGGAATTGCCGGTATTGTGCTGACCATCGGCATGGCAGTCGATGCCAATGTGTTAATTTACGAGCGTATCCGCGAAGAATTCCGCGCCCGCAACAATATGTTGGCCGCGATTGATAACGGCTTTAACCGCGCGCTCGCCACCGTGATTGATACCAACTTAACCGCGCTTATTTCGGCCATCGCTCTATTTACTTTTGGCACCGGTCCAATCCGCGGTTTCGCAGTCACTTTAATTGTTGGCGTAACCACTTCCCTATTCTGCGCCGTGTTACTGACCCGCGTGGTGATTGCATTGTGGTATCATTTCACCCGTGCCAAAGCGCTGCCATTTGCTTGATATGCCCGTTCACATTACAGCGCATGCCCGCCAACGCATGACCGAACGCGGTGCCAGCGAAGCGGAAGTAATTACCACAATAACTGATGGTATTCAACAGCCGGCCAAACAACAACGTAGTTGTTTTATATATGAATTTTATGAGTCTGTTAGCTGGCAGGGTAAAGTTTACAAAGGTAAACGTTTGGAAGTTTTGGCCATCCAGGAAAATGAAACTTGGTTTATCATTAGCGTTATTGTAAAATATATTCCATGAAGCTGACTTTTGACCCAGATTTAAATGTGGCTTATTTGCAGGTGCGTGAAAATCCCACCGTTGAGGTGCAAACGATACAGGTTTCAAATGAACTCAATGTCGATCTTGATAAAGACGGGCAAGTTTATGGCTTAGAATTTATGAATGCCCGAATTTTATTTGGTGCGGCTTCACAACTGGTTTTGCCAACCAATATTAATTCGATTAATTAATTTTAATGACCGAGATCCGCGTTTACCATCTTTCCATCACGCCTTTGGAAAAAGCGTTGCCTGGTATTTTGCAAAAAATATTGGAGCGCGATATGCGCGCGGTGGTGTTGACTGAAAGTGGTGACCGCGTTTCTGATCTCAACGCCAAATTATGGACCTATGCGCAGCAAAGCTTCCTGCCCCATGGCGCAGCTGCCGATGGTTTTGCCGCCGACCAACCCATCTGGCTGACCGAAAAAGATGGCGATAATCCTAACGGTGCCAAAGTGCTGGTCCTGGTCGATGAAATTCATAGTCAGCATATCAGCAACTATGAATTGGCTTGTATATTTCTTACCCCGACCCAATCCGATAGTCCCAGCTGGCACAAACAGGAAAAAGCTTGGGAAGCGGAGCACCAATTAATGCATTTTAAGCAAGATCCCACCGGCAAATGGCAAAAAGGTTGATACCTGTTCAAGCCTTTGTTTATAAGCAAAGACATGACCACTGAACGTACCCTATCCATCGTTAAGCCCGATGCCACCCGCCGCAATCTGACCGGCGCGATTAATAAAGTGATTGAGGATGCCGGTTTGCGCATCATCGCACAAAAGCGCATTCGCATGACGCGTGCACAGGCGGAAGAATTTTACGGCGTGCATAAAGAACGCCCGTTTTTTGGCGAACTGGTTGCGTTTATGACCACCGGCCCCGTGGTGGTGCAAGTGCTGGAAGGCGAAAATGCAATTGCGAAATACCGCGATGTGATGGGCGCGACCAATCCGGCCAATGCCGCCGATGGCACCATCCGCAAACTTTATGCCGAAAACATCGAAGCCAATTCTGTGCATGGTTCCGACAGTGCGGATAATGCCTCGATTGAGATTCCTTTTTTCTTTAAACCAGAAGAGATTGTTGGTTAGTTAAATTACGCTAACACGCATTTAAAGGCGCTTTAAGTGCCTTTTTGCTTATCAGAGTTATAAGCCAAGAACGCTATAGGGTTTTTAAGGGATAAATGCCATCATGCTCGGCATGAGCAAAGCGTTTACCAAAGAAAAAGAAAGCGAGCCAGAAGACGAGCCGGATGAGGTTGATAAACTATCAGCCGATCAAAAAAATTATATGACCCCCAATGGACTGGCTGTGCTAACCGCCGAATTCCGCACACTGTTTCATGAAGAGCGACCCAAAATTGTCGAAATTGTTTCCTGGGCCGCCGGCAATGGCGACCGGTCGGAAAATGGTGATTATATTTATGGCAAAAAGCGTTTGCGTGAAATCGACCGGCGCGTGCGTTATTTGCTGAAGCGAATTGAAAATGCGGAAGTGGTAGATCCCACTTTGCAAAAAAAACCGCGCACAGGTTTTCTTTGGCGCTACGGTGGTATATGCGCGGGATGATGGCACGATGCAAAAGGTGACCATTGTCGGTGTGGATGAAGCCGATTTTGAGCATAGTAAAATCAGCTGGTTATCACCGGTCGCGCGTGCATTGATGAAAGCGCGGGTTGGCGATGTGGTGGAGTTGCGATTGCCAACCGGCACCGATAGTTTGGAAATAATTTCAATTTCTTATGCGCCTTAAATAAACACCTGATATGCTTGCCGTAAAATCGCGCTATCTTGCAGTTAATAATGGCTAAGGAAATTGATCCTGAGATCTTAGCACGGCGGGCCAAACGCGAAGCGCGGCGGGCTAAGCAGCGGGAAGATAATGTCAAACGGGCCGAAAAAATGCATGTTGCAAGGTTGGCTTATGCGCTAGAATTGCCATTAAAGGACAAGCCATTGCCAGAAATCAATATCGGCTGTTCGGGCTGGTATTATTGGCATTGGCATGGCAGTTTTTATCCAAGCAATTTACCCCGCAATCAATGGTTCGATCGTTATACCAAAGCATTCAAAACGGTTGAACTTAATGCGCCGTTTTATTCCTGGCCAACCATTAACACCGTTAAAACCTGGCTGCGGCAAGCTGGCCGCAAAAACTTTGTTTACACGATTAAAGCCAATGAACTGATTACGCATACGCAAAAATTTGCAGGCACGGCTGAATTGGTGAAAGATTTTGGCTTGATTGCTGATATTCTGGGGCCGCGCATGGGTTGCTTTCTATTTCAACTGCCGCCCAGCTTTCATTATGCGCCCGAACACTTAAAAAATATTTTAAGCCAGCTCGATCACACCCGCCGCAACGTGGTTGAATTCCGGCATAAATCTTGGTGGAATGAAGATGTTTATCAGGCATTTCGCCAAACCGGCACGATTTTCTGTTCGTGCAGCGGCCCGCGGCTGCCCGATGAATTAATTAAAACTGCAGATGATATTTATGTGCGTTTTCATGGGATTACCCAATGGTACCGGCATAATTATTCCAAAGCGGAACTGGCGGTTTGGGCACAGCGAATTAAAGATAGCGGTGCCGAACGCGTTTGGGCTTATTTCAATAACGACCGCGATGGTTATGCCATTAAAAATGCGCATGAGTTATTGCGGCAATTAAAATAGCTGACAAAAACTTGTAAAAGCGTTTTATCATCCCTATACCATCTACATGGATGGTTATGCAGTTAAAAGTGAAACAAATAGATAGCGAAAAAATTACGATCAATCTCGGCTATGTTGATTTAGGCCATATCGATTTAATGGTGCAGGACGGTTTTTATGCCAATCGTACTGATTTCATTCGCACTGCCATTCGCAATCAATTGGACCGCTACGCTGAAATCCACAAACAAGCGGTCAGCCGTAAAAGTCTAGATTTAGGGCTGCGTTATTATAGCCGCCAAGATTTGGAAGCCGCACAAGCAGCCGGGCAAAAACTGCATATCAACGTTTTGGGTTTAGCCACCATTGCCCTGGATGTTTCGCCGGAATTAGCGGCCAGCACCATTGCCTCCATCACCGTGTTGGGCGCTTTACATGCTAGCCCTGCTGTGAAAGCGGCACTGACCGACCGGATTCAATAACATCTTATAACCAATTTTTTGAAAGCAAATTATGTTTCGTTCATCACTTCCCAATATGTCGCAGGCGTTTAAGCTAACCCGCAGCGGCCAGCTCTCAAAAGCAACGGCTGTTTTACTAGCGGCGCTGAGCACGCCGGCCATGGCGGGTGAGCCTGCCACTGCGTCAGCCAAAGATAGTGGGCAAAGCGCCATTTATCAGGGCTGGTCCGATTTTATGAACAAGGCCCAAGCGCAAACAGAAGCGTTTAGCCAGGGTTTCCAGCCACAGAAAAAAACACCGGCGCGTGAAGATATTGTCCCCAATGGCGGTGCTTTTTTAGCTAAATCTTTCCGCAATGCCGCAGGCATGCGCCCCTATAAATTATATATTCCAAGTATAGCTACAAGTAAGTCGCGCCCGCTGATTATCATGCTGCATGGCTGCACGCAAAATGCGGATGATTTTGCCGCCGGCACACGTATGAACATACTGGCTGAGCAGCATAATTTTCTGGTGGCCTATCCAGAACAGATTGGCAGCGCCAATCCCAATAGTTGCTGGAATTGGTTTGCGCCTGAAAACCAGCAAGCTGGCCGCGGCGAGGCATCGTTGATTGCCGGTATCACCCAGCAAATTATGAAAGATTATGCGGTGGATACCAGCCGTGTTTATGTGGCCGGCTTATCAGCAGGCGGTGCGGCGGCAGCCATTATGGGCCAGACTTATCCCGATTTATATGCTGCCATCGGCGTGCATTCCGGTCTGCCCTGCGGAGCCGCGCGGGATTTGCCATCTGCCATGGCGGCCATGAAGCAAGGCAATACAGCTACTAGCTGTCAAGCCAATACCCATATTGTGCCCACGATTGTTTTTCATGGCGTGGCCGATAAAACCGTTAATCCCAATAACAGCGAAACCATTATCAAGCAGGCTGAAGCCAGTAACGGTGCGCAACTAAAAATGACGGAGCAGCCTGGCCAACGGCCTGGCGGCCGCGCCTACAACCGCAAAGTTTATACGGATGCCAATGGGCAAGTGCAGCTGGAACAATGGCTGATACAAGGTGCCGGCCATGCCTGGGCTGGTGGCAGCAAATCCGGCAGTTATACTGATCCGCAAGGGCCAGATGCCAGCCGCGAAATGGTGCGCTTTTTCTTGGCACACTCGCTTATTTAAAGTCAGGTTTTTGCGGCGCGGTTCCATTCCAGGTTATGGGTGCGACCACCGAAATCGATGTCGCAGGCGAACCTTCGATCAAGCGCGTGGTGCGGGCGATATAAACCAAGCTGCCATTTGCTTTATCATATAGCCGGTCAATTTGCAGGGTTTTAAAAATTAATGACCGGCTTTCGTCGAATACTTTTTCGCCGTCATCATCGCCATCAATTTTGGCCGAAAATGCGATGGGACCGGTTTGCACACAGGAAACCGCCGCCACCGATGGGTCTTCGGCGATGCCTAAACCACCTTTGATGCCACCAGTTTTCGGGCGCGCGACATAGCAGGTAACACCACTTATTTTCGGATCTTCAAACGCTACAACGGCAATTTTATGGTTGGGACCAATCAGCTTAAACGCTGTGCTGACAGCGCCAATATCGCGCGGCGATTCAGCATGAACTGGCAAGACCCATAAAAAACTCATCAAAGCCAAAAACGTAAAAGAAATAATTTTCATGATTGTTATTTAAAACACAAAACGGTTTACGAAGCTTAATAAATTTTTAGATATCCTAATAGATACTTTATATCTATAAAAGTACTAAACTTTATGAGCATTATCGTTTTCGCAATCATTGTTTTAATCGTGGCTGGCTTGCTGGCCAGTGCGGTACAGTATATGCCAGCCATACCAGGGCAATTTAAAAGCATGATTCTGGTGCTAATTTTAGTTTTAGCAGCCCTTGTGATTGCCCAGCACGCTGGTGTGTTCTAGAATTTTATATAATATTCAAAAATCTAAATCGTTTTTATTCGGCTTTCAGTGTTGTATTATTGTTGCCTGAAATTTTTGGAGAAATTGCAGTAAGCTAAAACAAAAATTACGGTCAATTAATGACAATAACCAAATTACTTGCTAAATAAATGTATGTCTTCTTCTGTTCCCCAACGCCTAATTGAACTTGGCATTGAATTGCCGTTGCCAGCAGCGCCCGCTGCCGCCTATGTGCCATTTGCGCAGCATGGCGATTTGCTGTTTATGGCAGGGCAAATTCCGGTCGAAAATGGCGAGCGGAAATTTATTGGCAAGGTTGGCGCTGAATTTTCGATTGAACAAGGCCAGCAAGCGGCACGCTTATGCAGTATCAATCTGCTGGCCCAATTGCAAATTGCCTTGAATGGTGATTGGGAGCGTTTTGCGCGTGTGGTGCGTTTGGGCGGATTTGTTAATTGCGCAGCAGATTTCGATCAGCAAGCACAGGTTATCAACGGCGCTTCGCAACTAATGATTGAAGTATTTGGCGAGACTGGTAAACACGCCCGCACAGCAGTCGGCACAAATGTGCTGCCTTTCAATGTCGCTGTCGAAGTCGAAGCGATTTTTGCGATTAAGGCTTAGCTGTTATTCGACAATCAGGCGCTCAACATTTATGTTAGCGTCTATGCAATACACCTCTACCCGTGATCGTAATCACAAACAAAGTTTTGCGGAGATTGCGCTTGGTGGAATGGCGCCGGATGGGGGGTTGTATGTTCCAACCAAATTACCGGAAAGCCTGGCCTTTAAACAGCGTACAGGTTGGCCAAAGGCTGATTATGCAATGCTGGCTACCCAAATCATTGCACCCTTTATGGGCGATGCAGTGCCCTCGGCAACTTTAACGCAATTGATTAGCAATGCTTATGCAACTTTTAGTGATGCACGCATCACACCGTTGAAACAGTTGGATGATCAGCTCACCATTTTGGAATTATTTCATGGCCCCAGCTTGGCTTTTAAAGATGTAGCAATGCAATTTCTCGGCCAGTTATTTGGCCATTCGCTAAGCACGCAAAATAAAGCAGTTACGATTGTCAGCGCCACATCTGGCGATACTGGCAGCGCAGCCGTGGCCGCTTTTGCCAATATTGCGAATGTAAAATTAATCGTGCTCTATCCGCACGAACGCATTAGTGATTTTCAACGCCGGCAAATGACCACCAGCGGTGCTGCTAATGTAGAAATCCTGGCTATTGAAGGCACGTTTGATGACTGCCAACAAATTGTGAAAACGCTATTAAACGATGCAGAATTAAAAGCACAGCGTAACTTAGCCGCTATCAACTCCATTAACTGGTGCCGGATTATGGCACAGATGGTTTATTATATTTATGTACTGCTGCAATATGAAACCCAGCAAACATTTGTGGTGCCAACGGGAAATTTCGGCAATGCCTATGCCGCCCATCTGGTGCGCCGGCTAAACTGGCCGATTGACCAAATTGTGATTGGCAATAATGCCAATGATGCGATTACGCAGCTGGTGCAAACTGGCAAATTGCAGCGCGGCAAGGTCACCCCCACCATTAGCAACGCCATCGATATTCAGATCCCCAGCAACTTGGAACGCTATTTATGGGAATTATTTGCGCAAGATAGTAGTCAATTAACAGAATGGCTTGATGGTTTTAATCAGACGGGCGAAGCCAATTTAAGCAGTGAGCAGCATATTCAATTGCGTGAACATTTTTTAGCCGCGGCCATTACTGATGCGGAAACCCGCGCGACAATGCGCGATATTCACGCACGCTTTGGTTATATTATCGATCCACACACCGCGGTGGGGATTGCCGCCGCCAACAAAACGCTGCCGCCCGAACAGCCACGCATTGCGCTGGCCTGCGCTGCACCGCAAAAATTTCAGGCAACGGTTGAAGCCAGCCTTGGCCAACCATTGGCTTTCCAAGATCCCCTGACTGGTAAAAAAGAGGCATTTACGGTATTGCCTGTGGATCTGGCAAAAATCCGAACCACAATTGCCGCCTTTTAATTGGCAAACCGCGCAACCCATGCCAATATCGACGGCAGAGAATAGACGATGCCGATTGATATTTTGATGCCCGCCCTATCGCCGACCATGACCGAAGGCAAATTAGCCAAATGGCATGTAGCAGTCGGCGATGCGGTTAAATCCGGTATGGTAGTGGCGGAAATCGAAACCGATAAAGCCACCATGGAAGTGGAAGCGATTGATGAAGGCACGGTCGGCGCGATTTTAGTGGCCGAGGGCACTGAAGGCGTGGCTGTTAACAGTATCATCGCCCAATTGCTGGAAGCGGGCGAAGGCAAGGATGCACTAGGCGCAGCCCTTAAACCCACTACAGCATTGGCTGTTAACAGCGCACCGGTAGAAACCAAAACGCCGATTGCCACAGCACCAGTTGCAAC
Source organism: Alphaproteobacteria bacterium (assembly GCA_965246945.1). Lineage (GTDB taxonomy): Bacteria > Pseudomonadota > Alphaproteobacteria > UBA11073 > UBA11073 > CBDFFW01. Next base: position 1,510,176 of record CBDFFW010000001.1, read on the forward strand.
AAATATCATAGCGCCAGCCACTAACAGTAAAGGTCGTGTATTCGCGTCGCCGTTGGCCAAGCGCATTGCCAAGCAAAAAGGTGTGGATTTAGCCCAAATCAAAGGCACAGGTCCGCATGGCCGGATTGTCCGCAAGGATGTAGAGAATGCACCTGTAGGCGGCAAAGCAATGGTATCTGCTGCCCTGCCCACCAGCAGCATCAATGCGCGTGCTTTGGCCGATGCGTATAAAATGCCATATACAGCGGAGGCGAACAGTCCGATTCGCAAGGTAATTGCCAAGCGTTTGACTGAATCTAAACAAACCATTCCGCATTTTTATTTAACGGTGGATTGCCAGATCGATGCCCTGCTTGCGTTGCGGGCACAGTTTAACGAAGCGCAACCGGTTAAAGTTTCGGTGAATGATTTGGTCATTAAAGCCTGTGCACTCGCGCTGCAGCAAATTCCGGCCGCCAATGCTGCGTGGACGGATGAGGCCATTTTGAAGTTCAAACACAGCGATATTTCGGTAGCCGTGGCCACACCTAATGGTTTGATCACCCCGATAATCAAGCAAGCGGAATCAAAAAATTTGGCCGCAATCAGTACTGAGATGAAAGATCTCGCCGCCCGTGCGCGGGATAATAAATTAAAACCCGAAGAATTTACCGGTGGTACCTTTACAATATCAAATCTCGGTATGTTCGGCATTAAAGATTTCGGGGCGATTATTAACCCGCCGCAAGCATGTATTTTAGCCGTGGGCGCGGGCGAAAAACGCCCAGTGGTAATTGATGATCAAATTAAAATTGCAACGGTGATGAGCTGCACCCTATCGGTTGACCACCGCGTGGTCGATGGTGCTGTGGGTGCAGAATTTATTAGTGCGTTTAAGGCTTTAATTGAGAAGCCCCTTAAATTGATATTATCCTAGACCGTCATGCCAGCGGAAGCTGGCAACGAGCCCGACAGTTAAATAGTTAGCTTTAATGCAAGCTTGGATCCCAGCTTACGCTGGGATGACGCTGGATTAATTTTTCACTAATCTAATTAAGATATTCCATAATTGAAGCAACAAGCTGATCATACTCAGCTTCACTTGCTAATTGTTGATAAGGCATTTCTCCAGTCGCTGGCGGGCAAAATGGATTAAACCGCCAGCGTGGATCTGTTTTATATCGGGGGAAAATATGGCAGTGCAGATGGGGAACTAAATTACCCAAGGACGCATAATTCATATGGTCTGGCTTAACCGCATGGGAAATTGCCTGCATCGCTTGCCGCAGATCTTCAGTAAAACTTTTATACTCCGCATCAGATAATTGATCCATACCGGTGACATGGCGCTGGTTAAACACCAAAACACAATAACCGCGATAAACCTGATTACGGTCTAAAAACAATGTTGAAACAGTCAGATCTTTTACCTTAACCGAAAATTCGTTTTTAGCTGCGCGTGGCTGGCAAAGTTGGCAGCCTTTCCCAGCCACCAGGTCATCCCATGAATTTTCCAACATGCCTATTTATTGGCTTGTAAATGCCCGTTATGCAAATATAGTATGCGGTCCATTTGCGCGGCAAGTTGCGGATTATGCGTGGCGATTAATGCTGCCAAACCTTCTTGTTTAGCCAGTTGCAACAGTAATTGAAAAATTCCCGCCGCCGTGCCTTCATCCAGATTGCCGGTGGGTTCATCCGCCAATAATAATTTGGGCCGATTGGCCAGCGCCCGCGCAATGGCCACACGTTGTTGTTCGCCGCCGGATAACTGGCCAGGGCGATGACCGGCCCGTGCTGCTAAGCCAACTTGTTCAAGTAATGCCAGCGCGCGTGTTTTAGCAGCAGCTGCTGTAACGCCCAGCAAACGTTGCGGCAGTACAATATTTTCCAAGGCGCTAAAATCCGGCAAGAGATGATGAAATTGATACACAAACCCTACGGTTTGCCCGCGCAGTTGGGTGCGGGCCGCTTCACTTAACTTATCAATGTTTTGCCCATTAATGGTTACCTGTCCGCTGCTGGGCACGTCCAATAAACCGGCGATTTGCAGCAAGGTCGATTTACCACTACCGGATGCGCCAACTAACGCCACCAGCTCGCCCGCCTGCAATTGCAGATCAATGCCTTGCAGTACCGGCAAATCCGCTTCCGCCTGCCGATACATTTTATTAATTTGGGAAAGCGTAAGCATTTTAATTCTGTCTCAAAATATCAATCGGTTGCAGTTTGGAGGCGCGCCAGGCGGGATAGAAAGTTGCCCCGAAAGTCAGCGTTAATGCGATGCTGACCACCACCCATACTTCGCGCCAATCCAGTTTGGCTGGCAGTTTGGATAGAAAATAAATTTCTGGTGAGAATAAATCCGTGCCCGTTAGATGCTGCAAGCCCTGGCGAATGCTTTCGATATTCAAAGCAAAGCCAACCCCCAGTAATAACCCGCTGAGCGTGCCAATAATTCCCAATGTCGCACCCATCATGAAAAACACGCGCAGGATATTGCCACTGCCCGCGCCCATAGTGCGTAAAATGGCGATATCACGGTTTTTATCACGCACCAGCATGATCAGGCCGGAGATAATGTTGAAGGCAGCCACTATGACAATCAACGTTAAGATAATAAACATCACATTGCGTTCCACCTGAATGGCGTTGAAGTAGCTGGCATTGCTATCTTGCCAATCTGAAACGCGGTTGCCGCCACCGGCAATTTGGGTAATCGCTTTTTTTTGCGCCTGTAGATGCTGCGGGTCGCGCGTGATAATTTCAATGGTATTAACAGTGCCATCAAAATTGAAAAAGGCCTGGGCGGCGCGCAACGGCATAAAAATAAAACTGCTATCATATTCGAACATGCCGACATCAAAAATTCCGGCAATGGTATACGCCTTGGCGCGCGGCATACTGCCGAATGGTGTGCTGTTCATGACTGGCGAAAGCAGCGTGATTTTATCACCTGGCCGGACATTCAACCCTTCGGCCATTCGGCGGCCAATTAACACATTATCGCTGAGCAATTCCGGCACCGTACCTTCGACGATTTTTTGGGAGATAATCGGTTTACGCGCTAAATCCAGCGGGGCAATCCCACGCACCATCGCCCCCCGCGCTTGCCCATTATAGGTGAGCAGCGCCTGCCCTTCGACCTCCGGAAACGCTGCCACTACCCCATCCACCTGGCCGATTTTTTCGGTAAGTGCGCCATAACTTTTAATTGGGGCCAGCATGCCATAAACATTCATATGGCCGTTGAGGCCCAAAATCCGGCCCAGCAACTCTTCCCGAAAACCGTTCATGACCGATAACACAATAATGAGTGTGGCGACACCCAAAGCGATACCCAGCAGCGAAAACAAGCTTATTACCGAAATAAACCCTTCAGATTTGCGCGCCCGCAAATAACGTTGTGCAATGAACCATTCGGTCGCTAAATTCATGAAATATTTGTTACACGTTATTATTTTGCGGCCCAAGCATTAAATGAAACTATTAGTTAAGTAATGAAATGTATATTATGAGAGCATGAAAAAAACTGCCACAACCCGTCGTCAATTTATTGGCCATGCTGCTAAATTTTTATTTGCAGCACCAGCTTTGGGTGCAGGTAGAGCACCCGTACAACAAAATAAAACTACAATTATTTCTATTCCTCAAGAAGTGCAGCTGGGCAGAGAAGCCGCTGCCCAGATCAGGGCGCAAAGTAAAATTATTACTTCCGGTCCTGAATATGAACGTTTAGCACGGGTTAGAAAGCAGCTTTTGCCAACATTGAAAGCACAATACAAAACAGAAAATGATGTGGATATTGATTTCAATATTACGCTAATTGACTCAAAAGAGGTTAATGCTTTTGCCCTGCCAAGTGGTGATCTTTTCGTTTATACTGGTTTAGTAAAATCGACGAAAAATGATGCCGAACTCGCTGGTGTTTTAGGTCATGAGGGAACCCATACTGTCAGACGACATTTCGCAAAATTGATTGATAAGCAACAGAAGATGAATACTATTGCTAGCATTATTTTAGGTGTAACCAAAGCCAATAATAGCCAGGTATTGGCGACCCAAGTTGGTTTATTGCTGCAACAACTTAATTATTCACGTGATATGGAAAGCGAAGCGGATCGCCAAGGTCAAGCCAATATGTTAGCTGTTGGGTACAATCCAAAAGCCATGGCTGATTTTTTTGAAACCATGAAAAAAAATAGCAATGATAAAGGTCCTACTTGGTTATCTAACCACCCAGGGCTTGATCAGCGCATTAAAGAGGCCCGCCAATGGGCAGCAGCAAACACAATATCGGTCGAAGACCCATTTGGCCAATCCGCGCCAACATCCGCGCCAACCCCTAAACAAATTTTTGGTGTTCCTTAATAAATTCGCAAGTTGCTTGCTCCGCCTGCCAAGTCATGCTGAATTAAGGGCATGAAATTCACGCTTTCCTGGTTGAAAGAGCATTTAGAAACCACGGCCGATTTAGCCGCAATTGCCGATACCCTTAACCGCATCGGTTTGGAGGTTGAGGAAATTAGCGATAAGGCTGAGGAGTTGAACGGCTTTAAAGTGGTAGAAGTGCGCATTGCGGTGCAGCATCCGGATGCTGAACGTTTAAAAGTGACCACTGTTTTTGATGGCATTGCTGAATATCAGGTGGTATGCGGTGCACCCAATTGCCGCGCGGGCATGAAAACAATTTTAGCACCGGTGGGTGCCATTATGCCAGGCAATGGCATGGTTTTGAAACAAGCCAAAATGCGCGGCCAGGCCAGCAATGGCATGCTATGCGCTTACGGCGAATTGGGTATTACTGGCGAAGATAGCGGGATTATTGATCTGCCGGCCGCTACACCCATTGGCCAGCCAGCCGCTGAAGCGCTGGGCATCACCGACCCCATTATTGAAATTGGCCTCACCCCTAATCGCGGCGATTGCGCCGGTATTCGCGGGATTGCGCGGGATTTGGCGGCCGCTGGTTTAGGTAGTTTGAAACCCCTGTCTATGCCAATCATTACCGGTAAATTCAAATCACCACTGCAAATTCAAATGGAGGCGCCGGATTTATGCCCGTTTTTCGCGGGCCGTTATATTCGCGGTGTAAAAAATGGGCCATCTCCCGCTTGGCTGCATCAGCGTATGGAAGCGATTGGTCAGAGGTCTATTTCGGCTTTGGTAGATATCACCAATTATTTTACCTTCGCGCATAACCGCCCAATGCATGTTTTTGATGCGGATAAAATTCATGGCGATGCCATTATCGTGCGCCAGGCCAAGGCTGGTGAAACCGTTACGGCGCTGAATAACAAAGAATACACGCTGGATGATAGCATGCTGGTGCTGGCTGACCGCGATGGCGCAGATGCTATTGCTGGTATTATGGGTGGTCTGCGGGTTTCTAGCGATGAAAACACCACCAATATGTTTTTGGAAGTGGCGCTGTGGGATCCCATTAATATCGCGCGCACTGGCCGCGCCTTGGGTATTAATAGCGATGCCCGTTACCGCTTTGAACGCGGCGTTGATCCCGCCTTTACCGTGCCGGCTGTTGAACTTGCCACCCAAATGATTATGGAAATTTGTGGTGGTGAGGCGAGCGAATTGGTTTTAGCAGGCACCGAACCCAATGTTACCCGTAGTTATCATTTACAAACAAATCGTGTTGAAACTTTGGGTGGTTTATCATTGCCAGCCGAACGGCAAATCAAAATTTTGACTGCGCTGGGTTTCGCCGTAAAAGCTGTTGCTGATGATTTAGCAGTCAATGTGCCAAGCTGGCGTAGCGATATTCAAGGCGAAGCCGATTTGGTTGAGGAGATCCTGCGTATTCATGGTTTCGATCATGTGCCGGCCTTATTGCCGAGCAAAGCACCGGCTAGTCTCCAATCACTTAATCCGGTCCATGATTTTCAACAAAGTTTAAGCGCAGTGGCCATCAGCTGCGGTTATGCGGATGTGGTCACTTGGTCATTTGTGCCGCAGGCGCAGGCTGAATTGTTTGGCGGCGGCGCTGCACCCATGCAACTAACCAATCCAATCAGCGTGGAAATGGGCACCATGCGGCCATCCATTATTCCAAGCCTGCTGCAGGCCGCCCAGCGAAATGCCAATATGGGTTTTACGGATCTGGCTTTGTGCGAAATTGGCCCGATTTTCCAAAGCGTTTCCCCTGAAGCGCAGCCCGTTTGCCTAACCATGCTGCGGGCTGGCAATACACCGCGGCATTGGCAGCAACCGGCCAAGCCTGTTGATTTTCAGATTATCAAAGCGGATTTATGGGCGGTGTTAAGTGCCGCTGGCCTAAACCCCGATACGCTGCCAATCAGCCGTGATGTTCCTAGCTATTATCACCCAGGCCAAGCACTCGCGCTATCTTTAGGCAAAAAAGTCATCGCGTATGCCGGTGTGCTGCACCCGCAGATTAAACAAATTTTTGATTACCCGCATGCGGTGGTCGCCGCTGAAATATTTGTGCAAAACCTGCCATTACCGAAAAATCATACGGTTAAACCAGCGCCAATATTGTCCCCTTTTCAGCCGGTGCAGCGGGATTTGGCTTTGCTGGTGACCAATGATATGGAGGCTGGCGCGCTGCGTAAAACATTACTGAATGCCGAGCAAAAATTTGTCACGGCGGTCGATTTATTTGATGTTTATGCTGGCGACAAACTGCCAGCGGGGCAAAAATCATTGGCTTTTGCCATCACTTTGCAGCCACAGCAACAAACGTTAACCGATGTTGAGATTGCAACAATTATTGATAAATTGATTGCGGCGGCGGCTAAGCATGGTGCCGCACTACGCCGTTAAGGATTGTTCATCATTCGTTAAGGATTAGGGGTTATCCTGATAGATGCGGTTGATAGGTCCGCGCCTTGCGTCATGCTCACACGTCTTTTCCTGACATTTTTATTACTTGGTTTGCTTGGCACTGCCGCGCAAGCCAGTGAGGAAGCGCAAGCTTCTGACAAAGATAAAGGCCCGCAATATGTCAAAATCTCGCCAATCATTCTCCCATTGGTGGGCGAGCAAGGGGTTGAGCAAATTATCAGCCTAGTGGTAGCTATTGAAGTGCCGGACCGCCAAACTGCTGATAAAGTGATTGTGTTATCCCCGCGTTTAAACGATGCCTATTTAACTGATTTATACGGCTCGATTGACCGCCGTGATGCCTTTCATAATGGCCTGGTCGATGTTCGCCGGATCAAAGACCGCATCGAAAAAGCCAGTATTCGCATCCTTGGCCAGGAGCATGTAAAAAGCGTGCTGGTGCAAGCGGTGATGCAGCGCCCGGCATAACCAGCCTAAACTTGTGATTTTTGCTATATAACAGCATTAATCACATTTATGGATGTGATCGAAAAATTCACGGCGCAACTGGCAAAACTGGTTTTGGCTGATGGCCAAATAATTGATGCGCGGCCAATGGTGCAAAGTGCCGAATTTAAAGACAAGCAGCTGATTATTATATTACAAGGCGTTGTCAAACCCAATGATACCATGCAGGTCAATCATTTAGAAAACATCCGCCAAGCTGTTGAAAAACAAGCCAAGAAAATGAGCGGTGTTAAAGCGGTACAGGTTATTTTAACAGCCGAACGCGAACAACCGACTAAAGGTCGTGGCCCTAATCCCTGGGCTGAAAAAATTACGCCACTTGATGTTAAACATATTATTGCCATTGCCAGCGGCAAAGGTGGTGTGGGTAAATCTACCGTTACGGCGCAATTAGCGTTTGCCCTACAGCGCGCTGGTTACCGCGTTGGCGTGTGCGATGCCGATATTTATGGCCCATCCCAAATCCGCATGCTGCAGGTCGGCGGGCAAAAACCCGAAGTGGTGGATGGCAAATTGCAACCGCTCGAAAATAATGGTATAAAAATTATATCGATGGGTGCGTTGGTTCCCGAAGGTGATGCCCTGATCTGGCGCGGACCAATGGTCCAAACCGCTATTACGCAATTGCTGCGCGATGTGCATTGGGGACCGTTGGATTACCTGTTGATCGATTTGCCGCCTGGGACTGGCGATGCGCAATTAACTTTGGTACAAAAAGTGGCATTGACCGGCGCGGTAATTGTGTCGACCCCGCAAGACATCGCCTTGCTCGATGCGCGGCGCGCGATTGCGATGTTTCAAAAGGTCGATGTGCCGATCTTAGGTATTATCGAAAATATGAGTTACTTTTGCTGCCCCAACTGTAATTACCGCAGTGAAATATTCGCCCATGGCGGCGCACGGGCGGAAGCTGAAAAACTGCAAGTGCCATTCCTTGGCGAAATTCCACTTACCTTAGCAATTCGTGCAGCGAGCGACCAAGGACAAGCATATATTGAGAATACCGTTTATGATGACATCGCCAATCAGCTACAAATTACGGCTACCTCTCCCCTTGCGGGCCAATTCTGAAAAGAAGGGTAATTTTTCTTAGTGAGCCAACGGCGAATTTTAGAAAATGGGTGAGGGGTTGTGACACCGTCGGTTCTTACCCCTCACCAAGTTTTTCTAAACTCACTGCGTTCATTAAGAAAAACTGTCCTCTCCCGCAAGGAGAGAGGGAGCTACCGTGACATTTACTAAGCGCGTTTTTTGCTGACTGCAGTTTTGCTTTTTGCCGAATTATTGGCTGGCACTTTATCTTTTTTAACAGCGGAAATTTTTGCCATAGGCGCGTCTTTGCTTTGGGTGAGCATTGGGGTGCTAACACGGTCATTATTCAGCAATTTTTCTTTGCCGATCCATGGCATCATGTCGCGCAATTCTGTACCAATTTTTTCAACCTGATGCTCGGTTTCCAAACGGCGCGTGGTTTTGAATTGCACACCGCCCGTGCGGTATTCAGTCAACCATTCGCGTGCGAATTGACCAGTTTGAATTTCGCGCAAAACCTTTTTCATTTCCGCTTTGGTTTCATCGGTAATAATACGATTGCCGATTTTGTAATCGCCATATTCAGCTGTATTGGAAATGGAGGTCCGCATACCAGAAAGGCCACTTTGGTAAATCAAATCAACAATCAATTTTACTTCATGCACGCATTCGAAATACGCCATTTCAGGGGCATAACCAGCTTCAACCAAGGTTTCAAAACCGGCTTTAATTAGGGCAGATAGACCGCCGCATAAAACAGCTTGTTCACCGAATAAATCCGTTTCGCATTCCTCGCGGAAATTGGTTTCAATGATGCCAGAGCGGCCGCCACCAATGGCCGAAGCATAAGACAAAGCAATATCTTTGGCTTTGCCGTTGGCATCGTGATGCACGGCAATTAAGCATGGCACGCCACCACCGCGAACATAGGCATCCCGCACTAAATGGCCAGGACCTTTAGGTGCCATCATCACCACATTCACGTTTTCAGGTGGTTCGATCAAATGAAAATGAATATTGAAACCATGGGCGAAAGCCAAAAGTTTTGCCAGCTTTTAAGGCAGGTTCGATATCTTGCTTATAAATATCAGCTTGTTGTTCATCGGGGGCCAATAACATAATCACATCGGCTTCAGCTACCGCGTCGCGCACTGCCATGACTTTTAAGCCCATGCTGCGTGCTTTGCCTACGCTATTCGATGATGGCCGCAAACCAACAATCACATTTTTAACGCCGCTATCTTTCAAATTATTGGCATGCGCCGCACCCTGGCTGCCATACCCAATGATGGCCACGGTTTTATTTTTGATCAACTGTGCGTTGACATCTTTTTCGTAATAAACATGTAAGGACATATAAAAACTCCAATTTCAATTTTATGGGTAAGAATGCGCTGGGAAACTGTAAACGAATATTTGATTTATTTTGCCATATTGCAGTTGGTTTTGATGATTAAAACAGTGCTGAAAGAAAAAGGGCTAAACGGCAACCCGCTTAGCCCTTTTATCATCTGTGAGGCAAACGATGTTTAATTTGCCTGACGACGCAAAAAGGCTGGGATCTCAAGGAGATCTTCATCCGATTGGCTAAGTCGCGCTGGGCCAGTTGGCATTGGCGCGGTCGCACGCTGTGCCTGTTCCATTGGCTCGGCCAAGCCGCGCTGCTGTGGTTGCATCGCTTCCTGCGCCACTGCTGCCCCACTGGCACCAAACATATTACTGGTTGGAGAAGCACGACCATCACGCTGTGAAGTCGTATTTTGGCGCGTACTGTTATCGGCTGGTGCACGGCTGGGCTGCGGGGCAGCTTGGCCAACACTTTGTGCCGGTGCACGGTGACCGCCAAAATTGGTAACCCGTTCAAACAAAGATGGGCCACGCTTTTTGGCTTCTGTTTTACGCGGAGCTGCCGGACCTTCTGCCCCAAATTGAAACAAATCTTCATTCGTATCTGGGAAATTACCATTTATATTGGGAGCGCTATTTTGCTGCGCCACCAAAGGGGCAACAGCTAATGGGGCAGCTGGCACAAACTGAGTTGGCGATTCTTCCATGGGCGCAGTATGCCAAGGCGATGGCAAAGTGTTATCCGCCAATTCTGCCTGATTTTGGTTTTCTTCTTCAACTTCGGCATAACCCCATTCCGCCACTTCCATTTCAGGTTCTGCCAAGGCAGCAGATCCCTGTGTGGCATAGGTGGGTGAATTATTGCCGCCAGTGGTGCGCACAGCGGTGGTGCTTTTCGCAGCATTACTATCTATACCACGTGCCGATGTTATATTAATGCCAACGACATTGCCGCTGGCGCCATGGTTTGCCACTGATTGGTTGCTTGATGGCTGGCTGTTATTGGCGGGCGCTGCATTAAAGCTGGTCGCCTGGGCCCGCAACGGCTGTTGAAAAGTCGCCGCCGCCTGTTGCTGCGCCGTTTTTGGCGGTGCGGCCGGCGGGTTATTGGCCGGTTGCTGTTGCTGATTATTAAACGCAGTACCGCGCTGTTGGCCGGCTTGCTGTGTAGCCGCTTGCGCAGCTGCTTGGGCAACGGCGGCTGACATATTCGCTGGCGGCGCTAAAGCACGTTGGCCGCTATTGTTACCAGAATTACCACCCGCACTGCGGCGCATGGATTCAATATCAATACCGGTGGCGACGACTGACACGCGCATGCGGCCAGACATGTTTTGGTCGAAAGTAGAACCGAAGATGATGTTGGCATCCGGATCGACTTCATCGCGGATTCTATTTGCGGCTTCATCAACTTCGAACAAGGTCATATCCATGCCGCCGGTAATATTGATTAGCACGCCGCGCGCGCCTTTCATCGAAACATCATCCAGAAGCGGATTAGAAATCGCAGCTTCAGCAGCATCAATCGCGCGGCGGCCGCCTTCGGCTTCACCCGTTCCCATCATCGCTTTGCCCATTTCGGACATGACGGCGCGGATATCGTTGAAATCCAGGTTAATTAGACCCGGCATCACCATCAAATCGGTGACGCCGCGCACGCCGGAATGGAGTACTTGATCGGCCATATTAAACGCATCGGCAAAAGTCGTATTTTCATTCGCGATGCGGAACAAATTCTGGTTCGGGATGACGATTAATGTATCGACATATTCCTGCAACGCTTCAATACCGGCTTCGGCCTGGCGCATGCGGTGGCTGCCTTCGAAATGGAATGGCTTGGTGACCACGCCGACCGTCAAAATCCCCTGCTCACGCGATGCGCGCGCAATCACTGGCGCTGCACCCGTACCGGTACCACCGCCCATACCAGCGGTGATGAAGACCATGTTTGAACCAGCCAACCGCTCCATCAACGGTTCGATCGCTTCTTCAGCGGCCGCGCGGCCCACATCGGCGCGGGCACCAGCACCTAAACCACGGGTTATGTTTGGCCCCAATTGAATCTTATGCGCAGCCAGCGAATTTTGCAGCGCCTGCGCATCGGTATTACAGGTCAGAAATTCAACGCCTTCCAGATTGGCGCGGATCATATTATTCACTGCGTTCCCGCCAGCACCACCCACACCGATAACGGTAATTCTGGGTTTCAACTCTTCATGTTCACTTGGAATAGAAGGATTAATCATCGTTTTATGCTCCAGGGCGCTTATATTTGTCTGCGGGTATAACACAGCTTGGCAGGTTTGACTAGCTTGTTTGTGGCCGATTCGAGTTGTGCTTACTAGAGCTAGTATGCAGAAAAATTGCGCCGTTGAAAGCGGCGATATTGCTATTTTCTGACATAAAACCAGTTGATTTTCTAATACGAAGCAGTTTGCTGCTTTAACTAATGAAAATGAACCTTACTTTCCTATTGCATCACTGATACCGGCCCGATAAGTTTTGGACAGTGCTGCGCAAAAAACGCGGCACCGGGGTGTGGAAACCTTGAAATAGAGCGGCAAAGTATCTGCCGTAAAATCGATACGCCTTTCGGCTTTGGCCGGAGGGCGGTGGCGCCTGAGCGCTCGCGCGTTCAGCTTTATGTCCAGGCTTTGCGGCTAAAGGCCGCTGCAGTCGTCTCTATACGATTTTCCAACCTCCGGCTACCAGAAAGGATTTTCTTTCTGGCGGCTTTCATTTATAGGTTGAAAGCAATGAGCAATTTAGTTGTCACTATTATTAGCATCGCATTAGGTGCAATTATGACTTTGTGGCAATTATTTTTCTAAGCCCAGCGGTGCAAAATTATATAGTCACTGTCGATGCTAACCGCATTATTAATGATTTCCAACAAATAACTGCCACAATCAATTTGATGAAGGCGCAAGGTTTGACGCTCCCCACAAGTGGAAATGTTACAAATAATGTGTTTGCCCAAATGAGTGGTCCGTTATCAGGACCTAAAGGCTCTTACACTGTTTTTGCTGAAACTGCAGGTACTAACCCTTTACGATACGTTATCCGATATGGTGTTGGTAATACTCATTCCAGTTCTTTTGGATCAGGTAACTATAATTATGATTTATGCCAAAAGATCAGACAGCTGTCGCCCCAAATAAATCCAGGAACAGGTACATTAGTACAAAGTGGAACTAGCAGCGAAAATGAACCATTTAGTAATGGTGGCCGTACAGTTGCAGGTTTAAGTTGTTGGATTGAAGATCCAACTGCATTGGCACAAACTGTGATAGCTTGGTAGTTAATAATTAAAATTGCCCGCAGCACCATAACATCACCGCTTTTTGCGCGTGCAAGCGGTTTTCGGCTTCGTCCCAGACGAGGGATTGCGGGCCGTCGATGACTTCGCGGGTGACTTCCTGGCCGCGATAGGCCGGCAGGCAATGCATGAACACGGCATTGGCTTTGGCGCGCTTCATGAGCGTAGCATTAACTTGATATGGCGAGAAAATTTCGCGGCGGGCGATGCCCTGGTCTTCAAAGCCCATGGAGACCCAGGTATCGGTTAAAATGAGATCGGCACCAGCGGCGGCATCGTGCGGATCGGCCAGCCATTCAATTTGTGCGCCGCGTTTTTGCAGCGCGGCCAATAGTTCGGCTTTTGGCGCATATTCACGCGGGGTGGCCATGCGCAATGTGAATTTATAATGCAGCGCGGCATGCATCCAGGACAGCGCGACATTATCGGTATCGCCCACCCAAGTGACGATTTTACCGTCCAAAAACCCGCGGTGTTCTTCATAAGTTTGAATATCGGCCAGCACCTGGCAGGGATGCGTGTCATTCGTTAGCCCGTTGATGACCGGAATGCTGCTATGTTCGGCCAGCATCAGCAGGTTCGCGTGGTCGTAACAGCGATACATCACCAGATTGGCGTAGCGCGACAATACCTTGGCGGTATCCGGCACTGAAGTATCGCTTTTCAGCTGAATCTCTTCGGATGTGAGCATAATCGCATGTCCGCCGAGCTGATAAATGCCGACATCGAACGAAACCCGCGTGCGCAAAGACGGCTTCTCAAAAATCATCGCCAGCGTTTGATTGGCGAGTTTCTGGCGGTATTTATCAGGATTTTTTTTAATATGATGTGCAGCGGCGACCAATATGTGCACCTGCGCGGTTTCAAGCGCGTCCAAATCTAAAAAATGCTGCGGCATCAATACATACTGCCTTAATTAATAAAACTGCGTCAAATATCATTTCACCACATCCTGAGTAAAACGCAAAGCGTTTGTATCGAAGGATGCTTAACCGGGATGTATCGCTGGAACATCCTTCGATATGCGCTTTACGCTATTAAGGATGAGGTTTGGTTAAAGTACTTCGTAACCATTTGGCATATTCTGGCTCAATATAGTCTAATTGCTGAGCAGTGATGCACGGCGTTTCATAACTATGCACATCGCGCACGCGCTCCCCTAGGAGCGGCAATAAGTCTTGGTGGGTTTTACCGATAATCACCGCCTCCTGCCCTTCGGTGATTTTACCTTTCCACCAGTAAACCGATTGTATGGTGGGGATAATATTGGCGCAGGCCAGCAGCCGTTCCTGCACCAGCACCTTGGCCAGCCACGTGGCTTCGCCCGTATCTGAGACAGTGATATAAACGCTGCAAAATTCGGTATTCATTTACACATCCTAATATTGTCATCCCGACCTTGTGCCGGGATCCGGAATCAATGTTGCTGCGCTCTATTAAGAAAAAACGATCATGTGACAAATCCAGATCCCGGCACAAGGCCGGGATGACAGTAGAGATATTTATGCTAAGAAGATGCATGCAGCAAGCATCCAGAATTTTACCCGATCTGCCCACCACACCCGCGCAATTATTTGCGCGGCTGGATGAATTAGGCATCGCCTATACCACACATCATCATAAGCCCGTGTTTACGGTTGCGGAAGGCGATGCGGTGGAAGCGGCCATTCCCGGCGGGCATAGCAAAAACCTGTTTTTGAAGGATAAGAAAGGCCAGTTATGGCTCGTGGTCGCGTTGGGCCGCGCGGTGATTCAATTAAACCAATTGCATAACATTATTGGTGCAGCACGCCTGTCCTTCGGTTCGCCTGAATTATTATGGCAAACACTTGGCGTCCGTCCCGGTTCGGTCACGCCATTTGCGCTGATTAATGATACCGAACACAAAGTGAAGTTAGTGTTGCAACAAGAAATCATGGATCACGCCATCGTCAACTTTCACCCGCTGTTGAATAATATGACGACCAGCCTGGCTAATACAGATTTGCTCCGTTTTTTTGCCGCAACAGGACATACGCCGCAAATTGTTTCGTTCAGTACGGAAGCTACCTCTCCCCTTGCGGGAGAGAACAGTTTTTCTTAATGAGCAACGCGAGTTTAGAAAAATGGGTGAGGGCATTAATGGAGATCAATCCTAGTGATGCCCTCACCCGAAACACTAACCTCAAGCGATGCTTTCGCTAAGTGTTTCTACCCTCTCCCGCAAGGGGAAAGGCAGCCATAATTGCATTAATCGCCGCATACTCCTTCGCCAACCCCACATAATGCGCGGCGGACCAATCGAGGTGTTTAAAATCTTCTTCAGTTAAATCCCGCACATAGCGCGCGGGGGTGCCGGCCCATAATTGGCCGCTGGGGATTTGTTTGCCGGGGGTTACCACGGCACCGGCGGCGATAATCGTGCGTGCGCCAATCCGTGCACCATCCATCACGCAGGCTTTCATGCCGATTAGGCATTTATCTTCAACTGTGCAGGCATGGATCAGCGCCATGTGTCCCACGGTGACATCATCACCGATATAACTCCCTTGCCCATGCGTAGCGACATGGATCACCGCGCCGTCCTGAATATTGGTGCGCGCGCCAATGCGAATTTCATTCACATCCCCGCGGATCACTACGTTATACCAAATCCCGCAATCGGCCCCGATAATCGTATCGCCAATCACCGTCGCATTTGGCGCAACAAAGGTAGACACATCAATCTGAGGTAAGACATTTTTATAAGGGAGCAGCAAGGCCATAACACCATTTAATACGTTTTGGTAAGATCACCAAGTTAAGGTTGTGGATGCGGCGTATGTTTGGCTTGCATGGCGATAAATCTGTTTAAGGTTGTTGCAGTAAAAATTTTAAGCTCTGCTTTTTCAGCTGCCGATAAACTTCGCTCAGCAAAACAGAAACCGTCATCTTTCAACTGTTGCACAGGTGTCCCTTCACTAAAATCTGCCATACGTTCAAGAGCGCGCAGAACAACAGCATCCGTTATATTATATTTTTCATTCGCTTTGCCAAAATCACTGGCATCAAACGCAATCTCGCCAACCGGATGAATATAATAGTAATATCGCTGACAAAAATGGGTGGTTAAATTAGTTAATGTTTCAACCCAAAAATCCAAATTGTTTTGATCCTGTAAATCAATTTTCGGGCCCATGTTCTGCTAATTTGCCTAGCATTTCACCCCAGGTAACCAGTTTTGGACTATCCTGAAATATGCCTTCGGCTTTATCTGAAGCAGGCGGCAAAATGCGCTGTGCATTTCTAATTAATAAAACCATAGTTTATTAATTAGAAATGCAACTGCTTAATGCAATCTTTATGGGGGCTAGTTAACAAACAGTTATCTTTTATGGCTGCACTGCCGGGCGTGCGCGGCGCTTAGCGGCTGCTTGCCGACCAACCGATAACAGCGCACCGCCAACATTTAAGATGAATACACCAACAGTTATAGCATAAGCTGGGTCCCGCAGGTCGACCAATGTTTGATTACTTAGCATAGTGGCTTCCGGCAGTTCAGCAGTGTTGATGCCAGCAGCCATGGCTGTTTCAGTCACCGCTGTTTGGCAGCTTTCCGCGCCTAGTTTAAACATTATTCGCCTCGGTTAAAGCGTTTATTATGATTTTATTATAGCAAGATTCACCGGTAATCGCAAACTCGATTAATAGTTGCAAACCTGCCATAATAACTTAAGCGCCAGTCCCACCATTAGAATGGCGATTAAACTGTCAAATATCCGCCAAGCAATCGGTTTGGCGAATAATGGTGCAAGCTGCCGGGCACCATAGATTAACGCCGTAAACCAAACGGATGATGCTAATAACGATCCGGCCGCATAGGCGATGCGTTGTGATGCGGCAAATTGTCCGGCCAAGCCCCCAATCAATACTACCGTATCAAATAGCGAAGCCGGATTTAATAAGCTAAATGACAAAGCTGCCAGAATAACCGCGCGGGCGGTTGGGAAAGGTGCGCGGCTATCGACATCATCATAGTGGCTTGTGGCCGCCCGCCAGCCGGAGCGCACGCCGAAATAACATAGGAATATAGCACCAGCGCACGCGAAAATCAGTTTTAAACCAGGCACGCTTTGCACCAAACTGCCCACGCCGCCAACGCCTAAAATAATCAGCAACATTTCGCAGCCAATGGTAGCTAGCAAAGCCGTGCGCAGATGCGTGTTGCTAACACCTTGCCGCAGCAAAAACGCATTTTGCGGGCCGAAAGCGACAATGAAACTAATGGTCAGCGTCATACCCGCGATAAAAGGTTCCAAATAATTGCTCATTTTAAATGTTCCGGTTGGTGTAGTTGCATTAAGACAGCGGTGGCTTGTGCGGCCTGATCGCCAGTAGAGGCTAGCTGATCGGTGATGTTTTGATAGCTAGCCGCATCACGGTTTTGGCTGAGTTTAAAGGCGGCTTCTATTTTCAAATCAATTAAATGAAAAGCGATAATGCCGCGCAAATCCATGGCCAACATATCCGGCGGAATTTCAACCATTTTCTGCCCGCCATTGGGCATATCATTTTCATATTTTTCCATCAAGCCCTGCATGGCAGCAAGCAGTTCATCATTGGCCAACCTTTTAACAGTGCCGGTAACATGCGCGGCGGCATAATTCCAGGTCGGTACATTCGGCGCGGTATACCAGCTTGGCGAAACATACGCATGCGGCCCCTGGAAAATGGCCAGCGCGATTGCGCCATCGGTCAACGCATTTTTATGCGGGTTGCTTTTACTGATATGGGCAAATAAAACCGGCGGCGCGTCACCATTCTGCTTTAAGATAATTGGCGTATGGGTGGCAAAAAACTGATTGCGATGATGGCTTATTAATGTGGCGAAACTATTTTGCTCGATCAGTGCAAACACCGCCGTATCGTTGGGCGGCTGGTGGTAATTGGGAACATACATGAGAAAAGCCTATGGAGTTGACAAAATGAAAAACGCGTAAAGCCATGCTGACCAAGTATGGCTATCATTTACGTTTTCGTCGCAACTGCAGTAACATTGCCGACACTATCCAATACGCTGCTTATTTTGTCAATTACTAGCCTTGTAAATATATTTTATATACTTATATTGATTGAGAGAGGGATAAAATGATCTTACGCAAAGCCAGCGAACGCGGCACCACCCAAACCAGCTGGCTGCATGGTCAGCATAGTTTTTCTTTTGGCCGTTATCATGATGCGGCTTGGATGGGCTTTGGCGCGTTGCGCGTGATTAACGACGACCATGTGGCGGCTGGCGGTGGTTTCTCACCGCACCCGCATGATAATATGGAAATTGTGACCATCGTTTTTGATGGCGCACTGGCCCACAAAGATAGCGGCGGTGGTGAAGGTATTATCAAAGCCGGTGACGCGCAGTATATGAGTGCTGGCAGCGGGGTGACGCATAGTGAATTCAACGCTTCGCAAACCGAACCTGTGCATCTACTGCAAATCTGGCTGTACCCCGACCGGCAAAATGACAAGCCGCGTTATGCGCAAATGCGCTGGGGCGATGCCGTGCCTGGTCAATGGCAATTGATCAGTAGCACCGATGGTGCCAATGGCAGCATGCCAATTTATCAGGATGCTAAAATCTGGCTGGCGCAATTAGAAGCTGGACAAAGCCTGTCTTACGATTTGCTTGCTGGCCGCATGGGTTGGGTACAATTGGCCACTGGCGCTGTTACGGTGAATAATCAAATGCTGCAAGCTGGTGATGGCTTGGCGCTGCCGCAACCCACTGCAATTACTTTACAGACAACGGCAGCCAGCACTGTGGTGCTGTTTGACCTGCCGCAAGAGTAGCAATTAGGTTAATCCGCTGTTTAAAGACAGCGGATTAATTTCCTGGCAATATTTGCTTGTAACATTGAATAACATATTTTCGTCAGTAAAAATGGGCAAAACCAACTCCGTGCAAATTGTGCCAGAGCAACCGCAACATGCGGCTGTGATTGCGGAATTATTGGATGCCTGTTTTGGCACAGACCGCAACGCCCGTGCCGTTTACCGGCTGCGGGATGGTCGCATGCCCGATACCCGTTTGTCTTTTGTTGCCATTGATAGCCGCGGTCAGGTGATTGGCACCATTCGCTATTGGCCAGTTTGGGTGGATTTGCAAAGCCAAGTAAATACCAATAGCACTGGCCGGCCCGCTGTTCTGCTCGGCCCAATTGCGGTGGCGACTCATTATCAAAATTTAGGTTTGGGTGAAAAAATTATCCGGCATTCATTGGTGATTGCAAAAAATTATTATCCAACCGTTATCTTGGTTGGGCCATTGGAATATTATCAACGGTTTGGTTTTACCGATGAATCATTTGTGCAGATACCTGATTTAGAGGCTGGCAAAGCGGTTCTATCCCTTTAATCCTAACAATTTGCAACTATTGACATACGTGTGTATGCAGGCGCAAAAAACAACTATGGTTAGAAATTTAAAGGCTAATCGGGTATTAGCTGAAGGTCATGATAAAGTCATTGCACAACGTATTAAAACGGTGCGTGAACAACGTCGTCTAACACAAAAAGATGTGGCCAATGCGATTGGTGTCTCGTTTCAGCAGTTTCAGAAATATGAAAACGGCGTTAACCGGGTCAGCGGCGGTAGCCTGCAGCTGATCGCCAGAACCTTGGGTGTGCAGGTTGATTATTTTTTTGCGGGCCACCAAGCGCCCAAAACGGCTTATGGTTTGGCCGAGAGCGAGCAACAGGAACCTTTTCAAGGTGCAGAAGCCGAAACTGAACAACCAGAAACCGTCGCAGGTCCAAACCCCTTTATTGATCAATTACTGGCGATGGCTTATTCGGCGGCCGATCCAGCTTTGCAAGGCGATATTTTGGCGCTGGTGAAAACACTGGTCGACCGGAAGAAATAGTTTTTACGTTGTCATCCTCAGCCGCAGGTCGGGAATCCAAAATATTCAAGTTAACAAATTTTTTTTGGATCCCCAGTCTCCCTTTGGTCGGCTGAGGATGACAAATGCTGCAGTAAAACGGTATTCATCACTAAATGCTCACCCTGTACCAACCCGATATCCCGCAGAATTGTGCCGCGCTGATCCGGCTTGCTGCCGCCTGGCGTGTGCCGCTGGCGATTATCGAACCTTGCGGTTTTGTGCTTGACCATAAAAAGCTAGGCCGCGCTGAGCTGGATTACCGGCAACATGCCGATGTGCAACGCTTTGCCTCCTGGGACATCTTTCAAAGCCAGATGAGCACGCGCCGCTTGCTGTTATTAAGCACTAAAGCCGCTGTGCCCTATGCTGAGTTTCAATATCAAGCCGATGATATCCTGCTAATCGGCCAGGAAAGCTGCGGCGTGCCGGAACAGGTGCATAGCGCGGCCGCCGCCCGCCTCATCATCCCCATGGCCCCTACCATCCGCTCCCTAAATGCTGCCATGTCCGCCACCATTGTGCTCGCTGAACAGCAGCGGCAATGTGGGTGGCCTGGCGTCATCCCGATGAAAGTCAGGATCTAGTGACCAAAAATGCGCAGCGCACAAAATACTGTTTTGCACCACGATACCGCATGGTACTTATTTATCACTGATACCGGCATTCACCGGTATGACGGCCTAATGAAAAAGTTTGACAGAACGCCTGCAAACGCGGTTTATCTAACGGTTCGGGTTCCAAGATGTATGCAATTATTAAAACTGGCGGTAAGCAATACCGCGTTAAATCGGGCGATAAGCTGTCGATTGAAAAACTAGATGCGGCTGAAGTTGGCCAAACGGTCAAACTGGCCGAAGTGCTGAGTGTGGTGAATGGCACCACTGTGACCTTGGGCACGCCATTTGTGGCCAATGCGAGCGTTGAGCTGGAAATTGTGCGCCAATATCGTGACGATAAGATTATCATTTTTAAGAAAAAACGCCGGCAAAATTACCGCCGCCGCAACGGACACCGTCAGTACAAAACGGAAGTATCTGTTAAAAACGTTATCGCTGGTTAATTTAGCAGAAATTTAAGGGAGAGAATTATGGCTAGTAAAAAAGCAGGTGGTAGTTCCAGAAACGGCCGTGATTCCGCGGGCCGTCGGTTGGGCGTGAAAAAATTTGAAGGTGAAGTGGTGAATGCGGGCATGATTATCGTGCGTCAACGCGGCACCAAATTTCATCCTGGCACCAATGTGGGCATGGGTAACGATCATACCCTTTTTGCTTTGATCCCAGGTAAAGTATCTTTCAAACGCGGCAAAAACGACCACCAATTTGTCCAAATCGAAAACGCTGCATAGGCTTTAAAGACTTTAAAGAAAAAGGCCGATGGAAATTCTTCACCGGCCTTTTTTAATGCCTTTATGGCGCTAATTTCTAAACAATTTATTAATGCATCATCTTGGCGGATTTGGCTAAGGCGTTTGGGGTGTTGAAATCATCGGCATATAAATCATCCGGTGACTTTTGCCAAACCTGTAACAGGTTCATCGCCTCTCCCATCATCACATGATCAAAAAAAGTTAGCACGCGGGATAATTCGCGCGGATCCACCACCTGATCGCCAGGGCGGGCAGCACGGGCCAGCAAAAACATGGCTGCAAAATCAGGTTTTATCATGCCCACGGCGCGCGCAGTAATAGCCAGGCTTTCACCGTTATGCTGATAAACCATAGTTTCCACTGCTTCCGGCACCAAGCCAGTATGGGCGCTATATAGGGCGATAAAAGCACCAATTTGCCCGCGCCGTAAAATCGTCGTGATTTTCTGGATGGTGATTTTACCGGCTGTTTGCATGGCCTGCGCCAGTTGCAGCATATCGGGTGAACAATTCCGCGCCAGGTTGCGCTGATCCAACATTTCCTGCAGCGTGCTTTCCAAGGCTTCATCCAAAACCCGCCGGTCAAAGGCGAAACGCGTGCTGATATGCCGGCGCAATTCCTGGGAAACCCACCAATATAAATCAAGCGCAAAGTCGCTGGAAATTTCGGGCCGCCCCAATAATGGCGGCTGCAAAATTTCGGCATCCTTGCTGGCTTTGGCCAGCATTTGCAACGTGGTGCGATCCAACTTCACTTCGGCATTATGCAATAATTTTTGTAAGGCAGTCACATCATGTGTTACGACCAAAGACTGCACCACGGTTGGATTTAGATCTGGCCGTTCGGCAATGATTTGCCGGTGATAAGTGCTGCGTTCGCGAATAACAGCGATCAGATCTTCATCCTGCAACGCTTGGCTGAGCGCTAAAACGGGGCTGGCAACCGGAATTTCATCATTAGCCAAAAAGACCATTAATTCGCGCGGGGCATGGGGAATATGCGCTAAACGCTCGGCCAAAGCCTGTTTTAAATCCTGCTCGGCTTTGCGGACCAGTTCGATCAAAATATCGCCGATTAAGCTGATATGCGCCTGGTTATCGCTGGCTGTTAATAGATCACTAACAGTGGCTGCCAACTGCTTGCGGCCCAATTCGGTGTGATTATGCGCCATTTCCAATAAACCAAACATACTCATACCCGCCTTTTTGGTCGCTGGTGTAAAGATGGGCGGCATTTCGGTTTGAAATCCGCTGTTAGCCGCGTAAGCTTCTCTGACATCAAAGCTCATCTCTATTCCCCTTAAGCTAATCGAACTAAAAAATTCGAAGAAAGTTTGTCTTAAATTAAATGTAACATACATCGCTTAATGAATCATGACCTAAAATTGTAACATTGCTAGGAATTTTTGTCTGATATTGGCAAAAATTAGGAATAATCGCTGAAAGGATCATTTGTTAATCATTTAGACATGCATTATATAGTAGACTCAGTATTGGAACATCTCATGCTCTCAACCGTCGGCTCCTATCAAAACGCATATAACTTGGCTCCGCCAAGCACGAGCTTGGCGAATGGATTTGCAGCGGCAAATGCGACTGAGGCTGCCCGTCAGCAACAAGCCAACACTACCCAAACGGTAGCTGCCAGCACTTTGCCAGTTAGCCAAACTGTACCTGGCAATAAAGAAAACGATAAATCTGCGGCCAACAATAACAGCACTACCCGCCTTAATCCTGATGGCACCCGCGGCAGCCGCATCAATATTCTTGCCTAGATTATAACCACTTATAAAAAATTTACTATGAAATCGGTTTTTGCTGCGTTTTGCGCTTGCATCATTGTATAAAATTTGCGCACTCAATGCATAAGAGAAACCGATGACATCGCCAGTTATGCCCCCTGATTACCAGCCTTCTGAAACAGAAGCCTATATGAACGCCAATATGCTGGAATTTTTCCGCCAGCGTTTGCAGGCTTGGAAGCATGAACTACAAGATGAATCGAACCTGACCATTCACAGCTTGGCGGAAGAAGGCGGCATCCAAGAACCGGATCTAGCTGACCGCGCGACTGCGGAGACTGATCGCGGCTTGGAACTGCGTACACGCGACCGGTTTCGCAAATTACTGGGCAAAATTGATGAAGCGCTCGACCGGATTGATGATAAATCTTACGGCTATTGCGAGGAAACCGGCGAACCCATTGGCATTAAGCGCCTTATGGCGCGACCGAATGCAACCTTGTCGATTGAGGCACAGGAGCGCCACGAGCGGGAAGAAAAGATTCACCGCGATGATTAATAGAAATTGATGTTGGGCCTAGCAGCTGTTTTGAAATATTTTCTGCCTGATTAGTATATATTAACCATATTCGAGCCAGCCAAGCTGCACTGACTACTGCTATTGTGCATGCTATAAATATTCTATTGAAAACATCTTTATTAAAATTATCGCGCGAGCTATTAAAAGCGATTTTTCTTTGCGTAAGGGTGGGCACACTTTTCATGACATTAAGCTAATACAACATTATAATTTGGTTAATTGCTTAAGTAAAATACTTGCATAACTGTTTGAACGAACTGGCTTTTGATTTAGGTGCGGTCTAAGTGCTTAAACGTATGAAAGTATTTTTTTAAGCTACACATTTCTATAAAGTTAGGCTGTGCAGCCTTTAGACCTTGTTACCAAATTATATTAAATCCAGCCGATAGTGGACCGCTTTGTTATCGGGATAGGGAGCAAAACCCTTTACCAATTCGCGTAACTTTTATGGTTGAAGAGCCAGATGTACCGTTAACCGCTGATAATATTTGGGTAAGTTTTGCGCCACTGCAACCGGCCGGCAGCGCCATTATCCAAAAACCAGTCGTTTTTTCATTGGCCGAGTTGGCAAAAGATAATGATGTGACAGCTGATTTTGCCAGAATTGCCAATTTATATGCTAACTATGCTTTTCAAAATCTCGGCCTACAAATTGCTTTGTATAAAAAAGAAGAAGCGCAGGCTGTAATAATATGCCGTCGTTGGGCAATGTTTGATGAAGTTCTCTCAAAATTGGCAAGTAATGCTGGCGCTTGCAATGATCATATTCCCGTATTTCCATGGGGGCTATGATAGAGTTGCCTTTTTCGCCAAAGCTTCCTAACCATATGGCAATGTCCACCCCGCTTGATACCAAAGAATTTATGGCCGAAGTGAATGCGCAAATGCAGCAGGAACGCCTGTTGCATATAGTTAAACGCGGTTTGCCATTTATCATCGCTATTATTCTAATCATGGTTTTAGCCGGTGTGGGAATTAGCTATTGGAAAAATAAAGATGCCCAGATTGCCGAAGCACAAACGGCGCAATTACTGCAATGGAGTGATGCGCCGCATACTGCTAGCACTGCCGAACAAATTATCAGAGCGAGTAATGCCTGGTCTGGCCCGCGTGCTGTGTTGGCCAAACTGATCGCCGCCGGACAATATCGCGCCGCCAACCAACCAAACAAAGCCGATGAGATTTTAGCACAATTGGCAAAAAACACGGATGCCGCAGAATTAAGCGATTATGCCGTGCTGAATAATCCAACGATCGGCACGACACCCGTTAAGTTACATAGCAAGGTAATGCAGCAAGCCGCTGACGAAGTTCAAGCCTGGCAGCATTATGCCAGCGCGGCCACACCAGACGCGCAAAACCAGGCCAAAGCTGAATTACAAAAGCTGGCTCAGCAAAAAGATTTACCGGCCGCAACCCAGCAACGTTTGCTGCGTATTCAAGATTAAATGCTTTTTTGTGATTTGATTTTTGACAGCGGCCGTAAATTTGCGTAGCCAGACAGTATGGGTCATCATTCATCGGATTCTTGTTGCGGCGGTAAGCCTAGTTGTGATACTGCGCCAGCCGCGCATGTCGCACCGATTGCACCATTGCCGCAGGATCCGCCAGCCGGTCAAACTCGCCGTGATTTTATTTTCCTAACCGCTGGCGCACTTGGCGCGGTTGGGGTTGGTGCGGTGGTGTGGCCAATCCTGCAAAATTTAAGTCCGGCCGCCGATACGCTGGCGATGTCGACCACCGAAGTGAATTTAGCGCCCGTGCAAGTGGGCCAGGCGATTACCGTGATGTGGCGCGGTAAGCCGGTATTTATTCGCCGCCGCACCGAAGCCGAAATTGCCCAGGCCGCCAAAGACGATGCCGTGCAAATGCGGGATCAAGAAGCCGATGCTAAACGTGTAAAAAAACCGGAATGGTTAATTTTAGTAGGTATTTGCACCCATTTGGGCTGTGTGCCACTGGGCCAGAAAGCGACCGATAACCGCGGCGAATTTGGCGGCTGGTTCTGCCCCTGCCATGGCTCGGAATATGATACTTCCGGCCGCATCCGCAAAGGTCCGGCACCTAAAAATTTAGAAGTCCCTACTTACACTTTCACATCCGACACCACCGTGCGGATTGGCTAACCTTAGACAGATTGCAAAACCATGGTTGGACTACATAACTCCCCTTTCAAAAATCCGGTGATCCGCTGGATCGATACGCGGCTGCCGATCTTCAGTTTACTGGACCAGGAATATGGCCGTTTCCCCACGCCGCGTAACTTTAACTATTGGTGGAATTTCGGTGCCATTGCCCTGTTTATGCTGGTGACGATGATTGTGACCGGTATTACCTTGGCCATGAATTATGATCCCAACACCGCCAATGCTTTTAATTCTGTTGAACGGATTATGCGTGATGTGAATTATGGTTATTTAATCCGCTATCTGCATGCCAATGGCGCTTCGATGTTTTTTATCGCGGTGTATATTCATATTTTTCGCGGCGTTTATTATGGTTCATATAAATCGCCGCGCGAATTATTGTGGATACTTGGCGTTACCATTTTGCTGTTGATGATGGCGACTGCGTTTATGGGCTATGTTTTGCCTTGGGGCCAGATGAGCTTTTGGGGTGCCACGGTGATTACCAATCTGTTCTCCGCTATCCCCTTGGTCGGTCACGATATTGTGACTTGGTTATGGGGCGGTTTCAGTGTGGACAACCCTACTTTAAACCGTTTCTTTGCCTTGCATTATCTATTGCCATTTGTGATTTTTGCGGTGGTGTTTTTACACCTGTGGGCGCTGCATATGACCGGCTCAAACAATCCGTTGGGTATTGATCCCAAAGGCCCGCAAGATACCGTGCCATTTCACCCCTTTTACACCACCAAGGACTTGTTTGGCTTAAGTATCTTTCTGATTATTTACGCGGTGTTTGTGTTTTATTTTCCAAACGCTTTGGGCCATCCGGATAATTATATTGAAGCCAACCCGCTGGTTACCCCCGCGCATATTGTGCCGGAATGGTATTTCCTGCCCTTTTATGCGATGCTGCGGTCATTCACCTTTGATATTGGCATTCCTTTTACGCATATCGTGCTGATTGATAGTAAATTGGGCGGCGTGTTGACCATGTTTGGCTCAATTGCGCTGTTGTTTGTGCTGCCGTGGCTGGATACGTCACCCGTGCGTTCCACTATGTTCCGCCCGCTTTACAAAAAATTCTTTTGGATTTTGCTAACGGCCTGCATCATCCTGACCATTGCCGGCGGTAAATCGCCAGATGCCACTGTGCTGTTTGGGCATTTCGATACGCATATCCCGTGGATTGTGATCGCGCAAATCTGCACCGTTTATTATTTCGCGCATATGTTATTGGTTTTGCCAATTGTTGGCCTGATTGAAAAACCAACTGCCTTGCCATATAGCATCAGCGAACCGGTGCTCAAGCAACAGCCTGCTGTTGGAGGTGAACATGCGTAAATTAGGTTTAGCCTTATTGGCAAGTTGCATGATCACCGGTGCCGCGTTGGCTGCCGAAGATGCCGAGCATCCAAAAGAACTGGAATGGCAGCATAAAGGCATCACCGGTACGTTTGACCGCAGTGCGTTGCAACGCGGTTTTCAAGTATATAAACAAGTTTGTTCTGCCTGCCACAGCATGCGCCAATTGCATTACCGTGATTTAAGCGCCCTGGGTTATAATGAAGCCGAGCTTAAATCGATTGCCGCTGAATACACTGTGCAGGACGGCCCGAATGATGAGGGGGAAATGTTTGATCGCCCTGCCCGTCCAGCCGATCATTTTCACAATCCGTTTGCGAATGAGAATGCAGCGCGGGCCGCTAATGGCGGGGCCTATCCGAAAGATTTATCGCTGATGGCCAAAGCGCGCCATGGCGGTGAAGATTATATCTATTCATTATTGACTGGCTATACAGAGCCGCCTGAAGGGGTGAAAGTGCCGGCGGGTTTGTATTACAACCCATATTTTCCAGGCCGCCAAATCGCCATGCCGCCTCCGCTGGTCGCCGATGACCAAGTTTCCTATGCCGATGGCACCAAAGCGACCAAAGAACAAATGGCCAAAGATGTCGCCACCTTCCTAACCTGGGCCGCTGAGCCCAAACTGGAAGAGCGTAAAAAGATGGGTTTGCAAACCATCATTTATCTAACGGCACTCGCCATTGTGATGTATTTCACGAAAAAACAAATCTGGGCAAAAATGAAGAAAAAGCCGAAGCAGGATTAATTGAAATATAGCTTTCTTCCTCTCCCCTTGTGGGAGAGGGAGTTAAGCAAAAAATTGTAAGCAGGCGACATAGCGTTTACATTATAAAGGATGACCGCATATCGGGTGTTAGCGCGTAAATACCGGCCGGCCAGCCTAGCTGATCTGATTGGCCAGGAACATCTCGTGCGTACATTAAATAATGCGCTGGCCACTGGCCGCTTACCGCAGGCTTGGATGCTAACTGGTATTCGCGGCGTGGGCAAAACCACCACAGCGCGCATTATCGCCAAGGCGCTCAACTGCGCAATTGGCGAAGCGACCCATATTTGCCTGGAATGCGAAAACTGTATCGCCATCCGCGATGGCCGCCATATCGATGTCATTGAAATGGATGCCGCCAGCAATACCGGCGTTGATAGTATCCGCGAAGTGATTGATGGCGCACGTTATGCGCCGACCGTCGCCAAATATAAAATCTATATTATCGATGAAGTACATATGCTCTCCAAAAGCGCGTTTAATGCGCTGCTGAAAACGCTGGAGGAGCCGCCTGCCCATACTAAATTTGTCTTCGCCACCACTGAAATCCGCAAAGTACCACTGACCATTTTATCGCGCACCCAGCGCTTTGATTTACGCCGGTTAGAAACCGAGACGCTGGCCGAACATTTGCAAGATATCGCCAGCCGCGAAGGTTTTACGGTTGAACCGGAAGCGCTGACCCTGCTGGCCCGCGCGGGCGATGGCTCGGTCCGCGATGCTTTAAGCCTGCTCGATCAAGCGATTGCAGTTGCTTCGCAAAATGACGGCACGCTGATTACGACTGCCGATGTGCAAGGCATGCTCGGCCTTGGCGATCAGCGGCAAATTTGGGAATTGCTGCATACCCTGCTCGCGGCCAAAACGGCAGATGCCCTGGTTATCTATCAACAAATATTACAAGCCGGCGGTGAATCGGCGCAAATTTGCCTGGATCTTTTACAAGCATTATTAAGCCTAACTAAAAAACAAATGCAGATTTCCGTGCCGCTGCATGGGTTGTCAGATGCTGAGTATACAAATTGGTTTACCGCAGTAACGCCAGCAGAAACGCACCGCTTATGGCAAATTCTTAGCAAAGGATATCAAGAATTGGCTCAAACCCCACAACCGGCGGCAGCTGGAGAAATGTTATTGCTGCGCTGTATTTATGCACATCAATTAACAGCTGGTTCTATCCAAGAAACGCCCAATAAATCTGTTAGTGAGCGTTCACAAACCAGTGATATTACGGCTCAGCCTATTCCACCGCTACCGCAAATGCCTGTGCCACCAGCTAATAACCCAGCCCCTGTTAGTGCAGCACCTATATTTAAGGATTTTAACGCATTGGTGCAGTGGGTGGCCGATCAGCGTGAAGGGGTGTTATATTCCCATCTACATCACAATGTTCGCCCCATTAGTTTTACGCCGCCGAAAATTGTGCTGGCCTTGACCGAGGCAGCACCGGCCCAATTGCCGCGCCAGCTTACGCAATTATTGAAAACAAAATTGGATCAAAATTGGCAGGTTGATGTATCGGCAGAATCGGCGGCGCGCACCATCGCCGAGGAAGCAACCCATCTGGCTGAAAAACGTTTTGATCAGGCTGCGCAAGACCCGCTGGTGCTGGAAGCCCTGCGCGCTTTTCCGGGTGCCAAGATGGTTGCCGTCAGCGCGCCGCCCATGCATAATACCGAACAGGAGATAAGCGATGAGCTTTAACGTCAAAGATATGATGAAGCAGGCGCAAGCCATGCAGGAAAAAATGCAGCAATTGCAAGAGCAATTGGCCGAAGCGGAAGTATTCGGCCAAGCCGGTGGTGGGTTGGTGAAAGTGGTGATGACTGCGGGTGCAGTGTTGCGCAACATCACCATCAACCCATCGCTGTTGAAAGTTGAAGAAAAGGAGACTTTAGAAGATTTAATCGTCGCCGCTGTAAATGATGCGAAAAGCAAAGCCGACGAGAAAATCGCCGATGAAACCGGCAAAATGATGGGTGGCTTCGAAATGCCCCCTGGCTTTCAATTACCTGGTACCAATTAATAAAAGCCCCTTATCAAAGGGGCTTTTATTAATAATCAGAATTTCTTGCGCCGAGCACTAGCAAACCGTCGCTATTCGCTTGCGGCAATAACGTATTCATTATTTCAGCTTGGATCATACATCTATCACTTGCTCATAGGCCAATAGCATTGGTTGGCAAATATACATTGTGTGCTCCCTTTTAGCCTTAACGATACTACCTGGCAAAAATTCCCAACTTTCATTTTCTGGATCATATTTCTCAGTTGGCAACAATTCATACAAATTATTGCTTAAAGAAATAAATTGAGTTGGCCGAATAGTGGGCGTGCCTTCTTACAACTCCATATATATTTCTGTTGGATTACTACTATGGGGTTGAGGCAACGGCGAGCAATACGTCTTGCCCTTTGGTAATTTGGGCGGGAATAACTTTGACAATACTGCCCGGCACAAACTCCCAAATCTCATCTTCTGGATTGTAATCGGGAGTTGGCAACAATTTATATAAATTATTTTCTAAAGGTATAGCTTGGGTCGGTCAGCCAATTGGCACGCATTCTTCAAGTAAATTCACATACACTTTGATGGTATTTTGGCTATGCACTATCTGAACTAACTGCAAGCGTAAGGGGATTTTTTTCAAAATCTTTATGGGGAACAGCTTTCACAATACTGCCCGGCAAGCATTCCCAAATTTCATCTTCCGGATCATAGTCAGATGTTGGTAGAAGCTGATATAGATCATTGCCAAGCGATAAAGCTTGAGTTGGGCGAAGTGTTGAAATGCCTTCTTCCAATAGATGAACATATATTTCAATTGTATTGTTTACAGTCATTTCAACATCCTTAATCATATTTAAAGTTTATGTCGCTAATGGCTGGCTTAAATTTATTTTCATGGTGGTTTAGTGATTTTAAAGTTTGCTGACAATCAGCCAGGCCGAACCGTTGGAAATAATGGTCAGTGTTTTGTATTGGCCCGTTAAATTATAGGTGCCGCCATCGGGGCCGCCACCGCCAGATTGGGTGACGCTAACAGCATTGCCGGAAACATCGCTTTTTTTGATGGTGATCGTGCGACCCACCGCATTTTGTGCATTCGGCGGCGGCAAGCGGAATTCCATTGCGCCCGTATAGGCACTAACATAATAAAACGCGCGGGTAAGATCGGGTTGGTATAGCGTTACACCCGAAACATACATGGTGTTGAGCGGAAATAAGTTGGCCGCAGTAATCCACCAATTCCCGCCATTGCTGACCACGGTGACATAATCATACTGGCTAGCCAATTGCACAGTGCGGTTATCCGGCCCATTGCCGCCGCTTTCAGTAATCACGATTTGATTGGCCGAGGTATCGGTTTTTTTAATGGTGATTTGCATGCCGTTCGCATCATGCGAATTGGGCAATATGGCGCTGACCTCGCCGCCAAAGGCGCTGACCAGATAACAAGAACTGGTTTGATCGATTGTGAGCGTGGAAGCACCAGCGACTGAATAATAAGTGGTATCGTAGCGTAATTGCTGAACGGTTAAATCGGTGACCCGCGTTTTCTTCAATGTATTCTTGAATGGATAACCAGAATTGTAAGTGGTGTACTCCCCACCCGATTGATCGTAAATCGCAGCGCCGGCTGAAGCCGAAAGCATATTGATAATGCAGGTTTCCTTTGAACCCAATTCAAGATGGAAATTCGGCATGCTGGTGCGGGATTCCGCATAGGGGTTAATAAATAAATTCTTTTCGGTATTCGGGCCAACGCGGAAACAGCTTTGCGCAGAATTCGACAGATTAGCCTCGCAATCAATAAAGGAATTGTTATAGCGGCCATATTGAATGTAAAAACCCGAGCCGGTCATTGGCGCGGAAAGTGAATACACGCGCACACCGTGGAATTTATTGGCGTTGGGCGTATCCCCTGCCCCCGTTTGCGTCAGCCACACGCCATGGATTTTTGGGCGGGCGATTAGCGTGCGGTAAATATGGTTCCAATAGCATGGTTTACTGCCGGTATTATAGCCATCCAGCACCAGCCCATATTGCGCATCCCAAATGGTGAGATCGCAAATGCTGTTTTCGACACAGGGGGTATCGCGGCCGAATAATCGAATGCCGGCCAAGCCATTTTCCAGCCGCAAATTATGCACCTGCGCATATTGCGCGGGCATTTGAATGATATCGAACAGATTGGTACTGGCGCGAATTACACTGGTATTACCCTGGCCGTATAAACCTTGTTTTTCACCCACTGTTAGTGAGTTTGATATTAAATAAGTACCGCTGGGTACGAATACTTTTTTATGCGCGGTTAGCGCCTTTTGAATGGCTAATGTATCATCAGTAATACCATCACCCACCGCGCCAAAATCTTTAATTGAAACCATTTCGGTCAGGCGGTCCTGAATCGTGCGGCTAATGGCACCGGTACCAGTTACACTATAAGGTGTGGCGCCAATAGCTGGCGTGGTAGCATACGGGATTGGTTCGCCCGCGCTATTAAAGCCCAGTATTTTATTGGCGCGGCTGGCCCGATCTGGCAGCTCAACACGTGGCGCGGTTTCATTATCGGGGTAACGCAGCATGGGCGCTTGATCGGCAGCTACTTGCTGAACCGAGGCGATGTGATAATCCAATTCAGTATTCAGCGTACGGGCCGCAAAGCTGCTGCCCTCGATAAAATCGGATACACGCTGGATATCTAAACGACGGGCCAACGTTAAAATAATACCGCTCCCAGGCGGCGTAACAAAAGTTACCGCGCCGCCTGCGCTTCCCCCCGCACCAGTAATGGCATAACCGGCATATTGCGGCGCACCATCAAACAGCACTTGCAAATCATCATTGGTAAAAATGGGGAATGGGTACAGATAAATAGTCTGCACGCCATTACAGGTATACTGCGCACGCGGCACAACCGGCGGGATTTGGATATGGGGCATGAGAATTAATTTTCTTCAGCAAATGATTGAAATTGCCGCGCACGCGCGCGGTATGCCTCGTTATCAAGCTTGGCTTCAATGCGGTTGAGATGGGCGACCAAACGCCCTTCTACTTCGCGCAAGGATTGGTTGGAGGCATAATGCTTGGCGACCTCTAATTTATAATTCGCTAAGCTTTCACTATGCTGGGCGCGATATTTGCTTTGCAGTTCGCTTAAATGTTCCAACTTGCTATCAAATTGTTTGCGGTGTTGCCATAGCTGTAAAAAAAGTGCGGAGATAACCGGCACCTCAATCACGCTGATCCACCAAGTAAGGGAAAGTGTGTCCATCAGTCAAAATCTAAAAAGTAACCAGTGAATATTGATTTTAAAAAAAGTAATTCGGCGAATTAATCATACCAATATTTTAACTGCTGGCGCTGCTGTAGCTGTGTTTGGGTTAATAAATTCCGCTGTTGCAAACTGCCTAGCTGGTTATTGATGGATGTTAAATTGCTTTGTAAATCTTGATCGTCTTGGTTATCGGCCGTGGCCACATCGTCGGCGCGGGCTTGTTGCAGAACTGCCGCGCTGCCGCTATCGGGATCAATCCCTTGGCTGCTATATTGTGCGCGAATTTTGCTGACTGCTGCGCGTAATTGATTTTGCCGGTCAGCCTCAATTCGCGCATTTTCGGTTACCAATTTATCACGCTGATCATTGGCTTTTATGGTGGCATCGGCCAAAGCTTGCTGTTGCTGAGCGGCCAATTGGCCTTGTGCCTGCCGGTTAGAACGGTTTTGTTCAACAGCGCGCACGGCTTGCGTGGTTAAATTGGTTAGTATGGCTGGCGTGCTGTTGCTCAGCACATTGCTGACCAAGGAAGAAACAGATCCCATGGATACCCATCAATTGTGGAGGTTTAAAGCGGCGATTGAATACACATTTTAACATGCGGGCGTATTAATTCGCTGATGGCTTATATATAAGAATATTTTCCTTTATTGTCAAGGATTGATTTTAAGCGACCAGCATTTTCGGCAAGATTGGCGGCATTATATTATTACATAAGGCCTGCAACTGTTCGATTGTGATGGTTAAATAGCTATAATTGCTGCCACGAATAATAGTTTTTAAAAGATATCAATTAAGGCGCTAATTGGTTGCTAATTCTTCTGGCCGTCAATATGCCGTCACTGTTGGCTGCAACTACATATTGTTCACTCGGCACGCGCGTTACATCACCACCCCCATAAATACCAGCAATTGTTGTCTGCCCCTGTGAATCAACCATTAGCCGACCATCTAAATGCAACTTGGGTGCAGGTTCAATAGGTGGTAAAAGCGGTATTACCCCAATACGAATAAAACCCGCATCGACATTTATTTTACCAGCTGAAGCTAAATTAAACCCAAATCCTTGGGATGTTTTTTCTATGCCAACTACTTTATCTGGCTTTACCACTTTAATATTAGCATGTCCAAAAACCGGCTCGGCAAAATGGGTACGCGCCCGCATCACCGAGTTGCGGACAACCATTATAACCTCTGCGCCATCATTGGCCAGGTGCATGGCCGCCGAACAAGCTTCATCGCCGCCGCCAACGACTATAGCTTTGGTGCCATGCCGATCTTGTGCATCATGCGGCCGGCCTAATGGTAAAAATTCTTCACCTGGCACATTTAATTTGCGAGGGGTGATGCCCGTGCCAATGAAAACTGTTTTTGCTTGCAAAATTTTTCCATTATTCAAATGCACGGCAATACCATTTGCGCATTTAATTAGGTTTGTTACCTTGGCATTTTTACAAATGGTAATTGGCAAACGCTTAATTTGATCGGCCAACTTACGCGCTAATTCTTTACCAGTAATGGATGGAAAACCCGGCATATCCAGTATGGGAATTTCGACATTGGCAACCAGCTGACCACCTAAATTTTTTCTTTATCAATAAGTAATACTTTTAATTTACTTTGTGCACCTATTAAAGCTGCACCTAACCCCGCAGGCCCACCGCCAACCACTATCATATCCCAAATTTCTGCTTGATCAACTTGGGCAGCATCCACAATCAAGCTTAAAACTGAACTAGACTGACGATGTGCAACGCGAGAAGATGCCATGAAATTACCTTCTAATATAATTACTGCAAATTCAAAGCTGTTGACGCTTAAGTCAACAATTTAAATTAAGCTTATCGATATAATCCGTGGCCTTTCTTTAAATCCGATAAGATAGTTTTTGACAAACTCCGCAGTGACCGCATATCAATGCATATCAGCTAATTATTGCTTAAATTGCTGAACGATTGAGTATCATTCGTTTTTCCTATCGCGGGGTGGAGCAGCCCGGTAGCTCGTCAGGCTCATAACCTGAAGGTCGTCAGTTCAAATCTGGCCCCCGCAACCATTTTTTCTAATAAAAACAACAATTTAATATTATCTCAATACCTTTACAGCCCTTAAAAGTGCTAACACACCGCTAACACAAATTGCCTTATTGACTGAATTATAGTATTATAAGCCATCAATTTGGGATTGGCGGTGTGAAATGACAGTTCATCACCTAATGGATGGCAAATTACAGGTGTACCGACGGGGCGATATTTGGCACTGCGCCGCCTCTCTCAATCACAGACAATATCGTAAGAGCACGAAGGAAGACAGCCTGGCACGTGCAAAAGAAATTGCTGAAGACTGGTATTTAGAATTACGCGGCAAATCACGCGCTGGCCTTTTAAAAAGCAATGAAAAAACTTTTCAACAGGCCGCCGATCAATTTTTGAAAGAATACGGCATCATTACCGAAGGCCAACGCAGCCCGCGTTGGATTGAAGGCTATGGCCACCGCCTGCGGCTACACCTTCTACCCTTCCTTGGCAGCCTAGGCGTTTCAGAAATTACGCCAGGGAAAGTGCAGGAATACCGGATGCATCGGATTGCAACTTCCAGCACGGGCAAAGCACCCGCCCGCAGCACAATCCATGATGAAATTGTAACGATCCGGCAAGTACTCAAAACTGCAATCCGGCATGGCTGGCTAACGCATTTGCCTGACCTATCGCCGCCCTACAAAACGCAAGGCAAAGTTGTTCACCGCCCCTGGTTCAGCCCAGACGAATATAAGCAACTTTACATCGCCACACGCGAACACGCCAAATCTGCCCATAAACGTTTTAGCTGGGAAGCCGAGCAGGTTCATGATTTTGTGTTATTCATGGCCAATACTGGTCTGCGGCCGGATGAAGCAAAAAATCTTCAACATCGCGATGTGGCGATTGTGCAGGATGAAGGGAGCCGCGAGAAAATTTTAGAGATTGAAGTGCGCGGCAAACGCGGTATTGGCTATTGCAAAAGTACGCCAAGCGCGGTGCGACCTTATGAGCGATTGCTTAACCGGCCTAAGCCATTATCCGCTGAAAACAAAAAGAAGGCTGACACAGAACCGGCACAACTTATCTTACCAAAAGCAACTGATCCTGTTTTTCCCAGCAATCACATCAAATTATTTAATGGTGTACTTAAACGCGCAGAACTTAAATTTGACCGCGATAAAAACCCGCGCACCGCTTACAGCCTGCGCCATACTTATATATGTATGCGCTTGATGGAAGGCGCAGATATTTATCAAATTGCCAAAAACTGCCGCACCAGTGTTGAGATGATTGAAAAGTTTTATGCCGCACACATTAAAACAAGATTAGATGCTACTGCTATCAACGTGATGCGTCCGAAATCAAAACCGCTTAAAAAATCAGATATGAGACGCAGTGTTCAATCCGATGATGACGATCAATATTAAACCTTTTATTTTTAAAAGGGGGCAGCTGTCCCCTTCTTATTCAGAGCTGTTCAGCAGCTCTGTCTACGCGCTGCTCGGCAAGATGCGTTTAAGGGGCTTGGTCCCAATTCGATTTATCTATTCTCTTGCTAAGATAACATATAACGCCACGGAATAATACAGCTAATGGATATTTGAAGTGAAGCTATAAAAAATACACCAAGCTCTTTAGAGATTATTGGCAAACATTGCTGAAACTCTTACTAATTTCGACATTCGATGGAACACTACACTAACTAGTTTAGCACTATTCACCGCTAAGGGCTATCCTAGCGAAAAGTCTATTGATATACTACGCTTTGGCAAATGCTTATATCGACATTAAAAGAAATTTCGTCTTTGCTATTACAGGTTTTGACACTAATCTAATTTAACAGTATATTCTCAGTAAATCCATATCCATAATTACGGTAGGCAAAGTTTGATGGCAACTGAAGATTGAGTTTGTGTGGGGTAATATTGTTTTAATATGGCAAGCGCATTTGGATCACCGATGCGTTGCGTCACAAATTCAAGCACTGCTTGAAAACCTTCTGGATCATAAAAAACACCGTTATCGATGCCATGCGCGCCGGCATAACCTGCTACGCAGCTCAATATAGCGTAGACTTCTTGCTCATCTTTGGCTGTTGCTAAATCTTGATCATTGACTTCATCCCATGGTGGGCAATATTCCGATTCTTGATCTTTCAAGCGTCGGCAAAATTCTTTAAGGGTTAACAGCGTTTCTGCAGACATCAGGCAAGTTTTACATTATTTGCGGTTTGTTAGCCAGAGCCTAATTTCAGTCACATATTTAGAAATACCTTTGCATTTAATTGCTGCAAGCATATTTGCCTATGAGCAGATATAGGGCGTTGCGTCTTTGCGACCGGTCAATCGATGGGCGAACAATATTCTTATATTGTGCTGGACGGCTAGTTATGCGTCGCTTTTGGGGAACTATATTAAGGCACCGCTCACCCTCATGGTTCTCCATAGCCGCGCTATGCGAAACTTATAAGGGCGGGAGCGTGGCGCTGCTGCTGGAGGTAACTGAACCACTATTAGAGGCGGCCCCGGCATAGAAAATACCCATGACGTCGGCAACCGCGACCAGTGCGATGCCGATAATTGTAATAATCAGGTTAGACATAGGCGAGTGCTTGGACAATAGACGCATAGAAGAATGGTGGTTTAATTAATTTGCTGGCGTTGTGGGCATCCTGTAAATAATCTGTTTTAAGCGCATTATACCATGCGGCCTTGCCGCCATCCCCTGGATATTGCGCGCCATTCTCAGAACGCCATATTAGAGCTGCTGTTTGAATTTGTTGCGCAGCCTTTGTAATTTGCTGAGCATTGGATTTAGCGACCGCACCATCATAAGCAATAGAACCATAGTAAATGCCAAAAATGGCGGCAACGGCCACCATGGCGATGCCGATAATGGTAATAATTAAGTTACTCAAATCCTTTAATATTATTTCACTATGAATTTGTAAACCATATCTGAAAGGAAGCTTTGGACATCTGGTTCATTATTCCGGCAATTGACCAAGCACTACCTAATCAAGCAATCGCTACAGGTATTTATTACCAAGTTTTTTAAGTTCGATAATTTCCTGCATTTTGGCGAATAATTCGGTTTGTAGCGCAAGGCAATGATGGGCGATGTCCAATACATCGCTGTGTATTTCAGCCATAATGGTGTTTAGCTCAGCAAGATGCACGCCGAAACTGGAATTGATAGGCATACTAGTAATGCTTGCTGTGAGGGTAGAACATTTAGTAACCGCGGTTAGTAAATGGGCAATAAGGACGGTATCCATGAAGTTGAGATAGATTGCTAAAGTATTTTGACGATCAAAACATGATTATGATTTACGGTAATTCACCAGAACCATTTTTGGCATCCCTTGAAGATGTCACCTATCGATAATACTTTGATACATTGAGTGATTAGTGCCTACTGGACGATTACGAGGGCAAACTGAACACGACGGCTTTTTATAATTAAATATTCGAAAAATCGCCTGACATTTTTATAAAGCTACTTTTAGAAATCATTTGTTCATTTTTATTACCGTACAATCCAGATATTCGGCACGACTAAAACATTGATCACGAAATTGAACTATGACACTCACCCCGCATTCCAACGCTGAAACCAAGCGGCAGCGCGCCTTGCGACAGTATAAAGTCTTGGATACGGCTCCAGAGGCGGTATATGATCAAATTACTAAATTGGCTTCCATTATTTGCGGTACCCCTATTTCGCTAGTGACGTTACTAGATGCCGAACGCCAATGGTTTAAATCAAAAGTGGGAACCGAGCTTAACGAGACTTCGCGTGAGCTGTCATTTTGTAACCATACCGTTGCAGATCCAAATAGCATTTTGCATGTGCCGGACATGCAAGCAGATGCCCGTTTTGCCGATCATCCATTGGTTACCGCTGGCCTGCAAATTCGCTTTTATGCAGGTGTGCCATTACGAGTTGGTTCTGGTGATGCCATTGGCACTTTATGCGTGTTAGACACGGTGCCGCGCAATCTTAGCCTGGCACAATTAGAAGCCTTAAAGCTTCTTGCTGACCAGGTAGTTACTAATATCGAAGCGCGTGATGCGACCGAATTGCAGTTGCTGGCCAATGCCTTGCCGCAACTGGTGTGGATTGCCGATGAAACAGGCTGGATTAATTGGTACAATGACCGTTGGTACGCTTACACTGGCACTACTTTTAAAGATATGGAAGGCTGGGGCTGGCAGTCTGTGCATGATCCAGAAATACTGCCGTCCGTTATGGAAAAATGGCAGGCTTCAATTGCCACCGGCCATCCCTTTGAGCTTGTCTTTCCCTTGAGAGGGGCAGATGGAATTTTTCGGCCCTTTTTAACCCGCGTTAACCCCATTCATGACAATGATGGCAATATCATTAAATGGTTCGGTACCAATACCGATATTACTTTCCAATATGAAGCCGAAGCCCAAGCTATCGAAACTTTGCGCCATGAAGAAAGCGAGCGCACCAAGTTACTAGCCTTAATTGAAAACGCGCCCGATTATATCGGTATGGCTGATATTGAAGGTCGTCTGCTATATCACAACCAGGCCGCAAAAATCATGATCGGTCGTATGAATGATGATTTCTCAAAACTAACGATTGCCGACATGCATCCTGCCTGGGCGCAAAAAATTCTGCATGAGCACGCGCTTCCGACTGTTTATGATAAAGGCGTGTGGCGTGGTGAAGTGGCTCTATTGCATAAAGACGGGCATGAAATCCCCGTAAATCAGGTGCTGACTTTGTATAGAGATAAAAGCGGCACGCCAATTTGTTTGACTACAATAATGCAGGATATTAGCGAGCGGAAAGCTGCTGAAAAGTCGCTGCAAAAAACTAACGAATTTTTCGATCTGATGATGGAAAATATTCCAGATATTGTGTTCGTTAAAGATAAAGACTTTCGGATCGTCAAAGCCAATAAAGCGTTTTTCGATATTTTCCCTGCAGATATTCGAGATACAATCATTGGCACAACGATGGTGGAAAGCTTCCTACCAGAAGACGCCGATAACTTCTTGAAATATGACCGGCAAGCCTTTCTTGAAGGAAGTTCAGAAACCATTGAAATAATCAGTCTACCAAATGTCGGGGTACGGCATATTTTTACTAAAAAGGTTCGCTTTGAAGATGCCAACAGCGATACTTTCATCCTTGGCATTGCGCGTGACATCACAGAATTGAAGAAGGCTGAAGAGTATCGCAGCAGTTTGCTGGATCAATTGACCCAATCGAATAGCGAACTTGAACGCTTTGCGTATGTGGCGTCCCATGATATGCAAGAACCCTTACGGATGATTGCCAATTTCAGTAGTTTAATTGCC
The DNA here is from genome assembly GCA_965246945.1 of Alphaproteobacteria bacterium. Lineage (GTDB taxonomy): Bacteria > Pseudomonadota > Alphaproteobacteria > UBA11073 > UBA11073 > CBDFFW01. The sequence goes on from CBDFFW010000001.1 coordinate 1,550,667, forward strand.
GAGGAATATAGCGCTAAATTGGATGAGGCCGCACTGGAATACATTTCGATTGTTAAAGACTCTGCGGATCGTATGCAGCATATGATCGAAGATTTACTAGATTACTCGCGGGTTAAAAACGACCAAAGAATTGTTACCAAAGTTGATGCAAATTTAGAATTAGCACATGTCCTGCAAAATTTAAGTTCTGCAATTAATGAACGGAGGGCGGTCGTTACCCATGATCAATTGCCAAACTTTGCCGGCAATCCCGTACAATTCATGCGGCTGTTACAAAATTTTATTGGTAATGGGCTTAAATATCAAAAGGCCGATAATACTCCAATAATTCATATTGGGGTAACCGACGAAGGCGATTATTGGTGTTTCTCAATTAAGGATAATGGCATTGGCATCAATGCTGATTTTATTAATGAAGTGTTCGAGCCATTTAAACGTCTCCACGCTTGGGATGAATATAAAGGTTCCGGCATTGGCCTTGCGGTTTGCAAGCAAATCGTCGAAAGTCATGGCGGCAAGGTATGGGTGAACTCAACTTTAAACCAAGGCAGTACCTTCTACTTTACAATTGCCAAGCGTCACCGAAATTAGGAGAAATCATGAGCATCAACACCACACAAAATAAAGGGCGGCCAGCCGAAATTTTATTGGTTGAAGATAATCGCGGTGATGTAATTCTGGTACAAAAAGCTTTTGGAAAAGCCAGCATTGATAATCACATCACAGTGGCAACCAATGGTAACCAAGCAATGGATATTTTGCGTCGCCGTGACAACTATGCTGATGCTTCTGTGCCTGATATTATCCTGCTGGATCTTAATTTACCGCAAAAATCTGGGCGAAGTGTTTTGGCTGAAATTAAAGCAGATGAAAAATTAAAACGTATTCCCGTTATCATTATGAGCAGTTCACGCGCTGAAAAAGATGTTGTGAATAGCTATGAGCTCCATGCTAATAGCTATATTGTTAAACCAGCAACACTGGAAAAATATGGTGAGGTAGTCAGCATGATCGAAAACTTTTGGTTTTCGATGGTGATCTTACCCAATGGCATGGAAGCCTAACAATGGCCCGGTTTATTTCTGCTGCAGATCCACTTATCATTTTATTGGTGGAAGATGCTCGGGGTGACGCTATTTTGGTGGAAAAAGCCTTGGCCCAAGCTTTGCCCAATGCCTATAAATTACAGCGTGCTGAAAATTTGGCATCAGCATTACGAATGTTGCCTGAACATGCCTTTGATGTGGTGCTGCTGGATCGTTCGTTACCAGATGTTTCGGGCTTTAGCGGTTTGCTAAGCATTCAAAACATGGCCCCCAAACTGCCAATCATTTTTCTTACTGCTTTCAAAGATGAAGCCATGGCGTTAAACGCGGTGGAGAATGGCGCACAAGATTATTTGTTTAAAGATAAGCTCGATGGTCACACCATCAAACGGGCTATTCAATTTTCTATTCACCGAAAGCAATTTGAAAGCATATTAATCACACAAGCTAATTTTGATGCGTTGACTGGCATTGCCAATCGTACTTTATTCGAAAGTCGTCTGGATATGGCGCTGGCCAGAACCAAACGTAATGATAACGGCGTCGGCGTTTTCTTCCTGGATCTTGATCGGTTTAAACAAGTCAACGATCAGTTCGGCCACCTGGTAGGTGATCAATTATTGAAAGAAGTTGCTGAACGGTTAAAGCTGGCCATCCGCCCTTATGATACCGCCGCGCGTTTTGGTGGGGATGAATTTGCCTTGCTTATTGAAGGAATTACCAAATTGGAAGATTGCTCCGCAGTCGCCAAGAAAGTTTTACACAATATAGAAAAACCATTTGTAATCAATGGCAATACGTTAGAGATCGGTGCCAGCATTGGGATTAGTGTCTCTTTGCACGGCGTAGAAACACGAGAAGAATTGCTTGCAACTGCGGACGCAGCGATGTATCAAGCCAAAGCAAGTAGTAGCAATAATGGATTTATGTTTGCTGAAACTAAAGAGATCAAAAGTCTCTTGATGTCAGTAAAATAGTTATTTTGAGCGAACAGAATTTGATATATTAAGTTTGAAGACAAGTTTACCACCATATTACAGAATTAAGCCAGCCAATAGCGTATTTTAATTTGCTTATTTATGGTCTGGAATTGTTAGCAGGATGGACAATGCAAACCTTTAATAAACTGCAAACCATTTTACCAACAGAAGCGGGCCGATTTGCTAGCTTTGGTTTGGTCAGGACAAAGGTCATTTGAGTCGCCTCGCTTATCTTGTGGAGGCTTATGCTTCGCATCCAGACAGTACGCGAAAGGCAAATGAAGCAGGATTTAATATCGTAGAACGAATTCTTAAAGTGGTGCCTAAGATCAGTCAGCAAGCCGTTGCAGAAACCTTGCCGATAGTTGCAAAGTTTGCGCCCACGCTGGGAAGCGCCGAAAGAATCTTTAAAACTTTGATCGAGATGCCTCATGCTAAAACGCCTGAACTTGAAAGAGCTTTGCCGCTCTGATACCAGAATTATCACATTGGCAAACTTATAAAGATGTGAAAACAAACTACGCCCGGCTGCTAGCCGATATCTTTGACAATCCAACTGAAAGTCCCATCAACGCTGTAGGTAGCCCTGTGATAAGCTAATCAGTTACCAACGCACACAAACCTAATTCGTTGCTCATTTGCAAGGGCTTGCGCTCACACCGCCAGCACAAAGCAATCTTCTGCCATGGGCGCAATTTTCGTATCATCATTTCCTGTGCTTTGTTGCTTCTGGCGCTATCAAGCTGCGCCAGCTATCTATCGAACACAGCCGATCCAAACCAGACAGAAAGCACGATAACGCAAACTACCGATACCAGCGCCATGCGACAGGCAATCTACGATGCCAAAACCTTATGCGCGCAACAAAAATATCCAAAACAACATCGTAATTTCGAGCGCACCAAATGTGAAAATCAACACATTCGTGAGATTACCAGCTTACAATTAACCCCAGCAGATTTTCATGCCCTCAACAGCTTTCTGATTGACCGTCTGGACATCGCCGATCAACTCGACCGCAAAACCATTACCACGCAACAAAGTGAAATTATGATTTTAAAAGCACAGCAGAAAACCTTACCTACTTATTAATTAAATGAAACCAATTTTATTTTTTAATGCTGCTGGAATTCTTTGTATATCTTCTTTCATATTTTCTATAAATATTTTGGATTGTAAATTATATAATTCAGGTGTATATAATCTTGTTTCCCAAAATTCATAAGCGCCACTTATGCCTTGGCTTAACTCGTTCCAAATTTCTTGAACCTTATCTTTGTATTTGTCTGGTTCCATCAAGCCTAAGACTGTGTAATACCAAATATCATAGCAGAACTTAACGATATTACTTAATTCATTTGAGATTGGAAGGTTGTCAGCATAATCCTTTATCGCATTAGTATATTGCCCTAAAGAAAAAGCACTCGGATGGGGATCATCCCAAACTTGTTGAGGAAATTCATTAAGCCGAATTAAATTAATCCTGACAAAATGCATAACCGCTAGAAGCATAGGCATTTTATTTCTTAAACGGCGTAACAGTTGTAAAATATCTTCAAACCTTTCTAAATCATTATTTAGTGGTTGAGGTTGCTTTGATCTAAGCCCTAATGCAAATGGAATAATTACGATATCTTCTTTAATATTTTTAATACGAAAATCATTTTGAAAATCATAATTGAAAAATGAAACTTCGTTGGCAATTCTTTGCCAACTGTTGTATGCCTCGGGAAAACCACGGTTAAGCTCTGTCCATAACTTTTGCCCAATATGCAAATATTCAGGCATTTCAATAGCGAATAATGTAATGCGCCAAATACCTGCAGCCCCATGCAAGAAATTTTCTTCTAAATCATTCTCGCTAGATTTTGTTGATAAATATTTATCAATTAAAATAATGTTGTTAGATAAGTTTTTATTATCAATATCGCTATTTGACAAAATATCATCAGGCAACAAGTCATGTGCCTGTAAATAAATTCGCATGTAATGTGCTAAAGCAAGAGTGGTAGCAATTTCCTTATCAGGCATTGCTTTTAGACCATCTAACATAATGCAAAATTCATTATTTGCTTTGAGTTTTATTCTTGGTGGAAGGTTAGGCATCAATTAGCTCACTTTAATTAAGGTGCCAAATCATACAATCTTTGACCAGGGATATCTTCACTACTACCTCCGCCAGCTGGCTTATTTGTTTTTTGATTGTCTCCGCCTAAATAGGCTTTAACAATAGTTACTACTTCGCTTGCGCCTCTGATAAGACCAACTCCACCCAATATCGCGCCCAAACTAGGTTCAGCAATTGTACCATCTGGTATTTTGTTTAATGGATTAGGGCCGGATGGCACTTCCACATATTGGTTTTTAATTACATATTCGCCGTTTTCAATTCCAATATGTTTGCTATGCCTGGCATTAATATCCTCTATAACTTTTACCTCTTCTCTCCGCTCAGCATAAAGTTGCAATGATTCGAGGCTCTTTTCAAATGCATCACCTTGAGCTTCTAAATACTTGCTTCTCTGCTCCATATGCTCTGCCGCTTCATTGTTTGATGATGGCGCAGGTGTAGTTGTAATGGTGTTGAAAAACAGATTATTGTCATTTGATGGCGAACCGAAACTTGCTTGCCTTCTAAGAATGCTATCAATAACCGATGGCATTTCTCTGGTTTGCCGTTCTATTTCTTGACGTCTGGCAACCTCTAACTGCGCTTGCGCTGTTCTATGTTGTTCCGCTGCTGCCTGTTCGCTGGCTACACGACTTGCCTCATATTCAGCGGAACGCCGGTCTGCATTTGCTCTGGCAGCTAGTGCTGCAGCTTGATCGGCTTGCCTTTGTGCTTCGATATAAGCATCATTTTGCTGGCGGCGTAAATCGTCTGCCTGTCGCTGTCTTTGTTCTGCTTCTTGTTGCGCTTGCCGCTCACGTTGTCTTTGAATCTCTAACTCATGTTGAGCATTTTGGTATGCTTGAGTTGCTTGATTTTGCCGTTCAGTCCCTTGCTGCGCTTCCCTTATTGATCTAGCCCTTTCCGCTGCTTCATGTGCCTGCCGCTGTGCTTCTGCGTAAAGCCTTTCTTGCTGCAAGCGTAATTCATCAGCACGTTTTTGCTGCTCTTGCGCTTCTCTCAAAGCTATTTGTTCTGCCTGCTGACGCCTTTCAATTTCCTGTTGTACTTGCCTAGCCCTTTCCGTCAGAATTTTTTGATTTTCTTCAGCTTGACGTAACTCATGGCTTTGAATTGGCAGTATTTCAGCAGCTCCTAAACCAACGCCGCCATCGCAAATAATTCCACGTTGGTTAACGCGCCGAGGCACAAGTTGTAATTTATTACCAAACTTTTTTTGCGTTTGTTGAACGAAATACTCACGCTTTTGGCGTAATTCTCTCATCTGTTGATTGCCTAATGTATAACCATCCATTCGCAATTTTTCACAGGCGCGGCATAATGCTAACAGCTGCTTTAATCTTTCGAAAACTGGCATGGTAATGGCGATTTCATCATATTTATCTGTAAAATATTGTGCAGTTGCACCTACACTTGTTGATGGATCATTAGGCCTTACATCACGATTTTCCACGCCATTGCTAGATAAACTGATTTCAGAAGACTCAATAAACATTTTCGGATTTGCAATGGTAACGGAGGGACCAATTGCTGAAAGTTCAACAGAACCTAAAGTTAACATTAGGCGACCACCTGTAATATCTGCCGCGCTTATACCATGAAAACCCTTTCTTTCAAAAGTCGTTAAAACTTCAGGCAATAAAGATAAATGCTTTTCGGGATCATAAGGCATTCTTTTTAAACCATCAATTAAAGATATATATTCGTTAGATCCCATTTCCTTCATAACATAATCTGTCCAATAAAAAGTTTTTCCAAAATCTGTGGCTGCTAGCCATTCGACATTAAAAAACTCCTTCCTTTGAAATCGGTCTTCCCTCGGATCAAAACTCTCTTTAAACATTGATGATTCAAGGCTAAAAGCGGGACGAACAGGGCCTCTTGGATTCTCAACAAAAGCAAATATTAAAGCGATATCTACATCTTCTGGATAAACCATGGTAATGCGAGGATCATTGCTTACTGTCCCCGTTATCACAGCTTCGCCATTATTAATTGCCACGTTACTTACTGCAACAAGCCCAGTCTTTTCATATGAAATCTCTTCTGGTTTGCCCGGTTGTATCCAACCCTCTTGATATAACGCATTATAACGAGGTCCAGTATCTTTCACAGATTCTTTAATATCAATATAGGTTTGATTATGTTGCACTTTAGCTTTTGCAAGTACCCAACATGCATCCCAATCCGCAGTGGTCGGGTGCTCTATAAGCCGATAAAACTCGAGTATTCGTTCAATTTTTAAGCTGTCATCTTTGGTAATAAGCTGAGGTTCATTTTTGCATTTTTCTAAAAGTGTAGCTACATCGCTAACACGATAATATTTTCCTAGTTGTTGCGCTAAATGCTCGTTTGTAACTAAAGCAGGTAAACCATTAGGGAAAAATAATTCGATTAATTTTGGTTCAGCGCGCTCTAGTTGTTTTAATAGCTGTGTACGGCTTTGAACATCTACATTTGATTTGGTGCCCATGAAAAAATCATATAGTGCAGTAATAAACATAGCCTCGGTATTGTTAGCATCTGCTGCATGTGCAAAAAATTCCTGCGGCGTGATTAAATCCCTTCCTAATTTCGGATTGTATGTAATTAATCTGCCCGCTTCACACATAGCATAATTACTGCCTTTACGAGCAGCATACAAATAAATTTCTAATGCTTTCTCTGCATTAGGTTTCAAATTGCCTACACCACGAAAATGCGCAAGTGCTAAATTGGTTATGCCAATTAAATCATCAGCATCGGCTGATTTTTGATACCAATAAACAGCTTGGACCCAATCTTGCTGTACGCCTGTACCATTTTCATATGCTTTTCCTACATAAATGTAAGCATCAGCGTTTCCAGCATTAGCTGATTTTAGATGCCATTTAAAAGCTTCTTCAAAATTTTTTTCAACAATCCCACCACGAAGATAAAAGTTTCCTGCCGCATTCATTGCATCAATATGGCCTAGCTCAGCTGCTTGTTTGGCATACTCAAAACTTTTTCTTAAACTTTTCTCTACACCTTCGCCCTGTTCATGCAATATTGCTAATTGATATATGCATTGCCTATCATTTAACTGAGCACCACGTTTAAAGAAATTTACCGCTCTACTTAAAAAATCAGTTTTTAATCCACGAAAATCATAATATGTCCATGCGACCTCTCTAATTGAATCAATGTCATCATTTTCTGCTGCACGTCTTTTCCAATCAAACGCATTTAAAGCATCTGGGTATTCTAACTCTGCAAGTTTTTTCATGCTTTTCACATGGCCAGCCTCAGCACATTGCAAAAATAATGGGATTGCAAGTTCTCGGCTTTCTTCCTTCAAATAATGCTCTGCTTGCGCGTAAATTTTATCGACCGTTAGCTGCACTTGCTGCGGCGATACAGCTGCCTCATTCGAAGCGCCTGGAAAAAACCGTTCTTTAATTGATTTCCAAAAATTCCATAAAATACTGTTTTGCAAAAATGGCATTATGGCCTCCCGTGGCGGGTTGCGGTTTAATATACAACGGAAGGTAGCACAGACTGCCTGACAAATGAAAAGGTTACATTAAAGATAGGAATTTTGTCATTTTATGGCAAAATAACCAAAATGATGAAAGTCAACGGTATTTCAAAATACCAGCTATTTTGCCTCAATTTAAGCTGCCACCGTACTAACCCCATCCAGCCGCACACGAGCGATGGTCGTACCATTGCCAGCCGCCAAAATCGTTACACCAATCGGCACCATGCCGGTGGCGGGTGCCACAGCCTGACTGTTGGTGGCATCCCACGAAACGCGACCACCGGCGGTTAGCACGGCATTGGCCGCTTTTGGCAAATCGTAAACGCCGGTGGTGGCCAGTTCGACGCTTTCGCCTTGTGCGGCATCCTTGGCGGCGATGCCGAATAGATTGCCAATGACTACGCCCTGGCCAGAAGCCACGCCGCCAGATGGCGCGGTGACAGTGATCATATTGCCGGATTGGATAAAGTTTTTCATAGATTACACTCCTTTGCTTGAATTGATTTGCACTTGGGTGACGCGGCCTGCCTGGCCAGTGATGCGGCGTTCCAGATCGGCAAGGGCGGCGGCCATTTCAGCATCGCTGCCATACACCACGCGCTTGCCGTCATATTCGAGTTGCCGCAGACCAGCATAACGCGCTTGCAGCAACGCATCGCGCCAGGCGGTTAGTTCTGTGATATTCGACATGGCCTACGCTCCCGCATTCACATACCAGCCCCGCCAATCGATAAAGCCCGCGCCAAAATCGAGCATGGCGCGCACTTCCACGCCATCCACTTCCCAGCCCGACCGGCTTTCGACCTGCGGCCCTTCGCCGCCAGCCAGATAGGCATATTCCAGCCCGTCCATTTCTGCCGGATCGGCGGTAATATACCAGCGCGTGGCGTTCGACAAACGCGGCTCGACCACCAAAGTGAATGAATTGGAAAATGGATTCACATCGCTGGCTTTGGCCGCCGCAATCGTGGCCAGCCATTTTTCAGCGGTGGTTTCCAATGCCGGTGGCACTAACAAATATTTAGGCGTGGCGCTAATCCGCTGGCCGGACAGGCCGGTTTGGCTGCGCATGGCCAGCCGCGCTGCCGATAGGCTGGTATCGGCAATCACCGCGCCGCTGGCCGCTTTATTGCCGTGATCGGCATGGAATAACACCTTATTATCATTCATGGTGGGGCCATTGCCGCTGCCGCTTTCCAGTAAATCAACCAGCGTTTTGGCTTCGGTTTCGGCGGCGGCTTGCCCCATGCGCCGTGCCAAATCGGCAAACGCGCCCAAATCATCATTTACTAAAACTTGCCGCGTGATGCCGATTTTCTTGGCGAAGGTTTCCACGCGATACGCTTCTTTCGCTTGCGCCATGGTGCCGGATTTGATTTCGCCATGCTCATTCAGTTTTTCCAAGAGCGGGGCTTCACCAAGCATGATTTTATTCACGCTGCGAAAATCCCGCGCGGTGGTTTGACGGCCCAGCAAGCGAATACCCGATGGCGCGGCTTGATACGCTGCGCGCAGCGTGCGGCCAATCGTATCACCGACAATCAAGCCAAAATCGCTGGTGGTATGTAGCGCCCGCGTGATTAGCGCGGCGGGTGATAAACCAGTAACGGTAATGCCGCGCAGATGCAAAATCTCCCGCGCCATTTCGGCGCAAGTGCTGTAAGCGTAGCGTTTGGCCGGTTCGGATAACGCATGTTGCGGATTGATCCGCGCATACAAGGCTTCGCCCATTTGCTGCGCGCGAATTTGCGGATCGTCATGCGATCCAACAATTTCTACATTCGGCTGCTCGGTGCGTAGTGTTGTCGTGCGGTTAGTTAAAGTCTCAAAGGCCGCACGGCGCGCTTCATCGGCAGAAGCGTTTTGATCAATCAGGCCATCGATGAAAGTTTGATCGAGACCGGCCACGCGGGCAATCGACCGGATTTCGGTATTGATGATAGCACGATCCGCTTCAATAATTGGATTGATTGCAGGCATTAAGTTATTCTCCATACGAATGGTTGCGCCAGGATCGGCGGGGGTGGGAACAAGGGAAATTTCAATGGGTGTCCAGCGCGTAGCGGTTAAAATGCGCATGCCGTTTTCGGTGCTTTCCTGCCATTGCTCGACCAGATAGCCGACCGAGACATGGCGCAAAATGCCGCCTAACACATCCTGCCAGATCGGCTCGACCTCGCTGCGGGTGGAAAATTGCAGCACGGCTTTGCCTTGCTTGCCATCGACTTCCGCCGAGCGCACAGCGCCCAACACATCGCGCACCGCACCTTGCCGGTGGGCATCCAACAGGCTGGCACCAATCAACCGCGATAAATCGACCGCACCGGCATCCAGCGACAAGCGCTCGGTATACTCGCCGTTCATATCGCGGCGGCGCACGCCAGCACCCGTGCTCCAAATCACTTCAATGGTGCGCGTATCGGTATTGGCGGTTTGCGGCGTAAGCGCCGCGCTGCGGGTGATTAATTCAGGCATTGGTTGCTTCACTTTCCGGTAAGGCCGATGTTTCAAAGGACAGGCCCAGTTTCATTTCACGCGCTTTGTCGGCGGCAATCGTCGCATCGACTTCTTCGATGTCATAACCGCGCTCGGCAATCGATTGGCTGCGGCTTTTTAAGCCCGCTTTAATCTGTTCGATTTCGGCGCGGGCATCTTTCAACGGATCGACCCAATCCCATTTGGGCGGCAGCCAATCCGCCGCCAGATACGCATCGGGATCACGATCAAAATCCTTGGCCGGTAGATGATCAGCCAAAACAGCCATACGCACAAAGCGTTCCCAAACGGGGCGGCAAAATTGAAAGACGATAATGCTGTGCTGCAACTGTTCAACGCGGCGGCGGAATTCCACCAGCCCTGCCCGAATACTGGAATAGGTCACGCCTTCCAGATCACCGGAAACCAGTTCATACGGCATGCCCAAACCACTGGCAATCGCGCGAATATGGTTTTTCACATAGGCGCTGTAATCACCAGGATCGGCGGGATCGGAAAATTGGATATCCGCGCCAGGCGGCAGCGGCACCAGACTGCCAGGCTCCATCCCCACCTGCAAAATACCATTAATGGCACTGCCATTATTCATGCCAGCCACCGTGCCGTCCGGATCGCGGATAAAGCCGGTGAATAAAGCGGCCACTTTGGCTTTCACCAGTGCCGCATCCTCATATTGATCCAGCTCATGCAGCCGCAATAAAATCGGTGCCAGCCAGGTAATGCCGCGCAGCTGGCCAGGCATTAATGGATTAAACAAATGCACCATATCGCTGGCTGGCAGCCGAACGGTATCGAGAGTCAAGGTAGCTAATGGATCGCCTGGCCGCTGCGGATAGCAATGATAGGCAATGCGCTTGCCATTGGCATCAAACTCAATACCGGCGCGAATACGTGTCTGGCCATTGATATTGCGGTGCAGATCAATCGGCACTTGATCGCGATCGATCAGTTCAATTGCCAGTGGTATATTTTTGTGACTATCGGTGATGCGTAGCTGCGCGAAGATTTCGCCGCTTTCGGCAATGGCGCGCATGGCCAAGGCTTGCAACCCGTAAAAATCAGTCAGGCCGGATGCATCGGCTTGGTCCGTCCAGCGGTTCCAAAGATTATGTAGCGTATCGCGTGTTTTGGCATCGGGATGCAGCGAACGCGGTTTAATACCGGTGCCAACCGCATTGGCCACTAGCCCTTGCATGGCAGCGGCCACCCATGGATTATTGCGCGCATAATAACCGGCGCGGCGCGCTGATACCGTTGCGCCTGATAAAATCGCCGAATTGAGCGATTCAATGGTTTTCACACTTTCCCAGCGCCGACCACCGCCAGCGGCATCAAAAGCACGCTGGTTGTTATTTTTCCATAATGTACGCAGACGTGACCACACAAGATTATCGTAAAAGAATGCGCTGATTTTGTGCGCAAGAGCGTTCGGTAATCTTCGGTTATAAGCTGCAAATATTTGTGCAGTTTGCCAAAGCGTTTAGCGCATCCAGTTGGATTTAATCGTGGCTGGCAAAGGTGAAATGGTTTTGCTTGCAGTAGCAGTTGGCAAGGATGCTGCTTCATCATTCAAGCGCAAACCCATGCTGATCAATCCATGCAAAGCCGCACTGGCATAAACAAAAGTATCCAGCGCTTCATTGCGTTCACCCTCGCGGCGCAACTGCCAACTGCGGATCGGGCGGCCCCGTTCAAAACGTGTTACCACCCGTTCGGCAGTCAGTTGCCGAAAATATTCCATATCGCGTTCCAGTGAAAAATGCACAAAGCCTGGCCCGTTTTCGGTGAGACGCAGCCTTGCAAACAGCGCATCTTTTACCGCATCCACGCCCACGATAAACAATGGCACTTTGCCCTTTATCCGCGTGGGGCGGCGCGGCCAAACCGGCACAGCCGCGCCGCCGCGCCCTTTAATCGCCCAGATACGGCGCACCAGCCGCGTGCGGCAAAATTCATAAGCCATTTTGGTATGATGGCCGCCGGTATCAATGCAAGCAGCCCGAATAGGCATATCGGGCAAATTCCCAGCTTGCGCATAAGTGGTTTTTAAAAATGTATCCAAATCCTGCCAGATGCGCGGCCCCGATGGATCGCCCCAAATCACACGGTAATCAACCACCCAGGCTTCCTCATCCATGCCCCAGCCAATCACCTGCACTTCAATGCGGTCGCCTTGCACATCCACACCGGCGGTTAGCGCGGCGATACCGGCAGGCAATAAACCCTGCCAGTTTTCACGGCGCGCCAACAGCGGATCGGCGGCCACCGCTTCACCGGCCATATCTTCCCAGCTTTCACCCAGCTTGGTATTCGTCCACACCTGCAGGCGCGGCGGATCGCGGTAAACCTGGCCGTGCTCAAGCGCAATTTCGCCCCAGCTTTCCCATGGGCTGTAAAGCGCTGAAAGATGAAACCCAGCTGTGCGGCCATCACCTTGCGCCGTGGCGCGCCACACACCGCCTGCCAGCAGGCGCGGCTTGTCATATTCCTGGTGAATACCGCCGCATTGCTCGCAAATCAGATAGGCTTGATCGCGCCGCCCCTCCGGCCACTGGATACGCGCCCAGGTGATCGGTGCCAAATCGCCGCAATGCAGGCACGGCACATAGTATTGCCGCTGATCGGATTCCAGATATGCCGCTTCAATCCGGCTATGGTTTTTCAGTGTAAGCAAACGGTATAACATGGATTGCGGCGGCGGCACGGCCAGCGCAGTTGGATGCCAATGGCCTGGCAATGTATGGCGGCAGCGGTGATCAGGATGATGTGCGGTTAATTGCGGCATCCCATCCGCCGCCAATTGAATGAAACCATTGCTGCAATTAATGCCGGTTGAGCCGTCTTTGTTTTGGAAAAATTGACTTTGCGTTAAGCCAGCGGCCATTTCATGCAGTACGGAATCCACCCGTGATTTGTTGAGTTTCACGCTCGCGGTTTTACCAGCGCTGCTATTGAATAAAGCGCCATCATATTGATGCGTTGCCAGCCGTAAAAAATGTTCGGGAATATCCAGCCAATGCGTATCGCCATAGCGCCAAAATTTGCCTTCGGTGTAAACCAGCTCACCCCAGCGGCGTTCCAAATCCTCGCGCACGCGTTCGGCAATTTCAATATCAGAACCGATATTTAGCTTGGCCGCTTCCCGTTTGGGATAATCGGGTTGATTGAGTAATTCGAGTTCATGCAGCGGATCATTATCCAGTAGCATCGCTGGCCTTTCTGCGGCTGATCTCCCGCCTGGCAATGCTGCGCACCGTATGCATAATCTCATCCGGCGGCAGTGGCGGCTGGCAACGCATTTGCCCCCAGGCTAGCATCAATTCAGCGGCCACCCATGGATCAATCCGGTTGCGCAATAAATGACCCGTTAGTTTGGCCAAAGCCTGATTGCGCTGGCCTTGTGTTACCATGCTGCCTGCATGTTTCCGCCATTCTTCCGGTGCAATGGCTTGATGCTGGCTGCCGATATTCAGTGTTGGTTTATCGGTTTGGATTTGTGCCAGCAACCAGGGCGGCATCGCCGCCAAGGCAATATCTTCTGGATGATGATCAACAGAAATGGCATATGGGCGACCACAAATATGTTTGGATGGCGGCGCAACGATATAGCCGCCATCGCCGCGCAAATCGATACCCGCGCCAAGTTGGCCAGCGCTGTTTGGAATAACGCCGCCAGGATGCCGGAACATAATATGCTCGCCACCACCGCCGGTTAATAAACGCCATGTCATTGGCAATGCACCGTGCCGCTGTTCCAATTCTACCAACGTTTGATCGCCGTTATGACGCGGATCAATATCCAAAACTACAATGCCGCTCACGGCGCCGGTGGCAATACCAATATTGCATGCACCTTGATCAAACCATTGCCGGATTAAAGCCGGATCGGTCGTGGCATTTTTCAAGCCTTGCAGCACGAATTTGCCATAAGGATGTTTGGCCGGTGACGCACAAGCCACTTTGCTGCAAGAACAACGCGCAAGATCGAGCGGCCAGTGCAGTGGCAACACCGCCATTCCCAGCGCCGCATAATACAGCGCGTATTCAGTTGTAGTTAGCATCTGATTTAAAATTCACTTGTATAAGTGGTGCAGTGCCAGCCATGAAAACTATCGCGGCGATTATGTGTTTCCGGTTGGATATAATGATGCCGCTGATTACCTAGATAAATTTTTTCCAATAGGTTGCGCGGATCATGTTTGGCTGGAATGTCTTGCTGCAATAACTTTTCTAATTCAAGCGATAATTCATGGATCACATGTAAAGTTTTCACTGCTTTACGCCGCGCCCGTGAATTAACCAGCAAGCAATCTAAACTGACATGTAATCTGCCATAAGTATCTTTTAGCGCATTGCCCAAATTGATATGTTGTGAGATACGAAGGCTCATGCGCGTGCCTCCTGCTGTTCAATCCATTCCATGAGTTTGGTTTTGCGTGCGCATAAAACCGATCCCATGCGAAACACCGGCAAGCGGCGTGTTTTGGCAATCGCGGTTAGGTAATAAACCTTGCGCCGCTCATCAGGTGAACCAAAAACAAATTCTGCAATGGCATCCGCACCGCGCAGCAAGTCATCAGCTAAATTTGGGCAAGCCTCGCCCATGGCGGGAACATCCCGCAATTTTTCTTCCATGTTTGTTCTCCTTCTAGGAAGCCGCCATCAACGCGCCGATACGGGCAATGCCAGAGAAAAACAATTGCGTGTTTTTCCGGTAATGCTCGGAACGCGGTTGATAAGCGCGGTGGTTGTATTGAAAGCCGAAGCTTAGAGCATGGGGGAGTTGGTCAGGGTGCAGTTGGATTGAGAAGTCAACAAGCGCGTCGTATTCGTCACAGGTAAAATAAATGCAAGAGTGAGTAAAATTTTCCAAGAATCGTTGATGATTGTCAATGGCTGATTCAGTTAAAGCGAGTAATAATTCATGCAGTGTATGTTGGCGGTTAAAAACAATCGGCAAAATTTGTTTGAGCAGTTTATTTTGTTCTCTTGAAAGATGCGAGCTGGAAAGGTGATCCGCTTCGCGGTGGCCAACTTGCATCTCTTGCACCAAGCGAATGTATTTACCGGCATCTTGCGCAACACCATTGGTGATAATACAAGCCAGCAAATTAGCAACATCAAGCGGCTCCATGCGCGCAGCACTATTGCCCCGCCCTGATTGCGACAAGTAACCCGCCTCACGCGCAAAACGTGCATAGCGGGTTACTGTCACCAGTTCGATGCCGGTTACGTCTGAAATACGTTCTGTTAGCTCACTTGCCCGGATCATTTCCGATCCTTTCTAACCTTTCTCATTTGATACCACAACAAATGACTTTACTGCAATAGCCATTTGACGTAATATCAAATGAAGTTTGAGAATATATCGTAATGATCGGTAATCCAGACTGAGAAATTGAAAGGATGCTTTAGCATGGCAACAATCCGCAAACGCCAATTACCTTCCGGCCAAACTCGCTGGCAGGTGGACTTTACCGATCACACCGGCAAGCGCCGCGCCAAGCAGTTTGAACGCCGCAAGGATGCCGATGTGTTTTTGGTGAAAGCTCGCGCGCAAGTGCAAGCTGGTAATTATATTCATGATGCAGTCAGCCAAACTTTAAGTGAAGCCGCCGAACAATGGCTGGATCATTGCCGCGCCAGGCGCGATGCCGGTCGCCGCATGGAACGTGCCACCTGCCGCGATTACGAAGATAAAGTGCGGCTGCATATTAAAGATGCTGAACACGGCATTGCCCATGTCAAATTATCCAAACTCACCCGCAAAACAGTGAATGAATTTCGGGACCGCATGTTGGCTTCGGGCCGCTCGGAAGCCATGACGCGCAAAATCTTGGGCGTATTGCGTTTGCTGCTCAATTACGCAGTGGATAATGGCGAGCTGTACGGCAATCCGGCGCAAGGCGTGCAGGTGATTAGAGGAAGCCGCATCGATCAGAAAATTGACCTGCCCAGCAAAGCGCATGTGAAAAAATTATTGGATAACGCGACTGGCCGGTTGCGCGCCATGCTGGTGGTCAGCGCTTTATGCGGCTTGCGCGCTTCCGAAACGCGCGGCCTGCGCTGGGTTGATGTCGATTTTGATCAAGGCTTGGTGCATATTCGCCAGCGCGCCGATTTTTACCGCGAGTTGGGTGAACCAAAATCCGCTGCCGGTCACCGCTCGGTGCCAGCTGGGCCAATGGTGTTAAACACGCTGCGCGAATGGAAAAAATCCAGCCCGAAAAGTGATCATGATCTGGTTTTTCCTGCTAAAAATGGCGAGGTGGCCGATCACAATCATTTCATGCGCCGGAATTTCAAACCGCTTTGCGCCAAACAGCAAGTCACCATGCGCTGGCATGATCTGCGGCATTTCGCCGTGTCCTTATGGATTGAGCAAGGCTTTAGTATAAAGGAAGTGATGACCTTCGCCGGTCATTCCTCCGTGCAAATGACCATGGAACGCTACGGCCATCTATTCCCATCTCCCGATCACCAACGCGCCATGGAACAGGTCGAACAACGGTTATTTGGTTGATAACTAAGGAACCAATTGTTGCTTTTTTCTATCTTGTTCGATCAGGGCATCCTGCTCCTGCTTATTGTAATATTTGACGGCATTTAAAAATTTATAAATTGCTCCCACCGCTATCACAGTGCCTACGCCCAGCCAAATTGGGTTGTCAGTATGCTTTTTTGCATATTGTTGCAGAGTTAAACCATTTTGCAGCGACTGGTTAACATTATAATCTTTACGGTAAGTTGCAATCATCCCACCTAGCAGTATGCTTGCTGCACAAAGCGCGACTATATATCCCTTTTTGCTGGCAACAGCTTCTTCTATTCTAAGTCGTGGGGGTCTATTATCTTCCAAGTCAATCTCTTGCCTTAGGTTTAACAGTAATGCAGAGGTCGGAGAAAGACTGCCTTGACTACTTACAGCATAGGCGGCAGAAGCAGTTGACAATGCACTTGTAATAAAACCCATTGCGGCCAAAGTTAAATTCTTATTCTTTTCATTAGCTTTTTGGAAATTGGTGTTACTCATAAGAATACTGATACCAATTAAACCACCTGCCATTTTAAGAAATACATCAGGCCCCTGGGTAAAAACTAAAAACGCACTTGCAACTGAAAGGGTTAGACTGGCTGGTACTTTATAATATTTCAGCGCTCTAGACGTAGAGTGCGTCAGCTTCATGTGCCAGTGCTGCCCGAAGAAGCTTTGGAAATTCAGAAAAATGCCGCTGCATGTGGGCTAAAAGTTGCTACTTACCTTAGAACGCTATGTTTGAATCACGAGCCCAAAGGCATTGCCGACGCGGATGCTATCATTGAGCTGGCAAAAGTTAATGCTGATCTTGGCAGGCTCGGCGGCTTGTTTAAAATGTGGTTAACGAATGACAATAGATTAAAGCCTTTTGGTAAAGCTGAAACTGTCCCCATGATTAATGGATTAATGCAGGAAATAAAATCCACCCAAACTTTGCTGTTCGAAATCGCAAAAAAGTTATAGTATTTCAGCAGAACCCACGCTGCTCAATCATGATCGCCAAAGTGACAATGCAGAATGGGCAGCGTTAACTTCCCGCACGTGCTGCATCCAATAACGACATCACCTCAACGCCGCCTGCTCCTGGATAGCTTTCCTGGCCAGGATAAACCAAAATACGGCGCTCGGCTTTGATATCATCGCAAGCAATGTAGAAGCCTTTTTCTACAGTTGGCGAGAGAGATTTTTTAAATTCAAATGCCCAGCGGCGTGAAGCGGAAAGCTCTAACACCAGATCAATCTCGTGTCCTGCGGCAGAGCGGTAAAAATATGGTTTGGCACCGGCAGGAGCGCTGGCGATGATGGCTTCCAGTGCAAACCCTTCCCAGCTTGCACCGGCAATCGGATGCCCTAAAACATCATGCAAGGTTGGAAGGTTTAATAGAGAATGCAGCAGGCCGGAATCCCGTAAATAAATTTTGGGTGATTTGACCAAACGCTTACCAGCATTCGCCGTCCAGGGCGGCAAGCGGCGAACCAGTAACAAATCAACTAGCAATCCCAAATAATGCGAAACCGCATGCCAGCCGACTCCCAGGCTTTGCGCCAGGCGCTGCGCATTGAACAGCCCGCCTTGCGTATGCGCAAGCATCGTCCAAAAACGCTCAATCGTATCGGCAGGCACACGCACGCCAAATTGCGGAATATCGCGCTCCAAATAAGATCGGATAAAGGATTGTCGCCATAGGCTGCTGGCCTGATCGCTATCGGCCAGGAAACTGCCTGGAAAGCCACCTCGCAGCCAAAGCTGATCGGCAGCTTCTGCACCGACCACCGGTAAAACCTCCTGTGGCTGCAAGGGCATTAACTCCAGAAAATTGATCCGGCCTGCTAAGCTTTCGGAGGATTGCCGCAGCAAATCCAGCGCGGCGGAACCTAAGATCAAAAACTGCCCTGCCTTTTCGCCCAAGCGGCGGCGTGCATCAATCTCACTACGCAGCACCGTAAAAATCTCAGGAACGCGGTGAATTTCATCTAGGATTACCAAGCGCCCACGCTGTGCGTGCAAATAAGCCACTGGGTCATCCAGCCGCCGCCGGTCAGCAGGATTTTCCAGATCCAAATAGATTGCCTGGTTTTGACGTTCAGCCGCGATTTCCAAAGCCAATGTTGTTTTGCCCGATTGGCGCGGGCCAAGTAGTGCCACCGCCGGAAACTGCCCGAGCCGTTCTTGTAGGGTACTTTGCAAAAGCCGTGTAATCATTCTTGCAAATTCGCGTATAACGCACGAATTTGCAATATATTACTTAAAAAATTGAATTTATATATATTTATAATGGTAGACTTTAACTAAACGCATTTTAAAGAGAAAACGTAATTAAGCGTGATTTTTAGAGTATTTAGCACAATTTCTAACACACTAACACAAAATATCAAATATAAAGATGATTTATCAATATTTTAATATATGGTCAATCTGTCTCATAACCTGAAGGTCGTCAGTTCAAATCTGGCCCCCGCAACCAATAAAATCAATAGGTTAAGGCAATTGGTAAAATATTAGAAATTGGCCGTTGCTACCCAGTTGCTACTTTCCCGCTTAACCATTTAAAAATTTAAACTCAATATTTATTGCAACCATTTGCCTTAAGAACCGAATTTTTAGCATAATACGCTAGATTATGGCCTCCGACATTCAAAAGCTGGCAAGGATTAACGCAGCAATTGCCAATATTGTGGCAGAACCTGGGCCACTAGCTGCCCGTCCGCGCCAAGTTGAAAGCTTTGTTAAGCTAAATAATCGGCAAAATGATGAAACCCTTTCCATTGAACAAAAGTTTCTAGCTGGTTTTGATATTACCGGCGGTGTCGGTAAGACCGTCATGTTTGGTCGCGCTGTTTCGGCATTTCGCAAACAAGGGTTACGTGTTTTAGTCGTTGCCCCTAAAATTGATTTGGTTAACCAAGCAGGTGGTAAATTCAGCGTACATTTCGGCGATGATGCCGAAGGCACCATTATTCATGGTAGAGCCAAGCATAAAATCGGCGCAGATGTCGATCTCAGCGACCATAATTTATTACTATTAACGGACAGGTCTTTATTAAACCGTTATCGGGCTGGCCAAATCAATCCAGCGGACTGGGATGTTGTTATTTACGATGAAGCACAAATGCTCATCAATGAAGAAACCGAAAACCACAAATTATTTAAGCTTCTTGCTGAGTATGGGCTCGTAATGGCTTTTACGGCAACGAGTGAACATAGCAATGGTCGTAGTTTAGCCAAGCATTTTGGTATGCCCGTTGACACGATTTTGCTTCCCGAAGCTGTTGAAGGTAATTTATTGAGTTCGATCAAAACCTCAATTATTCATACACGCACTAAAATCGGGTTTGAAAATTTAGGTGATGGTGCAGAATTTGATCCCGTTAAGATGGCTGCTGCCATTAACCAAGCAGCCCGCAACCAAAAAGCAGTGCAAACCTATGCTAGTTTTGCTGATCCTGAAACGGGTTACCGGATGTTAGGCGAGCGTGGTTTCGCTTACTGCGGCGGGGTTGATCATGCTCGCCACATGGCACAATTATTCAACCAACAATTAACACCGGTTTTGCCTGCTGAACTGTTGGCGAACGCTGACTATCTTCTGTTATCGCTGGCGGATATTAATGATGATTTAAAGCGTAGTGATTATGATCAAGTGCAAGCGGCATATCTAAGAGACGTATTAGCACGGCATAGAGCTCGCGAGCGTACTGTGCCTATTTTACCTGCTGCGCTGGTACATGGTGAAATGAAAGGCTGGCAAATTGAATTGGTGCATGAAGCATTTGATCGTGACTTAATTAAAATAGTACCGAATGATGATATCTGGACAACCGGCATAGATACCTGTTGCTGGTCGTTCACATCTCGATAAGTTATTTTATCGACATGATCTTTCAGAATTATTTGTTTTATTGCGACATGAGTTTTTTCAAAAAATAATGCGACTAAATTCTTTTTAATAAATATTTTAAGGGATTGTTTGGTTTGGCTTGCAGGATCACGTTCAGCTCTTTGTAAACCAGCAACTTGCTTGACAAGATTTTTACCTTTCGCTGATTTCGGCCATACAATTTTTAAGGATTTATCGATTTCAATATTCAAACACTCACATATGGGGATGACCGTTAATCTATTATTTTGGCTAGGGATGGATGGCCTGCTAAAAGTTATTACTATGCCATCTTTAGTTAAAGATTGGCTTATTTCACTATATCTATCCTGTAAATGCTGTTTATCAAAACAGTTGTACGATTGCGCCTCTATATTTAAGCTCATTGGCTAAAACATATTCGGCATATTTGACTTGGGGCTTATCAACAATATCACTGTCAAAAATGATGTAAACTTTTCTCCCTTGCAAAGTGAAGTTGTCCCACTCTTGCAACAGACCAGATTTTGATTTAAATACCCAAACACCGCCAATGCCAAGGCAAGTTATGCCTGCTTTACAAGCGGATGCTGTTTTTTTCGCCTTCGGTAATCCATAAAGGTATTGATACATCTAAAGCGATTTTTTCCCAATTTATGTTTCTCAAAACAGATTTGTATAAATGCGGTATTGTGCCTTTCGGTTGGGCATATTTTTGTGACCGCTGCTCACCAAATTTTGAATAGTGGCACAATATTTTCGCACGGGAAAAATCATGATTATATGGGAACTTATATCCCTCCCCTTTGAACCCCATATTTTTCATACATTTCTGTAGGTGATAAGCTTTTAATACCTAGTTTTTTTGTATCTACTGCTAATTGCCACTGCCAAAACCAGCGCAGTTATTGAAGCTTGTAAAACGCGTTTCATGGAAATTTCTTGAAGGATTAGCCTTTTAACTAGATCATATATGAAAAAGAACAATGTCTCTTATTATTAACAGGATAAGTTCTGTTATGTTTTATAATAAGTTAGATAATTTATCTGCTCTATTTTATGCCGCTTAGATCGCAGCAATATCAATCTTCTTCATTCTTATCATCGCTTCAAATTAAACTTATTTTAGTATGTTTAATGATTTGGAACAATTAATTCACTGCTTTTAAACTATTATAAACTGAGGCGCGGGAGATGCCGAGCAGGTTGGCAATTTTTGAGATTGCGCCACCGAATTGCAAAAAACCTGCATTTGCCAGTTGTTTAACCAATTCTTGCCTTTGTTGCGATGAAAGAGCGCGTGGCTGAGTATTACGTTTGGCAGAAAACGTTTCGATTGCTTGGCGAATTTCATCAGAGGAACGGTTATGTAACGTTTCTGCCACTGGTGCGTCACTAACATTTGTTGCAGTTAGCTGGCCTAAAATCAGTTGTAGAGATGAGAAAATTGATATGTCTAGATTGAGACAAAGTGCCGCAATAAATTCACCTTTGCTATTGCGCAGGCCAATTGAGGTACTTTTAACTGGGCGACCATCTGGAAATGTGTTGCTGTAATTTTGAATAATATCGGGAAAATCTGGGTTGCTGAGGCGAGCCAAACCCATTTCGGTCATTGAATCACCTAATTTTCGCCCTGATAACGGTGTTTCAAGTGCGATGATGGAGTTGGTGGGGTTGCGCAAATCATGCAGTACTACTTCGCAACAAGGCGCAAACATCTTGCCTAAAGCCGCTACCATTTTTTTGGCTTCCTTTAAAATAAGCTCATCTTCACTGATTTTACTGGATTTAGAGACAATAGGGTTTTTTGACATAATGTTAATATTATACAATATGAAAATAGTTCTTGCATCTGTTATTTATATTTGACACATTGTCTATAATTTACATAACGTAAAATGGAGATTTATAATGGCTAAGTTGCCAAGCAAACCGAAAGCAATTATTTTAGGATCGGGTTATATCGGTTCTACCGTTGCCCTTTGTGCCAAAGCGGCTGGTTATGATGTGCAAATTATAACAGATCAACGCATTTCCTTATCACGCGCTGGTGCTAACCCACGGTTTGCGAGCGGTTATCCGGCCGCCTCTATTCTACCGCACTCAGTAGCTGCGAATGATATGGGTGAATTAATGGCATATAGTCAGACAATGTTTAAGGCGCTTGAAAACACTGGCGATGCTGGTGTTAGATCGCAGCGCCATTTTGAATTATGGGAAGCACCGCTTGCCAAAGAACCAAATTATCTAAGTAGTCTAAGGAATGCCGGTGGTTTGGAAGAATTTCCAGAATTTGCCTTGCCCAAAAGAAAAGGTGCGGAAAATATTTATGGTTATGGCTTCAATATTTTTTTCGCTGATATGCCCTGCTACGGCGAATGGTTAAACGGTCAAGTGGATAAACAAGGTATTGAAGTTATTGAGCAAAATTTGATGCCTAATAATGTCGCTGATTTAAAAGCGGATATTATTTTTAATTGTTTGGGGATTGGGGCCGCACGGGTATTTCCCGAATTATCGCCAGGTTTTGTGGTGCAAGGCATGCTATTACAGTTTGCCTGTGATGATCTGTATGTTGAACGTAATACGGGGCAGCCAGTTTCATTGAATTATATACCACAACAGGAAATTTATCCGGCACCAGATGGCAGTACCTGGGATGTTTATTTTTATCCACGGCAGAAATCCATTATCCTGGGCGGCACGCGGCAAGTAATGACCATTAATCCTGCAACGGGCAAAGTTTCTGGCGATACATATACTGGTGAAACCATTAAGGTTGAAGGCATTGATATCCCCCGTCCGATGCTCGATT
The DNA here is from genome assembly GCA_965246945.1 of Alphaproteobacteria bacterium. GTDB lineage: Bacteria > Pseudomonadota > Alphaproteobacteria > UBA11073 > UBA11073 > CBDFFW01. The sequence continues at coordinate 1,574,035 of CBDFFW010000001.1, forward strand.
TGAACCGCGAATTGATACGTCAAATGACTGGCCGGGAATTACCGGAGATATATGAGCCGTTGGTTGGTTACCGGCATATTTATGGCACCCCGGAAAATCCTGAACTGCGCATTGCTGCGCGGCATACCAGCCATGTTCCCATTATTGATTGCCTTGGTTTTGGCGGCTCGGGTGTCACTTTATCTTGGGGTGCTGGCATTCGTGCGTTGGCGACAGCGCAAAGTTTAGCTGGAACACCGATCAATAATTTCAAAGCGGAATTACAAACCAAATTATTGGCCTTGCTAACTGGAACAGATCAAAAACCAGCTATGCCAGCAGTAAAATCAAGGCCTACCCAATTATTGTCATGCATCTTATAGTCAGCCACAGGATCACATGATGACACTTAAAAAAATTCTGCTGATTTTTTGTGGCGGCACCATTTCTATGCATAAAAACGAACAAACGGGTTCGTTGGACGTGGGTCATGGTGCCGATCAGCTTTTTCATTTAGAACCGCGCATTGTTGATTTGGCCAATATCGAAGTGATTAATTTAGCAAATATTGATAGCACCAATATGCTTACCGATGATTGGCAAAAAATGGTGGAAACCATTCAGGCAAAATACGATCAATATGATGGTTTTGTTATTACCATGGGCACCAATACTCTAGCCTATGCTTCCAGCGCTTTATCGTTTGCCATTCAAAATTTAGGGAAGCCAATTGTGTTCACCGGTGCGCAAATTCCAGCAGAAGCAATTAGTACAGATGCACGTAATAATTTGGTTAACGCTTTGCGGGTGGCAGCCCTTGATACCGCCGGTGTTTTTGTGGTGTTCGGCAGCAAAATTATGATTGGTTGCCGTGCCAAAAAGTTAAGCGAATCCGATTTGGATGCCTTTGGCACATTTAACGATGCCGATTTTGGTGAGTTATCCATTGGTATTAAAATTAATAAACCCAATCCTGGCCGGCATGATAATTTGCCAGATATCCGCAACGGTTTTGATGCCAACATCGTCAGTCTAACCTGCATTCCCGGTTTTCAAGTCAATTATCTGCACAAATTAATTGAGCACGGAGCGCGCGGCATTATTTTACGCGGGTTTGGTTCCGGCGACATTGCGTATGATTATCTGCCACTATTAGATTATGCGCGTGAAAAACAAGTGCCAGTAGTTATTACAACTCAATGTCGTGGTTCCACTGTTATGGGATTAAATGATCCTGGTTTAAAAGCACTGCAAGCTGGGGCTATTCAGGCTTTCGATATGAGCATGGAATCCATGTCGACCAAAATGATGTGGTTACTTAGTCAAAATACGCCTTATGAAAGCTTTAAAGAAACTTTCCATCGCAATATGGCCGGTGAAATCAATATAAAACGCACTAAATTTTTTATAAACAGCGAGTTAGAAAATCTTATTGATTATCAAGATTTAACCTAAATCTCTTTATAATCGCATTTTTGCCGATTGACAGATAACCACTATAGACGGTTTATCCAACTTAAAGTTTGAAATGAATTGTTCCCTCCGCAACCAATAATATCATTTGCTTATATATAATTTGGCCATTGCTACTCAATTGTTATTGAAGAACAGGGTTAACTGGCAGCTTATTTTTGCTTAGCCTGGGCGACTTGAAAGAATAACCCCTTCTCACCGTTATTGATCAGTTTGAATGTACCTTCAAATGTTGCCAATTCTTCGGCCCAGGCGACTGGTTTATCGGTGAAAACTTCGACAATTTCATTGGGTGCCCCTGGTGGGCAAAATGGGCAAGTGGGTGTGCGTTTGGTTAACAAGAAATGTTTAAACTTTTCAGTTGGCTCTAATGGCAGCATGAAGCCATTTAAAACGGTGCCATCCAGTTTTTTGACTTCATCGGGAAAAGTGGCGGTATAAGTGCCTTTTTTATCATCGGTGGTAATTTTGGTTTTGGCCAATACATCCCATAAAACATCGTGTGATTTTGGTAGTTTATCCTGCGCTTTGCGTTCATCCCCAGGTTGGCTTTTGAGGGTGGTGCTGGTGTTGTATTCGCCCTTCAACGTGCCGGTTTCGGTTTTAAAACCCGTTAGCGATAAAAAACAAAAGATGATGAATAGATAGCGCATTATGCCTTCGCCAAAGTTTGGGTGATGTTGAGGCGGTAGGCACGAATGGCTGGCAATAAACCGGCCAGCAAGCTGATTGCCAAGGCAGCAAGCGCAACATAGATGGCGTTTTCATCCAGGTCGGTGGCAGGTAAAGCGATATGCTTGCTCGCCATCACCCATTGCCGGACGAGCGCCATAAACACTAAACCTAAAGCAAAGCCGATGATGATTCCGGCCACACCTAAACTTAATGCTTCGGCGATCATAAAGCCAAACACTTTGCCGCGCGTTGCCCCCATCGCGCGGAGTAACGCAATATCATATTGCCGGTCATTAATAGCATTATACAGCGTGACAAAAAAACCAAAGCCAGCAAACCCCAATAGCAAGATTCCAAAAGCTTTCAGTAAATCCGTGCCACTGGACATTAACTTGGCGAGCCTTGCGACTTCTACCGCTGGGCTGGCCGCTTGCATTGAACTGCTTTTGCTAATTAGGCGTGGCAGTGTGGCGGCCGCGTAAGGGGTTTTGTAGCTAATCAACAATGCAGTGATTTCATTTTCTGGATGCTCTTTTTTATAAGCGACTTCCTCCGGATCATCTGCATCGGGATGTTCGTGCACATGCCAAACGCTTTCCACTGGGGTTAGCACCAGCCGGTCAAGTACACTGCCATTGGCGGCCAAAATACCCACCACCGTATAAGGGAAATCGGTATGCAAATCATCGCTATTCACCAACCCATGCGCGCCAACGATTTGATCGCCAATCTTTAGGTGATATTTGCGCGCGGCTTCAGCACCAACCACTGCTTCCATGGGTTTACTATAAAATTGCCCTTGGGCCAGTTGGCCAGCATAATGCTGAATATAGTTTTGATTGGTGCCAACAATCCGGTAGCCATTGTAATTATCACCGAGCGCCATTGGAATGGCTTCTTTAATTAGCGGATTTTTGGCAAGTTCTTGTGCTTCATGCAGCGGGATATTGCCGGTAGGACTATCGATATGAAACACAGAAGACAAAATAATTTGCAGCGGCGAGCCTTTGCCGCTGACGACCAGATCAATCCCTTGTAAATCCTGCGCAAAGCGGTTGGACAAGGCTTGATTAAACTGGCCAAGCGTTAAAATCATCGCCACTCCAATGGCCAGCAGCAATATATTAAAAATCGCATTTAGCGGTTTGAACCGAAGATTGGCAAACGTAAATTTCCAAATATTCATGGCCTATGCTCCCAGCTTTATTTGCTGATCAAAATGGGGTTGGATGCGGTGATCGTGACTGGAAACGACCAACACTGTGCCGCTTTCCTTGGTTAATGCCAACAAGGTTTGCATGACATTTTCTGCTGCTTGATCATCCAAACTGGAAGTCGGTTCATCGGCTAATAACATAAAAGGTTTATTTAGCAAGGCCCGTGCAATCGCCACTCGCTGCGCTTGTCCCTGCGAAATCGCCGTGGCTGGTTTATCTTTCAAATCAGCAATGCCCAATTTTGCTAGTAAGCTTTCGGCATGTGTTGTATCTGGCAGTTGTTTGGTGACAAATGGTGCCAACAGTAAATTTTCCATCACGGTTAAACTTTTGACCAAATGCAGCGTTTGGAAAATCAGCCCGATATGCTGGCCCCGAAAACGGTCCCGCGCTGCTCTTTTCAAACTATATAAATTAGTTTGATTAACTTTCACATCCCCGCTAATCCGCGTGCCAAAGCCAGCCAAGGCATGCAATAATGTGGTTTTGCCCGAACCACTTTGACCAGATAGCAAACAAGTTTGCCCAGGTTGCAAAGCCAGATTAGGAATTGAAACAATCACTTGGCCATTGTGCCCTGCGGTTAAATGATGAACTTGCAGCATGGTTATTCCTTTTCAGTGGAAACGGTAGGTGTTTCTAGTTTCAAAAAATATTGCACAGGCGGTATCGCGGTCGGCCGCCAATTTGCCTGCGGGTTAAGCAAAAAAACGGGATTAATACGTGAATAAATATGCGCAGGAACATTATCACCATCATGGTGAGTATGCTGCCAAAGCGCCTCATACCATGGCATTTCCGTTGCTTTAAACGTTTGACCGTCTTCATCAATCGCATTGTCAGACAGGGCAATGAAATGCCGTTCCGACCATGGCCAGAAACGCTTGGGATCATGATAAGTGGCGATAACTTGTTTTTGATCGTTCAACCAAATTGCACTGACATTGCCATCAATCGCATAATGATTATGAGGCGGAATAAACAAATAAAGCAGCGTGACAATTGTATAGCCCAATAATAGATTTAATGCCAGAAAACGGCCAACATCTTTGGAAAAAAGCACCGGTTTATGACCATGCGCTGCACAATCCATCTGACAAGCAGCACTGGTAGCATGTTTGGTATGACGGCGGGTTAAAATGATAAACAGACCTGTTAAAACCAGGCTAGTGATCAGCGGGATTGCAAATTGCAATGGATAAACTACCGCTGTTGAAAACGTGCCAATGGCCTGCAAACCAAAAAGACTGAATAGAATTTGCGTGCCGCAACAGGGGATATGGGCAAACAATCCCGCCAGGATATTAAAGCCACTGCCGATATGATATTTGTGCAAAGTCACGGGAATTAATTTCTCTATAATATGCTATATGTTATAACATAACATATAGCAAGGATTACTTTAATTCGCTTTGTAGCTGTAAAACTTGATTGGGTTGATTAGCCGCCATCTGTTCCAAATAGCCATGCAAAGCAATCGATAGAGTAGTTTGATTATCGCCAGCGAAAATATTTCGTTGCGCGGCATTATGCAACCGGCCCGCATGATAATTGGCAAACCAGCGGGTCAATTCCGGCATTTGTGCTTTCAATTGCTGCCATTCGGCAGTATTGGCTGCCGCATCTCCCGCTTGCGCAGAATAACGCCAGCGCACCCTGGCTATTGCAACCAATCTATCTGTGATTATTGCTAAATCGGGCGTTTTATTTTTTGATGGCGGTAACACCGGTACTGTTGCCAATGGCTCTGCATGTTGCTTATCGGCTGAAATTGGCGTGTCTTTTTTAGCTGACGGCAATGACAGTACTGATGTTACTGCAGGAATTTTAGGTGGATCAACAGCAGGCTGTTGCACGATTACAGGGATAGATTCAATAGGTGCATCCTTTTCCTTGGTGGCATTAATTTCAGATTGTAGTGTGATTGCGGTATTGCGGGCCGCTATTTGCGCAATGCCCACACCAATTTCACCCATGGGGGTCTTATTATGCTTTTCAAGTAAAATACCCGTTGCTGCTTCAGCAAAATCGGGAATTGCTTCATCATCTGGTTTGGTATGCGCCAAACGTGCCCAAGCAATCCGCCCCGCTAAACAAATAGCGGCTTTTGATATGGGACTACCACTACGGTTGAGCGTGGCGTTACCCATAATGCCCAGCAATGCCCCGCCGTCTTCTACACTGAAAAACTTAATCCTATTCAAACCTGACATTCATTTTTGTTATAATATAACATTTATAAATGCAATGAAATTTGTTATAATATAACAAATTTTTGTCTCGTTTAATGTATGATAATGAACGGCTACCCAACTTAAAGTTTAAGTCAAACCGTGCCCTCCACTTTTACATTCAATAGTTATTTTAGTGATTTAAAATTAGAAGAATAGCCCGATATTGTTTTAACTTTCAGTTATTTTTTCATTTATTATCCGTATTAAAATTATGCCGTTCGTTTTAAATACCAAGGCACATTTACCACTGCGATGCGCTGATCACCACGCAATAACAACGCGGCTTTTAGCGCAGTGGTTCGTTGATTATGCAAAAAGTAATCATACCAGCGCCCGCCCACCAATTCTGGAATAACGACAGCAATGGTGCGGTTTGGATAAGCGGCTTCAATGGTTTTGATGGTTTCAAATAATGGATAGAAAAAGCGGCGATAAGGTGATTCTACACAAACCAAACGTGGCACAGGCTTGGCCTGCTGCTTCAAAGGTTCGGCAACATAAGTTTGCCATTTTTGTTGCAGATGTGCACCGCCATCACCATCGGAATTAATATGCACGGCGATAACCTCAGGCGATAATTCGCAAGCAAAGCGCAGAGCATTACGCGAAATAATACTCCATTGCCGCATAAGCACAATTACCACAGGGGACTGCAAATTATCAATGTTTAACGGCCTATCACAAGCCAGCTGCTGCGCCACAAAAACATAATGCCGTTTGGTAATGACAAATAATGTAAATAACAGTGGCAACAATAATAAAATGATCCAGGCGCCATCATCAAATTTAGTCGCCAACACGACTAATAATACTAAGCCAGTTGCTGTCGCACCAATTGCATTGATCACCAATGAAACACGATTTTTTTGACGTTCTTCTGTATTGTCTAACCGCTTATACCAATGCACCACCATGCCCGCTTGCGATAAAGTGAAAGCACCAAACGCGCCAATGGCAAATAACGGAATCAACCGGTCGGTAATGCCGCCAAACGCAATGAGTAGCGCCGCCGCCATCGCGGCTAATATGGTAATCCCATAAGCATAAACCAAGCGGCGGTTGCGGCCAGCCATCGCATACGGCAAAAAATTATCCAAAGCCAGCAACCGGCATAAGCGCGGAAAATCCGCGAAACTGGTATTGGCAGATAAGCAAACAACCGCAATCACACTGCCCATCGTCACATAATAAAATAATCCACGGCCAGTGATCGCGGCAGTTAATTGCGAAAGAATACTTTGATAGGCAGGGCTATTGGGATCAGTCGCCGCAATGCCATAAGCCTGGCACAAAAATGCAATACCGGCGAGTAATAGACCCAGAATAATAATGACACTGGCCAATGTATATTGCGCATTCCGCACCGCTGGTTTTTTAAACGCGGTAATACCGTTGGAAATTGCTTCGACCCCTGTCATTGCGGTGCAACCATTAGCAAAGGCGCGGAGCAGTAACCAAAAACCAGCACCGATTGATGCCATCGGCACCACCGGCGGTATTTCGACAGCGACAGGATGACCACCACTCAGCCAGGTTTTCGTCACTCCAATAACAATGGTAGCAGCAAGGGTGCCGATAAACACATAGGTTGGAACAATAAAAGCAGTGCCGGATTCACGCATACCACGCAGATTAACGAATGTAATTAACAGCAGAATTACCAAGCAAAGCGGTAAAATATAATCATGCAAAATAGGCAGTACGGAAATCAGCGCACCGACACCAGCCGCAATACCAACTGCAACGTTTAAGATATAATCCAACATTAGCGAGGCAGCTGCCAGCAAACCAAAATTTGTGCCCAAATTCTGTTTGGCAACTGTATAGGAACCACCCCCATCGGGATAAGCGGTCATCGTCTGCCGATAAGAAAAATAGACGACCGTTAGCAGCAATAAAATAATACCAGTAATCGGCACGATATAGCTTAAGCCCAGCGTGCCAATGGCCAGCAGCACGGTTAGCGTTGCCTCCGGTCCATAAGCAGCCGATGACAGCGCATCCAAGCCCAACATGGGAATACCGGCTACCGGCCCAACTTTTTGTTCGGCATCCTGTTGGGTGGCCAGTTCCGGCCCCATGATTTTTTCGTAAAGTGACATTGCGATGTTCTGTAAGCGATTAATTAATCATTGTAATTTAAATAACTAAATTTGCAAAGGAGGGGCGCGGTTATGTAATGCATTGCAATTTCAACCACATAAATTTTACTGAGTTTAAATTTACAATCGATATTCGTCCCGTAAAAATTCTGTATAAATTAATTGAACAATTTTTAAATACATTCTGCTTTGATTGCCAAAACCCAGCAGTTCGATAAAGTTACGCATGCCTTTCAGCATTGAACGCATCGGATTATTGCTGCTGATTGCCGCCGTGGTTTCCATGCTGGCGCGGCGTTTGCGCCTGCCTTACACAGTGGGGCTGGTCATTGCCGGTTTGGGCATTGCATTTATGGCCGTGCCGCTGGAAATCAGCCTGACCAAAGATTTAATTTTTAAAGCATTTCTGCCACCGCTGATTTTTGAAGCCGCTTTCCTGATGCCATGGAAATATTTGCGGCGCGATTTACCGGTAACTTTAACCCTGGCCACGTTGGGCGTATTGGTTGCCGCGACTGTTGTTACACTCGGAATTTATTATGGCCTGCATTGGCCGTGGCAGGCAGCGTTGTTATTCGGCGTGTTAATTTCGGCGACTGACCCAGTTTCGGTTATTGCCACATTTAAAGCTGCCCAGGTTGAAGGACGGCTGGGCCTGCTGGTCGAAACCGAAAGTCTGTTCAATGATGGGACTGCGGCGGTATTGTTTGGCGTGGCGCTGGCCGCCATTACCGGCGATGCAGCATTAAGCACCATGGGCATTGCCATGTCGTTTTTACTAACAGTATTTGGTGGTGTTTTTTGCGGGGCGCTGGTAGGTGGTGCGGCATTGCTATTGGCTGGCCGCACCGATGATCATTTGGTAGAAATCACATTTACGACAATTGCCGCTTACGGATCATTTTTACTGGCCGAGCATTTTCATTTATCCGGTGTCCTAGCTACGCTAACCGCTGGTTTAATGTTGGGGAATATCGGCAAGCTGGGCGTCTTAACCGATAAAGGGCATGAAGCGGTCGCCTCTTTTTGGGAATATATGGGCTTTGCGGTAAATTCGCTCATTTTTCTGATGATGGGTATGCCATTAGCCCATGAAAACTTCTCGGCTGTATGGTGGCCACTGGCGATCATTATTTTATTGGTTTTGTTGGGACGGGCGATTGCCATTTATGGCTGCTGCGCCTTGTTTAGCGGTCTACCCAAATTAAAAGTTTCCTGGCCGCATAAGCATATTTTATTTTGGGGCGGGCTGCGCGGCGCGTTGGCTTTGGCCTTGGTACTGGGCTTACCAGTAGATTTGCCAATGCGGGGAATGATCACCACGATTACTTTTGGGGTCGTTGCCTTCTCCATTATTGTGCAGGGCTTGACCATGACACCATTGCTAAAAAAATTGGGTGAAATGCCGGCAATATCTAATTTTTAACGCTGCAAAACTTAAATTTAGGATGCCAATAAATTTTACTTAGTTTTATGTTTTTCTGCGATCTTCATGAATATTGTACAATCAATTTTTGAGTTATAACGACGATCAAATTAAATTTTTGGAATTTAAATAATTTCAATGGATGAAGAATCCTTTTTAAATTGTGTCTGTGTAAAATTTAAGTTGGCATTCTTTTTTTATAAGTAAAGTGAAGTTTAGTTTATTGATTGGATAAGGGTTTCAAGTTTTTCTTGTAATTCGTTTGGGTTAAATGGTTTGGCGATATAATCATCCATGCCTGCCGCAATGCAACGTTCACGGTCACCTGCCAAAGCGTGAGCAGTCATGCCAATAATTGGCAAATGCGGCAAATTATTTTGTAATTCATTTTTACGCAGAATTTTTGTGGCATCAAAACCGTTCATGCCAGGCATTTGTACATCCATCAGTACCAAAGCATAATCATTGGATTTAACTTTTTCAATTGCTTCTATCCCATTACACGCTACATCACAGCGATAACCAAAACTTTCTAGAAAAGTAGTGGCGACTAAAATATTTGCCGGATAATCCTCAACCAGTAAAATATGCGGTTGATTATTTACTTTAGCATTAGAAGCTTTAATATCTATCAAGTTGATACTTTCGTCTAACAAATGCTGCTCATTCGCTTTTTCTAGCGGTAGGCGAATTTTAAAAACTGATCCATTACCGATCTGACTTTCAACTTCAATTGTGCCGCCCATTATCTCAGTCAGTGTTTTAGTAATAGCCAAACCCAAACCGGTACCACCATATTTGCGATTAATTGAAGTATCGGCCTGAATAAACTTTCCGAATATCGTTTCCAAATTTTCTTTCGCAATTCCAATGCCGGTATCTTTAACCGTTAAGGTAATCATATCTTTATTGGTATCTGCTATCTTTTCACTCGTAATTTCAATTTCAATCCCACCAGTTTCAGTAAATTTAACTGCATTGCTGCATAAATTAAGCAAAATTTGCCGCAATCTGAGTGGGTCTCCTACATAATAATGAATATTTGTGAAAGCCCTGTTTTGCTTTACAGTAAAGAGCAAGCCTTTTTCCTGCGCCCGCAACATCATCATACTAACAACTTCCTGGACAAGTTGGGTCAGCGAGAAAGGCATTTGTTCGAGCTCAATTGAACTGGACTCAATTTTGGCAATATCCAGCAAATCGTTAATGAGTGCAAGTAAACTATCGGCCGAAAGCTGTAAGGTTTTTAAATAATCTTTTTGCTTTTGCGTTAACGGTTCACTCATAGCCAAAATATTTGTTAACCCGATAATCGCATTCATTGGCGTTCTAATTTCATGGACATATTGGCCAGAAATTCAGATTTGGCGATGTTAGCCGCTTCGGCTGCCTGCCGTGCGCTATTGGCCAATGCTTCGTTTTTTTGCAAAGCGATTTTTTGTTCTGCCTCTTCTTCAATGTAATCACGTAAATCATATTGCCGGTAACGATCGCGTAACGCGCTTTTTATATGGCTTAAAAAGGTTGCAATATTTAATTGCCGATTAAGCAGGGTCATATTGCCAATGGCCTGTAGCTGCTTGGCTAAGCTGGCAATATCACGACCAGCTGGTGTTAAAACAATTAGTGGAAAATCCGACCAAGGTGGCTGTGCACGTAATATATTTTCTAACATCTTAGTATTATCAGCGAAAATCGCTTCTTCAGTTAAAATAGCTGCATCCGCCCCATTATTGATTTCACGGCATATCTGATGCAAATCATGACAAATCACCGATGAAATTTTTTCACTAGCCAGAATTTTTGCAGTTATTTCGGCATCTTTGCGGGTTGGCGCCAGAATTAAAACTTTATAATCTGCCGTAGATCCATTTAATTTCATCGGTTTTTTAACAGCATTTCATCCGCCCCTATGTAAATTGGGGTACCAGTAAGAACACCCTGAAAATCACGTAACACTTCACCAATCCGCAAACCATTTTCGTCAATTTTAAACTCACGGATCGTGCGTTCATGCGGACCACTACGCTTTTTAATGACTGAAATAGTTTGGCGCACTTCACCCATTGCCTCAAAATAACGAAATAGAATTGTTGAATCTGCTAGATAACTTGTATCAATTGGCGATCGCATAGCTTGCCCCAATAAACCATGTTGAGCGACCACTAAAATAGTTACAATATTTAAGTGACCTAAATAAGTTAATAATTCATGTAGCTGGGCAATCAAATAACGCTCTTCTGGCATAGCGTTCAGATAACCATTCAAGCTATCAATAACCAATACTTTAGCAGGCGCATGCCCATCACGTCCTTCAGCCGCTTTGCGGATATAATCGGTAAATTCGCCAGGAGATAATTCAGCCGGATCAACGGTTTGAATACTAATTAATTTCTGCTCAATTAAATTTTTGACATTTTTCTGAATACCGTTGGCCCGTTGCAAAATGGTATCCATCCGTTCATCAAATGAAAAAACCGCCGCTCGCTCGCCATTTTGTGCAGCGGCTATTGCATATTGGATTGCCAGTGATGATTTACCGGCACCAGCTGGCCCCAAAAGTAACATGCTATTGCCATATTCAATGCCCCCACCCAACATGTTATCTAATTCAACAATTCCACTTTTTAACTGGCCGCTGCTTGATAACCGTTTATGCTCAGCCGCAATTAAACGTGGGAATACAGCCAACCCACCTTTCACGATTGCAAAATCGTGATAACCACCTCGGTATTTTTGCCCGCGCAATTTACTAATTCGCAAACGGCGGCGTTCGGCCCCATATTCAGGTAATAATTGCTCCAAACTAATGACACCATGCGCAATACTTTCCAGCTGCTTATCTTCATCAGCTGCGGCGGTTTTATCGTCTAAAAAAATCGTAGTGCAGTTGCGGCCAAGAAAAAATTGTTTTAGGGCCAATACTTGCCGGCGGTAACGCAGCAAATTTTGTGCTAATAACTTTACCTCGGCTAATGAATCGATAATTACCCGCGATGGTTTAGTTTCCTTAATTTTTTCAATAATTGTAACTGTTGTTTCGCCCAGCTCCACTTCCGATGATTGATACATCGTGTATTGATTATCTGGCTCCAAATCTTTTTCTTGCGCAACCAGTTCAAAAATTTCAATACCGCTTAAATCCCAGCCATGCGCTGCCGCTGTGGCCAATAGCTCATATTTGGTTTCCGACAAAGTAATGTAGATTACCTTTTCGCCATGCTTCACGCCTTCAAGCAGGAACTGAATAGCCAATGTTGTTTTCCCTGCGCCCGGCGAACCATGCAACAAATAAACGCGATTGCCGGTTAAACCACCGCCCAATACATCATCTAACTCAGCAACACCAGTTTTTACTAAAGTAACAGAATTGCTATTTGACATTAAAAGCTCTCGGGCGGAATGTTTTTATTGCATGCATATATAATATAAATATCTATAAATGCATAATGAATTGATTGCGCCAAAAATAAAATTGATTTATCAAATATTTTTGGGCATTTTATATTAACTATTTTTATTGGTTAAATGTTCTTAAATTTTAATTGGAATAATTTTTGTATACAGCCAATTTGTTAAATTTCATAAAACAATTTAGGATAATAAACTTTAATATTGATTAATGACATACTGTTTAAATTATAAAATAAATTTTAAATCTCGTGGCATTAAAAGAGTAATAATTTAACTTTGTCATATAAATTTAATAAAAAATTTATGGAAATGCTTTGCAAAAATTAATTTCCATATTTAATACAGATCACTTAATAGCCCGATATTTTAGCCAAACATATTAAGTGAAGGATGCGATGAGCGATTTTGAAAAAGTTGCAGCCTTAGCCGCCAATCCAATTGGGCAAGAAAAAGATGCTTGCGGGCTGGTAATGATCGTAGCGGAAAATGGTCAGCCGAGAGCTGATATTTTACCCGATGCATTAACTGCTTTAGCGCGGATGACCCACCGAGCTGGCACAGGCGCGGATGATAAAACCAGTGATGGTGCCGGATTACTAATAGGTCTACCACAAGATTTTTTCAAAAAATTGGCAAATGCCGAGCGCACAGTTGGGGTTGGGCAATTTTATTTACCGCAGGATGCCAAAAAACAAGCTGAATTAAAAACGGATATCGAAACCACACTTGGTGAATTCGGCCGGATTGTCTGGCGTGAAGTACCGACAGATGATACGCAGCTCGGTCCCGAAGGTTTGCGTCAAAAACCCGCCATGTGGCAAGCGATTGTTGAGCGGCGTGAAGATTTAACCGATGACGCATTTGAACGGCATTTGTTGCAAGCCGAAAGAGAATTAGGCTTTTTATTAGCCGAGCAGCATCCTGATGCTGTTGCCGTTTCGATTTCAGCGCAAGTTATTATTTACAAATATATGGTTTTGCCCGAGCGGCTTGGCCAATTTTATTCTGATTTAACCAATCCAGATTTTATCACCAATCTTGCGCTTGGCCATGAACGTTTTTCAACCAATACCGCCACGCTGCCCGCGCGTGTGCAACCTTTACGCCGCGGGGCGCATAATGGTGAAATCAATTCAGATACAACAAATGTTTTAGCTGCAATTGACCGTTATGGCGCTAATGTTATTCCGGTTAGCAGTTCAGATTCCGGCCATCTTTTTGCGATGGTCAACTATCTGGTCGAACATGAAGGGATGAGCCTGCTGCAAGCCATGCGGATAACCACTTCTGAAGTGCCAGATGCCAAGCTGATGTCTCCAGAAGAATACAAACTGGCCAGTTATTTGCGGGCCCAAATGGGGCCGTGGAGCGGACCGTTGGGTGGTTTGGCCAGTGATGGTAAAACTGCCATTGCGAAAGTGGATGACAACGCCCTGCGCCCCGTATGGGTTATCCGCACCAGTGATGGCCGCTTGATTGCTGCTTCCGAAGATGGGGCAGTGCCATTGGATAATGCGCTCGTTATCGAACGTCGTTTGTTGGAAGCCGGTGAGATGGTGGCAGCGGATATGCAAACGGGTGAGTTTTTGGATAATGCGGCGATCAATGCGCGTTTAATCGAAGAAATTGGCGCTGAGAAAATCAATAATTTTGCGAACCCCGCTTTAAAAGATACTCCCTATACTGCTGATTTTGCAGCGACTGCGATAAATATAAAAAACAACCGCACGGATGGAGAGTGGGTGCGCCTGGCCAATGCCATTGGCCTTAACGCGGAAGAGCAAGACCGCATTCTGACCACTTTGGCGCGCACAGGGGTTGAAGCAATATCATCGATGGGCGATGATACGGCCATTGCGCCGTTATCCCGAGTGCGCAACCCGCTTTACCGTTTTATGCGCCAATATTTTGCGCAAGTAACCAATCCGCCGATTGATCTTGCGCGCGAACCAGATGCATTTTCTTTAACCAGCTGGCTGCATGGCACCAAGGGCGATGCGCGTGCCTTAGAATTAAAAAGCCCAATTTTAAGTCGCCATCAATTCGCGACCATGAAAAATACCATTGGCCGCGATGACATTATTAAATTGGATGCTACCTTTGCCGCCGATGGCACAGAAACCTTGGAAGAAGCATTAAGGCGTTTACAAAGACAGGCAGCCGAAGCCATCGCCAATGGCTTCACCCATATCGAATTAACGCATGAGAAGACCAGCAGCGAACGCGCGGTAATCAATGGGGCCTTGGCTGCTTCAGCCGTGAATGCGCATTTGATGCGCCGGCATGAACGCCATAAAGTTAAACTGCATCTAAACGCTTATGATATTTGGGATTCGCATGCCACCGCCATGGCCATTACCGGCGGCGCGGATACGGTCTGTCCAAATTTAGCCGAAGCCATGCTGATGCGCCAAGGCGCAGATGAACAAAATATCGAGAATTTTTATCATGCTTTGGATAAAGGCATCTTAAAAATTATGTCTAAAAAAGGCATTACCGATATTAATGCTTACCGCAGTGGTGCCCAGCTGGAAATACTGGGTTTGGATGAAAAATTTACGGAAGAATTTATACCAGGGGCCGCCAATCTGCTGGGCGGATTTGATGGTCAACTAATCAATAATTGGGAATTGGAACGGCATAATGCCGCCTACAATGCACATTATGCGCCGCAATTGGAAAAAGGTAGTTTGCGGCAGCAACAGCGCGATGAAAAGGCGGAATTACATGGCTGGAATTCCGCCTTTATCGCCAGAATTCATAAAGCGGTTCAAGAAAATGATTACCAGGCATTTAAAGATGCCTGCCAGATTGCCGATGCTTTTCCCCGCGCCCAAAACGGCGGCTGGTCGAAAGATTTAGCGCCAGATGTTTTACAGGATTCAGAAACAAATAATTCGCCGCTGCATCTGCGCCATTTGTTGAATATTAAAAAGCGGCCACCAATTCCGCTTGAGCAAGTTGAAAGTGTCGAAAATATTATCAAACGTTTCGTAATTGAAGCAATGAGTTACGGAGCGTTAAGCGAAGAAGCCCAAGTAACAATCTTTGAAGCCGCCCGCAAAATGGGCATTATTGCAGTGAGTGGTGAAGGCGGTGAGCGCCCAGAATGGCTACATAAAGCGAGCTGTGCGCAAGTTGCCTCGGCTCGCTTCGGTGTCACCTGTGAATTTTTAACTGGTGAATGGGATCCAATCACACAAACTTTTGGCAAAGTTGAGATACAAATCAAAATGGCGCAAGGCGCCAAGCCTGGTGAAGGCGGCCAAATGTTGGCCAATAAAGTAACGCCAGAAATTGCGAAAACGCGCGGTGCCGAACCTTACAAATCATTGGCCAGCCCTGCTCCCCACCATGACATTTATTCCATTGAAGATCTTGCACAATTAATTTTTGATTTGAAAACCTCTAACCCTAATGCGAAAATTGGTGTTAAGCTAGTTTCCACCAGCAGTGTAAGCACCATTGCCGTTGGCGTGGTAAAAGCCGGCGCCGAAAACGTTTTAATCGCCGGTCATAATGGTGGCACAGGCGCCAGTCCAGATTCATCGATTCATGGCGCCGGCATGCCGACTGAACTTGGATTATGGACATCGCATTTACAGCTGATCGCGAATAATCTGCGCGGCCGCGCCACACTGGAAGCCGATGGCATGATGCGCACGCCAGGTGATGCTATCAAAATGTCGTTCTTTGGTGCCGAACGCTTTGGTTTTGGTACTTTGCCCTTGATTGCAATGCTTTGTGATATGCAAGGGCAATGCCAGGGCAATCCAGAAGGTGGGGGTTGCGGGGCCGGAATTACTGGGCAAAATCCTGAATTGCGTAGTCATTTTAATGCTAAGGCTGACTATATCATCAACCTATTCACCTTTATGGCGCAGGGTTGCCGCGAAGAATTGGCTGCCATCGGTGCTAAATCCTTTGATGATATTCATGGGCAGGCCGCCAACTGGTTAACGCAAGCACAAACCGGCAATCCTTATTGGGATTCACTAAAGCTCGATAGATTTTTGCAAATGGCCGCCCCGCCATTGGATTTGAATTGCGCAACATCCTGTGCGCCGGATAGTGCCGCCAATGATAACGAACCAGTTGACAAAGCGGTGGCCGCTTACCTTGCCCGCGATCCGGACCAAGACATCACCGTTGATTTAGGTGAAGTGAACCCCACCCACCGCAATATCGGCACAGCCCTATCCGGTGTGATTACGCGCGATATTGCCAAAGGCAGTAATTCTGCACGCGCTGCGAAAGTAACCATCACTTCACAAGGGGCCGCCGGTCAATCCTGGGGCTGTTTGGTGCGCGAAAATATGACGCTAATCCATGAAGGAACTGTGGGCGGCGGTGCGGGTAAAATGCTGGCCGATGGTGCGCATTTAGTGATTAAAAAACCGGCCAATGATAATATTCCAGAAGGTGCGCCCAATTACGGTGTGGGTGGCTCAGCACTTTATGGTGCTACGGGTGGTAAATTTGATAGCGAATTGGGTGTAGGCGCGCGCTTCGCGGTCCGCAATTCCAATGCGAGCGCAGTGGTGCGCCGCAATGCGGGCCGGCATGCTTGTACGTTTATGACCGGCGGTGAAGTTTTATTAGGTGGCAGAATTGGTAACAATGCTTTTTCCGGCATGTCTGGCGGGGTGGCGTTCAATTATGATCCAACCGGTGACAACCGCAAACGCATGAATGATAGCACGGTTAAAATTTGCCGCTTGTCGGAATTGAAAGGCGAACAAAAAATAGAAATGACCCGCCGTTTAACAGCATTAACCACCCGCTATGAAACCAGTACGGGTGATACGTATTTTAACGGTAAAGCAGAAGAAAATTACTGGGTTATTCTCCCCAAACCCGCCGCCACACCATTACCCGTTGTTGCACCGTAATAAGGATTGAAAATGTCACATAGTTTAGCGATTGATGAAACAAACCTTAGAGCACGTAAAGGGTTTTTAGGGCTTACCGGTGAGCGCGGTAATTTTTCAGCATTGCCAGTTATTAACCGACTTGGCTGGGTTCAACGCATACCACGCGCCAAAGTGGAAGCTGCTACTGCAGCTGCCGGTTATTGCTCCGCCTGTAAAAGCGCTACTTGCAGTAATGGCACAGGAGGCGGTACAGGTTGCCCATTCGGTCATCACATTCGTGATATCATGACCCATGTAGCAAATGGCAATTGGGAAGAAGCTGCCAGATTACAATTGCAAACCACCATTTTTGAAATCGCTTATAGCCAGCTTTGTCCAACGCATGAACACTGTGAAGGGGAATGTTTTAATGGCAGGCATGGTGATAATCCGGTAGCCATCAAACCAATCCAACGAACTGTGGCAGAATGGGGTTTTGAAACTGGTTTCTTTGCAGATCATTTGCCTGAAATGAAAGCAAAACCAAATGGTAAAACGGTGGCAATAATTGGTGGTGGTTTTGCTGGCTTGGAAGCGGCTTATTATTTGGCACTAAAAGGTTGGGAAGTTAAAGTTTATGATGCTAATCCTAAAGTTGGCGGCCTTGGCGCTTTTGGTATTCCGCCAACCAAAATGGATTATGAAGGAACAATGGCACAACCTATTGCATTAATGGAAAAATCTTTAGGTATCAAATTTTATCAAAATCATTTTGTAACCGATAATCCAACACCTGAAATGCGTGGGATCTTGCCCAAAGATATCATTTCATTTTCCGCACTACGTCGAACTTATGATCAGAAAATTATTACTATCGGTACACCAAAGCCAAATGAGCTTGATTTTCAGAAGATGAGCAATGGTATTGCTCCCGCTAATGTTACTTCAGGTGACCATTTTCTTTATAAGGTGAGTGGCGCAATTCATGGTCTTTTACCGCATGAAGAAGTTTCAACGCATTTAACTGGGAAACGCGTAGTCGTCATCGGCGCTGGCGATACAGCGATGGATGTTGCATCCATGGCACTGCGTTCAGGTGCTGTTTCTGTGCAAGTTGTTGCACGTAATGAAGTACGTGCAGATCAGAAAGAAAGAAGTTTTGTGACCGAAGAAGGCGCTGAAGTTTTAACGCATCACGCGCCAGTAAGATTTGTTATGGACGAAAATAATAATGCAAAGGCATTGGTGGTAGAAAACGGTACTGGCCTCAAAGAAATTTCGCTTGATGCTTGTTTCTATGCTATTGGTTATCAAACGGGCTTATTAGAAGCGGCTTTTCCTGGTATTAAGTTCACTAACCAAGGTCTTATTCAAATTGATAAAAATGGCCAAACATCTCATTCAGACGTGTTGGCGGCAGGTGATGTAACAAGCGGCCCTTATCTGGCATCCCGCGCAGGCGCACATGGTAAGATGGTAGCTATGAAATTACATGCAAGAATGTTCCCAAAAGCTGCACCAGATGTAAAACGCGTGCCAGCACAGTCACTTGATCTAGTTTTATAGATTAGAACAACCACCTTACTATAATAGTAAATTTGTATCACGAGATTTCCTCCCTTATACTGATTTATGTCTTCGCTTGCTGCCCAGCCAAAATCGGATATTGATACCGGTGTCTTTGCAGCAGCGTTTGAGGCAATTGCGGAGCGGCAAAAACCGGTATTGATCACCGGACGCGCCGGCACTGGCAAAACCACGCTAATCCGCGAATTATCCAAAGACAAAGGCGTTAAGCAAGTGGTGATTGCGCCCACCGGCGTGGCTGCTTTGCAAGCAGGCGGGCAAACCATTCATTCCTTTTTTCAAATCCCGCCGCGGCTGCAAAATTTGCATGAGATGCAACCGGTGCGCGGTAAAAACAAACAGGTGATTAAACATTTGCAGCGCTTAATCATTGATGAAATTTCGATGGTGCGTGCAGATTTGATTGATAAAATTGATTATGCCTTAAAAATTAACCGCAATAGCCCCCTACCTTTTGGCGGCGTGCAATTGGTGATGATCGGTGATTTTTATCAATTGCCACCGGTGGTGCAATCATCTGAATTGGTAATGTTGCAAGCCGCTGGCTATACGACACCTTATGCACCTGGTGCCAAAGCGTTGCAAACAGCCAATTTGCAAACGGTGGAATTGCAACAGGTGTTTCGCCAATCGGATCCAGAATTTATTGCACTATTGGGAAATATTCGCAGCAGCCAGCAACTGCAATCGACGCTTGAAATGCTGAACCAGGTTTGTGTGCGGCCCCACCGTGAAGGTTATACCCCCCTCTTGCTCACTGGCCGTAATGCGGAAGCAGATGCTTATAATCATGCCATGCTGGCCGCCCTGCCTGGACAACCTAAAAGCTATATTGGCGAAACTAGCGGTGAATTTGGTTTAGATGGTGATCAACTACCCGCCCCAGTTAAACTTGATTTAAAAATCAATGCCCGTGTAATGCTGTTGAAAAACGATCCGCAAAAACGTTGGGTGAATGGCAGTTTGGCTACCATTACTAAATTATCGGATACAGAAATCACCGTGCGCTTGGATAATGGCAGCAGTTATAAAATCGAACCGCATAATTGGGAGCGGTACCGTTATAGCTGGAATGCTGCCAAAGAAGAGATTGTGAGCGAAGTGATTGGCACTTACAGTCAAATGCCGATTAAACTGGCCTGGGCGAGTACTGTGCATAAGGCACAGGGGTTAAGTTTGGATGATGTGCGCGTGGATATGCAGTGCGGCGCATTTGCCAGCGGGCAAATTTATGTGGCGCTGTCCCGCGCGACGCATTTACCTGGTTTGTCTTTAACGCATCCGCTTAAACCGGCTGATGTGATTGTTGACCGGCAAATCGCCCAACTTTTTAGCTCCCGCTAAAGTAAATTTTCATCAAGACATTTTTACATTGACCATTTATCTAGATAAATTTATTCAAAAATAGGAATAGTTTCACGTGAAACATTTTATAAACACTTGAATAATCGTCATAACATACAAAAGTATGTTAAAGAAATATTAAGATCTTTACAACCTGTGGTTAATAAATAGCACGTAAAATTAACTCTAGATAGTTCATCTGGAGAGAAACATGAAACATATTACCCCTTCAAGTTTAAGCGCCATTGCCGCTTTAACCCTACCTTTTATTGCCACACAGGCATTGGCCGCAACCCAAGGCACATTAGGTGCTACCTCAACCGGTTCAGCCAATATCAGCGTAACCAAATCGGTCCAGGCGCAAATCAGCGATTTGTCGGATATGACTTTATCGAATTGGAGCATTGGCGGCGGCGCTGTTACTTTATACAGCAATGTCTGCGTCTATTCTTCAACCGGCAGTTATTATGTCACTGCCAGCGGCAGCGGTACCAGCAATGCCTTCACGATTGCCAGCAGCAGCCGTACCTTGCCTTACTCCGTCACTTGGAATGCTGGCGGCGCGGGCGCGATTGGCAATACCGGTACTTCGCTAACTGCGGCCACGCAATCGGCCAGCCCGTTTGCCAATGCGGCCACGGCCAGTGCCACTTGCAGTGGGGGGGGCGCGTCCAATGATACAGCACGGGTCGTTGTCGGTATCACCTCCACCGATATGACCGCCGCAACCGCCAGCGCCACGCCCTATACCGGCACGCTGACCATGCTGATTACCCCATACTAAAAATGCGGTTACTGCTTACCCTGTTATTGATTTGCTGTCTTGGTACCCACCCAGCCTATGCGCTTGGCGGGGTGGCTGCGCAGATTACGAATATCAGTGATTTTAATTTGCCCAATTGGGGCATTGGCGATCCAGCGCTTAGCGCCTCGATGGATATTTGTATTTATGCCATCAATGTAGTGCCCGTGGGCAGCTATGCCATTACCGTGACGAGCAGCAATGGCAGCTATGTGCTCAAAAAAGGCACCCAAACCATTCCTTATAGTTTGTATTGGAATGATGGCGGTGTTGGTAATTTAAGTTCATCGGCTGGTACGCAATTAAGTGACGGCGTTAAGCTTAGTAATCGTGCGAATGCTAATATACTGTCAACTAGTTGTGCTGCTGGGCTTAATGCCCGCCTGACCATTAAGATTACGCAAGCGGCGATGACGGCGGCTTTGGCTGGTACTTACACCGATACGATCACCCTATTGCTGTCGCCGGATTAAAAGATGCGGCGCGTTAATCACCATCTTTCATTGGCAGCTCGCACAGTTTTGGCGAGCTTCTTGGTATTAATAGGGAGTATGTATGCAGCCCAGGCCGATTTGGTAAAAGTGGACGGCATTCCCGATGGCTTCGAACAATTGGCCGCACCACGCCTTACCCAGGTTAGCGTTAGTTACGGCGGTGAAAATCTCGGTAGTTTTTCTGCGCATTTTACCCCCAGCAGTTTTCAGTTTGATGCGCCTGCTGAAGTGATTAAAAATATTCCAGCGATTAAATCGCCGGCGCTAATAAAAGACGTGATGGCCACCGCGATGCCCAGCCATACAGAATTATTATGCACTGTTAAACACAGCGAAGGCTGCGGTAATTTACTGCCCGATATTACCGGTGTGATTTTTGATGAAAACCAGCAGAGCGTAGAATTATTTATCAACCCCAAATATTTAAGCGTGGTGGCTGATGGCAAAAAACGCTATCTGCCCTTGCCGGCACAAGGATTTTCCTCCGTCTATGCATTTAATGGTGCGGTGAACGGGAACACCAATGGCCAGCCCAATTATAGCGTGCAGAACAATGCTATTCTGGCCTGGGGCGAAAAGAAGTTAGATGCGGATACCAGTATGACCAATCGCGGACTGCGCTTTGATACTACGGCGGCCAGCATTGAACGGCACGGTTGGAGCAGCACGGGTGGTTTGTTTCGCAGCCAAGCCATGCAATTGGTGAGCGATCATGACATGGCCGGCTTTTCTTATGCCACCTCCCGCCGCACGCGCCTAGATGCTTATAAAACCGAGGGTAATCCCGTGATTGTGTATTTGCCGCGCCGGTCATTTGTTTCCATTTACCGGGAAGGCAGGTTGTTATCTTCTCAAACTTATGAAGCCGGCAACCAAACTGTAGATACCAGCGAATTGCCGGATGGTGCATATAATATTGAATTACGCATTCAAGATGCCGATGGGCAAACCCGTACCGAACAACGCTTTTTTGCCAAGAACCCGGAAATTCCCGCTGCCGATGCGTCGGAATATTATATGCAGGCCGGTGTTATCCGGAAGGCCGCCAATGATGATAGCACTTTGCCGCAATTAACCAGCGAACCACTGCTGCGCGTTGGCACCGTTCGGCGTTTGAATGATAGCACTGGTTTTAATGCGAGTGTGCTGGGGGTTAAAGACCGCGCGGTAAGCGAAACAGGATTTTTCTGGCTGCATGAAGGCACGCAGTTGCGCAGTACTTTTCTGGCTTCTTCACGCGGTGATTTGGGTTGGCAAAGTGGCTTTATGCAAAGTTTGGGCAAGCTTAATGCATCGGCCGATTTTCGGCGGGTTTGGGCGCAAGACGCGATGCGCATTGATAATGAAACCTGGTTGAATACCATTACCCAAGCCACCGGCACCTTTAGTTATGCTTTAAATATGAATTTAAGTTTAGGCCTGCGCGCCAGTTATATTAGAGATGCGCAAAATCCGGCCGTCACTTCGGTTGGTCCCTATGCCGATTGGCGTTTATGGCAGCGCGGTGAAAGCACCCTTGGCCTCTCTGCCAATTATGCCAAAACAGGTGATCAGAATGATGGCAGTATTTTTCTGAACTTCTCTTACAAATTTGGCGATTACGGCATAACCAGTTCGGCTGGGAATAGTTTTGGCTCCGCCAATCAAGGGCCAATTGGCAATGCGCGTATTTGGCATAACCGCGTACAACCGGATGACACTTTATTGGTTGGCGCTGGCATTAATGCCGATCAAAAAAGCAAATCGGTTAATGCCGATGCCGATTGGCAAAATACGATGGGCCGGTTGCGCGGCAGCGTGCAACAAGCGATTAGCGGCGGCAATGATGGTTTGGGCTATGGCGGCAATTTTGCCGTGAATGCCATGCAGTTACAAGACGAGGTACATCTGGGCGGCAGCCAAAATGATACCAGTGCTGTTTTAATTGAAACAGACGGCGATACTAAGGGTCCTTTAAAGATTTTCGTGAATGGGGTTGAGCGGAGCAAGATGGCAATCGGCGGCAAGCAGACTTTATATCTGACACCCTTTCATACCTATAAAATACGCGTCGCGCCCGCCCAAAGTGCATTATTGGATTATGACAATAAAGAACATAATGTCACGCTATACCCAGGTAATGTGGCCAAACTGCATTACACATTTAATCAATTTTATGTCGTGGTGGCGCAAATCAAAACACCAGATGGCCAACCACTGGTCGATGCTGTTTTGCAAGAAGGCAAAGCGCAAATCACCACTAACGCGCAGGGTCGTTTGCAAGCGGAACTGGCGCAACCTAAAACGCTAACCTTCGTTAAACCCGATCAAAGCCAATGCCAAGTGCAATTACCGGCGATGGCGGCAGCCAATGGCATTTTACTTTATCGCGATGCTTTGATCTGCCAATAAATAATACTAATCCCATTTTTTTTCAGCCGTGGTTTGGCCGTCCCATACAGAATATTGCACGGCTGTATTTAAAGGCAGTGTAACCTTATTGGTTTGCTCGGGATAAACCCGCATAACCGGCGGTGTTTCACATTTATCATTCACACATTGCTGGCCAGCTTGAAATAAAATATCGGTATTGCCAGTATTTTGTATCGTGAAAGTTTTTCCTGTGCGGTTCGCTTTATAATCGGGTTGCAGCGGCGTTGGACGGACAATGACTAAAACTTCATAACCCACTAAAATTTTTAACCCCAACTTGCCATTACCATTTAAACCTTTAATAACCGGTTTGATTGCCACACGATAAATATGCTCTTCTGCATCCGGTGCTTTCAACAACACAAAGCGCAGCACTTTATGGGCACCGGCCGGTAAAATGGTTTTATCCGGTGTTACCAATAATCCGGCTTTACTAGGATTATCCAATACCTGGCGTCGTTCATCTGGCATTCCTGGGTGAATAACTTCGGTTACTTCGCTGGCGATATAATCACCCTCCTGCCCGCGGCCGATCAGCTCAATATCCTGCTGATGCGGACTATCGGCGGTAAATTCAATCACGGCATTGCTGATCAAAAACTCAGCCCTAGCCGGTTGAGCGATAAACAAACCTAAGATTAAGAAAGTTGCTAGGTGCCACAGCATTGCAATTATAGGTTGTAATAATTTTTTGCCTTACATTCAATCGTTTTTTAAAAAATTTTAGTTTGAAGCACTTTTGGACTACCGAAGCGCTTAGCTTATCGCTTTACTGTTGATAGCGATTCCAATGCGTATTTTGCATGTTTTTCAATCTTACATGCCATCCACCCATGGCAATGTTGAGCAGATGATTTATCAACTGTGTGAAGCAAGCCGCGCCCATGGGGTGCAAGCAGATGTGTTTACTTTAAGTTCAGCGCCTTACGGCAAACCACGCCAAGTTGCAGCCCATTTTGTGCATGAGGCGAAAGCAGATGCTCGCAAGCGTTTTTCCATGGCTGCCTTGCAAGGGTTTCGAGCTTTGGCCAGGCAATATGATATTATTCATTACCATTTTCCCTGGACTTTCGGATATTTACTCCATTTGATGGCGGGGCATGGCAAACCCACGGTGGTAACCCACCATACTGATCCAATCGGGGAAACAGTGCAAAACGCCTTGCATTATCCCTTGATGCAGCAATTTTTAAAAACGGTCGATTGCATCGTGACCACCTCGCCGCAATTGTGGCACACCAGTCCCTTATTGCGGCAACATGCCGATAAAAGTGCAGTTATACCCATTGGTATTGACCCTAATAATTGCCCGCCTGTGGATGCTAGCCGCATTGGTTATTGGCGCAAAAAATTACCCAAGCGCTTTTTCTTATTTGCTGATCAATTAGAAGCCCATACGGGTCTGAATAATTTGTTGCGTGCGCAACAAAACTGCCATTACCCGTTGGTAATTGCTGGCACAGGGCCCAAACAAAAAACTTGGCAGCAAATGGCTAAGCGTTTGCGTTTAAAGAATGTGTATTTTCTTGGTGCCGTTTCCGATACCGATCAAATGGTTATCTTAAATATGTGCGAAGCATTAGTGGTGCCTGGTATACGCCATGCAGGCGCACAGGATGTAACGCTTTTAGAAGCAGCCATGTTAGGCAAACCCATCATCTCTTGCGAAATCGGTAACGGTACCAGTTGGGTTAATATTCATGGCAAAACGGGGATTATGGTGCCGCCCAAATCCTCTATTCACTTACAAGAAGCGTTGGATATTCTGTGGCAAAATCCGTTTGTTAGCCGCAAATTAGGCACCGAAGCCCAGCGGCGCTTTCATGAAAAACTAACCGCCGATCGCATGGCCGAACGTTATACCAATCTTTACACAGCGCTGCTAGGGATTAAACGCACACCTTTACTAAGCTATCAAAAATCGGCTGCTTAGATGGATATTGTTGTCTGTTCGCACCTAAAAGATTTCCAGCTACTAAATTTATTTTTTCAAAGTTACGATCTTTATTATCACGACAAAGCTCAATTGATTTTATTTATTTGGCGCTGGGAACAAACCTATTTGGATCAATTGCACCAGCCCATTGGCCTGCGTGTTATCTATAAAGATGATGTTCCAGAACTTAATTCAGGCGATGATTTTCGCAATCAACTCTATTTAAAGTTAATTGCTTATCGTTATGCGCAAAGCGAATATTTTTTGGTTTGCGATTCCGATTTTCTATTTTGTGCCCCGACTTACGCAAAAGACTTTTTTGATAAAGATAATAAGCCATATTGGTTCATTCAAAATTGGGTTAAAGAATACAATGTTTGGCGTGAAGGCACTGAAGCTATTTTAAAACACGATATCGCATATGAATTTATGGCGATGTCGCAATATCTTTTGAAGAAATCAATTTTAGCATCTTTAGATAATGATTGTCAGCTGCAGCAATTATTGATACAGCCGAATGCCAGTGAATTTGTACTTTATGGTGCTTATGTTTATTATCATCCAACTTTCCATGATGTTTATCATTGGCAGTTCCGTGGTGATTATCGGGTTTTACCGATTACCCATAATGTTAATCAAATTGCACATGGCTATCTTGAACTTGATCAAACAACGAAATTCGAAGATTTTAAGCTATTTAAATTGCTGGCTTTTTGGTCACATTGGAATTTAGCGGCCATCAAAATGGCTGAATTTTTTGAAGCCAGTCAATTAATGCATTTTGGTAAGATTAAAAAAATATCCTTTACAGAAAAAAACTTAAATTTTGGTTTGATGAAAAAAACAATTAGCCATTGGCAAGCTTTCATAACCGGGGTTGATGCCGATGGCTGGGTGCAGCACCATATACAATTATTAATAGCAGACCCAGATATAAAAAACTTAACCCTGCACTGTGAAGTCCCAGGTCATATTAATGGTACTTATAATCCAATTATCATCAAGATAGATGCTAAAATATATATCTTAGAGCCAGGCTTGCAAACTTTAAATATTGATTTGTTTGAAACCACGTATCCGCAACCTTTAAATTTAAATATAAGTGGCGGATTTGTGGCACCAGGGCTAGATACCCGCCAATTACGTTTTCGCCTGCTGGATATTACTTGCGATTAGTTTGTTGCAATCGTCTTCCGTTTGTTTAAACAAGACGGATGCTTGCCTTTATCACAACCATTTTATTATTTGGTTTCTTTGGTTTTACCGGTCACGCCCTGCTTATTTCATGCCTGCCGCGCATGCGTGCTATCCCGCGGGCACTTTTAGCGCCTGCCGTTGGGGTTGCAACTGTTATTTTACCCGTTTTCATGCTTAACCGCTGGGGCATTCCAGTTAAAGATTTTGGTCTTTATCTGGCAATTGCTTTGTTTTTAGTTGGTGGCATTGTTCATTTTGTTAAAAAGCCAATTTTTCCTCATAAGCAATTAACACCTTTTATGTTGATACTCTTAATAGGTTTGTTATTGGCCGCTTGGCCGATGCTGCTTTATGGTTTTGACTGGGTCAGCTTTTCAAACGACGATATGGCCAATTATGCTTTAGGTGCGACGCGTTTTCTAAATCACCCTTATTTAACTGCTCCTGATTTCGATGTTTTTTATCAGGGTAAAGATTATACCATGGTTTATTGGTATATGCATGCGCTGGGCGGGTCACGGGCTGGTAGTGAATTGATGCTCGCTTTTGTTTGTGCGGTGACAAAATTAAATGCCCACCAAACATTCATGCTAACCATCATTGCCTTGCATATTGCATTATTAAGCGCCGCTACTGCTTTCGTTGCTAGCTTTACTGCCTCACGCAAACGGGCGCTGTTCACCATGATGCTGTTGGCAATTTCGCCAATGGGTTGCCTTGGTGCACTTTATCAGCTAATTGGCCAGGTTGGTGGTTTGGGATTAAGCATTGCCAGCGGCGTTTTACTATCAAAAAATTATCGTTACAAAAATCTATGGCAATTATTGGGACAAATTGTTCCAATTGGTGTTTTAGTGTCAGCATTATTGGTTTGGTATCCAGAAATTTTACCGTTTTTAGGATTAAGCTGGTTCATTTATATTGCGGTTAATCTGTTCAAAAATACTGGTGTTACTTTGAAATATAAAATTACCCCAGCAATATTGGGTGGTGTAATCTGTATTATACTTTTAAACAAATATTTTTTAATCGCTTTATCTTTTTTAATTGGTCAAACCGGCGGTAACTTTAACTTCCATCACGATTTATCTACTTCGCTTTTCCCCTACTTTTTAGTGCCATCAGGCCTGGCCATTATTTGGGGCATGATTCCCTTATTGACCAGCGTTAATGATGCGTTGTTAATTATCCCTATTGCGGCCGCAATCATCTTAAGTTTGTGGTTGGCTTATTCACTTTTCAAATATATGCGACGGAATTATTTTGCTGCGTTTATGGCAACCATTATGGTGACAGTGGCATTAATCTTATTTTTCTTACGCAGCGATTTTGGCTTGTACAAAATGGTCATGTATCTTCAGCCATTTATTTGGTGCGTAATGGGTATTGCCATCTTCAATGTTTTAAAGCCGCCTTATTTAAAATTAAAATACGCGCTGCTGGCTATTTTCATTGTGTGTAATTTATATGCTCAATTGAATTTCACTTTAAAAAGCACTGGGGAATTTACCGGTGGGTTAAATGAAGTGCCACGTGCTTCGGCATTAAAGATCAACCGGCAATTTGCAGAATTGGCCACAACCAAATTAGAAGTTGGTCAAAGTTATATCAGTGATACTTCCAACTTGGTGCTCGCCAAATTCGAAGCATTATATACGATTGGCAAACAGGTTATTTTCCCAAGCCGTGACTTTTTCATTATGATTTCCAATGTTCACCCGATTGGTGATTTAATTGGTGTGTTGAAAAATGATTTTGAGCTTTATAAGGAAAATGCCGGTGGTTATAAATTTTCAGAACTTTATGAAATTGATTATGGCAAATACCACAATGCGTTTTTCTTTCCGCGTTATTTGACCACTGGATTCAATCAAAGCAAAATGATTGTCACCAATCAAAAACAAACAATTTTGAATTCATATTATAGTAAACCCGCCACTGAAAAATATTTCGACGTTACCCAGCCAAAAAATCAATTGTTGTTTATTCATTCGAAATTAGGCGCGCATTATTATTCCTATGACCGGAAAATCGTATCGTTTTATCAGCTTGAGGATGATCCGATGTTTGCCGGTCAGCAGTTTTCTGGCTTCGGTGAACACGCTTTATTCACAGCGTTTAATCCCACACCCAAAGCGCATATTTTAATGGAAGCGACCAATACAGTAATGAAGCAGTTCGATGCGGAATTGCCCAAACCGCAAATTATCGGGAAAAATACTGTGTCTTTAAATTTTGTTGGCCGTGGCACGGGGCGTGTGGTTTCTGCATCAGTTGATTTCCTTAAATTCCACAATATGGATTTATTTGCCTTTGATGCCAACCGCCCGCCAAAACAGTTTTTATATAATCGTTCCGGTTTAATGAATTTATATGGCCGCGATGTTAATTTGGATAACCGTTGGCTGACGACTTTTAGCCGCGATATCTCTTTGATCTCAGATGAAGAATATAAAAACTTCAAACCGCCAAGTGCTTTGCAGAAATTCCCGGCTGATTTGGCCAATAAGCAGCTAGAATATTCGGGTATCTATGAGGACGGCTGGATTTCTGAGCAATCATTTTTCATGCTGACACCAACTGCCAATTCACAAAAATTTATGTTAAAAGGCGTAGTGCCTTTAATTGATAATCCAGACTATAAAGAAACGATAACAATTAAAATCGCTGGCAAGGTTCGCGCTACCCAAGAATTAAAAGTGGGTGAATTTATGGTTGAAATTCCGCTGACTAAAACTGAACGTCAGCAAGTAAAATTACGGGTCGATATTGAATTCAACAAATTTCAACTGCTGACCAGCAAAAATCCTTTTGCCGCGCAAGATGGCCGCATAACAGGCGGGTTAATCCACTATTTAGGATTTAGTGATGAGCCGCTTAGTTCGACTGCCGAGAACCGTGACTTCCAACCACCTACTGCAATAAAAACTTTTCCAACCGATCTTGAAAATGGTCAGTTGGAATATGCTGGCATTTACAAAGATGGCTGGGTTGCCGATCATGCTTTCATTGTCTTAGCGCCGAGCAAAACTTCACAAAAATTTGTGTTTAAAGGCAAGGAACCTAATCTATCTGGTCAAGACTTTATAACTGCAGCAACGATCAAAATTGATGGCCAAACCCGTGTCACGCAAGATATTAAACCAGGTGAGTTCGAGCTTGAAATTCCGCTAACCGATGCCGAGCGAGCACGTAAAAAGTTACGGATTGATCTTGAATTTAGCAAAACCCAACGCTTAAAGAGCAGAAATCCCTTTGCAGCGCAGGATGGCCGCGTTACAGGTGGATTAATCAATTACTTAGGATTTAGCGATGAGCCTACCAGCAATGCAACCACCCCAGAACGATAAAATTTCGGTAATCGTGCCGGTTTATAAAGAAGAGAAAAATATTGCCCCTTTTTTAGAGCGGACTGTGCCGGTGTTGGAAAGCATGGGCGTGGATTATGAAGTCATCTTCACACTTGATCCTTCGCCAGATAATACCGAAGGCGTTATTCGCCAGCAAATTTCGCAAAATCCCAAAGTGAAGTTGATGACTTTTTCGCGCCGTTTCGGCCAACCAGCGGCGACCATGGCCGGTATTTTAAACTGCACTGGAGATTATTGTGTAGTGATCGATGTTGATTTGCAAGATCAGCCGGAGCTGATCCGCGATATGTATAATAAGCTGAAAGCCAACGGCGTAGAAGTGGTATATGCCAAGCGCCGTAACCGCGCCGGTGAAACGCTGATCAAACAAGTAATTTCCCATGTGGGTTACACAGTTATTAATAAGATTAGCGATGTCAAAATTCCGCGGAATACCGGTGATTTCCGGATTATGAGCCGCCGTGTTATTGAAGGTTTACGCTCGCTGAATGAAAGCCACGGTTTCTTGCGTGGTCTCGTCGCTTTTGTTGGCTTCAAACAGGATTTTATTGAATATGACCGTGATGCACGTTTTAGCGGTGAAGGTAATTATAACCGCCTAACCGGTTCATTTAAAATTGGGCTTAACGGAATTATCAGTTTCAGCACACGGCCGCTGCAGTTTATGTCCATTGCTGGTTTTCTGCTGGCTTTAATGAGCTTCTTAATTGGTATCATTTTTGTTGGTCTAAAGCTAACCGGTTATGATTTTTCCCCAGGCCTGCCAACCATTGTGCTGGCCATTACTTTCTTTTCAGGCGTGCAATTGCTCAGCCTTGGGTTAATGGGCGAATATGTCGGCCGCATTTACGATGAAGTGAAACGCCGCCCTATGTTCATCGTCGATGAAAAAGTAAATTTTTAAGCACAATGCTTAAAACTATTTTTGTTTTATTACAGCGTTATCAGAAACTGATCCGCTTTGGTGCCGTGGGTTTGCTCACCATGGGCATTTACTATGGGTTATTTTTTGCGCTGCATTACGGTATGGATTTATCGCATAACCCAGCCATTACGATTGCGTATTTACTGGCTGCCTTGCTGCAATTCTTTATCAACAAACATTTCTCATTCGCCGATAAAACCACGAATTATGGTCAGCAATTGGTTAAATATTGGAGCATGGTGGGAATTAATTTTGTGATTACCAAAGCGATTACTTACGGCCTGGTCGATGGTTTAAACGTGATGCCTGAACTGGCAATGTTTGCGGCCATTCTGGTGACTTTCTTTAGCGGCTATCTGCTGTCAAAATATTGGATTTTTGTACACAAACCGCTCGCCAATTAGATTATTTTTAGGCATAACCAGTTTATGCAAAATGTCTTTGTCACCGGCGCGGCTGGCTTTATCGGTAGCAGCTTGGTTGATCGGTTGTTGGCGGATGGTAAAAAAGTTACCGGCTATGATAATTTTTCCACTGGCCAGCGCCGTTTTCTCGATGGCGCTTTAACCAACCCAAATTTCAAGCTGGTTGAAGGCGATGTGCTGGATGAAGCAAAGTTGAATGCCAGTATAGCGGGCTGCGATTTCGTTTTCCATTTTGCCGCCAACGCTGATGTGCGTTTTGGCACCAATCATCCGCGCCGTGATTTAGAGCAAAACACAATTGCCACTTATAATGTGCTGGAAGCCATGCGCGCCAACGGTATCAAACAAATCGGCTTTTCTTCCACCGGTTCGGTTTATGGCGAAGCAAAAGTTATTCCAACCCCAGAAGATGGCCCCTTCCCAGTGCAAACTTCCCTATACGGCGCGTCAAAAGCGGCGGGTGAAGGTTTGATTTCGTCTTACTGTGAAGGCTTTGGCTACCAAGCATTTATTTTCCGCTTTGTTTCTATTTTGGGCGAGCGTTACACGCATGGTCATGTATTTGATTTTTATCAGAAATTGAAAGCCGATCCAACCAAATTGCCCGTTTTGGGTAATGGCAAACAGCGTAAATCATATTTGTATATCCAAGATTGTATTGATGCGATTTTCACTGCGGTGGCGAAAGCGCCAGATAAAGTAAATATTTTCAATCTCGGCACCAATGAATATTGCGAAGTGAACAATTCGATTGGTTGGATTACCAAACATTTGGGCGTGGAGCCCGAATTGCAATATACCGGCGGCGAACGCGGCTGGATTGGCGATAATCCATTTATTTTTTTAGCGACTGACAGAATTCAAAGTTTAGGCTGGAAACCGAAATTAACGATTGAACAAGCAATCGTAAAAACGGTGGAATTCCTGCAGAATAACGAATGGGTATTTGAGGCGCGTCACTAATGAAAATCGTCGTCCAAGGTTTATGGCATTTGGGCAGCGTGACCGCTGCCTGCCTCGCTGCCAAAAATTTTGATGTCACTGGTCTGGCCGAAGATGCAGCGGCAGCAGCCGAATTAAATAGCGGCAAGCCGCCGTTATTTGAGCCTGGTTTGGCCGAAATGATGCAGGCTGGTTTGCAAAGCAAGAAACTGCAATTTACCGCTGATCCAAAATGTGTCAACGCCGCTGATATCGTTTGGGTATGTTTCGATACACCCGTGGATGAAGAAGATCGTGCCGATATTCCCTATGTTACTGAGCGCGTAGCCACTTTATTCCCATATTTAAAAAATGGCGTAGTTGTCCTTATCTCCTCGCAACTGCCGGTCGGCAATACGACGCGGTTAGCGGAGCGTTATGCCGCCGGTGATTACGATAAAAATGTCCGCTTTGCTTACTCTCCAGAAAATCTCCGCTTGGGTAAAGCGCTTGATGTGTTTCTAAATTCCGAACGCATTGTGATTGGCGTACCGGATACGGAAACCCATCAGCAACTAGAGCCGTTATTTAAACCGCTCTGCCCGCAATTGTTATGGATGAATGTGGCTTCAGCGGAAATGGTGAAGCATGCCTTGAATAGTTATTTGGCGACCTGCATTACCTTTACCAATGAGATTGCCACGATTTGCGAAGGCGTTGGCGCACAAGCCCATGAAGTGGAACAAGCGTTAAGGCTTGATCCGCGGATTGGTAAATCTGCTTATGTTAGAGCCGGTGCGGCGTTTGGTGGCGGCACGCTGGCGCGCGATGTACGATTCTTAAATACGCTGGCGCAGGATCAAAATTTGGCCAGCCCATTGTTGAACGCGGTTATCCCGAGTAATGATGATCACCGGCAATGGCCACTCCGCCGGCTTACCCAATTATTGGGCGATTTAACTGGCAAGCGCGTGGGCGTTTATGGCTTAGCTTATAAACCAGGAACCGATGCCATTCGCCGGTCGGAAGCGATCGCTTTATGCGAAGGCTTGCTGGCTGCTGGTGCCAAGGTGAAAGCTTTTGATCCGCAAGTGAAAATCTTGCCCGCTGCGCTTGGCAAAATTGAATTGGCAGCAACGGCCGAAGCGGTGGCGCAAAATGTGGATGCGGTCATTTTAATTACGCCATGGCCAGAATTTGCCAATATTCAATTGGCGCAACCAAATTTGATTGTATTGGATCAACATGGTTTTTGGCGCGGGCAAGATTGGTCGGCTCAACGATATTTTACCGTGGGATCAGCCGCATGAAATTGCAAGGGCGCAATGCCATTATCACCGGTGCTAGCCAAGGTTTAGGCGCTGAGATTGCCACGCATTTTGTGCGGGAAGGCGCGAATGTAATGTTGTGTGCCCGTAACGATAAAGCGTTGGCTGAACAAGCTGAGAAATTATTTGCAGAAAAAGTCAGCGCCAATCAACGCATTGAAACCTGCGTGGCGGATGTGGCAGATACGCAGCAAGTGGATACGCTGTTCGCCACTGCGATTGAAAAATTTGGGGCGCTGCAAGTTGTGGTTAACAATGCGGGTGTTTACGGCCCAATGGGCCCAAGTGAAACGGTTGATTGGGTAGAATGGGCGCAAGCGATCAATATCAATTTGCTGGGCACAGTTTACCCATGCCGTTTGGCAGTTGAACATTTTCGTGCGCAGGGTTATGGCAAAATCATTAATTTATCCGGCGGCGGTGCGACCAATCCCCTGCCCTTTATCAGTTCCTATGCTGCATCAAAAGCCGCTGTTGTGCGCTTTACTGAAAGCTTGGCGCTGGAAGTGAAAGATGTGGGTATTGATATCAATGCTGTGGCACCTGGTGCGCTCGTCACCAATATGATGGACCAATTAATTGCGGCCGGGCCAGAAACGGTTGGTGCTGCATTTTACGAACGTATGCAAAAAATCGCCGAAAGTGGTGGCACACCACTGCATGTTGGGGCATCGCTTTGTGTTTATTTGGCATCCGCCGAGAGCGATGGCGTAACGGGTAAATTATTGGCAGCGCAATGGGACCCCTGGCCGTTTAGCGATACGCAGAAACAAGAATTGGATAAAACCGATATCTTCGCCCTGCGCCGCATTGTGCCGCCAGACCGCGGCCAGAATTGGGATCAATAATTAGTTAGCCACAAGGATCAACTGATAGCTTGCTGTTTTGCTGTCCACATTCTTTTCGCCCACCAATAAAGTGATGCAAACAACCAGGTAAACCAGGTGGTGAAACTAATGATGCGTAGAATTTTTAAAATAAGCGGAATGGTATAACTCAATCGGATTTGATGCGAACCGGTGGGTAATTTTACCACCAAAAAGGTGTTATCAATCATCAAATTTTCCGCTGGATAAATATCACCATCTACTTCCACTTTTAAAAAGCGCGATATCAACGCATTGGTACGCACCAAACAGCTTGCCGCCTGGCAATCAAAGCCAATTTCTGACCGATGTTTGCGTGGTTTGATCACTGGCATTTTTACAGCTACCGCTGCTTTACTTTGCGCTTCCGTCACTTTCGTATATAAATTCATATTCACGTAATCGCCAACGGGAATCCAGCCAATCTCATTCTTCTGCCAACGTTTATCCAATGGCGTGAAATGCACACCGATATGGTTATAGTGCATTAAGTAAATGATTTCGGTAATCCGCAAATAGGTCTGAGCAAAGACCAGAGTTGTTAATATTATAATACATGCCCAATGGGATTTTGACGTAAACGGCACTGGATATTTGTAAACCGCAAAAGCCAGAACGATCAGACTCATAAACAAAAACATGTTTTCGTAATTGGTTAAACGGTAGGCATATTGCGCGGCCAAAACCAAATGCGGCAAATAATATTGAAGTTCCGTTTTACATTCGATGACCGCCAGCAAAATGCCCGCTCCCGCCAAAAACCCAGCACTTAATAAATAAACTGCAGTCTTTTTAAATGAAGAATTTTTTAGGATTCCAAAAACTAAATAACCCATCAATGGCAGGCAGAAAAATTCTAAGGCTGCTTTTAAATATGCGGTTGAGGTTTGGCCAATCCCTTCGGCATAAGTGCGGTAATCCCCTGCCAACGGCAGAAATTTTGGCATTAAATCGCTGATATGCGGAATGACATTGAAATTGGTAATATGCTGCAAATATTCAGTGATTTGAAATTCATGCTGAAGTGTTTGCGCGGCATAGAGGAAAGCGATATTTGACAGCATGGTCAAGATTGCAAATGGCGCTAATTGCCATAGCCAGTTTAAAATCTTTTGGTCATTGGCTTTGAGTAAAAACAACAAAAATGGCAAAGCGATTGCCAAAACAAAACAGGTTAAAATGAGTGAAATTGGATGTGTGCCAAAAGCCAAAGCTAATAGCAAGCATCCCCAATTTAGCCACCAGCGATTTGCTGTTGCGCTGATTTTAGCAATACTTAATGCCAAGCAAAAAATACCGGCATAAATTAGGTTAATTGCTACATATTCCGCAATTGCGCCCCGCGGATAAAGATTGCTAAACGCATATTGCGTACAAACCACCAAGCTACAAAACAAAAAGCCGAGGAGCCGGCTACGGGTTAACTGTTTAAACAAATAATAGGCCAAACCGGCTGTTAATAATGTGCTAAGCAGCACTATTATGCGCAAGCCGTAATCGCCGCCGAAAATCAGGCCGATTAGTGCGGTGGTGGGATAAAACAAAACGCCATAAACCAGCGGCTGCAACATGCCAATAAAATCGGTATTATGGATAAATTCTGGCAAGGCAAACGAACGCAGATAATGCCGGCTGTAATAAACAAAATAGCCATGCACGTTCCAATCACCAATACTTAATGCTGCAACGAATAACAGACTGGTTACTGCCAAGGTTGGCCAGATATAAGGTCTTTCAATGGCTGTGATTTTAAGATAATGCCAAATTTTTGGTATGATAAATTTGGGTTGGAAAATTGATCGTGATTTTAATTGCATGATGATAGCGCCGAATAAAGTATAGCGTGTAATCCAAACTAGTAATTTATCGAACCAGGCAAGACCTATATGGCTTACTTTTCGGATTAATTGGTTTAAAGGCTCCGCATAAAATTTGGCGATTAAAAAAGATATTATAAAAGTAACCGCAAGCAGATATTCCAAGCGATCAAATTCCGGCCAATAATTTTTAAATACATTTTTAACTGATACATGAAATAGATATAATTCATAGCTTAATTGACCGAATAGTATAAGTGGGAATAAGACCAACATGACCGTTTTATTAACTGTATTTGTATGTTTGGGATTTAATCGCCAATGACTTGCACATAAAAGATAAATAACAGTTCCTAAACCGCAAATGCTTGGTCCCAAGCTGCGGTTAAATGCCACATGGGTATATATCGCCACACTAAAAGTAATTGCTGCTCCAATAAAAATACCCAATTTATACCGTAATGGCTGTGCCAACCATTTATCGAATATTTTTGCATGCACGCATATGGCGGTTAAAATACCCAAAGCCATTAGATCAAAACAGCCTTGTGCTGTATATAAAGTACCATCATCAAAACGGCGCAATGGGCCGGTCAACACAATCAACAGTAAACTTAAACAAAGCAGCTTTTGATTGCGGATAATTAAACAAAAAAATGGAAAAATAATATAAAAAATCTCTTCAATGGTTAACGACCATAGAGGCGACCATGAACTGAGCGCTGGAACATAATGCCCAAAAAGAAAGTAATTGAAATATAGTTTCACAACAGCTTGAACTGCTTGCCAGCTAGTAACATCTTTGGTAAATGTAAATCCGACTATCTGATATTTATCGGCCAAAAATAAGCCGCCAATAAGTAACGCAAGACATGGAATAATCCGGGCAATCCGCATACTATAAAATTCAAAAATATTAATATGTTTAAGAGCGCCATAACGTTGGAGACTATGCGAGGCGATAAGAAAGCCAGAGATGACAAAGAAAATACTTACACCGTAATAACCATGTTCAAATAGTAAATTAAGCGGTGCAGGTACCCATTTATCTAATGTTTCTGACGTTATCCAATGGCTCGCCATCACCATAATAATCGCGACACCACGCAAAATATCGATGAGTAAATTTCGTTGCAAAACACGTATAACAACAGAATTTTTCGGAATGGTAACATTTTTAATACTTGGCTTATTTTGTGGTATGCAATTTTTAATGACATTCCAGGCAGGCACCCATTTAAGAAATGGAATTGCTAAAGGATGCTGGATTAATTGCTGCAAGATAACGGGAAATTTAATCCAGATGTTCTTACAAAATTTACGGATATAATGGTTGAGCGGCTCGGCATATAATTTTGCCAATAAAAATGATAAGATTAAAGTGATGGCGACTGAACGGGGATTTGAGATCCAGCTAACAAAATGATTTTCTAACAGCACCTGCACTGGCATATGCAATAAATAAATCTCATAACTCAATTGGCCGATAAGCATAAGTGGCATTAGTAACATAACGATGGCGCTAATTATCGGCTTGCGCCTGGTAATGCCAATTTGGCAATGCGCCGCGCCAAGTAAAAATATTGCAGCGCCAAAACCACAAATACTTGGTCCCCAGCCATAATTAAAATCAACATGCTTAAAAGAAACCACAGCAAAAATTGTGCTTAATCCTGCCATTAAAAATAAAATTGCCAGGTATGTTCGCTGCGCTAAAAAAACTTTCAATTGAGTATGCTGCGATACAATCGCTGTCAAAATACCTAGCGCCATCAAATCAAAACACCCTTTAATGGTATAAAGTAAAACCGGTTCCGTGCGAAAAATTAGCCCCGCAATAATAATTAGCAATAATGTACCAATCAATAATTTTTGATTTCTGATAAAAAAGCAAATAAATGGAAAAACCAAATAAAACATCTCTTCAACGGATAATGACCACATAGGTGCCCAGGCGCGGATTTCATGGGCATTATGGAAAATATAAAAATAATTAAACCGAAAAATTAAAGCTGCTTTGGCTGCTTGCCATGTAGTAAGATCGGCAGGAAAAGTATACCCTTTCAGTTGCCAAGCATCGGCTAGCATTAGAACGAGTAAAACAAGCAATAAACATGGCATAATACGGGCAAGTCGCATGCTATAAAATTCAAAAATATTGATGTATTTAAGTTCGCCATACCTTTTCAAACTATGGGTAGCAATCAAAAATCCAGAAACAACAAAAAAGATACTTACCCCATAATAGCCATGTCCTAAAAATTCTAACAGGATAGGGGGAAGATGGTCGCCAACCCATTGCGGTAAGCCCAAATGCGTAACCAAAACCATCATAATTGAAATGCCGCGTAACGCATCAATCAACAAATTGCGCCCGAAAACCGGTATATCGGCATGTTTATTCATAATGGCTTAGTTCCAACTGAAAAATTGATATTTTGCAAGCAAGATAAAAATTGATTTTATTAACAAGTTTATTGGAATTCTTGAGATTATCTTGTTTAACAGCTGAATGAATTTTGGAATTATTGGTTGTGGCTTGATTGGCCAAAAGCGGGCAAACGCCATTCGCGCGGCTGGCGGCAAAGTAATTGGCTGTGCCGATCTTACTTTAGAGCGGGCGGCAAGCTTGGCCAGCAGCAGTAAAGCAAAATTGGCGACCAGCAATTATCATGAGTTATTGACGCACCCTGATCTGAATGCGGTGGTGGTGGCTACTTTGCATAATGTATTACCGGAAATTACGGAAGCGGCCTTGAAAGCAGGCAAGCACGTATTGGTTGAAAAGCCAGCTGGCCGCTATGCACATGAATTAGAACCATTGCATGAATTGGCGATGGCTAAAAATTTAAAAGTTCGGATTGGCTTTAATCACCGCTTTCACCGCGCGTTTCAAAAAGCGCGGGAGTTGGTCGATGAAGGCGCAATTGGCCCATTGATGTTTTTACGGGCGCGTTATGGGCATGGCGGCCGTGCGGGTTATGATAAGGAATGGCGGGCTGATCCCAAACTTTCCGGCGGGGGCGAGATGATTGATCAAGGCGTGCATTTGATTGATCTATCCCGCTGGTTTCTGGGTGATTTTGCTGACAGCACTGGTTTTGCTCATACTTATTATTGGGATATGCCAGTTGATGATAATGCGTTTATGATGCTGAAAACCGCCAGCAACCAAGTGGCGTGGTTGCATGCCAGTTGTAGTGAATGGAAAAATACATTTTCGATGGAAATTTACGGGCGGGACGGCAAGCTGCAGATTGACGGCTTGGGCGGCAGTTATGGGATTGAAAGGCTAACCTTCTATAAAATGTTACCGGAAATGGGGCCGCCGCCCACCACCGTGTGGGAATACCCCATGGCTGACGATTCATGGGAGCAGGAAGTGCGCACCTTTATCGCAGATATCCAGCAGGACCGGCAGCCCAATCCAAATCTGGCCGATGCCATTGCTACACTAGCAATTGTTGAAAAAATCAGTAAGGAATCTGGTTATGATTATCACCCGTAGTCCCTTGCGCATCACCTTAGGTGGTGGCGGCACTGACCTGCCCTCTTATTACCGCGAACATGAAGGGTTTTTGGTCGCGGCCGCGATCGACAAGTATGTGTTTGTTACCGTTATGCGGCCGTTTGCCCCAGGCATTTATTTGAAATATTCCAAGCTTGAGCATGTCGATAAAATCGATCAGGTGCAGCACCCGATTATTCGGGAAGGGCTGGTGATGACCAATAAAAATATCCCGCCGCAAATTGAGATTACTACGCTGGCTGATATTCCATCTGGCACCGGCCTAGGCTCCTCCGGCAGTTTTACCACCGCGCTGATGAAAGCGCTTTATGCGCATAACCGTGAACTCATTCATCCAGCCGAATTGGCTGAACTGGCCTGCCATATTGAAATTGAGCGCTTAGGCGAACCGGTTGGCAAACAGGATCAATATGCGGCCGCTTACGGCGGGATTACCTGTTTTAATTTCCATAAGGATGACAAGGTAACCGCCCGCCCATTGGCGATTGATGCAGATACGATGTATGATTTGGAAGATAATTTGCTGTTATTTTTTACCGGCTTTTCACGCAGTGCGGGTTCGATTTTAAAAGACCAGAACGACAAAACCAAAGCGTCCAATAACGATATGGTGGCCAATCTCAATTATGTGAAAGATTTGGGGATGCGCAGCAAAGACGCGTTGGAGCAAGGCAAGGCCGGTTTGTTTGGCGAATTAATGCATGAGCATTGGGAGCATAAAAAGAAACGTTCCGGCGGGATGAGCAATCCGCAAATTGATGAATGGTATGCCCTAGGCATGGCCAATGGTGCCATTGGCGGTAAATTGGTTGGTGCCGGCGGCGGCGGTTTTTTGATGTTTTATGCCGAAGACCGTAATCGCCTGAAACATGCGATGCATAAAGCCGGATTAGAGGAAGTCCGCTTCCGGTTTGATTTTGATGGCACCAAGGTATTAGTATAATGAGCCTGCCCGTTGCCCTGCTCGCTGGCGGTCTAGCCACCCGCATCCGCCCAATTACCGAGAAAATTCCCAAAGCCTTGGTTGAAATAAATGGTGAACCCTTTATCAACTATCAGCTGCGCCTGCTTAAAAAACACGGCATTAAAAAAGTGGTGATCTGCGCCGGTTATAAAGGCGAGATGATTGAAGACTTAATCGGTAATGGTGTCTCCCATGGTTTGCAGGTGGAATATTCCTATGACTGGCCGTTACTGCTGGGTACTGCCGGTGCGTTGAAACTGGCACTCCCTAAATTGGGTGATGCTTTCTTTGTGCTTTATGGGGATAGCTATTTGCGCTGTGATTACCAGGCGATTGGCCAAGCCTTCCAGGCCAGCGGCCAGCCAGCGCTGATGACTGTGTTTTTTAATGAAGGCCGCTGGGATACCAGTAATGTCGAATTCAAAGATAGCATGATCGCCAAATACAGCAAAACCGATAAAAATGAGCGGCTGCAGTATATCGATTATGGGTTAGGTGCTTTTAAAGCGGATATCTTTACTGATGTGCCAGTCGACCAACCTACTGATTTAGCAATGATTTACGAAAATCTTGCAGCAGCTGGCCAATTGACGGCATATGAATGCAGCGAGCGCTTTTACGAAGTTGGTTCCTTCACGGGAATTGACGATCTCGCCAACCACTTACAGGAACAAGCCGCATGACTTACGCCGCCCAGCACATTCAAGAAACCATCCAAATTTTACAGCAAATCGATGTGCAAAAACTTGAACAAATGGCCCAGGGTTTGGCAGATTTGCGCACCCGTGGGGGCCGCCTGTTCGTGTTAGGGGTTGGCGGCAGTGCTGGTAATGCCAGCCACGCCGTGAATGATTTCCGCAAAATCGCGGGTATTGAGTCTTATGCGCCAACGGATAACGTTTCAGAACTCACCGCCCGCACCAATGATGATGGTTGGGAATCGGTATTCGCCGCTTATTTAGAAACCAGCCGATTGACTGAGAATGATGCCCTATTCGTTTTCTCCGTTGGTGGCGGAAACTTAGAAAAAAATATCAGCCCCAATTTGGTGCGCGCGTTAGATTATGCCGGCCAAGTTGGTGCCACTATTTTTGGCATTATCGGCCGCGATGGCGGTTATACGGCCCAGGTTGGTCAGCATGTGGCCATAGTCCCTACAGTTAATGGTGATAACGTTACCCCGCATAGTGAAGCATTTCAAGGCGTGTTATGGCATTTATTGATCTCCCATCCTGCCGTTAAGATCAAACAAACCAAATGGGAAGCTGCGGCACCAATGACCGCACCAGGTATGACCAAAGCCGCATGAAAGGATTAGGCCGCGCCGTTTTGCTCGACCGAGATGGCGTTCTTAATTATTTGGTAGCAAGAGATGGCGGGTTTTACTCACCACAACATTTTGCCGAATTTAAATTAATTGCTAGGGTGGTCGAGGCTTGTCAGCAGCTAAAAGCGACTGGCTTTAAACTATTGGTGGTGACCAATCAACCCGATATTAATCGGGGTTTGATGCTAATAGCTGAATTACAAAAAATGCATGCTTATTTGCTGGCTGAATTGCCAATTGACCAAATTTACTTTTGCCCGCATGCGGGCGTGAATGACAAATTTAATGATGCTTGCAGCTGCCGCAAACCCCTGCCTGGCATGTTGCTGCAAGCAGCTACTGAGCATAATATCGATCTATCACAATCATTTATGATCGGCGACATGCCAACCGATATTGAAGCGGGTGTTGCGGCAGGGTGCCGTACCATTTGGCTTAGTGCTGATAGCAAAGCGGATAAAGTGACCCCTGACTATCAAACCCAAAATTTAATTGCGGCAACAGACTGGATTTTATCCGAAGGTTCCGCTAACAAAACAGCATGACTGCTGTTCAAGATTTAAAAGTTAAAATTTTCGCCGATGGTGCTGATAAAGCGGGTATGCTGGAAATGTATGCCAAGCCGCATATTCAAGGTTTGACCACCAATCCAACGCTGATGAATAAAGTCGGGATTAAAGATTATACCGCTTTTGCCAAGGATATTTTAATCAGCATTCCGGATAAATCGATTTCTTTTGAAGTATTTTCCGATGATTTTCCAGAAATGGAACGCCAGGCGCGGATTATTGCCAGCTGGGGCGACAATGTATATGCCAAAATTCCAATAACTAATACCAAGGGCGAGCCTTGTTATGATGTGGTTAAACGCTTGGCTGCTGATGACGTGAAAGTTAATGTCACCGCGCTTATGACTCAGGCACAGGTAGATGGGGTGCTGGCTGTCCTTAATTCAAAAACGCCGGCTTATATTTCCATTTTTGCCGGCCGTATGGCCGATACCGGTGTTGACCCTTTACCCTTGATGAAATATGCAGTTGATAAAGCCAAGGCGTTTAGTGATGTGTGCGAAATTATCTGGGCTAGCCCGCGTGAACTGCTCAACATTTTCCAGGCGCATGATATCGGCTGTCACATTATTACTGTCACCAATGATATTTTGAAAAAACTGGATTTGGTGGGTAAAGATTTGAATGAGTATTCTTTGGATACCGTTAAAATGTTTTACAAAGATGCCACTGAAGCTGGGTTTAAAATTTAACCATGTTCAAAAAAATTCTGTCGAATTTTTCAGAGTCCAAAGAACCGGTTAAAGTTGAATTACTTGGTCAACCTTTAACCGCCCGGCAGCATTATGAAAATGGTGAACAAAAACGCCTGGCCGGCCAATGGGCAGCAGCTACGATTGACCAAAAATTAGCACTGGATGTTAATCCTCATTTTATTCCGGCTTTGCTGGAACTCAGCATGTTAATGCGGATTCAAAATGATTTACCCGCGGCCAAACTATATGCCGAAAAGATATTAAAGCGTGAACCCAACATGGCGTATGCCTGGCATGAAATTGGGATTATCGAATTTCAGGAAGCGCATTATGAAGCCGCTATCAGCGCATTAACCAAAGCGCTTGAATTGCAGCCGGATATATTACATTCCCATTACTATTTGGGCTGGGCTTATAAATCTTTGAGTCTGTTGGATAAAGCGAAACAATGTTTTATGCGGTGCGTTGAACTTGATCCAAATTTTACTGATGCACAAAAAGAACTCGAATTATTAAAT
Organism: Alphaproteobacteria bacterium; assembly: GCA_965246945.1. Classification (GTDB taxonomy): domain Bacteria; phylum Pseudomonadota; class Alphaproteobacteria; order UBA11073; family UBA11073; genus CBDFFW01. The sequence continues at coordinate 1,618,435 of CBDFFW010000001.1, forward strand.
TAATAACTAATGCCAATATTAGCCGAAAATATTGTTTCAGCTGTATAATCAGGATGATAAAAAATTTCTTCCCATTGCTCTGCGAGATAATCTGCTGAATGGTATTGGCTTTTAAAATTATGCTGATCGAAAAAGTTGTAAATTGCGGCGGCATTTGTGCCTGCTTGCTCTAAAAGTTTTGGGCTAATTTCAATGATAAAAACAGACTGTTTTAAATTTTGAAATTCTGCCTGCAAACTTTGTAATACCAGCATCTCCTGCCCTTCAACATCAATTTTGCAGACGCGGGTTTGAGTTAGCATAAATGGATTTAACAAGTAATCTAAGGGCGCAAAGCGGCATAGGATATGCTGACCATCACAGCGAATAGTCGGCAGCGTATTCATACCAGTATTGAGAACATCCGAAAGCACAAATTCTTGAGTTATCTCTTGGTCGCCAATGCCATAGGCCAATACATTTACATTGCCAAATTGATTGAGCGCGAGATTTTGGTACAACCGCTTAAGCTCACGCGGTGAAGGCTCAAAAGCAAAAACATTTATTTTTGGATTTTGCGCGGCCAATAATGAAAGCACGCCGTAATTAGCCCCAATGTCCAAAAATATACCGCCATCTTTTAAATGCTGTGAAATGGCACTGGTGACAAAAGGGTTGATATGCTGCCCCAATATTATAAAACGGTCTAGTAATCCCACCGGGCCAAGTGCCAATTGCACGCCGCCATATTTAAAATTGGCCAAGCCAAAATTTGTCTCTACCAATTCAGCTAACCATTTAAAAAACGGATTACCGCTATCTGGTGGATACCAGCGGACAAGCATTTGATATAAAAATCGTTTTAGCATTAACGGCCAGCTGAAAGTCGCTGCACTAAATCATCGAACATATGTCGCAATAAGTAAGGCGCCACCGCTTTACGAATTTCAATCCAAGCAGGCACATAACCATGCACACGTTCGCGGATCCGGTTCATTTCTTTAAAACCAATTTCACCAATTTCGGCGCTGGTTTTTTGAGAGGCATGGATCCGGAATGCCCCTAGGTAACGTGGCAAACGGACAAACTTGGCACCAGTATTTTGGAAACGCACCAATAAATCCCAATCCATGGCAAAACGGAAAGACTCGTCAATCCCGCCCACTTTTTCCCATAGGGAGCGCCGCCAGAATAACGTTTCTTGCGGTATATAATCAGCCCATTTCAATACTTCGTAATTATGCGGCGGCAGCAGCCACCGGCCAATTTCTTGATCATGTTCATCAATCAAAATGCGATGACCATAAACCACATCGACATCCGGATTTTTGGCAAAATAATCGGCGACATAACGCAAACTGCCAGGCAATAACAAATCATCAGAATTGAGCCAAGCCATAATTTCGCCATGCGATTTGGCAAAACCAAGATTAATAGCCTGAGACTGGCCGCCATCAGGTTTAGACTCCCAAGCGGCTAAACGATCGGCATAACTTTGCAGAACCTCCACTGTGCCATCGGTTGAACCGCCATCCTGCACGATATATTCTAATTTCGGATAATCTTGATCTAACACGCTATTCAGTGTGCGCTTAATATAACTGGCCTGCCGAAAACTTGGCGTTACAATGGAGATTATTGGTAACTGCTTATCATCAGTTTTTATAGGATAAGGTTTTGGTAAAATAAGCGTTTTAGGTTCGTATTGATTCAACATTCCTAGACGTGGACGTACTGCTTTCTCCATTTTCCCTAAAAATGTAGCGGTTCGCTTGGTTATGCCAAGGAAGAGCCGCATCGAACCAGGAATACGCTCGATACGTTGTAAAAAACGAATAGCAACCCGATGTGATAGATAATCAAGCGACAGACCAAAAGTTTTAAATACGAACTGATCTTGAATAAATTTTTCTTTTTCCAAAAGCTGTTCTTGTAATTCTACTAGTGTTTTACCTTGTTCGGCGATCATGATTTCTTTGTCATTCATTTGCTGGTTCAAACTATAAAGTTCACGGCGCAGCTTAATAAAATCTGCCTTGTTATCACTACTCAAAGTTTCTTCATTATATTGCCGAATTTTATTAAACCAAAAATGACGCGCGGCATCTGAGCCTAACAGACCTTCTGCAATTTCTAAACTTTGAATTTGGTTTTCCAGTAATTGTTGCGCACCATAAATCATTGTTTTAATTGGAACTGCTTCAATACAATGCGCTTTTTGAAAAATACAATCCCAACCGCAACCAAAACAAGGTAGTGGCTGAACCGCAACAAACGCAGATTTTGCTTTTGGCAAAAAGCGTGGATACGTTCCCCCACCAAAAAGTGCCAGGACATACTTATCCAATGCAGCTGCCATATGCATAGGCCCAGTATCAGAACCATAATATAATGTGGATGCTTCAATTAAACCAAGCAAAATTGGTAATGTATTTTGTTCACCAATCCAAATCCTGGTTGGGATACCGATGTCTTTACACTTTTCATACAATATTTGCAAATGTTGCGCTTCACTAGTTACCCCTACAAACAAAGTTGGCAATTGATAGTCATTGTAAATTGTTTTTGCCAACTCGATCGTCATTTCATCTGGCATATTTTTATAAGCTACATTCATACTGCTGATTGGGCAGGCAATTGCATAAGGCTGTTTGAGATAAATGTTTTCTAAAGCAGCAACAGCTAAATTTTTTGCTTCGTCGTCAATGTGGATTTGAGGTTGGTCTGTTAGCCACACCAAATTAAAACTATGTTCCAATAGAACTGCGTACTTTTGTGTTTCATGAATTTTTTCCGGTACATCAATTTTTTTAATTGTGTTGGCAACATTTATATCTAATTGCAGTGCACTAATAATATTTTTAGTAAAATCTACATAATTTGTATTTTTATTAGCAAAACCAATGCAATTTTTTATTTTTGCATAATTTAATAAAATTTCATCGAAAGAAGTTCGGCTAAACAATGGTGATAAAATAATGTCGAATTGATACTCAGCAACTTTATTTAAAAATTTGGCAGTAGATTTTGCATAATTTTCAATATCACTGGTGTTGTAAGGATTAAAATCAATCGTAATTGTTTTAAGCCGGTCATCAAAATACTTTATTAAACTTAAATATGTTTCTCTTATGGCTACCGTAATTTGATAATCATGATCCAACAGTGTTTTAAACAGCGGCTGTCGTAAAATTAAATCACCTAGCGCATCTGGACAGACAATAAGCACATGCATTTACCATGCATCTTTACCGACAACATAAAGCAATGCAATATTTAAACTTTCTCTGTAATCTAATTATTAAAACTACGCCACCAGACAGCATAAGGCCAGGCCAGCCACCATTTGCTGGGCACCCAACCATAATGTTCGCGCACCACGGCAATGGCTTCGCAATAATTTTGCTTGCGGCATGAATTGGTTTTGGTCGCTGGATAAACGCGGTTGAGCGCGATATCTTCTTGCAAATAAGTCAACGGGCCAAAATTTTTATACAAGCGCCACCATAAATCATAATCCATCGACAAATGAAAATGCGTGCGCACACCGCTTAAAGCTTCCCACGCAGTGCGGCGAATTAAAGTGGCGGGTTGGGCAATAATATTCCGCAGCGCCATACGTTCCGGGCTAAATGCTTCCGTCCAAAAACGTTTGGTTGGTATTAAATTCTTATCGGTATTCCAGGCTTGGCCATAAACGGCCAGCGCGTTTGGTGTATTTTGTAAAGCCGCTAATAATTTATTCAAAGCATTGGGTAAAAACGCATCATCGCTGTTCAGCCAACAAACATAGGGCGCGGTGCCCATAGCCACCGCTTCGTTAATGGCTGCGGCTTGGCCGCCATCCGGCCCACTGCGCCAGCCCGCTAAATGGGAGGCCCATTGGTGAATGATTGCCAAGCTATCATCGGTTGAACCACCATCGGCCACAAACACTTCGACCGGTATGTTTTGGCTGAAGATCGAACTCAACGCATCATTCAGAAATTGCCCTTGATTAAACGAAGGCACGGCGATCGTCACCACTGGTGCCACGTGCCGCTGCGGGTTCAATTCCCAATCGTTTGAGTGACGATCCATTGCATTTATTAATGGCGGAAGTGGCGCATGCCTGTAAAGACCATTGCGACATGATGCGCATTCGCCGCATCAATCACTTCCTGATCACGCATTGAACCGCCTGGCTGGATAACCGCTGTGGCACCGGCGCTAATTGCGGCCAGCAAACCATCGGCGAATGGAAAAAATGCGTCAGACGCAACCACCGAACCTTGCGCCAGTGAAACAGCAATACCGGCAGCTTTGGCGGCTTCTTCCGCTTTGTGGGCAGCAATACGCGCGCTATCCACCCGGCTCATCTGCCCAGCGCCGATGCCAACGGTGGCATGATCACGCACATAAACAATGGCGTTCGATTTCACATGTTTGGCCACGCGCCACGCGAATTGCAGGTCTTGGATTTCCTGCGCGGTTGGGGCGCGTTCGGTCACCACCTTTAAATTTTTTGGCATAATCATGCCGTTATCGCGGCTTTGCACCAGGAAGCCACCAGCGACACCCGTAATCATCCGGCCAGGTGTATGGATATCCGGCATTTGATCGGTGGTTAATACGCGCAAATTCTTTTTCTTGTCCAGCAATGCTGCTGCTTCCGGTGTCACGCTCGGGGCAATAATGACTTCCAAGAATAAGCTGCCTAGCGTTTCCACGAATGCCGCATCCAAAGGCCGGTTTAAGGCGATGATACCACCAAAGGCGCTAACCGGATCGCAGCGCAGAGCCAGTTGAAATGCTGTGGTTAAATCTTTACCTGTCGCTACACCACACGGATTGGCATGTTTGATAATCGCCACTGCCGGTTCGGCAAATTCGGCCACCAATTCAAAAGCGGCATTGGTATCATTAATATTATTGTAGCTAAGTTCTTTGCCCTGGTGCTGCTGGGAAGTCACCACGCCGATCCGCGTGGGGCGTGTGGTATCTAATTTATAAAGCGCTGCGCTTTGATGCGGGTTCTCGCCATAACGCAAATCTTGCTGTTTTTCGGCCGCCCAAACCAGGGTTTGCGGGTAAACTTCATCCAACTGGTCATACATCCAGCGGCTGATCACCGCATCATAGGCACCGGTATGGCTAAACGCCTTGGCTGATAGTTGCCGGCGATATAATTCATCTGCACCATCGGGTGCTTGCAGCGCGCTCAGCACATTTTCATAATCTTCCGGATCGGTGACAACCAGTACATCGGCATGGTTTTTAGCGGCGGCACGGATCATGGCCGGACCGCCAATATCAATATTTTCGATGCAAGTTTTGAAATCTTTACCGGCTGCCACGGTTTCGCGGAATGGATATAGATTGACAACTACCAGATCAATGCGAGGAATATTGTGCTTTTGTGCAGTTTCCACATGCGCTTTATCATCACGCTTAAATAAAATACCGCCATGGATTTTGGGCTGCAGGGTTTTGACGCGGCCATCAAGAATTTCGGGGAAACCGGTTAAATCGGCAACTTCGGTAACCTTTAAATTGGCCGCTTGCAGTTCTTTTAAAGTACCGCCAGTGGCCAGTAATTGATAACCCAGTTTGGCCAATCCAGCGGCAAATGGCACCAGGCCGGTTTTGTCCGAGACGGATAAAAGTGCATACGCGTTCTGCATAATGGGAGAGAGGCAAGATCGGCCCATAAAGGCAAGTTTTTTAATCTGCTTGACAATTTCTGATATAATGATTATATTCCTATCCAATGCGGGCAAGCTATGTCCGCGCCTTTCCTCTCTCACCATTTATAGGTATTTCATGGCCACTCTTCTTCCGCGGGATGATAGCGGCGCGCCCATGCACGCGTTGCATTTAAAAACCGGCGGCGCACAAAAAATCATCACCAGTGCCACCAGCACGCGGCAAACCAATGCTTTTGCCAGCACCACACAAATCATCGCGGTTTATGCCACGCAGGATTGTTTTATTCAGACTGGTAATAGCACCATTACGGCAGCCAATACCGACCATTTCATCCCCGCTTGTTTTATGATGACCATTGCCCTGCGCGGCGATAGTTACATGGCGGCACTACAAAGCAGCCAGGCTGGTATTTTATATATATCGGAGCTGAATTAATGTATTCAGGTTTAGGCCATGTTGCCGGACAATCGGTTAAAACGACTATTGCCGGCACCGGCAGCACCACCATGGATGCTGCCAAAACCTTGGTGCTGGATGCGGGCACCATTCCCACAGCCGGTAATCTAATCACGTTTAACATTAACAAAACCGGCACGGATGGCGTTTATCTCGGCATCAATAAAAACACAGCCACCAATTCAGTGCCCGCCAATGCCAGTTTTATCAGCACCTATTCCGCCAGTGGTAAAATTGCCTTGGGCCGCGGTAATGGCGCGGGTAATGTTAATACGGTCGATTTATATATCGATGGCAACGGCAATGTGGCCATTGGCAGCGCGGGCAGCTTCGGCAGCGGCGTCAAAGTAATTTCCATCGCCAATGCCACCACCCTGCCAAGCACCAATCCAACCGGCGGCGGTATTCTATATGTTGATGCCGGCGCGTTAAAATACCGCGGGAGCAGTGGTACCATTACTACCATCGCCGCTGCCTAAATACTATATGTTGTCATAAGCCCGCAGGTCGGCTAGCAAAGGGGCATGGCACGCCTGGCCCCTCCCCAATCAACGCCGATGGTTAATCAGCGCGGTATTATGCTGGTGCTGTCCTCGCCTTCGGGTGCGGGTAAAACCTCCATTGCGCGGCATTTGGTGGAGATGGAGCCCAATTTAACGCCGTCCGTTTCCGTCACCACTCGGCCCATGCGCCCGGGCGAACAGGAAGGCATCGATTATTATTTTATCAATGATGAAAAATTCCAAGGTTTAGTTGTTGCCAATGAATTATTAGAAAGCGCAACCGTGTTTGATAATTGTTACGGCACCCCGCGCGGTCCGGTCGAAACTGCTTTGCGGGGCGGCCGCGATTTGTTGTTCGATATCGATTGGCAAGGCGCGCGGCAATTAACCGAAAATGCCCGCGATGATTTGGTGACTGTTTTTGTGCTACCGCCGGAAGCCGCTGAATTAGAACGCCGCCTGTTCGCCCGCGCACAAGATGCGCATGAAGTCATTCAACAGCGCATGCACAAAGCCCCGGATGAGATGAGTCATTATCCCGAATATGATTACGTGATTATCAATTACGATCTCGATCACAGCGTGCAAGCCGTGCGTCACATCCTGCACGCCGAACGCCAACGCCGCACCCGCCTCGTCGGCCTCGCCCAATTCGTCCGCAAACTCCAAACCGATATTAAAACAAAGTTTCCGGGGGCAGAATTAGCTTAGTAGGCGCTGCGAGGCATTCCCGCCTACGCGGGAATGCCGATTTAAGCACTGTTCTTCAAACTTGCGATATCAATGACAAAACGGTATTTCACATCGCCTTTGATAGTCCGTTCATAAGCTTGGTTGATATCTTGCATGTTTATCATCTCAATATCGGAGACGATGTTATGTTCGCTGCAGAAATCGAGCATTTCCTGGGTTTCTTCAATCCCGCCAATTAGGGAACCCGCGACCATGCGGCGGCGGAAAATGAGTGGCATAATATTTGGAGCTTTAGTTAATGGCTCGACACAGCCGACAAAACATAAAATACCATCGCGGGCAAGCAAACCGATATACGGATCGGCATCATGGCCTTTGGGAATGGTGCTTAAAATAAAATCAAAAGTGCCTTCATGCGCTTTCATCGCGTCTGCATCGGTGGATAACAACACATCATCAGCGCCCAGGCGTTTGGCATCAGCTTCCTTGCCTGGGGAAGTGGTGATGAGCGTGACTTCCGCGCCCATGGCATGCGCGAATTTCAGGCCCATATGACCAAGCCCGCCTAAGCCCACAATCGCGACGCGGTCGCCCGGGCCGATATCCCAATGCTTAAGTGGTGAATAAGTGGTGATACCGGCACATAATAAGGGGGCCACAGCCTTAACATCTAAATTTTCGGGCACGCGCAACACAAAATCTTCATCGACCACAATCTGTTCAGAATAACCGCCATACGTGTTTTCGCCGCTGCCATCTGATTTGCCGTTATAGGTAAGCGTGAAACCGCCTTCACAATATTGCTCAAGCCCCTCTTCGCAACCATCACAATGGCGGCAGCTATCGACCACGCAACCAACGCCGACCAAATCACCGGTTTTAAATTTGGTAACTTCACCGCCCACCGCGGTCACGCGGCCAACAATTTCGTGCCCAGGGACGCAAGGGTAAATGGTATTGTGCCATTCGTTGCGCGCTTGGTGAATATCGGAATGGCACACGCCGGTGTACAAAATTTCGATTTCCACATCCTTGGCACCAGGCGCGCGGCGGTCAATTTGAAAAGGTTTTAATTCAGCGGTGGCGTTTTGCGCCGCGTAAGCAAGGGTTTTTGTCATCCCCTATCATGTATGGATGCCGCCGCTGTTTACAACCCTTATTGAATTTAAAAATTATTCCAGAAAATTTTCATATTCGTAAATGGGGTCAAGTCCATGGGTATCAGGCCCTAATTCCAATTGCGGGTGAATAATGCCATTGCGCATATCATAAACCCAGCCATGTAAATATGGCTGTTTTTTGGTGGCCCAGGCTTTTTGAATAAAAGATGTTTTGGCTAAATTGAGCAATTGTTCACGCACATTCAATTCAATCAACCGGTCAACCTTTTGTGTTTGATCAGTAATGCCATCAATCTCCGGCTTATTAAGGCGATAAACATCTTTAATATGGCGCAGCCATTCATCAATCTTGCCGTATGAATTGCGGCTTAATGCGGCTTGCACCCCGCCGCAGCCATAATGGCCGCAGACAATCACATGCCGGATTTGCAGCACTTCCACTGCATATTGTAAAACGCTCAGCAAATTGGAATCCGTATGCACCACCAAATTGGCAATATTGCGGTGAATGAAAATTTCGCCTGGTTTGGTTTCGGTAATATCATTCGGTGAAACGCGGCTATCCGAACAGCCAATCCATAGGAACTCCGGTTTTTGTGTGGCGGATAAGCGTTCAAAATATTTCGGATCGACTTCTTTGGTTTCCTGGGCCCAGGCTTTATTTTCCAATAGCATTTGTTCATAGCGTTGCATGTGTTGCTCCATTAATTGGTAAGTTACTATCTGGGCTGTTTTTGATGGTCACGCCAATATTTTTGAATTGGGCACTGGCGATAAAATCATTGATGATTTCGATATTATCCAAATCCACAAAATTCGCGCGGGATAAATCGAGCAGTAAGCTGGTATGGGCCGGGATTTTATTGAGCACGTGTTTTAATTCGTATTTGTGCATGAAAAATAAATCTTTCTTGGCGCGAACCAAATGATTGCTGCCATCGGCAAGATGCAAAATTGCCAGCCGGAAATTTTCACGCACTAAAAAGATAATGGCTGCCACTACCCCAATCCCAATGCCAACCAATAAATTCGTTAGCAAAATTGCTGTAATCGTCACGACAAATGGTAAAAAATAAGCCAAACCTTTTTGATATTTTTGTAAGAAAACAGCTGGCTTGGTAAGCTTGTAACCGACCGCAATTAAAATGGCAGCCAATGATGCCAGCGGGATCATATTCAGCCAATGTGGAATAACAATCACAAAACCCAAGAGCATTGCCCCATGCAAAATTGCCGCCATTTTAGTGCGCCCGCCGGTGGCAATATTGGCCGAGCTGCGCACAATGACCGAAGTGACTGGTAAACCACCAATTAATCCTGAACAAATATTCCCAACTCCTTGGGCAATCAATTCACGGTTGGTTGGCGTGATGCGCTTGAAAGGATCAAGCTTGTCAATCGCTTCCACGCTGAGCAGTGCTTCCATACTGGTCACCAGTGCGATGCTGAGCGCAGCCAGCCACACAGCCTGATTATTCATTTGGGTAAAATTAGGTAGGGTGAATTGCTGAAGGAAATCGGCCAATGAACTTGCCACCGGCACGCTAACCAAATGTTCACCGGCAATCGCTAAATCTGGCCAGACGGCCGGTGAAAAATGAATAAACAGCTGATTGGCTGCCACACCAAACAGCACCACCAATAGCGAACCTGGCACAAAGCGTAATGCATTGGTGAATTTTGACTGCTGCCGGTCCCACCAAAACAAAAAGATCAGCGATAGGGTTGAAATGATAATCGCGCCGAGCGACAAATGATGTTCAAATATTTCGTAAAGCGACGAAAACGTATTTTCGCCATTGGCTTGCCAAAAATTACTATCGCCTTCTGGGCTAGCCTCATAACCCACCAAATGTGGAATTTGTTTTAAAATTAAAATAATTCCGATGGCGGCCAGCATGCCTTTAATCACAGTCGAGGGAATAAAGTCAGCAATTTTACCGATACGCAGCAAACCGAAAATGATCTGCAATCCGCCAGCCAAACACACCGCTAGCAAAAAGATATTAAACGCCTGGAGCTGTTGCATCGCGCCAATGACAATGACAGCATAACCAGCCGATGGTCCGCTCACGCTTAGCGGTGAACCGCTTAAAGTGGCGACAATTAAACCGCCGACAATGCCAGCAATCACACCAGAAAATAATGGCGCACCCACCACCAAGGCAATGCCAAGGCAGAGCGGCAAGGCCACCAGTAAAACCACCAATGCGGCTGGCGCATCATATTGCCAGTTATGCCAGGGAGAAAAATTTTGCTTGTTCATACCCATCGCTATTCATTCCAAAACTTAAGCAAAATTTTTAGGCAAGGCCATTTTAAAATCGCGTATTATTTCCGGCCAATCAATGCCTGGCCTTCGGGCGGGGGTTCAACGCCAAGCACTTCCGCCAATTGTGCAAAGCATTCTGGCAGCCGTGTACATTCCTGCCGTTGCTGACGCAAAAAGGTTTCAATACCAGGATATAAACTAATCGCGCGATCGGTTTCCGCATCGCTGCCTTTTTTATAAGCACCCAGCCGGATCAGCTCGGCCATATCTTCATACAGCGAAATTGTTTTTTTGGCATAAGCAATCAAATCATATTCGCCAGGCGTGTTGCAGGCGGGCATAGAACGCGAAATACTTTTCAATAAATTGATTGCCGGATAGCGGCCCCGTTCGGCAATTTGCCGCTCCAACACAATATGACCGTCTAAAATCCCCCGCACAGCATCAGCGATCGGCTCGTTATGGTCATCGCCATCGACCAGAACGGTGAACAGGCCGGTGATATTGCCCTGCCCTGGTCCGCCAGGTCCTGCGCGTTCCAGCAAACGCGCCAGTTCCGAAAAAGTGGTGGGCGGATAACCTTTGCTGGTCGGCGGTTCACCCGCTGACAGGCCAATTTCTCGCTGCGCCATGGCAAAGCGGGTGACGCTATCAATCATGCATAAAACATCGCGTTGTTGATTACGAAAAAACTCGGCGATCGACAGGGTCAGATAGGCGGCTTGCTTCCGCATCAACGGGCTTTCATCAGAAGTTGCGACCACGACTACACTGCGCGCCAAACCTTCTTCGCCCAAATCGTCTTCGATAAATTCCTGCACCTCACGCCCGCGCTCGCCTACCAGGCCAATTACGCTGATATCGGCGACCGTATAACGCGCGAGCATCGAGAGCAGCACGGATTTCCCTACGCCGGAGCCGGCAAAAATCCCCATGCGCTGACCGCGGCAGATGGCCAAAAATGTGTTAATGGCCCGCACACCCAAATCCAGTTTTTCGCCTAACCGTTGGCGGGAACTGGCGTTGGGCGGGGCATTGCGAATGGGAATGCCAACCGCGCCTTGTGGCAGTGGCCCTTTGCCATCAATCGGCTCGCCCAGCGCATTAATCACGCGGCCCAACCAAGCATTAGTTGGGAAAACCATCGGCGGCACTTCCACAATTTCCACGCGGCAGCCAAGGGACACGCCCTCGAGCGCGGCAAACGGCATTACCAATGCTTGCTGCGCTCGAAAGCCAACCACTTCACATGGGATAACTTGTTGAAAACGGTTAATAATATGACAGCGACCGCCCACCCCAATGTGATCGGCAATCCCGCCCACCTGGACCAGCATGCCCAAAACCTCAGTTACCCGCCCGTAGCGGTAAGCCATTGGTAACTGGCCCCAAGCGGATTTTAAGCTGTCTGCCACATTGGTAAAACCCTGATTCATTGTATTTAGCATAGCATGGCCGACCCAACCGTCACCTCAACATGACAAAATAGTTACTAAATCGTTAATTTTGTCGCTGTCTGACAAAAGAATCATGTGGTATGCAAGTTAAAAATAAGATAAAATTCTTATAAAGGTTAACATAAAACCTTGCAGAATTTTAAAAGATCCCTGCTTGCACCGCAAACAGGAAACCCGAACAGGAGACTGTAATGCGCGTATTGATGATTGAAGATGATGGCACTTATGCCAAAACCCTAGGCCTTATCCTGCGCCAAGAAGGGTATGAATTCGAACATGCACGCGATGGTGAAGACGGAATCGCATTGGCCCGTGAATATGGCTACAACATTATCTTGCTGGATTTGGGTTTGAAAGACATGGAAGGCCATGCCGTATTAAAGCAATTGCGCGATAAGCGCGTGGCGACCCCCGTGCTGATTTTAACGGGCCGCGACGGGATTGATGAAAAGATTAAAGCGCTTGGCTTCGGGGCCGATGATTATGTGATGAAGGATGTCGACCGGCGTGAGCTGGTGGCGCGTATTCAAGCCATCATCCGCCGCAGCTCCGGCCATTCAGATAATAGCGTGGATATCGGCGCTTTATCGGTTGATTTGGGTGCCCGCATGGCATCTGTCAGCGGTCAGGCAATTCATTTAACGACCAAAGAATATGCTGTGCTGGAATTACTGGCACTGCGCCGCGGCAATACCATCAGCAAAGAAGCACTGGTTAACCACATCTATAGTGGATTGGATGAACCAGATCCCAAAATTGTCGATGTATTTATCTGCCGCATTCGCCGCAAAATCGCCGAACAAGCGGGCGGCTTAAACTATATCGAAACCGCCTGGGGCCGCGGCTACCGCCTGCGTGAACCAGTAGCCAATGATGTAGGCAAGTCTGACAGCGAAACGGCAGCACCTGCCAAAAGCAAAAAGAAAATCGCCACGAGTGCTTAATTTGCACCGTCCTCCCCGCGCAGGCGGGGATCCAGTGACTGAAAAGCGTCATGCGTTAGCATGACACAATACAATATTATTCAAAGCGCGTATGGCGCACATTGTTTATTTTTAGATTCCGCCTGTGGGAATGACAATAGCTTTTGCTTGGCGCAAAGGTTTGAAAGCGCCAAAGTGAACTGGTGAGAAAAGATCAGCATCAATTTGGCCAGCCGCGGCTTGAGAAGAAAAGTTTTAGCCATTCGCCATGGCTATATGGCACGCATGCGGTGTGGGCGGCATATTTAAATCCGGAACGGAATATCCGCCGGTTATTACTGACCGAGGCGCATCGGGATGAATTCCAACAATACGCCACCCAGGCCAAAACTGCGGATATTAAGCGTCCAGAGCCACAATTTGTCGAAAAATACCAGTTAGATAAATTGGCAGGCGGCGAAGGCGTGCATCAGGGTATTGCGTGTGAAGCGGCGGCCCTGCCCGCTGTGGATATTGCCGATTTGCGCCGCAGCCTGTCCGTCCGCGAACATGCCGTGTTGTTAATGCTCGACCAGGTGACTGATCCGCATAATATTGGGGCGATCATGCGTTCGGCCGCCGCGTTCGGGGCACTTGCGGTGATTGTGCAGGATCGGCATGCGCCGCCGATTACTGGCACGCTGGCTAAAATCGCCAGCGGTGGGGTGGAACATGTGCCACTGGTTTACGTGACCAACCTCAGCGAAACCTTAATGCAACTGCATGAAGCTGGTTGCCAAAGCATTGCGCTTGACGAGCGCGGGGAGCAGACCATTGATGCCCTTGCGCCGCAACTTGCGCGCAAAACCATTTTGGTCTTCGGCGCGGAAGGCGCTGGCCTGCGGCCGAAAGTGCGGGAAACTTGTACCCATTTGGCGCGATTGCCGACCAATCCGGCTTTTACCGCCTTAAATGTGTCTAATGCCGCTGCGGTGGGGTTGTATGTGTTGGCGTGCCACGCTAAGTAATTGTTTATGACCACACTCGTTCTGCCTGAATTGCCTTATGCGTTAGACGCACTCGCGCCCTATATGTCCGCTGAAACATTGGAGTTTCATCATAGCAAGCACCACAAGGCTTATGTGGATAAAGGGAATGAGCTGCTGGCCAAATCGCCGTTTCAGGACCAAACGGTGGAAGAAATTATTCGCCAGACTTATGGCAATGATGATATGCGGCCGTTATTTAACAACGTAGCGCAGCACTGGAACCACATTCAATTTTGGCAGATGATGAAACCCAGTGGCGGCGGTAAAATTCCAGGCAAACTGGAAGCGCAAATTATTCAGGATTTGGGCAGCGTTGAAGCGTTTAACGAAAAATTTGTGGCCGATGGCGTGGCGCAATTTGGTTCTGGTTGGGTATGGCTGGTGCACTGCCCTAAACATGGGAAATTGGAAATCGTGAAAACCCCCAATGGCGAAAACCCGTTAGTGCATAATAAAATTACGCTGCTGGGCTGCGATGTGTGGGAGCATTCTTATTATATTGATTACCGCAATAAACGCCCTGACTATATCAAAGCGTTTTTAGCCAATATGGTGAATTGGGAATATGTAGAACATTTATATAGCCAAGGAATTAATGCTACTGCTGCTTAATTTTACCGTCATGCCAGCGCAGGCTGGCATCCAGATTAGCTAAGCCAATTGTTAATTTATAGATGAGTGTGGATCCCAGCTTGCGCTGGGATGACGCTAATTAACAATGCTTTCCACTTCGCCATCCGCGAAACGCGTTTTGAGCTGCATGCCGGGTTTAGTTTGCGCGGCAAAGGCCAGTACTTGACCATCAGCTGTTTCAGTAATGGTATAACCGCGCTGCAAAACCTGATACGGTCCCAGCGCATTTAGCTGCTCTTTCAAGCTGATCAGCAAATTGTGATTGCGTTGCAAACGGTTCGGTAACACACAGCCAATCCGTTGTTCCAATTGCTGCAGTTTCACCTGCCGCAACTGCGTGTTGGGGCGCGCGGCCAGTAATTGTTGCTGCGTGTTTTGCACACGCTGTTGCTGGCGCTTTAAATGCATGGGCAGCGCTTGTTTCAACCGGTAATCTATTTGTTGTAATTGCGTGGCAGGCGCTTTCAATTGTGGTTTGGCCGCCTGCAATTTAGCATTTAATAATTGCAGCGTATTGCTGCGTTTTTGTTTCCAGCTTTCCAGGCCTTTACCCAATTGCATTTGCAACTGATCCAAATATTGCGCCTGGTCCTGCACGCGGCGCGGAAGCAATTGCGGCAAGCGTTCGGCTTGTTGAAAATAACGCGCTTTGGCAGTTTCAATGGCGCGATGCAGCCCAACTGTGACGCGCTGACCATGCTGCACTAAAGCCTGCAACAAATCACTGCGCACGGGCGTGGCCAGTTCCGCTGCCGCTGTGGGCGTGGGGGCGCGCAGATCGGCCACGTGGTCAATCAACGTGGTATCCGTTTCATGGCCGATGGCGGAAATAACCGGAATTTGAAACGCGAAAACGGCACGCACCAGCCCTTCATCATTAAACGGCATTAAATCTTCGATACTGCCGCCGCCGCGCGCGATAATCACCAAATCCGGTTGTGGTAAATGCAGCGCCTCCCGAATGCCTTCAAGCGCAGCGATAATTTGCGGCACGGCCAAATCGCCCTGCACATTGACCGGCCAGATATGCACCGCCAGCGGAAAACGCGCGGCCAGCCGGTGGATAATATCACGGATCACCGCGCCGGTGGGCGAGGTAATCACCGCAATGCGGCGCGGCATCACCGGCAGTGGTTTCTTTTTCGCTTCGTCAAACAAACCTTCCAGATGCAAGCGGCGTTTGCGTTCTTCAATCGCCTGCAAAATCGCGCCGACACCGGCCAGTTCAATGCTTTCGATAAGGAATTGATATTGCGAGCGTTGCGGATAGGCGGTCAGTTTGCCAGTCACAATCACCTGTTGGCCATGTTGCGGCTTAAAACCAAAACGCTGCGGCGCAAAATAGGCCATGTTGATGGTCGATTTATCATCCTTCAGCGTGGCGTAAAAATAGCCCTTGCTACTTACCATCGGGTCCGAAATTTCCCCCTGAATCCGAATCCGCGGCGCTAGCTGTTCCAGCGTCCGCTTAATTAATCCGCCTAGCTCGCTAACTTGATAAATATGCTCCATTGTGAGTAATTATGCCCCACTCTGTCATCCCGGACAAGAGAAGCATGAGCTTGTCTCATGCGGATCGCTGATCCGGGACCTAAAGAATATAATGCGCGCCGAAGGCGCTCTTTGTTTGCTTTGGGTCCCGGGCCACCGTAGCGCGGTCAAGCCCGGGATGACAGTGATAAAAATGTTGAATTCATTTTAGAAACTTGTGTTGATACATTCATGAGCATCGCAATCATCTTTCCGGGCCAAGGTAGCCAAGCCATTGGCATGGGTCAAAAGCTGGCGGAAAGTTTCCCCGCCGCACGGGAAGTGTTTGACGAGGTGGATGAGGCGTTGAAGCAAAAGCTATCGGCGCTAATGTTCGCGGGTGATGCCAGTGAATTAAATTTAACCGCCAATACCCAGCCCGCTATTATGGCGGCCTCTCTGGCCGTGTGGCGCGTGTTACAGCAGCAAGGGTTGCTGAAGTTTGCACAGTTAACCTATGCGGCCGGGCATTCGCTCGGCGAATATTCCGCGCTCGCTGCTACTGGCGCTTTGCAATTACACGAAACCGCTTGCCTGCTGCGCACGCGCGGCGATGCGATGCAAAAAGCCGTACCGGTCGGTGCCGGCGCGATGGCGGCGCTGTTGGGCGCAGAATTGGAACAAGCGCTCGACATCGCGGCCGAAGCGGCCAACAATGATGTCTGCAGCGTGGCCAATGATAATGCGCCTGGCCAGGTGGTGATCAGCGGGCATATAGCGGCCATTGAACGCGCCGAGGCTATCGCCCCGAAATATAGCATTAAACGCGCCATACGCCTGCCGGTCAGCGCGCCGTTTCATTGCCCGTTAATGGCCCCAGCCGCCAAAGTGATGCAGGATAGTTTTCAGGATGTGGTGTTTGCCGCGCCGCGTATTCCCGTGGTCGCCAATGTCACCGCCGCGCCCGTGGGCGATGCCAGCAGCTGGCCCGCCTTATTGGTTGAACAAGTCACCAGCATGGTGCGTTGGCGCGAAAGCGTGCTGGCGATGCAAGGCGCCGGCATCACCCATTTCATCGAAATCGGCCCTGGGAAAGTGCTGAGCGGTCTCATCAAACGCATCGCGCCCGATGCGCAAAGTTATGCAGTAAGCGCACCGGAAGATTTGGACGGGCTTACCAATTTTCTGAAAGCATAAACAGACCTCATCCTGAATCGAAGGATACTTAATCAAGCCACCACATTTGAGCATCCTTCGATACGCTGCTGTGCAGCTACTCAGGATGAGGTGATTTGTAAATTTTGGAGAAAAAATATTGGAATCAATGACAGCCAACATCTCAGGGGCACGCGTCCAAAATCAGTTAAACAGGCCCCCGGCGATAGTCAATAAATTTAACAAATCGTTAATTTTAGCAGCTGACAGCGCCGGTTTTTCACTGTACCGCTAACCGCTCGGGCTAAATAAATTTTAGTTCACCACTTTTATTAGGAGTTCGCATGAGCGATAGTACCAAAAAGTTCTTTGATCTGGTTAAAGAACATGAAGTTGAATATGTCGAGTTGCGCTTTACCGATCCGCGCGGCACATTGCACCACCTCAGCCAGCATATTGATACGATTGATGAAGAAACGGTGGTTGAAGGTTTCTTGTTTGATGGCTCATCAATCGCTGGTTGGAAAGCGATCAATGAATCGGACATGCTGTTAATCCCAGTGCTGGAAACAGCGCATCTGGATCCATTCACTGCACACCCAACATTAAACGTTTTCTGCAACGTGTATGAACCACGCGGCGGCGATCCATATTCGCGTGACCCGCGTTCGATTGCGATTAAAGCTGAAGAATATTTAAAAACCACCGGTATTGCCGACCAGGCTTATTTTGGGCCGGAAGCTGAATTTTTCATGTTCGATGATGTGCGTTTTCAATCATCACCATACCGCAGTTCATATTATTTGAACGATGAAGAATTGCCGCATATGGGCAGCCATGAAAAACCGGAAGGCAATAAGGGTCACCGGCCGCGCATTAAAGGCGGTTATTTCCCGGTGGCGCCGATTGACCATACTACCGATATCCGGTCAGAAATGGTTAACACGTTGAAAGCCATGGGCGTGCCGGTGGAAAAACATCACCATGAAGTGGCCGCGGCGCAATCCGAACTTGGCATCAAATTCGGCGGCCTCGTGCAGTGTGCCGATTATATGCAGCTGTATAAATATGTCGTGCATAACGTCGCGCTCGCTTATGGCAAAACCGCCACCTTTATGCCGAAGCCAATTTTTGGCGATAACGGTTCGGGCATGCATGTGCACCAGTCGTTGTGGAAAGGTGGCAAACCGCTTTTCGCGGGCGATAAATATGCCGAACTATCCGATGATTGCTTGTATTACATCGGCGGTCTGTTGAAGCACGCCAAAGCGCTGAACGCTTTCACCAACCCATCGACCAATAGTTATAAACGCTTGGTACCGGGTTATGAAGCGCCGGTGTTGCTGGCTTATTCACAGCGCAACCGTTCCGCTTCCTGCCGAATTCCGTTGGTTACTTCGCCGAAAGCGAAGCGTGTGGAATTGCGTTTCCCTGATGCGATGGCCAATGTGTATACCGCGTTTGCGGCAATGCTGATGGCGGGTTTGGATGGGATTCAAAACAAAATTCATCCAGGCGAGGCGATGGATCATAATCTGTATGATCTGCCGCCGGAAGAATTGGCCAAAGTGCCCACCGTCTGCCGCACGTTGCGGGAAGCGATTGAAGCGCTGCAGGCCGACCATGAATTTCTGCTCAAAGGCGATGTGTTCACCAAAGACGGGATTGATGCTTATCTTGAATTGAAAATGGAAGAAACGCTGGCTTATGAAACCATGCCGCACCCAATCGAATTCGATATGTATTTTTCGAAATAAGATTGTCATATTTCTGGAAAGGCCAGGTGTTAACAAACACCTGGCTTTTTTTTGGCTTAACCACGGAGATTAAACATGGGCACATGGGGTACAAAAAGTTTTGAAAATGATACAGCCGGTGATTGGTTGTTAGATGTCGAATGCCGGGCTTTGGAAGAGATTAGCAAATCTATTTTACTGGATATCGATATCGTGCTGGATTTTTTGCTTAAAACACACGAAACGGACATAGCAATTGACAGCGAATTAGGCTCGGAAGCCGTTGCTGCGCTTGAACTGCTTTGCTGTCTAAAAAAAGATCCGCTGGCCAAAGCAGAGTTAAGTCCTGAACTTGCCAATCTTTTAGATATTAGTGCCGAACATATGGTGACAGTGCCCCCCGAAGCTATTAGTAAAGCTAAGCAAGTACTTGATATTATTGAAAATCCTCAATCGGAGTTGTTTGAATTATGGCAAGAAAGCCCCAATTTTACCAAATGGCAGGAAGCTATGTGTGATTTACGGGCAAGGCTAATAAATTAGGATTTATCTGTATGCAAGTTTTGCCATAAGCTGCGCGATTATTTAGCCTCCCTCATATGAGGCATTACCACAACCGCGATTGGGAAAGCATTTATCTGGATCCGGAAATCAAATATGCCGATCGCTGTGCGGCTTTGATCAAACATTGTCAAAGCTTATCCCGCAAAGCTGCCTATCAAACTATGCGTGAAGAAAAAGACCGTCCGCCCTTTGCCGATGATCTGTCCGTACAGCTTTATATGATCACCGCGACCAAGCTGTATTTGACTGAAAAAGATGCTTTGGACTATGCCAAAAGCCTGGGTGAAAATAAGCGTTTTGCCCATAACCCTGAATTTCAAATTTTATTTACATATTTGCTGAAAGCCGTGGATGGCCCAGAAGCAGCCCAAAAATATTTGTCTAATTTGGTTGAGCAAACACCATTTATGCGTTGTGTGGATCTGCATGTGCTGTTGTTGCAAAGCAAGATTAAAAACAATCAAGCCGCGGCCGCATGGGATGATGGCAAAAACCTATTACAAAAGGGTAAAGCTTTTACCAACAATGCAGCATTACAAGATCTGCTGGTCCAACTAGCTTGGGAAAAACGGCATTATACATCATCGCAACGTGCAGCTAGTGAGGTTTATGGCTTATTAAAAACATGGCCCAATAACCCCGATTTTCCAGTGGC
The DNA here is from genome assembly GCA_965246945.1 of Alphaproteobacteria bacterium. Taxonomy (GTDB): domain Bacteria; phylum Pseudomonadota; class Alphaproteobacteria; order UBA11073; family UBA11073; genus CBDFFW01. Next base: position 1,638,768 of record CBDFFW010000001.1, read on the forward strand.
ATTATTGCAAAGTGTTTTTGTCATGGCGCAAACTGGCCAGCATTCAAAACTTGCCCATTTTGTCCAGCAAAAATTAAAGCCGCAGCAATACCGTCATTTGATTATCGACACATCAAAAGACGATTGCTATAGAATTGCTGTCGCTGTGTGCGGACCAGCAAGGGCTAATCCAGATCATACTATCTTCCACGCCCAACCAGTGAATGGCAATGCCGCCGCAGCCATTGGTGCAAGATGCGTTTATGAGCCGGTTTAAGGCAGCGATGTTAAGAATGCATATAACTATAATAATTTCAGAATTCTCAGTGAAATCCGCATCAAACTGGCTTTTCCATTGCCTTAACAATAGTTGCAAATTAGCTTTATCCAATGTTTTTGTTAGATAAATTCGGCCGGCGGCGAAAGGCAGCTGTTGCACAGGCACCAATTCCGCCATCCGTTGAAGATAAGCAAAAAAAATTTCCGATTGCTGATGAATTGGCACAAACCGGTCGATTTTTGGGGATGAGCGGCTATTTAGATATTTATCAAAATGTTAAATGTTCAGCGCCAGGCCAAAATTACAAAATTTATTTTTACTATTTAGGCAATCAACGGCCGGTTGCCGAAGTCGAAATTTCTGTTCTCCATCTGGATGATGCAGATGATTTGCGCTATCAATTCTTGGTCAGCGCCACACCTTGTCCTGATAAAGATAACGCATCAATTGGTCCCATTGATGAAAGCTTTATTTCGCCACTTTATGCATCTGAGATTGCCAAGTTTCTTACCCAAAATAAGGTTAAACTTAAAGACAATAAGCCAGTGCGTGGCTTCCTGCCCTATGCGTATCATTATGGGGATTTAGGCAATACGTTTTTAACTTTGGAAGAACAGCGTATTTGCCATGCCACTGCCATACCCGATTACGCATTTTTAGACTCGGATTATTGTTTTAATACCAGAAAATTTCCAAAAAGCTGGCAGTTTCAAATGCCGGTTGGTTTACATGCGAATAGTTTGATCATCGATCACCCGGGAATAAGTGGGGAATTTGGCCAGGATTGTCGTCTCCGGAACTTAACGGTTGGCGAATTTAATAATAAAGATATCCTTCCAATCAGCAAAAGCTTGATGGTATTTGGTGAATTTATACATCCTGAATATCAAGACCCTTTACCTAAAAGGTTAAACGCCATGCGCGAATATATAAATTTGCGTGATATGGAAAGAGAACAGCAATTAGTGTACGAAAGTTTACTGCCTTACACATTAAAATCATTATTGACTGCGCAAGCAGTCGGCGCTGGCTATCAATACGCCTTATAAATTCCTTGCAATTTGCATGCACTACGTGTTTTTTAACAGCTCCATTAACGAGTTTTGACGATGAAACCAGATATCCATCCCCCTTACCACGAAATCACCGTGGTGCGCCCGAATGGCGAGAGTTTTACCACACGTAGCACCTATCAGCAGGCAGGTGCCAAAATTCAACTGGATGTTGATCCATCTACCCACCCAGCTTGGGTGAAAGATGCACAGCGTCTGGATACCGATGGTCGTGCCACCAAATTCGCCAACCGCTTTGCGCTAGGCAATGCGATTAAATCCGCCTCAGTTGTTAGTGACGCTGCCAAAGCCGCACCAGTAAATAAAGCGACTGCGATGAAAGAACCCGCGAAAAAGAAGAAATAGTACCGTCATCCCGACGAAAGTTGGGATCTAGTGAAATAGCTATGCGCGAAGCGCCCAAAATATTTATTGCTTTGTATTATCTTGCGCATGACGCTTATTCGTTATTAGATTGCGGCTTTCGCCGGAACGGCTTAAGCGTTACTCCACCGCTTTCACCATTGCCACAAACTCAGCCGCGCGGGGATGTTGGGGGTTATCAAGGATCTGCAGGGTCGGTCCAGTTTCTAGGATCTCGCCATCAGCCATAAACACCGTTTGATCAGCCACTTGCCGCGCAAAGTTTAGGTGGTGAGTGATCATTAACATACCGATATTCTGCTGTTTTAATAGTGGTAAAAACTGCATAAGGTTGTAGACCTGGGCCACATCCAGCGCGGAAGTTACCTCATCCATCAACAAATATTTTGGCTGCAATAATAACGCGCGGGCAAGCGCGACGCGTTGCCGCTGACCGTAAGAAGCTTCATTGGGAAATCTATCAATAAATTCACCAAGACCAAGCACATCGACCAAAGCCTGCAGCTCACTTTCTAAACTATCACGCGGGAAATTGCACGCAGGCAATAACACATTTTCCCGCAGCGTCAAATGCGGCCATAAAAATAATTGTTGAAACACGACCGTCACGGCTGGCCAGGGATTTGGCTGCAGCGGCCCCATTAATGGAAAGACATATTCTTGGGTATCAATCACCAGCGTGCCACTATCGGGCTGATCCAATAATGCCAGTGCTCGCAACAGCGTGGTTTTGCCGGCACCCGATGGGCCGATGATCGCCGTAATCTCGCCAGGTTTCAACGTAATATTAGCATTTTTCAATAAAACACGGCTTTTCACCGCCTTATTAAAGTTAGACGCAATTAACATGATTGCCTTGCATAGCGCAGCCGTGCAGATTTGGCGAGTAGGTTTCCATTGAGTCTCACCCTCCATCAATATCCAGCCGGTGATGTGGCTGCTCCCAAACAATTGGTGATTATGCTGCATGGTTATGGTGCTGATGGCGCGGATTTGCTGGGCCTGGCCCCTTATCTGGCCGCTAATTGGCCAGATGCGGTGTTCATGGCCCCCGATGCGCCGAGCAAATGTGAAATGGGCGGCGCTGGTTATCAATGGTTTAGCCTGAGCGATTGGACACCGGCGCAAATGCTGGCGGGTGTGGAAAGCGCCGTTCCCATTCTGAATGCGTTTATTGATGAACAGATTAATAAATACCGGTTGCATCCCCGCAATGTGGTGCTGCTCGGCTTTTCGCAAGGCGCGATGCTGGCGCTTATATGCTGCCTTGCGGCGCAGTCCGGCTTTGGGCGGGGTGATCAGCTTTGCGGGCATGTTGATTGATGCTGAAAATACGCCGATGCAGGTGCGCGCGCCCGCTGCCCGTGCTGCTGGTGCATGGCACAGTGGATCAGGTGGTGCCGTTTCGCAGTATGGAACAGGCCGAAACCTACCTGGGGATTTCCAGCGTGCCTTATACCGCGCATGCCATTGATGGGATTAGGCCATGGCATTGATCCCGAAGGCTTAAGTGCCGCCCAGGAATTTTTACAGGAAATCTGGAGCCGTTAGCATTGGCCGCTACCTCTCCCTTTGCGGGAGAGGATAGTTTTTCTTAGCAAACATCGTGCGCTTAGAAAAACTTGGTGAGGGGTAAATGCGGACGACCAAACAACCCCTCACCCATTTTTCTAAGTTCGCATTGCTCACTAAGAAAAATCACCCTCTCCCGCAAGGGGAGAGGTAGGGGCTGGTCGCTGAATCGGCTCTTCCCGGCGCGCGTTCCTGCTGTTTGCGGCGCAGCAGATTGCGGCGCAAAGCGGCTTCGCGTTCGGTCACACGCGTTAAATTGACCGGTTCACTGGTAAAATCACCTGGTTTCCAGCTCTGGCAAAGGTGTATCGGCCATGGCTGTATTTAAGCCGATAAGCCAATTATTCGGCAAGCCATATAGAAGATTGCAACCCGCGCCAACGCAGATTAGGTTACGTGCATGGCGCAAACTGACCACGCACCCACAAAACACCCATTTCATTTGGTGGCCCCCTCCCCTTGGCCGATACTAACGGCTTTTGCGGCCGGTTTGCTGGCTATTGGCCTCGTGTTTTATATGCATGATACCAAATTCGGCACTTTCGTGGTAGGCAGCAAAGGATTGGTTTTAGGAATTGTTGCGGTGCTGGCCTGCATGTTTGTGTGGTGGCGGGATGTCATCCGCGAAGGCGTGGTGGAAAAAGCGCATAGTCCGGTGGCCAAGCTTGGCTTTCGTTATGGTATGTTGTTGTTTATCGCTTCCGAAGTGATGTTTTTTGTGGCGTTCTTTTGGGCGTTTTTCTGGGCCAAACTTTACCCAGGGATTGGCATTGAACATGTCTTTCCGCCGAAAACCATTGCGCCGATGGACCCGTTTGAACTGCCATTTTTGATGACCTTAATTTTGTTGCTATCAGGTTGCACCGTAACTTGGGCCCATCATTCGTTTATGACCGGTAACTTAAAAGAAGCGCGCCAGGGTTTATGGTGCACGGTCGGTTTGGGCATGCTGTTTTCGTGCATTCAATTTTACGAATATCACCATGCCGCGTTCAAAATCAGCGACACTATTTTGGCAGCGTATTTTATATGGCAACCGGCTTTCACGGCTTGCATGTCATTATCGGCACCGTCTTTTTAGCCATTTGCCTGTTCCGCACCTACCGCGGTGATTTTACCAAGCGCGACCATTTCGGGTTCGAGGCGGCGGCTTGGTATTGGCATTTCGTGGATGTGGTGTGGTTGTTTCTGTTTGTTGTCATCTATTGGTATGGCGGGCATTCAACTGCGGTTATTCCTGGCTGATTGTTGAAACTATTGCATTAAGCTTTCACTCCAATCACTTTCAAGGAATAGTTTTGAGAATAGTCAATGCAATACACTCGCCTCGGTGCTTCTGAATTACAAATCTCCCGCTTGGGTTTAGGTTGTATGGGGTATGGTGCCCCCTATTCAGGCGCCCATAACTGGGTGTTGGATGAAGCAGCCTCAGCACCATTTTTTAAAAAAGCTATTGATAATGGCATTAATTTTTTTGATACTGGCAACAACCAGAGCGATGGCCAAGGTGAAGAAGTTTTAGGGCGTGCCATCCGCCGCTTTGGCACCCGTGAAGATGTTATCATCTCCACCAAGGTTTTTTATCCCACCGGTAAGGGTGATCTGCAGAGCAAAGGCGGTTTGTCACGGTCAGCTATTATGTATGAAATTGATCAAACGTTGAAACGTTTGGGAACGGATTATATTGATCTATATCAAATGCACCGCTGGGATCCCCGCACGCCAATCGAAGAAACCTTAGAAGCATTACATGATGTGGTCAAAGCAGGGAAAGCGCGCTTTCTGGGCGCATCTACCATGTTGCCTGAACAATTTATGAAGGCCTATGCCTTACAGAAACAAAATGGTTGGACCACATTCATTGCTATTTCTCCGCATTATAACCTAATCTATCGAGAAGATGAATCATTGCTGCCGTTTTGCTTGGCCAATGATATTGCCGTGTTGCCGTGGAGCCCATTGGCGCGTGGCCGTCTGGCCAGGCCGTTGGTTCATCCAGCAACGCAGCGTGAGCAGAATGATGGTTATGCCCGCACGCTTTATGATCGCAACGCTGATAAAGACGGTGCAGTGATTGAGGCCTTGGCCCGCGTGGCCGCCCAACGCGAATTGCCGATGGCGCAAATTGCGCTCGCCTGGTTACTGCACCAACCGGCCGTTACCGCCCCCAGTATTTGCGCCATTAAACCGCATCATTTTACAGATGCCATCGCCGCGCTGGCATTGCAATTAACGGATGATGAAATGGCAGCCCTAACCCGCTTTTATCAGCCGCATGAATTGGTTGGGGTAACGGCCAGCACAAGTGATGTTGCGCGAGCGTCTTCAAATACAATCAAGGGTTCAAAGTTGAAATTGTAATTACTGCCGCCAGGAATTCAGGTTATCGGCTTCGCGCGAGAATAGAATACAGACCAGGGTGAATAACAGGCGCGCAGTTTCAAAATCGATGGTGAATTCTTCTTTTACCACCGTGCGCAGCATTTCAGCGCCTTCATTGTGCAGGCCGCGGCGGCCCATATCCAACGCCTCGGCGCGGTACAGCACCCCATGCCCGACAGCGCTTTGATGGCTTTGCACCATCAGCGCATAATCCCGCAAAATGGGGCGCAAGGGATTAAGTGAGATAATACTGGTTAACCGTTCGGCCGGCATGGGGCTTTCGGTGATGATGAATAAGCGCGGACCGGTTGTCAGCAGGCTGAGCTGATGCGGGCCAGGGGCGGCATCAACCCGTTTTAAATCGCCCGCCTGGCACAATTCCCGCACCGCCTGTTCGGCATCGGCCTGGCCAGTGGCATCCAATAACTGCCACACATTCGGCGGCAATAAAATATTGGCGATGCGGTTCGACATTGATGGGTAGCTCTAATTATCATTCAGTTTGGTCAGGATACGGCTGAACCGCAAATGGCTCGGCCATTTCCATAATTCCCAAGGCTGTGCATTGCCAAGCGAGAAAAACAATAACTTGGCCGGACCAACCAAATTTTCTTCCGGTACAAAGCCAACATAGTTACTGCTGTTATAACGCTTTTCCGCAATTTCCTGATTGACGCGGCTGTCCTGCGAATGATCGCGGTTATCACCCATCATGAAATAATATCCGCTAGGTACTTTGTATTCTTGCGTATCGTCCAACGCCTCATGATCGCTTTTTTCAACGATGTGATGTTCAACCCCATTAGGCAGCGTTTCGATATATTCGTGCAAAATTTCGGGTTTGCTATCAAACGAACTATCCCACTTATAATCGTCTTTAACCAAACGGCGCGGCACCATTTTATCGTTGATATATAAACGGCCTTCTTTCACCTGAATACGGTCGCCGGGCAGGCCGATCACGCGTTTGATATAATCAATGCGCGGATCGCTGGTTAGTTTGAATACCACCACATCACCGCGTGCGGGCCGCGGCGCAGTTTCTCCTAAACCGATACGGCCTGGGAAAGTGAGAAAGCCATAGCCAATGGAGCGCGCGCTGTAACCATAACTCGGTTTCGTTACAAACAGATAATCCCCTTCCAACAACGTCGGCACCATGGAGCCTGATGGGATGCTGAATGGTTCGACCACCAAGGCACGGATCAGCAGCGCCAGCATGATGGCCCAAAAGATACTTTTGATATTTTCTTCCAAGCTAGATTCTGGCTTGCGCTTGCTTTTGGCGCGCGTAATCTCCGGTGATTTTTGCGCGGCCCGCGCGGCGGCCATATCATCCAGATCTTGAAGAGGGGGTAAATTATCCACGTGTCTTTTGATAAAGTGATCCGGTTAATGAAACAAGCTTCTGCTTATTTTTTGCTGAGCTGATTGACCAGATCAGTAAATTTCTCCACCGATTGTTCGCCTTGCAAGGTGGCGGCACCTTTATTGAAGATAAAGGTTGGGGTGGCTTTCACATCGCGATGCTGCGTGGCCTCTAACCGCTGAGCTGCAATGGCATCGGCCAAAGCTTTATCTTTTAAACAGCTATCCGCTTCTTGCGTGGTTAACCCGGCCAATACGGCATAATTTTTGACCACTTGCTGCGGGTCTTTGGCCAGCGCCCATTGCTGAAAATTTTGATAGAGCAACTCGATAAACGGATAAAACTGCGCTTCCGGCACGCAGTAACTCAATTGCGCTGCTTCCAATGCCGGCCGGTCCATCGGGAAATGATGAAAAACAAAACGCGCTTTGCCGGTATCCACCAGCTGCTTCTTCACCTCCGGCCAGGTTTTATTCGTGAAATCCGCACAATGCGTGCAGGTGAGAGAGGCGTATTCATCAATCACCACCGGCGCATCCGGTTTTCCGATTGACCGTTCAGGCAGTTCTTTGGCAATAGCCGGTAAAGCAAATAATAAAGCGAGAAATGCGTAACGAAGCATAGCCGCAGCATAAACCGATTTTATTTCCGCTCAAGTTAAACGCGTGTAATTACTTTTATTTCTGGCACTTTGCACAGAAAAATGTGCTGCGGCCGGCCTGGCGGATTTGATGGATGGGCTGGCCGCATTTGACACAAGGTTCGCCCGTACGGCCGTAAACCTTGAATTGTTTTTGAAACCAGCCGAGTTCACCGGTGGTGTGCACATAATCCCGCAAGCTGCTGCCACCGGCATCGATGGAGGCATTTAGTACTTGTTTAATCGCTGGCACCAGCCGTTTGGCTTCCGGCAAGGTGAGCGACTTGGCCGGCCGTTCGGGATGAATGCGCGCGGTAAATAGCGCTTCGCACACATAAATATTGCCCAAGCCCGCAATACGATTTTGATCAAGCAGTGCACTTTTGATGGGCTGACCGGTCTGCATCACTTGCTGCAACGCGACTGATGTTAAATCATCACCCAAAGGCTCCAACCCCAATTTGGCAAAGCGCGGGGCATTGGGGCTAACTATCGTTGCTTCCCCAAATTTACGTGGGTCGTGCAAGACAATAACCGAACCCGCACTGGTATAAAGCAACAAATGATCATGTTTTTGCGGGATGTAATCGGCTGGAAAATGGCAGAGCCGCCCGCTCATCCCCAAATGCAAACAGAGATTTTGGCCATTTTTAAAGGTCAGCCAGATGTATTTGGCGCGCCGTTCCACGGCAGTGATTTTATGCCCCGTCAACCTCTGCAAGGCCGGTATGTCCAAAACCCAGCGCAATTTGTGCGTATTAACCACCACACGCTTCAGTATTTTATGCAGCAAAAACGGCCGCACCCCGCGCACCGTGGTTTCAACTTCCGGTAATTCTGGCATGTAACTATTGCCTTAAGTGTTTGTGCGTTATAGATCTAGGTAAGACTTACTTAAGAGGATAACAATGACTATTAGATTTAAACCTACCCAACGTGTCTCTGCGTTTCTTCTAATAGGTGGTTTTGTCTTAGCCGGTTGCAGTAAAGATACCAGTTTTAAGGCCGAAGCAGGCGATCAAACCGGCAAAGCGGGCATTACTGTTAATACTGGAGCAGCGGCCAATCCGGTACCGCAAGCAACCCCTACATCGCAAATTATTTATGTTCCTGTGCCAGCTGCCTCAGCGGTGACGGTCGCAGCAACACCAGAACTATCTACTGCACCTTCCGTTATAACAGCATCACCAACGCCACGCGTTGCCGCAAGTACAGCACCAACCAAATTACCGGTTGTTATTGTTGATGTAAAAAGCGATTTTGATCGATTATTTCAAGGACAAGAAAGGCGCGATATTGGATTTCCAGGCCCAGAAAGTTACCGCTATAATCGTATTGTTAACGAACTGTTAAACTTGAAAGAAAACCGTGTTAAATTAGTTAAATTGGCACAAACAAATCCAACATTGTATCGGCAAACTTTAGAAGGTTTAAAAGATTCTGTTTTTTGTGGCGGCCTAGGTTGTTTTGATCCAAAAGCCAATGACACCGTATCGAAAGCTGGCTTCGATGAACATACTTTTAAGCCAACTGGCCCTAGTTTTTTTGGCACAAGTCCTTCCCAATAATTAGTGATTAAATTATTCTAATTTTGTGAAAGAATCTATTCAAAATATCGCTCAAAATCACGCACAAGCGTTTGGCGAAAAGCACGTCACGCCAGCTGAAAAAACGGCTGGTGTACGGGCGGTTTTTAACCGCGTGGCGGGTAAATATGATGTGATGAATGATGCAATGTCGCTTGGAGCGCATCGTATCTGGAAACAGTTATTTGTGTATGATGTCGCCCCGAAAAGTGACGAACAGATTCTGGATGTGGCAGGCGGCACTGGCGATATCAGCCGCTTGCTGTATAGCAGTACCCGCGGGCAAGCGAAAATAACAGTCTGCGATCCCAGTTTGGCGATGATGAAAATCGGCCGCCAGCGCAGCCTGGCCCGCGGCATCACTGTCATTGATTGGGTAGAAGGCATGGCTGAAAAATTGCCATTTAGCGACGCGCAATTTGATGCCTACACCATTTCATTCGGCCTGCGGAATGTGACTGATTTAGCGGTCGGCTTGCGCGAGGCTTACCGTGTATTAAAACCAGGCGGCCGCTTTTTCTGTATGGAATTCACGCAGGTCGAAACGCCATGGCTGGCGGCGCTTTACCGCGCCTACAACCGCTATGCCCTGCCCGCGTTGGGTCAGCTATTGGCGCAAGATGCAGAAAGTTATCAATATCTGGCCGAAAGCATTGCGCGTTTTCCCAACGCCGACGCACTTACTACATTAATCGCACAGGCTGGCTTCACCAATACTCGGCATCATTTTTTAAGCGGCGGGATTGTGGCAATTCATTCTGCATACAAAAAATGATTGCTTTAAAAATAGTTGCATACAAATCTATTTATGGAAGGTCGATATGACAGAAGATACAGCTAAAACACGCATTATTTTTGTAGGTGTGGAACGCCATAAATCATTATATGGTCAGGGTTTAAAAGCTCCCCACACGGAATTTATGTGTTATGTGCAATTACCACAATCAGAATCTTATGAACAAGTATCTGGGCAAGGATTGCGTCTAATGATAACGGCTAATGTTACTAAATTGGATGGAACAAAATTATTTGATGGCAAAAATCCAATTTTAGTTGTTTCAGCTGCTAAAGCTTTAATTTCAGCGCCAACTAGAGAACATCAAATTCAAATCGCTAGCCGAATTCAAAATATTGAATTTCAAATGAGTTTACCTTACTTGAAATTTGAAAAAGGTATCAATCCTGAAGAATTTTATGTTCGCGCTGATGCAGTAGAGCAATATGTAGGAGCCAGTCATAAACTTAATATTCCAGGTACGCACGATTATGCTCGAGGTATTATTGCGACTAGAGGCTATGATTTTGATGGTATTCCAATTCCTGCATCATTTTAGTATTTATGTAAAATGATCATGTGCTAATATGTAATTATTGAAAATTCTTCTTATCATCACTGGCGGGGTGGCGGCTTATAAGGCGCTTGAGCTGATCCGCCGGTTGCGTGATGCTGGCTGCGAAGTTGTGCCGGTCTTAACCGCAGGGGCCAAGCAGTTTATTACGCCGCTGTCAGTGGCCAGTTTGGCGCAGCATAAAGTTTACGATGATTTATGGTCGCTGACCGACGAAGCAGAAATGGGCCATATTCGCCTGGCCCGCGAAACCGATCTGGTTTTAGTCACCCCAGCGACAGCGCATTTCATGGCCAAAATGGCCCTTGGCTTGGCCGATGATTTGGCGAGCACATTATGCCTAGCTACCGATAAGCCCATTTTCATTGCTCCCGCCATGAACCCGGTGATGTGGGCCGCACCGGCCACGCAAGCGAATGTGCAAACCCTGCAAGCGCGGGGTGTGCAGTTTATAGGTCCAACCGGCGGCGATATGGCTTGCGGTGAAAATGGTGAAGGCCGTTTGGCGGAAATTGATGCAATTGTCACAGCTGTGTTGTCATCCTCAACGCGCAGCGTGAGGGATCTCAGTAACAAAATGGCTCCCCGTGCCGATGGCGCGAAGATGACAACAATTTTGCAAGGCAAACATGTGCTGGTCACCACTGGCCCGACGCAAGAGGCCATTGATCCCGTGCGTTATCTTACCAATCATTCCAGCGGCAAACAGGGTGTGGCTATTGCCGTGGCTTTGGAGACTGCGGGTGCGCAGGTTACTCTGGTGCACGGCCCGCTGCAAATCGCTGTGCCCAATGGTATTAAATCCATACCTGTAACCACCGCCAAAGAAATGCTGGCTGCTTGCGAGACTGCCTTGCCCGCCGATATCGCCATTTGCGCAGCGGCAGTGAGCGATTGGCAGGCCGAAGTCGCGCCGCAAAAATTGAAAAAGCGCAACGGCGAAAATACCTTAACCATGCAATTGCAGCAAACGCCTGATATTCTCGCCGCGCTTAGCCAGCACCCAACACTGCGCCCCAAAATCGTGATCGGCTTTGCGGCGGAAACCGATGATTTGCTGGCCAATGCCCAAGGTAAACTGATGCGTAAAGGCTGTGATGCGCTTATCGCCAATCAGGCTGGCGCGGTTTTTGGCAGTGATGATAATGAGATCTGGTTTTTAACCCCTCATGCCGCACCCCAACACTGGCCTCGCCAAAGCAAACAGGCAATTGCCGAACGCTTGGTCGCCGCCATTATTCAACAGCTTGCTTGATCTTGAGCGCGGCAATTGCCACATTCAAAGCAAATGAATACTGAAACCATGCATTCCACCACGGTGATCGCCGTGAAAAAAGACGGGCAGACGGTGATTGCGGCCGATGGGCAGGTATCGCTGGGCCCGACCATCATCAAAGATAATGCGCGCAAGGTGCGCCGCCTGGCTGGTGATAAAGTGATTGCCGGTTTTGCCGGAGCAACCGCCGATGCATTTACGCTATTTGAACGCTTGGAAAAAAAGCTGGAGCAATATCCCACCCAGCTGCTGCGTGCCTGTGTGGAGCTGGCCAAAGACTGGCGGACCGACCGTTATTTGCGCAAACTGGAAGCATTATTACTGGTCGCCGATAAAGAAACGCTGCTGATGATCACCGGCAATGGCGATGTGATTGAACCCAGCGATGGGTTGATGGCCATCGGCAGTGGCGGCAACTACGCGCTATCCGCTGGCCGCGCATTATATGATCTGGAAGGCCACACCGCCGAAGCCATCGCCCGCCGCGCCCTCAAAATCGCAGGTGAGATTTGCGTATATACCAACCATAATGTGACGCTGGAGGAAATTTGATTCTTAGCACGCAGAATTTGTAATCGGAAACAAAGGTTAATACATTGCATCTAATGCAATCCTTAACGCCCAAACACATCGTCGCGGAATTAGACCGGTTTATTGTCGGGCAAAATGCGGCCAAAAAAGCGGTGGCGCTAGCGCTGCGTAATCGCTGGCGGCGGATGAGCCTGCCGGAAGATCTGCGCGCGGAGGTAACGCCGAAAAATATTTTGATGATTGGACCGACAGGTGTAGGGAAAACGGAAATTGCGCGCCGTTTGGCCAAACTGGCCGATGCACCGTTTATTAAAGTGGAAGCGACAAAATTTACCGAAGTGGGTTATGTGGGCCGCGATGTGGATAGCATTATCCGCGATTTGCTCGATAACGCGATTATTCAAAAGCGTGCACAACAACGCCGCAGTGTCGAAGAACAGGCCAAGGAAGCAACCCTTAACCGCATTATTGAGGCACTGGTTGGCGCGCAGGCCAGCCCAGCCACGCGGGACAGCTTTCGCAAAAAACTGGATGCCGGCGAATTGGAAGATACCGAAATTGAAGTAGAAGTGAATGATAATGGCAGTTCGGCCCTGCCCACTTTTGATATTCCTGGGATGCCAGGCGCGCAAATGGGCATGCTAAATATCGGTGATATGCTGGGCAAGGCGCTCGGCACCCGCACGCGCCGCCGCAAGCTAACCGTAGCGCAAGCGCGTGAAGTATTGGCGACCGAAGAAGCCGATAAATTGTTGGATGAAGAAAAACTAATTAGCGAAGCCAAAACCCTGGTTGAACAAAACGGCATTGTGTTTTTGGATGAGGTCGACAAAATTGCCGCGCGCAGCGAAGGCCGCAGTGGCGGCGGTGATGTCTCCCGCGAAGGCGTACAGCGCGATTTACTGCCGCTGATTGAAGGCACGACCGTGAGCACCAAGCACGGCCCGGTGCAAACTGATCATATTTTATTCATCGCTTCCGGCGCATTTCATGTGTCTAAACCATCCGACTTATTGCCGGAATTGCAAGGCCGCCTGCCAATCCGTGTGGAATTAGAAGCCTTGAAGGTGGACGATTTTAAACGCATTTTGATTGAGCCTGAACATAGCCTGCTGAAGCAATATATCGCGTTGTTAGATGTAGAGGGCGTGACGTTGACGGTGGAACCGGCCGCCGTGGACGCGCTGGCGCAACTGGCATTTGATATCAATAACAGCGTCGAAAATATTGGGGCGCGGCGTTTGCATACGGTGCTGGAAAAATTGCTGGAAGATATCAGCTTTAATGCCAGCGAACGCGGCGGCGAAGCGATTACGATTGATGAGCCATATGTGCAAGAACGCCTGGCCGAACTGGCGAAAAACACCGATTTAAGCCGGTATGTTTTGTGATTGCACTGGCGCGCTAACCCTCCCCTTGCGGGAGGGTCGAAAAAATGTTTTGCATTTTTTCGGGGTGGGGGCTGGGCTAACGGCCCCCCACACACCAAGTTTTTCTAAATTCACTATGTTCATTAAGAAAAACTATCCTCTCCCGCAAAGGGAGAGGTAGTGGTCGCTCTAATAGCTACCAATGGCGAAGCAGAAACGTGTAGCTGGGCAGCAGCTTTTGCGGCTGGTTTGCACGCGCCATCGTTAGTTTTTCTACATGGTGAATTAGGGATGGGTAAAAGCGTGATTGCCCGCACCATTATTCAAACATTAAACGGTGCGCCGGATTTAATTGTGCCAAGCCCGACTTTCACATTGGTACAATCTTACGATACCGCACAAGGGACAATCTGGCATTACGATCTATATCGTTTAAGTGACAGCGATGAAATTTGGGAATTGGCATGGGAGGAAGCATTGCAGGGCATCACCCTGGTCGAATGGTCGGAGCGCCTGGCGGGCCGTTTCAACCCTGATTATGATATAACTTTAACGCTTGGCGACACCGCAGACGAACGTATAATTGAATCACTTCGCCATGGCTGAACACATAACCCAGGCAGTGGTGCTGGCCGCCGGTAAAGGCGAACGCATGCGCCCGCTGACCGATCACACGCCCAAGCCGTTGTTGCCAGTGCTTGGTATTACACCGCTGGCCCGCTGCATCAATGCCTTGGTGCAGGCAGACATCACCACTATTATTGTAAATTATCATCATCTCGGCGCCCAAATAAGCAACGCCGTTGGGATGCTGGCCAAAGATTACCCGAATGTTACATTTCATCTGCAGGATGAAACAGCACAATTATTAGATACCGGTGGCACCATGCGGCGTGCGCTGCCGTTACTGGGCCAAGCACCTTTTTTCACGGTAAATGCAGCCGATTTTTGGGAAGATGGCGATAGTCCGGCCCTGCAGCGGATGCAAAATACCTGGGACGCTGAAAAAATGGATGCGTTGCTCCTGTTGCATGCCGCCGCCAATATTCGCGGCGATATGCAAAATGGTAATTTTGTATTTGATCCATTATCGTTATCCGATCATGCAACACGGGCTGACGATGATAATTCAATCAGCGGACCCATCCAATTCAAATTGGCCAGCGTGCAACAGGCCTATATGTTCGGCAGCGTCACGCTTATCAAACCGGAATTATTTGCGGCCTATCCGCTTAATCACATTTTCTCCCAGCGCCTGATATGGGAAGAATTAGCGGCACGGCAGCGCTTATATGGCCTGTTACACGATAATTTGTGGTATCATTTAACCAGCCCCGCCGATTATACCGCGCTTAATCCGGCTTGACTTTTCGTACGCAATATCGTACGCTATGTCTTATGAACGTTATCACCGTTAGCAATGCTCGTGCCAATTTATACCGCTTGGTGGATGAGGTCAGCGAAAATTCTGAACCCACAATGCTAGTTGGCAAGCGGCATAATGCCGTGCTGATTTCCGAAGAGGAATGGCGCGGTATTCAAGAGACCTTATATTTATCTTCTATTCCCGGCATGGTGGAATCGATTAAGGCGGCAGCGGCTGAGCCTTTAAGTGAAGGTTCTAAAACATTGGAGTGGGAATAATGATTTGGGAAATCATCTATTCGAAACAAGCCCAAAAAGATGCAAAAAAAATTGGCCGTTCAAATCTAAAAAGTAAAGTTCAAGAAATTTTAGATGTATTGAAGAATGATCCGTTACAACCACCTTATGAAAAATTGATTGGCGATTTAGAAGATTATTATTCCCGCCGTATCAATCGCCAACACCGTTTGGTTTATGAAGTTATTCGAAGTGAGAAAACGGTCCACATCCTTAAAATGTGGACGCATTACGAATAAAACTAAGCCGTCTTATCAATCTTGGCCGCAGCAACATCACCTTTGGCCACCGCCACGCGGGCTGGGCGCAACAAACGATCATGCAGCATGTAACCGGCCTGGACAACTTGGGTAATGGTGCCGGCTGGCTTGCCGGTATTTTCCTGTTCCAACATCACTTCATGCTTGTTCGGATCAAAACTTTGATCTTTGGCTTCAAAGCGGCGCACGCCGAAACGTTCCAGCACTTGCTGCATTTGCCGCTCGGTTGCTTCAATGCCCACAAACAGGCTTTTGACATTGTCATCCATTTTATCACGCGCTTCGGGCGGCAAGGCATTTAATGCCAAAGTAAAATTATCGGCGACTTGTAACATATCCCGCGCCATTTCGGTGACACCGAATTTCATGGCTTCTTCCCGGTCTTTGGCGGCGCGGCGACGGGTGTTTTCAGCTTCTGCCATCGCACGTAAAGCTTTGTCTTTTAGTGCATTAATTTCGGTTTCCAGCGCACTGAGACGGGCCAAGGGATCATCGCTGTCCAAATCGCTAAGCGCCGATAGGACCTCAGCATCTATTATTTCATGGTCATCTTGCGGCGCTTCGGCGGCGTTTGCTTGGTCGTTCATTTGTTATAATCATGGGGTGTAAGATCACAGAATTCAAGGGTATTTGTTGCTTAGCTACATCTTCACTTTCGGCAAACCACCAGCCGTCAGCCAATTGCTGACTAAACTGGCGGTATAATCCACCATGGGAATGATACGGCCATAATTTAAGCGGGTGGGACCAATCACTCCAACTGCACCCACCACTTGCTGCTGCGTATCCTGCAATGGGGCAATGATTAGGCTGCAACCCGTATAATCGAATAAGGTATTTTCGCTGCCGATAAAAATTTGAATACCTTCTGCTTGCTGGGTGAGTTCAAGCAAACGCAGCATGGTTTCTTCCTGTTCTAAAATACCGAACAAACTTTTGATGCGGTCCAAATCATCCAACGAGCGCACACTATCCAACAGATGGGTTTGCCCACGCACAATCAGTTGATTACCGCCGCCGCCGCCCCAAGCCGCCAACCCTTCACTAATCATCTGCGCCGTGATGGTATCCAGCGCGCTGCGGTGGTTTTGAATATCCTGTTGCAGCGTTAAACGCACATGATCCATTTGCTGACCGATTAACCGCGTGGCCAGATGATGCGCGGCTTGCTGTAAAGTCGCCAGTGGCACACCAAGCGGCACATCAATTAACCGATTTTCAATCCGATCATCGCTATCCACCAGAATGACCAGCGCCCGTTGTCCGGCCAGCGGCACAATTTCTAAATGTTTTAAAGTTGCGTTGGTTTTGGGGACGGCAATCATACCGGCACAGGCGGCCAAACCGGCCAGGCGTTCAGTAGCCAAGCGCAACGGGTCCTGAGCCGGTTGCTGCAGCGCAGTCAGCGCGGCTTCTTCTTCCAGATTAAGTGGCCGTTTTTCGAGTAAGCCATCCACAAAAAAGCGCAGGCCAGCTTCGGTGGGCAGCCGCCCAGCCGAGGTATGCGGCGCATAAAGCAAACCTGCGGTTTCTAAATCAGCCAATAAATTACGCACAGTGGCCGGTGATAATTTCAACGCCATCTGCTCGACCAAGGTTTTTGAGCCAATGGGCGCACCGGTCGTTAAATAAGCTTCAACCAGTAAACGCATAATTTGTTGAAGGCGATCTGGGAGCATGAAGCGATTAAAGCATAAAAAATGTTAGCAATCTAAATATTAAAAAAGCACGCTGGCCGAAACCAACGTGCTTTCTAAAACTAAATCTGGCGAACCAGCGTTAAGTTACTTGGTTACTGCTGGAGCAACTTGTTCTTTGGTATCAACAACAGTTTTGCCGTTAACAACTTTTTTGGTTTCTTTAACGTTCTTACCATCTTCAACTTTGGTTTTCACTTCAGTTTTGGTTTTCTGTTCGTTGAACAAACCTTTAGGGTCAGTTACTTCTTCTTTAACCGCTTTGGTTTCGACGTTACCTTTGCTGTCAACATTTACATCGGTTTTCTTTTCAGCAGACATGGTGGTGCCAGCAGAATCTTTCTGCACGTCTTTAGACGTTTGGGTGTAGCTACCGTTGTCGTCTTTAACTTCAACTTTTGCTTCGTGTTTAGCAGCTGGTTTGTCAGCAGCGAAAGCAGCAGGTGCCGCAGCGATGGCAGCAACAGCAGCAAGGGTCAAAAGAGATTTCATGTTCATAGTAATTTGCCTTGGTTGGAAGGTAGGACTTAAAGATACCGCATTTGAAAAATTTTTGAAGTTAATTTTCGGTAATCGGCTGCCATAACGCGTTACGATTTTTTAATCTAAAACAATTTATGCTTATTATTAAATAAACTGTTTGCAGATAAATTGACTAGACCAGTCGAATACGCTATTATCTTTAAATGCTTGAATATGGCGCTTATGAGGCAAAAACACATTTTTCGCAATTGCTTGACCGCGTGGAAGCTGGCGAAACCGTATTAATTAAACGCCATGGTAAAGTAATAGCTGAACTGACCGCACCTACCCTACCCAAAAAACGTAAAAGTCCAACGCCTTTAACGGACCAAATGCGAGTTTTACGTCAGCAAATCAAGCAATCACAAACCAAACCGTTTACCATTGAAGAAATTGTTAAAATGGTTCGTAAAGATCGTAACAGCCATTAACATGAATTTTGTTTTAGACAATTCATTTTTGGTGAGTGGTCTAGTGCCCGACGAAGCACATGCTGACACCGAGTCATTATTCGAAATGTTTGAGAAAGAAAAACATAAAATTTATGTGCCTGCTGTTTTTTGGCCTGAATATTTAAATGTTATGCTGAATGCCTTAAAGAAAAATCGGATCACCATTAACCATCTAGAAAATTTCTCGGCCATTATAAATGGGTTCAATATTACAGTTTATATACCTTCTAATGATTTGAATTGGCACATACAAAAAGTATTGCCATTGGCCCAAAAATATAAGTTAACCGCTTATGATGCCAGTTATCTGGCAGTTGCATTGGAAACCAAAGCAACATTGGCAACGTTTGATAAAGCGTTAATGACCGCTGCAAAAGCTGCCAAAATCCCGCTTTTTATTTAATTTTGGTATTTCTTTTAATCATTAAATTAATGAATTTAGTAGTTACCAAATATTAGGATTTTCAGCAGTGTTACCAGTTGTCATAGGTACAACATTGGCAAAATTAGGTGTGTCTTTTCTTATTAAAAATATTTTTAAGGCAACATGAACTAAATCAGAAAATGCGTCTTGGGCGGCTATAACTGTTGGATCGGCAAAATCATTTACTTTTTGAACATGCAAGCTTCCATCAACATTTGGCAATACGATATGACTAATAAAGCATGGAGCAACATATTCTTTTTCTAGCAAATGTTCAGGCACGTCACCCGCAAGTTGCGGTTTATCAACTGTCAACCTATCCAATACACGATGTATGCTAACAGGAACATCTATAATGATTCCAATCACACCCACTTTGAAAAGCATTCCTATAGCTGGGGGCACTTCTTTTGATTTTACCAAATATGCCAGTACCTGTTCGTTTGTCGCAAAACCGTGCGTTGTCTGGCTGATATGGGCGTTAAAAAGTAAGCCATATTTTTTAATGCTAGGCGCTAAAAAATGATGGGTAAGATGCACCAATCTAGCATGCCCATCAGGGATATCAGTTAAAATTGTATCCATTATATTTTTTTTGGATATAGCTTGACATTATTTTATTAAGATAAAGTTAATTCATAGTGAAAGCTTTTAAAATTTCGCTTTTTGCCTAATATAACGGCCAAATGTCTGACAGCCGTTATAATATCAAAACCACCGAAGCCAAATGGCAGCAACGGTGGACTGAAGCCAAAAGCTTTGAGACACCGCTGGCGCCCGATCACAGCAAAAAGAAATATTATGTGCTGGAAATGTTCCCCTACCCATCGGGCAATATTCATATGGGGCATGTGCGCAATTATACGTTGGGCGATGTGATTGCGCGGTGGAAGCGCGCCGAAGGGTATAATGTGCTGCATCCGATGGGCTGGGATGCGTTTGGCCTACCCGCCGAAAATGCCGCGTTTGATAATAAAATGCATCCGGCGGCGTGGACGAAACAGAATATCGCGCATATGCGGGACCAGTTGCAGGGCATGGGCTTAGCGCTTGATTGGGCACGCGAGGTCGCAACTTGTGATGCGGATTATTACCAGCACGAACAAAAAATGTTTTTGGATTTTTTGAAAGAAGGTTTGGCCTATCGCAAAGAGAGCTGGGTGAATTGGGACCCAGTGGAAAACACCGTTTTGGCCAATGAGCAAGTGGTGGATGGTAAAGGCTGGCGCAGTGCCGCGCCGGTTGAACGACGCAAGCTGAATCAATGGGTGCTGAAAATTACGGAATATGCGGATGATTTATTATCCGCGCTGGCCACCCTGCCCCGCTGGCCGGAAAAAGTGCGGCTGATGCAGGAAAACTGGATCGGTAAATCGCGCGGTTTGCAATTCAAATGGGATGTGGTGGGCAGCGATCAGCAAATTGATGTGTATACCACGCGGCCCGATACGTTATTTGGTGCATCATTCTTGGCCTTGGCAGTTGATCACCCATTGGCGCAGCAATTATGCGCAGACAAACCAGGCTTTGCCGAATTTGTGCAGCAATGCCGCGCGCAAGGCACTTCGGAAGCCGCCATTGAACAAGCCGAAAAACTGGGCTTTAATACCAGTTTTACTGCCAGCACGCCATTATTGCCGGGCAAGCAGTTCCCCATTTATATCGCCAATTTCGTGTTGATGGAATACGGCACCGGCGCGATATTTGCTGTGCCCGCGCATGACCAGCGCGATTTGGATTTTGCCAACAAATATGGCCTGCCCGTCACGCCCGTGGTATTACCGCCCGATGCCGAACCGGCCGATGTTAAAATCGGCAAAGATGCCTATTTAGGCACCGGTAAAATTTTTAATTCTGATTTCTTGAATGGTTTGGCAATTGAAGAAGCGAAAGCCGTGTGTATTGCCAAAGCCGAAGAAGTAGGTTGCGGCGCTGGCACCACGCAATATCGCCTGCGTGATTGGGGCGTAAGCCGCCAACGCTATTGGGGTTGCCCGATCCCGATTATGTACCGCGTATCGGACGGTAAAATGATTCCCGTGCCGGCCGAGCAATTACCGGTGAAGCTGCCGGAAGATGTAAATTTTGACGAACCTGGCAACCCGCTCGATCGCCACCCCACTTGGAAATACACTATTTGCCCCGAAACGGGCGAACCCGCCATTCGCGAAACCGATACGTTTGATACGTTTTTTGAAAGCAGCTGGTATTTCGCGCGCTTTACCGATCCGCACAATGCGGCCAAACCGTTTGATAAAAACATCGCCAATTATTGGCTGCCGGTCGATCAATATATCGGCGGCGTGGAACATGCCGTGCTGCATTTGCTCTATGCCCGTTTCTTCACGCGCGCGATGCAGCAATGCGGGTATTTGGATGTCGCCGAACCTTTTGCCGGCTTGTTTACGCAAGGGATGATTGCGCATGAGACGTATCAAAACGATAAAGGCGAATGGGTTTTCCCTGATAAAGTGGTGAAGGACGAAAAAGGCAATTTCGTACTGATTGACAGTGGTGCACCGGTGAAGGTTGGCCCCTCCATCAAAATGTCAAAATCCAAAAAAAATGTGATTGACCCCGCCGCGATGATTGAGCTGTATGGCGCGGATGCGATCCGTCTGTTCATTCTGTCCGACAGCCCGCCCGAGCGTGATCTGGAATGGACCATCACTGGGGTGGATGGCGCGTGGCGCTATGTCAACCGCCTGCACCGGTTGGTGCATGATGCTTTGGAAAAATTGCCCGTCGCTGGCACATCAATGCCGAATGAATTCGGTGTCGCTGCCCAGGAACTCCGCATCAAAGCGCATCAAACCATCGCCGCGTTGACCAAAAATTTGGAAGATTTCCACATCAACAAAGCCGTCGCCCGCCTGCGCGAATTAAGTAATGCCGCCGAAGAATTTGCCAAACTTTGTCATCCTCGCGGTAGCGCCGCGGGGATCCAAAATAACGTAGATGGATCCCCAGCGCAGTGCGCTGAGTATGACACTGTGAGTAACGCATGGACCCTGCGCGAGGCTTTGGAAATTATCGTGCGTTTGGCACAACCGATGATGCCGCATTTGGCCGAAGAATTATGGGAAATGCTGAGTCACAGCAATTGGCTGACTGAAGCGCCTTGGCCAGTGGCTGATGCCAGCCTGCTGGTTAGTGACACCGTCAACATCACCGTGCAAATCAACGGTAAAGTGCGAGCCACATTAATTATGCCGAAAGGCACGGATAAATCAGCTTTGGAAATCACTGCATTGGCCGATAGCAATGTGCAAAAATATTTGGCCGGTGCCATCCCCAAAAAAATTATCGTGGTGCCCGATAAAGTAGTGAATTTTGTGGTTTAAGCTGCAATTATTTGACTTAAAATAATAGTTACTTACTTATGGCATTATGAACTTACCAATTTATAACGCTAATGAAATTTTTTTATCAAATAGTGACTGCGAATAAACCCATTTGCATACGCAATGCAGTGCCATTTTTATTTCGCCTTAAAAAGCCTTTGAAATATTGGGATGGCAAGAAAGTGCATGTTTTTGCCGCTGGCAAAATAATGGTTATTCAACCAGATAAGGATAACGGTTTGCATACGACTGATCCCGCCTTGCATGAATTAAAAGGGAAATGGAACGGCCATTTCAATCCACTCAATTTTTTTAGTGCCGCCCGAGCAGCCCGCCGAACCCATGCGGCAATTACTTCACAAGAAAAAATAAAACGGGTTTTTAGCAAATTAGAACAACAATACCATAAACTAGATGCCGAAATAATTGGCTGGGCACCATCAACCAGTCAAATGGTGATTATGCGCATTCCTGAAACCATGGCTGGCGCAACGCTTTTGCAGCCGAATTGGGGAACCAATGAAAAGCAAATCATTGATCCTGCGAAGCAGGTATTCGCAGTTGTTCTAGGTGAAAAACCAGATTGTTACGTTTTTGATATAGAGAAATTGGTAACCTGGTCTATTAAAGGAAAATCTGAATTAACAATTAAGCAAATGCTGGCGCAACTGCCCATATTGGATAGCAGTATTTTAACGCCTGTTGCGCCAAGTATGCTGCCAGTGCAGGCACCGTAAAAATTTTATTTGGTCACAAACATCGCTAGAATTTTGTGCTATAATATCGTGTATGGATGCAAAACTGCCGCTGGAGCTGACCCTTGCAAATGTGGCGGCAGCGCTAGCGCGGTTGCAGCCTTATATTCGGCAAACGCCAGCTTTTGATTGGCCGTCAGCTTTTTTAGCAGATCATAATATTAGCATTTCGGTAAAGTTTGAGCTGTGGCAGATTACGCATACGTTCAAACCGCGCGGTGCGATTAATGTATTATTGAACACGCCGCCTGAACAATTGCAAAACGGCATTGTGGCGCAAAGCCGTGGTAATCACGCCATTGCGGTGGCTTATGCGGCGAAAACTTTGGGCTATCACGCCAAAGTGGTGATTCCCGAAACGGCACCTTTATTGCGCCGCCAACGGTGTGAGGCTTATGGTGCGGAAGTTGTTTTGGTGCCGGATATGCCCGCTGCCTTTGCAAAGGCGGATGAGATTATCGCGCAGGAAGTTCGTCTCCGCATTCACCCCTATGAAGGCATTTACACCAGCCAGGGCACGGCGACGATTGCTTTCGAATGGGCGCAGCAAGCGGGCAATTTCGATGCGGTAATAATTCCAATGGGTGGCGGTGGTTTGATTTCCGGCATGGCGGCGGTGTTTCAACAGTTGAATCCCAATTGCAAAATTTACGGGATTGAAGCAGCTGGCGCACCGTTACTTTATGAAGCGCGGCAAACCAATTCACTGGTGCGCTTAAATGAACTGAACACTATCGCCGATTCCATCGCCGTGCCGCAAACCACGCCGATTACTTTCAGTCTAATCCAAGATTATGTGGATGAGATTGTGCTGGTGAGTGATGCGGAACTCAAAACCGCTATGCGGTTGATCTGGGAAGAATGGCAATTGGCGGTTGAGCCCGCTTGCGCGGCCGCCACGGCTGGATTGCTGCAGTTAAAAGAAAAATTACGCGACCAACGCGTCGGCATTATTTTCTGCGGCAGCAATATGGATCCCGCCAATTGGCTGAGGTTAACTTTTTAGCTCCGTGTAAATTAGCTTTGTTTCTGCACAGGCATTGGTTTTAAGACGCATGCACCCACTAGTCATGCCAGCGGTAAACCAAGCCGCCTACCCATTCTTTCCAAGCACTTTCGAAATGCAGCCAATTAATGGCGATATCCAGTTGATAATTAGCCAGGGGCGGATTGGCAGTTTGGTAATCACAGGCATAGGGCAATACCGGCCACCCCACCCGTTGAAATTCCGCATAAGCCCGCGGCATATGATAGGCCGAGGTTAACAACACCCATTGCGCCCCAGCTGCCGGCCGGATTAACTGGTAACTGTCATATGCATTTTCAGCCGTATTGCGGGATTGGGTTTCCAGCTGCAAACGCTGCGGATCACCGCCCATGGCCGCCCATAACTGGGCAAAAGCCGTTGCTTCACTGGTGGTTTGCCCCAGCAGCTGGCTGGAGCCACCGGTAAACAGCAATTTGGCTTTTGGATAGCGGCGGCTAAGTGCCACAAAACAGCGCAAGCGGTCTGGGTGTTCACTTAACACCGGTTCATGATAGCTATTGTAAATCGCACTGCGGATCATGCCGCCCAACACGATAATCCCATCGACCTGGGCGGGCAGAGCGGCGCGCGGCACCTGGTGTTCAATAGCCTGCAACCAATAATCGCCGATGGGCAGTAAGCCAATCATCAAGGTTACCGTAACCGCCAGCAGGCTTACAATTTGGCCAACTTTCTTGACCCGTTCAACATTTGTTAATGCCAGTAAACCGCCCAACCAGGTTAAAACCAGCAAGATATGCAATGGATTGCCGAAAACCCGCAAAATTTTAATTGTCAGAAAAAAACTCATAATCTTTACAAATCAGATATTTGCCAAATGGTCACGGCAAAAGATTACGAATTTTTTATGAACATTTAAAATTTTAGATAAATTCATGCCAGCTTTAATTTTTTGTTCAAACTAATGCGGTACATTAGAAATATAAGAGGCATTTCGATGACAAAAAGTTATATAACCACACTTGCCGAAAAGCTTGCTGAAGCTTGGCACGAAAGCAAAATAAAAGGCGATTTAACCAAAGGCCCATGGGCTGAACTTGTTAAAATTGCTCATGCCCAAAAAGGTAAATTTGATGATCGCCTAACTGCCTATCTTGGCGATATAAATGCAAAATTAACCGACAAATTTAATGGTCAAGGTAAATCAGTAAATGTGACTAAAGTTACTGCGGTAATAGCAGCTATCTTAGCCACTCACAATAATACAAATTTAACTGACATCGGAAATGTTGTTGCAGGACAGAGATTTGATCAAAGTGTCAAAAGCCGAACAACCAAAATGGATGCAGCATTACAAGCTAAAATTAAAGCTGAACTAAATTTAACTGCTTCAACACAACCGGAAAATTCAGGCACTGGTTTCAAAATACCTAAAAAGCCTATCGAGATAATAAAAGTCTCGTCTTTACCCGAAAGAAACATGCAACCTGGAATTCCAGCTTTACCTGATGTGGGCATGTCTTCGACACGAAGCTTACCATCAAGGCTAACATCATTACCAACTTCGGATATGCCCTCAAGATCTTCGTCAGCTGAAATTGCAGGCCTTCCTGGAGAAGTAGGTGTTTTTGCGCAATCAGAAGTGTCACTTGCAGCTCAAAAAGTATCATTGTATCCAAAACACCCCGCTTTGGAAGATACTCGAAGAGCTGATTTTAATCAGACCAATCCGTCAGTATTTCCAAGTGGCAGAACTTGGATTGGTGAGATTTTAGATAAACAAATATCTTTGGCACCAAAAACTCCTCAACCACAACAAGTGGCCGTTGGTCCTCACTCAAAACCATAATTCACACTGATAGCAGCGATTATTAATTGGTTATTGTCATAGTGTGACGAAAAGTTGCGTAAATGGCGGCAGGCGGGGTAGTCTGCCGGTTAAATGAACTGGATTACCAATTTTGTCCGCCCGAAAATCCGGGCGCTGGTCGGCGCGCCGAAAAAAGACACACCGGATCATTTATGGACACGCTGCCCCAGTTGCGGCGCGATGCTGCATCACCGCGAGCTGACCGGTAATTTAAATGTCTGCATCCATTGCGGGCACCATTTCCGCATCAATGCCAAGCAGCGACTCGCCGTACTTTTCGATAACGGCCAATATGAGTTGCTTGAATTGCCGAAAGTAGCGGTCGACCCGTTAAAATTTCGCGACCGCAAACGCTATGCCGAGCGCTTGAAAGACGCGCAAACCACCACCAAATTGCCGGACGCCATTTTGGTAGGTGCAGGCACGATTGACGGGCAACCGGCCGTGGTTGCCGCCTTCGCGTTCGAATTCATGGGCGGTTCCATGGGCATGGCGGTGGGTGAAGCCATTGTCACTGCCGCCGAAGCAGCCGTGAAGCGCGGTGCGGCGCTGATTACAGTACCATCATCCGGCGGGGCGCGTATGCAGGAAGGAATCTTATCGCTCATGCAAATGCCGCGTACCACAGTCGCCGTGGAAACCGTGAAAGATGCTGGCCTGCCCTATATCGTGTTGCTGACCGACCCCACCACCGGCGGCGTGACCGCCAGTTTTGCCATGCTGGGTGATATCCACATTGCCGAACCTGGCTCCGTCATTGGTTTCGCGGGCGCGCGTGTGATTGAAGAAACCATCCGCGCCAAACTCCCTGACGGCTTTCAACGCGCGGAATATCTCCAGGAACATGGCATGGTCGATCTGGTAGTGCCGCGTGCAGACCTGCAAACGACGATTGGCCGGTTGTTGAGATGCTTTAATGGCAATACTGCCAAAGCTGCTTAACCGCACTTAAAAACTATTAACACTAATATGTGAAATAATTGCGGTAAGGGTGACGAGCCGTTATAGCTAAGGCCAGATGTTTCCGCCTGCTGATCCCACCACAGATCAAGACGATAAATTCCATGAAGAATGTGGGGTGTTTGCTGTGTGGCGGCACCCAGATGCGGCAGCGTTGACCGCATTGGGGCTGCATGCATTGCAGCACCGGGGGCAAGAAGCGTGCGGGATTATTACGCATGACCCCGCCAATCATTTACGTAAATTCCACATGCATCGTGCACTTGGCCTGGTCGGCGACAATTTCAATAAACCCAATGTGATTGCCACCCTGCCCGGCACATCTGCCATCGGTCATAACCGTTATGCCACCACGGGCGAAACCGCCTTGCGCAATGTGCAGCCGCTTTATGCCGATTTTGATTTTGGCGGCTTCGCACTCGCCCATAACGGCAATCTGACCAATGCGCTGACTTTGCGCAAAGAATTGGTGCAAGCCGGTGCCTTATTTCAATCCTCCAGCGATACTGAAACGATTATTCAATTGATGGCGCGCAGCAAGGGCGAAGTGCCAGAGCGGTTGATTGCCGCATTGCAGGGCGTGCAAGGTGCATATTCGATTGTCGCGTTGCATGCCGGCGGCATTATCGGCGTGCGCGATCCCAACGGCGTGCGGCCGCTGGTGTTGGGCATGTTAAACGATACCTATATTATGGCATCCGAAACCTGCGCGCTCGATATCGTGGGCGCGACCTATCTACGTGATATTGAACCCGGCGAAATGGTCACTATTAGCGAAGCTGGTTTGCAAAGCTTCAAACCTTTCCGTCCGCGCGCCAGCCGGTTTTGTATTTTCGAATATGTTTATTTCGCGCGACCCGATACGCAGCTGGAAGGGCAATCGGTTTATAACACCCGCAAACAAATCGGCGTCGTGCTCGCCGCCGAAGCGCCGGTGGATGCGGATGTGATTGTACCCGTGCCGGATAGCGGCGTGCCGGCCGCTTTAGGCTTTGCACAGGCCGCCGGTATTCCCTTTGAATATGGCATTATTCGCAACCATTATGTCGGCCGCACTTTTATCGAACCCACCTCGCAAATCCGCCATTTGGGCGTGAAATTGAAGCACAATGCCAATCCGATTATCATTAATGGAAAGCGCGTGGTGCTGGTGGATGACAGCATTGTACGCGGCACCACCAGCCGCAAAATTGTCGATATGGTGCGCGCCGCTGGCGCCACCGAAGTGCATATGCGCATCACCGCCCCGCCGATCAAGCATAGCTGTTACTACGGCATCGACACGCCGGAAGAATTTGACTTGCTCGCCCATAAAATGAGCGTGGCGGAGATGACGGAATATCTGAATTTAGATAGCCTAGCCTTTATTTCCTTAGACGGCCTGCACCGCGCCGTCACCGGTGTGCGGCGCGATATCGTCACCATGCGCCATTGCGATGCGTGCTTCAGCGGCGATTACGCCATCCCCCTGGTCGACCGCGATGTAACGAATGCCAGCGAAACGCAGTTGCGCGCTGCGCATGGGTAAAAGATATAAAATGCCTTTTAATTTTAATGAAACCGATCTAATTGGTACGCCTTTCACATTAGGTCAACTTTATGAAGCTCAGCATATCCTAGAATATCATTTAAATGAAGTTGGCCCTGAATGGTTAAAATATCCTACAGGAGTAGTTGGTGATTATTGGAGAAAAGGAGGCACCGAGGCCATCTGCTTTTTCATCGGAATATCGTTACAGTTAAAAACTTTATTAAAAAAAACTTCAGATGATACAAGATATTTAATTAATGAAAAATTACTCAATTTATTTAAGCAAAGAAAAAATAATCAGTTTTATGAAGCTCACATAGAATGGTCCGTATTAGATATGATTGCTTTAAGAGCTATATCAATTGATATTGAACCTTTAAGTTTTGGCCCAGATTGTCGTGTATGCACACCATTTGGAAATTATTTTGCAGAGATAACAGTATGTACCCCAAAAAAATTTATCTTACTAAATAACTCTTCCAAAATTTTAATAGACAGTTTTGTAGACCAAGCTAATAAAACTTTGTTTAATTCAGAAATTTTTCGTGAAATTCAGGTTACAAAATTAGGTATTTCTCAATTAATTAGTTTAAAATATAACGATGTAAAAAATATCCTTTATCAAGTTACTTTTAATTCTACAGGTGAAATTAAAATTCCTGTAACTGACAGGACGGTTCATATTTTTTGGAATTCAGTGACTAGTTTGAAAAAAAAATTATTTTATTGGCCTGATTCCATATTATCTTCGTCACATCATATTAAAGCGTTACAACCTCCCTTTATTTCAGAGACAAAAAAATACATTCCATTAATAGCTGTTTACACAAGTTTAGAGATTGAGCAATATTCAAACGAAATAATTAAAGCTTTATATAAAAAATTTAAAGATAAGAAATATCAACGCCAAAGTAATGAACCTTTTTACTTGATAATGCATATGAATATTGGCAACCAAGTTAATCCTGAAGTAATTCTGAATTTGATAGACCGAAGAATTTGGCCCAATCCGACATATGATTGGATTAGTGGTATTGGACTTTATTTTCCTTCTTTTGCTTCCGAAGCCTACAAAGCACCTCCTATAATGTTTCACTCTAATAACTTTAATGCAAAACATCCTATACCTCCTGGCTGTATAGAATATTTTAATAATATGCATAATTAATATTATTCATTTTTCATTTAGATTTTGCAGTCATGCTTGGCATTCGGTAGATTGATATTATAGGCCTGTAGCTCAGTTGGTTAGAGCGGACCGCTCATAACGGTTTGGTCGGGGGTTCAAGTCCCTCCGGGCCTACCATCATTTAAAATCGGTTGTTTAAGCGTTCTGCTTTTTGACGTTTCCAAATATTAGGCGGCAATCCCCAGGCCGTTATCGGCGAAGGCCAATGCGGCGATACTGCTTTGAATCATGCGTGCTTTCAGCAGTGTTTCCAGACGTTCGACATCAAGATCGCCTTTGGCATCATTAATCAGCGCTTCAATTGCCGAGGTTTGGTCAAACCAAGAATTTTCCATTTTTTGCTCCCGTTTAAAACTGGCGCTTGGCCATTATGGTTGGTGATGCAAAGCAGATGCCAAATAATTTCATAAATGCAGCCATTAAGTTTTCGGCAAGCTTTGCCCAACCACAGGTTGCACACTTTAAATGATACGTGTTTCCTTCATGCTAAGAATGCCGTTAAACAGTGTGAGTGCAAAAAATTAAACTACCTATCTGGTTGCTGGTGCTGTGTCTTGCGGCGCTATCTTTAAGCTGGCAGACCGCGCATTTAAAAACCCGCACGATTAAAGATTATGATCAATTACTGTATCTGCCGATTGCGCATGATCTAGCCACTACAGGCATATTTACCGATGGCCGGTTCACCGATTTAACCCAAAATAATGCAGGCCGTGCCGGTATGTTTATCGCCCCGCTTTATCCCGCTCTCATTGCGGGCTTAAGCAAAATGGATACTCGGCTGGCAGCCACGCTGGTCTGTTCCGCGACCAAAAGCGATCCGGCGATTGCGGAATGCCCACTTGATTTAGGGATTTTGCGGCCGGTTCAATTAATTTTCGCAATGGTAACCTTATTGCTCCTCTGGCAAACCGTTTTTTTTATTACCAGCAGTCCTGTTGCGGCATGGAGCGGGCTGTTCATTGCCTGTTTACTATGCCGTGACTATGCCGAATTTGCCAATGTGGCGATGACGGAGGCAATTGTTCTGCCACTGTTTGCGGCGTTTAGCTGGTCGCTGATTAAAACCATTCAACAGCAAAAATTATCGCTGGCGGCTATCACCGGCTTGCTGCTGGGTTTCAGTAGCCTCGCGCGGCCGGAATATATTTATTTGGCCGATGGTTTTGTGGCGCTGACACTTCTCGCCTTTATTTGCCGCCGCCCCAACTATGCCAAGTTAGCGGCCATAATTGGGCTGACTGGTTTGCTGGTTACCGCGCCCTGGCTGCTGCGTAATTGGTTATTGTTTCATACGGCGGCGATGACCGAAAGCTATGCCGGTTTTAATCTGGCCCAGCGCGTGACCTATGAAATGATGACCTGGCGTGAATGGTGCGCTGGCTGGCTGTTTTATCTGCCGGATTTTGGCGACCGGCTGGCGCATTGGTTGTTCAATCCAGCCGATTTCACGCGGCTGGATTATGACGGGCGGCCGGATACATTTTATCAAATTGGGTTTAAAATTACCGCGCCGGAAAGTTTGGCGGCTGCTGGCGGCGCAGCGCACCAAGTTGGTTATTTGCTTCGCCATTATGCCCTGCCGGATCCGGTGAAATATTTGGCGGTAACGCTGCTGCTCAGCTGGCGCGGGTTATGGATTGGGAAATATTTCAGTTTATTAACCGCCCCTTTTCTTTTGTGGTTTGGCGTGCGCAGTATTAATCGCAAAGATGCAGCAGCATTGGCCTTGTTAATCCCACCCTTGCTGTTATTAGGCTTGCATGGTGCAGTCTCCAATAATATGCCGCGTTATAATCTGATCCTGGTGCCTGCGCTGGCTACTGCCATCGGTGCTTTGCTCGGGCCATGGTTGCAAAAGCTATGGCAAAACCGGCGTAACCGTTCTAAATTAACACCATGATCGCTGACCCGCAAATTTCGAATATCCTGGCCCAATTATTGGCCGATACCTATGTGCTGCAGATTAAAACGCAGAATTATCACTGGAATGTGCAGGGTGTGGATTTTGCTGGCCACCACGCGTTTTTTGAACAGCAATATACCGAATTGCAAGCAGCGGTCGATGAAATTGCTGAACGGCTGCGCATGATTGGCAGCCCTGCCCCGGGCAGTATGCAGCAGTTTTTAAACTTAAAGCGTTTGCCGGAAGCCGATGGCAATGCCCGCGATGCGCAATCGATGATGGGTTTGCTGTTTATCGATCATTCAACCCTGATCGAATTTTTGCGCGCGGCGATCAAAACGTTTGAAGAAAAGAACGATCCGGGCACGGTTGATTTATTCACCGTGCGCCTCCGCGCCCATGAAAAATTCGCCTGGATGCTGCATGCAAGTATTAATCCGTAAAACTTAAAATGCGGATATTATTTTTAGGCGATTTAATGGGCCGACCGGCGCGGGAATTGGCGGCCAAAATGGTTAGGCAGTGGCGTGGGGATTGGCAGCTGGATTGTGTGATTGTTAATGGTGAAAATGCCGTCAATGGCTCCGGTATTAATAAGGAAGTGATCGACTTGTTATTGGCCGCTGGCGTGGATGTCATCACCACCGGCAACCATGTCTGGGGGGAGCGCAGTTTGGCCACCATCATTCCGCAATATCCGCGCGTGCTGCGCCCTCTGAATTACCGTTCAGACACACCTGGCAAAGGTTCAGTATTGATTGAGACAACCAAAGGGCAGCGTGTATTGATCGCCAATCCTATTGGTCAGCGCGGCATGGATCAACCTGTGGCCAGCCCATTTAACGCGGTGGATGAGTTGTTAAAGCAATATCCACTCGGTAAAGACGTAAAGGCGATTATCATCGATTATCACGCTGAAACCACTTCTGAAAAAATCGCGATGGGCTGGCTGTGCGATGGCCGGGCGAGTTTGGTAGTGGGTACGCATACCCATGTGCCAACCGCCGATACCCGCATTTTAACCGGCGGCACGGCTTACCAGACCGATGTCGGCATGTGCGGCGATTATGACAGTGTGTTGGGGTTAGAGTATAAACCCGTTCTCAAACGCTTTATGCATGATTTGCCGCGTGAAAAAAAACCACCGGTGGCGAGCGGCACGCCAACTCTATGCGGGGTATATCTGGAAACAGATGACCGCAGCGGGCTGGCGAAACATGTTCAGCGTATTTGTTATGGCCCGCATTTTACAAATGCGCTGCCATCGTTTACATAAAATAGCATGCCCCGCCCTATTGTCTTCACCCCGCCGCAAATTAAAGTGAAAGCCGTCAACGGCAAAGGCCGGGGCGTGTTTGCCACGCGGGATTATGCGAGTGGTGAATTGATCGAAACCTGCCCTGTGCTGTTATTCGATGCAGCGCAAACCGAGCATTTCGAGAACACGGATTTATGGCATTATTTGTTCAACTGGGATGAAGAAACCGGCCAGCTGGCACTGCTATTCGGTTATGGTATGCTGTATAATCACAGCTTCAAACCCAATGCCCGCATGGTGCACGACCACGCCAATGAGCGGACCGAGGTGTATGCCGAAACGGATATTAAAATGAGTAAAGAAATTATGTTAAATTATTTAGGCGAACCGGATGCTACCGGTGAGCTGTGGTTTGAAATGGCTTAATTATAGTATTAAATCTTTTGCTTGATGTCTTTTCAAATATGTTCCCCGCATGCGCATAATTGCTATTAGCGCTATATAACCTGCCAGATGGGCAACTATATCTTTAGGATCAAAAGAGCCATTATCTAGGTTATATTTCTGCGCGAATTCTAGAATGATACAACCAATTAAATATGGGGATTTTTTAACTGGCATTTTAGGTTCTGTGTATTCTTCTATATCTGTTCGACAAAAAATTTTTTCATTAATTATCTTAGAAGTGTTTAATTTCGCACGCGACAGCTCCCAAACTTTTCCGATTGTAATAGCACTAAAGGGCAAAGCAATAATTGCCGAGAAATCAGCTAAATAATTGCCAGTTAAATTTACATCTAAGCCAATTCCTTCGTGCTGTAAAAAATTAAAGATAACCTCATTACAATGACGCGCTAACTGCTGTTCAAGTATATTGCCCATGCGGCAACCACATAACCGACCAAATATAGTTAACGCACAAAACGTGCTTGCTATGCTGGCCTCAAAGCCAATAACATCATTTGTAAACTTCAAAGAACTTTGTTTCTTCACCTATTTATTATCAATTTGATCAGCCGTTAAGGCAAATACTTGCAAACAAATACCTTTAATTTTAAGTAATTAATTGCTGCCATTCATCTTCAGTTAAAATTTTAATGTTTAAAGCCTGCGCGTTTTTTAGTTTGAAACCGGCAGCTTCACCGGCCACTAAAATTGTTGTGCTACTTGAAATACTACTGGCCACTTTGGCGCCTAGGCGTTCGGCAATGGCTTTGGCTTCGGCGCGGGTTTGCTGCGTCAGCGTACCGGTAAACACAATCGTTTCGCCGCTTAATGGTTGCTTGCCGCCCGTTTGCTGTTCATAAGCCTGCACTGCTATTTGCGGCAGTAACGCGGCCAGCATTTCTTGCTGCGCCGGCGCATTGATGAATTTAATCAGTTCTTGCGCGACGGTGTCGCCAATCTGATCCAGCGCGGTTAAGCGCTGATAGGCTTCGCTCTGATCATTTTGGACTGCCCGCATTTGCGCCAGAAAATTCTCAATCGTTTGATATGAACGGGCCAAAAGTTGCGCGGTCACCTCGCCAATTTGCGGGATGCCCAAACTATAAATTAGCCGTGCAAGCGTCACGCTGCGTCGCGCGGCGATTGCCTGCACCAGTTTTTCTATTGATTTGGCGCCAAAACCTTCCCATTCATCCAATTTCACTTCGCCGCTGGCAATGCGGGCGGGCAGCGTGAAAATATCGGCGGGGGTTTTAATCACGCTTTCTTCCCAAAATTTGCGAATGGTGCGCTCGCCCAGTCCAGGAATATCAAACGCCGCCTTGCTGGCAAAATGTTGTAAGCGCTCAACCGCTTGCGCTGGGCAAGACAAACCGCCCGTGCAGCGCCGCGCCACTTCGCCGGCCACCTGCAACACTTCGGCACCGCAAATGGGGCAGGTAACCGAAAATTCATAAGGCGTAGCACGTCCCTGACGATCCGCATTCACCACCGCCAACACCTGCGGGATCACATCACCGGCCCGTTGGATCAACACATGATCGCCAATCCGGAAATCTTTGCGCGCAATTTCATCAGCGTTATGCAAAGTCGCGCGCGTCACAACCACGCCGCCAATATTAATCGGTGCCAGCTCGGCCACCGGCGTTAACACGCCCGTGCGGCCCACTTGAATGGTGATCTCGTTCAATACGGTTTCCGCTTTTTGCGCATCGAATTTATGGGCCAACGCCCAGCGCGGCGCGCGGCCAATAAAACCAAGGCGGCCTTGCAACGCCAGATCGTTCAATTTATAAACCACGCCGTCGATATCAAATGGCAACTGACTGCGCTGCATACCAATTTGTTGGTAATAATTTAACAATTCATTTTCACCTGTGCATAACTGCGTTGGCTCGGATAACGGTAAGCCCCAAGCATCAAACAAGTCGCGCGTGGCCCATAAAGTGCTGGGCAATGGTGCGCTTACCTCGCCCCAGGCATAAGCAAAAAATTGCAGCGGCCGCTGAGCGGTGACGGTGACATCCAACTGGCGCAAACTGCCAGCGGCCGCGTTGCGCGGGTTGGCAAATAGCGATTCTTCAGCAGCTCCACGCTGATTATTAATTTCGGCAAAGGCGGCACGCGTTAAAAAAACCTCGCCCCGAATTTCTAAAATTTCAGGAATATTGTGGCCGGTTAAGGTTTGCGGAATGGCTTTAATGGTGCGTACATTGGCGGTGACATCCTCGCCCGTTTGTCCATCACCGCGCGTGGCGGCTTGCACCAATTGGCCGTATTCATAACGAATGCTGAGCGACAAGCCATCAATTTTAGGTTCGGCGACAAAAGGCAGCGCGAAATCTTCCGGCAGGTTCAGAAAACGGCGAATACGCTGCACAAAATCACCAACATCATCGGCGCTAAACGCATTATTGAGTGACAGCATCGGCACGCGGTGCGGTACTTTTTTGAAAATGCTGAGTCCCGCCGCGCCCACCTTGGCCGTTAAATCGGTCTCATCCGCTACCAATTCTGGATGGGCGGCGGCCAAACTCAGATAACGTTTTTTGAGCGCATCATATTCCGCATCACTAATTTTCGGGGCATCCTGCTGATGATAAGCAATATCATGCGCCTGCAATTGCGCGGCGAGTGTTGTGATTTCTAAGTATAACTTTTTTTCATCCATGACAATTTAACACCTTACCTCATCCTGAGGAGCATCGTAGATGCGTCTCGAAAGATGCTCCAGCGGAATCTCCTTTAAGTATCCTTCGAGACACCCTGTATTACCGCTCATCAAAATGAGGTAAGATTTCAAGGAATACTAAACCGTAAAGTAATAATCAGGCCTTGAGGTTGTTGAGTAGAAAGTTGCATTTCTGCGCCATGCAATTTGGCGATGGCGCTGACGAGGCTTAACCCTAACCCATTCCCTTGGCTGGTGCGGGCGGTATCAAGCCGCACGAATTGTTCAAGCACGCGGGCTTGATCGCTTTCGGCAATACCAGGACCGGTATCGGTGACGCGTAGGATCACATCCTCTGCTTCCTGGGCCACGGTGACCATAATTTCACCAGTTTCAGTATATTTAATCGCGTTATCAACTAGATTGAGCAGGGCTTGGAACAGCAATTGCCGGTGGCCTTTCACCATCAAACCAGGGGTGGCCGCAAGCCATAATTTCAGGCCTTTGTCTTCAGCGATCGGTTCATACAGTTCGACCACATCTTGGGCCAGGAAACCAAGATCGACCGGCCCCATAGAAGCTTTGGCCGTGCCGGCTTCGGCTTCGGCAATCGATAGCAATGCGGAGAAAGTTTTGAGTAGTTGATCGCATTCGGTAATTGCAAAACCGATAGCCTCGCGGTGTTGTTTTTCCGGCTCAGGTGCCGCTTGCGCATTATGCAGGGTAATTTCTAATTTGGATTTAATCCGTGTCAGCGGACTACGCAAATCATGCGCCAGATTGGTAGTGACATTGCGAATGGTTTGGATCAGCCGTTCGATTTCCGCCAGCATTGCATTCAGCGTTAAGGCCAGCCGGTCAAATTCATCATCTGTGCCCAGCACCGGCATTCGCAGGCCGACCCCGCCGCGCATAATGCGTTCTGCCCCGCGCGTCATTAAATCCAAGCGGCCGAGCATTAATCGGCTCATCACATAACCGCCGCCGATACCAAGCGCCAGGGTAA
Source organism: Alphaproteobacteria bacterium (assembly GCA_965246945.1). Classification (GTDB taxonomy): domain Bacteria; phylum Pseudomonadota; class Alphaproteobacteria; order UBA11073; family UBA11073; genus CBDFFW01. The sequence continues at coordinate 1,675,480 of CBDFFW010000001.1, forward strand.
GCGCCGCTGCCCAGACCACGGCATGCCAGATGGTGAGTTTAAAATGTTCCTGATCGCGCAAATCCCGCCCGACCATTAGCACGCTGCCATCGGGCAGGCTAAGCGCCAGCGCCCGCACGGCTTGCTGTCCCAACCCACCGCCTGCCTCACGCTTGGGCAAGTTAAAGCTTAGCCACCGGCCGTCTAAGGTAGCAGCCAAAGGCCATTCCGGCACATTGCCGACCAAAGGGCGAAACGCTTGATCGGCCAATAAATAAACCGCGCTGTTGACGCGGTTAACGTTTAAACGATCGGCCAAAAGCTCTTTTAATTGCTTTACGCCGCCGTCTTTGAATTGATCGGCAAGTTCACTAACCTCAACCTCAATCGCGTTATCATTTAATTCGCGTAAATTTTGGGCGGTGGTCCAATAGACGAAAAATAGCATCGCCAGCATGGAAAGACCGAACAAGCTGATATACAGCAGCAGCAACCGAAAGGTTGAAGTGCGGTAAAAAATATTATGCCGTGGGTGCGGGACCACAGAGGGTTTATGGCATGAAAGTCATAAACTGGGGAAAGAATTTTTTTGCCGTCATCCCGACGAAAGTCGGAATATAGTGAATTAAAAGCATGATGTATGAGCATTATCCTATAGTAAAATTATTTTTGAGCGCCCTTGGCGCACATTATTGCCACTGGATCCCGACTTTCGTCGGGAAGACGCTAGCTAAACCAGCCCATCCGCTTTCACCGTATACCCGGCGCCGCGGATAGTGTGGAGTAAAGCGGGGGTGAAACCTTTATCCAGTTTTTGGCGCAGGCGCGAGATATGCACATCGATCACATTGGTTTGCGGATCAAAATGAATATCCCACACATTTTCCAGCAGCATCATGCGCGTGACCACCTGCCCGGCATGGCGGACTAAATATTCTAACAGACGGAATTCGCGCGGCTGCAAATCCAGTTCCTTGCCGCTGCGTTTGACCACGCGGGCGATTAAATCCATTTCCAGATCAGCCAAGCGCAGGGTGGTGGCCGGCGCATCATTGCTGCGGCGGCGGATCAGCGCTTCAAGCCGCGCCAATAATTCGGTAAAAGCAAAGGGTTTGGGCAGATAATCATCCCCGCCCGCTTTCAGGCCCATCACGCGGTCATCCACCTGATCCAAAGCACTTAGAATTAAAACAGGAGTAGCGTGGCCGGTTTTGCGCAATTCGGCAATGATACTTAGCCCATCTAAATTCGGCAGCATGCGATCGATAATCATCGCCTGGTATTTGCCTTCTTTGGCGCGCTGCAGGCCGGCTTTGCCATCGGCCACATGTTCAACGCGGTAGCCACTATCATGCAGGCCCTTTACCAGATTTTTGGCAACCTCTTGATCGTCTTCAATCAAAAGTAAGTTGGGTGCACGCATAAAATGATCTTAGCGCAAACCCGTCCAAAACAGAAATGACATTTCCGTTAGGATAAAGTTAGCCTTTTTCCCACAGGGGAGAGAATTGTCCAGTTTAACTTATATTTCCTGATTTTTGACATTGGGCATAATCACACGGTGCGCGGGCAGCCAGAACATGGCGTCAGTCCCCTTGCCAAATACTGATTCCAGTTTGAATTCACCGCCATGCAGTTCGATGAGTGATTTGACCAGGGTTAGGCCCAAACCGGTACCGGCATAACGACGGGACATGGCACTGCCCACCTGGACAAATGGCACCATTACCTTGGTAATATCATCCGGTTTAATCCCGATACCGGTATCGCTGACGATGATTTGCAGGCGGCCATCGGCACCTAAATAAGCATTGATCCGCACCGTACCGCCTTCAGGTGTAAATTTTACGGCATTGGACAACAAGTTTAAAATCGACTGCTTAATTGCCAATTCCTCGCCCATAATATTGGGCAGATTGGGCGGCATATCGTTGATCAGGGTAAGCTTACCACTATCGGCGCGTGGTTTGACCAACCGCAAGGCCGCATTGGCCACGCGCGAGAGATCGAAAATGCTTTCATTCAATTCTTTTTTACCGGATTCAATTTTGGACACATCCAAAATGTCGTTAATCAATTCCAGCAAATGATTACCGGATTCATGAATATCTTTCGAATATTCGACATATTCAGACCGGCCAACGGGACCGAACATTTCGTCCTTAATAATTTCCGAAAACCCAATCACCGCATTAAGCGGGGTGCGCAATTCATGGCTCATATTGGCCAAGAATTCGGATTTGGCGCGGTTGGCCAGATCGGCATTTTCCTTGGCAATCCGCAGGGCGTTTTCGGCTTCTTTCCGGCGGGTAATATCCTCAATAATGCCTTCGAAATGCTGTACTTCGTTATCTTCATTACGCGCCAAGCGGCCACTAAAACTGACCCAAATCACCCCGCTGCCATGCCGGCGCATTTGCAATTCAAAACTGTTGATACTGCCCGATAGCTGCAGCCCATCAATCAACTGTTCCCATTGGCCGGACTCAATGCATAAATCGCGGCCGATATGACTGACTTCGGTAATCACCGTATTGGGGCTGTCATAGCCTAAAATATGTGCCACCGTTGGATTGGCACGCAGGAACCGCCCATCGAGTGTTGACCAAAATAAACCGGCAACTGAATCTTCGACCATCGCGCGGTAACGCTGTTCTTTTTCACGCAATTCGGCTTCTTGGCGTTTGGCATCGGTAATATCCCGCAAGGTGCCAACAATGCGGACAGAGGCAATACCCGAATGGCGCATGCTGCGCAACGCAACCTCGGCCAGTTTAAAACCGCCGCTTTTGCATAATAATTTTATTTCATACCGCTTGTTATTTTCTTCGCCGCTGAGCGCCAAATTAAACTGGTTTTGCAGCATTTGCCGGTCGGCTTCATGAATAAAATCGAACAGAGTTTTGGTGAGGGTATCCCGCCGGTCGAACCCTGTGAGATAAGTCCACGCATCGTTGATAAAGGTGATGGAGCCCAAGGCATTAGTTTGAAACACCGCGTCATTAATATGATCAACCACTTCACGGAATTCGCGTTCGCGGTTACGCAAGGTTTCGGAAATTTGATCCCGTTCCACCACCCGCTCTTTTAACTGGCGGTTGGTGCGTTGCAGCGATTCCGCCAGGCTGGCAACTTCCAAAGCGCGCCGGTGGTTATCAAACAGAAAATTCGTTAATGAAATGGTGAAGCCCAGACCTGCCAGAAAAATTACCAGCGGCATAAAAAATAAGGTGGCGTTAACCCCATAATTATAAACTAAAAATGAAATTTCATATAAATTTTCACCCACCAAAAAATTGCTGCGCAAGGTTTTCTTCGGCAACCAACCCGCAAATTTCTGCCCGTTAGCAAATTCAATTTGATTGGGAATACCACTAAGTACCAATGGCTTCACTTCCGCTGAAATGATACTTGGCTGATCAATCCGGATATCTAAGCGGTTAACATTAGCGACCAACATCATGAATTGCGCTTCCGCGCCGCCTTCACCCAATCGCGCGATATAGACCAGATTACCATCATTCTGTTCATGCCATAATTGCGGTGACGTTTTTAATAACAGCATTCCACGCCCGCGTTCAGCCAAGGCCAAGGCGGCATGGATGGGTGTATCCGAATTTAAAATGTAATTATAGTTAATGTTATTTTTAGGCAAAGATGTATGCACATATTCAACATTATAAGTGCCATCCATACTGCGTTTGATTTGCAGGATACTTTGGAAAATAGGATCTTTTCTGATGATATTATCCAGAACCGGTTGAATGATACTGGAGTCGCCTTCCTGGAAATTGCTCGGGCCGACCAAAACATTAAACATTTCGATTGTTTGATCAATTAGCTGAAAACGTTGCTGGATTTTATTGGTAACGGCCGCAACTTCGGCTTCCATATTATTGCGGTTGATTTCCAGAATGGCAAAAAGGGTATAGGCGGCAATTAGCAGCGCTAATAACACGCCAATCACCGGCACCAAATAAAACCACTGTTTCTGTTTTTGTAAGGCATTCGGCCGTCCAGCCGGTATCGGTACCGCTGATTTCAGCGGTCCTTCCACGGTTGCGACGCGAACGGTTGTGCTCACAATGACCCTTTTATCGTATGTAATTTGATTCTAGAAGACAGCTTAATTGCACAATACACTTGCCGCTTTTGAATACAAATGGGAAAAAGGATCCATGACGCGTTATCGTACGCTTTGGGTTTCGGATATCCATTTGGGTTGGCGTAGCAGCCAGGCCAAAGCGCTATTGGCGTTTTTGGACATGGTTGAAGCAGAAACCATTTATTTGGTAGGTGATATTATCGATTTCTGGAAATTGCGCCGCCGCTGGTATTGGCCGCAATTGCATATGGATGTGATTCAAAGAATTATGGTGATGGCCAAAAGCGGCAGCAAAGTGATTTATTTGCCCGGCAACCACGATGAAGTATTACGCGATTTTCTTGGCATTAAGTTCGGTGAAATTGAAATTGTGGATGAAGCCATTCACACCTGCGTCGATGGCCGCCGCCTGCTTGTGCTGCATGGCGACCAGTTTGATGGGGTGATCAAGCACATGAAATGGTTAGCCTATTTAGGTGATTATGCTTACTCAACCGCCTTATTCACTAATCGGCTGATCAATTTTATTCGCCGTAAAATGGGATTTTCTTATTGGTCTTTATCCGCTTATTTAAAAAATACGGTTAAAAAAGCGGTGGCGCATTTATCCGATTACCGCAATCTGCTGATCCAAGCGGCCCGCGAACAGCAAGTGGACGGCGTGGTCTGCGGGCATGTGCATCATCCGGAAACCGCTATCATCGACGGTGTTGCTTATTATAATGATGGCGATTGGGTGGAAAGCTGCACCGCTTTGGTTGAGCATTTTGATGGGCGTATGGAAATTATCCACCATGAATTATTTAAAAAAGTGCGGTTGCCGCGCGGCAATTTATTGACCGGTGCCGCTTAATGAAAATTTTAATTGTGACGGATGCGTGGCATCCCCAAATCAATGGCGTGGTGCGTACGCTGTCGATTACGGCGGAGGAATTACAACGCCGCGGGCATGAGGTGGTGATTTTGGGGCCAGATCAATTCCGCACCTATCCCCTGCCCACCTATAAAGAAATTCGCGTGGCCTGGTGGGCGGGCGGCGAATTGCTCAACCAGATTGATGAGCATCAACCAGATGCCATTCATATTGCCACCGAAGGACCGATTGGGATTGCTGCGCGCAATTACTGTGTGCGGCGCGGGTTGCATTTTACGACTTCTTATCATACCAAGTTCCCCGAATATATCGCAAAGCGCTTTCCCATTCCAATTGGTTGGATTTATAAATTTCTGCGCTGGTTCCACGAACCCTCTTCGGCCGTCATGGTCGCCACGCCAACCGTGCAAGCGGAGTTGGAACGGCATGGTTTCAAGCGCCTGGTGCGTTGGACGCGCGGAGTGCATACGGATTTATTTTATCCCCGGCCGGAATTGCCGCCATTGCCCTATCCCAAACCCATTCAACTATATGTAGGCCGTGTGGCGGTTGAAAAAAATCTGCCGGCGTTTTTGAACACCAAACAACCTGGCACCAAAATTGTGGTGGGCAGCGGCCCGCAATTGAAACAGTTTGAAAAAAACTATCCCACTGTGGTGTTTACCGGCCCCAAACAGGGGGAAGAGCTGGCCAAACTATATGCGTCTGCGGATATTTTCGTTTTTCCATCGCTCACCGATACGTTCGGCTTGGTGCTGCTCGAAGCATTGGCGAGCGGGTTACCGGTTGCCGCTTATCCGGTGGCTGGTCCGTTGGATGTGATTAATGATCCGACTGTGGGCTGTTTGGATCGTGATCTCAATCAAGCAATTGCCACGGCTCTAAGCTTAGATGGCAATACCTGCCGCGCATTTGCTTTGCGTTATTCCTGGGCAGCCGCCACCCAGCAATTTCTCGACAATTTATATGTGCTGCAACCCGATGAATTTGGCCAACCCAGCACCAGCAGTACCGGAATTTTTGGTTAAGCATGTGGACGGCTTGGCTTTATGCCCTGATCAGTTGGCTAACAGTACCGTTATGGCCGCTGATGATTTGGCTGCGCCTGCGCAGAAATAAGGAAGATCCCCAACGCTGGTTGGAACGTTGGGGGATTTACCGGCGTGTTTTACCCTATGGCAGCATTTGGCTGCATGCCGCCAGTGTGGGCGAATGGCGCTCGCTGCAACCGTTGCTGCAAACATTTTGGCAGCAGGATGAAGCGCAGCAATTTGTGATTACCACGCAAACCCGCACGGCGGCACAACTAATTGCGCAGACCGGCGATTCCCGTTTGCATCATCTATTCGCGCCCTGGGACCATCCCCTAACGGTGCGCGCTTTTTTAAAATGGGTGCAACCGCGCGCCGCAATTTTTGTCGAAAGTGAAATTTGGCCGCAGCTGCTCACTGCCCTTAAACAGCATAACATTCCGGCCATTTTATTGAATGCGCAATTATCCGAAAAAGCGGTGAAACGCTGGCAGCCTTTGCGCGGTTGGTTACAATCTTTACTCAGCACCTTTCAAACCATCATCACCCCTAATGCGGCTGAAACACAGCGCTTTCGACAATTAAATATCGACCAAACGCAAACCGGTATTTCGCTAAAATATGCTTCAGCGCCATTGGGTTGCGATATTGAAGCGTTATTTGAATGGCGCGATCTATTGCAGGCACGACCGATATGGTTGGCTGCCAGCACACATGCCGGCGAAGAAGAAATTATTCTGGCCGCGCATCAGCAATTGCAAAAACAATTTCCCAATTTATTAACCGTAATTGCACCGCGCCATCCAGAACGTTGCATTAATTTGTTTAATGCGTGGCAAGCGCAATACCGCGTGCAAAAACGCAGCGATCAACAGCAATTACAAGATGATACTGAAATTTTGCTGGTCGATCAATTGGGCGAATTGGGTTTGTGGTTTCGGCTATGCCCAATTACATTTTTGGGTGGTTCACTGGTGCCGATTGGCGGCCATAATTTGATTGAGCCGGCCCAGCTGAGTTGCGCCATTCTGCATGGCCCCTATATGCAAAGCTGCCAGGATGTAGCTGATTTATTACAGGCCGCCAGCGCCACGCAAACAGTACAAACAGCGGATGAACTGGCTCAAGCAATTGCTAACTTGCTGACCGACCCTAATTGTCTGCAGTTACGCGGCCGCGCCGCCCAACAAGTGGTTTTCGGCCAAAGAAACGCGGCACAGCAAATGATTGAAAAAGCCATCGCTGCTTTATTACCCGAGGCTGCATGATCATCATTTTGGTACAGCCACAAATGGCGGAGAATATCGGCATGGTGGCGCGGGCGATGATGAATTGCGGGCTGGCTGAATTACGTTTGGTTGTGCCGCGAGATGGCTGGCCGAATGCCGCCGCCCTGCCCGCGGCCAGTGGTGCCAGCGTTATTTTGGAACAAGCAAAAGCATATGAAACAGTCGCTGCGGCCGTGGCCGACTGCCACTACATTTATGCCAGCACAGCGCGTTTGCGCGATCAGCATAAACCGCTATTGGAACCAACCGCCGCGATGCAGGATATGCAACAGCGCCAAACGCAAGGCCAGCAAGTGGCACTGCTATTCGGTCCCGAACGCACGGGTTTAAGCAATGATGATTTAGCCTTTGCCAATGCGCTGACCACCGTGCCGCTTAACCCAGCTTATACCTCGCTGAATATTGCTCAGGCGGTGTTATTATTCGGGTGGGAATGGTGGCGGCAACAACCGGCGGCGGTGTTGCCAGCACCGCCAGCAACACCGCAGGCCACCGCGCAAGAACTCGATCATTTCCTTAACCGTTTCATTACGGTTTTGGATACCAGCGGGTTTTTTACGACCGTCCACCAAAAACCGGCCATGGTGCAAAACCTACGGAATATTTTTCTGCGCAACGATTTAACCGCCCAAGAATTGCGCAGCCTGCAAGGCGTGTTAACCGCTTTGCAAACGCGAAATTAATGCTATAATTAAGCATGTTCAAAGCAGCTGCCACCATCATTCTATTGTCTTCCCTCGCCATGCCGGCCTTGGCCCAGGAAGCAACCGATAAAGCCACCGCTGAATGTGTGAAAGCGCTGCAAACGCTCAATAAAATTACCACTACAACCACGGAATATGCTAAGGCCCAGGCAATAGATAGCCAGTTGATTCAACTGACAAATCAGCCGCATGTGACCTATAAAGAAATTGGCCTCACCAATTATTTAGCATTACGGTTATTGGAAGCGCGTGCGCGCCTGGATCAACTTGTTGGTTTGGCTGATGCCGATGCCAATCGGCCAGGTGATTGGCGCACCTCGGTCAAAGCACTGAAAACCAAACTGACCACGTTTGAGCCTGAATTTGTGCAAGCCTGCTTGCCGAGTTAATTCGCATTTTATTGCAGCTATTTTTTGACGAATTTGACGGTAGGCAGTATGGATAGCTAATCCATGACCCTTGCTGCGCTCAAAACCGCTCCCTCATCTTACCAAACACATATGGACGGCTTTTTTAGCCGTAGCTTGGCGGAAACCGATCCAGTGTTGTTTGCCGCTATGGAAAACGAGCTGCACCGCCAGCAAAATTACATCGAACTTATCGCATCTGAAAACATTGTTTCACAAGCGGTGCTGGAAGCGCAAGGCAGCGTATTAACCAATAAATATGCCGAAGGTTATCCTGGCGCGCGTTATTATGCCGGTAATGAATTCGTGGATATCGCCGAAAATCTAGCAATTGAACGGGCCTGCCAATTATTCAATTGCACTTATGCCAATGTGCAGCCGCATTCCGGCAGCCAGGCCAACCAAACCGTTTATATGGCCTTATTGCAGCCTGGCGATACATTGCTGGGGATGACTCTGGCCGATGGCGGTCACCTCACCCATGGTGCCGCGCCGAACCAATCTGGCAAATGGTTTAATGCCGTGCAATATGGGGTGCGTGCCGATGATGAATTATTGGATTATGAGCAAATTGCCCGCTTGGCTGAACAGCATAAACCCAAATTAATTATTGCCGGTGCTACCGCCTATTCACGCGTGATTGATTGGGCGCGTTTCCGCGCCATTGCTGATAGCGTTGGTGCTTATTTAATGGCCGATATTGCGCATTACTCCGGTTTAATTGCGGCTGGTGTTTATCCCTCACCATTCCCGCATGCGCATGTTGTGGCCACCACCACGCATAAAACTTTGCGCGGTCCACGCGGCGGGATGGTGCTGACCAATGATGATGAAATCGCCAAAAAATTAAAGTCAGCGGTTTTCCCAGCTTTGCAAGGCGGCCCGTTAATGCATGTGATTGCCGCCAAAGCAGCCGCATTTGGTGAAGCATTAAAGCCAGAATTTAAACAATACTGTCAAGACATCATCGCCAATTCGCGGGCCCTGGCCGATACATTGGTTAAAGGCGGCATACGGGTGGTATCCGGCGGGACCGATTCACATATGCTGCTGGTGGATTTGCAACCCAAAGGCGTGACTGGCAAACTTGCCGATCTTAGCCTCCATCACGCGCATATCACCTGCAATAAAAACATGGTGCCGAATGATCCCCAAAAACCATTTGTAACTTCCGGGTTGCGCGTTGGCACACCAGCGGCCACAACCCGCGGTTTCGGCATCAAAGAATTTCAACAAGTCGGCGAAATGATGGTCGAAGTGATCGATGGTTTATCGGCCAATCAAGAAGATAACAGCGCTGTGGAACAAAAAGTGGCGCAGCGGGCGATTGCCTTGTGCCAGCAATTTCCGATTTATTAGGCCGCTTTGGAATAAGCCATCAGCCATTGGCTTTGTTGCCAAGGTTTTGTTGAATAGATTTGGATAGATGGGCTGAATGCCTGTTCCAAATCGATCGGCGCACGGTATAATTTAGGGGCTATTGCTTGTCGCGAGAGCGGTTGCAAATATTTTTGGTGGGTTTCTAGATAATTGGCCAAACGCTGGGCGGTAATGGCTGGTTGATCATAAATGGTGCAATTATTGGGTAGAGCGGTTTGAAAATCTTTTAAAGCCAAGGGATAATGGGTGCAGCCCAATAGCGCCGCAGTGGGCGGTTGCAGGCAGCGTTGCATCGCCTGCTTCACCGCTTGCCGCACCACGGCTTGGCGCTGAGCGGCGGGTGCATTGCTTTCAATCAGCGTGACCAATTGCGAAACGGCTTCGGAGACCAGTTGGATATGCGGGGCGCGTTTGTGCAATTCGGTTTCAAAAACCTGGCTGGCCACCGTGCGCGGCGTGGCAAATAACATAATGGTTTGCGGCGGGGCGGCGGCGGCATTTGCAATCGTTTGGTGTTGATACCAATCCTGATCCGTAATCGCTTCCACCAGCGGCACAATAATCCCCAGCACGTTATGCGTGCCCGCATAGCTTGAGTGCGGCAGCCATTCACGCTGCAGCCATTGCAGCGCCACGGCGGTCGCAGTGTTGCAGGCCAAAATTACCAGACGGCAACCTTGCTGGAATAATGCTTCTGCCGCCTGCTGGGTTAATTGCTTAATTTCATCCCGTGCCAAATTGCCATATGGCAAATGGGCGTGGTCGCCATAATAGATGAAGGGTTGGGCTGGCATGGCAGCAGTTAGCGCACGCAGCACGGTCAGCCCGCCGCTGCCACTGTCAAACACGCCGATTGGGGCTAGATCGCTCACAATGTTTGAATTCTACACATTATGCGCGTAATTCAATAGTTAAGATGTTGAAAATTGAAAACCTGCATGCGCAGGTGGGTGAAGCCGATGAAATAAAACCTATTTTAAATGGTTTATCGCTGGATATCGCGCCTGGCCAGGTGCATGCGATTATGGGGCCGAATGGCTCGGGTAAATCTACTTTATCCTATGTGCTGTCTGGCCGCGATGGTTACACCGTGACGCAAGGCAGCGCGCATTTAGATGGTCAAGATCTGCTCGCCTTGGCACCGGAAGAACGTGCCCAGGCGGGTTTATTCTTGGCTTTTCAATATCCGGTGGAAATTCCTGGCGTGCCAGCCAATACATTTTTGCGCACCGCGATCAACGCACAACGCATTGTGCGCGGCGAAGCGGAATTGGATGCCGCGAGTTTTTTACGCCTGCAACGCGAAGCGGCCAACAAACTGGGTATCAAACCCGAAATGTTAAAACGCGCTGTGAATGTCGGTTTTTCGGGTGGTGAAAAGAAACGGTTCGAAGCGTTGCAAATGGCGTTGATGCAGCCACGTATGGTGATTATGGATGAAACGGATTCCGGCTTAGATATCGATGCGTTAAAAGTGGTGGCCGATAGTGTGAATGCGCTGCGCGATCCCAACCGCAGTTTTTTAATCATCACACATTACCAGCGTTTGCTGGATTACATTACGCCCGATGTGGTGCATATCATGGTGGGCGGCCAGATTATTAAAAGTGGCGGCGCGGAATTGGCCAAGGAATTGGAAGCGCAAGGTTATGCCGCGTATCAAGGCGTGGCCGCTTAATGGCTGCACCTGCATCCATGCCGGTACCTTCAGCCTGGCAAAATTACCAAACTGCCGCGCAAACCCGCTGGCAGCAATCAGCGGTACCAACGGTGAAGGACGAAGCCTGGCGCTATACCTCGCTGGCGGCAGTCCCTGTTGAAGCCTGGGCCCGTATACCGGTGCCGAGCGAAACCATTCATGACTTGCCGGATGGTGTCACCATCACACCTTTGCCCAGTTTGAGCGAAACTGAATTTGCCGCACTGGATTTGCCAGCGCCAGCACATTTAAACGCGCTAGTTGCCCTGAACGCGGCCCAAACGCAGGAAGCATTTTTATTGCGGATAGCAGCCAACACCCATTTAACCGATCCACTATTATTGCATCTGCAAAACCCAGTTAAAGCGACCAATCAAATTTTATGGGTGATTGAGCTTGGTGCGAATAGCAATGCCACTATTCTGCAGCAGCATGAAAGCGGTGCCGAAAATCTGACCAATTTGGTTATGCATATTCGCATTAATGATAATGCCCATTTACAGCATTATCGCTGGCTGAATGATGATAAAACCGCCATGCAGCACCATCATTTGCAAGTACAAGTTGGCCGCGATGCCAGTTATGACACACTCGCTTTCACCACCGGCGGGCAGATTAACCGCAATGAAGTGCATGTGATATTAGGCGGCACTGGCGCGCATGCTACCGTCAATGCCGCCTATATTGCTGGAAAAAATCAGCTGGTTGATAACACCTCCATCATTCGCCACGCTGCCCCGCATGGCACATCGCGGCAAACCGTTAAAGCCGTGATTGGCGCGCAAGGTAAAGGCGTATTTCAAGGCCGAATTGAAGTGGCGCGTGAGGCGCAAAAAACCGATGGTTACCAACTAAACCAAGCGCTGCTGCTCGCCGATAATGCCGAAAGCAACTCTAAACCTGAACTGGAAATTTTCGCCGATGATGTGAAGTGTTCGCATGGCGCAACCATCGGCCAGCTGGATGCCAAAGCGTTATTTTACCTACGCTCCCGCGGTATTCCAGAAGCGCAAGCCCGCGAACTGCTGATCCACGCTTTCATCGCCGATGTGTTTGATGAAGTGCGCGATGAAACCATCCGCCACGCCATGCTGGCGCAAATGCAAAAGGTTTTGGCGCAGCTTTAATCTCTGGCAATTCTTAAAAATCCCTGCTAACACCTGTTCGGAAGCACAGGTTGTCAGATCGTTTTTTATTGCCTGTCGGCTTTGCCGATCGTTTAGGGATGGATGCCCAGCAATTGGCACAAGCCCAATATCAAGGCCTGCAAACCGCCAGCCGCTTTGGTTACAAACAAGTCCAACCCGCGCTTTGTGAATTTGAAGAAACATTATTAGCCGGCACCGGCAGCGCGTTGAAGCGCGAAACCTTTCGGCTAATGGACCCTGTTTCGCAGCGCATGATGGGTTTGCGCGCGGATCTGACCACCCAAATTACCCGCATTGCCAATGTCGCCTTGCGCGAGACCCCGCGGCCCTTGCGCTTATGTTATGCAGGCACTGCCATTCGGCAAATTGCCAAACCGCTGCAACCGCACCGGCAAATTGAACAATTGGGCGCTGAATTAATTGGTGCTAGCGGCGTTTATGCCGATCTGGAAATTATTACCGTGGCGCTGCACATTTTGGCTGGTCTTGGTATTGGTAAAATTGTTGTGGATTTAAATGTGCCGCGTTTGCGCAATATTTTATTTGCGCATTATGGTGTGCCGACTGCTGCCCAAAATACGCTAACCCAGGCTATCGCCCAGCGGCAGTTTGATGCCATCCCACCGCATTATGAATTGATCCATGCTTTATTGAATCTGGCTGGCCCGCGCGATGTAGTTTTAGCAAAATTACGGACACTTGCCTTACCGGCAGAAGCAAAAATTTTGTGCGATGATTTATGTGCCGTTGCGACTGCATTGAGCGATGTAAATGTGTATATCGACCCGCTCGGTGCGCAGGGTTTTGATTACTACACGGGTTTATGTTTTACGCTGCTGAGTGCAGATAATCAGCAACTCTTAGGCCGCGGTGGGCGTTATCAAAGTCAGATTGAGGATGAAGCAGGCGCAGATGCCACAGGCTTCACCATCGATCTGGATTTGCTGCAAGCACTGCTGCCCGCACCAAGTGAGGCAGAGTATATTTACCTGCCAATTGGCACACCGGCAGCCGTTGAAAAAAAATTACAGTCTGAAGGTTTAATTACCATCCGCGCCTTACAAAAAGGCAATGAAAATCAAATTGCAGCACAACTGGGTTGCGCCAAAGTTTGGCAGAATTAGAGAGCATAAAATGACCAATGTTGTTGTTGTTGGGGCCCAATGGGGCGATGAGGGGAAAGGCAAGATTGTCGATTGGCTATCGGCGCGCGCCGATGTCGTTGTCCGCTTTCAGGGCGGGCATAATGCTGGCCACACGCTGGTGGTGGATGGCAAGGTATATAAATTACATCTGCTGCCATCCGGCATCGTGCGCGGCGGCAAAATGTCTTATATCGGGAATGGCGTGGTGCTCGACCCGTGGGCCTTGCTGCAGGAAATCGACAATGTGCGTACGCAAGGTTTGGATGTTAATCCCAGTAATTTGCGTATCGCTGAAAACACGCCGTTGATTTTACCGGTGCACGCCGCTGTGGATAAAGCCCGCGAAGCCGCGCGCAAGGGCGGCGGGATTGGCACGACCGGCCGCGGGATTGGCCCCGCCTATGAAGACAAGGTTGCCCGCCGCGCGATTCGGCTATGCGATTTAAACACGCCGGATTTATTGGCCGAAAAGGTGCAGGATTTATTGGTAGTGCATAATGCCACTTTGCGCGGGTTTGGCGAAGCGGAATTGGATGCGGCGCAAATGACTGCCAATTTATTGGCCCTCGCCCCGCGCATTCTGCCGTTCCAAGCGCGCGTGTGGGAATTACTGCAAACCGCCATTAACGCCAAACAAACGATTTTGTTTGAAGGCGCACAGGGCGCGTTGCTGGATGTGGACCATGGCACCTATCCATTTGTCACTGCTTCCAATACTGTAGCAGCCTCGGCTTCGATTGGCGCCGGTATTGGGCCGCAGCATTTGGGTTATATTTTGGGCTTGGTCAAAGCTTACACCACACGGGTCGGCGCTGGCCCTTTCCCTACCGAACTTAAAGACGAGATCGGCGAACATATCGGCCAACGCGGGCATGAATTCGGCACTACTACCGGCCGCAAACGCCGCTGCGGCTGGTTCGATGCGGTGCTGGTAAAACAAAGTATTCAGCTGAATGGCATCAACGGTATCGCCTTCACCAAACTGGATGTACTGGATGAATTGCCGGAGCTAAAAATTTGTGTTGCCTATGAATTAAACGGCCAACGGATCGATTACTTGCCCGCCAATGCAGCCGAACAAGCCGCTGTGAAACCAATTTACGAAACTATGCCGGGCTGGCAAACTATTACAGCCGGAATGCGGCAATGGGACCAACTGCCAGAAAATGCGCTTAAATACATTGCGCGGATTGAAGAACTGATCGGCGCGCCAGTCGCCCTGCATTCCACCAGCCCCGAACGCGAAGACACAATTTTGCGCATCGATCCATTCACGGCTTAATAAAAATGCGGGTTTTGTTTACACGGCATGCGATCGCTGGGTTGAAGACATAGCTGAATTGAAAGTCACTTTCAGTTTCAGCCGCAACCGGTCTAAGCCATTCGTGCCAAGTTTGGGGTTATAACGTTTGGTTGGCATTTCAAATGCTTTACTCAAACCGCCAGCAAGTCCGGCTAACAATGATGGCGTTCTGAGAGCAGCTATTCTCGGCAATAAAGTTTGCTGGCTAGATAGTGATTTTACGCCGTTAGTTTTTACCGGTTGCCCATCGTGCTTGGGAGCAAGTTGATTAATTTGAATGAAAACCGGCTTTGGCGATTGCCGCATATTTTGCACCACGCGCTGCAACCAAACCCCTAATTCACCAGCCATTTGATTGGCGGTTAGTTCCAACATCAACGGCTGATCGGGTTTCTGCTGCTGCCAAGTTTGAATCAGCGCGGCTAAATTCTGTTCAAGCCTGCTCAGCCAAATGGCCTCATTGGTTGAAACTGCATTTGGATCGTTATCTAAAAGATTATCTGTGGCTTTTATTTGGGTTCGGTAGTGAGAGATATAGGGCAGACCTTGCGCCGTGTAGGCAATAACAGGTTCGCATTCCAGCAACTGATTGCCAGTATCAGGGATAAGATCGTCTTCTCTTATATCCATGTAACCTTAAACAAATTGTAACATAAAACCGTAAACGATTCACTAAGAATTTTTCTAAAGCTAACGGTTCTTTCTTCCGCCCTATTTTTCCGCCATGCTGGCGTGATGAGCGACTCGGGCGCCCGTCCACGTGTGCGGCGTTTTCATATTGAGCTGGATAACCCGCTGCCTGCGTTTAATCAGGGCGGGGCGCAGGCTTATGCGGTCACCAATAACACCGAATACCGCGATACGATTTATGCCTTGTTGTGCCCCAGTAATATGCCATTGCGTTTGGAAATGGGCATATCCCTGCAAAATACCACCACTCACCATTTTCATAATTTAATCGATTTCGAAATCGTCCATGGCAGTGGTTTGACGGAAGAATATATGGGGTTGATCCTGCCCAAACCATTGGGCCGGCCGCTAGTGGCCGATCTCAATACCCATTTCATCCCCTGGAAGGAAGAGGAACTGCGGCAATATCTGATTAAGCCGATGGTGGAAGTGCTAAATACCTTGCATGACCGTGTTTTATCGCATGGCAGTATTTCGCCGCTGCAAATGTGGCGGGAAGGTGCGGCACAACCGGTTAAACTAGCGCAATGCTTCACCACGCTGCCTGGGTTAAATCAGCCGGTATTTTTTGAAACCATCGAACGCGCCATTGCCCAACCCTTTGCCAAAGGGGACGGGCGTACAGAAGACGATTTGTTCAGCTTGGGTGCCACCATTTATTTTTTAGCCGTGGGCCGTAACCCCCTGGCGCATCTATCGCCTGAAGAATTAATCAGAGCGCGCATGGAAATCAGCACGCCGGTTTTGTTGTTAAACACCGCGCGCGTGCCCAGCAGTTTATCTGAACTGGTAAAGGGTTTGTTATCGGATCAACAGCGTTCACGCCTGACGATCCGCGATGTGATGGATTGGTGCGATGGTCAGCGCCTGGTGCCCAAACAACCGGTTTCCGTTGGGAAAGCCAAACGCAGTATCATTTTTAACGGGCAGGAATTTCTAAAACCAACATTATTGGCGCAAGCGCTGGCCAGCGCGCCGGAAGAAGCCATTAAATTTGTTTTGGGCCCTGATTTTCTACGCTGGTGCCAACGCAGCGGCGCCATTGATGTTGCGCTATATCAAAAATTGGCAGAGGTGTTGGGCAGTTCCGAAAATGGTAAATCTCCGGCGGTGACCTTAACCCAGGTGATTGCCTGTTTAGATCCCGCCGGCCCTTTGCGTTATAAAGAATTTAGTTTTGGCCTGGCTGGTATTGGCACCGCTGCCATGCTCGCATTTTTACAAAACAACGCAAATTTAAAAAACGCCGTGGCAGAAATTGTGCAGAGCGATTTGCCCAGTTTTTGGGCCGGCCTGCCCGGCAACAGTTTTGCGTTTAACACCACCATTGCCCAGGAATTATCGGCGCTGCGCCATTTAATTACGCAAACCCAGCCAGGTTATGGGTTGGAGCGCATGCTGTATACGCTGAATCGGCAATTGCCTTGCCAATCCGAAACCTGCCATGGTTTTTATGCCCTGCAATCGCGTGATTTATTACGGGCCTTGGATGGTTACATTCAAAAAGGCCAGCGCCCACAGGAATTGCTGGACCGGCATAGCGCCGCATTTTTAGGCAGCCGCCATAACAGCCGGTCGGATGAAAATTTGCTGAAATTGCTTAATCCCAGCCAGGAATTGGGTGAGCGGCGCATTGGCCTGTTGAAGTTACTGGCGACCCTGCAAGCGCGGTTTAAACTGGGGCCGTTAACCCATTTAACCGGCTGGCTGGCCGAATTGGTGCGGCCGTCTTTGGATAATTTACACAGCCAAACCATTAAAGAAGACATCGCCAAGTCTTTGCTGCGGGTCGCCAAACATGGTGATTTGAACGAATTGCTGGCCTTGCTGGATAGCGGCAGTTTGCAATTGCGCGATCAGCGTTTATTTAAAAGCGCACGCCAAGAATATCAAAATTTGCAAAAGCAAATTAACGAGATCGATCAATGGGTCGCGCAAAAAGATGCGCTGGGCCATGCCGTCGGCCGGCAAGTGGCCAGTGTTACCGCTGTGGTTCTGGCGCTGTTAGCCACAGTGGTTATCATGCTGGCACAGAAATTTTAAGGGACAAATCATGGCCAAAGAAAAAGCCGCAAAACCGGTTAAAGCCGGTGCCGAAAATAAAACCGGTATGGCCTGGCTCTTGGTCTGGCCGATTATTTTGGCGATGAGTGCGGTTTTCCCGCCGCTATTTATTTTCGTGGCCGGGGTGATCCCCACTTTGGTCGCGCGGTTTGTCGATCCCCATCCCGAACGCTCGCTCACCGTTTGTGCCGGCGCAGGCAACGCGGTCGGCTGCGTTTACTGGCTGATCTGGACAGTCACCCATCAATATTTAAGCTGGCAAAGCATTTTGGGATTAATGTTATTGCCAACCACCTGGTTAGTTTTGCTCGGCGCAACTGGCGCGGGCTGGGTGGTGTGGCTAATAATACCGTCCATGGTATCCGCCCAGGTAACTCAGCATCAACTGGCCATACGCGCACGGCTGGTCAAAGCCCAAGAGAAAATGAGCAAAGAATGGAATCAAGGCATCAATGCGCCTTAATAAAGTCGTTTTTCATCTTTAAACAACATTTTTTAGCCTTAATTAAGTTGACAATATGGTATTAATTTTTATTATCTATATTAGACAACCATTAAGGAGAAACAAAATGACTAGCGAAAAAATTAATTTAACAAGAAGAAAAGTCTTAGTATTATCAGGCGTCGGCCTTGTATCACTGCTAACTGGTTGTGGTGGTAGCACAAAAACAGTTAACAATTATCCTCCTGCAACAACAATATCTCCAAATTCAAATAGCAATGCCAATTCGAACCAAGCCCCCTCTATAGCTTCCATCGATAAAACCAATACCCGTTTGCAAAGCTTAATGGGCCAAAGTTCAACCGACTCCGTTGCGGTGCAAATGCAAGCGCGTGATACTGTGATTGCTTATCAAAATGACATTGATGCTGTAATCCGGCCTGCTTTTACCGGCAATGATCCAAATCATAATTTAAGTGCATTGAAAGCGCTCACTACCACAAACAAAACATCAATTATTATTACTGTGGAAATAGATCCAACTGATCCATCGGTGACCTTTGACGGTCAGCAAACTGTGCATTTTGCCGCCAGTGCTGTTCATTATAATATTTCGGCAGATAATGAATTCGCTTCAGGCGCCAAAGATGCCGAAGACTTTACTGACCATGGTTTAGTTGTTCGCATTAATAAGGGATTCCCAGGCGTAAATTATTATTATGATGATATTTACCAAGATAACCGCACTGGCGATCCGACCGATCGTGTTGAACGGCATACTGCCAATCTTCTTGTGGCAACCCCTAATTACATTGAGCAAGGTGCACGCTTTAATAAATATTCGGCGAGCGAACAAAGACAAGCTTTGACTGGGGTAATAAAAATTTTGGAGGCTGTGCAAAATGGCAAAATCAAGTTGAATGCAGATAACACAGTCACCATGAATGGCCAAACCAGCAGAACACTGACACTTAGCGCCAAAGACGTGGGTGTCGAAATCGGCTTTGGCAAAATCAGTGGTACTATTTCTAAAACAATGTCAGCATTGCCGTTATCATTTAACGGGTAAACACATAACAATAATAGCCGTCAACCGGCGGCTATTATTTCAAAAAAAGCTTGACAATTTTGTCTATCATGATTACATTCCTATTAATCTGAATTGGCTGGCCAGCAATTCAGGAAGGTTATGACCTTAAGGGCGCGGGTCCGGCAAACAGCCTGTGCGAGCAATCAATACATCCCTTAAACGAGCCGGTCGATGTTTGCAAAAATCTCCCGGGAGTGTTTTTAAACCATTCAATTAAAAGCAAAATGCATTATCCTTATTCTTAAAATAGCAATTTAGATATTACTTCATCCTGAGGAGTGCCGCAGGCACGTCTCGAAGGGATGCTTAACCTGGGTTATCTCACTGGAGTATCCTTCGAGACGCTGCTAAGCAGCTCCTCAGGATGAGGTTCTATAAGTGTTTCTTTTTATATCTTTCAGCCAGCATTGGCAGCAATTCATATTCTTTGCGGATCAATGCTTCTTTCTTATCGCGTCGCCAACCTTTAACTTGGCGCTCTGCTGCAATGGCATCCGTTATATTCAGAAAATTTTCAGCGAATACCAGGCGAACTGGGCGCCGCTTGAATGTATAACACGTTGGATGAAAACCCTGTTCATGCTGGCTCATCCGCAATTCAAATTCGCCGCGCGTCGTACCTACATAATAACTGTTATCCGCACAATGCAAAATATAGAGCCATGCGGACATCCGCTAATCTTATTAAATAACTAGAATGTTTACAACTTACCTCATCCTGAGGAGCGGCTGAAAGCCGTGTCTCGAAAGATGCTCCAACCAGGTACCTAGGTAAGCATCCTTCGAGACGAACGTTGAGCGTTCTCCTCAGGATGAGGTTGGTGCAACATCATTTGCATCAAAATCCTTGCCTGCTCGCTGCCTTTACCGGTAAGCGTAAGGCAGCATGAACATACACGAATATCAGGGCAAATCTATTCTGCAGGAATACGGGATTGCCACCCCCACCGGTTATCCAGCGCTGACCGTGGATGAAGCGGTTGCGGCCGCCAAAAAACTTCCAGGTCCGATCTATGTGGTGAAGTCGCAAATCCATGCGGGCGGCCGTGGCGCTGGGCATTTCGAAAATGATCCTGAGCGTAAAAATGGTGGCGGCGTGCGCGTGGTTAAGTCTATTGATGCTGTGAAAGCGGCAGCCGAACAAATGCTCGGTCAAACTTTAGTTACCAAGCAAACCGGTGAAACCGGCAAACAAGTGCAGCGCCTCTATATTGAAGCTGGCTGCGACATTAAACGCGAACTTTATCTGTCGATGTTGATCGACCGTGATACCTCACGCGTCACCTTTATCGCCTCAACCGAAGGCGGCATGGATATCGAAGAAGTGGCCGAGCATCACCCTGAAAAAATTATGTCGGTGAATGTGGATCCCGCAGCTGGCCTCAGCGGTTTTCATTGCCGGAAATTAGCCTTTGGTTTGAAGCTGGAAAGCGGCGAGCAGGTTAAATCCTTCACCAAATTCGTCACCGCACTTTACCGCATGTTTGTGGAAAAAGATGCCTCGATGCTGGAAATCAATCCATTGGTTGTGACCGGCAAAGGCGAAATTATCGCTTTAGACGCGAAAATGGAATTCGACAGCAACGCGCTGTACCGCCACCCCGAAGTAGTGGCGATGCGCGATGAATCCGAAGAAGATGCGATGGATTTGGAAGCATCGAAAAACGAACTGAACTATGTGCGTTTGGATGGCAATATCGGCTGCATGGTCAACGGCGCGGGCCTGGCGATGGCGACCATGGACATCATTAAACTATATGGCGCAGAACCGGCTAACTTCTTAGACGTTGGCGGCGGCGCGACCAAAGAACGCGTGATTGCAGCGTTTAAACTGATTATGTCAGACAAAAACGTTAAAGGCATTTTGGTCAACATCTTTGGCGGCATCATGCGCTGCGATATCATCGCGGGCGGCATTATCGAAGCGGTAAAAGAAGTATCGCTGAACGTGCCATTGGTCGTGCGTTTGGAAGGCACCAACGTTGAACTCGGCAAAAAAATGCTGAATGAAAGCGGTCTGCCAATCGTTGCCGGTGATAACTTGGCCGACGCTGCCGAAAAAATCGTGCACGAAGTACAAAAACGCGCGGCATAAACCGTCATCCCGGCGCAGACGCTGCGCGCCGCGCCGGGATCCAATAATCAATAAGCGCGCCACAGGCGCACAATGAAGGATTAAAAAATGGCTGTTCTCGTTAACGCACAAACCAAAGTGATCTGTCAGGGCTTTACTGGCGCGCAGGGCACGTTTCACTCTGAGCAGGCGATTGCTTACGGTACCAAAATGGTCGGCGGCGTGACCCCGGGCAAAGGCGGCACGCAGCATATCGGCCTGCCGGTGTTTGATACTGTCGCGGAAGCCCGCGCGCGCACCCAATGCGATGCGAGTGTGATCTACGTCCCTGCCCCGTTTGCGGCGGATGCGATTTTGGAAGCAATTGATGCTGAAGTGCCATTGGTCGTTTGCATCACTGAAGGCATTCCCGTGTTAGACATGGTAAAAGTAAAGAAAGCTTTGGCAGGCAGCAAGACCCGTTTAATTGGTCCGAATTGCCCAGGTGTGATTACCCCTGGCGAATGTAAAATCGGGATTATGCCTGGCCATATCCATATGCGCGGTAAAATTGGCATCGTTTCGCGCTCTGGCACCCTCACTTACGAAGCAGTGGCGCAAACCACTGCCGCTGGTCTTGGCCAAACCACTTGTATCGGTATCGGCGGTGATCCAGTGAACGGCACCAACTTCGTGGATGCGTTGGAAATGTTTTTGGCGGATGAAGAGACCCAAGGTATCATCATGATCGGTGAAATTGGCGGTTCGGCAGAAGAAGATGGCGCGGCGTTTTACAAAGCCAGCAAAATCAAAAAACCCATTGTTGGTTTCATCGCCGGGGTTACTGCCCCACCGGGCCGCCGCATGGGCCATGCGGGCGCGATCATCGCGGGCGGTAAAGGCGGCGCGGGCGACAAAATGGATGCGATGCGCGCGGCCGGTTTTGCCGTTTCGCCATCACCTGCTGCACTTGGCCAAACGATGTTAGATTTGATGCAAGGCAAAAAAATCGCTGCATAATATTCAGCATGTTTAAAATCATCACCCTGGCAATAGTAACCCTGTTGCCAGGGTTTGTTTTTGCGGCGGATAATCCAGCCAGTGATACCTGTTCTGAGCTGCAGCACAACATTCAATTACTCGATGATATTGGTAAGTTACGGCCTAAACAAACGAATAAAGCGGCGATCAATGCCAACAATGATATAACCGATTATATCGGCCAATCCCGTAGCACCTTAACTGCAGCGCTTGATGCGGCGCAAAATTGCGAAGATGCCAATCGCGTGGAACGGGCGTTGCAGCATTTAAGCTGGGCGGCTTATTGGCTACATTATGATACGCATGTGCCAAGTGACGCGCAAACCATGTTGCGCGCGACCACTGATTATTTGGCCGTGGCCAAGGAAATTATCCAGCATCAACCCGAAGTGTTAACACCCGCATTTTATCACAGTGATTTCCGACAAAATTTGGATACGGTTTATAAATACCGCACCATTGCATTGCAGGCGCTTGGCCAACCAACGGCAGTGACTGCAATTTTGGCGGAACAGGCGCAAATGGGCTTTTGTGCCGCCCAATGGCGTTTGGCCGAAAATTATACGCGTGCGCAGCAAAATCAACTGGCAGCGCAAACCTATCAAACCATGCTGCATAATCCGGCCTGCCGCAGCAGTGACAGCACCAATCATGATTTTGCCATGCCTGGTTTGCGGCTGGTTTATTTATATGAAAAGATGGGACAGCCGGAAAACAGCGCAGCGGCTTTGCAAAAACAATTTGCCATTAATCAGGCCATGACCAAACAGATCGGTTGCGGGAGCGCGGCACCGCCTGGTGAGTTCGAAACCATTTACCGCTTAGCGGCAATACAAGCAAAAAATAAACCTGAACAGGCGTTTGAGCTTAGCCAATATGGTTTGGCGCGCGCTACTGTCAGCAGTGAATTTGCCGATAGCAAACGACAAGCTGTAGATGAAGTGGCGCAACCTTCATGGCAAAAACTGAAAAATATATGGTCTCGCTGGACCCATAAAGCCGAACCTGGCGCTGGTTATGCGCATGAATATTTGCCAAAGCTGAATAAGCTAAAACAAAATTTAGCCGCCAAATTGCCGCTTGAAACACAAACCCGTTTAACTATACAAGCCACTGTGAAAGCGTTAAATAGTTGTGCAGATGGTTTAACCGATCCGCAATGGCTGCAGCAATACGATCCGGATTATCAGCCTTTTATTCCAGTTCCAGAAGAATGATCAAGCTGAGTATTCAGCCAACTTAAAGCTTTTTCCCTGGCCCCGATGCCTAATAATTGCGTGGTGTGTTGGCGCACCAAGGCCAGTAGCCAAGGTTGCTGCTGCAATGTTAAACGCCAGCTTTTATCTCTCAGCAGGTTACGGCGATAACCGTGATTAAACAGCCAATGTTGTTGCCAGATAGCCCAGGTTTCCGGCGGTAATTCCGGCAATGCGGTTTGCCAAGCCTGCAACAAACCGGCGATACAGTGCGCCAGTTGCTGGTCGGTTTGGGTCTGGCCCCAAAATGGGATTTTTAATTTTTGCGGTGGGCTGGTTTGCGGTTCCGCAATCCGGCGTGGCAGGGTAACAGTTTTGCTGTTTATATTTTCTGAATGTTTAGCGTTAATCAAATCAATATTAGGCGTCCCTACCACTGGCCGCATTGGGGCAAAGGGTAGCAAATGTTCCTGCAAAGCCGCGTGCATGGCCACACCCGCATGCTGGCTGCGGCGCGATTTGATATTGGGCATCACCAAGGCTGACGCCACATCCGCCGCCGTAAACCCAAAATCATGCGCCGCCGCTGGCAAGGCATGATCATAAGGATGCGCCAGTGCTTTCATTTGCGGCTCCCCCTCCATAATCCGCCAGCTGGCCAAATGGAGCGAGCGCCAGCCGATATAATCGGCCAATTCCGGTTGATAATGCAGGCTGGTGGGACGGCTGTAATGCGCCAGGCTGAGTTGGTTCAGGCGGGAAAAACTATCAATTTCATCCGTTGGCGCACACAGCAAATGCAGCACCGCCTGGTTTTCGATCCAGCTGGGCCAATGCAAAATAATTCGCAGCAACCGCTGATCAACCCGCGTAATGCGCGCCAGCGAATGGATTTGCGTGGAGGTAATAATAGCCAGCGGCGCGCCATCTGGTTTAACCGCCAATAAGACCCCGCGCAAAGTGCCGGTGCCTGCCATGGCTAATTCATATTCCAAACTTTCCCGCTGGGCGAAAGTGAAACTTTCTGAAACAGCGAGATGGGTGGGCTTAGGCACTTTATTAACCTAATTGATTTGGGTTGCTTTGCAAAATGCTTGCTTTCACTTCACACCCGCATTTATTTTACAACATGGAACTATCCACTCGAATTCTTGGCGAAGCGCTAACTTTTGACGATGTGTTGCTGGTGCCCGCTGCCAGCCATGTGCTGCCGGCCGATGTGAAACTGGCCACCCAATTAACCCCGCAAATTGCGCTTGGCATTCCCGTGCTTTCGGCGGCAATGGATACCGTGACTGAAAGCCGCATGGCCATTGCGCTGGCGCAAGCGGGCGGTTTGGGCGTTATTCACCGTAATTTATTGCCTGCTGATCAAGCCAATGAAGTGCGGCAGGTGAAACGCTTTGAAAGTGGCATGGTGATTAACCCGATTACCATTGCGCCCGATGCGCCGTTGCAGGAAGCACTGCAGCTGATGGCGCTGAACAGTATCACCGGAATACCAGTGGTCGATTCCGCTTCGCAAAAACTGGTGGGCATTTTAACCAATCGCGATGTGCGCTTTGCCAATGATATGGCCGCGCCCGTGCATACGCTGATGACCAAAGATTTAGTCACCGCACCCATGGGCGTTACACGCGAAGAGGCGATGAAATTATTGCATCAGCACCGCATTGAAAAATTACTGGTAATAGATGATACCCATCGCTGCGTCGGATTAATCACCGTTAAAGACATTGAAAAAGCGAAACTGAACCCGCATGCGACCAAAGATAGCCAAGGCCGGTTGCGCGTGGCAGCCGCGATCAGCACTGGCCAACAGGGTTTGGAACGCGCGGCGCAATTGGTCGCCGCCGAGGTGGATGTGCTCGTGGTGGATACCGCGCATGGCCATAGCGCATCGGTCATTCAAATGGTGCGTGATTTGAAAGGCTTATATCCGCATATTGCCATTATCGCCGGTAATATCGCCACCGCGGCAGCGGCGGCGGCGTTGTGCGATGCCGGTGCCGATGCGGTGAAAGTGGGCATTGGCCCAGGTTCGATTTGTACCACGCGGATTGTGGCAGGGGTCGGTGTGCCGCAGCTAACCGCGATTATGCAGGTGGCGAGCGTAACCGCGCCGCGCGGGATTCCATTGATTGCCGATGGCGGCATTAAATATTCAGGTGATCTGGCCAAAGCGCTGGCGGCGGGTGCGAATTGTGTCATGCTCGGCTCCATGCTCGCTGGCACGGATGAAGCGCCGGGCGAAGTGGTGTATTATGAAGGCCGCAGTTATAAATCATACCGTGGCATGGGTTCGGCCGGGGCGATGGCGCAAGGGTCGGCCGACCGGTATTTTCAAAGCGCGAAAACCGAACGGCAAAAACTGGTGCCCGAAGGCGTGGAAGGCCGCGTGCCGTATAAAGGGTTAGTTGGCAATGTGCTGCACCAATTAATGGGGGGCCTGCGCGCTTCCATGGGTTATACCGGCCAGGCCGATTTAAACGATTTCCGCACCCAAACGCAGTTCGTGCGCATTACCGGCGCGGGGTTGAAGGAAAGCCATGTGCATAATATTCAAATTACCACGGAAACCCCGAATTACCGCGTGGATTAAATTTGCAATTATTTGCCTTAAGTCAATTACATCTTTAATTTTTGCGGATGGATAAGGCAGATTTATTATTAACCGATACGACATTGTACCAAAATACCAATACTGCTGTTCGCCACATGCTGGCCAAATTATTGGCAGCTGGTTACGCCGCCGCTGCTAGTGATGAAATTGTGATTAAAGATTATGGCTGCGGCCAAGGTAATTTAGGAAAATTAATTGTTGATACATTAAAAGATGCGGGTAAACCCATTCGGTACATGGCTTATGATGCAGAATTGATTTTGTTACATAATACCGCCGAATTATGGACAGGACATTCTGATATTCATACTTCATTTGAAAAGGCTGATATTTTTGACCGGTATTTTTTGATGGGACAAGCCAGCGACCCAGCCGATATTATTATTGCTTCGCACGTATTATATAATTCTGGTAAAGAATTTGCGGCTTTTATCAAAGCTTGTTTGAACGGTTTAAAGCCAAATGGCTTAACGCTATTTATTAATGATAATGTCGAAGCAGAAATTCAGATGCTTAGAAGAAAATATGGAATAGGTGGCATTCCATCGGCAATCACGCCGTTGGAAAACGTATTTTACCAAAATGGCATTCAATATTTTTACGCCGATATTGCCAATGCCAATGAACCATTTGTGATTGATCAAAATAGGTATGTTGCGTGTGCTTCAACAACGCAAAAAGATGCTCCTGCGAATACACAAACAGCAGCAATTGTGCAAGAAGTGGTGGATATGATCGCAGCCGGAGAAGTTTCATGCTTGGCTTTGCCTGAACTGATAGAGTTATTTTGTAAAATATATGGTGCCGCGCCGCAACCTGTGCAGCACCGTATTCATCTGGCATTACCGCCTTTGGGCCACCGGAATTTTGCCATGCTTAAAGTGCTGGAAACTGCTTTTAATTTTGATCACATTCCCGCTGAAAATTTAGGCGTAGCGCCGCCTACACCGCTTTAAACATCGTAGCGGGTTCTTCGGGTTCCAGCGCATAAATACCGCGTTGGTTTTCGGCCGGTTTAAAGCGCGTGCCCAGACCCAATACAGTTTCGGCCGCGCCTAAAAATGAGTAACCATGCGGTGCCAGTTGCCGCGCCAGGCCGTGCAAAACACGGCTTTTGGTGGGTTGATCAAAACTGCTTAAAACATTGCGGCAGAAGATGACATCGAAATTACCTAAGCCAGAAAAATCTTCCAATAAATTAAGCGGGCGGTATTGCACCATTTGCCGAATATTTTCATTCAACTGCCATTGATCGCCTTGTTGCGTAAAATATTTCAGCAGCAGATGGATAGATAAACTGCGCTGCACTTCAAATTGGCTATAAATGCCTTGCTTGGCCCGCTCAATCATCTCGCGGGAAAAATCTGTGCCGATTAGTTCAATTTCCCAACCGGTCAGATCGGCCGCTGCTGCTTGCAACAGCATCGCCAGTGAATAGGCTTCCTGGCCACTGGCTGTACCAGCCGACCAGATGCGCAAACGTTTTTTGCTGGCATGCACTTGCAATAATTTGGGTAAGACAAATTGGCGGAATTGTTCAAATGGTTTGGTATCGCGGAAAAATGCCGTGTCGCCCACCACCATGGTTTCAACCACATCGTCTTTTAATTTGCTGTCCCCTTGGCCGCGTAAGCGCTGGCAAATATCTGCCAACCCATTTAAATCGTGGCGGCGCGCCACGGGCATTAACCGTGCTTCCAACAAATACAGTTTGTCTTCCGTAATCATTAAACCGGAATGCTGTTTAAGCAAACTGGCCAAGAATTGAAAATCATCGCTACGCATGGTTATTCGCTGTTTCTACATATTATGATTTAATCGATTTGCAGCAAGCCAGTTTGCACAAATTTATTTTTGATCATTTCCGCATCAAACGGTTTCATAATATATTCATTGGCCCCCTGGGCGACCGCTTGTTGGATATTTTTCATGGCAATATTGGCAGTGCAAAAAATGACCACCGGCGTTGTGCCTTGCGGTAAAACACGCAATGCTTGCAGAAATTGCAGGCCATCCATGATAGGCATATACCAATCCAGTAAAATAACTGCGGGTAATTTTTGCTGGCAATAAACCAGCGCTTGCTGGCCATTTTCAGCTTCCTCGCAATGAAAACCCAGTTCTTCAATCATGCGGCGGGCCAGTTTGCGCACCACGCGGCTATCATCAACAATTAAACAAGTGGCCATGGCTTGCCTTTCACGCTGCAGACGGCAGCGACGCAAATTGTAAGTTACGAGTATACAAAATAATCAGCAACCGGTGTTTTAACGAAAGCGCATAGAACAGTGGCAACCAAGTGCAAAGCTACCCATATTGTGCTTATGGTGAATCGCACAGATGTGCTGGCATATTTGCAGCAATGGCATAATCAGCCCGATGAGGCATT
The DNA here is from genome assembly GCA_965246945.1 of Alphaproteobacteria bacterium. Taxonomy (GTDB): domain Bacteria; phylum Pseudomonadota; class Alphaproteobacteria; order UBA11073; family UBA11073; genus CBDFFW01. The sequence continues at coordinate 1,704,132 of CBDFFW010000001.1, forward strand.
GCCATTGGCAGAAATTGCGCTGCAGCTTGGTTTGCTGGATGTGCCGGATGGTAATCTCGCCCAATATAAAACGCAGTTGGTGCAGTTACAAAATGATACTCGGCAAGCGTTTAGCGATGATGGGCATATACCTGCACAAGCTGATGCCTTGCGCCAGGCCATTGTGGGCCGGCATCATTTTACCGGCGATAACGATACCTATGATGATTTGCAAAATGCGAATTTGATGCGGGTTCTGGACCGGCGGCGCGGTCTGCCGATTACGCTCGGCATTGTGTATTTGGAAACCGCCCGCGCCTTGGGTTGGGAAGCAGATGGTTTAAACTTCCCGGGACATTTTCTGGTGCGGCTGACGGGTGAACGTGAACGCGTGATTATTGATCCCTTTCATGGCGGCCAGGAAATGGATGCAGTGCGGCTGCGGCAAATGTTGAAAGCCGCCGCCGGTATGGCCGCCGAATTAACGCCGGATCATTATCTGCCCATGGGCAACCGGCAAGTGCTGCTGCGCCTGCAAAATAATATCAAATTGCGGCAGGTACAAAGTGGGCGGCTGCGGGAAGCTTTAAGCACTGTCGGCGTGATGCAGGCTCTGGCCCCCAATGAAGCAACCTTGTGGCGCGAAATGGGATTATTATATGCCGCGCTCGGTGAATTAAATGACGCGGTGAAAAATATTCAAACTTTTTATGAAAATTCCGTTGATGCCCGCAGCAAACAACAAGCACAAATGCTGCTGCAGGAATTGAAAGCCCGTTTAAATTAACTGTCATTCCCGCGCATGCGGGAATCTAGGATCAAAAATGCCGTTGTGCACAGCACAACGCCTAAATATAATCACTATATGCCTAAAGGCGGCTTTCTTTATATTTTAGCCAGTGGCCGCAACGGCACTTTATACATTGGCGTTATTAGCAACTTGCCACGCCGCTTGTATGAACATCAGAATGGTTTAATCAAAGGTTTTGCCTGGCGGCATGGCGTTGGGAAACTTGTTTATTACGAAGAATACAGCACCATTTGAAGCCACTGCCCGCGAAAAAGCGATGAAGAAATGGTATCGTTTATGGAAATTAAATACGATTGAAGCATTTAACCCAGAATGGCAGGATTTATCAGAATTACTGAATATGTAATTGTTTTTGCCATTGCGCTAACGCGTAATGTCTTCAGTATTCCTAGATTCCCGCATACGCGGGAATGACGAGATTACTGAATCAAAAATTCGCGGAACAGCACATCTTTCACTTCGATCGGTTCCACCGCTGGACGGATGCGGGCGAGGAGTTCTTGGCGCAGGCGGTAAATGCCGGCCGAGCCTTTGAGATCTTCCACGCGCAATTCGCGCAAATAGGTTTGGAACTGATCCATAATCCGCGGCAATAAACCTTCCAAGGTTTTCTTGTCCTCGGCACTATCGATTTCCAGGGTGATGCCCAATTTTAGCAACGTCGCTTTGCGGCCCTGGCGGGTATCTAGGTTAACTAAAATATCCTGCATATCGAAATAAACGGGGCCGGTGGCTTCGCCTTCTTTACTATCCTTGCCCTCTTTGCCGCCTTCTTTTTTATCTGCTTTGGCATCTTTGCCATGCTCGGCGGATTTGGCTTTATCGGCTTTATCGGTTTTTTCTTTTTTGGCGTCTTTCTTATCGGCTTTATCGTGTTTTTCGTCGGCGGGTTTATCGCCATCTGCGCTTGCTTCATCTTGTTTGGCATCTTTGCTGCCGCCCAAAATACCGGCAGCGAATAATCCGCCGACAATGCCGCCAATCAACAATATGGGAACAACAATCATTAAAATGAGTTTGATCGGCGGGCCTTTTTTCTTCGGCGCTGTTTCGGCCCCTTCCACCACTACGGCTTCGCCGCCTTCAACGGCGGGCACTTCCGGCGCTGCATGGCCTTTGTCTTTTTTCTTGTCCTTTTTATCGGCCATTTGATTCTCGCAGCAGCTAGTTTAACAGTTTATCTGGTAATGGCGAGTACCTAACCAAACACTTGGAAGGATCAGGTTGCTGTTATTATCTCCGCTCGCTGATATACCCACGCAGGCGGCGATTGGCGACAGCGAGAACGGCGACATCCAATTGCGGCGTGGCGCGCAATTCCTGTTCCAGTTTCGACAGCCGTTTGGCCACCACCGGATATTCCGCGCGCCAGGTTTTGATGGCTTGGGCAACATTGCTGCTTTTATTTGCGCCTTGCAAAATTTGGCTGGTTAGCGCGGCTTGTTGCAACAAAATATCATCATGAATGGCGGCCAAGGCTTGGCGCTGCCAGTAATCCTGCCCCGCCTTGGGCTGGGTTTGTTCGCGCATCCAGGCCAAGCCCATTTCCTCACCAATCAGGAAATATGTATTGGCTACCAAAGCCAGGGGCAGTTTCAATTTCTGCTGAATTTGCCAAATATCAAACATATTGGCGATAATGGGTAACTGCGCTAGATTTTGCGTAATTGCTTTTGGTGCCCCTGCTTCCATATATACCGCTTCGCGGGCATGCAGCGCTGCTTTCTTTTTGGGGCCTAACCACTGCGTTAAATTCTCCCGCAATTCTTTTAAAACAGGTTGGCTTTGTTTGACCAGTTGCGGCAATTGCGTGTGGTCGGCATTGGCCAATAACCAGGCCGTGGTTTGTTCTTGCAGTTTGATCAAGGTATTGAACATTTGCAGCTGCACATCGTTGCGAATTTTACCGGTCAGCGCCACGAGCTGATGCCACATGGCGGGAATATCAAATAACTCATGTGCATACCACCAGGCTTGCACGATATCGGCATGTTCCTGGCCCGTGCGGTCAATCAGCCATTTGACAAAAGTGGGCTCGGTATAATTGATGATATGGTTGGACAGCATCATCGCGGTGATGTTGCGGGCCAGCCGATGATTTTCCAAAGACTTGCCATATTTATCGACCATTTTCGCTGGGAAATATTGTTCCAGCAAAACTTTTTGAATGGCTTGGTTATCAGGCAAAGCAGACTCGCCGATATAATGCACCAACGACAATTTGGCATATGATAATAACACGGCAATTTCCGGCCGTGTTAAGCCCTGTTGCTGCTGCATGCGTTCGGCAATGGCCGCATCATCCGGCAAAAATTCAACAGTGCGGTCGAGCAAACCAAAGTGTTCCAGCTCGCGGATATAACGCGCATGATGTTCGATCAGTGGGGCAGCCAAATGCGTGCTAATACTCAGCGTTAGCGATTGCGCGCGGTTATTGGCCAGCACCAATTCGGCCACTTCACCGGTCATTGTTTCCAAGAATTTATTGCGTTCCGGCAGTTTGATTTTGCCATTGCGCAGCATTTCATTGAAAAATATTTTGATATTTACTTCGTAATCCGAGCTATTTACGCCGGCGGAGTTATCAATAAAATCGGTGTTGAGTTTCACGCCGCTATGCGCCGCTTCGATACGGCTCAATTGGGTCATGCCCAAATTCGCGCCTTCGCCAATGACCTGGCAATGCAATTCATTGGCATTAATGCGAATGGCATCATTGGCCTTATCGCGCACATCCCCATGCACTTCGTTATGTGCTTTAACATAAGTACCAATACCGCCAAACCATAATAATTCTGTTTGCGCTTTTAAAATCGCATGCATCAATTGTTCAGGCGTTAACACCGCATCGGTAATGCCTAAAGAGGCTTGAATTTCTGGCGTCAATTGGCATTGTTTTAAATTACGCGGAAAAATTTGGCCGCCTTTGGATAGCAATTTGGTATTGTATTGATCCCAATTGCCGACCGCTTTGAACAAGCGCAATCGTTCGTCATAACTGGCTTTGATATCGGGGTTGGGATCACAAAAAATATGGGTATGGTTAAATGCGGCGGTTAAGCGAATTTGTTTGGAAAGCAACATGCCGTTCCCAAACACATCGCCGCCCATATCACCAACCCCGATGACATTGAATGGTTCTTTTTGAATATCTTTACCCAATTCAGCGAAATGGCGTTTCACACATTCCCACGCGCCGCGCGCGGTAATGCCCATTTTTTTATGGTCGTAACCGGCTGACCCGCCCGAGGCAAACGCATCGCCCAGCCAAAAATCATATTCGGCGGCCAAGCCATTGGCGATATCGGAAAATGTCGCCGTGCCCTTATCGGCGGCGACGACGATATAGGGATCGTTATCATCGTGGCAGACCACATTTATTGGTTTAATGATATCGCTGCCTTTATAATTATCGGCAATATCCAATAAGCCGCGCACGAATAACTGGTAACAGGCAATACCTTCAGCCTGCTGCGCCTGACGGTCCGCGCCGATTGGCGATTGCTTCACGTAGAAACCGCCCTTGGCACCACTGGGTACAATGACCGCGTTTTTGACTTTTTGCGCTTTCATCAAACCTAAAACTTCATCGCGGTAATCTTCGCGCCGGTCGGACCAGCGAATGCCGCCCCGCGCAATTTTGCTGGACCGCAAATGAATGGCTTCCACGCGCTGGCTATAAACGAAGGTTTCATAAAGCGGGCGCGGGGCGGGCAAGCCCAACACATCCGCACTTTTTAATTTCAAACTTAAATAGGGTTTGGGTTCGCTATTGCCAGACAGTTGATAATAATTGGTCCGCAATATGGCCATCACCACATTCAGCATTCGGCGTAAAATCGTATCCTCATCCGGTGATTTAACTTGGCTTACTTGTTCCAAATAAGCATCGGCCAATGCTTGCGCAGCCTTGCGGCGTTTTTCCAGCGTTTCTTTGCGTTTGGGATCAAATAAAATGTGGAAAATTTCAATCAATTGCTGCATCAGCGCGGGATAATGCTGCGCGGTTTGCATCACATATAATTGGCTGTATGGTAGGCGGGCTTGCTGCAGATAACGCGCACAGGCGCGCACCACGCGCACTTCGGCCCAAGTGAGTTGGGCTAACACCACCAGGCTGTTTAACGGATCATTGCCTGTGGCTTTGGCCCAGATATGTTCGAAGCTATCACGGACATTGGCGGCTTCATCTAATAATTGCTGCTCAGGCACCAAAGCTTCAATGGTGAATTCGTGAATCCACAATTCTTTGATCGTTGAGGTTGGCACAGGTGCAGTGAAATGGCATGGCAATGGCGTTTCGGCCAATACGCGCAAACCCATATTTTCCAGCGTGCTTAACGCATAGGCCAAGGGGACAGGCCCGCCGACATGAAATAGCCGCAGCCGCAACCGGCCATCTTCATAGGCATCGGGCACAAAGCGCAGATCAACTTGCGGGCCATCTTGCAGCATATCCACAATCACTTGGATATCGGCGACCGCCGCTTCCGGCGTGGTTTGTTCGCGGTAGGCAACACCGAAAATCCGGCCATATTCATCGAAAAACTGGCGGCCTTCGGCCGTGCCATATTGCGCGAATAAGGCATGTCTCAACCTAGCATACCAGGACTGGCCAATCTGGGCCAATTGCGCTTCGATATCCGTCAAATCCGGTTGCAATAATTCATGATCGCTGTCACGTGCAATGCGGATATGCACACGCACCAATGGGCTTTCATCGCTATGGCTGGTGCTAAGCGTAACCCTACCGCCGAATGCTTCCTGCAGCACTTGTTCGAACCGTTTGCGAATGCCCGTGTGATACGGTTCACGCGGCGTGTAAATCAAACAAGAAACATAACGCGAAAACGCATCGCGCCGCACCACCAGTGCCGTAAGTTCACGGTCTTGCAATGCCAATAGATGATGCGCATGAACATTCAGCGTTTTTTCAGAAACCTGAAACAATTCATCACGCGGATAGGTGTTTAAAATCTGCGCCAGGGCTTTGTAATCGTGATGCACTTTGGCAAGACCGCTTTGTGACAAAGTGCGGCCTACTTTCTGGCGGATATAAGGCGTATCCAGGGCCCCGCGACTATAAGCCAGTGAGGTGAAAAGACCGTAAAACACATGTTCGCCCACAATTTTGCCAGTAGCATCGTAACGGCGCAGGGCAATACGGTCACATTGCACGGGGCGGTGCACTGGCGATTCTGTGGTGGTTTTAATCACAAATAATGGCGCATTGCCGCTAAAATATTTTTCCGTATGTTTGGATAAATCTTCGGTATCTAACAAATCATCACCCAAAGGTGCATGTGGCTGACGCAGCAAGCCGAGCGCACTGGCGGTAACCCGTTTGGCTTTCCAGCCTTTGGCATTCTGACTTAATTGATATTCAATATAGCCCAAGAACGTAAAATGGTTATCCAGCAACCATTCAATAAAGGCATCAGCTTCTGATAAATCGGGATGCGCTTCAACGCTTTGGTTGGCTTGATGCAATTCGTGCAGCGCATATTTGGCGCGCGATTGCATCGCCTCCCAATCGGTGACCACCACGCGAATATCTTCCAGCACTGTTTTCAGCGTGGTTTTCAATTCGGTGAGCGCTGCTTTTTCCTGCACCCGTTCGATTGAGAAAAAGCTGAAGCACAGCATTAGCTCACTACTTTTGGCATTTTCCAAATTGAGCAGTTCACTAATACGGTCTTGCTTATCGCGCAGAACCTGACCAACTGGATAAATGCCAAGGCCCACCATATAACCCAGACGCTGCAAGGCAGCGGTGACGCTGTCGACGATAAATGGCTGATCCAGCATCACAATAAAAATGCGGGTAATTTCCGGTTGATCATCCGGATTATCAATATGGAGAGTAATTTTAGTCGCCTTGGCCGTTTCGGCGACCGCTAGTAATTCTTTGGCGGCGCTGGCCAGCATCGGCAGTTGCGCATGGGTTTGATCGCGGTCTGGCACATTGCCCCAAAAGATTTGGGCAAAGCTGCGCGCGACAGCATTTTTTGCGGGAAAGTATGTGAGAAAATCTGCCGAACTGGCTTCTTGCAGTTCGGACGGTGATGGGAGTTTGGGAGGGGTGAGACGGGCGGTGCGGGGCATGATGAAGCAATCGATTGCGCGGCATCATGCGCCTTTCAATTCAGAAAAATCAACAGTCAAATTTCGGGCTGATTTTTTCGATTTATGATGCTTTCAACCATAATCGGACGGCCAGAAAAATCATTAGCACGGCAAAGCCGCGTTGCAGCCACAGGGCCGGCAGGCGCAAGGCAATTTGGGCGCCGCCGCCCGCGCCAACCAACATACCCAAGGCAATTATGCAGCCCAACCACAGATGCGGCGTGGCGATCACCTGCCCTTTGTAATATGACCAAACGGCCAATAAGCCGAACGGAAACAACATCGCCACCAAGGAAGTACCCGTGGCTGTTTTAATCGGTAGCGCGACCCAGGCCATCAACATCGGCACAATAATAATGCCGCCGCCAATACCAAACAGGCCGGAAGCGACACCGGCAATTAAGCCAATTAATAAACCAAGTGCCATCACAGGCAAAGAAATTACGAGCATTCAACCAGGTTAACCGCTACATTTAGACAAGCAAAAGGATATCTGCCATGAAACCAGTTTTAATTGTGCTGATGGCCATTGCCATGTTCGCAGTGCTTATTTCATTAACGTTAGGCTTGGTATCGATGGCGCGCGGCGGTGAATTCAATCAGAAATACGGCAATAAACTCATGCGCTGGCGGGTGATCCTGCAAGGTGTGGCCCTGGCTTTATTTGCGGCAGTGATGTTGAGTTAATAGCGTCATCCCGACGAAAGTCGGGATCTAGTGATCAGTTTAGTGCGCGGCAAGCACTCAACTACAACATCTTATTTTGTGTCATGCTAAGCATGACGAGTTTTGACCACTAGATCCCGACTTTCGTCGGGATGACGCTAGAAAAAACTTGCAATTCATCATCGGCAACCGCTATCAACCTTATAACTGTCCAAGACTGCCGGGGCCGCAAGGCTTAATTATCCAGCATAGATGGGGTAACAATTGAGCGGTTTAACCGTTTTGCGCATATGATTTGCGCGTTGTTTTACCTGTCTTCCTTGGATTTGTGATAAAGTGGAGAAGGTTTTTATGGCTATTCGTAAAGAAAAAAAGGTCGATATTGTCGCCGATGTGCAAGCACTTGCGGCCAATAGCGAAGCATTGGTGGTGGCGCATTATTCCGGCTTGTCGGTCAGTGAAATCAGTGATTTCCGCGGCAAAGCGCGCGAAGCCAATGTAAATATCAAAATTGCCAAAAACCGTTTGGTGAATATTGCGTTGAAAGACACCCCGTTTGCGGGCGTTAGCAAATTCCTGAAAGGCCCAACCGTTTTTGCGTTCTCAAGCGATCCTGTGTCAGCAGCAAAAACCTTGGCGGAATTTGCCAAAACCAATGCCAAGTTGAAAATCGTTGGCGGCGGCATGGGCAGCAATGTCCTGGATGCCAAAGCGGTTGACAGCTTGTCCAAGCTACCATCGCTCAACGAATTGCGCGGTGCGCTTGTTGGCTTGTTGGTGGCACCGGCTGGCAAACTGGCGCGTATTGCCCAAGCACCGGCCCTGCAATTGGCCCGCGTGATGCAAGCCAAGGCTGATAAAGGCGAATAATTAAGTTTACCCCTTAATAACTTTAAACAAACAACCCTCTCTTAGGAGCATATCATGGCTGATCTAGCTAAAATCGTTGAAGATCTTTCGGCACTTACCGTTTTGGAGGCATCTGAACTGTCCAAATTATTGGAAGACAAATGGGGCGTTTCGGCTGCCGCAGCGCCGATGATGATGGCTGCTGGCCCAGCGGCGGCGGGCGCGGCCCCGGTTGAAGAAAAAGATTCATTTGATGTTGTCTTGGAAGCGGCTGGCGACAAGAAAATCGAAGTGATTAAAGAAGTGCGCGCATTAACCGGCTTGGGCTTGAAAGAAGCCAAAGACTTGGTTGAAGGCGCACCAAAATCTGTTAAAGAAGGTGTCAGCAAAGACGAAGCCAACAAAATGAAAGAAGTGTTGGAAAAAGTCGGCGCGAAAGTAACTTTAAAATAGTTACCGCTCCTCTTTAGGAATGTTTAAATGAAGTGCGGCGCAATGCCGCACTTTCTTTTTGTAGACAGCAGTTGCAATTCTTGTCTGCTTTACGCAAACTGCGCCCAACATAAGGATTATCAATGGCAAAAAGTTCTGCCAGTAATGCAACTAAAAAGGCAACGGCTAAAAAAACCACAGCGCGCAAAGCATCGGCGCCCACTATTGGTAAAACTGCCGCCATGGCCAGGAAAGCCCCCGAAATGAAGCAGGTTGATACGATTAAAGAAGTGGCGCAAGCGCCGACCCCGAAGGCCAATGCCAAGCCACCTGTTTCCACCGAACAATTTGTTAAAGAAGTAAAACTGGAAGCCCAAAAGGTAACCTGGCCGACCCGCAAAGAAGTGGCGATTACCACAGGGATGGTGATGTGGCTGGTGCTAATTGCTGCTGTTTTCTTACTAATTGTGGATTTCAGTCTGCAATCTGGTATGAAATATCTGTTAGAAAAATTTACATCTTAAGGAACTGGTTATGAGCGCTAAATGGTATGTCGTACACGTGCTGTCCGGCTTTGAACACAAAGTCGTTGAAACCATCCGCGAAAAAGCGGCCAAGCAAAATATTGCCGAGCAATTCGAAGATATGTTGGTGCCAACCGAAGAAGTAATCGAAATTAAGCGCGGCCAGAAAAAGCAGGTTGAGAAGAAATATCTGCCTGGTTATGTGCTCGTTAAAATGACCATGAGCGATGATGCTTGGCATTTAGTGACTAGCATTGACCGTGTGGCGGGCTTTCTCGGTTCTGGCAAAAAACCACAGCCACTGACCGAACGCGAAGCCGCACGCATGATGCAGCAAGCTGCCGATGCCACCGATAAACCGCGCAACACGGTTACTTACGAAGTGGGCGACAGCGTGCGCGTGACGGACGGTCCGTTTGCGACCTTTAACGGCTTGGTGGAAGAAGTGGATGAAGCACGTTCACGCGTGAAAGTATCAGTCTCGATCTTCGGCCGTGCCACGCCGGTTGAATTGGAATTCAGCCAGATTGAAAAAGGCTAGTAGTTTTAACTGGGGATTAATGGGCTTCTGGTTGCAGCCAAACGGTTATTTTGCGGTTTACTTTGAAGATATTCACTAGGTGCCGCCAAAATAGCTTCGATAAGCCAACCAATATCTTCTGCGATCAATTTAAATTCCGTTGGATTTTCGACTTTACTGGGAATACGCAATGGATTTATCAATGTTTGAATGTCAGCGTTTTCGGCTCCCGATGGGGCACCATTTACAATAAAATATTGTGTACTTTTAACAAACTCCGCTACATCAAAATCCAAGCTTTTTCCATCAAGCTTTGCTTTGGCCATACCCAAAACAATCAAATTCATATTTCTACATGATATAAAGAAATTCGGGTTGATGCTATATTGTTTGCTGATATCAACCGTTGCTGCCATATCTGCCGCATCGTATTTCGCATCCAACAGAATAACCGTTACCGTTAAATTAACCAGTAAACCGTAACTTTGTTTTAGTTTTAAGGCAGTCACTTGGTCAGGCTGTTGATCTTTGGGACTTTTACACCATTCTTCGATAATGGTTTTCAAAGTTTCCGTATATTTTTGACGCAAATAATCTTTAGGGGAATGGTCCTTCTGCGCGTCAGCAGCGCGCATTAACTTACAAACCTCTTGCTGGATAATAACTTGATTTTCTTTAGACAAAGCCACATCAGGTTCAACAAGTGACGGGACTTTTTTTAATGCTGCTCGCATGAGCGCTGCCTTAGCGGGGCTTGCATTCAACGGAAAGCCAACCACTGTTGATACCAACCCTGCTAAAAGAAAACTGCGACGGTTTAAAATCAACTTCATCTTATTTGCCTTAGGTTTAAATTATGATAGTTTTAATAGCTTATGGCAATTAATTGCAAAAAAATTCTGCTTGTCTTGCTTGTTTAAAACCAGCATCTAAACACATGCCTTATGCTGCTGCTTTTCCACATATAAATGGTGTAATGCAGGCGGGCGGTGTGCCACTACCGCAGATTGCGGCGGCTGCTGGCACCCCCGTTTACGTGTATAATGCCGATTATATGCGCCGCCGCTATCAAGAACTGGTGGCAGCATTAGCAGCCCAAAACTTAACTGCCCAGATTTGTTTGGCGGTCAAAGCCAATAGCAATTTGCATGTGCTGCGCCTGTTCCAAGCTTTGGGTGCCGGAGCCGATGTGGTTTCCGGTGGCGAGCTATTACGCGCCCAGCGGGCGGGAATTGCCGCCGAAAAAACGGTATTTTCGGGCGTGGGTAAAAGCGTGGCAGAAATCGCACAGGCGATTGCTTTAGGTGTGCAATTAAATATTGAATCGGTGGAGGAGCTGGCAATGGTCAGCGCGCAGGCGCAGGCGCTGGGCCAAACTGCCCAAGCCGTCATCCGCGTAAATCCGAACGTCGATGCCAAAACGCATGCGAAGATTACCACGGGTAAAGCGGAAAACAAATTCGGCGTTTCTTTTGCGCAAGCCATGGCCATGTTTGCCAGCCGGCCGGTGAATGTTAATTTGCGCGGCCTGGCTGTGCATATCGGCTCGCAACTGACCGCTATGGAACCGTTTGATGCCGCGCATGCCAAATTACGCGAATTGGTGCTGGCCTTGCGCGCAGCCGGTCACACCGTCACCCATTTGGATTTGGGCGGCGGCTTGGGCGTGACTTACCGTCAAGAAACGCCGCCGAGCATTACTGAATATGTTGCCAATATCGCCAAGCATTTCGGTGATTTGGATATCCATTTAGCGCTTGAACCTGGCCGCTGGTTGGTTGGCAATGCCGGCGTGTTGCTTACCCAAGTGATGATGGTGAAGGCAGGCGATAAAAAGCATTTCGCAATTGTGGATGCCGCGATGAATGATCTGCACCGCGTGGCGTTGTATGATGCTTATCACCATATCTCCCCGGTCCAATTACCGGCAGATGGTGCGACCATTGATTATGATGTGGTGGGTCCGGTGTGCGAAACGGGTGATACCTTTGCTCTGAGTCGGCCATTACCGCCGCTGATTGCGGGTGATTTGGTCGTGCTGCACACGGCGGGCGCATATGGCGCGACGATGGCCAGCATGTATAATTCACGCGATTTAATACCGGAAGTGCTGGTAGATGCTGGGCAGTACCGTGTTATTCGCCAACGCTGGACGTTGGAGGAACAGTTAGTTTTAGAAAATTAATTACATAGTTTGTGCCGCAACCGCTTGCTCTATTACAGCGCGTCTTTTTGCTTTGGAACAAGTATCGATTAAACTGATTGCATAAGCTGAACATGCTGGTGTTCCTGCTGCATCAAATAGTGAAACCAATTCATATTTCTTATTTTTAGATAAGTCCGCAATTGCGTCTCTTGATTTTTCAATAGCAGCAGTAAATTCCTTTGATATGCGTAACGATGCATTCGCAGAGGTATTAACAGAAGTGCTTTTCCGCGGAGGGCGATTAATAGTTGCACCAGATTTTTTGTTTTTATTCCTTCCTAAAATTTCAATATAATAATATTTTGCAAAAACCAAATGTATTACATCTTTAGACAAACTATCTATTGCAGATAAACGGATATCTTTATCATGCCCATTGGCATCTAAGGTCAATTGTACAAGCGCTTGTATAGTTAATTGTTCTGACATATCTACCTATAAAAAATATTGAAAAACTATAATCAATTAAAAGTTTATTGTCTATTTGAGATATAATTATTGGTTTGAATATGTTAACCACTGCGCTGGACAAGGTTAGCCTTTCTGTGCTTTTTAAAGCCCAGGAAAGCATACATGTTTGGCAATTTATTTGGATTTATGTCGAAAGACTTGGCGATGGACCTGGGCACGGCCAACACGCTGGTGTATGTGCGCGGCGAAGGGATTGTTTTAAATGAACCTTCGGTGGTCGCCATTGCCAATGTTGGCGGCCGCAACAAAGTTTTAGCAGTTGGAAATGATGCCAAATTGATGCTGGGCCGCACACCTGGCAATATCCAAGCCATTCGCCCGTTGCGCGACGGCGTGATTGCCGATTTCGATGTGGCCGAGGAGATGATTAAATATTTCATCCGCAAAGTGCATAACCGCCGCGGTTTTGCCAGCCCTAGAATTATCGTTTGCGTGCCATCGGGTGCGACCGCGGTGGAACGCCGTACGATTCAGGATTCAGCATTACGCGCCGGTGCACGGGCGGTGTATCTGATTGAAGAGCCGATGGCTGCGGCCATTGGTGCCGGTTTGCCGGTCACCGAGCCAACAGGTTCGATGGTCGTGGATATCGGCGGGGGCACAACTGAAGTGGCGGTATTGTCTTTGCGCGGGATTGTTTATGCGCGTTCGGTCCGCGTGGGCGGGGATAAGATGGATGAGGCGATTGTGAATTATATTCGCCGCTATCATAACCTGCTGGTCGGCGAAAGCTCGGCCGAAAAAATTAAAAAGATTATTGGTTGTGCCTGCCCGCCCGATGAAGGCGAAGGCAAGTTGATGGAAATCAAAGGCCGCGACCTGTCAACCGGCGTACCTAAAGAGATCATCATGTCCGAGCGGCAGGTGGCCGAAGCATTGGCCGAGCCAGTTGGCCAAATTGTCGAAGGCGTAAAAGTGGCCCTGGAAAACACTGCACCAGAATTAGCGGCCGATATCGTCGATCGCGGCATTGTACTCACGGGGGGCGGTGCCTTGCTCAGCAATCTCGATTTCGTGTTGCGTTGCGCCACCGGCTTGCCGGTCTTTGTGGCCGATGACCCTCTCTCCTGCGTCGCTTACGGCACCGGCCGCGCGCTGGAGGAAATGGACACGCTAGAGGGAATTTTATCGACAGCTTATTAGTTTACGTCATTCCGACGAAAGTCGGGATCCAGTGATTAAGAAGCGCGATGCGCAACATCACTCTAATTTCTTTAAAGAAAGATAACAGCATGCTTGGTGATAAAAATTATTATCGGATTATGCTGGGTGGCAAAAGTGTGTTCGCCAAAGAATGTTATGAAGGAAATTTTATCGGTACCGATTTTGGTATCGATATTGATTTAACCGATAAGCTGCCTGACAATTGGCGCGAATTTAACCGAAATTTGATCCCTTATTATTTACAAAAGCGTCCTGATAAATCCAAAGTTACAGCGGGTTTAGCCTGTGGTGCGACTTATACAGTCGCCAAGGGATTACAAATTGGTGATATTGTTTTATGCCCTGATGGTAATGGCCATTATTTAATTGGTGAAATCGCCAGCGCTTATTTCTATTACGCTGGTGAAATTTTACCGCATCGTCGATCTGTAAAATGGTATCCGCAATCCATCGCACGTGCAGATATGAGCCAAGGATTAAAGAATTCTACAGGCTCAATCGGTACTGTCAGTAACATCACAAAATATGCTGATGAAATTAAAAATTTTATTACCGATAATGTGCCAAGCGAATTAGCGGTCACAGATAAAACGGTTGAAGACCCATCAGTCTTTGAACTCGAAAAACATCTGGAAGATTTTATGGTGCATAACTGGAGCCAAACATCTCTTGGTCAAAATTATGATATTTATGAAGTGGACGGCGAGCTAATTGGTCAGCAATACCCATGTGATACAGGACGGATTGATATTCTTGCGATTAGCAAAGATAAAAAAACTTTATTGGTTGTTGAATTAAAAAGAGGGCGTGCGAGCGACGTTGTTGTCGGACAGACACAACGTTATATGGGCTACGTTTTAGAAGAATTACTAGAGGAAGGCCAAACCGTGCGCGGTGTTATCATCGCCTCTGAAGATGACAAGCGTATTCGTATGGCATTAAGGGTTGCGCCCAATATTGATTTTTATCGTTATGAAGTAAGTTTCAAACTTTTTAAAAGTTAGTTGTTGTCATTTATAATCACTGGATCCCAATTTTCATTGGGATGACGGCTGTGGTATTTACTCCACCTTCAACGGCTTAGTAAAAAACGATTTAGAGTTTGTTCCACGGATCGTTAGCCACTTAAAATTGAGTTGAAAAGTATTCTGTCGACGGTTTATTAAGATGCAAATCTTAAAACGTCATTACTAACGTTTATAACTGTGTTAACCGTATTACTCAAAACTGCTGCTACTGATTTACAATGGCCAGCTACCCGTTTGTATGAATTGATGGGTTGGAAAGAGCTATCTTCCTGACAAGTTACATAAATAGTAGGCATCACACGTAATGGGTTAATTCCAAAAGCTTTAAGGGTTTGTACCACTTCATCTGGATTGATGCCTAAAATTGTTGGCGCAAAATCACTTTTTCTGACCAGCGCATCCAGCTGGCGACTATACCTAACCATACTAGCATGTTGATGCGCATCTAAACATCGCCAACTGGCTAAATCGTTAATTCGCTCAAGTAGATTTTGTGCTTCATTATATGCTTGATGTTGAACATCCCTTGCTTCTTGGTCGAGCGCCAGCAAAGACTTTTCGCCAAGGCCCATTTCCCTTAAATGATCAGCAAAATTTTGAAAAGCGCCACGCAAATCTTTTTGATTTTGGCGCGCCCATTCTAAATCATCTTTTAAGCTTTCGTAACGTCGTAATTGGCATACGGTTTCTAAATTACTAAAATGTTCAGGAGGAAGCTTAATATGCTGTAGTAAATTACTTAAAAATTTTTTTGTTTTCCAACTAGGATGCTTTAAATGTTCTCTTAATACTTTTTGCCGTTCGTCTGATAACAATGCTAATGTTTCGGCCGGAATATAGGCTAACCACTCATCAGCACGCATTTCGCTGGAAATCAAACTTTCTCTAAAACTATGAAAATTTGAGTCTGAGCGTTTTGTTAAAAATCTTTGATCAATATAAGCGTCAACAATAGCTTCATAATGCAACCGCGTTGTTGAAGAATATTCTTGTGTTTTATTAGCTTGTGGCAAATGCGTTAAAACCATATTGGGAATATTATCCATTATTTTCATATAATTTTTGTTAAGTTATTCTACTTTCAACGGCCTTGTAAAAAACGCTTTTAGGGTTTCCTTAACCGATATTTCGCCATGTAAGACGGTTTGCACGGCGGTGCAGACGGGCATATCGACCTCGTGCTGGGCGGCAAGCGCCAAGGCTGCGCCAACCGTGTGCACACCTTCGGTCACGCCGGATTGCCGGGCTTGGTAATCGGCCAGGCTTTGCCCCTGCCCTAAGGCTAATCCCAATGTAAAGTTGCGGGATTGGACGCTCTGGCAGGTTAGCATGATATCGCCGATGCCGGAGAGGCCGAGCATGGTTTGCGGCTGGCCGCCCATGGCCACCAGCAGGCGGATAATTTCTGCAATCCCGCGCGTGAGCAAGGCCGCGCGCGCATTTTCACCAAGCTGTGCACCAGTGACAACGCCGGAAGCAATCGCCAGCACGTTTTTCAGCGCGGCGGCAACCTGCACGCCCACCAAATCATCCCGCACATAGGGCCGGAAGCTGGGGGTTTGCAATTGTTCGGCCAAATGCTGGCCCAAGGTTTCATCGGCGCAAGCCAGGGTGACAGCGGATGGCAGGCCCTGTGCCACTTCACTGGCAAAATTAGGGCCGGCCAAAATGGCCGTTGGCACCGACCCCATCACTGCGGTGACCACCTGGCTGGGCAAGGCATGGCTGCCCTGTTCAACCCCCTTACACAATAAAACGATGGGGGTTTGGAGGGTGTAGTATTGTTGGGCCTGTTGCAATGTCTGCCGCAATTCTTGGCACGGCACCCCCATAATCAAAATTTCTGTTTGCGCAATGGATGCTAAATCAGCGCTGGCAATTAAATTGGGGGGCAGTTGAATATCGGGCAAATGATCGGCGTTTTGGTGGCTGGCATTAATCGCGGCAGCATGGTCAGCACGGCGGCAGTATAAATTGATTTGCGTTTGCGTATGATGCTGCGCCAAGACGGCGGCCACAGCGGTGCCCCAAGCACCGGCCCCCACAATCCCAATATGTTTAATTTGCACCATGCTTTGTAACCTGCTTCAGCGCATTAGCCAATCAAACAAAAAGCCAGCCGGTCAGGGCTGGCTTTTTGTTTTAAACTTTAAAACAGTTAAGCTTTTTTCTTGTCGGTCGCTTTGGCGGCCGCAGCATCATTAATTTTCTTTTGCGCTTTGGTCACGCGGGTGTGATCAACCTTTTCGGCGATCCGCGCGGCTTTACCTTGGCGGTCACGCAAATAGTATAATTTGGCGCGGCGCACTTGACCATGACGCACGACTTCAATTTTGGCAATGCGCGGTGAGTATAATGGAAAGACCCGTTCCACGCCTTCACCATCGGTGATCCGGCGCACGGTAAAGCTGGAAGCAAGGCTATCGTTTTTACGCGCGATGCAGATACCTTCAAAAATCTGCACACGTTCGCGAGCACCCTCTTTGACTTTCACATGGACTTTAAGGGTGGCACCGGCTTGAAATTTTGGTGCGGCGTTGGTTTCGTTTGATTTCGCAGTTTGCGCGGCTTCATAAGCCTGAATAATCGGGTTCATTGTCGTTCTTTCTTGTTGGCACGGTTAATCCGTTTCACCTTTGTTCTTGGCCATTTTCATGACATGCGCCGCCCAGAGATCCGGCCGCCGCGCTTCCGTTATAACTGCCTGTATATTCTTGCGCCAATTATTTATTTGCCCGTGATGGCCGGATTGCAGCACCGCTGGCACGCTGTATTCCTGGCCATCCGGTGCGGTCCAGACCGCTGGGCGCGTATAATGCGGGTATTCCAGCAGGCCGTGGCTGAAGCTTTCATCGCCCGTGGTGGCCGTATTGCCCAGCACGCCAGGGAGTAGGCGGATAATGGCATCCATAAGGATATACGCGGCCAAATCGCCGTTACTGAGCACATAATCGCCGATGCTGACTTCCTCAAACCTGAAATGGTCGAGCGCGCGCTGATCTACACCTTCATAGCGTCCGCAAAGCAAGGTGAGCTGGTTTTCGGCGGCCAATTCCTGGGCTAAGGGTTGGTTAAGGGTTTTGCCGCGCGGCGACAAATAAATCCGCCGACCAGCTGGCGCTTGCGCCACCGCGCCAGCAATAATATCCGCGCGGATCACCATGCCAGCCCCCCCACCGGACGGCGTATCATCCACACTACCATAATTATCGGTGGCAAAATCCCGCAGATTGATGGTTTGGCACTGCCATAAATTTTTGGCCAGCGCCTTGCCGATAAGGCCGGTGCTTAAGGGCCCAGGATAAAGTTCGGGAAAAAGAGTGAGAATGCTAAATTGCATAATTGTTTTTCTCTATTACCTCATCCTGAGTAGCCTTGCATAGCAAGGCGTATCGAAGGATAATCAGACGATATGGCTTATTAACCATCCTTCGATACGCGGCCATGCCGCTACTCAGGATGAGGTTCATTTCTTATGCCCGCGCGGTGGGATCAAAGATTTTGGCATATTCTTCCAGCGCGAAATTATCGGTCATACCGGCGATGTAATCGGCGATCAGGCGGGCTTTGGCATCTTCATTGGCTGCCAATTCAATGCGGTTTTGCCAATTAAGGGGCAGTAATTCGGGTTCGTCCATCAGCACCATAAATAAATCGCTAACCACCTGGCGCGCTTTGCGCGTCATGCGGTTGACCTGGTGGTGGCGATACAAACAATCAAACAAAAACTTTTTCAGCGTTTTAACGGTGTTTTGCATAGCTGCGGAAAATGCCACCATCGGTATGGACAAAGCCTGCACGGCAGCATAATCCATTGGCAGATGTTGCTGCAAACGCAGTTTAGTTTCTTGCAGCACATCCATCACCATCGCATTAATCAACCGGCGCACGAGTTCGTGCCGCAAACGGCCATGGTCTTTTTCCAATTCCGGATGGACGGCCAGCAGTTCTTTTAATATATCCCCCAACAGCGGCAAGCGTTGCAAATCATCCCAGGCGATTAAATCGGCGCGCAAACCATCATCAAAATCGTGATTGGTATAGGCGATATCATCGCTGAGCGCGGCAATTTGCGCTTCGATCCCCGCATGGGTGGCTAAATTAATGCCAAGGATGCGCGCGGTTTGCACTGTGCTTTGCAGCATGTCATTGGCGCTGAGCGGGCCATTATGTTTGATGATGCCATCAAGCGTGGTGAAGGTTAAATTCAACCCATCAAACGCGGCATAGCGTTCTTCCAGCTGCGTGACAATCCGCAGGGTCTGATCGTTATGCGCAAAGCCGCCATAAGGCAGCATAACGGCGGCCAGCGCATCTTCACCGGCATGCCCGAACGGCGTGTGACCCAGATCATGCGCGAGCGCGACGGCTTCCGCCAAATCTTCATCAACGCCCAATGCGCGGGCCAGTGAACGCGTAATTTGTGCGACCTCCAGCGTATGCGTTAACCGCGTGCGGTAATAATCACCGAGTGGATATACAAACACCTGCGTTTTTTGCTTGAGTTTGCGAAACGCGCCACAATGCACAATTCGGTCCCGATCCCGCTGAAACGGCGAGCGCATCGTGCTTTCGCTTTCCGGAAAAGCACGCTGACAAGCCATAAAATCGGCCGCATATGGCGCACGGGATACCGGTTGATACATAAGATATATCTAAGCGCGGCACGCCGCGAAGGCCAAACAAAATTCTGTTGTTGCATTTTGATTTCCAGGATAAATATTCATTTGTACCTCTTGTGCATTACAAATAGTAACAAACGAAAATCATGCTTAAAGCGCTACTTTTATTCGTTGGCCTCCAAATTCTAGGAGACTTGATTGTTCAGGTAGCAGGTCTGCTTATCCCTGGTTCGGTAATGGGTATGAGCATTCTATTTATATTCTTGATTATAAAAAATGATATCCCTGTGTTGTTAGAGCAAGGTTCAAATGAAATTCTAAAATATTTAGCCCTAATTTTCGTCCCAGCAGGTGTTGGCATTGTGAAATATTTGGGTTTGTTAAAAAATGAATGGCTGATAATTTTAATTGCACCAACGGTATCGACGCTGATTACGGTTTTGATGATCATAGTTTTGTATCAAATTTTAAGAAAAAAAGCATAGTCATGTGGGAAATGCTTATCCACCATCCTTTATTTGGATTATTTTTAACGTTGGCTATTTTTTATATATGTCAGCAATTACAAAAGCGGTTGGGGCAATCCCCATTTTTAAGCCCACTTATTTTAACCATTATTGTTATCACTGGTATTTTAGCAGCCAACCATATTGAATACGATTTGTACATGAAAGGCGCGCAATGGTTAAGTTTAATGATCGGTCCCGCCACTGTCGCTTTGGCCGTTCCTTTATATAAACAGTTACCTATTTTGAAGAAAAATATGCTGGCAATTATGATTGTTATTTTTGTTGGCGCATTGCTGGCACCAATTACAGCAATTTATCTAGCACGCAGCATGCACGCTGATTTGCCTATTCAAACAGGGTTACTGACTAAATCTGTAACCACGCCAATTGCTATGGGCATTGCCGAACGGCTGAATTTAGACGCAGCACTGGCAGTATTTTTTATTTTTGTAACTGGTATCGTTGGTTCACTTTTGATGCCTGGAATATTAAAACTATGCAAAGTAACTGATGATCAGTTGCAAGGTCTGGTTTTAGGAATTACCTGCCACGTATTAGGTATTGCTAGAGCGATGCAAATTAGTGAGCAAGCCGGTGCTTTTGCAGCACTTGGTATGAGCCTGACAGGTTTATGCTCAGCAATTATAATTCCTTACTGTTTATATCAATTGATATTTTGAGAAATTATTTAAAATAATTAAATGCTTTTTTTATAATTTGACCGTATTTGAGGATCGTTATTTCACGTTATTTTGTTCAATTTACTATCGTTAACTAAGGAGCAACACATGGCCGAAAAATCGAATAGCAGTAGTAAAACCACATGTTGGAAAGGGTATGAGCGGGTGCCTGGAACTAAAGCAGGGGCGAAAGGGAGTTGCCGGAAGAAATAAAAAATCCTTAATTGGAAATTTATAATTTTTTGCTGCTGTACACCTGATACTTTGATACATTCATTCTTACCTACACTTTAGGCGATAACAAATACGTTGTTGCCTAACAGACTTACAACCGATGTAGCATCCACATGGATAACGCAACTATGGAAAAACCAACCACTGCACCCAATGCAGATAAAAGCAAAATGCCAGGCCAACATGCCGATGGCAGCCAAACCAGCACCGAGAAAAGCAAATCCGGCAGCGGGTCTTGCGGCTGTTAATTTATTTTTACCGTTGAAAATTTGAAAAAGCAGGCTGTTAAAGCCTGCTTTTTTATTTGCTATCAGCTATATTCACAAATGTTCGCAGTGGTTAAGGTGTGTGATGCAACTACAAAAATTTTGGACGCTTGGCAAAGCCACAATTGATGCTTGGACAGAAGATAAAGCGGCCAGTCAGGGAGCTGCGCTTGCCTTTTATAGTATCCTGTCAATTGGCCCATTACTGTTACTGGTTTTAGCGGCGGCGAGTGCTATTTTTGGTGCGGAAGCGGCGCAGGGCCGCATTGTGCAGCAAATGACCAATTTGGTTGGCACCGATGGTGCCAAAGCGATTGAGGATATCATCAAAGCTTCCACGCATGACCGCAATGGGTTATGGGCCACCATCTTAAGTGTTGTCACCTTATTGTTCAGCGCCTCCGGCGTGTTTGGGGAAATGCAAAGCGCGTTAAATACCATTTGGCATGCTGAACCCAAACCCAATCGCGGTTTATGGGGTTTGGTACAGGACCGGTTTTTATCATTTACGATGGTGTTTGGCACTTGCTTTTTATTGCTCGTTTCCATGGTTTTGAGTGCGGTGCTAAGCGCTGTGGCCAATTATGCCGCTGCGCAATCCAATGGTTTTTCTGGCATTTTGCAGGTGGCCGATTTGGTTATTAGCTTGGCTATTGTTACGCTATTATTTGCGCTGTTGTATAAATATGTGCCCGATATCAAAATTGCCTGGCGCGATGTGTGGGTGGGCGCGGCTATTACCGCGTTACTGTTTATTATCGGCAAGTTTTTAATCGGCTGGTATTTGGGTTATAGCAACATGGCCTCCAGCTATGGGGCCGCGGGTTCGGTGATTATTTTGATGGTTTGGGTGTATTATTCAGCGCAAATTTTATTACTGGGCGCGGCATTTACACATGCTTACGCTCAGTCTTACGGTTCCCATAACAGCGAACCACACTGATTTTTTATATTTTATTGGTTAGATCAGCGGTAAGGAGAACATCTATGAAATTTCGTTACTTAACCGCCTTAGTTACCGCAGCTGCTATTGCCTTGGCACTAACCTCAGGCGCAATTGCGCAAACCAGCACCAGCACCACGATGACCGCAACAACCAAGCCGGTTACTTCAACCACCACCACGGCTGATATGGCACCGGCCAGTGTGGCGCCCACCAGCAAAGCGAGCGAAAATTTTGTAAAAAGCGCCGCGATTGGCGGCATGTTTGAAGAACAAACCAGCCAGCTGGCGCTGCAAAAATCACAAAATGCGGTGGTAAAAGAATTTGCCCAGCGCATGATCAGCGATCACACCGCTGCTGATAATAAATTAAAAACTGTTTTGACAGCGGCCAAAGTGAATGCGGCAACATTGCCAAAAGAATTGGATTCCGATCACCAAACAACCTTGGCCGAGTTAAAGCGCGCCGCCAACGGTGCTGCGTTTGATAAACAATATTTGGCCGCCCAAACCAATGCACATAGTGAAGCGGTGAGCCTGTTTGAAGGCTATGCAAAAAATGGCGACAACCCTGTGCTGCAACAATTTGCCAGTGACACGCTGCCGACACTGAAAGATCATGCGAAGGAACTGGCGGATATTAAAGCTTCTAAGAAGTAATTATATTCTAAACCGCAAAAAGGGGTGCTTTGGTACCCTTTTTTTTCCTAAATATTGCTTAATAAATATATGCAGTTTAAAATTATTTTGTCTTAGGGGAGTGCGTGAACGCGCTGAGAGGTGGCTGACAGCCGCGACCCTTGATACCGGATCCGGTTCATACCGGCGGCGGGAAAGATGATGGCTTGCTTTGCGGCATTTGTTGTCATCCTCACACGCCAGGGCGGGGATCCAAATAAATGACCGTGTGTTTGGATCCCCAAGCCTGCGGCTTGAGGATGACAACGGAGCGAATAATGCCATTGGATACTACCCCTGCTGCACTGGTTCCTGCCGACACCGGCAATCACATTAGCGTGACCACCGGTCCTATTACCGGTAGTCAAAAGTTTTACGAACAAGGCAGCCGCGCGGATATTCAAGTGCCGCACCGCGAAATTTTGTTAAGCCCGACAGCGGGTGAGCCCAATTTAAAGATTTACGATACTTCAGGCCCCTATACGGATCTCAATGCGAACATTGATATTAACCAAGGTTTAAAAGCACTGCGCGCAGGATGGATTGCCGAGCGTGGGGATGTCGAAAGTTACAACCCGCGCGATGTGCAAGCTGCTGATAACGGCTTTGCGCGCGGCAAGATGCTGGTGCCGGAATTTCCGGGGCAACGCCAGCCATTGCGCGCCAAAGCGGGGCAATCGGTCACGCAGCTAACTTATGCACGGCGCGGGATTATCACGCCGGAGATGGAATATATTGCGTTGCGCGAAAACCAAACACGCGCCGCGTGCATTGCCGATGGTGAAAGTTTTGGTGCGGAAATTCCCAGCATTATTACCCCTGAATTTGTGCGCAGTGAAGTAGCACGCGGGCGGGCGATTATTCCGGCCAATATCAATCATCCAGAATCCGAGCCGATGATTATTGGCCGCAATTTCCTCGTGAAGATTAATGCGAATATCGGCAATTCAGCGGTGACTTCATCAGTGGCTGAAGAGATCGATAAAATGGTCTGGGCGATCCGCTGGGGCGGCGATACGGTGATGGATTTAAGCACAGGGCGCAACATCCACAATATCCGCGAATGGATTATCCGCAACTCACCGGTGCCGATTGGCACGGTGCCGATTTATCAGGCCTTAGAAAAAGTCGGCGGCGTGGCCGAAGACCTCACCTGGGAAATTTACCGCGATACGCTGATTGAACAATGCGAACAGGGCGTCGATTATTTCACGATCCATGCCGGCGTACGCCTGGCCTATGTGCCGCTGACTGCGAGCCGGGTGACCGGAATTGTTTCGCGCGGCGGCAGCATTATGGCCAAATGGTGCTTGGCGCATCACCAAGAAAATTTCACTTACACGCATTTCCGCGAAATTTGCGAAATTTTGCGGAGCTATGATGTGAGCTTTTCATTGGGTGATGGGCTGCGCCCAGGCTCGATTGCCGATGCCAATGATGCCGCGCAATTTGCCGAATTGGAAACGCTGGGCGAGCTGACAAAGACCGCCTGGGAATATGATTGCCAGGTGATGATTGAAGGCCCCGGCCATGTGCCGATGCATAAAATAAAAGTGAATATGGAAAAGCAATTGGCCATGTGTGGCGAAGCGCCCTTCTATACTTTGGGCCCGCTGACCACCGATATTGCGCCAGGTTACGACCATATCACTTCTGCCATTGGCGCCGCGCAAATCGGCTGGTTTGGCACGGCGATGCTGTGTTACGTGACGCCGAAAGAACATTTGGGTTTGCCGAACCGGGATGATGTGAAATACGGCGTAATCACTTATAAAATTGCTGCGCATGCCGCTGATCTGGCCAAGGGCCATCCGGCTGCGCAGGCGCGCGATGATGCGTTAAGCCGCGCGCGCTTTGATTTCCGTTGGGAAGATCAATTTAATTTGTCGCTCGACCCCGATACCGCGCGCTCATATCACGATGCTACGCTGCCCAAAGAAGCGCATAAAACCGCCCATTTCTGCAGCATGTGCGGCCCCAAATTCTGTAGCATGAAAATCAGCCAGGAAGTCCGCGAATACGCCGCGCTGCATCAAGTGCAAGCCGATGGCCTGGCAGCGAAAGCGGCGGAGTTTAAGGAAAAAGGCGGGGAGGTTTATTTACAGCAAGCCAGTTAACTAAAGCGTTAACAGCGTTCCTTTTTTGGCCATCGCCGCATTGGCTTCCGACATGTTTTTAACACTACCAACGGTTACAAAGCCGAGCCCTATTAAGACAAGCCAATCATTAGCCAATCCAGCTGCTACCAAAGCTGGCAACCGAGCAATCACAGTGGCCTTTTTCAAACTCGGCGTAATTGTCTGATTGATTGGAATTTGGTGGTTGGCTGCCTGATGCATGCGGTAAACAGACCAAACGCCTGTAATTGCCAATAAACCAATGGCGAAAGCGTAAGGTATTTGCGGCGATATAACTGGCTTTACGACCGCTGGAAGGGTGCTATGCTTTAATTGGTCTGCATGCTTATTGGCCAACTGCATCATTAACGCGACATAGCGAGACATGTTTGCCAAAGTAAGGTAAGTGATTGGGTTGGTAAGCACAGTTCGCAGTAATGGAACAGTTTGTGGCACTGACGCAGCTTCAAGGGGTACTGCTTCATTCAAAACGGATGGCTTTTTAAAATTACGTTTATCATTTATTGCATTAAGCATATCCCCTACTGCATTTGCACCCCAGCTACCAACCAGAATTTGGTTAAGGCGCACAACCGCATCTTTATTTTGAACAAGATTATTTATCATTGCATGTTCGTTAACGCCGGCATTAAAGACATCAGCACTCATTGAAAATAATGATGTAAAACCTGGATAAGCGGCAAATTTTAACAAACCGGTTTGCCCAGATTGATTATGCAAAGCCTGATATTTGTTGATAGTTCCCCACAGAACACCCAGCCCCAGCCAACCAGCGCTATAACCGCTACCAAGTTTAAGGGAAACGAAAATAGAGCCAATGCCAAGTAAATTAGTGGCACTACAACCAGCTTGAAACAATTTGGTGTCAGTAACAGGTGTTAACTTTGCCTGGACAGCATTTATCGTTTGCATGAGATGATAACGTTTAATCATTTTGAATAAGCCTTAATTATATGCAAACAATTACAAGCTTATTGCAAAATAAATCCTAATTACGGCTTTTAAACCCAATTCACCGGCACATGGCAGCCGTGTTTGCCGGGGTGTTTTTTGAAGTATTGTTGGTGGTATTCTTCGGCGCGCCAGAAGGTGGGGGCGGGTAATAATTCGGTGACGATGGGATTGTTGAAGCGCGGTTGCGCGCGGGTGATGGCGGCTTCGGCGGCGGTTTTTTGCGCGTCGTTATAATAGAAGATGACCGAGCGGTATTGCGAGCCATGATCCGGCCCCTGCCGGTTTTTGGTGGTGGGATCGTGCAGCTGGAAAAACCCATCGAGCAATGCTTCGTAACTGGTTTGGGCGGGATCGAACGTTACTTGTACCACTTCGACATGACCAGTCAGGCCGGTGCAGACGGCCATATAGCCGGGGTTATTCACCTTGCCGCCGGCATAGCCAGAAACGGCAGAAAGCACGCCTGGGTTTTGTGCGAAAATATCTTCCACACCCCAAAAACACCCCGCGCCGAATAATGCTTGTTCTGTCATGGATTAAAGATAAGCATAAATTTTAAAACATCCAACCACCTCATCCTAAGGAGCGCGGCAAGCGCGTCTCGAAGGATGCTTAACTAAGGGACTAAACTGGAGCGTCCTTCGATACACCATCTACGATGGCTACTCAGGATGAGGGTTGAGGATGTGTTGGCACGTGACTTTTTAGAGACAACCCATTAAAACATTTTCATGGCCAATATTTTGTCCCCTGCCCCTTATAACGCCCCGGGCGAAGGTGGTAAGGAAATTCAGCCTTATACGATGAATTTCGGGCCGCAGCATCCGGCGGCGCATGGTGTGTTGCGCTTGATTTTGGAGTTGGATGGCGAGGTGGTGCAGCGTGCCGACCCGCATATCGGCTTGCTGCATCGCGGCACCGAAAAGCTGATCGAATATAAAACCTATTTGCAGGCCATTCCGTATTTCGACCGCTTAGATTATGTCGCGCCGATGAATCAGGAGCACGCCTTTGCGTTGGCAGTGGAAAAACTGCTGGGGATTACACCGCCGCCGCGCGCGCAATATATCCGCGTGTTGTTTGCGGAAGTGACGCGCATTCTGAATCATCTGCTGAACCTCACCACTTATGCGCTTGATGTCGGCGCGATTACGCCGGCGTTATGGGCGTTTGAAGAGCGCGAGAATATGATGCAGTTTTACGACCGTGTCTGCGGCGCGCGACTGCATGCCAATTATTTCCGGCCAGGTGGGGTAGCTTTCGACATGCCAGATGGTTTGGCCGAAGATATGGCGACTTACTTTGGCACGTTTAATAAATTTGTTGATGACCTTGAAGGACTGCTAACCGATAACCGGATTTTCAAACAGCGGACAGTGGATATTGGGGTGGTGAGCGCCAAAGATGCGCTGGCCTGGGGCTTTACGGGCCCGATGCTGCGCGCCAGCGGCGTGCCCTGGGATCTGCGCAAATCGCAGCCTTATGATGTGTATGATAAAATGGATTTTGAAGTGCCGGTGGGTAAAACGGGTGATTGCTATGCACGGTATTTGCTGCGCGTTGAAGAAATGCGGCAATCGGTGCGCATGATTTTACAATGCTTGCGCGAATTGCCGCAAGGGCCAGTGAAAGTGGATGACCATAAAGTTTCGCCGCCGCGCCGCGCCGATATGAAGCGCAGCATGGAAGCGCTGATCCACCACTTCAAATTATATACCGAAGGGTACCATGTGCCCGCCGGCGAAACCTATACCGTGGTGGAAGCGCCGAAGGGTGAGTTTGGCGTTTACTTGGTCGCCGACGGTACCAACAAGCCGTATCGCTGCCATATCCGCGCGCCAGGTTTTGCGCATTTGCAAGCGCTCGACTTTATGTCGCGCGGGCATATGCTGGCCGATACGGTGGCGATTATCGGCAGTATGGATATTGTGTTCGGCGAGATTGACCGGTAAGCCATTGGCTGGATTGTTTTTATCACATATATTGATATAATCTCTGCCCAAGGAGCGCTGCGCTATGCCTCGTCTACTCGCATTTTTATGCGCAATGGTGTTCAGTTTTATCGCATCTGCAAATGATATTTTGCCAATTATTGAAATGGATGATGAAGCAACCGCGCAATTATCCACCACTGCCCAGGCTGAAGTGCTTAAACGCTGTTTAGATGCGGGTTACAGTCAAACGGCTTGTGATGTGGTGATGGGAAAAATTTCAAATAAAACCGAAAAATGGTTGAGCATTGGGCAGTTAGCGCGGGATCCAGATTATGGGCTGGATAGCGAATACAGTGCCTTGCCCAAATTATTTTATAATGCCAAGCCCAACACCGAAAATGCGGATATTTTGGGCAATAAAAAACCAGAACAAATGCAATTTGTTTTTACGGCCGAGCCCATGGTGGATAAAGGGTTTTGGCAAATTGGCATGCCCTATAAATTCACGGTGCTTAATCCCAATCTAGCAGAAGATGCCAAGGCTGAACCCAAAGATTTGCATCGTTTCCGGATTGAATTGGCGTGCCGCCCGAATGGCCTGCCCATTTATGATGAGGTGAAAGAATGCCGCCTGATTATGCGCAAGCAAATTTCCCCATTGACGACGGATACCTGGCGCACGGTGACCGATGGCCTTGAGCGTTCACCGGTTGATGATGCCGCCACGGTGTGGCAAGTTAATCGGATAATCCGTTTTCCCAATGGGCTGAGCCGTCAGCAGGTGTTTGCGGATCAATGCCAATATGCGGATAGTGATTTGGGTAAAACCAAGCAGGACCGGTTGATCGCACTGTTGCCAGAATGGCGGCATGATAATCCAGCTTCGGTTAAGCCGGTTTATGCCTGGCGGCTTGATTATGCCGGCAATATTTTTCCCATTCAAAGCACCGGTCTACAATGCACACGCTGTTGGTCTTGCGAGCTGAATAAGCAGTTGGGGTATTTTTTAAATCCATATACGGATAATGCGAAATTGAAAAATCCTTAACCTTAAACAACCTCATACTGAGTAGCGGCGCAGGCGCGTATCGAAGGATGTTCCAGTGGAGTTCCCAGGCTAAGCATTCTTCGATACGAATGCTACGCATTCTACTCAGAATGAGATTCTTTATTGTGATTTTTGATTTGCCAAAATCATGCGGTAAACTTCGGTATTTTCCACTACGCGCTGGACATAGTTGCGCGTTTCATAAAACGGAATGGATTCCAGCCAATCGACCCAATCGACCTTGCCCAAACGCGGGTCGCCAAATTGCACCAGCCATTCCCGCACGCGGCCTGCACCGGCATTATAAGCGGCAATGGCCAGCAATGGCTCGGCCGTAAATCCCTGCACGCGATCGGCCAGATAACGGCTGCCCAATTGCACATTGTAACCCGCTGAATGCAATAACTGCTGCGGATTATAGGGCACGCCGACTTTCCCTGCGGTTTGCTGCGCAGTGGCGGGCATGAGTTGCATAAGCCCTTGAGCCCCTGCGCCAGATTTGGCATCCAAATCAAATTCGCTTTCCTGGCGGATAATACCATGCACCAAAGCGGGTTCGATGCGCGGATCCATGACCGCATTCACGCTGGCTGGCAGGGTGGGATAACCCGCGCTGTAAACCGTTTTGCCCTGTTGCTGCGCTTCCTTGGCGGCCAATACCGCCGCGCGCGGCAGGTTTAAATGCTGGGCGAATTGCGCCACTTGCACGGCATCATCCGGTGCCATGGTTTTGGCGCTTTGCTTAAGAAACTGGCTGGCCACATCCGGCAGATTAGCGCGGGCCAGTAATTCCGCAACTTGCAGTCGCACATCGCTATTGACCAATTGCGACGTATAAGCCGGATCCGGCCGCCAGAATTGAGTAATCGGTTTATCCAAACTATGTGCAGCTAATTGCCCATAAAAAGTGGTGGGATAGCTGGCAGCAATATTCCACCACTTTTCGGCCACCACCTGATTGCCGCGTTTAGCCTCCGCCCGCCCAGCCCAATAAGAGGCTCGCGCGATGCTGATGGGGGTTTTCACCGCATCATACATCGCGCGAAAATGCGTTTCGGCTTCATCCGGCTGGTCCAAAAAACGCAGTGCGAGCCAACCGGCAAACCATTCATTTTGCGTATAGCTAGAACTATCGCTGATTGCAGTGGGCGCGGCGGCGGCATAGGCGCGGGTGTAATTCTGGTTTTCAAATAATTTACGCGCAATCAAACCGCGTTCTTTCTCCAATGGTTCTTCCTGCCCTTTCACCGTTGCTGTTTGAGCCAATATCTTTACCGCGCTATCATCAAAACCTTGTTTTCGGTTCCAACGCACACGCTCAAACATCAGCGCCGGATCATTTTGATAGGTGTTTGCAACATTGGCATCCAGGGCCGCGGCAAATTTATCTTGGGTGGCCAGCGCAATCCGCGTTTGCAATACCTGCCTGGCGTCGTTATCCAGCAACGGTAATATCTCGCGCGCAGCGGCATAATTGCCGTTCCAGATTAATTGATCGGCCCGCACATAATTATATTCTGCGCCCAACCATTGCGGGTATTGATTGGCCAAATCACCCAATGAAGCAAGTGGCGCGCTGCTATGCACATAGAAATAGCGCAGTTGTTGCACTGCCTCTTCCTCACGGCCGGCATGCTGCAGTGCCTGCACATAGCGCTGGGCGCCGGTAGTGGTATTCGGCGGGCCATCGGCGAATAATGCCAGGATATTGGCATCGGGTGTGTTTTCGGTTAACAGGCCTTCAGCCTGCAGGCGCACTTTATTGGTATTGGGCCAGTCCCGAATTTGCGGCAATAAGGCTAAATAATCGCTTAAAACAAATGGATTGCCAGGTTGTTGGGCAATCTGCCAGCGCAGCAATAATTCCATGGGGGAGCTTTGGCTGCGCTGGGCAATGCCAAGTGCTTCGTTAAATCGTTTCTGTGCAATCAGCTGCCAGGCTGCAGCCACGGGTGTAGCCGCAGCACTGGGCTTAGCCGCCACTTTTTTGGCTGCCGATGTTTTAGCCGCTTTGGCTACCACATGCTGTTTTGGCGGTACCAACCTGGACTTGGCCGCCCAAGCGGGCATGACCGCCAAAGATAATGCCAGCGCCAGCAGGCATCGCTTGCCGGTTGTGCTGCGGCTGATTAGAGTAAGCATTCCCATGTTTTATGGCTCCATTCCCGCGCTCATTACCCCTTTTAAAGACGGCCGTGTCGATGACCAAGCTTTTCAACGTTTCGTTGATTGGCAGGTGCAATCCGGCTCCCACGCCTTGGTGCCCTGCGGCACCACGGGCGAGTCGCCCACTTTAACCCATGCTGAACACAAACGCGTGGTCGAGCTGTGCATCGAAGCCGCCGCCGGACGTGTGCCTGTGATTGCCGGTACCGGCTCCAACAACACCATCGAAGCGATCGAGCTGACCGCCCATGCGAAAAAGGCCGGTGCCACGGCCGCCTTGGTGGTGATTCCCTATTATAACAAACCGACGCAAGAAGGCCTCTATCAACATTTCAAAGCTTTACATGATGCGGTGGATATTCCGATTATTGTGTATAACATCCCGGGCCGCGCGGTGATTGAGATGAGCGTGGAAACTTTGGCCCGCCTGGCCGCCCTGCCCCGTATTATCGGCACGAAGGATGCGACTAACAATCTGGAACGGCCGGTCAAAGAACGCGCCTTGATTGATAAGGATTTCTGTTTGCTATCGGGGGAAGACGGCACACAGGTGGCTTATCTGGCGCAAGGCGGCCATGGTTGCATTTCGGTCGGCGCGAATGTGGCACCCGCCATCTACGCTGAAATGCATAATTCTTGGCGGACCGGTGATATTAAGCGCTGCTTTGCTTTGCGCGATCAACTCGCCGAATTGAATTCTGTACTGTTTTGCGAAACCAATCCTGGGCCGGTGAAATACGCCGTTTCCTTATTAGGTTACACCGCCCCCGCCCCGCGCCTGCCTTTGGTTGAACCTGCAGCGGCGAGCAAAGAAAAAATCAAAGCGGCGCTGGTGAAATTGGGTTTGTCGGTTTAAACCCCTCTCCCCTCGGGAGAGGGGTTTAGATAAGTACCAACTAGTGCTTTATTATCCGCCTGCCGCATGAATTCGCCCATCACGGCCACGGCTTGGGCACCAGCGGTTAAACATTGTGGTGCGGTTTCGGGACTAATCCCGCCAAGCGCGATAACCGGAATTGTGGTGCTATTCACCAATTGTTGTAGCCCAGCAATACTTAAGGTTGGCCCATAACCTGGTTTACTGGCGGTCGGGAAAATGGGGGCGGCGATGACATAATCGGCTTCGGCGGCTTCGGCGGTTTTTAATTCTGTTGCGCTATGAATGGAAATACCCAGCAACTGGCCTGACTTTAATTGGGCGCGGGCGGCTTGAGCTTCTTTTAGTATATCTTTATACTGCGGCAGATGCACACCAGCTAAATTATATTCCGCCACCAGATCGGCATGACCACTTAAAATAATTGGCGGTTTAAATATCACCTCATCCTGAAGAGAATGCGCAGCACTTTGCGCAGCATTCGTCTCGAAAGATGCTCCAGCTAAATACCCTGGCTTAGCATCCTTCGAGACGCGCTTACAGCGCTCCTCAGGATGAGGTAAGTCTAATATTATCTTTAATAATTTGATTAATTCATCTTTCGGCAAATCTTTTTCCCGCAACCACACCCAGCGCCCGCCCGCTTGCCAATAATCGGCGATAATGTCCGGCAATGGCCGCACGGCTTGGGTGCGGTCGGTGACCAATAATAGGGGCGGGTTAAATAGCATACCTCATCCTGAGTAGCGACAATAGTCGCGTATCGCAGGATGCTCCAGTTGAATCTCGATTAAGTATCCTTCGATACGGGCTACGCTTCGCGGAACGCCCTACTCAGGATGAGGTGGGTTTATTTTTCCCGCCAAAGGCGAAGCGCTTTCGGCGTAGAATTTTTTAGGAATACGGCCAGCGTTGTAAGCCAAACGGCCGGCTTGCACGGCATAATTCATGGCGCGGGCCATGGCGACCGGATCATCGGCGCGCGCCACCGCGCTGTTTAATAAAACGGCATCAGCGCCCAATTCCATCGCCAGCGCCGCATCCGATGCCGTGCCAATACCGGCATCGACAATTACCGGCACGGCCAGCTTGCTGCGGATGAGCGCCAGATTATAAGGATTGGCAATCCCCTGGCCGGAGCCGATGGGCGAAGCCAGCGGCATCACCGCCGCGCAGCCGAGATCGGCCAGGCGCTGGCACACCACCACATCATCCGGTGCATAGGCCATAACGATAAATCCTTTAGCGACCAATTGCGCGGCCGCATTGAGCAATTCCACGCTATCGGGGTATAATGTATCACGGTCGCCAATCACTTCTAGCTTCACCCAATCGGTTTGCAGCGCCTCACGGGCCAGTTCGGCGGTCAGCACTGCTTCCGTGGCCGTAAAGCAGCCGGCCGTATTCGGCAGCAAATGATAATGCGGTTGTCTTAATAATTCGCTGACCGCATGTTGCGGGCTATTCAAATTGATGCGGCGAATGGCGATGGTGACCATTTCACATTCGCTCGCCGTTAAGGCATCTAGCATCATCCGCTGATTGGGAAACAGCGCACTACCCATCAGCAAGCGGCTGGTAAAGCTTTTGCCGGCGATGATGAGCGGATCATTCAACATTGGATCAACCACCCGCAAAAGGGGTGACGATTTCTATTTGATCACCGTCTTTGACGGGTGTATTTGACCAATCTTGTGCATGTACCACCTGGCTGTTTAAGGCGACCGCTACTTGTTTTTGGGTAGGCGCTGCGCTTTGCACCAATTCGGCCAAACTGCACGCGTTCAGCGTTTTTGCTGCACCATTAATTTGCACTTGGATTTGAAGATCAGCCATCGCTTTATCTACCAAAAGAATAGCCAGCTGTCACGTTATGCGCGGAAACGGCTGGCCAAAAATGGCTGCATGGCAGCCGGCACCTCACCACTTAAAATATATTCAGTCAGCAAATCACCGGTAACGGGGGCTAGCAAAATGCCGTTGCGGTGGTGGCCGGTGGCGTAGCTTAAACCTGGCAGACCGCTGGGCCCTAGAATGGGCGCATCATCTGGGCTGCTGGGTCGTAGGCCCGCCCATGTTTCGACGATCGGCAACTCCTCAATCCCTGGCAATACCCACCAGGCTTTTTCGAGCAAATGGCGCAGGCCACCAGCAGTTACCGATACATCAAACCCTTGGTCTTCTACCGTGGCCCCAATCAATAACCGGCCATCGCGGCGCGGTACCATATAGATATCTGGTGTGGTGATGATATGGGTGAGTAAGGGCTGCGCGGGATTCATTTGCACGGCTAGCATTTGGCCTTTTAACGGATAAACCGGCGGCAGCAGTTCTTTTGTAATACCTTTGATTTGCCCGCTCCACGCACCGGCACAGACAATCACCTGATCAGCGCCATAAAAGCTGGCAGCGGTTTCCACACCGCTGACTTTGCCATTTTCAATAGTGATTTTTTCAATCGGGGTGTTTTCATACAGCAATCCGCCTGCTTGGCGGCAGGCTTGGCTTAACGCCTGCACCAATTTACGGTTATCCACCTGGTGATCATTGGCACTATGCAGGGCCGCTTGCACGCGCGGGGCGAGATAGGGTTCCTGCGCATGCAAGGCCTGCCGGTCGAGCCAGGGTAAATCATAACCAATCGCTTGCTGAAATTTTTGCCGCTGTTGCAGCCACCGCACGCCATCGGCATCCGGCGCAATCAGCCATAAACCGCATTCGGTATAATCAATTTTCTGGTTTGTCGCCTGTTCCAATTCCTGGGCAAAACTTGGCCATTGGGTTTGTGCCATTTGCCCCAATTGCCAGAGGGCTTGGCCGCCTGGTTCGGCCTCCTCCACCACATTTAACATGCCGGCGGCGGCCCAGCTGGCCGCCTGGCCAATAGGGCCTTGATCAAATATGGTTACTGTGCATTTTTGTTTAAACGGCCGTTCGCCCGCCCAGTCCATGGGACTGGTTTGGGCCAAGCGCCAGGCAATGGCCAAGCCACAAACCCCGCCACCAATAATAATGATCCGCATGTTCATTTAAGCTAAAGCCGTTAAAAGATTGATCGCAATAAGTTTGTGAATGGAGCATAGATTTTGCTTAACCATGTTTTTATACAATGCTGCCGATTTTGCTGCGGATTCTTAACTCGGTGATGCTTAATTTCATTTCAACTCATGCACGCATGAGGACACAACTTTTGTAGATACAGATGCCTAACTCGCAAAACAAGCAGTCTTCTAATAACAGTGGTAGCAGCACCCGCGGCGGTACCCCTGAACAGCACGCCGAAGCAGGCCGTCAGAGCCATAAAAACGATGACAAAAAAAGCGGATCTTCGGACAAACGCTAGTTGTTATAACTGTTTAGTAGAAAAAGGCATGCTGGTTTATCGGCATGCCTTTTTTTATGCGTTCATTTCGGTAACGGGTATCACCAATAAACGAATACCATCGGTGCCAACCACTTCCACCGATTGGCCGGCGTGTAAGGGAAGCTGATCGCGGTGGCGGACGGCCCATTCGCTATCATCGACCTTGGCGCGCGAATTGCCATCCGGCCCATCATTAACAACCATAATGCGCCGGCCAATTAGTTGGTTATTACGCTGGTTCAGAACCGAAACTTTTTTATTCGCCATTTTTAAAAAGCGGCGGCCAATAATTAGCAAAGCCACGGCCAGCAGACCAAAAATTAAGATCTGTTCAACCAAATTAATTTGCGGCACCCAAAATGCAATGCCGGCAATTATGAGGGCCGAGAGGGCTGGCCATAAGAGCCAGCTGGATGGGGCCAGTAATTCAATGCCCAGGAGCACCAGCGCCAGCGTGGCCCAGCCGATGGCGGGCACTTGCGTGATTAAATTTATGAATTCGTCGACCATGGTTTACCTGTTGGATTGGGTGCAGTGGTGGGCATGGCAGCGGTATGGGTTTTACCAAAACTTTCTTTTACCAACTCGCCGATACCAGCGACTGTACCGGCGACATTGGCCAGATCCAGCGGCATCATGAGTACTTTTTGATTGGGCGAAGTGGCCAATACTTTTAATGCTTCCACATATTTTAAGGCAACGAAATAATTTAAAGCATTGGTGTTGCCCGCACTGATGGCCTGGGAGACCATTTGCGTGGCGGCGGCTTCGGCCTGCGCTTCGCGTTCGCGCGCTTCGGAATTGCGGAAGGCGGCTTCACGCCGGCCTTCAGCGCTTAAAATGGCGGATTGTTTTTCGCCCTCGGCCCGCAAAATGGCGGCTTGTTTTTCGCCTTCAGCAGTTAAAATTTCGGCACGTTTTTCGCGCTCCGCCTTCATTTGGCGGGCCATGGAATCGATAATGTTTTGCGGCGGCGATAATTCTTTGATTTCAATCCGCGTAACCTTCACGCCCCAGGGGCTGGTGGCGGCATCCAGTACCATCAATAATTTCTCATTGATCTGATCGCGCTTGGACAGCACCTCATCCAAATCCATCGAGCCAATCACCGTGCGCAAATTGGTTTGCGACAGGTTAATAATCGCATAACGCAAATTCTGCACTTCATAGGCAGCGCTGGAGGCATTGATCACCTGGTAATAGACCACACCATCGGCAGTCACCATGGTATTATCCTTGGTAATCACCTGTTGCGGTGGGACATCTAACACAATTTCCTGCATCGAAACGCGGTGCGCGACGCGTTCGGCCACCGGCATAATAAAGTGCAAACCCGGGGCCAAAGTGCGGTCGTAACGGCCAAAATGTTCGACCAGCCAGGTTTGCCCCTGCGGCACGGTTTTGACGGTGGCGTAGATAAAATAGATTACCACGACCAAAAAGATGATTAATGCGATATTAATACCCACGCGACTCCTTATAGCAGCATTAAACCTCGATGGTAAGGCAATAGGAAAATTACCCTGATTGACACCGCTTTATTTCTGTGAGATTGGGGAAGGATTATTATGTCCGATTATAAAAGCCATACCCCAGCCACGCATTTGCCTTCACTAGTTGAAGACAATATTTTTTTCTGTGATCGCGAAGTAATTATAGCTGGCGGCAGGTCAGAAGACACCTTGGCGTATCATTTTGGCCGTTTGCTAGGCCAATTTAAAAATACCTATCCAATGCAGTTAGGTGGTCAAAATTTTGATAGCCCCGAAGCTTTGCTTACCGATGGGTTGGATTTGCCCTATACCGCTTATTTTAAAGAATTAAGTGGTATTTGCGGCGGCGAAAACGAATTTAAAACAGTATTTGCGCCATTGACTCAAATCGCCCGATCGCAAATAGATTACGCTTCGTTGCGAAATGGGCTTAACGGATTTTATGCCGATTGGGCGAAAGGCGGTTTGTGTTGGGGCGATCTTAAAGCTTTGGCTTGTTTTTTTCAGCAACCAGAATTTCTAATTCCGCTGGGTTATCAATTGAAAGAAATTATAGCGCTAACACCGGCGCTTGCCTTAACAGCCTCACCAGAAGCGGTGGCGGTAGTTACAAAAAGACCATATCATAAAAAATCACTGGATAGTGCCAAAACGGTGGTGTTGGTTAGTGATGAATTTGATGCTGCATTGGCTGCGCGGACAAAAGCGATCGCAATAAAGTTTGGCCGTTCATTCAATGAAAATACACCTTCTAGAAGAAATTGCATTATTTTTTTAGGCCAGCTTGTAGAAAATAATCCTGATTTTAATCAGGTTGATTATTTTATTAGAAATACCAAATCGGCCTATTTCAAAAAAATAGATCCAAAGAAATTAGCCGTTTTCCTAACGTTTTTAGAAACAGCAGCGCTCAAGCCAAAAATCTATCCAGTGCCTAAGAAAAAAATTCCAACTGCAAGGCGGCCGCGTGATTGGCGTAAGCGCTCGTTTACAATTTCAAGAACGGTAATGCCTGAGGCAACACCGGTGCTTGTTGTGCCGCCACCTCGCGCTAGCCACATTCTTGCCAATCAAGCTGTGACAGCAGCGCTTGAACAGGCCCGTGATTGTTTACAGGGTGAACCTATTTATGTAGTTTACGATCCTGCAACATCAGCTGTTGACTGTGAGCCAAATCGTTTACTGCCAAGAGTTGCTGACCTGCCGAAAGGATCATCAAAAGCGGTAGCAGATGCGCTATTAGCCCTCAACGCAGCAGCAGATGCTGGTTTGGTTGGCCATTTAGTGGTAGTATTATCAAAAGCGGAGGCAACACTTGCCACTTAATTTGGGCAAACTATTTCAGCCGCATCGTCGGAAAAGCAATGACTTCGCGGATGGTTTCGGCACCGGTTAAAATCATGGCCAGGCGGTCAACGCCGATGCCGAGGCCGCCCGTGGCGGGTAGGCCAAGTTCGAGTGCCGTGAGGAAATCTTCATCGACAAACTGAGCTTCATCATCGCCTTGTTCGCGCAAACTTACCTGCGCTTCAAAGCGTGCGCGTTGCACGGCAGGATCGGACAATTCGCTAAACCCGTTGGCGATTTCCCAGCCGTTGATATAGGTTTCGTGCCGTTCTGTCACCCGCGGATCGCGCCGGTGTGGCTGGGCCAGCGGCGAAATATCGGTGGGGAGTTCGGTGACATGGATGGGTTGAATTAAAGTATGCTCTACTTTTTCGCCAAACACCTCGGCCACCACGGTGCCCCAATTTAAAGCATCGGCCACATGCACGCCGACCGATTTGGCGGCATCTTTGGCTTGCTGCAAATCATCAATTTGTAAGAAATCGATGCCGGTGATTTCGCGCACCAATTCGCACATGGTTTTTTGGCGGAAGGGTGGCTGGATGATGAGTTCATGGCCCATGAATGAAAACGTATCTTTGCCGAAAACGTGCTGGGCAATTTCGGCGATCAGTTCTTCGGTAAGTTTCATTGTGCCATGGTAATCGGTAAAGGCTTCATAGCTTTCCATGGTCGTGAATTCAGGATTGTGTTTGGGCGACAGGCCTTCATTGCGGAAGCAACGGTTGATCTCGAACACCTTATCCGCAATGCCGCCAATAATTAGCCGTTTCAAATGCAGTTCCGGCGCGATGCGCAGGTAAAGCGGCATATCGAGCGTATTGTGATGCGTGGTGAACGGCCGCGCATTGGCGCCGCCGGGGATAACATGCAGCATCGGTGTTTCCACTTCCAGAAAACCGCGTTCGGCTAAGCCTTGCCGCATGGCGGCGATAATGGCATAACGCGCGCGCAGTGTGGTACGCGATTCATCATTGGCGACCAGATCCTGTTCGCGGTGGCGGTAACGCGTATCAACATCGGTCAGCCCGTGATATTTTTCCGGCGGCGGGATCATCGCTTTGCCGAGTACCGTAAGCTGCGCCAAATTAATGGTCAGCTCGCCACGCGGCGTGCGGCGGATAATGCCTTCTACGCCAATCCAGTCGCCCAAATCCAACAGCGCCAACACGGCAGTAATATTTTCCGGCAAGCCTTTGATATCCGAATAAATTTGAATACGGCCGCGATCATCCCGCAGATCGATAAACATGCCATTATTGCGGATGCTGCCAATGCGGCCAGCCACGCGGACCATATTTTCGGTGACTTCACCAATCGGTAATTCGGCGTATTTAATGTGCAAATCGGCAGCTTTGGCGGTTACATCATAAGTATTGGGGGCAAACGGATCAATGCCGAGCGCCCGCAAAGCCGCCAGCTTCTGCTGCCGCGCGACGCGCGGATCGGTGGCATTGGCAGTATCTTGCTCGGCTTTGGGCGTTTTACTCATCGCTCTTATTTAAAAACCTTTTAACTAACCCGCACCATTTTTATGTTTTTTCTAAAAAATTAGAGGCTACACCCTTGCTGGCTTGATGGTGTGGGCCCCTTAATTGGCTGTTCTGGCGGCGGAAATCGAACGAACAGCGCGTCTTGGTTTGGACCAGCATATTTAACGCCAACAGACATTGGTTTATAATGTCGCTTAACATGTAATAGGTAAATTAACATGGTAATCAGCTCTCCCTGGCCTAAATGCACTTCACGCGCCGCTTGTTCAAATTTAAGATATTCGTCATCGCTTAATCGCCGTTGGCGTCGATCATATTTCTCTAACTGCGCGCGCAAATATTGATAAGGGTCTGCCAGTAACAATAATGGCGCGAATAATTCCCAATGATTAGGCGCTTGCTGATAAAATTGTGGCTTACCAGGATGATTTTTTAGGGCTGAAGCCAATTGTTTTGAATAGGCCTTTAAATTTTTATTTTTATTGATGTATATCAAGTTTATTCCAGCCTGTACCAATGGCTTTATATTGGTGTTGTATTTTTTCAAAGCATCTTTAGATGCACTCGGTGAATGAGGGCTTAAGCCATCAAAATCATCATCAGTGGTAATAAAAATAATTTCGCGCACGCGATTTTCGCGTTTTGCTTTAAGCGCGGCCGCAATTAGTGGATCCTTGGTATTTTTAGGAATAATACTTGGTAAACAGTCAGTTTTAATGGGCTCATCAGGGCAACTAAATGTGACCAATCGATCTGTTGGATCTCTAAAAACTTTACCTTGTGTTTCCGCCAGGCCAGATTGCAATAAAGGCACCACCGCAGTATTCACACATTTATCAAGAATTATATGAATATAAGGCCCACGATAATCATTCTTGGGGCCAACTACCAAATGATGTCTATGTCTCATAATATAGGATGATGTCTTATTGTAAGATAAGCCGCTTAGCAATCGACTTAACCTTTAAGCAACAAATTCGGTTAAAGTGCCGGTGTTGACCTGTGCAAATAATTTTAAGCTTAAGTTGTGATAAAACTTGTCCTGATTTCCGGTTTCTGATTACTCTCTTGCTTGACGGAGGGGTGGCCGCCTGTATGCGTAAGCATACAAAGCTGAAAAGCGAGGCCTCACTGAAGTCATGCGGAGGGGTGGCCGAGTGGCTTAAGGCAACGGTTTGCTAAATCGTCGTACGGTTTTAAGCTGTACCGGGGGTTCGAATCCCCCCTCCTCCGCCAGTATATTAGTTACAACTTTTCTCAACCTATCTAGCGACAGGTATTCCGTGGCGGTTTCTATGGGGTCTGTAGCGGCAAGGCTGTACCTTATTTAAGCGCTGCTTTTAACCGTTTAAGGGCTATCTAGGCTCTCAATTATCAAAAACTCTCAAAAATGGCCGTACCACCAGTAGCAAAGTACGGCGCTAAAAGTACGACACTTACTGGGTTTTTAAATGCCTTAGTTCAATATCAAATCGCCTCCCCAATTCATGGGGTACAAATGTGGCACGTGTCGGCTTTACAAGATAAGCGTTTAGGACAACAAGGGCCTATTCAAGCAAGATAGACGCTGATAGTTTGGCAAAGCGCCAACATGACCGGAATTGATAAACATATTTTTCATTCAGAAGTCGTTCCAACCCTTATTAAAGAGGCTTTGGAATTTTTTGATGCTACCCCATTAGAAAAGCTGCCACTAACAACTTCCTTTAACGGCGCAGGTGTTTACGCGCTTTATTACACAGGCAAATATGATCATTATTCTTTCTACACTAAAAGATCGACTAAGATTCCCATTTATATAGGTAAAGCCGTACCGCAAGGATGGCGACAAGGCCGCTTAACCACACAAGCAAATATGGGTAAAGAACTGTGCAAACGAATTAACGAGCATGGTAAAAATATAAATCAATCGGAAA
This sequence comes from Alphaproteobacteria bacterium, assembly GCA_965246945.1. Classification (GTDB taxonomy): domain Bacteria; phylum Pseudomonadota; class Alphaproteobacteria; order UBA11073; family UBA11073; genus CBDFFW01. The sequence goes on from CBDFFW010000001.1 coordinate 1,745,569, forward strand.
ATTTATCAGCTAGCGATTTTGAAGTTCGATTTATGATTTTCAGAGACGAAACAGTTAATTTGGTTAGCACAATTGAATCAGCACTAATCAGAAAATATAACCCATTATGGAATTCAATTGTTGATGGTTTTGGCAATCACGACCCGGGCAAAGGAAGATATAATCAGGCGGTTTCGGAATGGGATTTTTTACATCCTGGGCGAATGTGGGTTGGAAGATTGACTGGACAAACACCAAAATTGGAGCAAATCATAGCTAAGATCGCGGATTACATTAAGGGACTTGAATGACGCAGACGGCCTTAAAATCAATCGAGCTATTCTCTGGCGCAGGGGGTCTCGCGCTTGGTCTATGTGATGCTGGTTTTAAGCACGATTTATTGGTTGAGTTTAATAACGATGCCGTAAACACCATGAAATTTAATTCAATTAAAAGTACAAAAAATTGGAATATTATTGGTTCCGATATTAAGAAAATTTCTTTTTCTGATTACATTGATACAATTGATTTAGTTGCTGGCGGCCCACCTTGTCAGCCCTTTTCACTTGGAGGAAAACATAAAGCACACCTCGACGAAAGGGATATGTTTCCAGAAGCAGCCCGCGTTGTAGCGGAAACAAAACCGAAGGCTTTTGTTTTTGAAAACGTAAAAGGCTTATTAAGAAAAAGTTTTTCAACATATTTTGAATATATTGTTCTGCGTTTAACCTATCCTGAACTTAAGCCCGCGCCAGATGAAGGTTGGCAAGAACATTTGTCCACCTTAGAAAAAGTTCATACGCAGGGCCGATATAAAGGTTTAAAATACAATGTCGTTTTTCGTTTATTAAATGCCGCAGATTATGGCGTACCACAAATAAGAGAACGTGTATTTATTGTTGGTGTAAGAAGTGATCTTGATTTGGCATGGTCGTTTCCTGAGCCTACACATTCCGAAGATGCGCTTTTACATAGTCAGTGGGCCACAGGTGATTATTGGAAAGAACATAAGGTTAAATCACCTCCCAGTATTATAGAATTTCCCAAAGATGTTCAAAGTCGGGCAAGAAGCGTTACCACTAATCTTAGCTTCTTTCAACCACAACGTAAAAGATGGTTAACGCTAAGGGATGCGATTAAGGGATTGCCCGACCCATGTACAGATCACGCACATAATTTTAAAAATCATATTTTTCGAGATGGGGCGCGGATGTATCCTGGACATACAGGAAGTATTTTAGATTACCCATCAAAAACGCTTAAAGCTGGAGATCATGGCGTTCCAGGTGGCGAGAATATGATACGGTTTTACGATAATAAAGTTCGTTATCTAACTGTTCGTGAAAGCGCCCGCATTCAATTTTTTCCCGATGACTATGAATTTTCTGGTTCTTGGACAGAATCGATGCGGCAAATTGGAAATGCAGTTCCAGTTAAATTGGCACAAGTTGTCGGTGATAAAATTTTTGAACTTTTAAATAAATCAGATCAATAAAGTACCAGATAACTAATCGCCAACCGACTAATGAATTACAAACGTACTGCGTGTCGGTACAACGGCTCATGCGTATTTTATACGCACGCGTTAGCGTTAGCTTATGTTTGGCGATACGGTAAGTCCAATTGAAGAAATTGCTGAAATTCTAGCACTAGGATTTCTACGATTAAATCAAGTTTCAGATCATTTTTCTCTCGACTTTTTGCCTAATCAGAGCACTCATGCCGAGCCGCCGCTAAAACCGGCTGCGCTACAGGCAAAGGATGACTAGCATGGCAGATAATATGCTGGCGCAGATTAGCGCCATTGAACAAATGAAAGTGCCAGAATTAAAGTTACAATGGCAACAGCTTTTTGGCCGACAGGCACCGCCATACGCCCAAGGCACATATTTAAAACAACGTCTAATTCATCGTGTGCAGGAATTAAAATTTGGGAACGACCCATTAATCGATAAGCGCTTAGAAGCTGCTAGCAAGCAAAAACGCGGCAATCCGATTAAAAGCAAACGCCGAATTAAACCCATGCCCGGCACCAAATTAATCCGTGAATATAAAGGTGCTGAACTGCAAGTTACTGTATTGGCAGAAGGTTTTGAATACCAAGGTCGCAAATATAAAAGCCTAACGAAATTGGCTAACGAAATTACCGGGACCTGGCTTTCCGGCCCTGCTTTCTTTGGATTAACCACCAAAAACAAAGAGGCTGCATAATGTTGGATGCCCCTAAAAAACGCATACGTTGTGCAATCTATACCCGTAAATCTACAGAAGAAGGTTTGGAACAAGAGTTCAATTCCCTAGATAATCAGCGCGAAGCGGCAGAAAATTACATTATGTCGCAGCGCCATGAAGGCTGGATGTTGCTGCCAGATTATTACGACGATGGCGGTTTTTCCGGTGGCACCTTGGAAAGACCTGCACTTAAACGCTTAATGCGCGATATTGAACGCGGCGAAATTGATGCGGTGGTGGTTTATAAGGTTGATCGGCTTTCACGCTCTTTGACCGATTTTGCTAAATTGGTCGATGTATTCGACCGGCACCAAGTTAGCTTTGTTTCCGTAACGCAGCAATTCAGCACCACGACATCCATGGGACGGCTCACATTAAATATTCTTTTATCGTTTGCCCAATTTGAACGCGAAGTGATTGGCGAACGCGTACGGGATAAAATCGCCGCTTCCAAACGCAAAGGTATGTGGATGGGTGGCTATTTGCCTTTGGGTTATGATGTAGTTGAACGTAAGCTCATTGTTAACGAAGAAGAAGCCAAACAGGTTCGGCATATTTTTAATCGCTTTGTAACGCTTAAATCCGCCACGGCACTTGCCACGGAATTGCGCAGCCAAGGCATGCGCACCAAAAGTTTTATGCTGCGTAGCGGCAAGCCAAAACCCAACGTTTTGATATCAAAGGCATTTATTTACAAGTTGCTAAATAACCGAATTTACATTGGTGAAATTACTCATAAAGACAAAAATTATCCAGGTCAGCACGAAGCAATTATTAGCAAAGCATTGTGGAATGATGTGCATAGTATTTTACAAGTTTCGCCCCGTACGCGTGCCAATGAAACCCGTATTCAAACGCCAGCCTTATTACGCGGCTTGGCCTTGTGTGGTGGTTGCCAAGCGCCTATGACACCGACTTCCACACGCAAAAAAGGTAAGCAATATAGTTATTACGCCTGCAGCCATTATCTTGCATTGAAATCACCTGATTGCCGCGTTGCGCGTATTTCAGCCGACCAGTTAGAAGGCTTTGTCTTTCAACAAATTAAACCTTTAGTGCAAACGCCAGAGCTAATTGCGCAAACCTGGCAGGCGATTCATGAAAACGACCCTAAAGTTACAGAACAGCAAGTACGCAATGCTTTGCTAAATTTTGAAGGTGTTTGGGGACAGTTATTTCCAGCTGAACAGCGCCGGGTATTAGAATTATTGCTGTCGCAAATCCAAGTTTTTCACAGTCGTGTGGATATTAGCGTTAATACGGATAGCCTTGGAAAGATCACACAAGAATTACTGGCTTCACAATCCCGTTTGCAGGTGGTCGCATGAAAAGCACCATTACCTTGCAAGTACCAATAGAATTCAAACGCAAAAGCGCACGCCGCCTTGTTATCGCACCAGATAATGCAGCCGATCAAAGCTTATCCTTTAACCATCAAATAGACCCGACAATGGTTAAAGCGCTTATCCGCGCCTATCGCTGGCAACAGCTAATTGATAGTGGGAAAGCCTTACATGCAGAAGATTTAGGAGAAAAAGAAGGCGTTACAGGCTCATATATAACCCGCATTTTGCGGCTAAACACACTTTGCCCCGATATTAGACGTGCCATTCTTGACGGTTGCCATCCAAAAACACTGTGCCTGATAGATATCATGAAGCCATTTCCCATGCTTTGGGATGACCAAATGCGATATTTTGGGTTTTAAAATTAGAAAAATCAAAGCAAAACAACTTGCTGTTTAGCTAAAATATCAATATATTGTGTGCTATCTTAAAAAATAACGCAAGGTATTGATTATGGGGAGCTTGTTACTAACACAAGGTAAATGGCTTAACGCGCCTCCAAATTTGGGGTCGCTGTTAGATTTTGATGGTTTGTCACCTGCCTGGGAAAGCAAGTTTGAAACTTGGCGCCAACGGCCTGGTGAAACTGAATTAACGAAAATCGAGCGTACAGAAAGAATGATACGCGAAGCAATAAAAGCGGATGCATTTTTACAATCACTTGATTTAAGCGTCATTGTCCAAGGCAGCTATGCAAATAATACAAATGTACGTTCGGAAAGTGATGTCGATATTTGTGTTATTTTGCGTGATACCGTTAACAGAGTAGTATTACCAGCATATCAAGGTGCATCCCACTATTGCGCTATTCCCACGGCAACACCTAAAATTACAGCCCAACAATTTAAAAATGCATTACATGTCGCTTTATATAATAAATTTGGCGATGCAAGTGTTAGCCGCCACAGTGGCAAATGCATTGAGGTTCATGCTGGCACTGGATATTCACGGGTCGATGCAGATGTTGTTCCAGCTATTTTACATGAACTATATACGCCGCAAGCTGGACATACTGTTTATCCCGATAGTCCACGCTTAACGGGTGTTGCTATATTCCCCGATCAAGGCAATGTGATTATTAACTGGCCATTGCAACATTTAACGAATGGCCGTGAAAAAAATAAAGCAACTGGCTATAAATTTAAAGCCGCCGTTCGAATTTTAAAGACATTAAATTTAATGATGAAAAGCGATTATTATACACCAATCCCGTCGTTTTTAATTGAAAGCTTGGTTTATAATTGTCCAAATTCCTGCTTTACTGGTGATAACTTATGCCAAATTGTGCAAAGCGTATTATCACATTTATCTGTTTTTGGCTCTTTATTAGGTATGGGGCCAGCCTATGAATGGACTGAGGTTAACGGAATAAAAATGCTTTTTGGAAGTCATCAAAAATGGCAAACTGAAGATGCAGCTAAATTCATTACACAAGCCAAGCGGCGTTTGGCGACTACCCCATGATTAAATTTATACCTGTAAAATTTATTGTAGCATTGATTTTTGTATTGGGATTAATTGCTTATTTCGTTTTCGATCATTTTGATAAATCTAGTCTTTACAATACAGTATCAAAAGCTATTGCAGCAGTTACATTGATAATTGTATTTGTGGATTCTACAGGCACCTGGCGCTTTATATGGAAATTGCACACTAGATGGTTTAATGAAAATATCTGTCCTGACTTACAAGGCACATACGAAGGTAAACTTATTTCAAGCTGGAATGGCGGCACAGAAATTCCGAATGCGAAGTTAATTATTAAGCAAACCCTTTTTCGAATTACTGTTAAACAGATTACTGGTGAATCACATTCGTATAGTAAAATTGCCGATATTATTCGTTTTGACTATGAAAACAAGCTGTATAAACTATATTATATATATTTGAATGAGCCACGAGACAGCGTACAAGATCGCAGCTTACCACATAGCGGTGCTGCTGATTTGCGCATTATAATTGGTAAGAATATTTCATTAGAAGGGCGTTATTTTAATGACCCTAAAATACGCAGCACTACAGGTGAAATGCATTTCCAAAGAATTAGTAAAGATTCAACATTTTAATGCCAATACAGCTTAGACTTTCTATCTAAGCTGTATAACAATTTAAAGACCGAATGAATTACCGCGACCACCAACTTTTGGGTTCCACGCCAAATGTTTAAAGCGATTTGCGCGATAAGGTGTTGGGTCGCAGAAGGTTTCTTCATTGGTCATCATTTGCGTTAGCAACAGGGCGGTTGGCGCAGAAAGCGTTAAACCGATATGACCATGCCCAAAATTAAACCATAAGCCTTTATGATTTGGCGCACGCCCTGTTACCGGCAATGAATCCGGAAAGGATGGGCGGTTACCATGCCATGCTTTTGCATCAATCTTTTCACCCAGTGGGAAAAGTTCGCGCACATGCGGCAGCACACGGTTCATCATGGTTGTGGTTGGCGGGGTATCGATATTAACAAATTCTGCACCCGTCGTAACAATCCGGTAGCCTTGTTCCATTGGTGAAATTACATAGCCATAATCAGCATCAACAATAGCGTGTTGTAGCGTTACGCCCTTTTCACCTTTGAAGTGCTGTGAATATCCCCGCTTCATGGCCATTGGGAAGTTATAGCCCAGTGGTGTTAGAATTTGCGTTGCCCAAGGCCCCGTGCAAACAACAACTTCCTTTGCTGTAATATCTTCACCATCTGTTTTAACCCGCCATAAATTGCCTTCGCTATTATCAACAGGCGGCACTAACTCTTTTACTAATCCGGTGCGATATTCCCCGCCAGCGTATTGAAAGCGTTCCTGATATAGCTTTGTTAACGCCCATGGGTTCGAAACCCGAGGGCTATCATTAAAACGTACAACTTTATGAAAATTGGCACGCAAGCTAGGCTCAATTTTGCGGAATTCTTCTGCGTCAATCACATCAAAGGATTCACCGGCTTCGGTAGCCAGTTTTCTTTCCAAAGCGCCACCGGCAAAGCTTTCAGGTGTATGATAAAGTAAAACACGCCCTTGCTTATGAATGTAGTCTCTTTCAGTTCCGCTAGATAAACGGTAATGTTCCTTGGCTGCACGCGTAACCAATGGACGCAAAGCTGCACTGTTTTTCAGTTTATTTTCCGGTTGGCTTTCATCGTGATTGTTTAAAATCCAAGGCCCATAATTAGCAACACTTTGAACTGGTAGACGCGTTGAATAAGATTCATCTTTAATGACTGCCTGCAATTTTTTGCCAGTTGGAAAATCGAATGGCACCAGGAAAGATGTACCGATAACACCAGTATTTCCATAAGATGTTTCTAAGCCTGCATCGCGGCGGTCAATAAGTAAAACTTTTTTACCACGCATTTGTAAGTTTAAAGCGGTTGTCGTGCCGACCACACCAGCCCCCACCACCACGATATCGTATGTTATTTTTTTCATCTCTAGCTCCCTTTAAGATTAAGCAATGCGTCATGCACTGGTTGTGGAATGGTCAAAATGTCCTGATTAACTTTTGACTTTTTGCTGCCGGACACCCGAATTGGGGCAAATCCTTCAGCGGTTGGTGCGCTTTCGCAATAAGCTGCGAACGCTTCCACTTTCTGTGAAAATTCTGCGGATGCCTGGCCGAAATAATCCGGCCGCAAACCGATAAACATTGCGCCGTTGCCGCCCGGCCCTAAGACTTCATTGGCAACTTCGCCCCCGGTTAAGATTCCGGCCAAAATCTCACACATCATAGCCAGACCAAAACCCTTGTGGCCTGCATCCAAACCGCCTAGCGGTGATAGAATGGCAGCTGGCGGTGAAGCATAAAGCGCAGAGGCATTGGTCGTTGGTTTGCCATTTATGTCATAAAGCCAACTATCAGAAGGCACCGGCTCATCCTTTAACATGCTGGAACGTATTTTACCCTCGGCAACCACAGAGGTGCTGATATCCAAAACAACGGCATCGTTTTCCCCACGTGGACAGGCAAACAAAAATGGATTTGTTGATAATAATGGAATTTGGCTGCCGACCGGCGCCACCCGTTTGCCAGCGCCGCGAAAGTTAAAAAATCCCAATACGATATTGCCATTTTTAGCAATTTCTTGCCCGATGCCGGCCAGGCGGCCAACTCGACCTGCATTTCTTAAGCCAACAACTGTGATGCCGTTGTCATTTAACTGCGCATTAATTGTTTCCGTTATTTTTTTGACAGCCAATGCCCCAAAGCCGCAATTTGCGTCGACAATCCAGCCGAACCTAGCTTTAGTAGCAGTCGGCAATGCATGGGGGTCAATGTTACCATCTTGAATGGCTTTCACATGATCTGCAAAACGCAGTACACCATGTGAAGGATAGCCATCTAACTCATTGGTGATTGCTTCTTCCACAACGATTTTGGCCGATGCCATTGGCACGCCATGCTTGATAAGTATGGCGATGCATAGTTCATAAAGGCTAGAAACGGATAATTCGGGCATTTTGTTTTCCTTTAAAAGTTGGGGCCTGAAACATTGGCTTCCGACATCATGTTACGATTGTAAGGTTCAAGTAAATGCTGCCTGCCAAAAGCTGCAGCCTTGCTTATAGCGACCACTGAATTTATCTGTTCAGCAAAATACAGCGGTGTTGCGCCGCCACTTTCAAAATGGCTTAGGGCATCCAATACAATCAGCATATATGGGTCGGTGCGCGTAACCACCTTTCCGGCTACATTTCCTTCGCTATCATGCCATGTAACAGTATTTTTACGATGTGGCGGCTGCCATTCCAAAGTTAATTTGTCACCAGTATCGTATTCAAGCTGGAGTGCTAAATCGTTTGTTGCTGCATATTTGGCAACTGCGAAATCGTAATAAACTTTGCCGGCATCGCCCAACATAATGCCTTTTACCTCAGAATATTGTTCTGTTTCATAAGCCGAAGTAATGGGTGTATATTTACCATGCTCATCGGGGTCAGCCAAACGCAAATCCGCTGATGTTATATGGTAAGCATTCAAGCCAATAAGCTGCGTTATATTGAATAGCCGCGTCATTAAATCGCGCATAATGCCGCCACCCTGGCTATAATCCATTTGCCATGTTTTTCCTGCAAAATTACCGCCTGGTGCATTACCTGCCTGAAAATAGCGAGCAGTTACCCTGGTTATATTACCATCAATAAGCGGTGTGTTGCTTTGTAAGGATGTGGCAATTCTATTTGTTGGGTCATCCATAATATCTATTGCATCATTATCAATAAACGGCATTTTTACGCCAGCCGCCAAACTAATTAACGATCGCCCCATCATATGATTAAAATCAATCCAATAAGATGATGCATCGGAGCGAAATACTAATTCACGCAAATCTTCTACGTCTTCAGGTAAACAGGCTGGTTTTTCAACAGCCACATGCTGCCCTCTTTCAATAAAAAAACGTGCCTGCCCCGCATGATATTTATTTGGTGATAAAATAAATGCAGGGATGCGCTTAGGGGATTGTTCTGGGTTTAATAAGCGCGTTTCCCCATATACCATAGCAACATTAGAGTTTGGGTCATAAAGATGAACCTTAATTCCCAAAAAGTTTAAGGCAGGACCAATCATTTTTTGGTAAACTTCACCACCGCCAATAACGATTACTTCTTGGCCATGTCTGCTGTTTTTTAATGCAGCCGAATAACAGCCAGTCATTGGATTATCTGTCAATGGCAATTCATCAATTGGCACGCCCAAGATTTTTTGTGGAGAGCCGTTTAAAAATATTGTAGAATAAGACATGGTGATTTCCTTATGTTTTTGGTTTTAAATATTTTTTTGGAGTTTAGTTTGTCTAAAGAATATAAATCAGCCATGGATTTTTCAAAGGCTGATATCTGTAGGTGATTATCGTTACATGCATTTTTTACTGCTAAATGCGCATTAAGATTTCTTGTAAAACATTGGCAGTCAGCAAAGCTTACGCCAGTGCAAAATTCGATAAACTGCGAACCAGATTTTTCATTTTTAGTATCAGGTATTACTTGTATATCAGAACAATATTTTTCCGTTAATCCTGCATAATATTTTGCAAGCAATTGGCTTTCTAAATAGGTGCAAAATAAAGCAAGCAAAGCGAAAGAATTAAATCTTAAATAAGATAGGTTATTTTCATTAATATTTTCTGCATATAATATGCCAGCTGCTAAAGCTTGCGCTAAGACCACTATGCTACGCTTAGTATCAATACAGTTTGAAATATTATCTATAATTGATCGATCTATTTTTCCTGTCATATATGCAATTAAATCAATCGTATAATTTGTTGTTCTAAATTCAACAAAGTCATACAGGGATTGCTTTGTATGGCTAAATTTTAGCAGCTTATTGAAGTGAAGGCTCATAATTGAGCTCCTCTTCTTTTAACAATTTGCAAAGCAATTCTAAGGTTATCAGCAGCAACGTATAATAGATTTGTTATGCTATCTGGCTTGCTAAAATTTATAAGATACGCAATCTGTTCGGGTTCAAGATCGGGATATTGCGCTTTAAATATTTGCGGATATTTTCTAACCGTTACCGCAATCATTTTCTGTTCATCAATTGGCCTTTTTGAAATTCTGTCAGTTTCTTGATGGTCACGATATAAATAATAGGGAGTTTTGAGATAGGCGATATTGTTGGGTTTTCCTTCAATATGTCGTGCATTTAATAACGCAACTGCAAAAGTCCAATCTTGCCATTTCTGTATATCTTCATCATATAAACCTGCTTTTATCGCATCTTCCTTACGATAAATAATCCATGTTGAAACATGGTGCTTTGCCAATATTAGTGCTTCGGTGATTGGATAGCTGGTATTGATATACCCGCTACGGTTACCGAACATAACCGTCATACATTCGACAAACGCAATATCCGGCTGCTGCTGCAGAATATCAATTGCACGATCGGTATATGTACCATGTTCTAAAACTGCAGGGCTGGTATTAAGGCAATCATCTGCATCCATCATAAGGATATGTTCAAAGGCGGCGGCATATATACCTGTATTGCGTGCGTGTTGCGCGCCTTTATTTTCAGTAAGTTCAATTACCCTTACATTGGGTCTATCTTTAATTTCTTCTAAACTTTGTTTTGTGGCGTTATCAGGTGATGCATCATCAACGATTATAATTTCATGCGGATATTTAAAGGGCTGCTTGGTAATTGAATCAATCGCCTTTATCAGAAAATGCCCTGCATTATAGCATGGGATGACTATACTAATACCTGGCTGTAGCATTGTTATCTCCTTTAAAATGGCTTTGTTGTTTATTGGTTTGCTGTTGAAAATTATTTTTGTTTTAATGTTTCGAGGAGGTTTTGCTGCGCCTTGCGGATTAAAACATCACTTTCGGCATAGGTGATTTCACCCGTATCGATTTTGTCGGCAATTTTGATGCGGTAAGCAAAAAAGCGTTCAAATTCTTCTAAATCGGCTTGATCTAGCCTATTTGCGATAACTTTTCGCATTTCTTTATTTTCACAAATCGTGCGTATAAAATTGCGCATTTCCAGATCGCTGCTTCTATTTGCGCACTTACGTTTTGCTTCAATAATTTCTTGTCTTAATTCCTGAATGGCAGCTTCTTGGGTATTTATGGCGCCAGGGTCAACCATCGTATGGTCGTTGGCGATACACCCCGGCAAAGCCAAAACAACTAATAGGGATGCAAATTTGTTTTTAATTGAATTAAGCCCATTGGAATCTTGTCCCATATTTGCTTTGCTTTTATTTGCAATCTGAATATGCTTTACTTGAACTGTACTGTTCTTTATAAATATATGAGTCAGTTTCTTCATAGTAAAGCCCTTGCGTTGACAGATATTGTCAAAGCAACAAGCTAATATCAATAGTAAAACATGCTACTTTTTAAGTTAACACTTTTATAATTACTTATTTTAATTAAAAATTGTGCCTTTAACTAGTTCATAGACACAATATGTAGTGTGTGATAGCGTTTTTGCTGTCTTATATCCTTCCAATTGGAGTCAAATTAACACTTTTGGAATTCTAACTTTCCGCATTTCATGGAAAAACATACTTAATTGAGCCAATTTTAAAATTTATCAATATTTCAAAGCACTTAGGCCTCTTAAGTTATGCATAAAACATTATTCCAAAAATTCTGCACGCTCCGGAATACGTGAAAAAGCAATTTTTGTTTCGACGATATCAGGTTGCATCGCACCAATGGTCACTGTGTCTTTGCCATACCGACGATTAAGCGCATCAAGTTTTTTAAGTAGTTCGCTGCGTTTACTTACTTTAGCAGGCGTGGCGAACAAATCAGGCGCAGCACTACCTTGTGGTTGGAGCGATAATAAATTCACACTAATTTTTTTAATAAGGGCTGGCTTTAATTGCACACCCATTTCATTCCATAAAGCGCGAAGTTCATTCAGCAATACAAAACTATCATCTGTGCGCGTCAATTTTCGTTCGCCATACCAGCGCGTTGAAAATGGTGTTCGCACGCTAAGGGTCATTTGTGCGCAATTCAATTCATAACGCCGAAGGCGCATAGCTGCCTTCAATAATAAACGCCGCGCAATAATATGTGCTTGCGGCGGGGGTCGTTGATCGGGTGCCAATACGCGGCTATGTCCCACTACTGCCTTTTCACCACTTTCCGTTTCGGGCAAATCATAACCATGCAGCCAGTACCACATACGTTCGCCTTGAACGCTACCCCATAATTTGCGGAGCTGCTTGGGCGAAGTAGCCCATAACTGCGCCACACTATGCACACCACCACGGTGTAGCCGCAATTGCATATTACTGCCAATGCCGGTCATATCTGTCAGCTTCATATTTAACAATGCGCCGGGTAGACTGGCCGCTTCTAACACAACTAATCCATCGGGCTTTTGTAATTCCGTACCTTGTTTAGCTAGCCAGCGATTAGGCCCAATGCCAATCGAACAGCGCAAACTTGTGCCGATTTCCTGTTTAATCGCTGTTTTAATGTTCAACGCCAATTGCCGTGCAAATGCAGGGTCTTGTTCATTATCCATAAGCTGGCAGGCAAATTCATCAATGGAACACACCATAGTAACCGGAATGCAGCTTTCTACCACTTCCTGTAATCGATGATGCATTTCAACATATTCTTGATGGCGTGCCATCGTAATTTTTAAATCCGGGCAACGCTTCTTTGCCTCCCAAACGGGTGTTCCAGTTTTAATACCATAAGCGCGTGCTTCATAACTTGCAGCAATTGCACAGGTACTATCGGTTAACATAGGCACTACAATAAGTGGTTGGCCTTGCAATTCGGGCTTTAGATGCTGTTCAACACTGGCAAAGAAAGAATTAAAATCAATAAATAGCCAACGTAACGGTCGATCAGCCCAGCCTTTTTGTAAAGCTGCTTGACGCGGTAGATGGATTGGATTTGATGAAGCTGCATGTGAATGGCCTTTAGCGTTGTTGCCGTAAAAGCCGCCATAAGGATTAAAATAATCTTTTGCTATTTCTGTTACTTTAGCCATTCACGCAAATTCCACTACTAGAAGCCATTCATCTATTTGATAAATCTTTAACAAGTTGCTTTTGTGCAATTTTAATTATCATTTGGCTGTCATCAACCGATATTGCACCCTTGTCTAAGGCATCGGCCACATTGAGACGCTTATCCAAAAATTGAATATAGCTTTGCATTTGATTTTTACTTAAATCATTTTTTAGTAAACGTTTCATGCTTATATTTTCACATAAAATATGGCCATAAATTTGACGTGTATTTGAATGAAATTCAGCCCGGCAAAATTGCTTAATAGCCAAAATTGAATCTTGAATTTCAAAAATCCTTTCTTGCTGGTTTTGCTTTACTGATTGATTATTATTGTTCTCGTTTGCACTTGCTTCCAAGAAATTAAAGAACGTTAAGCTTGTTAAAATTGTTAAAATAATATTTTTAGTCATCTTCTTTTTTTTAAATTGAGGCTTTTCGTTCAAGGGATTACCATACTCATCAACATGGCCTTTTTGCCAAAGTCGCATTAATTCATCAATGGTGTTAGCAAAAAGGTCTATTTCGTTGCCGATTAGGGTTACCTTTCGAAATTCGTAGATAAATTTCACGATAAATGGCGGAAATGTTATTACGCTTTCGCCTTTATTCTTAATTGCCATCTAAATCCCCATGACTAGATCACCTGGCTAATTCCAGGTGATCGGGGAGTTGGAAAGCCCGTTTCATATGAAGAAGGCTGCACTGGCCTTTAGGCTTGCGCCCTAGACATACGCCAGTACCTCCCCGACCAAAGGTCGAGGAGTGCTTTTGCGGTAGCACAACCGCATATGAAACCGGGGTTTCCACACCCCATCGCAAATTACTGCGATGGTCTTTCTTACTAAAAAGCGACAAAATACTCAAGTTGAAGCGCTTCATATCTAAAGCGTCCGGCGCACAATGCCTGTTACAACACCAGCAATATGCAAATGGTTAAATTTGTTAATTTTAATTGGTTCATAATTTTTATTTTCTGGCATAAGAAAAACACCGGATTTATCCTTTTTAAAACGCTTAACAGTTGCTTGATTATCGACATAGGCAAAAACAATCATGCCAGGCATTGCAACAATACTAGAGTCTACAACCAACGTATCCCCATCAAAAATACCTATATCAATCATAGAGTCGCCGGATGCGTTCGCTAAAAAAGTTGTATCTGGATTTTTGATTAACAATGAATTGAGTGTAAAATAACCTTCTATATCATCTGATATATGACTTGGCGTACCCGCCGAAACTTTGCTGCTTAAAAAAGGTAATTTATAACCTTTTGCATACAAATATGCTTCCACATCATCTGCCATACTTGCTGGAACGCGAATTGGCAGTGTTGATTCACCCCATCTTCCACCGCCTTTCGGTCGCCCTGAACCAATTCTTTTTCCACCATGTGCCATTTTTCTCTCATTTCATTTTTCGTATAAAGAATCGATCTTGATTATTGTGCGGTAATCAAGTTTGTTGTAAAGCTTATTACCTTCAATGAGGTGGCTAAGATGGCAGAACATGAAAGAAAATATTTTTACATCAATCAGTTAGCCAAACGTTGGGGATCGGCATTAGAAGATATTCGCTATTACGCTGAAAATGGCGAATTAGAAATGCAGGTCTGGCTGGGTGACATTGAAATTACACGGTTTAATTATGAAGAAAGAGACAAAGAACCAGTCACCGTTTATTGGGGCGCAAAAAAATATAACGACTTTGCGATAATCGAACCCCTTAAGGTGCGCGATGTTTTCCGATCTGGTAATTACAAAATTAAAGAATTTGTGTCGCTAGATAGAAAATATCTTTTAACCCTAAAAGATATAAACCGTGATTTTTACATTGCAGTTGATGACCTAATTGTTAGCCATCAAGAGCGAGACCGCTTTGAAAATAAATATGATCTGTATGTCCCTTCTATGAAGATTAGGCAGCTTGCAAAAATACCTACTTTTGCTGGTCGGCCAAGCATCATGCGGCAAATTATTGCGCATTTAGAAGAACGCATTGCCAATCAAACTGCGGAACCATCTTTAGGAAAAGAAGCTGCCTATTTACATAATTGGGCTAATGCGGTTATTCCCCCCGATGTACAAATTCCGCAGCCACGCTCAATCATGAATGGTATTCGCAAAAAATATCGTAATTATGCTTTAGCTATGATTGCGAATAATGAACAAAATGAAAAACACACTGCGTTAAGCGCTTAAATATTTATCTGCATTTTAATGCATTAAAATGCCTGACCCTTTATGCCATCAAATGCATACCATGTTATGCAAAATCACACGAAAAATTTAAATACGCGCATACCACGTTATGCCCAAAATTATTAATGAAATTTGCATTTAATGCAATTTAATGCACCAGAATTAAAATACTGAAAAATAGAGACATTTAATAATGATTTTAATACCTCTTGCGGCAATTTTTGATGCCACACTTTTCCATCCAATTTGGCTTATCGCACCACAACGCGGAGGCTCAAATTGGAAATTCACATACATCATTTAGGCCCATGCCATCTTTCGAGACGCTGGGGCATTTCAGAACGCACATTGGAGCGCTGGCGCTGGGCTGGCATTGGCCCCAAATTCATCAAGCTTAGCAACCGCATTTTATATCGGTTAGTTGATATCGAAGCATTTGAAGATAGCCAGTTATGCCAAAGCATTGAAGAAGGCAAAGCTTCACCGTTCAGCCGCACAATTAAAGACCGTAATCAAGTGAATTTGAGAGGTGCCGCATGAATGCCTTTCAACATTACGGCATTGAACATTTGTCTGCCGCATCCATTAATCTTTTTGCCGCCGAACCTGCCTTATGGGTTTTAGAACGTTTGCTAAAATTCAAGCGTGGCACCAACGCCGTTATGGCCCGCGGCAATGCCGTTGAAGCCGGTGTGCATCAAGCTTTGATGAAACCATTTTTATCAGTTGAAGCATGCATCAAATACGCCGAACGCGAATACGACAAGCTTATGGCATTTGTGCCAGATAGTAAACGCGATGAAGAAAAGAAAAATATCGCCGGTTATGTCCGGCACGCAGCCGATGAATTACGGCAATACGGCATACCCACCGCCTATCAAGACAAAATAACCATAATGCTTGAAGACGTGGTGGTGCCATTCGTTGGCTACATCGATTGGCGTTTTGACCAGCATGGTTTGATTGTTGATTTAAAAACCAGTGAAAGATTGCCTTCCAAAATTTCTAATTCACATGGTCGGCAAGGCACAGTTTACGCCAAAGCACACGGGAATTATGGTATGCGCTTCGCCTATGCCAAACCATCTGCATCTAAAAGCGATGGCAAAGGCATAGCGGTTTATGAACTGACCGCCGAAGACAAAGAAACGCATTTAAATGCCATTCGGCAAATTGCCCGGCGCATCCAACGCTTTCTATCGCTATCGCATGACCCACACGAATTAGCCGGCATCGTCTGTCCCAATTACGAAAGCTTTTATTGGTCAAACACAGAGACCCGAGCCGCAGGCGAAAGAGCCTTCGGCTTTTAATCCCCCCACCCCAAACATCGGAGAGCAATATGCCCTTGAACATCGGCGTTTCAGGCAGTCTGAAACCATATGCAAAATACAATTCTAAAGCAGATAAATGGTTTGCCAAAGGTGAAGGCGGCGACATTGAAATTCAGCGACCAACTTTCATCGCTGATTTTAAAAATATTGCCACTGGCTGGCTACGCTTTCGCGAAGGCCAAGCACCGGAACGGACTATGGATGTATCTTTACAACATTCAGCACCTAATCCTGGCCAAGATTTTAAACGCGGCTTTGTATTGCATGTTTTTAGCCAAAAGTATTTTGGCGGCTTAGCTGAATTATCTTCTGCGTCCATCCATATGGGCAACGCTATTCGGGAAGCTTATCAGCAATTTGAAGAACAGGCCGCCAGTAATCCGGGCTTGGTGCCAGTTTTAGAATGTGTTGGTTCGGAAACCATGAAAGATAAGTTTGGCACAAATTACCGGCCAAAACTTGTTATTGTGAAATGGGCAGAACGGCCAGCGGATTTACCGGATGCATCGCCAATTGAACAAAGTGAAATTTGGCAAGATGGCCAAGCTGCAAAACCTTCATATCAAAGCTATCAATCCGCAACGCCTGTTGCACCGCCGGCACCTGTTACAAACAATTCCGTATCGGCACACCCACTATCACAATCGGAATTTTAATCACTTCCAATGCAAACCAACGTGCAACCATTTATGGAGCCGTCTCTACCAAATATGGAACAACACCTTGAACACTTGTTCGGTGGATTCCTAGATGGTTGTCACGATGGTTTAATTGAAATTGCTTATACCGATAATACCGATGGTAAACTTAAACATGCGCGGCTTTTTGGCACCGATGAATTAAGCGAAGCTGCGCAATTCGCTTATGAACAAAATCAAATACCTGGCCGCAATGTTTATGTTGGCGCGGCATTACGCAAAGCGGAAACTGCCCGTGACCGCCGCGCCAATGACCATGATATTTTAGCCCTTACTGCATTTTATACAGATTTAGATGATAAGGATGCAGCAACTACCGCTAAACAGAATTACAATGGTTGCCCGCCCACTTGCGTTGTTGTCACTGGCCGCCAACCGCATGTGCGTGCCCAATTATGGTGGCGGCAAGAAACACCAGCCGCAGACTTACAAGAAATTCGCACGCAAAATATCGCGCTGGCTATTGCGTTTGGTGGTGACCGCGTAGTTGCCAACCCTTCCCGCGTCATGCGGCTGGCAGGCTCGATTGCCTGGCCAAGCAAACCAGACCGCGTCATAGAACGCACCGAGTTACAACTTTTCGATGATAAACGCCCGCAAGCTTATCCACATGGGCAATTGTCACGCACCTTTCCGCCTAAAATTGAAGCGGTTAATACTGCACCGCCAGCCAAAGCCAATACTGCGCCGGCCGCAAACGGCCAACTCAATATCGGTTCAGCCAGTAATCTATCCATTGAAGCATGTATTGCCGCTATCAAATCCGGCCAAAACTGGCATAGCCAAGCTTTACGTTTAATCGGTCATTGGATAGCGCGAGGCTGGTCGGATATTGAAATGCTGGCCGCATGTGAAAGCTTTACCTTACCTGGCTTTACCATTGAACAAACGCGGCGTGAAGTGGAGCAAATGATAATTGGTGCCCGCGCCAAATGGTCAATTCCCAATCCGCAACATCAAGCAGAAAGCTTTGCAACCATACCTTTGGTTGCACCATTTTTAAGCGAATTGAATATTGCCATGCTGCCGCGCCGGCATTGGATATTAGGCCGCAGCTTACTGCGCGGCCAATTAAGCTTGCTTATTGCACCGCCCGGCGTTGGTAAAACCACGCTTGGTCTTGCACAAGCGGTTGCCATTTGCACCGGGCAGGATTTAACTAGCCAAGAAGTTTATGAAAGCGGCAAAGTTTGGCTTTATAACAATGAAGATGACAGCGATGAATTAAAGCGGCGGCTGGCCGCCGTGTTACTTCACCATGGCATTACCTTTCCAGCTATTCAAAACAAGCTGGCACTTTCCAGCGGCGCGGATAGACCATTTCTCATCGCCAAAGCAGACCGCGCAGGTAATGTCATTCGGCAACCGGATGTCGCCGCCTGCATTGAACAGATTAGACAGCATAGAATTAAGGCGTTCATTGTTGACCCATTTATTGAAACGCATGAAGTAGAAGAAAACAGCAACGAACAAATCAAAGCCGTTGCACAAATGTATCGGGAAATTGCCCGCCAAGGCGATTGCGCGGTTATGTTGGTGCATCATACCGCCAAACCGCCGCAAGGTTCATCCGATGGCCATGCCGGCAATATGAATACTGCACGCGGCGCCAGTTCATTAATCGGCGTGGCGCGGATTGTGCAAACATTATTTGGCATGAGCAGCCGCGATGCAGATGCATTTAATATTCCCGATGCAGACCGCAATCAATATGTGCGGCTGGATGATGCCAAAGCGAATTTGTCCCTGGCATCACCGCAAGCTTTATGGTATCAAAGAATTGGTGTTACCATTGCCAATGGCGATGAGGTTGGCGTGCTTGCGCCAATTGATTTATCTGAAACGCAAACTGAAAACGCTACCGCTGAAAGCGATCTCTATAAAACGATTATTGCTAACCTGCTAGCGCAAATCCCAGATAATACTGTTACACTTAATAACGCTGCAAAAACCCTTGCATGGGGTAAAAATTCACAATTCGCTAAATATCGACAGCAAGATGCTAAAGGCTACCAGCGAGCTTCCCATTCATTACGCGATATAATTATTTCTGCCTGCCGTGCCAATATTACGATCACCAATGAAAAAGGCATACAAGGTTTCACCATAGATACTGCCAAACATCCCGTTCAGTTAACCCGCTTCTGCACAGCAATTAACCCGTTAACCCAAGCCGAATTTATGGAGGATAGCGATGTTGGATTATAAATTAAGAATGTGTGTGCGGGGAATATGTTCATGCCGCACACACAAAAGAATTAAGCGTGTGCGATTGTGCGGCGACTTGCTTCGCACACAGTTTCGCACATGCTTGATTTTCCTATGTGTGCGAGTGTTCACAGTGTGCGTCCCCTTAAGGGGACGTGTGCGGCGCGAAACATGCGCGCCGACAAAACACTTCCCTTGGCGGGAGGCGTTCCATGCCTGACGCTTTGCCACCTGCCGCGCTGCAAATCCAGGCGATCACCGATGGCCTAGACCAGCTGGCGCGTGAAATGGAAATGCTATGGGGCATTGACCGTTTGCGATTGCTGGTTGGCGATGGCCTACGGTTGAAATTCGATATGCAAACCCAAAAGCTCAATGATGCATTGATTGATGGCAATCCCGAATATGTCATGGTTCAAGCCGAAGGCATGAAGCGTGCATGGTCGGCGCTGGATAAAGCTGCCCGTGATGCAGGCCAAAAACCGCTTGCTAATCACATTTGGGAAATACCCTTGCCAAGCGTTGGCGATAGTATTGCCCTTGTCCGGGCTGCAATAGAAAGCTATCCGCTAGCAAAAAGCCGCGTGGTAATGACTACCACCGAGCTTGGCGCATTGCTATCTACCATGCCGCTTGTGCTTGGCCGCTTTGCACCAAAAGCGCATACGCCAAACAGAAAATCACGCAAACCACCACGCCCGCCAATCTATCACGATGATGGTTTTGATTGGGATGTTGGTGACGAACTTAACATTTAGGTAACCATGCTTTGTAAATCCCCACCGCGCATAATGGCGCTAGATTTAGGCACAACCACTGGCTGGGCTGTACGCGATCAATACGGCATGATTTCAAGCGGCACAGCTAGTTTTAAACATAGCCGCTTCCAGGGCGGCGGTATGCGTTATTTGCTTTTTCTACGCTGGTTAAAAGAAACTACCGTGTTAACTGGCAGCTTCAACCAAATCTATTTTGAAGAAGTCCGGCGCCATACCGCAACCGATGCTGCCCATGTTTATGGCGGTTTACTGGCGCATTTAACCGCCTGGTGTGAAGAAAATTTTATCCCATACCAAGGCGTGCCAGTTGGCACAATCAAGCGCCATGCAACCGGCAAAGGCAACGCCAAAAAAGAAGCCGTAATTAAAGCCATGCAAGCCAAAGGTTACCAACCCAAAGACGATAATGAAGCCGATGCGTTGGCCATTTTGCTTTGGGCAATTGAACAGCAAAGGAGCGCAATATGAGATACGAACCATGGACAGCACAAGATGTTGCCAATCAATTTGAAGAAGCCATTTATACACTTAAGCGCATGCCTAAAGCTGTGAATTTAGGATGCCGCAGTAATTGGCCGCCGATGGTAATGACCATGCTAGAACAATTACAACAAGACAAAAAACCAATGCGCTTAGGCCCACCCCTACCAGAAGCCATCACACGTATGGAACAAACGCTTACATGGGTGTCATGGATTGAGAATGAAGACGAACGTAAATTGATATGGCTACGCGCCACGCGCACACCATGGAAAATGATTTGCGCACGATTTGGTGTAAGCAAAACCACTGCATGGAATTGTTGGTGTGATATTTTAGAAGAGATTGCCACGCACTTAAATAAGAATGGCGGTACAAAAGTGCGAATGACGTTTCAAAGGTAATAACATTCTGAATATTTTTCTGGTTTATTTAGTTTATGCTGCTGTTTCGCACGCACAATGCAATGGGCAAGGTACTTCCTGGCCAAACGCAATAACGGGTGGGCAAGGCGCGGGAGTTTTCTAGCGTTAAAGTTACAAAACAGGTTACCGGCCAGTTACAGGTTACAACCCAATTATACTATAACAGCATAAACCAAGTTTTGATTAATGGTATGGCTTTATCTACCACCGGCAGCAACTACGCATGTTATAGGCAACAGCAATTGTTTGGATTGTCCCTCTGCGCTGGCGCTGGCGGACTTGACCTTGGATTACAACTTGCCATCCCAGGTTACAGAACTGTGGGTTACATTGAGCGGGAAAGCTATGCGGCGGCCACGATCGTGGCAAGGATGGAAGACCAGACCCTGGATTATGCGCCTATCTGGGATGACGTTACCACCTTTGAAGGCAAACCATGGCGCGGCATGGTGGATATTATCCATGGCGGCTATCCGTGCCAGCCATTCAGCGTTGCCGGAAAACAGCTTGGCGACAAAGATGAACGACATTTGTGGCCACATGTTGCCCGTGTCGTTAACGAAATTAAACCCCAGTTTTGTTTCTTTGAAAATGTCGGCGGGCATTTACGATTGGGGTTTGAACAAGTCCATGATGACCTTTACGGAATGGGTTACCAAGTTAAGGCAGGTTTGTTTACAGCGGAAGAAGTCGGTGCATCACATAAACGCGAACGCCTCTTTATTCTGGCCTACCGCGACAGCAACGGATTCCAGAATCAAGCATGCTCGGCCACCAGAAAAGATGATACGCAGGGATGGGCGGAATGTTTTACGGACACCGGGCTTAGCGGAAACAGTGATTCAGCCTGCCAATTACCCCTACAGCAAAGACGATTTGGAAAAAGCACAAACGGGCAAACCTTACCGGAAAGCGAATGTAGTTTGGCCAACACCGCATGCATGGGAATCGAACAGCACAAGCGACGATCACGGCATTTGTTTAAACGAAGCAGGCAAAGCCTGGCGAACACCGATGGCGCGGGATTGGAAAGATGGGTTTTTAACGAAAAACCATCAATGCAACCGCAACGACCTTTCCCGCCAAGCCCCTCGGATGATGCAGGCTGGCGAGACTACCTCGCAAATTGGCCGCGCCTTGAACCCGCTGTTTGTGGAAGCGTTGATGGGTTGGCCTATCGGGTTGACAGATTGCGACTCTGCGGTAACGGGGTTATTCCACTGGTGGCAGCTTATGCATTCAGAACTCTGGCGACTGCTGCAAATTTAAATTTTGAAATTCCATGACACATTTTCATTATCGTATGGCTGAACGCATTGAAGTTTGGCCACTGGGGCAACTTGTCCCATATGACAAGAATCCGCGCACCCATAGTGCGGAACAAATCGGACAAATTGCCGCCAGCATTGCTGAATTTGGCTTTTTAAATCCGATTTTGGTCGATACTACGGCAGGTATTATTGCAGGGCATGGCCGCTTGGCGGCAGCAAAACAATTAGGCCTGGCGCAAGTGCCTGTTGTGGTACTCGATCATTTAACCGAATTACAGAAACGCGCTTATGTTATTGCCGACAATAAATTGGCAGAAAATGCCGGCTGGGACGAAAACTTATTACGCGCTGAAATTGAAGCTTTAGCAGCAGCAGATTTTGATTTACCAGTTATAGGATTTTCCGATGCCGAATTGGCTGCTTATCTTTATATAGAAGAAAATGCCGGTGCGACTGATGAAGATGCAGTGCCGGAAATTCCGAAAGAAGCCACTACTAAAATTGGTGATTTATGGCAACTTGGCAACCACCGTTTATACTGTGGCGATAGTACGGTATTAGCTAATATTGAAAAAGTATTGGATGGTGCTTTGGCGGACATGGTTTTTACCGACCCGCCTTATAATGTCGATTATGGAAATAGCTTTAAAGATGAAATACGTGGCAATAAGCGCAAAATTTTAAACGACAATCTTGGTTCTGATTTTGCACAATTCCTTTATGATGTTTGCCTTAATCTATTAACCGTTTGTAAAGGCGCACTTTATATTTGTACCGCCAGAGAAGTGCATGCCTTACAAAAAGCTTTTACCGATGCAGGCGGTAAGTTATCGACTTTTATTATTTGGGCTAAAAATCATTTCACCCTTGGTGCATCTGATTACCAACGCCAATATGAACCCATTCTTTATGGTTGGAAAGAAGGCGTAGATCACTACTGGTGCGGCGCCCGCGATCAAAGCGACATTTGGCCGGTTAATAAACCAGTAAAAAATGATTTGCATCCGACCATGAAGCCAGTCGAATTGATTGAACGTGCCATACGCAATAGCAGTAAAAATCGTGATATCATATTGGATTGTTTTGGTGGAAGTGGCAGCACTATAATAGCGGCAGAAAAACTTGGTCGCCAATGTCGAATGATTGAAATGGAACCAAAATATTGTGATGTTATTATTAAGCGCTGGGAAGATTTTACAGGGCAAAAAGCTGAATTACTGGTTGTTGATCAGTAAATAAAAAATTCAGTGCATGCGTAATCAAATTGGAGTCTTAAGTGACGGGTTTATCGGTCACCGCTTATGCGCGGCATCGCGGCGTAAGCCATGTGGCAGTTTTGAAAGCCGTAAAATCAGGTCGAATTGTTAAAGACGCAGATGGCACAATTGACCCGGTTAAAGCTGATACAGCTTGGCAAAAAAATACCAATCAAGCGCAGCAGCGCACCAAACCAAAAATAACGTCAAATGTTATAATTGCCGATGAGCCGACTATTATACAGCAACCTAATGCTGGCCCCAGCTTTGCGCAAAGCCGTGCCATTCGTGAAGCTTATAATGCCCGTCTTGCCAAATTGGCTTATGAAGAAAAAAGTGGCAGTCTGGTTAGCGCCGATAGCGTTAAGATTGCCTGGTTCAATGTTTTACGTGTTTTGCGTGACCGTGCATTGAATTTACCCGATCGGCTTGCTCCTTTATTGGCTAATGAAACAGACATTAAACGTGTGCGCGAATTACTTGATAATGAACTGCGCCAAATTCTGAACGATGCGGCAGATGCCGTTGCCAATCAATAAACCTCGACATAAAAAGTGCAGCCTTTACAGATTTGTATGGCGCATGCCGCTTTGGCATTGCGACCAGACCCAAAATTGACGGTATCTGTTTGGGCAGACCAACACCGTTTTCTTTCACAAACTGCATCGGGTGAACCGGGGCCATGGCGTACCGACCGCACGCCATATATGCGTGAAATTATGGATTGCCTATCACCCAGCAATCCAGTCGAAAAGGTAATATTTATGAAAGGTGCGCAGATTGGCGGCACCGAAGCTGGCAATAATTGGATTGGCTATATTATCCATCATTCGCCTGGCCCCATGCTGGCTGTGCAGCCTACCGTGGAAATGGCCAAACGCTGGTCAAAACAGCGTGTAGCTGGGTTAATTGATAGCACTCCGGTATTACGTGAGCGCGTGAAAGAAGCACGCGCACGCGATAGCGGCAACACAGTGCAAAGTAAAGAATTTACCGGCGGTATACTTGTAATGGCCGGCGCCAACAGTGCCGTTGGCTTGCGTTCCATGCCGGTGCGCTATTTATTTTTAGATGAAGTTGATGCTTATGATTTTGATGTTGATGGCGAAGGTGACCCGGTAGCGCTAGCAACCCAGCGCACCATTACATTTGCCAATCGAAAGATTTTTTTAGTTTCCACACCAACTATTCAAGGGTTTAGCCGAATTGAACAAGAATATGAACAATCCGATAAACGCCGCTGGTGGGTGCCTTGCCCCGAATGCGGTGAGCATCAAATTTTAAGCGAAAAGCAATTACGCTGGCCAAAAGATCGGCCAGAACTGGCAACCTATTATTGTGAACATTGTGAGCTAGCCATTCCAAGTCATCAAAAGGCATGGATGAATAGCCGTGGCCAGTGGCGCGCCGAGGCGCCAGGCGAAGGCAAAGCGGCAGGCTTTCATTTATCTGGCCTGAACAGCCCGTGGTTAACCTGGGTGCAAATTGCCGAGCGCAAACATGCCGCAAAAGATGACGCAGCGATGAAGGTATATGTAAATACCATTGAGGCGCGCACCTGGACAGAAAGCGGCGAAGCACCCGAATGGCAGCGGTTATATGATCGGCGTGAAGATTATGCAATTGGCCGCGTGCCACAAGGCGGTTTATTCTTAACTGCTGGCGTTGATGTACAAAAGAACCGGCTGGAAGCGGAAATTGTTGCATGGGGTCGCGAGCGCGAAAGCTGGTCAATTGATTATCGCGTTCTAGAGGGAGATCCGGCCAAACCTGATGTTTGGCTGCAACTTGACCAATTGCTTGCTGAAACTTTTACCCATGATAGCAAAATAGAACTGCCCATTATAAAGCTAGCGATTGATACCGGCTATGCCACGCAAGAGGTTTATGATTGGGTACGCAAACAAGCAAATGGGCGCGTAATTGCCGTTAAAGGATTTGATAAAATGGGTGCTGCTATTGGTACGCCAGCGCAGATGGATGTTACCAGTCACGGCAAACGCAAGCGCCGTGGTTTAATGGTTTGGCCGGTTGGCACGTCATTTAGCAAAAGCGAATTATATGGCGCATTGCGAAAAGACAAGCCAACCGATGAACGATTAGCAGATGGCAGCAATTATCCGGCCGGATATTGTCATTTCCCAAAATACGGCGAAGAATATTTTAAGCAGTTAACCGCTGAACGGTTAGTAACTGTAAAAGATAATCGTGGGTTTGCCCGGCGCAATTGGCATAAAATGCGTGAACGAAACGAAGCTTTAGATTGCCGCGTTTATGCAAGGGCAGCGGCAGCGGCTTATGGCGTAGACAGATTCAATGAGCCAGTATGGCAGCGCTTGGAAGCAGGCTTAAAAAAAAGCAAATCACTTTCTGAAACGCCAGTGAATAAAATGGTGCCGGTCAATACACAAAGAAGAGTAATTAGCAGCAATTATTTAGCCTAGGATTTTTCACAATTAAGCAAACCTGCTTTAGGCGGTTCTAATAGTTCTTTTGCGGATTGATCGGGATTTAGCCAAAGTGCGAACTTATCGGGTGTTAAAATGATCGGCTGGCGATTGTGGATGGCTACTACATCTTGGCCAGCCGGCATGGTAATTAATGAAAAGCTTTCTATCTGGCCATCTCTGGTATTGGCATTATCCCATATACCCGCGAAGGCCAGCCAAGAATATTCATTTGGCGTAAATTGCCATTGCTGTTTATTACCTTTTTCGCCCGTCCATTCAAAAAAACTGGTGAATGGCACAAGGCAGCGATGGCGGCGAAACGCTTGTTTATAAGTACCAGAAGTTGTCACATTTTCGCTGCGGGCATTGGTGGTTAGCAGTTTCCATTCTTTGGCTGCGCCTTTGTGAAAATATGGAATAAGGCCAAAGCGCAATTCACTTAGCGTTATGCCTTTATCTGTCAAGCGTAAGACCGGCGCGGGGTCGGTTGGAAAAATCGCCTCGCGTGGCTGCAAATTACTTTGTAATTCGGCCAGCTGCATATCGGCAATTTTTAAAACTTCCTGATATTCAGTGATTGTCACCACATTTTTAAATTTGTTGCACACGCTTTTAATTTAAGCGAGCGCCGCGAAATCGTCGAACGAAAATCAATGCCCTATACCACCGAACAACGTGACGCATTACAGCAAGCCATTGCCAATGGGGTTTTAAAATTAATTTATGATGGCAAGCAGGTCGAATATCGCAGCATGGCCGAATTAAAAGCGGCTTTGAATGAAGTTCAAGCCGCGTTGGCGCGGGATGGCGGCAAAGTGACCAATCGCCGCATCAAAATTTACGCAGAGAAAGACCTTTAAGTGAAATTGCTTAATCGAATTGGCGCGGCATTTAACTTTGCCGCGACGGGAAAGCTTTCAGCCAATTTGGCGGCAATTGGCTTTGAAGGCACCTTATCACAGCGCCGTCTAATTGCTTGGCGGGCTACGCAAGAAAACCTAAATAGCCTGCTTTCTGCTGGTGGCGATACGCTACGCGCACGCGCACGCCAAATTGTTCGGGCTAATCCATATGCCGCCAATGCGGCGGACAGTTTTGTGGCTAATGCAGTTGGCGCTGGCATTAAACCTTCCAGCTTGGTTATCGACCACCAAGTTAAAGATGCCATTCAGCGTGCCTGGCAGGCATGGACAGAAGAAGCCGATGCCGATGGCTTGACCGATTTTTATGGCCTGCAAGCTTTGATAGCTCGCGCTTTATTTGAGGCGGGCGAATGCTTTGTAAGATTCCGGCCACGCCTGCCGCAAGATGGTTTAAGCGTACCTTTGCAATTGCAGATTTTAGAAGCGGAAATGCTGCCGCTGAATAAAACAGAGCTTGCTGCCAATGGTAATCAAATACGGTGCGGCATTGAGTTTGACGCAATTGGCCGGCGCGTTGCTTATTATTTTTATCGCAACCACCCTGGCGATAGCACGCAAGTCGGCAACGCTGGCGAAATAGTGCGTGTGCCAGCTAGTGAAGTTCTGCATATCTACCGGCCGCAACGGCCTGGCCAAATTCGCGGCGTGCCATGGATTGCACCAGCCTTAGTTAAGCTATTTCTGCTAGATCAATATGATGATGCAGAATTAGACCGTAAAAAAGTTGCCGCGCTATTTGCAGGCTTCATTACGAAAACGGCGCCGGAAGATAATTTATTAGGTGAAGGTGCGACCGCTGCCGATGGTTCATCTATTGCCGGTTTGTCACCTGGCACCATGCAAGTTTTATTGCCTGGTGAAGATATTAAATTTTCCAGCCCTGCCGATGTGGGTGGCTCGTATGAGATGTTTCAATACCGCGCCCTTTTATCGGTTTGCGCGGCATTAGGGCAACCTTATACGAATGTCACTGGCGATTTAAAAGCTGCCAATTATTCCAGTATTCGGGCTGGCACGGTTGAATTTCGCCGCCGCCTTGGCCAGTTTCAACGGGCAACATTAATTTTCCAACTATGCCGCCCCATCTGGGCGCGTTGGTTGGATACTGCCGTTTTATCTGGTGCCATAATATTACCTGATTATGCAGCTAACAAAACCGCGTATCGGGCAGTCAAATGGATTACACCGAAATGGGAATGGGTTGACCCACTAAAAGACCGCCAAGCGGAACAAATCGCGCAAGAAATGGGCTGGAAAGCGCCAAGTGACATTATTGAAGCCGAAGGCAATGACGTAGATGAAACCTATCAGCGTATCGCCCAAGATCAAAGACGAATGGATGCGCTGGGTATCAAGCTAAATGGCACAGCACCTATCCAAGGTGATGCCACGCCAGATGAAGCGGCGATTAGCGAAATTGACACAAACGACCCTGATACAGAGTAAATTAATGCTATCATTGCCACTACTGGCCGGGCGCGTGTTCAACACGCCCCTATTAATGACACGCGCCAAGCTTGATGCGGTATTAAGTGTTATTATGCCCCGCTTGGCTGGCGCAAATTTACCGCTGCCACTTGATTATGCGACAGCGAATTATGACGTAACGCCAGATGGCATTGCCCTTATTCCAGTTTTCGGCACATTGGTTAAACGCACCAGCGGCCTGGAAGCACAAAGCGGTTTAACCAGTTATACGACAATCAGCCAACAATTAGATGCGGCATTAAATGACCAGCGAGTGAATGGCATTTTGCTGGACATTGATAGCCCTGGCGGTGAAGTAAGCGGCATATTTGATTTGACCGATCAAATATTTGCCGCTCGACACAATAAACCAATTTGGTCTGTTGCCGATGAAGAAGCTTTTTCAGCGGCTTATGCGATTGCAGCGGCGACCGAACGGATTTATGTGCCGCGCACTGGCGGGGTCGGCTCAATTGGCGTTATTGCCATGCATTTAGATCAAAGCAAAGCCGATGCGAAAGCTGGCTTAAGCTATGATGCGATTTATGCCGGCGAACATAAAAATGATTATTCGCCGCATGTCCCTTTAAGTGACCCCGCACGCGAAACGCTACAAGCCGAAGTTGATCGCGTTTATTCGCTATTTACTGAAACAGTAGCGCGTTATCGCGGCACAAATATTAATGCCATCACTGATACCGAAGCCCAATTATTTTTCGGTCAAGATGCAATCAATGCTGGTCTGGCCGATAGGCTTGGCACGCTGATTGATGCCCAAAACGACATGCGCAGTTTTCTTACAAAGGCAAATGCCTCTTTTAATCCTGCAAAATTTTCTGCGGCAAAACCGCAAAAAATATCTGCAATCCCCCACCAACAAAAAGGAAAATCAATGTCCAATCCAATACCTGCCGATGGCTTGCCCGCCGATCAAGAAGTAGAATTAAATGACCCCCAAACAGCAAATGAAGGCGATGAAGCCAATAAAGATATTACGGCAGAAGATGACAAAGCATTAGAAAATGCCATCCAAGCCAAAGCGCAGGCTTATGTGGCAGAAGTAACGCAATTGTGCCAATTGGCTGGCTTACCCGATAAAGCATTAGGCTTTCTGGCACAAGGGCTGGCCTTAGATGAAATACGCACCGCCCTGCTTACAGCACGCGCCATATCTGCCGAAACAGCGGCGATAAGCAATCATATTCCCGCCGCCAGTACAGCAAACCAACCCAGCATTGATACCGCTGCCATTTATGCAGCCCGCAACAACCAACAGAAAGGTCAATAATATGCCTGTTTTAAGTGAAGGCCAGCACGCTGGCGAATTTCTTGTTTCAGAAGCGAATGGTAGCCGTTCGCGTGAGACAATCACGGTCGTTTCTGGCCAGAATCTGCAAGCTGGCCATGTGCTTGGTAAAGTAACCGTCGGCACTACTACCGGCGCTGCCGTTTCGGGAAATACCGGGAATGGTACAATCAGTGGCGTATCTGCCGGCACTGGTGCAAAACCTGGCGTTTACAGTGTGAATTGCATTGAACCTGCCAGCAATAGCGGCGCTTTTCTTGTTGAAGACCCAGATGGCGTAACAATTGGCCATGCCAATGTTGGTGCCGCTTTCACTGGTGCGGTTAATTTCACGCTGAATGATGGTTCAACGGATTTTTCCGCTGGCGACCGTTTTGCCATTACTATTGCCGAAGGCACAGACAAATATAAGGAATACAACCCAGCGAATACCGATGGTTCGCAAATTGCGGTTGCCTTGCTGTTTGATAACGTAGATGCAACCGATGCCGACCAAACCGCCGTTGCGATTGTGCGGCAGGCGGAATTCAACCAGGCCGAAATTGTTTGGTTTGACGGTGCAACCACCAATCAGATGGCCACCGGCCTCGATCAACTTACCCACCAAACCTTAATTGCCCGCTAGGAGGCTAAAACTATGCCCAGTTTAGATGTTTTCAACAATAACGCCTTTTCTATGGTATCGCTAACCGATGCCATTAACAAAGTACCGTTCATTCCAGGTAGAGTTGGCCAGCTTGGCCTATTTACTGAAAAAGGGGTTGCAACCACTTCCGTTGGAATTGAAGAAAAAAATGGCTCGCTTACACTAATTGAAGTATCGCCACGCGGTGCGCCAGCCACCAAAAACAAGCATAATAAGCGTAAATTGCGTTCATTGGTTGTGCCACATATCGCCCTTGAAGATGAAATTTATGCAGATGAAGTACAAAATGTGCGTGAATTTGGTTCTGAAAATGAATTACAAGCAGTTCAAAACGTTGTGAATGGGCGCTTGGCTGAAATGGCAAGTAAACATGATGCAACGCTTGAACATTTGCGGATTGGCGCGATTAAAGGCCAAATCTTGGATGCAGATGGTACAACCGTAATTTACGATTTATTCAATGAATTTGGTGTTTCGCAATATTCAGAAATTGATTTTGATTTGGACAATGCATCCCCTGCGCCTGGTGCTGTACGTAAAAAATGTCATGATATTAAACGTAAAATTGAAGATGAATTAGGCGCAGCACCCTACGATCACATTCATGCCTTTGTATCCTCTACATTCTTTGATGATTTGGTAAGCCACCCCGAAGTTACCAAAGCATATGACCGCTATCAGGATGGCGCTGCATTACGTGCCGGTTTAGCACGCACGCCATTTGTCTATGCCGATATTGTGTTTGAAGAATATCGCGGCAGTGTTGGCGGCGTGGATTTTGTTGCAACCGACAAAGCGCATTTCTTTCCGGTTGGGACGCCAAATCTTTTCCTACAATACAATGCGCCAGCCGATTTTGTAGAAACGGTAAATACCATTGGCCTGCCACGTTATGCGAAAGTTGCACCAGATCAAGATTTTCAGCGCTGGGTCAAATTACACACCCAATCTAACCCGCTGCCAATCTGTACCCGCCCACGCACTTTAATCAAAGCAAAACGGACATAGTTATGCCTTTTAAAGACTTTATCAATCGGTTGTTTGATGATGCAATTATGGCCAGAACCGCCACTTATCGCCCGCAAGGCGTGGGTGATGGCTATCCGGTTAGAATTATCATCAAACAGCCGGATACAGTTATTGAATTTGGCCATGCACAGATTAATACCACCACCCATTTGTTTGAAGTGCGCACAGAAGAAGTACGCGAGCCGGCAATAGGTGATATTTTTGTGCTATGCGATAACGCTTATGTTGTGCAAAGCGAGCCGCGTGCCGACCGTGAACGCCTAGTTTGGACATTGGATGTCTACAGCACATGAAACTTTCGGCTAATGTTGATAAATCGCTTACAAAAGGCATTAATAAAGTTCAAACCCTTTTAGGCAACGCTGTACGCAGCGGTATTTCTGAAACAACCAGCGGCTTAAAAGATAATCTACGGCAGCAAATTATTCGGGCTGGCATGGGTACAAGGCTAGCTAATACTTGGCGTTCTAAAGTTTATCCCGATAAAAGTAGTAGCCTTGATGCAGCCGGCTTTGTTTATAGCAATGCACCGAATATTATTGAATCCTTTGATAAGGGCGTAGTCATTAAAGCGCATAATAAGCAATGCCTTGCCATTCCAACCCCTGCCGCACCCAAGCGTGGAACCGATGGCAAAAGAATTAACCCATATAATTTTCCCGTTGCAAAGCTTGGTAAGCTTATTTTGATTAAACGGCGTTCGGGGCCATGGTTTTTGGTGGTGGAAAATGTAAGGGCATCATTTAGCCGTAAAACCGGACAGATGCGCGGATATGTCAAAGGCAGCGCCAGCGCAATTAGAACCGGACGCAACCTTTCATCGGCCATTATGTTTATTCTTATTCCGCAAGTGCAGATGCCAAAGCGGTTCGATGTCGCTAGCACCGGCGAACTTTGGGCATCACGCGCACCGGATATCATTGATAAATATTTAGTTGATGACAAATCATGAGCAGCAAAGCCGAACAAATCCTACATAAACTAGCTTCCCTCATTTCGCTGTATTGTCTGGCAAAAGTTGAGCGTAACAGCGTTTTACCAGAAAAAATCCCACCCCAAGGTTTAATTATTATTCGGGATGGCGATCCAGGCGATGCGGATATTGTATTAGGCGGCTTTGACCCTGTTTATTACAGCCATAATATTCCAATCGAACTTTATATTGAATGTGCCAATACCAGCCAACGTGATCAAAATTTTGATGATTTGATTTTGGCCATTGGCAATGTGCTAACTAGCTTTCCCACATTAGAGGATTTGGCTTTTGGCATGACTTATAATCGCCCCGAATTGGTAACTGAACCGATTTTGGGCGGGCCAGCTATCAAAACTGGCACCATTGAACTTACTGTCGAATACGAAGCCAGCCACCCGCTGGCATAACCTTCCATCCCTTAAAATTTAGGAGTTAAAACCATGGCACGCGCTTATGGCTCATCGGCCACGCTTATGTTATTACGTGAAACCCAATATGGCCAAAAACCAACTGGTAATTTTTGGGCTATGCCTTTTGTCAGCACATCGCTAGGCAGTGAACAAGGCTTGATTGATGACACTGTTTTAGGCTTTGGCCGCGACCCCGCGCAGCCCTTGCTTGATGTTATCAAAGATGATGGCGATATTGTTGTGCCGGTTGACCCGCGCTATTTGGGGTTTTGGCTAACTGGTTTATTTGGCGACCCTATTAGCACAACAATTAAAGCAGAAGGTTATATAGATTTTGCCAGCAATCCAACGGCGAACCAAACAATTACCATTAATGATACAGTATTTACTTTTGTCAGCGGCACACCGGCAGGTGACCAAATTCAGATTCAAAGCACTGTCACCCAAACGGTGGATGCCGCTGTCACCACACTTAATAACTCATCCGATGGTGACGTAAGCGTTGCAACCTATAGCCGCCCGACCGGCACACAGAAAATCCGCGTTCAATACGATACTGCCGGCACAGCAGGTAATGATTTTACACTGGCTGCATCTAATGCAACAGTTAGTGGCGCTGTACTAACTGGCGGCGGCACGCAGCATGTATTTAAAAGCGGTGATAACAGTTTACCAAGCTACAGTGCGCAAGTTGGCCTGCCGCAAGTACCGGCCTATTTCCTACATACTGGCTTAGTTTTAAATAGCATTGCTTTTGATTTTCAGCGTTCGGGCGCGGCGCAAGCTACAATTAACGGTATTGCACAAGGCGAAACACGCTATAATTCTAGTATTGGCGGCACACCGGATGAATTAACGTTTAAACGGATTAGCCAATTCCAAGGGGCTATCAAAAGCGGCGGTGCTTCAATTGGCAACCTAACCAAAGGTTCACTTAATTATTCAAATAATTTAGAAAGTATTGAAACCATTCGTGATGATGGCAAGATTGACGGTGTTGACCCGACAATTGCCGCTTTGACAGGTACAATTGAAGTACGGTTTGCCGATACAACTTTGATTGATGCAGCCAGCAGCAGTACGCCGGTTGATTTGGAATTTTCTTATACGCTCAACCCAAATTTGAAATTGATTATGCAAGCGCATGAGGTGTATTTGCCAAAACCTAAATTGGCTGTTACCGGGCCTGGTGGCGTGCAAGCAAGCTTTGATTTTCGCGGCGCTAAAAATACCGATGCTGGCTGTATGCTAACTGTTACGCTTTTAAATGACTTAGATGGAAGCCAATACGCATGAGTAAATTAAACTTTTCCACTGAACCTTATGAACTTGATTTACCATATGGAATTAAGATTACAGTAAAACCATTAACGCAACCTTCCATGTTAGCAGCGCAAGCAGCGGCTAGGAAAAAGCTAAATCATGATTACGGCGATGAAGAACGCGAAGATCGGGATGGTTTATATCAAACCTATCTAATTTCTGAATTGGCTAATCGGCATATAACGCATTTAATTGTGCAGGAGCAACAAGCACCAGTTACAACAGAAAATATTAAAACCGTTATGGATTTATATCCGGTTGGCGAGCGTTTTTTTCAACTTATCACCGTCCAGCAAGTGATTTTAAACGCCTCAAAAAACGTATTAAGGGTCTCTGCCAATGGCACTTCAAACCAGGCGGCGGCCCAGAATATTGCCGTGGATGCAGCGAATTAAATCTTACTTGCCAAGCTTGCCCTTATCGCACCTATGAACTGGTTGACGATATTGAATTCCAGACATGGGATGTATTAACGGCTTGCCTTGGCCAGCTTAATTTTTCAGCAACCGGAATAATTACCGGCATAGATTTAAATGCCGCATATAAAATGGCGGAAGCGCGGGGTTATAATTTAACTGGCGTATCCGTCTTATTGCAAGAAGCCGAACTTGCAATGGTCAATGCATTAAACAGCAAAAATTCTCATACCGAAAATATGCATGAATTGAGCGAGTAAACTAAACACGCAAGCAAGCAATCTGGCGGCTTTTAGCCGCCTATTTTCTGATATTTCCTATGGGTAGTGTAACACAATCATATTCAATTCGCTTGGCGGTTGTCGATGACGGAAAAGTCAAAGCAACCATGCTCGATGTTGGTAAAACCGGCGAAGCGGCATTTAACCAAATAGATAAATCTGCTAAAAAAGCCAGCATAACGGTAAGTGAAGTTGCAGATAAAATTAAAGAAGAACTTCTGGTAACTTTAGGTGAATTTTCCGCCGAACTAGCGGCAGCGTTTGCCGTAGAAAAAATATATGAATTTGTTAAAGGCGTATTTGAATCAAGTGAGCAACTTGCCAAAATGGCAGATTTGCTTGGTATCAATACCGAAAGCCTACAAGAACTGCGTTACGCAGCCAAACTGGCCGGAATAGATCAAGAAACATTTGATAAAGGGATTGAAAAATTTTCTAAGAATATTGGCGAAGCGATTTATGGTACTGGAAAATCTACGGAAGCGTTTAAAGAATTAGGGATTACACTTAAGGATGGTGAAGGAAATATACGCAAAACAGAAGATGTTTTAAATGATGTTGCCGATGCTTTTACCCGCGTAGAAGACCCGCAAGACCGTTTACGGCTAAGCTATTTATTATTTGATAAAGCCGGTCTGCAATTCGCTGAAATGCTGGCACAAGGTTCACAACATTTAAATCAGGTAAGGCAACAAGCACAAGATTTAGGGATTGTATTAGAAGATAGTTTGGTTCGCCAAGCGGAACGGACAACTGAAGAAGTTACAACCTTAAGCAAAGTTGTCGAAATTAATTTAAGCCGTGCTCTACTTTCCCTAGCACCTTTAATCGGTGATGCAGCAAAAGCGCTTACCGATTTTGCTGTGCAGGCTGGCATTGCTTATGAAAAAAGCAAATTATTTTTAAGCGGTGATTTCGAATTTAAGGGTTTAAGCAAAAATAATACAGAAGTGCTGTATAACCAATACAAGGCACAGGTTGAAGATTTACAAGCAAAAATCAAAGAGCTGGGCAATCCCAGTATTACGGACGATTTTTGGAAATGGAATGAAGCATTTAGTTTAAAAGCACAGCTTGATGATGCGCAAGCCGAATATGAAAAATATGCGGCACGTTATGAAGAAATTCAGCAAAAGATTCGTGATAGCGATCAGCAAACCAAAGATAATAATGCACAAAATCAGCAGGCAAAATTTAACCAGTTAGTGCAAGAGCAACATGCAGAAGAAGAACATGCCAAGCAGTTAGTTAGCATTGAGCAAAAACTGCAAAATGATTTGTTTAATATCTCATACCAAGGTGCTGCTAAAATTGAAGCTGAACGCCAGCGCGCCAAAGATGAATTAACCAGCCTGCTTGATAAAAATCCGCAGAATATTCAAAAAATCAATGAGCTTATCGCCCAAACCGATAAGCTTTACGATTTGAAAGCGGCACAAGCACAGGCGGAACAAGACCAAAAAGATGCAGACGCAAAACAAAAGGTTTTTGAAGCCAATGAGAAAATTATTGAAAGCCTACAGGAACAACGAGATGAGCTTGGCAAAACCGACCGCGAACAAGCGATAGATGAGGCATTACGCCGCTTATCTGCCGATGCAACGGAAGCACAGCGTCAAAAGGTTAAATTATTAGCTGGTGAATTATATGATGAAAGGCAAGCGCATGAAGAATTGCGTAAGGAAGAAGAAAAACGCCAGCAATCCATTAAGAAAATTCAAGAACTTTACGATCAACAAGGCGATGTAATTGAAAAATATCAGAAGGATTTGCAGGAAATTTATGACCTACTTAAATCGGGTGCAATTACCGAGCAACAAGCCATGGTTGCCATGCAAGATGCACAAAACCGCATGTTACAAAACAGCAAGGAATGGCAAGCGGGTGTTGTTCGCGGTTTAAAAACCTATAGTGACTCTGCCAATAATATGGCGGCCAACTTGCAAACCGTTGTTGGTAATACGTTTAGCAATCTAGAAGATGCGCTTACCAATTTTACCAAAACCGGCAAGCTAAACTGGTCAAATATGATTGACGGCATGATTGATGATGTCGCCAGATTATTGGTTCGAACCCAAATTACCGGCCCACTTGCCCAAGCGCTAGGTGCCGGAATTGGCAGTATTTTTGGCTTTGCGCATGGCGGCGTATTTGCCAATGGCGTAAATGTGCAAGCCTTTGCCCGTGGCGGTGTGGTCAATTCACCAACCATTTTTCCGATGGCAAATGGCATGGGATTAATGGGGGAAGCTGGCCCCGAAGCGGTTATGCCATTAACCCGTTTGCCATCTGGCAGATTGGGCGTTGAAACTGCCGGTTCTGGCAATGGTAGCCCAACCTATGTGCTGAATATTGATGCCAGCGGCAGTAGTGACCCAGCGGCAACTTCCGCGCAAGTGGCCAAAGCAATTGACCAAGCTTTAAACGCCAAAATTCCAGGCATTGTGAAAGCGTCATCTGGTATTGCACAAGCCCGTGTAATTGATACTTGGCAACGGAATGGAGGCCGTTTTGCCTGATATGCTAACCTGGCCGCTTAATTTAAAACCGGCATCGCAATCATTTTATATTCGAACCAACACAGCACAGTTTAGAAGCCCGCTAACCAATCAAGTGCAAACACTGGAACGTGATGGCGCATTATGGGTGGCTAAATTATCCCTTACACGCGGTATTATGGATACACGGCGCTTAGAAGCATTTTTAGCTTCCTTACAAGGCCCGGCGGGAATTGTCTTATTGCCTGATTTTCGGCGCCTTAATCCACAAGGCTCGCTGGCCGGTTCACCGCAACTGGTTAGTGGTAGCGGCACAAGTTTGGTTGTGCATGGGTTTACGCCATCGGCAGCCGGCGTGTTAAAAGTGGGTGATTTAATTCAAACTTCTGCCGGCCGCATGCATATGGTGGTGCAAGACATTGATGCAGACGAAAATGGCTATGCCAATGTGACGATTAGGCCACGCTTGCGCGATGCCATCACAACTGGCGCTTTAATCACGCAAAATGTGCGCGCCCAAATGCAACTAACCAGCGATGATGCTGGCAGTAACGATACAGATTACCGCCAGCAAACCCGCTTTCAATTGGAATTCACAGAAGTTTTGCCAACATGACGGATTTGATTTGGCCAGATGGTTTATTGCCTTCTAGCCAAACGTATTATCTACGCAACAATACGGCAATTTTTCGCAATACCTTAACCAATCAAACGCAAGCAGTTGCACGCGAAGGCACGCGCTGGGTTGCCAAGCTTGAATTCAAATTAAGCCAAAAATCAGCCGCTAAGCTTGATGCCTTATTGGCCCAATTGCGCGGCCCTGCCGGCACCATTTTGGTGCCAGATTTTCGGCGGTTAGTGCCACGGCTTATTCTGCAAAGCATGTCGGCTTATGCAGAAGAAATTGGGCCAACATTTTTTACCGATCACTATGATTTTAGCGATCAAACCAATGATGATAAAGGATTGGCGCTTGAAACTGCGCTATATCTTGGCACGGGTGAGCCGATTTGGCTTGGCGATACTTACGCGATGCCAATGCTATGGCCATATGATGATGCGGATATACAGCTTATAACGGAAACCGCCGATGAAATTTGGGCGGAAGGCGTTTGGGTGCCATTCGGTTTGGAAAACGGGCGAACGCTCGCGCTTGAATGGGGTGAAGTGCTGGATTTTGGGCAAGAAGATTGTCCGGTCATTCTTACAGAAAATGGCGAAACGATATTAACGCAGCTTGGCGGCGGTTTTTATGAGGGTGACGGCGATTGCACATTAACCACGGGTAGCGATAACGGTTTGCTAATCACCGGCTGCGCACCATGGGTGGAAAATATTATAGTTATAGGTGATGCCATTCAAACTTCTACCGGCCGCGCCCATTTGGTTTTAGATGATGTACAAACAGATATTAATGGCCGTGGCAATATCAATATTGCGCCAATTTTAAGAGAAGATGTGACCACGCAATCTTTGAAGGTTGATCAAATTTGCGTGCGCATGCGGCTTATCAGCGATGATGCCGGCGATAACACAACCGATATTACCCGCTTGTCATCCTATCAATTGGAATTTGAAGAAATTTTATAATGCCTAATCGCCTTGATGAATTAGCAGCCAGCGAAACAGAACAGCTTGTTGTAAGGCCGATATTATTAGCCGAACTGGATTTTGAAAGTGAACTTGTACGCCGTTGGACAGGTGTTGGCACATTAAACTGGAATGATCAAACTTGGTTTGGCATTGGTGATTTGGCCAGCGTGTCATCGGTGCAAGAAACGATGGATTTGCGCGCCAGTGGCATGAATATGCAGTTATCCGGCGTAAGCCCCGATAAAATCAGCGAAGTGGCAGCGGAACCCATTCAAGGCCGCTATGCAACCTTATGGATAGGTTTTTCAGATGAAAACTTTGCCTTAATAACCGACCCGGTTGTCATCTTTAAAGGCCGAATGGATACGTCCGAAATTACAGATGGCGGCGATACGGCTTCTATTACACTGGCTGTTGAAAACCATTTACGTGATTTAAGCCGCGCACGGTTGAGACGCTACACACAAGCCGATCAGCAAGCCCGTTTTCCCGATGATAAAGGGTTAGAATTTGTCCCTGCCTTGCAAGAAATTGACATTGATTGGGGAAAACCAAAAAGCGCATGATTACGCGATTACCTGATTGGCCGGAAAGACTGGCAAAGGTTATTGCAGAAGCCAATAAAAAGCCCTTTTCCTGGCACCAGCAGAATTGCGGTTTGCTGGTTACGCAATGTGTGATGGCTTTAACCGGCGTGGATATATCGCGCCGCTGGCGTAATTGCCAATCAAAGCGATCTGTTGCCGCATTGCTGCAAAGGGAAAATGGGTTAGCAACTTTAGCTTGTAAAACGGCTTATGAATTTGGCTTTTCTGCAATTAACCCTCGCATGGCACTACGCGGCGATATTTGTCTTGTCGCCATCGAGCAAGAAGAAATTTTGGGCGTATGTATCGGTGCCAAAATTGCCTGTCCAGGTGAACAAGGTTTGATTTTTTACCCCTTAGCTAAAGCACAACAAGCTTGGAGAATTTAACTTATGGCGAAAGCCA
The DNA here is from genome assembly GCA_965246945.1 of Alphaproteobacteria bacterium. GTDB lineage: Bacteria > Pseudomonadota > Alphaproteobacteria > UBA11073 > UBA11073 > CBDFFW01. The sequence continues at coordinate 1,785,579 of CBDFFW010000001.1, forward strand.
TTCCCATTATTGGCACAATTGGCGGCGCGGTTGTCGCGCCCGTTATTGGTGGTTTGGTCGGCGGCGGCATACTTGGTTCACTCATTGGCGGCTTGGCTGGCAGCGTTGTTTCAGTTGGTGTTTCATATTTAGGCCAACAAGTATTCGGTAAAAGCTCAAACCTGCAAAGCAGTGCTTCATCCTTTACCGCCGATGTGGCTGGTGGTGGCCGTACGCAAATGGTGCGCCAACCGATTACCAGTCAAAAAATTATTTATGGTAGGACGCTGGTTAGTGGCCCGATTGTATTTATTCACAGCCGCCCGATTGATAGTAGCAGTAGCAAACTTGATATTCTGCATTTAGTTGTTGTACTGGCTGGCCATGAAGTAGCAGCTATTGGAGATATCCAGTTTAATGATGCGGTTGTTGCCTTTGATGGCAGCAATAACGCAAATGCAGCACCTTATTTTCATGATGGTGTTTCTTATGCATCAATTTATAAACACCTTGGCGCCAATAATCAGGTAGCCGATCAAGTTTTAATTGATAATACTGGCGGTAAATGGACAAGCGCACACCGCTTGCGCGGCCTCGCTTATATCCATGCGATGCTGCGCTGGGATGATACAGCCTATTCCGGTGGCCTGCCTAATATTTCAGCGGTTGTTAGTGGCCGTGAAGTCTATGATTTGCGTAATGAAACTACTGCTTGGAGCGATAATTCAGCCCTTTGCGTAATGGATTATATGAGCGCAGATTTTGGTTTTAGTGCGACCCTTGATGAAATTGACCTTGATTCATTTAGCGCCGCTGCAAATATTTGCGATGAAACGGTTGATACAATAACCGGAACTGAAAAACGTTATACCTGTAATGGTGTGGTTGATCTGGCTTCAACTCCACAAGATAATTTACAAAATATGCTTACTTCATGCGCAGGCAAAGCAGCATATACAGGCGGAAAATGGCGTTTACGCGTTGGTGCTTATACACCACCCATTTATAGTTTAGGGCCAAATCATGTCCGTGATGCAGTAGTTTTGCGCCCACATCGTTCGCGGCAGAATTTAGTAAACACCATGACGGGTGCGTTTGTTTCCCCCTCGCACCAATGGCAACCAACCGATTACCCACAGGTAACAGCAAATGCATATATCGATGAAGATGGTGGCGAAACTGTCACTGGCACTTTGGATTTACCGTTTACGCAATCTGATAGCATGGCTCAAAGGATTGCCAAAATTGCTTTGGAACAAAACCGGCACCAAAGACAGTTAAGTTTTCCGGCTAACCTAGTAGGCTTTCAATTGGCCGCTGGCGAAACGGTGGCAGTCGATCTGCCACGCTTTGGCCTGGCTGATATGCCCTGCACCATATCCGAATGGCAAATGTCCGATGATTTAGGCATTGACCTTACTTTAGATGAAGATAGCGCCGATATTTACGCTTTTTCAGTTACGGATTTGCAAACATTGGATGGTTCGCCAACGGTGGTAGCACCGAATAACGCCTCTATCCCGCCAACCACGCCAAGCAATATTACGGCTACAGCTGGCACGGAAATTATCACAATTGGCTGGAATCAAATTAGAGACCGTGATTTCCGCTATGTCGAATTATGGGAATACGATGAAAACACCGATGACCCCGAACATGATGCAGCGCGCATTATGGAAGTATATGGCAATAGCGTAACGCGCAACCGCTTGCCCGGCCAAGAAACGCTTTATTATTGGCTAAGGTCAGTCGATAGCTACGGCAATAAATCTGATTTCGCTGGCCCCGTCGAAGCTACCACAACCGGCACACAAAACATTGTTTTGGTTTTAGAATAGCATGACAACCACAAAAAAAATTTCGGAACTGCCCGATGCAATCACGCTGGCAGGCACAGAAACTGTGCCTGTTGTGCAGGATGACGCGACCCGCAAAGCCACAATTGCGCAAGTTCGCGCTGGCCTGGCATTGGCCGAACATACCCATGTGTTGGCGGATATTTCCGATGCTGGCACCGCCGCTTCACATGCAGCAACAGATTTTGCCACCGCCGCACAAGGTGTAAAAGCCGATACCGCTTTACAGCCGGATGATGTCGGCACAGCCGCTGCGCAAGATACAACCGCCTTCGCCACTGCGGCACAAGGCACAAAGGCAGATACCGCTGTTCAACCAGGTGATTTAGGAACAGCAGCCAGCCATGCAGCGGGTGATTTTGCCACCGCCGCGCAAGGTGCCAAAGCGGATAGTGCCGTGCAGCCTGGCGCATTAGGCAGTGCTGCCGGCCATGCCGCCACGGATTTCGCCACCGCTACGCAAGGTGCAAAGGCGGATAGCGCCGTGCAACCAGGTGCTTTGGCCGCAGTTGCCACCAGCGGCGAATTTGGCGATGTGCTTCACACGCCATCACTAGCACTAAACAATGCTGTGATTAATGGTTGCTGCCGCAGTTCACAAATCGCCAACGTGTCATTATCCAATAGCTGGCAATACGGCCCTGTTGATTTATTGGCTATTAAAGCGGCCGGCACCGTTTCTGCCGGCACCATTAAACAAAATACCGCTTCCACATTAACCGCCACTGGTTTTTCAAGTTGGATTGACAGCGCCACATTGGATAGCAGCGGCGCCATTTATTTTCGACACCGGATTGAGGCAAAAGATTGCTGGCGGTTTAAAAACAATCTGGCTTATTTCAGTTGCCGCGCTTACCACAATGCCGGTTCAGCGGTGGATTTTGTTACCACCATTCGCAAGGCCAATGCAGCGGATGACTTTTCGGCCACAACCGATATTCAAACCGGCACCCAATCCATTGCCAGCGCAACTAATAGCGATGTCACGCTAGCAGTTAGCAATATGGGTGATTGCAGCAATGGTATTGAAATTGAAGTGAAAGCCAATTGCGGTGCAATCACCGCAAAAAGCTTTTATCTAGGTGATCTGCAATTGAATATTGCTAATTTTAAACAACCGTTTTTAGCGCGGCCTTATCTGCTTGAATTGCAACTTATTTACCGCTTTCTGCGCCCTTGTTATGCGATGCACGGCATCGCCAATTCAACCAGCGCTTTGCAATTGCAAGTTAGCCATCCTGGGATGCGCACAACACCGACTTACGTTGCGGTTAATAAAATTGAAGTGACGGATGGCTATACGGCTGATTTTACACAAAGCACCGTCGGCATCACTTCCACCCAGGAAAATACCAAAGATCATGGTCGTTTAACCATGAGTTCTTTTTCAGGTATGACCGCAGGCCGTTATTACTTCCAACACGGTTCAGACAGATACGTTTTAGCTAGATGCGAGCTGTAAAAAATTGCCTTACATTGATGAAATTTTGGTGCCTGGCCAAAGCGTCAGCAAGCTGGCGCTGCGCGAATATCTAGGCTCAAGGGAAATTGCCCGGCCGGAAGATTATGGCGCCAAAGGCGATGGCGTGCATGATGATGCCGATGCGATTAATCAAGCAATTCTTGAAAATAAATCCATACAGCTGCGCGCTTGCACTTACCATGTTGGCAGAACTGTAACTTTAGGTTATGGCTGCGCAGTTATTGGTTTTGGCGAAGCCACAATTATTCAAGCGCGGCCACAAGCTTATAATTCCAATGATTATATTGGCTATCCGTCTACCTATAACGCCATTGATATGGTGCAGGGCTACAGCCTTGTGCAAAATCTGCGGATTGTTGGCGGTGCCAGCGGTATTAAGCTTTATGGCCGTGATGGGCCTTGTGTAAAAAATGTTGTTGAGAATGTCTCAATTTGGGATGCGCAAATTGGTATTTGTTTTGATGGTTGGAGTGATACCAATAAGCCTTGTTATTGGAACAGTATTAGCCACGTTCTAATTGCGCGCCCAAAAACCGATGGTGTTTTATTTACAATCACACCGACCCACGCGAATGATGCCAGCACTTATGGCGACACGCCTAACGCTAATAAATTGCGTGATGTCAGGGTTTATTCACTTTCAGCACCAATGAGTGGTTTTGGTTTTAACGTAGCTTCCGCACGTTTTGCCAATTCCTTTACTGATTGTGAAGCCAATGTCCATACCAATGCACAAGCCTGCTTACGGATGGGTTTTAATACGGATACTAATTTTATTAAAAACTTTTATGCGGAAAGTCATGGCTTGGCGCCTGGTATTCGGATTGATAATGGTTCAATCAATACGTCTATTGAAAATCTGTTTTCCGCTACAGGCGGCTCGGCCATTTGGGACCCTACGTTGCATGGTGAATACACAACCATTAATGCCGGCTACCCCTATAAAAACTTTCTGAAAAAAACCTGGATTACCGACCTATATGTTGAAAAGCAAACTTATAGCACCGTTTTTATCAATCCTGCTTCTGATGAAAGCGGCACCATTGATCTTGATTTAACTAGCACGATTTATTTAACCAGCGCCTTTAACAAGCCGGTCACACTTAATTTACCAAATGCAAATGATGCATTAGGTGCTGTGGTCACAATCAAGAAAACTGATTTAACCAATAATGTTGTTACTATTAAAGAGAAAGACGGTGCCGGACCAGACAGCCGCACGGTTGTACTGCAAAGCCGTTATGATACGCTTACCGTAATTAGCAACGGTGCGCAGTGGTGGATTGTTAATGAAACCAACCAACCAGTTAACAGCCTTTATATTCAATATAGCGATACGACTAGTGGCGTTATTACGCCTTCTATGTTGCATCCTATTTATATTGTAAGTGCTTTTAACGGTGCAATTGAATTTCGTTTACCGCCACCAAATCAAGCCGTTGGCCGTGTGGCAACCATTAAGAAAATGGATGTTACGGCCAATCACGTAACCATTACGCAAACGGGCGGCGGCGGCCCCGATGCACAAGCCCAAGCCTTAACCAGCCACTTCCAAACCATTACCATTTATAGCGATGGCGGCCAGTGGATTATTTTGTCCCGCTATTAACCAAGGAAAAAATTATGAGTATTGCGACAATCAGTATTGTGGCGGCGGCGATTGCGCACAGCGTTGCAGTGCTAATCGCCTTCGTCAAACTTATTGTTTGGGTATCTTCCAAAAGCGCCATTACCGATCAGCGTTTAAATGCCCTTGAGCATCAAGTTGATAACGATGTAACCGGGCGCCGCGTGGTGGCCGAAATGCGGGAAGATATCGCCGCCATCAAAGCCAAACTGGCCGATATCCGCGACCACTTAAAATTCCAAAACCATTAACCCCTAACAAAAGGAGCCGTGATGGCTAACAATCCACCCCCTGGTATTCGCAATAACAACCCCTTTAATTTGAAAAAGGATAATGAACCTTGGCAAGGTTTAGCCGATCAGCAAACCGACACTAACTTTTTCCAATTTAAAACGGCGATTTACGGTATTCGCGCTGGCGCTCGCAACTTGATCACTTATCAAGATGAACACCAGTTAAATACGGTTCGGCTAATTATCACCCGTTTTGCACCGGCAGCGGATAATAACGATACGGAAGCTTACATTAATGATGTCAGCAGCCGTATGCATATTGATGCCGATGCACCGCTAAATATGCATCAATTCGCGGATTTGGAGCCTTTAACCAAAGCGATTATTCAGCATGAAAACGGCCAGCAGCCTTATACTGATGCGCAAATAACCAAAGCTTTGGTTATGGTTGGCGTTGAACCCGAAACACAAAGCCTGCAGCAAACACGCACCGTTAAAGGTTCACAGTTAGCCGCTGCCAGCATTATTGGCACGGCGGTTATCCAAGGTATTGGCGATACAGCAGACCCGGCTAAAAGCATTTTGGCCGATCTGGCGCAATACATCCCACAGGCCAAATGGGGATTATTGGTTTGCGCTTTAATCGGCATCGCTATTGTCTTATATGCCCGCATCGATGACCGATTAAAGGGTTTGCGGTAATGCTAGCTTTGCTTAAAAGCTGGCTTACCGGCAATGCGGTGAAGCTGCTAGGCTATGGCGCAGCAGCTTTATCCGTTTTAGGCGTTCTATTCGGTGCGCGGCAAGCCGGCCGCACCGCAGAACGTGTCGATCAACTTCAAAAATCTATCGAGGTAAAAGATGCGCAACTTCGTGCTACGCTTGATGCTCCCCGTAATCGCACTGAACTTATTGACCGCTTGCGCAGCGGTAAATTCTAATCCGGCTTGCGTTTGCCTACCGATTAAAAAATACGATCGCGCTTTTCAAACACAATTGGCTAACGAAATTAGGCAGGCACCAGAAAGTGCCGCCTTTCCCATAGCAATGCAAGATTACGCAGTATTAAGAAATCAAATACGTTCTTGTAATTAGAATTAAACGTATCGTGCCTCTTTTATAAAAGGTTCGTTCATATTTGCCGCAGATATTGCCATGAAGTTGAAATCAATTTTTTCATCTGCCATTTCGTCTTCATCCATATCTTGATAAATCAAGACGTTCTCAACAGATTGCGGAAGTGTTATTTCTCTAGTCAGAATTTTATCAAATTTTTTCTTAACAGATTTTACTTTTGATACATTGCGCGTAAATTCAAATGTAATAGGCGTTTTCTGGCCTACTAGCGCTTCCATGCTGGCAAATACTTCACTAAAATCTTCATCTTTATTCATTACGAGGCCGGAACTTTTGAAGACCGTCGTTATTTTTTGCTGAATAGCTGAATTCAAAGTTATTTTAATGGCATAATCCCCAACCAAAGTCAGAAACGCATTTTTGTCTTCGTAAGGTTTACGGGTTAGCAATACATCGAATAATTGTTCACAAACTAAATTTTCAGCAATTTTCCGATGGAATGGTGAACGCTTGCTATTAAATCCGTAATTTACGCTAAGCTGCCCATCTCTAATCATCTTGTTCATGATTTCATGTTGGTATTGGGTCTCTGCAAAATATGTCCATGGAATGTTAGTCCAACATGAAATTTCCTTTTTCCCATATGACTTTATAGACATAACCAACTTAAACCATAAGGCAAAGGCATCACGCAGACTTTCTAATTCGATTTTCCCATCATCCAAACCTTCGGGCAAATAATCTTCAATACTCAGACTATAAAATTTATTAACATTATCTTCTGGCGATGCGGTTAATCTATAATAACCATCTTTTTTCTCTATATTCATTTTTTCTTCTTCTAGCTCGATAGCAAGACCTAGATTTTTAGTATTTGGATACTTGTAATGAAAGTAATCATAAATTTCATCTTCTGTTAATGGCCCTATATGGGAAATAACATAGATTAATTCGGCATTGGGCAAAATCGTCGTAGACATGTTATCCTTTTCCTTAGGCCAGGGGTTTTCCAAATTCCCTGGCTTGTAGGAAAATATACCGGAAAAAAGGATATAATTCTACTAAAAAATCGTCATTTTCCATCCCCGATGGAAAATATATTATACTAATATGAATGTTTTTGTCAATAGTTGACAAAATATGCGTATTTTTAAATATTACATTTTTTTGAAACTCCCTTTTTATCACTTTGGGCCTATACATAATTAAACTTTTTGCTATGCTTTCCACGAGGTATGGAAAATGGCACGCGGAATTATTGGTGAAATTGGCCCAGATTATAATTTGATCAAATTCATGATCGAACATGGCCGCAGAATAACGGTGCAAGAATTAGAAGATTTAACTGCAAACTTGGTTGGTTATGGGAAAAGCAATATTTACCGCATTTTAAAGTATATGGAAGAAAAAGGCATTTGCTCTAAAGAAGGTCATTATTACGTTTTAGATATCAATTGGTTAGCAGCAGATGTTATGAGGGCGGAACAGTGGCTTGAAAACCAATTAAAGCAACTCAATCTTAAGGAATTGCTGCCGGAAGGTATGGATAAAAATACTTGGCAATTTATTAATTTAAAACATGCTTATTTCTTTTTGCAGCAAATTATAATGTCAGTTCTTTATTATGATAAAACGCGAATAATGTATGTATGGACACAACATCCATGGTATTTTTTCTGTTCCGATGAAGCCGAAACAAACTTTAATAAGCTGCTAAATAAATGGAATGGTGTAACTCACCGTTTAATTGGTGGTAACACTTGGCTTGATCGTAAGTATCTTGATAAATGGCAGATGAGCAAAAGTTCCACTTTTTTTGGTGAGAAGGCTTTTAGCGCGCATAAAAATAATGCCATTACAATTGTAAGCAACTACGTAATTTCTTTTAAAATGGGTAAGAAAATTACTGCAGCAATAGAAGAAATTTTTGATAAAGCAGAAAAGACAGAAGAGATAGATTATCAATTAGTCAACTCATTATTTAATATCAGAGAAAAAATTACTGTTGAGATTGATCGAAACCCGATTGAGGCAAATCGCATTGTTAGATTGTTTGAAAAAAGAAAACAGTTAGAAACAAGCTAAACCAGTTAGATTCAATAATTCATTATATCATTTGACGCAATCCTGCGTAAACCATGTTGGCTAGGCTGCCATCCTAGTGATTTATTAATATCATAATCAGCAGCATCCATATTTGCACGCGCTCGTATTTCAGCGGGTGTTGCATATCTTGATATGGCATGAATTTTTTCAACTTGCTGTCTAATATATAAATCCGCTTCTTGCCCTGAATTTTCATTTGCCGGAGAAATGTCTGCAATATCTCCTACGGATAAATCATTTAAAATTTTGTATAGAGCCGCATATTGATGCATCATACTTAATAAATGTTTATCTTTGGGCTGGCCTCGTAATTGAGGATTTCTTTCTGTTTCAGGCCAGCAAATTTCACCGTCCACTTTAAATCTAGGAAGTATATGCAATTTATATAGCTCGCAGGCGGTATGTGGGCCGTTAATGGCAAATCTATCTTCAAAGCCACCTTGCGCTGTCAATAAACAGTAAGGCATTGCATCCGCTAATATCGTCGGTATGCCAAATTTGTTTTTACCTAAATGCCACGTTTTCCCGGGATTGATATATACATAATCGAGAAGATGAGGTTTATCCCCAAATTCTTCCAAAAGTCTTTGTGAAAATAAATCCTGCGCTCGATCAAATGCCCTTTCGTCTAAAGCGTTTTTAGCTCCACTAGTCCATGAAAGTTTAATGCCAATGTTATTGGATACAGTTAAGTGATGAATTGCGGCAACTTGCCGGCGATAATAATCTACCGATCTTGCTTCGCTATCATGAATTTCAAAGCCAATATCTTCCGGCTTAATAAGCTGTGCGGCCTTTTTATAATTTTCTATATATTTAGG